>JBIQLL010000016.1:0-61129 GCA_044464425.1 Solirubrobacterales bacterium | reverse complement strand
GGGATGCAGGCATAGGGCAGATCATGCTCAGCCGCGATCTCGGCCACCACCGCCTGCGAGCCGTCCCCGCCGGCCATCGCCAGGCCGTCGGCACCGGCATCAACTTCGGCCTGGACGAGCTGTCGCAGGTCAGAGCCCGGGATCAGCTCGACGGTCCGGTAGCCCCGCGCCGCCGCCTCTTCCGCCAACCCGAGTTCCGCCGCCTTCCCGCCCCCGGATTTCGGGTTGAAGAAGAGCACCGGCCGCTCCGGGGCCGAAGCGTCCGGCAGCGGCACCCGAACGCCAAAAGCCACCCGCGCCAGCACGAAGGCAGCCAAGAACAGGCCAACTATCAAGCAGGCCTGGGCCAGGTTCCACCCGCTCTCGACCAGCACCCCGAACGTGAACCCGAAGAGCAGCGCCGCCAGACAGAAGGCCCCAAGCCGCATCAACCCCCCGGAAATGACCCCAAGCCCGGCCACCACAACCGAAACCCCCAAAAACCCAATCACCAGGAGCCCACCTGGAAACCGATCCACCGCCAGCTGGATCGCCAGCACCACGGCCAGAACCCCAAGAACCAGCGACCCAACCGCCGCCACCCGCTCCCGAACTCCAACCGAATGCCTCACACGGCCAACCTACCGGCCACGACAAAGTCTGTACAAAATCTATCTAACTCTGTACGATCAGCCAGTGGCCACCTTCAGCATCAGCGGCGCCAGGGAATCCCTGGCCGAGGTAATCGAACTCGCCCAGCGCGAAGCGGTTCATCTCCAGCGTCACGGCAAGGATGCCGCCGTCGTGGTCAGCCCCGACCGCTTCGAGCGAATGATGGATGCCCTCGACGAGATCGAGGATGAGATCGCCTTCGACCTCTCAATGAGGGAAGAGGGCGAGAGCATCCCCTGGGAGCAGGCCAAGGCCGACCTCGGCTGGGAATGAGCCGCTACCGGATAGAGATTCGTCCGGCGACGATGAAGTCGCTGCGAAAACTCGACCCGCAGGTTCGCCCGCGAATACAAGGAGCGATCGCCCTCCTGGCCGAGGACCCCCGCCCGCCCAACGCCAAGAAGCTAAGAGGCCGCGATGCCTACCGCGTAAGAGTCGGTAGCTACCGAATCATCTACACGATCGAAGACGACATCCTCCTGATCACCGTAGTCACCCTCGGCCATCGCCGCGACATCTACGAGCGCTAGCCGCCGACGTCCGACGCAGACCGAAGAAGATCCCGAAAGTCAGAAACAGATCGTCGGTCCGACCTTCGTCTCGTGGACCAGTTCCCCAGACAGGACATAGTCGACAGCGGCACTGACCTGGAACTACAGAAAGAGCACCCTTGGCATCCTGAATATGTGCGGGAGTGCGGTGGACTTGAGCGGGGAATACGATCGTTTCGTTCTGATGTCCGACGAGGGAGCAGTTTGAGCAGTCTCGGTAGCTTCGTATGGTCGATAGCTGACCAGTTGAGGGGTGTTTACAAGCCTCATCAGTATGGCAACGTGATCCTGCCGATGACCATCCTGCGCCGGCTGGACTGCATTCTGGAGCCCAGCCGGGAAGAAGTTCGCGCCCTGGCTGCCAAGGTGCCGGCCGGGCGATTGGCGGCGAAGGTGCGCCAACAGCTAGGCCTGAACTTCTTCAACACCTCGAACTATGACTTCCGCAAGCTGGTTGACGATCCGGACAATCTCCGGGCCAACCTGATCGACTACATCAGCCGTTTCTCGGACAACGTTGATGTCTTCGAGCGGTTCGCTTTTGAGCAGGAGATCGGCAAGATGGACGAGAAGGGCCGTCTGTACGAGGTCGTCTCCCAGTTCGCCGCGGTCGATCTTCACCCGGACACCGTTCCGAACGCCGAGATGGGTGATCTCTTCGAGGAGCTGATCCGCAAGTTCGCTGAGAACTCGAATGAGACCGCAGGCGAGCATTTCACCCCACGCGACGCGATCCACTTGATGGTTGACTTGCTTTTCGCTGAGGACACGGACGGCTTGGCGAAGGAAGGGGTGATCCGCACCGTCTATGACCCGACCGCGGGAACCGGCGGCATGCTGACCATCGCCGAGGAGCACCTTCAGCAACTGAACCAGGGAGCCCACCTCGGCTTGTACGGCCAGGAGATCAACGACCAGTCGTACGCGATCTGCAAGTCGGACATGATTGCCAAAGGCCAGGACGTGAGCAACATTCAGCTCGGTGACACCTTGAGGGAAGATCTCTTCCCGAGCAAGACCTTCGATTTCTGCCTTTCCAACCCCCCCTACGGGGTGGACTGGAAATCCGCCTCGGAGGACGTAAAGGCCGAAGTTCGTGAGCTGGGCAAGGCCAGCCGTTTTCCCGGCGGCTTGCCGAAGATCAGCGACGGCCAGATGCTTTTCCTGCAACATCTAGTCTCGAAGATGAAGCCGCCGACCGGTGGCGAGAACGGCGGCCGGGCCGGGATCGTCCTCAACGGCTCGCCGCTCTTCAACGGTGGGGCCGGCTCTGGGGAGTCCGAGATCCGCCGTTACCTACTGGAGCATGACCTGGTCGAGGCGATCGTCGCGCTGCCGACCAGCATGTTCTACAACACGGGAATCGCCACTTACGTCTGGATCCTGGACAACACGAAGCAGAAGCATCGGGTCGGCAAGGTTCAGCTGATCGACGGTACTTCGTTCTTCACGAAGATGAGGAAGAACCTTGGTGACAAGTCCCGGGAGGTGTCCGACCAGGACCGCAAGAAGATCGTCGAGATCTACAAGGCCTTCGAGGAGGGCGAGCACTCGAAGATCTTCGACAACGGAGACTTCGGCTATTGGACGATCACGGTCGAACGGCCGCTGAAGCTGAACTTCGAAGTCAGCCCGGAACGGGTGGAGGTGGCGCTCGAAGCAAAGTCGCTCGCGAAGGCGGGTCACGAGCAGTTGCGTGCGGCCCTGGCGCCTCTGGCCGGAAAAACCTGGATCAACCGGGACGACTTCCTGGCTGAGTTGAAGCCGGCGCTGAAGGAAGCGGGCCTGAAGCTCGGCGCACCGGCGATCAAGGCGCTGTGGCAGGGCCTCTCCGAACGGGACGAGACGGCCGAGGTCTGCTCGGACAAGAAGGGCAACCCGGAACCGGACACCTCACTCAGGGACACCGAGAACGTGCCATTCGGTGAGGCCGGGGAGCAGGCGATGGAAACGACCATCGCCGAGTATTTCGAGAAGGAGGTCGTTCCCTGGGTCCCGGACGCCTGGATCGACCACGCCAAGACCAAGGTCGGTTACGAAGTCCCCTTCACCCGCCACTTCTACAAGTACGCACCACCAAGGCCGCTGGAAGAGATCGACCGCGACCTCGACCAGTTGACCAAAGAGATCGTGGACTTGCTTCGGGAGGTTGAGGGGTGAGGGATTCTTCAACGTGGACGACGAGCCGCCTGAAGAATTCGGTGGATTCCATCCAGAGCGGATTGTGGGGTGATGAACCGAATGGGTCAAGCGACGATGTTCGGGTTGCACGAGTAGCTGACTTCGACAGACGGCACCTCCGCGTTAGCGAAGAGATTCCCACTTTGAGGTCAGTGCCCCAGAAGGACCGCTCGACGCGGATACTCGAATCCGGTGACCTGTTGCTGGAGAAATCTGGAGGTGGAGACAAGTCGCCTGTTGGTTTCGTGACGCTCTATGCGAGCGAACTGGAAGTCCCAACGGTCCCGTCTAATTTCCTCGCACGGGTACGCGTCAAAGACGGCATGGATTCAAGGTACTGGCTCTACGTACATTCGTCGCTATATGACCAACGGGTAACCGCGCGCTCGGTGAAGCAAACGACCGGGATTCAGAATCTTGACCTGAATAGCTACCTCAACGAGAAGGTCAGCTTCCCTCGGTCGGAGGAACAAACTCGAATCGCCGACTTTCTTGACCGGGAGACCGCGCGGATCGACACGCTCATCGAGAAGCAGGAAAAGCTCATCGAAACCCTGCGGGAGCGTCGTATTGCAGAGATCACGGAAGCAACGACCAACCCTTCAGGTCAGGTTCCCCTTGGTCGGTTCATGACAAAGATTCGGCAAGGATCCAGTCCTTCATGCGATTCTGATGCCGCGAACGGGATCGACGAATGGGGTGTGCTTAAGACCGGGTGTATGAATTTCGGGGAGTTCCGTCCCGAAGAGAACAAACGGATTCCCAAAGGTGAGTCTGTCCCATCGATCAACGCGATCGAGCCAGGGGAACTCATCGTCTCACGAGGCAGCAGCAAGGAGCTTGTCGGAAGTGCAGCCGTCGCACCTGAAGGCTTTCCGCAGCTCTTGCTTAGCGACCTCACGTACGGGGTGAAGTTTGGACCTGACGTAAAGGCCGACTTCATCAGTTACGTTCTCCGCTCCAGTGGCGTTCGTGGCCTGATAGAAGCAATGGCGAAGGGGTCGAGCCCTTCGATGCAGAAAATCAGTCAACGCGACTTGAAGGAACTACCTGTCTGGGTCCCGGACTTCGCGGAGCAGGTCCGAATTGTGGAGATGCTCGATCGCAAGGAAGAAGCTTCTAGGCGGGTCATCACCAAGGCGCAAGAATTCATCAAGCTCGCCAAGGAGCGGCGTTCGGCTTTGATTACCGCGGCGGTTACTGGTCAGATCGATGTCACGGAGGATCTAGGTGGCTGATTACAACGAGATTGAGTTTGAGCGGGAGATCTGTGAGTACATGGCCGCCGGCGGGTGGCTCTACTCGGAGAACGATTCCGGCTATGACCGGGAGCGGGTGCTGTTTCCCGAAGACCTTTTTCTCTGGCTGGCTGAGACCCAGCCGGAGGAGTTGGCCAAAGTCGTTGATCCGAATAGTCCACGCACCGAACAGCAGAAAGAACAACTGCTCGACCGGCTGGTCAAGGCGCTCGATAATCCGCTCGAATCCGGAGGCGGCACCCTCAATATCTTGCGAAACGGGTTCAGTCACCTGTCGGCCAAGTTCGCGATGTGCCAGTTCCGGCCCGAGACCGGCCTGAACGACGCGGTGCTGGACGCGTATGACGCAAACCGGGTCCGGATCATGCGGCAGGTTCACTTCTCGACCCAGGACCAGCGTTCGATCGATCTGGTCGCCTTCGTCAATGGACTTCCGGTCCTGACCATCGAACTGAAAACCGACTTCACTCAGACCGTCCACGACGCGATGCGGCAGTACAAGACGGATCGCAAGCCCCGAGGCGGCGACGGGCACGTCGAGCCGCTGCTCAGCTTCGGTCACCGAGCCCTGGTCCACTTCGCGGCCTCCAATGACGAAGTCTGGATGACTACTCGCCTTTCCGGCGAAAAAACTTGGTTCTTGCCGTTCAACAAGGGACGGGATCAAGGGGCCGGCAACCCGATAAACCCGAACGGATCGGCAACCTCGTACCTCTGGGAAGAAGTTCTGACCAGGGATTCCCTGCTCGACATCCTGCACCGTTTTCTCCACCTTGAAGTGACCAAGAGCCGCGACCCGATCAGCGGCCAGGTCAAGACATCGACCGTGCTGCTGTTTCCCCGCTACCACCAGTGGGACGCGGTGACCAAATTGACCGACGCCGCCAAGATAGAAGGCCCCGGACAGCGTTACCTGATCCAGCATTCCGCCGGTTCGGGCAAGACCAACTCGATTGCCTGGACCGCCCACCGCCTGGCCCGCCTACACGACTTCGACAGCAAGAAGATCTTTGACTCGGTGATCGTGGTCACCGACCGGAACGTGCTCGACGCTCAACTCCGGGAAGCGATCAAGCAGATTGACGGGGACATCGGGCTGGTCGCAGCAATCGACAAAGACGAAGTCGCCAAGAGCGGAACCAGATCGAAATCCGGGCTCCTCGCAAAAAGCTTGGCCGAAGGCAAGCTGATCATCGTCGTCACCCTTCAGACCTTCCCTTATGCGATGAAGGAGATCCAGGAGTCGAAGGCCCTGAAGGGCAAGAGCTTCGCGGTGATTGCCGATGAAGCCCACTCTTCCCAGTCTGGCAAGACGGCCGGGGAGCTGAAATCGATGCTCTCCGCCGAGCAGCAGGAAATGCTCGACCGGGATGGGGAGGTCGAGGTCAGCACAGACGAGATCCTTGCCGTCCAGACCGCGGCCCGCGCATCTGCCGGGAACATCTCCTTTTTCGCTTTCACGGCCACCCCCAAGCCCAAGACCCTGGAGCTGTTCGGGCGCGACGACGCCAACGGGGTGCCTGAACCCTTCCACCTCTACTCGATGAAACAGGCGATCGAGGAGGGATTCATCCTCGACGTGCTACGGGGTTACACGACTTACACGACCGCCTTCGCGCTGCACGAGAACGGCGAGAAGAGTGAAGTGGTCGACGAAGCGGCCGCGACCAAGCAAGTGTTGCGCTGGGTCAAGCTGCACCCGACCAATATCGGCCAGAAAGCGAAACTCATCGTCGAGCATTTCCGTGAGAATGTGATCGACGAGCTCGACGGCCACGCTAAAGCGATGGTCGTCGCGGACTCGCGCAAAGCCGCCGTCCGGTTTAAGGATGCGATCGACAAGTACGTGACGGAGCAGGGCTACTCGATCGGCGCCCTGGTCGCCTTCTCCGGGTCGCTCGAAGACCTCGAGGTTTCCCCCGAGCCACTCACCGAAGCCAGGGCGAACCCAGGGACCAAAGGCCAGGATCTGCGCAGCGCGTTCGTCGGACCGGCGTTCCAGATTATGGTGGTGGCGAACAAGTTCCAGACCGGATTCGACCAGCCGCTGCTCTCCGCCATGTACGTGGACAAGCGGCTTTCCGGCGTGGCCGCGGTCCAGACGCTTTCGCGGCTAAACCGAACCTACGTGACACCGTCCGGGAACCCCAAACAGAAGACCTTGATCCTCGATTTCGTCAACGAGGCAGACGACATTCAGAAAGCGTTCGAGCCGTACTTCGTCGATGCGAAAATCGAAGAGCGGACCGACCCGAATCTGGTCCACGATCTCGCCGCCAAGCTCGACTTGGCCGGGATCTACACTCGCGAAGAGGTCGAAGCGTTGGCCGACGCCTGGGTCGCCCACAAGGGCAACAACGCGCTGGCGGGCTTGATCGCGCCGGCCAAGGCCCGTTTCAGGGACCAGTACTTGGCAGCAAAAGAGACGGAGAACAAAGAGCAGATCAACCGACTCGACCTCTTCCGCAAGGACGTCGGCTCATATGTGCGGCTCTACGACTTCGTCAGTCAGATCCTCGACTTTGCGGATCCGTACCTGGAGAAGCTCGCGATATTCCTGATGCTGCTGGAACGCCAGATCCGACCGGAGTCGGTCGCTGAAGAGGTTGACGTGTCGAAGCTGGTACTGAACCGGGTCGAGCACAAGGAGACCGGCACGACCGACATCAAGCTTGCTGGTGACGAAGCCCTGAAACCAATGACTGAAGTCGGTACCGGCCAGAAGCGAGACAAGAAGATGGTCGCCTTCGGGGAGATCATCGACCGGTTGAACGAGATCTTCGGCGAGCAGCTCACACTCGACCAGGAGGAAACCTTCCTGACCGGGCTGATCAAGACCGTGCTGGCCGACCCGAAAGTGAAGGCGCAGGCCGGTGCCAATACAGAAAGCCAGTTCCTCGAAAGCCCAGACCTAATCCACGCGATTCTGGCCGCGGTCGATGACAATCAACAAGCGCATGAATTGCTCGCTGACTTCTTCTACCGAGAGTCAGCCGACCGTGAGGACCTGATCAGTCGGATCGGGGCACTGATTCACCAGCACGCGGCTGAATCTGAAGCCGACGCCTGAGACGGGCAGAAGACCGACCAAACCACCAAAAGGGAGAAAGATAACGAATGAGCGTCGATCGATTGAGCCCATTCGAGCCGTACGAGAGGAAACCAGCAGGTCACGAGGATCAGCTGACTCGCGCACTGATGATCGTCCTTCGTCTCTGTCCGATGGCCCACAGCACTTGGCTTCGGTTGGTTGATTCCAATCTCGATCTGAGTGAGCTCCCTCCCGCTACGTTCGACACTCAAAAGAGGACGATTCCAGTAAACCCTGATGCGGAAGAGGTCGAACTGATCTCGGTGTTTCTCACGCCTGAGCGGCCCGAGACGACCGGCGTCGTCAAGGAGTCCGATCGAAATCAGGTCCTTGACGCGATCATCGACTACGAAGGTCAGCCGGTGGTTGTGGTCGAAAACAAGATCGTCGTCGACTCCGACTTCCAGGCGTTGAACGTCAACACTGGGGACCGGATTCCGATTGCTGATAGTCAGGAAGCTGTCGTCGTGCGGTGGCGCGATCTGGTCGAACAGTTCACAAATCTCCTCGAGAAGCAGCTCGTCGGTGGCGGTGAACAAGTCGTGCTGCAGGACTTCCTGACCTACGTTGAGGACAACTTCGAAGACCTGGGCCCATATCGCATTCTTTCGCTCTGTAACGAGAATTCTGGCCGGATCAATCGCAGGTTGCGTTCCCTTCTCCAGGCTGCGTCAGAACGCGAAGCCATCATGGACAAGCACGGCCCCACGGCGGAATTTGATTCCGGGGACGCACCGACGGTAGCCGCGCGTGCCTACCTCCAATTCTGGCCAGGCACTAGCGAGGGCGGCCTCATCTCGCTCTCGGTCTACCCGGCAGACACACTCTCTCAGGCCCGCGAGCTTTATGGAAATCCGGAGAAGGTGTCAGCGATCCTTGAACTCTCGAAAGGAGACTGGTGGCGCCTTGCGCCCAACTTCCATTTCGGACACATGGTGTCGGGACTCTGCTGGACGGATTCGACCATCGAAGCCGACGAATACGTCGAGTACTGGGTGAGCAGAATCGACGAAGCCGGTGGCGTCAAGCGGGAGGACTACGGGGCTTACTGGGAAGGTCTCGTTCGTGACGGCATCGCTTCCGAAGGCGACAGTCAGGAATTCGAAGACCGCATCCTCAACACCAAGATCCAGAAGGTGTTTCCACGTCCCGGACTAAAACTGGAGCGAGTATGGCCCTTCAAGGAGGCTGAAGCCCTCGATTCAAAGGGCACGTTGGAAGACGAGCTCAGGGCCGTCCTAGACAGGATGCGAAAGGCGCTCGCCCGATAAAGGACCAAGCCAGCCAGGTTTTTGAGCCGTTGTGAACATAGCGACCACGAACCGCCCTCCCATATTCTCAAGCAGTGAAGGCTACTGAAGCGAAACTCCTTACGTTCCTGAAGAAGATGCCGCAGTGCGTCATCCCGATCTATCAGAGGACCTATAGCTGGACAGAACGCGAGTGCCAACAGCTCTGGGACGACATCCTGCGCGTTGGTTCCGATGACGACGTCGCGGCGCACTTCGTCGGTTCCATCGTCTACATCGAGACGAGCCTTTACGCAGTTGTTGAGGATTCGCCCCTTCTGGTGATCGACGGCCAGCAGCGCCTGACCACGCTGACTCTCCTGCTGGAAGCGCTCGCACGAAGCGTAGGTCACGAGGAACCGATGGAGGGATTCTCCGCCGAGAAGATCCGCAGCTACTACCTGCTCAATCCGATTGAGAGTGGCGAGAAACGATTCAAACTCCTGCTCACCCAAAACGATCGCGACAGCCTCTTGGCCATTCTGCGGCAGAAAGATCTGCCGGATAACGCATCGACTCGGATCGAAGACAACTTCAGGTTCTTCGAAGAAAAGCTGTCTTCCCTGAAAGGCAACATCACACCGATCTGGCTCGGAATCTCCAAGCTGATGTTGGTGGACATATCCCTCAGTCGAGAGCAGGACAACCCCCAGCTCATTTTCGAGAGCATGAATTCAACGGGGAGAGAGCTCAGCCAGGCCGACCTGATCAGAAACTTCGTCCTGATGGGACTTGAGCCCGAACACCAATCTGAGCTGTACGACGAACACTGGCGCCCGATGGAAGTGGCCTTCGGTCAGGAAGCCTACGGGAAGTACTTCGACGGTTTCATGCGCCACTACCTGACGGTCAAGACGGGAGAGATTCCCAATGTCAACGAGGTCTACGAGGCGTTCAAAGCCCTTTCACGAAAGCCAGAGATCGCCGCCCAAGGAGTTGACAAAATCGTGGCCGAAGTTCACGCGAGCTCACTCGACTATTGCGCGATGGCCCTCGATCAGGAGACCGATAAGGAGCTCGCGCTGGCTTTTCGCGATCTCAGGGAACTCAAAGTTGACGTTGCTTACCCGTTTCTGCTCGAGCTGTACGCCGACTACAAGAGCGGGATACTCACGAAGGAGGACTTCGAGTCCACGCTGAGGCTGATCGAGTCCTACGTGTTCAGACGTGCCGTATGCGCAATTCCCACGAACTCGCTGAACAAGACCTTCGCGACATTCGGCCGGGCTCTGAACAAGGACGCGCACCTTGAGAGCATCAAGGCGCACTTCCTGACCTTGCCCTCGTATCGGCGTTTTCCGAGCGACGAAGAATTCAAGCGCGAACTCAAGGTGCGGGACCTCTACAACTTCCGGAGTCGGACTTATTGGCTCCGTCGACTCGAGAACTTTAGCCGTAAGGAAAGGGTCCCAGTTGACGAGTACACGATCGAACACATCCTTCCGCAGAACGAGAATCTGCGAGAAGAATGGAAGATCGCGCTAGGACCCGATTGGCGAGAAACCCAAGAGGCGCTGCTGCACACGCTGGGGAATCTGACTCTGACTGGTTACAACTCCGAGTACGGCGACTTGCCTTTCGACAAGAAGCGCGACATGGATGGAGGCTTCAAGGACAGCCCTCTGAAGCTGAACGAGGGTCTTGGTGTTCTTGACGACTGGAACGGCGAGACGATCCAGGGGCGGGCAGAAAAGCTCGCGGAGAAGGCCACAGTCGTCTGGGTTCGCCCCACTCTTCCCGAAGAGACGCTGGCTCTCTATGCGTCCGTTGAAGGCACCAAACAAGCCAGCTACGAAATAAGTGACCACGAGCACCTGAGCGAGACAAGCCCAATGCGGCCTCTGTTCGAACAGTTTCGAACACTCGTCAAGAACCTTGACCCCACTGTGACTGAGGAGTTCCTCAAACTCTACGTTGCGTACAAGGCCGAGACGAACTTCGTCGATGTTGTGCCGCAGGTTTCTCGTCTTAGGCTCTCGTTGAACATGGACTTTCCAGAGATCAACGACCCCGACGGGATGGCAAAGGATGTCACCGGAAGAGGCCGCTGGGGCAATGGCAACGTCGAGGTGCATCTTTCGTCCGAGGATCAACTCCCCTATGTGATGGGTTTGATCAAGCAATCCTTCGAGAAGCAGATGGGCGACGACGCGCCTGTGGATTCGTCTCTTGGTGGGCCCGAAAGCTCGCCGGAGCTAGGCCAGTAGACCTACTCGAGCGGCTGTGTGCTGACACTAATCGCGATTGCCATTGATCCCTGGAGGGGGATGCTGGTTGCGATGGCTGACCTGGAGATGGATGCTTCGAGGGTGAAGAGGCCAACTGAGTCGGCCTGGGGACGAAGGTGGGCTTTGCGTGCATGGAAGGCGAGCCGGCCGGACGGTTCCAGACACCGAGGACAGGGTCTTGGCCACGCCTTCTCGGGCCTGAGTGGGTCGGTAGGAGCCATCGAAACGGAGACCGAGGCGAGTCAGCATCGAGGCCCCTGCGAGCAGCACCGTGCTGCTCGAATCTCGGAGTGATGCCGGCGAGGCTAGAGCCAGATCACGAAGTTGCCGCCCTTGGGTGGTTTCAGGGCGGCGAGGGCTTTCGCCAGCAGGGTGATCTCTCGGCTCGGGTGCCGATGTTGTTGAACGAACACGATCCCGTGGTGTTCTTTGCCATATGCGGCGAGATGGCGCAGGATCTCCTCGAAATCACTGCGGTCGTAGGTCACGAAAACTCGCTCTTGGCTCTGGGCGATCTCGAACAAGTCCTCGTCGCTCGTGCCTCGGAGCATCGGTTCTGCGGTTACGGCGATCGCGTCATGCCCCGCCTCGGCCAAGCGATCAGCGACCTTGCCGCTGATCTGCTCGTCGAGGAGCAGCCTCAGCCCAGTATTTCCTGTTCCCGTTGCCATACGACCTCGGCGGCTTTGGAACCTTCAGTGTTTTCCTTTATGCGCTGATCGATGTCCTCGGGAAATGAGGCGTAGTAACGGACTGCTGTTCTCACCTGGACCTCAGAAAGGTCCATGAACTCCGCGGTCTCTGTCACCGCCGAATCGCCATGCTTCGGGCTTGAATCGAGAAGCTGAATTACCTGCCAGATGTCAGGCCCCGATGGCAGCGCGGCGCGTCGGCCGGTGGGGCCGTCGCGGAAGACGATCCCCGGATGCTCATCCATCTTCAAACCCTCATCCACGTATCGCTCCGCGAGCCGAGACCGACTGTTGTCGAGTTGCCTGCTGCGGCGTTCCAGCCGGTCGAGCACATCGGCGCGCCAGCGAGCAGAGAAGGTTCTTGCTTTGTCTGACATTGCAATACAAAGCTAGCATCGCTCGAGTGCGCATGCTGGGTTAAGAACTTGCAACGCAGAACTCTCCCCCGCCTCCGGTCAGATTGCGTGGCGCCGAACGACTCTCCTCTTGGACAAAGAAAGGGAGGAGAACGGAAATGGCTGCGAAGCACCTGCGTTGGTACGACTACGACCGGGATCGGATCATCGAGTGTGGGTGCGGGTGGTCCGGGAGGTGCCGCGACTTCGAGGAGATCTTCCGTGAAGTTCTCGATGTGACCTGTCCTGACTGCGACAGGATGCTGCTGGTCGTCGCCTACCCAACCCATGAGGAAACCCGGGCGGCCGCGGCGGCCGGCAACGAGGAAGCCATCGGGAACATGGCCCAGGTCGAGTCACGGGAGCGATTCCTGGCCGCCGCGACCGCCTCGGAGTTGAAGGAACCAGAGGAGCTGCCCGACCTCGAGGGCGAGGACATCGTCATCGAGTGGGACTTCGAGGAGAGGGAAAACCGCGAAGACGCGAACTGGACAGTGCTACGCCATGAGGGCCGCGAGATCTTTCGGGAGTACGCCTACTGGGAAGGGATCCACCGGTTCGAGACGGTTCTCTGGACCCTGCGGGAGAAGTACGGCTCGCGGCTGGCTGAGGTGCGGCCGACCGGATCGGCTCGGCCCTGCCTGCTCGGTGACTACCTCTGGGCCGAACGCAAGGTGAAATCACTGAATGAAGAGCTCCGGGACTACCGACGGCCGGCCTGTGGTCTCGAGAACTACATCGACGTGGTGGACCGGACCGACGAACCGGACGAACGCGAGCGGACGACGAAAGAACTTCAGGCAGCCATAGAGCGCATCGTGGATCTCAGGTGCAGCGTCTGCGGCTGGGATGGCGACGCCACCGACGCTCGCATCGCCGATCGAGGTGGATACATGGACGTGAGCTGCCCGGGCTGCCGCCGGCCGATCTTGCGGGTGACACCCGACCAGCCCGAGTAGACGCCGCCTGGGGTGGCTGCCTCTGGGCAGAAGCAGGTCAAAGCCCTGGACGCCGAACTCGCGGACTACCGTCAGGGGGTCACTCCGGACGAACCGGAGTAGGCCAGGCTCGAGCGGCTCAACTGCGGTCCGGTCAGATCAGGATCACTTCGACCGTTTCGAACTTCGAGAAATCCTTGTCCTGGGTTACGACGGCGGCATGGTGCCTGAGCGCGGTGGCTGCAATCCAAGCGTCGTGGCGACGCAGCTTCCGTCCCTCGGCGAGTGCGGCATCGGCAAGGCGGGCAAAGCAACTTGCCGTTTCCGGATCGATAGGCAGCAACGAGTAGGTCGATTGAACCCGCGAGAGCGTCGCGAGTCTCAGGGCTCGTGTTGTCGCCTCCTGGGCGCGAAGCACTCCAAGTTCGAGTTCGGCTGCCGTTACGACGGACACGGCGATCTCATCCGGAAGCGACCCGAGCCCACGACCGGACTCTTGGGCGACAAAGATCGAGGTGTCGGCGACCGCCCGGGTCATTCCTCCTCGATGAGGGCGTTACGGACCGCGGCGATGTCGTCCAGCAAACCGGAATCAGCCGGTGATTCGGAAACGATCCGGCGGAGTTCATCCGAAGACACCCACGGACTCCGGGTCAGCTGGTGGGGGACGATGTCCGCCACGGGCCGTCTGTTCACGGTCAAGGTGAGAGGCACGCCGTTTTCGACGTCTTCGATCACCCGACTGGTCGAGTTGCGCAGTTCCCGGATCGACACCGTACGAGCCATACCCGCAGCGTAGCACTCGGTGCTACGTTTTTCGGTCCTTTGACTGTGCTCGCCACAATCCTCCAAGTGTTCGGCCGACAAAACTCGCCCCGGGTCGAGGAGACATCAAGGGGGAGAGTTCTTCTGGCTGTGGCCTTATTGGTCTGGACGGTCGACGTTGATTCGGCCGCCGATCTGATCCGGCAACGAAAGGAAAACGATGGCTGAGCAGGACGAAGTGCAGAAGGTCTGCCTTGAGTTCGCTGAGTTTCCCGGGGCTGACATGCCCTGGCTGATCGAGAAGGCGAAGTTGATCGAGGAGGCCATGGACGAACGACTGGCCGGAGCGTTCCTCTGGCACTCGGTGGCGGCACATCCGGAGATCGACGGCTTCCGGGTGTTCTTTCAGGTCGACCCGAACGGCACGATCGACGCATCGGTCCCGGAGACGCTGCTGGCGATCATCCGCGAAGTCGCCGGTGACAGCCTGCCCGGCGATCGAGAACTCGCAGCCTGAGTTCGATCATCTCCGAAACGGGGAGATGAAGCAATGAACGACGACATAATGACGCGAACGTTCTGCGTGGAATTCACCGACTTCCCCAAGGTTGACGAAGCCTGGCTGGAAGGAAAAGCCAGAGCGATCGGCAAGGCTCTGTTCGACCGCCTCGGCTCGAACCTGGAGTGGGGACAGGTCGTCACCCTGCCGAAGCGGAGCGGAATCGGCTTGGCTCTTCTATTCGCCGAGGGATACGAACACGCTCCCGCGATTGCCGAGACGATCTTCGAGATCGTTTGCGAGCACACCGACATCGTCCTTCCGAAATCGGGACGAGGGAAACCAAGCCGGAAAGACGGACTTCCCCGGTTCGGGTTGGGGCCTCGATTCCCGGCCGAGTTCTACGCCAGCCACGGACGAATTCGACCTGTCTCACCGGTGATACACTCGGCCCATGGCACGGGTAAGCGTTCGGGAACTCAGGAACCAGGGCGGGAAGGTGCTTGATCGCGTTCAGCGCGGCGAGGAGATCATCATCACCCGGGATGGCGAAGACGTAGCCGAGCTCAGGCCCGTGCGCAAGGGGCTTAGCGCCGAGGCGCTGAGCGCCAGGTGGCGGAACCTCCCCGCGATGGATCCGGAATCGCTTCGCCGTGACATCGACGAGATTCTCGATACGGATCTCTGGAATGTCCGATGACCGAAGAGAAGGGGCTGCTCGATACCTCGGTGGTGATCCTGCTGGGAAAGACCCCGCCATCCACCCTTCCTCGCGCTCCGTTCATCTCGACCGTCACCCTCGCCGAACTCGCTGTTGGCCCGCTAGTCGCCAAGAGTGAACCCGAGCGCCTCCTTCGCCAAGCACGTCTACTCCAAGCAGAAGCTGACTTCGATCCGATTCCGTTTGACGACCAGGCCGCGCGAGCATTCGGGGCAGTGTCCGCGAATCTTCGCAAGACAGGACGAAAGTCAACGGCCCGTTTGCTCGACGCGATGATCGCGGCGACGGCGATCTCCAGAGGCCTCCCGCTCTTCACCGCCAACCCGCGTGACTTCGAAGGGATCGACTCACTGGTGGTCAGGCCGGTCACGATCCCGGCCTGAGCCGACCCGCGAGGATAGCGGGCTCCAAGATCGCAGAGGGCCTGGAACCTCCGGCGGTAGAATCCCGGCGCACTGTCAGCCCGGGAGAGGTTGGCCCGACTTCACGGTTAGGAACGAATTGGACTTCGATCCCCAGAGCGAGAACGAACTCGCATCGCTCGACGACGATGCCATCATCGACCACATCAGCGCGGCCCGCGACGCGGGCGACCAGGACCAGATGCGCGCCGCGCTCGGCATCTTCGTCTTTCGCCGCTACGACCAGGTCGTCAACCGCATCCGGATCAAGGTCGACGCGGACGAGGACGTCGAGGACCTCGCCATGCGGGTCATGACCGACGTGATGGCGGCGCGGTTCGACGGTCGGCACGTCGGCGAGGCCGTGAACCTGATCAACACCATCACCAAGCGCCGCATCGCCGATTTCTACGAACGGCGCCGCGCCGAGAATCACGTTCCCCTGCCGGTCGCCGGCGATACCGACGAGTACCTCGGCCCGGAGCTCGACAGCGGCGAGGACTTCACTGGCGCGCTGGCCCTGGCCGAGATCGTCACCGAAGCGATCGACGACCTCTCGGAGGCGCACGCCCTGGTCGTGCGGCTCAGCCTGACCGGGCTCGACGCGAAGCAGGTTGCCGCGAAAGTGAACGAGGCGATACCCGACGGCAAGCCGATGACCGACACCAACGTGCACCAGATCTCGAAAAGATTCCGCGACAGGATCGGCCGCGTGCTGGAGGAGAGTGAAAGATGAGCTCGGTCGAGGAGATCTTCGCGGAGTACGTGCTGGTCGAGCGTCAGGGCGAAGGCGACCCGCGCCCCTACCTGAAACGGCTCGAGGGCGACGACCGCGAGCGGCTCGGCGAGATGATCGACGCCTATCTGGCGGCGGCCCCCGGGCAGGAGTGGGACCCGCAAGCCTTCCAGGGCTCGCCAGCCGCGCGCGCAGCCGAGTCGATCGGCCGGGCGATCAACGGGGTCTCCGGCACTTGGCCCGTGGTCCTGCCGGGCCTGCGCGAACGGGCCCGGATCAAACGCTCGGAGCTGGTCGACCGCCTCGCTGAACGACTCGGTTTTCCCGGGCAACGCGAGGCCGTCGACGAGTACTACCACCGCATGGAGTACGGGACGCTCGAGTCGGACGGCGTGAGCGATCAGGTGCTGGACGCACTCGGTCAGATCCTCGGGTCCGGCCGGAACACCCTCCGCCGCTCGGGCGAGCTGATCGGCGGTGGCCGGGCTACCCAGGGAATCGTCTTCGCCCGGCAGGCGACCCAGGCCGATGAGGCACCCGGGGCGATCGACCACGCGACCGACCAAGCCGAGACCGGTCCAAGCAGGTCGCCAGGATCGGACCCGGACCGGGAGGCTGTGGCCAGGCTGTTCACCGGAGGTGCTTGACCATCGACACGCCGCGGGAAGAACCGGACACCGGGCGCATCGAGACCCGGGCGGCTGCCGTGCTCGCGAGCGTCCCCGGTTACGTCTGGGACGGCGAGACCCTGCCCGTGCCGATCGAGGACATCGTCGATTCCGTCTACGGGCTCAGGGTTCGGCTGGTCGACGATCTCAGCGCGGCGCCCGGCGCCCCGGCCACCGAGGGAACGCTCTCCGGCTTGCTGCTCACCGGCCCGGGGGAGATCTGGGTGAACAGCGCCGAGGCCGTCCAGTGGCCCGGCCGGCGACGATTCACCATCGGCCACGAGCTCGGTCACTGGGAGCTCCACCGGACCGGACACCACTCGCTTTTCTGCCGCACCGCTTCCGTCGACACGCGGGAGTCCGGCCAGCCAGCGGAGGACGTGCCGGTTACCGAGGAGGAGGCCAACGCCTTCGCCGCCGCGTTGCTCATGCCGGCCCACTTGATGCGGGACGAGTACACGCGCCGGGACGGAGACGAGGCGATGCTCTGCGACCGGTTCCATTGTTCGGCCAAGGCGGTCCGGCGCAGGATCGAGACGCTCCTGCCGAGCGGCCACCACAACTGAGCGCGACGAGACGAGAGCGGCTGATAGCGTCCGCGCACTGTAAGTGCAGGGCGAATCGCAGGGAGTTGGAGATTGATCTGGAGAAGTTTGTTCGTGGGCCTGGGCCTTTGCCTGGGTGCGTTCGGTTTCGTCACGGCGGCTTCCGGGGCTGACCGCGAACCGGCCCCCGGCCAATCGATTTCCCAATGCCTGCACCCGGATGCCGGCTACGAGAACTACGGTCCGACCGACATCTCCGTTCAGGCCGGAGACACACGGCGGCAGGTGACCGTCAACGCCAACGAAGCCGGCACCGTCACCGGGTTCAAGTGGCCGAATCCGAGCTACTACAACCAGGTCAAGTACCAGGCGGTCTCGCGGGACAAGTACGGCAAGGTGACCAATCTCCAGCCGAACGAGGGCGTCTTCGCGGGTATCCGCTACCGGACCCCGGACGGGGTCGGCTTCACCTGGCTGCGCGACTGGAAGCACAACCAGCGCTACAACTCTCCGGACACCGCGGTGCCGGTCACCGTCTACCGCTCACCGGGTGAGCTCGGCCTCAAGGTCACCGCCTTCGACCTGGTCGCCGGCGAGAGTTTCCAGCGCCAGTTCGTCATCAGGCGCAGTAACGGTTCACCGGTCAAGAGCGCCGAGCTGGTCGCCTACGCGAACTTCAACCCGATCGCCTCGCGCCGGGTGCTGGTGCCGATGATGGACTGGTGCATGACCTGGCTCTCCGACCAGGACCTCGCCTACAACCGGAAGGCACACGCAATCCTCAACTGGTGGAACGGCGCCGACGAGGCCACCGGCAAGCCCACCTCGGTGGCCCTCGCGATGGGATTCAACGGCAAGGACACCGCCCGGCAGGTCGGCGCCGACGGGTTCGACCCGGGCGCGGACCCGAACGGGCCGGAAGACCCGTACAAGCAGCTCGAGGCGGCGCCTTACAAGCTCGGTGGATCGACCAGGGCCCACGGCCAGACCGCCGGCGCGCTCTCCGCAAAGCTCCGGTTCGACCGGACCGGCCGGGCCCGGTCCCGATTCATCGTCACCGCCGGCGAGACCCGGAGCGGGGCGGTCAAGACCCTGGCCAAGACCCGCAAGACCGGCTTCCTCAAGGGACTGAAGTCCGACGCGAAACGCTGGCGGCACTGGCTCGGTCAGACCAAGCTGCCGGACACGACCAACGCCCGGGTGACCAACGTCTCCAAGCGGGCGCTGATCTCACTGAAGCTCGCGATGGTGCCGAAGACCGGCGCGATCGTCGCCTCCTCGGCCACCCAGGGGCCCTACGGCGAGGACTGGATCCGCGACGGCGCCTTCTTCAACGAGGCCCTCGACTGGAACGGGTTCCATGACGCCGTCACCCGCCACAACCGCTTCTACACCCGGATCCAGGCCAGCCCCGAGAACCCGAGCGATCTGCGACCCCACGGCAACTGGTCGGAAGGTTCGTACGGCGACGGGATCGACGGGCTGCCGATCCCCTGGGAGATCGACGAGACCGGCTTCGGCGTCTGGACGCTCTACCGTCACGCAGCGTTCCTCAAAGGCAAGGAGAAACGGGACTACCTGGAGGAGGTCTATCCCGCGATCGTCCTGGCGACCGACTTCCTCACCACCTGCAAGGACCCCGAGAACGGCCTGCAGTGCTACGCCCACGAGGACGACAACTTCAACCAGACCCAGTCGATCCACGGCGCGCAGACGACCCTGCTGGCGCTGCGCTCCGCAATCCGGGCCGCCGGCCTGGTGGGCGACACCTCGTCACGGGTCGACACATGGCGGGCCCGTCTAGCCGAGCTGCGAGGCGCGATCGAACGGGAACTGTTCGACCCCGAGACCCTGACCTACAAGAACCGGGCCGACTCCGACCAGACCGCCTCGACGCAGCGTCAGGGCTGGCTGCTCTGGCCAACCGTGATCAAGACGAGAAACGACCCGGCGATGAAGCTGATGGCCCGCCGGGTGAACCAGGGCGTGGCGCAGTCGCTCGCCGGGGCGAAGGGCTCCTACGAAACGAAGGGAATCCTCGGCCTCGCCTTCCAGTGGAAGAACCCCACCGCCCGCCAGTCACGAGCGATGGAGCGCCACATCGAGTACATCGCCGCCGAGCAGACCACCCCGACCGGGCTGATCGGCGAGGCGTGGCAGCGCTTCGAGGACGGGTTCGCCGCCCCGGTCCAGGACATGCCCCACGTCTGGGTCGGGATCCTGCTCTACATGGGCGCTTACAAGGTTTACGGCCACGAGCCATACAGCTTCCAGGGCAAGGGCCTCTACCAGGACAAGTTCGTGCGCAAGCCGAACAAGAAGCGCGCCCGGCGGTAGCCATGCGGGGTTTCTCAGCGAGACTCTCCTGGCCGTTTGCGGCCGTCTTGCCACTCTTCGCCATCGGGTTGATCCTGTTCGCCGGAAACGCAGATCCGGCGACCGCCGCCGGCAAGCACGGCACCGTTTCGAGCGGACCGGCCAGGGCCGTGATCGGGACCAAGCAGTGGTCCTTCGCGCTGCGGGACAAGCGGAAGAAGCCGATCCTGAAGGAACGCGCCGGCAAGGGTGGCGGTCCGGTGGGGCGACTCGGCTTCGAGGTGAACGGCAGCTGGAAGCACGCGACCCGGGTCAAGAAGAGTCGCAGGCAGGGCCGGGCCCGTGTCCTGCGTCTGGCCACCACCGACCGCAGGCGGGACCTCAAGGTGACCATCGCCCCGGCCAGCCACGGATCGGTGCGTCTGACCGCTTCGATCATCGGCTCGATCGAGGGGATCGACTCGATCGGGATGTCCTTCCGGGCGCCGAAGACCGAGCGCTACCTCGGCTTCGGCGAGCGTTCGAACGCGGTCGATCAGCGCGGCAAGGTGGTCGAGACCTGGACCGGCGAAGGACCCTACGAATCGAACGAGTACAGCCTGATCAAGCACTTCGTGCCCGAGTGGAGCCTGCGCGACCGCGAGGACGCGACCTACTTCCCGATGCCCTGGCTGCTCTCCACCTCCGGCTACGGGGTGCTGGTCGAGAACTCGGAGCCGAGCTACTTCCACCTCGGGACCGACCGCAAGGACGCCTGGCGGGTCGAGCTGACCCGCGGCGTGGACGGCCTCGTCGGCCAGCCCGAAGACGCGCCTTCGCCACGTTCGATCTCGCTCCGCTTCTTCCCTGGCCCGAAGCCGGCCGACACGCTGCGCCGCCTGAGCGGTGCGCTCGGCCGCCAGCCCTCCCCCGCCCCGTTCTTCTTCGGCCCCTGGGTCCAGAGCAAGGGCGGCGACGCCGAGACCATCGCAACTCTGCGCGACAACGACATCCCGACCTCGGTCGGCCAGACATACGTCCACTACCTGCCCTGCGCCCATCAGGCCGGCCACGAGCAGGAGCAGATCGATCGCGCCAACCTCTTCCACCGCAACGGGATGGCGGTCACCACCTACTTCAACCCGATGATCTGCACCAGCCTCGAGAGCTTCGGGCCGCTCGGCGCCGCCGGCGAGCTGACCCGTGACCGGGCCGGCAACCCGTACGTCTACGACTACCTGACCTACGAGGTCGGCCAGTTCGACTTCACCAACCCGGCCGCCGCTAACACCTACGGCGGCCTGCTCCGCGAAGCGCTCAGCCACGGCTACGACGGCTGGATGGAGGACTTCGGCGAGTACACCCCGCCCGACGCGCTCTCCCATGACGGCACCCCCGGCATGGTCGAACACAACCGCTACCCGCAGCAGTACCACTGCGCCGCCTACCGGCAAACCAAGTCCCACGCGCGGCCGGTGCTGCGCTACACCCGCTCCGGCTTCACCGGCAGCGCGGCCTGCTCACCGGTGGTCTGGGGCGGTGACCCGAACACCGAGTGGGGCTTCGACGGGCTGCGCTCGGCGATCCAGAACGGGCTGACCATGGGCCTCTCCGGGGTCGGGGTCTGGGGCTCTGACATCGGCGGCTACTTCTCGATCCGCAGCGACCCGCTGAGCCCCGAGCTGCTCACCCGCTGGGTCCAGTTCGGCGCCTTCTCCGGCGTGATGAGAAACCAGGCCGACGGCTACCAGATCGACGATCGCTACCGGCCGCAGATCCTCGATCCGGACCAGATCGGCAACTGGCGCCGCTACTCGAAGCTGCGCACCCAGCTATACCCGTACGTAAGCGGTGCCGCAACCGAGTACCGGGAGTCCGGCCTGCCGATGATGCGGGCTATGGCTTTGGCCTATCCGGGCGACCGCCGCGCCGGTGCGCTCGAGGACCAGTACATGCTGGGAGACGATCTGCTGGTCGCCCCGGTGATCCAGCCCGGCCAGACCACACGCAAGGTCTACCTGCCGAAGGGCAAGTGGGTCGATTTCTGGCGGACCTTCAGCTACGACGAAACCAGCGGCGTCTTCACCCCGGGCCCGGCGTCGCTCAGGAACGGCAACGGCCGGCGCAAGCTCGCCGCCCCTCTGGACCAGATCCCGCTGCTGATCCGGGCCGGCGCGATGCTGGTCACGCTCGACCCTGACGTCGCCACCCTCAGCCCGTTCGGCGCCGGCGACAACGTCCGCCTCGAGGATCGCGGTGACCGCACTCTCTTCGCCTTCCCGCGCGGCAGCTCGCAGCGACGATTCGAGGGCTCCGGCTGGGTCACCTCGACCGAAAGCAGAGGCAGCCTCAAGCTCAAGGTCAGCGACCTGAGCGCCCACCGGTGGACCGTGAAGATCGCCACCGGAACCCTGAAGCGTCCCTTCAAGGCCCGCTGCGTCAAGCTGAATGGCCGCAAGCTCGCGACCGGCAAGTGGAAGGGCACCGCCGATCAGGTCGAAGTGGGCCTGCCGTCCAAAGCAAGGAAGCTCGCGCTCGATCTGACTCGCAGGGGATGTTGAGAATCCCTTCCAGAGTGGCGCCAGGCTCCCGGAGCTAGTTCCGACGCTGGTCGCCGTCGATCTCGAGCTGGAAGTCGGTGACGATCAGGTCGCGGATGTCCTCGATCAGCTCGGCCGTCTTCCAGAGCGTCGGAGTGGGAACCTCGCCGGCCAGCTCGGGGACGACCAGCTGGCAGAAGCGCCGCATCACCACCGCCTCTTCCGGCTCGCCGGGGAAATCGACCTCGTCCACCCGTTCGGCCAGGATGTCGCCCACATAGGTGAGAGCACGCCCGGACCGCAGGAGCTCCACGACCACCGCGCAGGCCGCCAGTTCCGCCTCGCTCGGCTCGTGGTCCATCTGCTCGTCGGCTTCTTCAGTTTTCTTCGCCATGCCCCTCTAAGGGGCCGGCGGCCAAAACTCTCCCCCGCTTAGGGCCTATCCCGATAGGGCTGCGAAGCCAGCCGAGTCGCGCCGCTCGGCACGTCGCCCGCGTCGGTCGCCGAGCGGGCCGCGTCACGGATCGCCTCGGCGACGACTTCGGCCGCGAAGATCGTGAGCAGGAACGGGTCCGACTCGACCTTGCCCGTGGCGAGGCAGATCGTGAGGTCACCGTCGACCGCGGTCGCGGCCGGACGGAGGGCGCGGGCGAAACCGGGCGCGGCGGCGCGGGCGACGTTGTGAGCCTCGGCCTTGCTCAGCTTCGCGTCGGTGACCAGGCAGCAAAGGGTGGTGTTCTCCCCGAGCGGCGCTCCAGTCGGTTGATCGAGCATCACGTCGACCGTTGGCCGGAAGGCGCGGCCCTGCCAGTAACCGGCGAGGATGGTCCCGTCGCTGTCGATCACCTCGCCGTAGGGGTTGGCCACCGCGATCGCGGTCATCGTGGCCTCACCGACCTTGAGGGTCGCAGCGCCCAGGCCGGTCTTGGTCCAGCCGCCATCGGGCAGCACCTTGCCCGCCGTCGCCCCGGTCCCGGCCCCGACGCAGCCGCGTTCGACCACGGCGGTCGCGGCCTCGCAGGCGGCGTACGCGTTCTCGGCGGTCGGCCAGGCGACCTCGCCCATCGGCAGATCGAAGCAGACCGCGCCGGTGACCAGCGGCACCGGCCCGACCGGGGTCGGGAAGCCCCGTTCGCGCTCTCGCATCCACTCGACCACGCCGTTCGCGGCACCAAGCCCGAAGGCGCTGCCGCCGGAGAGCATCACCGCGTGGGCGCCCGGGGTCGAGGTGGTCGGCGAGAGCAGATCGAACTCGCGGGTGCCGGGCCCGCCGCCCCGGATCTCGCCCGAGCTGACCGAATCCTCCGGCCCCAGGATCACGGTGCAACCGGTCCAGCGCTCGGTGTCAGTCCAGTGCCCGACCGTCACTCCTTCGGGCAGTTCCACGGGCGTTGACTGAATCGCTTCGCTGACGGGTTCGCTCATGCCCGCACCATACGAAGCCGCGACGACGCCCGTGCTAGACGAAGGGGTCCAGGTACTCGACCCCGGTCCGCTCGATGTCAGCCGTGTTGCGGGTGACGAGGGTCAGTCCCTTCGCCATCGCCGTGGCGGCAAGCAGGCCGTCCACGACCGGAGGCGGATCGATCACGCTCAACCGGGCCCACTCCTCGGCGACATCGAGGTCCACGGGAATGATCCGCCGCTCGAACTGGCGGCAGATCCGCCTCTGCCAGTGCTCGATCTCTCGCGCGGCAGCTTCGTTGGTTCTCCTCAGAATCTCGATTCCTTTGCGGATCTCCGCGATCACCATGACGCTCAAGAAGAGGTCGCCGTCTGCCACACCCTCGAACCACTGGGCCACGGCTCGGTTGCCGCGCTCGCCCTTGCGAATCTCCGAGATCACATTGGTGTCGAGCAGGTAGCTCACAGGTCCGCGTCCCGAGGGTAGTCCTCGGGATACCGCCTGGTCCGCTCGAAGATCGAGTCGTCGCCAACATCGGGCATCGCCATCAACGACTCCTTGAAGGACGTTTCCCCTTCAGGCTCGAGGGCGGCGCGAAGGATGCGTCGGTGCTGCTCCTCCGCGGACACACCGTTCTCGGCCGCCCTGACCTTCAGGCGCTTCACGACTTCGTCTTCGATTCCCCGCACCAGTAGCTGAGCCATCTTGATATCAATGATAGCGTCACCAGCTCTTGAATCCGCAGACATGCTCGGGTAAGTGCCTGGCCGCGGAAACTCTCCCCGGCAGCTGAGCTCGGTCAGCCCCAGACGCGCCAGGCGATCGCGGCGACGATGAGGATCGCGATGATTGAGATCACCACTGAGGGGTCCATGCTCTTCGCGTACCCGTCGCCGAGTCCGGCAACCAATCGGCGGCGACCGATCAGCCGGTGCCAAAGCGCTGGTACAGACCGGGCAGGATCTCGTTCAGCTGCGCGTACTCCTCGGCTCCGTGGCGGGCGACCGCCTCACCGATCCCCTCCGGCACCGCGACCGCTCTGACCAACCGGCTGCTGAGTGCGGCCGTCACCGACGTCTTCGTCGAAAAAGATCACCGCTCCCCAGTAAGACTTCTTGCCCGGTGTCGCCCCGGGCAGGTTCCGATTGCCGAAGTGCTCGTTCGGGTGCCAGGCCCGGTAGCGCTGGTCTCGGAGCGGGTGCCAGTCCGCCCACCACTCGATCATCTCCGGGGTCAGCGCCGCCAGTGCCGTCCGGAAGGCGACCTGGATGCTGCCGTCGGGCAGCTTCGTCCAGCCGTTCTCGACCGCCATCGGCGCCGGGTCGCAGAGCCGGTCGACCTGCTCGCGGGGCAGAGCGTCGGCGGGATCGAACGGACCGGCCTCGATCGCCCAGGTCACCTCGCCCGCGGGCCGGGCGACCGGCCGTGCAAGGATCTCCCGCAGGCAATCCTCCTCGCCGGGCAGGGGCGCGACCTCGGTGGCTTTCCCCCTGAAGGCGGCGGGCGTCACTTCGGGCCTTGATTCGGTCGGGCCCGATTTCTCAGTTGACCCGGGCCAGGGTGAGGCCGTCGGCCATGCCGAGCATCACCGCGTCAACCCGGGCATCGTCGACCAGCAGGTCGTTCAGGCCCTGCATCGCCGCGGTCCCCTCGTCGGGCTCGGCGTCGAGGATCCGCCCGGCCATGAAGACGTTGTCGAAGGTGATCAGGCCACCGGGATTCATCCGCCGGACCAGCTCCTCGTAGTAGTCCGGGTAGCCGGTCTTGTCCGCATCCACGTAGGCGAAATCGAAGGCCGGCTCGTCGGACAGGGCGCGGATCGTCCCGATCGCCGGGCCGACCCGGATCTCGACCTTCTCGCCGACCCCGGCCCGGTCCAGGTTGCGCCGGGCGATCTCGGCCCGCTCCGGGTCCAGCTCGCAACAAATCAGCCTGCCCTCGGGCGAGAGGCCGCGGGCGATCCGGATCGCTCCGTAGCCGGTGAAGGTGCCGACCTCGATCGCCCGTCTGCCGGGGCCGAGCTTGACCAGCAGCTCGAGGAAGGCCGCCTGCTCGGGCGCGGTCTGCATGGACTGCAGGTCACCCATCGCCGCGGTCTCATCCTCCACGAGCCGCAGGGCCTCGTCGCGTCCGCCCGCGTGCTCGCGGACGTACGCGGCCAGATTCGCATCAATTCGGGTCGGTTCGATCGACATGATCCCAACCTACTCCCCGGAACCTGGGTTGAAGTTAGCCGCCATATATGCGGATAACTTCAACCTAGGTGCGGTCGTTCGGCCAGGTGCTTCAGGGCGGCGAGCTGGTTGGCCCAGGCGGCGGCGCGCTTCTCGAGCCACTCGGCGGTCGCTTCCATGGTGGTGGCCTCGACCCGGAACCGGACGTCGCGGCCCTCCTTGGTCCGACTGACCAGGCCGGCCCCCTCGAGCACCTTGAGGTGCTTGATCACAGCCGGCCGGCTGACCCCGACCTGGCCGGCGAGGACCGTGGCCGTGGGGCCATCGGTCTCGCCGACCAGACTGAGGACTCCGAGCCGGGTCGGGTCACCGAGCGCGGCAAAGACCCGGCTCTGCTCTTCGAGAGCCGGCGCGGTCATCCGGCAAAGACGTCCTGGAGGTGCTGAAGGACTTCGGTCCAGCCCTGGGTGTTCCCCTCCAGCGAGGTCATCCGCTCCTCCGGCGGTGCGTCCAGCCTCTCGAAGCCGGACTCGTTTACGGTCACCCGGGTGATCTCACCGAGTTCCTCGAGTCGGAACTCGACCAGGGTCTGATCCCCCGGCGACGGTGGCCGGCCCTCGTTGTTGGAGGCCCAGTACCAGGAAAAGTAATGAGGCTCCTCGACCTTCACGACCCGGCCGGCGCTCTCGCCGTGCTCGTCCTTGATCCAGTTCAGGCGGATCGCGCCGCCCGGGACCAGGTCGACCTCGGCCGACTCCATGGAGAACCACCAGCGGGGCAGCTCGGATGCGTCGGTCATCAACTTCCAGACCCGGTCGATCGGGGCGGCGATCTCGACCGTCTTCTCGATCATCTGTTCTTTCACTTCACTCACGACATCCTCCACTCGCTCGTTTATTCGTAACTAAAGAGTTACACATTATTCGGCGAGATGCAAATCCCCATAAGTTGATGCGCGTCAGCTACCATTGACGGGCACCCCAGGGAAGGAAACGAGAGTGAAGCGACTCATAGCTTTGATGGTGGCCGCGATCGTCGTGGTCGCGCTGGTGCCGCAGGGGGCTTCCGCCAAGACGCTCAAAGGGCTCTACAACAAGCGTTACTGCGAGATTTTCGCGGTGAGCCGCCCCACCCCGCCGGACTTTACGCTCGCGATCTACAACACGGTCGGCCTGAACAACTGCCCCCGCGACAAGTGGGAAGCGGTCGACTATGACGCGGTCGCGGCCGAGACCGGCTCACTGCTCGCCGTGCCGAACGGGCCGCGACGCTGGCTGATCGACGCGATCGCCGGCGGCAAGGCCGACCAGCCGCTGATCATCGGCGGCCTCGAGATGCGCCAGGTCGCGGTGCTGAAGGTTCCCAGCCTCAGCCCGCCCGATTACAGCGAGATGAAAATCGCGCGGACTACCACCTGGGTCTACAACAAGGGCCACAAGGTCCACTGGCTGGTCGCTCCGAACGGCCGGAAGTACGCGCTGCAGGCCTACACGACCAACGTCGACAACTCGCTGCGGGCCAGGAACCTCGACTCGCTGGGCAGCAATCCCCAGATGGCCCTGCCCGAGGGCTGGAAGTACCGGACGATCAAGCTGAAGAAGCAGCTGCGGCTGAGGGCCCCGGGCATCGCCACGATCATGCGTGACTCCCTCGGCGGCACGTACCAGAGATTCAAGTGGCCGAAGAACTTCTTCAAGCCCGCCAAGAAGGCCCGGAAGCACAAGGCCAACAAGCGGTAGGGAGGGATAAGGCGGGGCAGAAACCTCCATCACGGGAGGCTTCTGCCCTCGCCTTCAACGGTGATGCGGGCCATCGAGGTCATCGAGAGGTAGTAGAGGTCCCGCTCGAATCCCGGGGCTGGGAACAGGAAGGACTGGCTGGGCGAGGGAACCACCACCCGGCCCTTTTCCCTTCCACTATCGAGATCGAGTACGACCAGGCTGTCCTGGCCGATCACCGGGTAGCGCCTGACCAGCGAGTAGCGGCCGAGCGACTGGACGCTGCGCCGGATCAGGCGGCGCAGGCGGGGACGGCGGAAGACCGGCAGATCACGGAAGTCCTGGACGACCAGCTCGCGGGTGTCGGGGAAGACGATCAGGTGGCCCGCGTGGGCGAAGTCATCCTTGCGCCAGAGCGGCCGAAGCTCGTCGCCCTCCAGCTTCCAGGCCCTTACCACCGCGTTCCCGGCGTCGTAGGCGACCACCACCCCGCGTTCTGGGTCCCAGGCGGGCGGGTTTGACTCGGTGCCGTGCGAGAGGCCGCTGATCTCGACCGAGCGCAGCGCGTCCTGATCGTCGAGCCGGCACCACCAGAGGCGGACCGGCGAGGGGGCTGTGCCGGAATCACGCATCGTCCAGTCGACCTCGTTCTGGCCGTTGTCCATCCAGAGGACGTGCTCGTCCGAGATCACCGGATCCCAGCCGAAAGTCTGGCCCGGCCGCGCGTAGTGGGGGCGCCACTCCTCGTCGATCGCCAGCTGGCCGGCCTCGCGGTCGAGGTGAAGCCGCAGCACCGACTCGGTCCCGACGCAGGTCACCGTCTTGCCGTCCGAGGCCAGCCGGGCGATCGAGCCTTCCGGGATCTCCAGCTCCGGCACCACCGACTCGAGCGTCTCCGGGTCCAGCACCGAGAAGGTTGAGGAGGCCTCGCCGCGCGGCGCGTCGCAGTCCTTGGTGACCAGCTCGCCCGTGTCGAGGATCACGAATGAGTTGTAGGGGCGGTCGACCGGCAGCCGGCGCTCGGCCTTCAGCTCCAGATCGGGGCTGAAGCGGCGCGCCCAGCGGCCAAAGACCATGTAGATGTCACCGTTGGCGTGGGCGGCGATCCCGCCCGGCCAGTAGCGCCCGGCCGGGAAGCGGGGGGTCACCGTCACTGGCTGGAGGGTCTCGGGGTCGAGCTTCTCGACCCAGCCCTCGCAATCGCCGGCCAGCGGATCGCCCTTCGGCATGTCGTGCCGGAGCGCGTAGAGCTCGCCGGGCTCGCGGCGGATCAGCATGTCGGCCGCGAAGCTGTCACGGAAGACCTCGAGCTTCAGGCCCTCGCCGGGCTGGATGCCCAGGCCGGGCTGGCCTTCGGGCCGGCAGACGCGGCGCGGGCCGCCGTCCTCACCGGACCAGGGCCGGGGCCAGTAGGCACCGGCTTCGATCACCCCGGAGCTCAAGCGGTGCCGCCGAAGGAGAGATCGGAAAGGATCAGGCGGGCTTCCTCCACCCCGGCCGCGCGGTGCTCGTGCTCCTGCTGGTAGCCCGGGTCGGAGACCATCTCGATGAAGGCCTGGCGCGACGGGTAGCGGACCAGCAGCACCGCATCCCACTCGGGCTCCTCCGGCCCGATGACGCTCTCAACGCTGCTGGTCGCCGTCAGCACCTCGCCGCCGACCTTGGCCAGGTATGGCGCGATGCCCTGGCCGTAGGCGGCGTAGGCCTCGGCCCCGGTCCTGCCCTCGTCGATCCCGGTCGCCCGCTCTCGGAACCGGATCAGGTTGACCATCACGATCGGCGAGGAATCCTCGGACTCGATCAGGGCCTTGAACTGCTCCGGCGTGGGGTCGATCACCGGCAGCTCTCCCCCTTGCACTTGCGGAGCTGAACCGCCTTCTTCTCCAGCTTCTTGACCACGCCCGCCATCGCCGGCTCGCCCGCGATGTTCCGCAGCTCGTTCGGATCCTGCTTCATGTCGTAGAGCTCGAGATCGCCGAAGGACCAGTGGACGTACTTGTAACGGCTGGTCTTCACCCCGTAGAAGGGCAGGTCGAAGGCGGTCAGCGGGGTCGTGAACTTGAAGACCGAGCGGTCCGCCTCGAGCGGCAGGTCGCGGCGCGGCAGCTTCGCCTTCTTGCGGGCGGCGGAGAGCAGCGAGATGCCGTCGCCCCGCCGGCCCATCTTGCCCTTCGCCGCCTTGAGGATGGTCGGGGCCAGGTCGACATCCATCGCCATACCGCTCACCTTGCGGCCCTTCTTGATGCCCGGCCCCCGCATCAGCAGCGGCACGCGGATCGAGTTCTCGAAGGGCAGGAACTTCGAGGAGGCCAGCCGGTGCTCACCCTGGAGATAGCCGTTGTCGGAGGCGAAGATGATGACCGTGTTCGAGAGCTCACGGTTCTTCTTGAGCGTGCGGACGATCTTGCCGACCTGATCGTCGATCGACTTGGCGGCGCCGAGGCGACCCCGGAAGCTGTCCTGGATCCTCGAGATCTGTTCCTCGCTGAGCAAGGGGAGGTTCTTCACGTTCTGGGCCTTGTCCGAGACGTCGGCCTCGTTGAAGGCCGGCGGCCGTGGCAGCTTGACCTGGTCGAAGGTGTGCTCGTACCGCTTCGGCGGCCGCGGGTCGGGGCCTGGCGCACCGGGCCTCAGCCCCTGGATGTTGTTGGTGTCCTCCGCGTGCGGTCCGGGAGTCGCGTAGTAGAGGAAGAAGGGCTTGCGGGACTTGACCGAGCCCTTCACGAACTGGTCGGCCATGCGGCCGTTCACGTCCATCGTGTAGTCCTTCGCCCGCTGCCAGCCGAAGTAGTCCCAGGGATCGAATGCCTGGCGGAAGATGCCGACCAGCTCACCGAACGATTCCGGCGTGTTCTCGGTGCCGAGGGTCCCGAGCCTGACCTGGGCCTTGGCGTACTCGGGGTCGCCCCAGTACCTCACCTTGCCGTTGATGTTCATCGCGTAGTTGTAGTAGTCGTAGGTCGACTGGTCGAGCAGGCCCTTCCAGTTGTCCCAGCCGGGCGGGATCTCGGTCAGGTCGAGGGTGGAGTACTCGTTCAGGTACTTGCCGACGAAGCCGGTCCGGTAGCCGGCCTTCTTCATCCACGGCCCGAGCGAGTTGCGCTGGTTGAGCTTGCCGGGCAGGTCGCGGAACACGTAGTAGCCGCCGTCGTTGCTGCGGAAGTTGGCCAGCACCCTGTTGTTGTGTGCGAGCTGCCCGGTGAGCAGCGCGGCTCGGGCCGGGCCGCAGAGCGGGTAGGGCGCGTTGAAGTTGGTGAAGGTGGTGCCGCCGCGCTGCAGGTAGCGCTTGACGTTCGGCATGTAACGGATGTCGGAGCGGACCAGGTCATCGGCCTGGATCAGGACCACGTTCGGCCGGTTGCCGAAGTTCGCGTGTGTCTTGCGGGCGGCCGACCAGGCCTTCTCGTGGAACCCGCCGACCATCATCATCAGCCCGAGGAAGGCAAGGGTGAGCATTCCGCCCAGGGCCAGCCGGCCCGGAAAACTCTCGAAAACGCGATGGTCCATGCTCTTCCTCTCCACTCCCGAGCGGCTCCTCCCGGAGGAGGATATCCAGAACTTGACTCGTGTCAAGTTTTCTAACCCGGACGGACGTGAAAGGTAGCGGTCCGACCCTCGCCACGGATAGGGTGGATCGGGTTGAGCCTCATTCTCCACCAGCATCCCTTCGCCTCCTACTGCTGGAAGGCGCTGATCGCCCTCTACGAACGCGGCGTGGAGTTCGAGCCGGCTCTGGTCGACACCGCCGAGGACTGGGCTCACCTGGCCGAGCTCTACCCGATGACCAAGATGCCGGTGCTGATCGATGAGGAGGCCGGCGTCATCCAGCCCGAGTCGAGTCCGGTGATCGAGTACCTCGACCGATTCGGGGATGCACCGCCGATGATCCCGGCCGATCCCGACGCGGCGCTGACCGCGCGGCTGCGGGATCGCATCTTCGACGGCTACGTGATGACGCCGATGCAGAAGATCGTGCTCGACAATCTCCGTCCCGAAGGCGAGGGCGACCCGTTCGGGGTGGCCGAGGCCCACGACGACCTCGAACGGAGCTACACGATCCTCGACGACATGCTCACGGACGAGTGGGCGGCCGGGTCCGAGTTCACGATCGCGGACTGCTCTGCGGCGCCTTCCCTCCACTATGCCCGCGCGGTCCACCGCTGGGACGAGGACCGGCTCGGGAACCTGACGGGCTACTTCGACCGGCTGATGGACCGGCCATCGGTGAGCCGCGTGGTCGACGAGGCCCGCCCCTACCGGGATCTCTTCCCGCCCGGCTGGCCCGACTACGTCGACTGAGGCTCGGCTTCGGGATCGCCCAGCACCCGGTCCGGCAGATTCCTGGCAGACCAGAAGGAGGGGATCGCCAGGAGCGCCGCCACCAGCAGGGCCAGCTTCAGAGCCTGCAGCTGGGCGTCGCGGTACCCGGCGACGATCGCGTCGACCTCGGATGAGTCGATCCCGGCCGCCGTCGCCGTCTCCTCGACCTGCGAGGCGGGCACGAAGCTGCCACCGGAGCTGAGGCGCTTCTCGACGGCTGTCTGGGTCCCGGGCGAGATCGCGTCATGCTCGGTGACGTTGCTCTGGAACGCGCCGAGCAGGCCGGTGATCACGATCGCGCCCAGCACTGCCGTACCCAGCGAGGAGCCGAGCTGCTGGGCCGTGTACTGAAGCCCGCCGGCTTCGCTGCGGTCCCGGTCCCCGACGGCGGACTGAGCCACGTTGCCGAGCTGCGAGACGATCAGGCCCATGCCGATGCCCAGTACGGCCATCGCGATCAGGAAGTCGGCATTCTGCAGTGACGGCTCGATCGTCCCGATCAAGAGCAGTGCCGAGACGAAGACGATCACCAGCCCGATCCGGACCAGCGGCCGGGGCGCGAACCTCGAGGCGAGGGCAGAGCCGGCCAAAGCGGTAAAGAAGAGCCCGGCCGAGGTCGGCAACATCCGCACCCCGGTCTCCAGCGCGTCGAATCCGAGCACCACCTGCAGGTAGAGCGGGATCGTGAAGAAGATCCCCATCAGGATCAGGTTCTGGGCCAGCATCATCGAGAGGCCGCTGCGCAGCGCCGTGAGCTTGAACAGATCCAGATGCACCAGCGGGTCCTCGCCGAGCCGTTCCCGCCGCCGTTCCCAGCTGGCGAACAGCCCGATCAGGACCATTCCGGCAACGATCACGAAGGGGGTCATCGAGAAGCCGAAGATCTCGACCGGCGAGTTCATCGGTTTGATCCAGCCCCAGTTGCTCGCCTGGAGCACGCCCAGCACGACGACGGCCAGCCCCAGCGCCGAGAGCGCCCCGCCGACCCAGTCGAGCCGCGGGCGGCGCTCCGCCGTCGGCGGCTCGAGCATCCAGCGGGTGCCGATGAAGATCCCGGCGGCGACGATCACCTCGCCGACGAACACGTACCGCCAGGAGAAGTCAGTGGTCATCCAGCCGCCGAGGATCGGGCCGACCGCGATCCCGACCCCGGCCATGCCGCCGAGCACCCCGTAGGCGACCGCGCGGTCCTTGCCGTCGAAGTTGCCGGCGACCAGGGCGACCATCGCCGGGAGCACCATCGCCGCGCCGACGCCTTCGAGGATCGACCACCCGAAGGCCAGCGACGGCACGCTCCAGGAGGCCGCGGTCAGGGCGGAACCGGCGGCGTAGACGACCAGCCCGATCTTGAAGACCCGTTTGCGGCCGAAGATGTCACCGAGCTTGCCACCGATCAGCATCAGCCCGGCCATGACCAAGGCATAGAAGGCGATCACCGACTGGATCGTGGTGACCGTGGTGTCGAAGTCGTCAACCAGCTGCGAGATCGAGACGTTCATGACCGCCTGGTCCAGCACCATCAGGAACTGGGCCGCGGCCAGCACCCCAAGCAGGCGAATGTTCATGGTCGGGATTCTCCGTGATGGCCCGGAAGGAACTCTGGGCCATCACGGATCAGGTCGCGGTGGCTTCGGCCTGTTCCGCCTGGGCAGCCTCGGCGTGCTCGCGGCTGTCCTTGCTGGAGATCAGCACCGCGGCGAGGATCGCGCCGAGCAGAGCGAAGCAGGCACCGACCGTGAAGGCGTCGGCGAAGCCGTTGGTGAGGGCGACCGCGGGGCCGTCGCCGCTGGCGAACGAGTCGCTGGTCGACGAGTTGGCGATCGAGGCGAGGACGGCCAGCCCGAGCGCCCCACCGACCTGCTGGGAGGTGTTGATCAGACCGGAGGCCAGCCCGGCCTCCTCCGGCTTGGTGCCGGACATCGCGGCGATCGTGACCGGCACGAAGGTCAGGCCCAGGCCGACCCCGGCCAGGAGCGACGGGCCGAGCACGTCAACCGACCAGGAGCCGTGCGGGCTGATCTGACTGAACCAGGCGAGACCCGCGGCGACGGTCAACAGGCCGACGATCACGACCGGCTTGAAACCGACCCTGGTCACCAGCTGCCCGGCCATGCCGGCGGCAACGATGATCGAGACCGCCAGCGGCAGGTAGGCGAGGCCGGCCTCGAGCGCGTCCAGGCCGAGCACCTGCTGCAGGTAGAGGGTGATCATGAAGAACATCGAGAACAGCGACATGCCGGTCAGGAGCCCGACCACGTTGGCGCCCCGCAAGGTGCGCATGCGGAAGATCGAGAAGGGCACCAGCGGCCGCCGGGTCCGCAGCTCGATCACCACGAAGGCGGCGATCAGCAGGACGGCAACGGCGATCCGGACCAGCGTCTCGGTGGAGGTCCAGCCGGCGTTCGCGGCATCGACCAGCCCGTAGACCAGCAAGGCGAGACCGGCCGTGATCGAGATCGCGCCGGGGATGTCCAGGGTCCGCTCCTTCTCCTCTTCCTCACGCGACTCGAGCAGGCGCTGCGGGGCCTGCCACACGACGAAGGCGGCGATCGGGACGTTGACGAAGAGCACCCACTCCCAGCCGGCCCACTCGGTCAGGACCCCGCCCAGCAGGACGCCGGCCGCGCCGCCGGCGCCGGCGACCGCACCCCAGATGCCGAGGGCCCGGTTCCGTTCCGACCCCTCCGCGAACGTCGTGGTGACGATCGAGAGTGCGGCCGGTGACGCGATCGCGGCACCGAGCCCCTGGATCGCCCGAGCGATGACCAGCCACTCCTCGCTCTGGGCCAGTCCGCCGGCCAGCGAGGCGACGCCGAAGATCGCCATGCCGACCATGAACATGCGGCGCCGCCCGAGGAAGTCGGCGAGGCGCCCGCCCAGCAGCAGGAAGCCGCCGAAGACGAGTGTGTAGCTGTTCACCACCCAGGAGAGCGAGTCCTGGCCGATGTCCAGCGCCTTGCCGATCGAGGGCAGCGCCACGTTGACGATCGAGGCGTCGATGACGACGGTGAACTGGGTGAGGGCGAGCAGCAGAAGCGCCAGGTTCTTGGCGCGGTGTGTAGAAAGATCGGGGGAAGTCAACGTTTGCTCCTGACTGGGGCTTACAGCGGAAGCGGAATCCAGGTTCCACTTGATGCGAAGACTATACGGAAGTAACATTCCGTTTGTCAAGAAGATGACCGAGACCGAGAAAAAACTCAGAGCGGACGCGCGCCGCAACCGGGAGAAGATCATCGCTTCTGCCCAGGAGCTCTTCGCCCGCGACGGCGAGGACGTCCAGATCGAGCAGATCGCGGCTCACGCCGGGGTCGGGATCGGCACGGTCTATCGCCACTTCCCGACCAAGGAGTCCCTGGTCACCGAAATGGTCCGGAGCCGGTTCGAGCGATTCACCGAGATCGCCCTGGCGGCCGAGCAGATCGAGGACCCCTGGGAAGCGCTCCAGGCACTCTTCGTGAACTCGGCCGAACAGGTCGAGGGCGACGCCGGCTTCCAGATGGCGATGATGGGCGTCGAGGACCTCGAGTGGGAAGGCATCGAGGAGACCAAGGCCGGCTTCGCCGAGCCGGCAATCCGGATCATCGACCGCGCGATCGAGGCCGGGGTGATCCGCCCCGGGTTCAGCTTCGAGGATTTCCCGATGCTGATGTGCGGGGTCACCTCGACCATGTACTTCCAGCCCGGGGGCGCCGACTGGCGACGCCACCTGGACCTGATCCTCGGTGGCCTCAGGACCGAGTGACCAACGGGACGGCGGCGCCCGCGGGTCTCGCGCTCAGGTCGTGAGCAGGCCGCCGTCGACCGGCAGCAGCGCCCCGGTCACGAAGGAGGCGGCGTCGCTGGCGAGGAAGATCGCCGCGGCCACCAGTTCGTGGGACTCGCCCTTGCGCCCGGCCGGCACCCGGAACATCATCTGATCCAGGTAGCCCTCGGGGTACTGATCGGTCATCTCCGACTCGAAGAAGCCCGGCGCCAGGGCGTTCACCCGGATGTTCTTGCGGCCGGTCCACTGCTGGGCGAGGTCACGGGTCAGGCCGATGATCGCCGCCTTCGATGAGCAGTAGGCCGCCTGCGGCAGGTGGGCGGTGGTCGATCCGAGCACGCTGCCGATGTTGACGATGCTGCCCCCGCCCCGCTCGCCCATCGCCCGGCCGCAGGCCTGAGCCATGAAGTAAGAGCCGTTGAGGTTGATGTCGACCACCTTGCGGAACTCTTCCGGGTCCTCCCGGGTGGCCGGTGCGGCACTCGCGACCCCGGCGTTGTTGATCAGGATGTCAACCCCGCCGAGGTTGGCCACCGTCTCCTCGACGACTCGCTCGCAGTCCTCCGGCTTCGAGACGTCGGCGGTCACGGCGACCACCCGGTGGCCCATCTCCTCGATCGCCTGCCGGGTAGCCTCCAGCTTCTCGACCCGCCGAGCGCAGATCGCCACGTCGGCGCCTGCCTCGGCGAGTCCCTTCGCGAACGCCACCCCGAGCCCGGATGAGGCTCCGGTGACGATCGCGACTTTTCCGGCCAGAGAGAAGCTGTCGAGGATGCTCATTGCCGCAGCGTACTCACGTCGCTACAGCAAGGCGTCGATCTGTCCCATCGCCTCGCGGATGCCTTCCTCCATGCCCATCTCGAGCACCTGGTCGAGGTCCTCGAGCGAGTTGAACTTGGTCACCGTGGTCATGGTGGTCTTACCGGAGTCCTCGGCCAGGGTCATCTCCATCACCATCGCCGGCATCGTCTCGTTCGGGTTGCCCTGCTCATCGGCGAAGCCGTCCAGCAGCTGGATCCGCTTCGCGGTCTCGATCACCTGAAAGCGCCAGTAGCCGCCGGCCTTCTCGCCCTCGGGCCCGGTCATGTAGTACTTCGCCTCGCCGCCTTCGGCGAACTCGAACTCGTAGAAGGTGGCCGGCCAGGTCGGCGGGCCCCACCACTTCTCCAGCTTGCGCGGATCGGCCCAGACGTCCCAGACCTTCTCGGCGGGAGCGTCGAACTCGCCGATCACGGTCATCTCGAGTTTCTCGCGGTCAGGGTTGGTGCTGATAACGGTCATTGCCTCTACCTTTCCTTGGGTTCCTGGCTGAGGATCTGTCCGATCGCCTCGATCCGCTGGGTCCAGATCCGCTCGTAACGGGCCAGCAGCTCGGTTGCACGATGCAGGGTGTCGCCGTTGTTTCGGACCAGCTTCTGACGACCCTGTACCCGCTTGGTGACCAGCGACGCGCGCTCCAGCACACTCACGTGCTTCTGGATCGCCGCGAAGCTGACCTCGTACTGCCGGGCCAGGTCCGAGATCGACTGTTCACCCTGACTGACCTTGCCCATGATGTCGCGGCGGGTGCGGTCGGAGAGCGCGTGGAAGATCAGATCGACCTGGTCCTCATCGAACCCGGGGTCCACGGATCCAGGCTTTGTCGGCAAACCTACAACCATTTGGTTGTAATTTAGCACACTCGAAAACGGCACTCGTCAAAATCTCGAAACGCCGGCAACGGAGTTGTCAGACCTATTTGCCGAGAACTCCGCTGTCGGCGTAGATTCAGATCGCCCGCGCGACCGACCTGATGAAGATCTTCCGAGCCGCCTCGAGGCGCTCGGGCTCGTAGCCTTCGAGGCGCTCGATCGCCAGCCCTTCGACCGCGGCCATCAGCCAGGTGGCCAGGGCGGGCACCTCTGATGCGGCCACGCCGGCCGCGCCCAGGTATTCCGAGATGACCGCCCGCCACCGGTCCTTCACCTCGTGGAGGGCCCGGCGGATCTCGTCGTCGACCACCGACACGGCGCTCAGGTCGAAGTAGAGCCGGGCCATGCGGGGGTCGTCGTCCATGACCTTCCAGAGTCCGGCCACCATCCCCTCGGCGACCAGCTCGACCGTGCCCACCTCGACCAGGTTGGCCAGCACCTCGGCGGTGATCCGCTCGCCGACGAGATCGGCCACCGCGGCGACCAGCCCCTGCTTCGAACCGAAGTAGTACGAGATCAGGGACTTGTTCTCGCCGGCCCGGACCGCCACCTTGGCGTAGGTCAGGCCGGCGTACCCCTCCTCGAGCAGGGTTTCCACCGCTGCCTCCAGCACCCGCTCGCGGGCTCCGGAGGAGGGGCGGCCGGGACCGCGTTTTTCAGCTTCCGCGATAACGGTCATGCGATGCCTCGGTTCAAGCGGCGTCGCCGGCCAGCATGGCGGGGTCGAGGCCCATCGCCGCGAGCTTCTTCGAGAGCGACTTCATCGCGTAGGCGAAGATCTCCGACGAGTGGTAGAAGGGCGTCTCGAAGTCGTACGGGTCGTCGACCCACGGCGGGACGAAGACCAGCGAGGCGACCGGCAGGCACTCCTGAAGCGTCTGCTCGACGGTTCGCGCGTTCTTCGGGTCTGCCTTGATCGCGTCGGCAAGGAACTTGACCCCGAAGCCGACGTGCCTCGACTCGTCCCGGTTGACCGCGGTGAAGCCCGCCCGGAAGCCGGGCAGCCAGTCGTGGTCCTTGAGCGCCTTGACGATGAACCGCGCACCGGTCAGGGCCAGGGTGCCTTCGATCACGATCATGTAGACGGTGATGCCGCGGACAAGGGCGTCGAAGTCGGTCGGGTCGAGCCGGAGCCGCTCGGCGCACTCGTGCAGGATCCCGTCGAAGAGGGTCTCCCAGTCCTCGTTCACGTTGGCCCGCTGGGTGTCGAGCATGGCGCCGATGTCGGCCGCCTTCATGCCCAGCACCTCACGGTAGAAACGGTCGAAGAAGACCATGTGCTTCGCCTCGTCCGAGATCTGCGTGGTCAGGAACGCCTGCGCCTCATGGCTCGGCGCGGCGATCGCGAACGGCAGCAGCTCGACGGTCACCCGTTCCTCGCCGAGGAAGAACTGCGAGAAACCGAAGAGCATGAACTTCCGTTCCTCCTCGGTGAAGGTGCCCGGGTCGTTCCACTGGCGGACGTCCTCGCTGAAGTCGAAGTCCTCGGTGGACCAGTGCTGGCGCTGCCAGCGCATGAACAGCTTTTCGTAGGAGGGCGCCGCCTCGACGATCCTGTCCAGCCCGGACATCACCTTGTCGATGTCGCCGTCGAGCAATACCTGAAGCGCCTCGTCCTCGGTCTCGAGCTCGACCTCTCCGTTGCGCGCACCGCCATTCGCACTGCCGTTTTCGCTCATCTGTCCACTCCAGTCGATCGTGGTAGTGCCTGAATAATAAACGAACGACCAATTAATAATCAAACCCGGTCTGGCGACCGAGCGCCGTGCCATCATCCATAGATGTTTGAGCCATGCCTAAACTCTTTTCTTGACGAGATTGAATAACGTTCCCGCATTGACTCAGCTGGTTGACAAGCGAGACGTTCCCGCCGACGGCTCGATCGGCGTGCCCAGCGTCACCGATCTTCAGCGCCTGCGCTCGCAGGGAAGGCTCCGCTATTTCCTGGCCCTGTTCGGTGCCGCCTTCGTCGCCGCGGTCGCCTACGTCGACCCGGGCAACTTCGCGACCAACGTCGCGGCCGGCGCCGAGTACGGCTACATGCTGCTCTGGACCGTGCTCGCGGCCAACCTGATGGCGATGCTGATCCAGTTCCTCTCGGCCAAGATGGGGATCGCGACCGGGCGAAACCTGGCCGAGCTCTGCCGCGAGAACTTCCCGCGACCGGTCACCTGGGGGCTCTGGGCCCAGGCCGAGGTGATCGCGATGGCGACCGACCTGGCCGAGATCGTCGGCGCCGCGATCGCCCTCAACCTGCTCTTCGGCACCCCCGTCTTCGTCGGCGGCCTGATCGGCAGCGCCACCGCGTTCGGCCTGCTGGCCCTGCGCAACCGGGGCTACCGCCGCTTCGAATCGGCGATCATCGGCCTGCTCGGGATCATCCTCGCCGGCTTTCTCTACGAGGCCTTCAAGATCGGCCCCGATGCCTCAGGGGTGGTGAGCGGCTTCGTGCCCCAGCTGGCCGGCACCGACAGCCTGCTGCTGGCGGTGGGCATCATCGGAGCCACGGTCATGCCTCATGTGATCTATCTGCATTCGGCCCTGACCCAGGACCGGATCCAGCCTCACAACGACGAAGAGCGGCACTCGTTGATCAACTTCCAGAAGATCGACGTGGGACTGGCCATGGGCATCGCCGGCTTCATCAACATGTCGATGCTGGCGATCGCCGCCGCGGTCATGGGCGGTACCGGCATCGACACGATCGAGGGCGCGTTCCAGGGCTTGAAGGACCTGGTCAGCCCGACCGCCGCGCTGGCCTTCGGACTGGCCCTGCTCGCCTCGGGGATCGCGGCCTCGAGCGTCGGCACCTTCGCCGGCCAGGTCGTGATGCAGGGCTTCATCAATCGGACGATCCCGCTCTTCCTGCGCCGGGCGATCACCATGGCCCCGGCCCTGATCATCCTCGCGATCGGCCTCGACCCGACCCGCTCCCTGGTGATCAGCCAGGTCGTCCTTTCCTTCGGCATCCCCTTCGCCCTGGTGCCGCTGATCATGCTCACGGCCCGCCGTGACGTCATGGGCAAGGGCTTCGAGAACCACGTGCTGACCACGATCTTCGCCTCGATCTTCGCGGCGATAATCATCGCCCTCAACCTCTTCCTGCTCTTCCAGACCTTCACCGGCGCCTGAGTTGCCGGAGCCTGAACTGTGCGGTTAACCCCACCGGCCGGGCGACGTCGCTTGTTAAGCTGATTCGGTTGACCGACCAGTCCAGTACCCCCGCTTCCAGTCCCGCTTCAACCCCTGATCCCGCCGACCGATCACGCTGGGTCGCGCTCTACGTGCTCTGCGCCGGCGTGTTGATGATCGTGCTCGACGCGACCGTGGTCAACGTCGCGCTGCCCGCGATCCAGGACGATCTCGGTTTCACCCAGTCGAGCCTGGCCTGGGTGGTGAACGCGTACCTGATCGCCTTCGGCGGTCTTTTGCTGCTCTCCGGCCGCCTCGGTGACCTGATCTCGCGCCGGGACGTCTTCCTGGTCGGGCTGACCATCTTCACCATCGCCTCGCTGCTCTGCGGATTCGCTCAGAACGACGTGATGCTGGTCGCCTTCCGTTTCCTGGCCGGGGTCGGCGGGGCGCTGACCGCGGCCGTGGTGCTCGGCATGATCGTGACCATGTTCCCCGAGCCGAGCGAGCAGGCGAAGGCGATCGGGGTCTACGCCTTCGTCGCTTCGGCCGGCGGCTCGGTCGGCCTGCTGGCCGGCGGCGTCCTGACCCAGCTTCTCTCGTGGCACTGGATCTTCTTCATCAACATCCCGATCGGCATCGCCACCGGCTACTACTCGCTGCGCCACCTCGAGCGGGACCGCGGACTCGGCTTCTCGCACGGCGCCGACATCCTCGGTGCGACGCTGATCACCTCCTCGCTGATGCTCGGTGTCTTCACGATCGTCGAACCGGCCGCCAAGGACGGCTGGACCGACCCCACGACCCTGCTCTGCTCGCTCGGCTCGTTCCTCCTGCTGGTCGCCTTCATCATCCGCGAGTCCACCACCTCCAACCCACTGATCCCGCTGCGGATCTTCAGGTCCCGCAACGTCTCGGGCGCCAACGCGGTCCAGGCCTTCACCGTGGCCGGCATGTTCGGGCTCTTCTTCCTCGGGGTGCTCTATCTGCAGGAAGTGCTCAGCTACGACGCGCTTCAGACCGGCCTCGCCTTCCTCCCCACCACGGTGGTCATGGGCACTCTCTCGGTGAAGTTCTCGGAACCGCTGATCATGCGGTTCGGCGCCCGCCGGTGCCTGATCGTCGGGTTGTTTCTGATCGCCGCCGGGCTCGCCCTCTTCACCCGGGTCCCGGTTGACGGCAATTACGTGATCGACGTGCTGCCCTCGACCTTGCTGCTCGGCACCGGCGTCGGGGTCTGCTTCCCCTCGCTGATGACCCTGGCCATGTCCGGCGCGACCAGGGCCGACGCCGGGCTCGCCTCCGGGCTGGTCAACACGACCGCCCAGGTCGGCGCGGCGATCGGCCTCGCCGTGCTGGCGACGATCTCGGCCAACCGGACCGATGATCTCCTGGCAGCCGGGCACGCCCGTGCGGAAGCCCTGGTCGGCGGCTACGAAGTGTCCTTCTGGGTCGCGGTCGGCCTGGTCCTGGCCGCTCTGGTCGTCGCCTTCATCGTGATCGAACCCTCCGCCCGTACGCCGGAAGGCGAAGCGGGTCCCGACGGCATGACCGAGGCCGAGCTCGAGGCCGAGGTCGGCACCACGCTCTAGAGCTGGCCCGGCGGTCGCTTCCTGCGAGACAATGAGGGCATGCGCATCGTCGACCCGATCTCCTACTTCGCCGGGGAGTGGACCTACGAGCGGGACCTGAGCGATCGCGGCCAATCGGTCCGCGGCGAGGCCAGCGGCACGGCCACCTTCACGGTCGAGGACGGGCGACTGCTCTGGCGTGAGTCGGGGCTGCTCGAGATCGGCCCGGCCCGCACTCCCGCCACCCGCGCCTTGACGATCGAGCCCTCTGAGTCCGGCTGGACGGTCCGCTTCGACGACGGCCGGCTCTTTCACCGCCTGGACCTGGCCGAGGGCCGGTGCGAGGTCGACCACCCCTGCGGGGATGACCTCTACCAGGGCCGGATCGAGGCGGCGAGCGAGGACAGCTTCCGCACCGCCTGGCGGGTGCGAGGCCCCCGCAAGGACCAGTCGATCGAGACGGTCTACCGGCGGGTGGGCGCCGGCGTATGATCGGCTGATGGACACCCCGACCACCGAGGACGAGCGCTGGCTGCGCCGCGCGATCGAGCTGAGCCGCGCGGCCCGCGAGGCCGGCGACCAGCCCTTCGCCTCGCTGCTGGTCGGGCCGGACGGCGAGCTCCTCGAGGAGGCCTTGAACACCGTGGTGACCGACGACGACCTCAGCGCTCATCCCGAACTGAAGCTGGCGGTCTGGGCCGGCCGAAACCTCGACCCGGAGACCGCGGCCGGCGCGACGATGTACACGAGCTGCGAGAACTGCGCGATGTGCTCGGCGGCGATGGTCTGGTCCGGCCTCGGCACGCTGGTCTTCGCGCTCAGCGGTTCCTCCCTGATCGAGATCCAGGGCGGCCGCCACGACTCGCTGGCGCTCGACTCGCGTGAGGTGTTCACCCGGGCATCTCGTCCGCTCGAGGTTCGCGGCCCCGCTCTGGAAGCCCTGGCCACCGAGATTCATCAGGGCTACTGGGTTACGAACCCTTAACTTGATTCATTCAAGAAAACCTGTATAACTCGAAGCGTGCCTTCGACCGTCGACTACGAAGCTCTCCTGCGCGACGCGGAGATGCGGGTGACCCGCCCGCGGATGGCCGTGCTGGCCGCGGTGCACGACAACCCGCACGCCGACACGAACACGATCATCGACGCCGCCCGCAAGCAGGTCGATGACGTCTCCCACCAGGCGGTCTACGACGTGCTGCGGGCACTGACCGGCGCCGGGCTGATCCAGCACATCCAGCCGCCCGGCTCGGTCGCCCGCTACGAGTCGCGGGTCGGCGACAACCACCATCACATCGTCTGCCGCTCCTGCGGCGCGATCGCCGACGTCGACTGCGCGGTCGGCCACGCACCCTGTCTTACGGCCTCCGAAGACCACGGTTTCGTGATCGAGGAGGCCGAGGTCGTGTACCGGGGCCTCTGCCCCGACTGCACGACGGAAAGCAACCCGAACCAATCCCCCCGAAAGGAAACCCGTGTCTGAACAACGCCACGAACCTGACGCTGTTATCGGCGAGGTGAACGAGGAAAGCGCCGCCGGCTGCCCGGTCGCGCATGAGCGCTTCCCCTACCCGACCGAGAGCGGCGGCAACACCGACTGGTGGCCGAACCGGCTCAACCTGAGGATCCTCGCCCGGAACCCCGCCGAGATCAACCCCTACGGCGAAGACTTCGACTACGCGGCCGAGTTCGAAAGCCTGAACCTGAACGAAGTCAAGGCGGACATCGAGACGGCCCTGACCACATCACAGGACTGGTGGCCCGCTGACTTCGGCCATTACGGTCCGCTGATCGTCCGCATGGCCTGGCACGCGGCCGGCACCTACCGGGTGACCGACGGCCGCGGCGGGGCCGGCCACGGCCAGCAGCGCTTCGCTCCGATCAACAGCTGGCCGGACAACGTCAACCTGGACAAGGCCCGCCGCGTGCTCTGGCCGGTCAAGCAGAAGTACGGCCGCAGCCTCTCCTGGGGAGACCTGATGGTCCTGGCCGGCAACGTCGCGATGGAGTCGATGGGCTTCAAGACCTTCGGCTTCGCCGGCGGGCGGGTCGACGAGTGGGAGCCTGCCGACGACACCTACTGGGGTCCGGAGACCGAGTGGCTCGGGGACAAGCGCTACAGCGGTGAGCGAGATCTCGACGACCCCCTGGCCGCGGTCCAGATGGGGCTGATCTACGTCAACCCGGAAGGCCCGAACGGCGAGCCGGATCCGCTCAAGGCGGCCCACGACATCCGCGAGACCTTCGCCCGGATGGCCATGAATGACGAGGAGACCGTCGCCCTGATCGCCGGTGGCCACACCTTCGGCAAGACCCATGGTGCCGCCGACCCGGAGCCGCACGTCGGCCCCGAGCCGGAAGCCGCGCCGCTCGAAGAGCAGGGGCTGGGCTGGAAGAGCACCTACGGCAGCGGCTCGGGCGATGACACGATCGGCAGCGGCATCGAGGTCACCTGGACCTACCACCCGACCCGCTGGGACAACGAGTTCTTCCACATCCTCTTCGCCTACGAGTGGGAGCTGACCGAGAGCCCGGCCGGGGCCAAGCAGTGGCGCCCGAAGAACGGCGCCGGGGCCGACATGGTCCCCGAGGCCCACGACCCCAGCAAGCGTCGTGAGCCGCGCATGCTGACCACGGACCTCTCGCTCCGGTTCGACCCGATCTACGAGAAGATCTCCCGTCGCTTCCTCGAAGACCCGGAGGCCTTCGCCGACGCCTACGCCCGCGCCTGGTTCAAGCTGACCCACCGCGACATGGGCCCGAAGAGCCGCTACCTCGGCCCGGAGGTCCCGGAGGAGGAGCTGATCTGGCAGGACCCGATCCCGGCCGTCGAGCACGAGCTGGTCGACGAGGTCGACATCGCCGCGCTGAAGGAGAAGATCCTCGGTTCCGGCCTTTCGCTCTCGCAGCTGGTTTCGGCCGCCTGGGCCGCCGCTTCCTCATTCCGCGGCAGCGACATGCGGGGCGGCGCCGACGGCGGCCGCATCCGACTCGAGCCGCAGAAGAACTGGGCGGCCAACGACCCGGCCAGCCTGGCCGAGGTGATCACGGCCCTGGAGAAGATCCAGGCCGAGTTCAACGACTCGAACGAGGCCAAGCAGGTCTCCTTCGCCGACCTGGTGGTCCTGGCCGGCAGCGCCGCGGTCGAAGAGGCCGCGAAGAAGGCCGGGCACGAGGTGGCGGTCCCGTTCACCCCGGGCCGCGGCGACGCGACCCAGGAGCAGACCGACGTCGACTCGTTCGCCTACCTCGAGCCGAAGGCCGACGGCTTCCGCAACTACGACAACGGCGAAAACCCCCTCCCGGCCGAGTACCTGCTGCTCGACAAGGCCAGCCTGCTCGGCCTGACCGCCCCGGAGATGACCGTGCTGGTCGGCGGCCTTCGGGTGCTCGGCGCGAACAGCGGCGGCTCTTCCGAGGGCGTCCTGACCGACAAGCCAGAGACCCTGACGAACGACTTCTTCGTCAACCTGCTGGACCAGTCGGTCGAGTGGAAGTCGGCCGACGGCCGCAACGGCCGGTCCAAGTCCTACGAGGGCCGCGACCGGGCGACCGGCGAGGCCAGGTGGACGGGCAGCCGGGTGGATCTGGTCTTCGGATCGAACTCCGAGCTCCGCGCGCTGGCCGAGGTCTACGCCTGCGAGGACGGCGACGACAAGTTCGTCGGTGACTTCATCGCCGCTTGGGCCAAGGTGATGAACGCGGACCGCTTCGACCTCGCCTGACCCGCACCGGCCCGGGCGGCGGCGAGATTCGAGTTGTGAGCGATATATGGCCACAACTCGGATCTCGCGGCTGCGGGATGGTTTGCCCAGCACAGGTCCCGGGCAATGATCAGGTAGCGTCCACCAAGATCTCGAATCTCTAGGAGCATCGTTGATTTCGCGCAGGGGCGAGAACAAGCGAGAAGGTCTGATCGTCGCCGCGGCCGTCACGGCCGGGCTGCTGTTCGCCGTGCTCGCCCTAACCAGCGAACGCGCCCAGGCCGCCGGCGTGCTGGTCCGCCAGGACGCGACCCTGACCACCGCCAACCGTCCTTCGGGGATGCCGACCACCTCCGCCCCCGGCCGGCATCTGAGCAAAGTGACGATCGAGGTCGAGACCTATGGCCAGGACACCCCGCAGCCGAGCTACTTCGTCGACGCCTCGGTCGAGCTCGCCGGCTCGCCCGGCGGTGATCCGGACGCCGAGCTCAACCTGGGGTTCGGCAACCGCCAGGGCGACACCTGCAATCTCGTCGCGCTGCTCAACCAGGAGACCTCGGATTACAGCGGTTCGCAGTACACCTTCACCGGCTACAACCCCGACTACTTCCCGAGCCCGACGCGGCCCTGGGACTGCGTCGCCGTCTTCCTCGATGACTCCTTCTCGGGTCAGGCCGCGACCAACACCTATGACGCTCTGATCGGTTCGCTGAAGGACACCCGCCACTCACCGCAGCTGAAGCTGACCGGCATCGATCTGCTCGGCCAGAAACTGAAGAAGCTCAAGCTGGTGCCGGGCGTGCCGACCAAGATCGGGATCAGTTTCCGGAACTCCGGCAAGGCCGCAACCGGCAAGCTCACGATCAAAGGCGCCGGCAAGGGGCTGAAGGTGAAAGCGCAGAAGGCCCCGGCGCTCGCCGACGACCGCGATGGCTCGGCCACGCTGACCGTCCGGCTGAGAGGGCGCCAGAAGCGGAGCAAGCTGCGGATCGTGGTCGGGGACGGCAGCGTGAAAGCGGTGCGGACCCTGCGGGTGATCCGCGCCCGGGCGCCCCGCCGCCCGATCGCCGGCAGCTACCGCAGCCGGGCCGGGGATGTGACGTTCACCGTGAAGCGCGGCCGGATCACCGGCTGGTACGGGCACATGACCACGCGCTGCGGCGGCTTCCCCGACAACTTCACCTACTCCCCCAACAGCTACTCGTTCCGAACGGTGAAGGTGCCGCGCAACGGCATCGTGCAGGCGACCGAAAAGGGTGACCTCTACACGGCCTCGCTCCGGCTGCGGATCGCCGGCCGCAAGGCGACACGGGGCCAGTTCGTCTACTACGGGCCGGACCGCTGCTTCGCCTCGGTCAGCTTCACCGCCAAACGCACCGGCCGCTGAACCGCTAGCGGCCAGAGCCGATCCCGAGGGATCCCCAGCCGCTGTCGCCTGGCGCGGTCTCACCATCGAGGCCATCCAGGAACTCGGCCGAGGGCACGAAGAACAGACCGCCGGTGACCGCGGTCGAGAAATCGAGGATCCGGTCGTGGTTGCCGCGCGGAACGCCGATGAACATGCGCTCCAGCATCGTCTCGGTCACGCTCACGTCCCCGGCGTAGCTGATGAAGTAGGTGCCGAACTCACCCTCGCCGACCCGGCCGAAGGGCATGTTGAACCGCATGATCTGAAGCTCCTCGCCGTCCTCGTCTTCGATCACGTTGAGCACGAGATGGGAGTTGGAAGCCTTTTCCTCGTCGGGGAACTCGACGTCATCCAGCTTGGTCCGCCCGAAGGCCCGCTCCTGTTCCTCGATCGAGAGAGAGTTCCAGGCCTCGACATCGTGCAGGTACTTCTGGACGATCAGGTAGCTGCCGCCGGCGAACTCGGGGGCCTCCTCGCCGACCAGCGCCGCGTCGGGCGCCTCGTAGGGCTCGGGGTTCTCGGTCCCGTCGACGAAGCCGAGCAGGTCCCGCTCGTCGAAGGCCTTGAACCCGTGGACCTCGTCGACGATCCGGGCGCATCCTTCGAGACGGTCGGCCAGGAGACGGGAGAGCTCGAAGCACATGTCGAACCGGCTGGCCCGGATGTGGAAGAAGAGGTCGCCCGGGGTCGATGGTGCCGTGTGCGTCTGGCCTTTGACCTCGCGGAAAGGGTGGAGCCCGGGCGGTCGCGGCGCGCCGAGCATGCGGTCCCAGAGTCCCGAGCCGATCCCCGCCACGCAGGCGAGTCCGCCTTCGGGATGACGAAAGCCGACCGATCGCTTCAGACCGGGCAGGTCGGCCAGCAGATCCTTGACTGTCGCCTCGCCGCCGGGATCGACGCAGACGGTGAGGAACACCGCGGCATCGGTGATCGGGGTGAGGATGTCCTGAGCCTGAGCCACGTCCGAAACCTATCGCCCGGCAACCGGGGGCGATCGCCTACGCCATCGGTGGGTGATCGCCCCCGAAACGGCAGGGACGCTGGAACGCGTTTGTAATGGCTGTCGTTCTGCGCGATGATCGGGGCGATAGCGATGGATACGCAGGCACATGGGGCTGATCGAAGCGACCCGGGGTTCCTGCTCGAACGCGAGAGGGAGATTGAGCGGATCGAGTTCGCCCTCGGCGAAGCCTGCCGGGGCCGAGGGCGGATCCTGCTGATCTCGGGCGGTGCGGGGCTGGGCAAGTCCCGTCTGACGGAACTGGCGACCGAACGCGCCCGGGAGCGCGGGCTCGAGGTGCTGAGCGGTCGCGGCGAAGAGCTCGAGCGCACCCTGCCCTGGGGCCTCGCCTCGCAGTTGCTCGGGGAGGGAGCGGTACCGAAACCGGAGCGTGCCGCTGACGGAGTCGCCTCCCCGACCCATGCGCTTTTCCACGAGATCGGAGCACGGGCCGACAAGGGTCCGCTGGCGATCTTGGTCGATGACGCGAACTGGGCCGACGAGCCTTCGCTGGCCCTGATCACATATCTCGCGCGCCGGCTGTCCCGGCTGCCGATCGCTCTCCTGGTCACTCACTGGCCCTCGGTGCCGGATCCGGAACCGAGCCCGCTGGACCGGCTCATCGCCGAGCCCGAGGCCGAACGGATCGAACTGAGCCCGTTGGGACCCGATGCGGCGAGCATGCTGGCCCGTGGGACGCTCGAGCCGGGCAGCCCTTCCAGCCTGATCGCGGCCTGTGTCGCCGCCAGCGGCGGCAATCCCTTCTACCTGGGAGAACTGCTGCGCCAGATTCGCCTTGCCGCGGGACAGGGCCATCCCGTCTCGGCCGATGAGGTCGCCGGCCTGGCACCGCCGGCGATCTCGCGCCGGGTGCTGATGAGACTCCGATCTGCCAGCGCGGACGCCTCGGATCTGGCCCGATCGGCGGCCGTGCTGGGAGACGGAACGACGCTGACCCAGGCAGCCGCGCTGGCCGGGATCGAGCTCGTCCCGGCGAGTCGAGCGCTGGCCGAGCTGGCCGCGGCGGAGATCCTCAGGCCCGGGGTGCCGCTGCGCTTCGCGCACCCGCTGGTCGCGTCCGCGGTCCTCGACGCGATGCCGTCATTCGCCCGGGCCGAGGCTCACCTCGAGGCGGCCCGGATCCTGGACCGGGACGGCTGCGAGTCGGCTCTGCTCGCACCGCATCTGCTGGCCGCCGCCCGGCAGGGCGACCCTTGGGTCGTGGAGCGACTCTGCCGCGCGGCCCGGCTCGCCGCCACGCAGGGAAGCGCCGAGGCGGCCGCCGGGTACCTGACCCGGGCACTCGAGGAACCGCCACCCGCCGAGCAGCGACCGCAGATCCTGGCCGAGCTGGGCCGGCTCGAGAGTTCGCTCGGGCGGCCCTCGGCCAGCGACCATCTGCGGGCGGCCGTCGAGCTCTCCCGACCCGGGCCGAACCGCGCGAGCATGCTGCTGGACCTGGGCCGAGCGCTCGCGGTCAAGGGCGATCTGGCCGAGGCCGCGCACGCCTGCGAGGCCGGGCTCGGAGAGGTGAAGGACCCCGACTCGGAACTGGGCCGGGCGCTGCGGGCGGCCTGGTGGATGGCCGCGAGCGCCGACCGGATCGAACGCGCACACGCGATCGGCGCCGGTGACTCGGATGAGCTGGACGATGAGGTGGCGCCATCCTTGGGGCAACGCCAGCTGATGGCGCAGATGGCACAGGAGCGCGGCTTCGCCGGGCGTGCAGCGGGCGAAGTCGCCGAGCTGGCCGAGCGGGCCTGGGGTGACGGCGAGCTCCTGGCCGGGGAGTCGAGCGACGGGGTCACCTGGTCCCTGGTCACCGGCGCGCTGCTGGCCGCCGGAGAGTTGGAGCGCGAGTTGGAGATCTGTGACGCCGTGCTCGCTGACGCCGAGCGGCGGGGCTCATCGACCGCCTTCGCGATGGCACGCTACTGCCGGGCCTGGCCCCTGCTGAAGCGGGGGCAGATCGGTGCGGCCGCCGCCGATGCCCGGGCGGCGGTGGACGCCCGCGCCGATGGCTGGCAGGCCTTCCTTCCGATGGCCGTCGCCTGTCAGATCCAGGTGGAGGTCGAGCGCGGTGACCTGGAGGCGGCCGCGGCCGCGCTGGCGCTGCTCGACACCTACGAGGATCTGGAGCGTTCAAACCAAATGGCCGGCGTGTTGCTCGCCCGCGGCCGGCTGCGGATAGCCCAGGGAGAGTTCGAGGCGGCCCTGGCCGATCTCCGTCGGGCGGGTGAGCTGCTGATCGAGATCGGCATGGACAACCCCTCGCTCTTCCCGTGGCGAGCCGAGGCCGCGCACGCGGCGATGATGGCGGGGGATCGCGACAGCGCCTGGGCCCTGGCGGGCGCCTCGATGGAAGCATCCGCCCGAGTGGGCGTGCCGGTGGTCATGGCCCGGGCGCACCGGGCCATGGCGGCCGTATCCTCGGGCGAGGACGCGATCTCGCTGCTCCGCAAGGGGCTCACCCTGGTGCCGCCGGCACCGGAAGGGCCGCCGCGCCTGGAGCGCTGCCACTTGCTGCTCGCGCTCGGATCCGCCCTCCGGCGCGCGCACCGCCGGGCCGAGGCCAGCGGAGCGCTGCAGGAGGCCTTGAACCTGGCCGCTTCCGGCGGGGCCGACGCGATCGCGGAGGCCGCCCGCCAGGAGCTGCGCCTGACCGGCACACGAGTCACGCGCGAGCCGACCGGCGCCGGCGTCGAGTCACTCACCCCCGGTGAGCGCCGGGTCGCCGAGCTGGCCGCCGAAGGCCAGACCAACCGGGAGATCGCCCGGCTCCTGTTCGTCACCGTGAAGGCGGTCGAGTATCACCTCGGCAATGTCTACCGGAAGCTCGGGATCAACCGGCGCACCCAGCTCGCTCCGCTCTTCGCGGGTGACGATCCGGCGTCCGCGGACCCACCCGACCCGTAGGACGACGGGCCTGAGCGCGGTTCAGGAGGTTTGCTCACCCGCCGAACGCCGGGCGAGTCGGATGCAGGCGAGAAGCTCGACCACCTGCACGGGGTCGCGCCAGTGGATCCCGGTCAGTTCGGCAACCCGGGAAAGCCGGTAGCGGACCGTGTTCGGGTGGGCGGGCAGCTCCTCGGCCGTCCGGTGCACGTTCATCTCGGTCGAGGCGAACGCCTCGAGGGTCTCGACCATCGCCCGATCCGAATCCGATTCGCTCAGTGCCAGATCCCGAACCCTGGCCGGGATCAGGGCGACCGCCGGTTCGTCCGCGGTCGCGATCAGGTAATCGAGCAGGCTCACCTCTGACATCGCGACGAGGGGTCGTTCGGGACCACAGACAGCGAGCGCCGAAACCGCCTGGCGATGACTCCTGACGATGCCGTTCAGCCCGTCTCCGGCCAACCCCACGCTGATCCTGGTCTCGTCCCGCCGGGCCCGGACCGCCAGGATCTCTTCCAGCCGGCGAAGGACATCCCCCTCGTCGGTCGTCTCGCAGGCCAGTACGCAGACGACGATTCCCTGACGGACCACGATCAGGCGTGACTCGAGCGGGAAGGTGCGACGGAGCTGGCCGGCCAACTCCGTCGGGGATCCGGTTTCCTCGCGCGAACCCGTGTCGGCGACCAGGGTCAGGTACCGGCCGGAGGAAGTCAGTCTCAGCCCCATCTGCTCGGCCGTGCGGGCGGCACCGGGATCACCGGCGAGGATCAGTTCGAGCAGGTCGCGGGCGGACCGGTCGGCCTCCGCGATCGCCTGCTGCTGCTCGGTCAGGTAAGTATCGGCCACGCAGGTGCAGACCGTGTCGACGTAGCTCATCGAGATCCGCGCGAACCCGACCGCCGCGTCGCTGCCGTGCTCGGAGCGTTCGGCCCGTTCGACCAGCGCGTCCCAGACCACCCGGTGGCCGATCCGGAAGGAGTGAAGGACCGCGTCCAGGGGAACCCCCTGACTCACCCGACGCCGGGTCGCCTCCCGCACGAACTCGAGCTCCGGCCCGACCGGAACCCGTCCTGCCCGGGCGACCGCCAGGAATGCGCGTATGTTGGCGTCACAATGGGCGCGCACATCGCCGTGGAGGCCCTCCGCATCGTCGAAGCCGTACTCAGAGACCTCACCGACGATCGCGGCGATCACCCGGTTGGCCAGCGCCTCGTGGTCGCGCTCGACCTCGTCGATGATGCTGTTCCGAAGCTGTTGACCGCCTCGCTTGGCTACCGCTGTCGGGGCCATGCAGCCGAGTATCGCCCAATCGGCTGCATCCCACAAGCGGGATCGGCGCGATTACGGCTCCGGGCGGGATTATTTGTGCGTTTCGCCCAGTCATCATCGAATTTTCTTGGACGTTTGAGCCGATGACACCGCTCCGGATCACACGTACGATCGGACCGTCCGTCGACCAGGAGGAAGGGGAACATGTTTTCCGAAAGTCCACGTCTGCGTGTGGTGCTCGTTTTCGCTGTCGGATTGCTCTGTGCGTTACCGGCAAGCGGATCCGCCGCCGCGAACAGCCAGGCGAGCCCGCCGGCCCAGGCCCAGAAAGCACCGGGTAAACAGGGCCAGAAGGCGCAGTTCCGCGCGACCGTGACCCGGACCCCGTACGGCATCCCCCACATCAAGGCCCGCAACTGGTCCGGACTCGGGTTCGGCACGGGCTACGCCTACGCCGAGGACAACATATGCACGATGGCTGACAACTTTGTGACCCTGCGGGCCCAGCGTTCGCGGTACTTCGGCCCCGACGGCGTGACCATAGCCTCGGCCAAGATCTCGAACAACAATCTGCACTCGGACCTCTTCTGGAAGTCGATCATCAAGGGCCGGGTGGTCGAGAAGCTGCTGAAGCGGAAGCCGCCCCGTGGGCCGATGCCCCAGGTCAGACAGCTGATGCGCGGCTGGACTGCCGGCTACAACAAATACCTGCGCCGCACCGGCGTGAACAAGATCACCGACCCCCGCTGCCGTGGCGAAAAGTGGGTCAAGCCGATCCGGACGATCGACATCTGGCGGCGCGCGTACCAGCTCGCGATCCTGGCCAGCACCGGCCAGTTCATCGACGAGCTGGCCAGCACCGAGCCGCCCGCCACCCAGGCATCGGCCGATGGCCGGGCCGACCAGGTCAGCCTCATGGCCCAGGGCACCCTCGACGAAGCTGCCGCGGCCGAGTGGTGGCAGCGGCCGGTCCACGGCGTGAACCCGATCGGATCGAACGGGGTCGCGCTGGGCTCGCAGGCGACCGCGGACAAACAGCCGTTGCTGCTGGCCAACCCCCATTTCCCCTGGATCGGCCCGGAGCGCTTCTACCAGTTCCAGCTCACCCTGCCCGGCAAGATGAACGTCCAGGGTTCCAGCCTCGGCGGGCTGCCGGTGGTCAACATCGGCTTCAACCAGAACGTCGCCTGGACCCACACGGTCTCGAGCGCCTGGCGGTTCACGCCGTTCCAGCTGAAGCTCGCCCCGGGCGATCCGACTTCTTACGTCTATGACGGCCGGACCATCCCGATGACCTCGCGCACGGTCAGCGTCAAGGTGAAGACCGAGAGCGGGCTCGAGAACCGCAGCCACACGTTCTGGTACTCACGCTTCGGACCGGTCGCCTCGATCCCGCAGGCGTTCTTCTCCTGGAGCGGCACCACCGCCTACGCGCTCGGTGACGCGAACGCCGACAACCTGCGACTGGGCAACACCTGGTTCAAGATCAACCGGTCCAGAAACGTGAACGAGCTGGTCCGAGCCCAGTCGAGCACTCAGGGCGACCCGTGGGTGAACACGATCGCGATCGACCGCCAGGGTCGGGCGCTCTACCAGGACAACTCGGTCGTCCCCAACGTCAGCAAGCAGCAGATCGACACCTGCATTCCGGCCGGCCTGCCGCAGGTCGTTCATCAGCAGGCCGGGATCATCACCCTCGACGGCTCCCGCCCCGAATGCGGCTGGGGCAACGACAAGGACGCGGTGGTGCCGGGGATCCTCGGACGCCACCACCTGCCGGTGCTGATCCGACGGGACTACGTCCAGAACTCGAACGACTCCTACTGGCTGAGCAACCCGAAGCAGCCGCTGACCGGCTTCTCACCGATCATCGGCGACGAGGGCACGGAGCAGGGGCTGCGGACCCGCTACGGCATCCGGATGATCCAGAACCGGCTCGCCGGGACCGACGGACTGTCCGGACGCAAGTTCACGCTCGGCAAGCTGCGAAACCTCTGGCAGCGCGATGACAGCATGCTGGGGATCCTGATCAAGGATCGGCTCGCCGAGCTCTGTGAGGCGAACCCGTCGGTGACCCTGGAAGGCGGCGAGACGGTTGACGTCAGCGCCGCCTGCCCGATCATCCGCAACTGGGACAGCCAGGCGCAGCTCGACAGCAAGGGCGATTGGCTCTTCGAGCTCTGGTACCGGAACTCGGGCGCCACCTTCGCCGACCAGTTCAACCCGGCCGATCCGGTCAACACCCCGGCGCAGCTCGACCCGAGCGCCGCCAACGTCCAAGCGCTGGGAATCGCGGTCAAGGAGCTCCAGGACCGCGGCCTGCCGCTCGACGCCAGCCCGCGCCAGGTCCAGCACCTGCCCGACCGCGGCCAGCGCATCCCGGTCCCGGGTTGTTCGACCGGCTGCTACGTGGCGATCTATGCCTCGTCCGATCCGGAAGCGGACTCGGTCGGGCAGGGCACCAAGGTCGGCTACGGCCAGGTCCTCTCCGGCTCCAGCACGGTGATGACGATCAAGATGACGCCGAAGGGCCCGCGTGGGGCGACGGTGTTGACCTACTCCGAGTCGGAGAATCCGCGCTCCCGACACCACGGGGACCAGACCCGTCTCTACTCAAAGCGCAAGTGGGTCCCGGTCACCTTCACCGGCAAGCAGATCCGGGCTCGAGCCAAGAGCGTCAAGCGCCTGGCCCAGCGCTGATCGGGCGGCCGCGGGCGTCGGCCTCAATCGGCCGGCGCCCGGGTTTCGCCGCCGCCCCAGAGCTCTTCCGGTCCGGCTCCGGATGACACCGAGGCCAGCGGCCGGCCGAGCGGGCCGGCCTCCGGGTGAAGGACGATGACGTGGGTCGGCGCGGAGGCGACGATCTCGGCGCTCACCCGGGCGGCGAGCGGGCCACGCCTGCTCTCGGCCCCGATCACGATCGCGGTCGCGGCGAGCTCGGCCGATCGCTCGAGGATCCGGTCGGCGACCTCGCGGTGTGAACCGACCGCGGTCAACAGCTCGCCGGCCACCGGGACACCGGCCTTCTCGAACTCGGCCACCCCGCTTTCGAGCACCGCCAGCGCCTGATCGCGAGTTTCCAGGTCGACCGAATCCTCGCCGGCCACGACCGCTCGCTCGACCACGTGAAGGACCCTGACCTCGGTGCCGCGGGCGCTCGCGAGGGGCGCGGCCATCGCGCAGATCTCGCGGGCGTCGGCGCCACCGACCGCGACCACGAGCGTGCCTGCGGCCGGCACGCCGGCTGGCACCGCCCTGGCCTGCGCCTCGACCGGTTCCTCGACGATCGCTGCCGCCTGAACCGGAACCAGGGACTCGCGGTAGAACCAGAGCACTCCGATCGCGATCGCGGTCATGAACGCGCCGAGGTAGAAGGGCGCCTGGACGCTGACGTGTTCGCCCAGCTTGCCGGCGATCCAGGGCGCGATCGCGCCCCCGCAGAAGCGAACGAAGCTGTAGGAGGAACTGGCGATCGTCCGGGGAACCGTGGCCGATTCCATCACCACCTGGGTCATCAGGGTGTTGGTGATCCCGAAGAACGCCCCCGAGACGATCACGCAGACGATCAGTACCGCCTGGGAGCTGTGGCCGATTCCCATCACGAGCAGGACCAGCACAATCCCGGCCAGGGCCACGCCGAGGCCGACCACGTCACTCAGGCGACGGGAAAGACGGGGCGCGACGAAGACCGCGAATATCGCCAGCAGGAGCCCCCAGCCGGTGAAGGTGTAGCCCAGCTCGTGGACGCCGAGGCCCAGCGGGAAGGGCGCGTAGGCGAGCAGGGTGAAGAAGCCGAAGTTGTAGAAGATCGCGGTCAGTCCGCTGCCCCGGCTGGCCCGGTGCTTGAGGGCCCGTAACGGTTCGAGCACCGACACCCGTTCGGAGGCGGGCGGCCTCGGCGTCTTGGGCAGGAAGAACGAAATGCTGACGAAGGCGATCGCCATCAGCACGGCCACCCCGAAGAACGGTCCGCGCCAGCTGATCGCGCCGAGCTCGCCACCGAGCAGCGGCCCGAGCGAGATGCCGAGGCCGAGTGCCGCCTCGTAGATCATCACCGCGCTGGGCACGCCGCCGCTGGCCGCGCCGACGATCACCGCGAGCGCGGTGGCGATGAAGAGTGCGTTGCCGAAGCCCCACCCGGCCCGCAGCCCGACGATCGCCCCGACGCTGTCGGACATCCCGGCCAGGGCGCTGAAGATCACGATCAGGGCGAGGCCGACCAGCAGGGTCCGCTTGGTTCCGATCCGGCTGGCGACCACGCTCGAGAAGAGCATCGAGATGCCGGTGAAGGCGAAGTAGCTGGTGAAGAGCAGCGAGACGTCGGCCGGCGAGGCGTTCAGCTCGTCGGCGATCGCGGGCAGGATCGGGTCGACCAGGCCGAGGCCCATGAAGGACACGACGGCGGCGAAGGCAACCGCCCAGACGGCCCGCGGCTGCCCTTTGAAGTGCTCCATCATCGGGATGCTTCCTCCTGCAGGCTGCTGACCAGGCCGGCGATCGCCCTGGTCGCGTCAGCCAGTGCCTCGACCTGCCCGGGTGGCGCCTTCTCCAGCGAGGCGCGGAGGATCGGGCGGTAGGCGGCGCGGAAGCGGTCGAGCTCGTCCTGTCCTCCGGGCGCGAGCGAGACCAGCACGACCCGGCCGTCATCGGGATCACGATCCCGGCTCACCCAGCCCCGCCGCTCCAGTTCGCGGACCAGCGTGGTGACGGTCGGCTGCGCCAGCCCTTCGAGCTCGGCCAGTGCGGTGATCCGCTGCGGCCCCTGCTCGAGCGCGGTGAGGAGCCCGGCCTCGCTGCGGGAGATGCCGGTCCCGGCATAGCGGAAGACCAGCTTGGATAGCAGCGATGCCTGCTGCAGCAGGTCCACCGAAAGTCGGTCCAGGTCATCAGTCTCCGCAGAATTCATATCTGGAAACTATATAGATTAACTATATATCTGTCAAGCCAGAGGCCGATACCGACCGGACCGTCGCGTCATTTTCCGCCCGGCACGACGTCCAGCTATGGTCAGCGACAACGGACATGAGCGAAAGCAGACTTTCCATCCCCCTTTCCATCCTCGATCTGGCGGCCGTCGGCCGTGACGAGACGATCGCCGAGAGCTTCGCCGGCAGCGTCGAGCTGGCCCGGCTGGCCGAGCGTTCCGGCTACCGCCGTATCTGGTACGCCGAGCACCACAACATCTCCTCGATCGCCTCGTCGGCGACCTCCGTCCTGATCGCTCACATCGCCGCCCACACCGAGTCAATCCGACTCGGCGCGGGCGGGATCATGCTCCCCAACCATTCACCGATGGTCATCGCGGAGCAGTTCGGAACCCTGGCGACCCTCCATCCGGGCCGGATAGACCTCGGCCTGGGCCGGGCGCCGGGCAGCGACCAGGCGACGACCTACGCGCTGCGCCGCGATCCCGAGGCCGCCGAGTCCTTCCCGCGCGACGTGGTCGAGCTCAAGGGGCTGCTCTCCGACGAGAGTCCGATCCCGGGCGTGCGGGCGATCCCCGGCCAGGGCACGCACGTGCCGCTCTACATGCTGGGCTCCTCGTTGTTCGGCGCCCAACTCGCCGCCAGCCTCGGCCTGCCCTATGCCTTCGCCTCCCATTTCGCGCCGCATGCACTGCATGACGCGCTGGAGGTGTACCGCGAGACTTTCCGGCCTTCCGAGGAGCTCTCCGAGCCGTACGTCATCGCCGGCGTCGGCGCGATCGTGGCGGACACCGCCGAGGCTGCCGACGAGCAGCTCATGGCTGCCCGCCGGCTCCGAGCACGGGCGATCTTCACCCGCGGCGACCGCAAGCTCACCGACGAGGACATCGACGCGATCCTGGCCTCGCCGCAGGCTGCGGCGGTCGACGAGATGCTGACCTACAACGCGGTCGGCACCCCGGAGCGGGCCGCTGAGTACCTCGGGGAGTTCCGCGACCGCACCGGCGCCGACGAGCTGATCGTGGCCCACCAGTCGAACTCGGTCGCGAATCGGCTCCGCTCGGTCGAGCTGCTGGCCGAGGCGGTCGACCCGTCCTGAGCGGCTTTGCGTCCGGCCGGGGTCACCGCTCGATCACGCCGGCCTCGATCGCCGGCTCGGTGTAGGCGGCCGCGAGCGAGGCGACCGTCTCGTGCGCGTTGAGGCCGCTCGGGTTGGGCACCACCCAGAGCCCGGCTCCGGACCAACGATCGGCGTTGTCCAGAGTGTCCGGCTGCCGGCCGGCGACCGCGTCGCGCTGCTCGAAGGCGTCACGGTACGCGGTGATGCCGGCGATCGCGACGACCCGCGGACGATGCTCGGCCACGAATCGCATCAGCTGCTCGCCGCCGGCCCGCAACTCCGCGCGGGAGAGCTCGCTGGCCCGCGCGGTCGCTCGCCGCACGAGGTTGGTGATCCCGATCCCCCGGCCGATCAGCGCGGCCCGGTCGAGATCGGTCATCCCGGCGACCCGGTCAACCTCGTATTCGGTGATGCCGGCCGCCACGAGCGCCTGGTAAAAGCGGTTGGTGGGATGCGCGAAGTGGGTGCGCACGGCCGCCGTCCAGAGGCCCGGGTTGATGCCGACGAAGAGGAGCTTCAGACCGGGACCGACGAGGTCATCGACCTCCTGGTCCCGGTACTGCTCCAGCTCGGCCTGAGTGAATCTCATGCCCGAGATCCTGCCCGCTTCGGGCAGGCCGAGGAAGCTCGCCTACGGGGCGGTCACCGGCACTCGGATGTGCCGGCGCAGCTTCGCAGCCGGCTCGCCTCCGCTTCGAGCTCGGCCATCAGGCCCGCCATAGCCGGGTCTCCGGCCAGGTTCTCGAGCTCGTCCGGGTCGTTCTTCAGGTCGTAGAGCTCCTTGTCCCCGAAGGACCAGTTGACGTACTTGTACTGCGGCGTCTTCACCCCGTAGTACGGAACGTCATAGGCGGTCAGCGGCGTCGAGTAGGTGAAGAGCGGCCGCGACGCCTCGAGCGGGATGTCGCGCTGGGGCAGTCCCTGCTTGCCCTTTGCCGCCTTCAGCAGCGAGACGCCGTCCATGGTCCGGCCGGGCTTGGCGCCCGCCATGGCGAGCACGGTCCTGGTCATGTCGACGTCCATCGCCGGGCGGGTCACCTCGCGGCCCTGCTTGATGCCCGGGCCGGCGATCATCGCCGGGATCCGCACCGAGTTCTCGAACGGCAGGAACTTGGAGGAGGAGAGCCGGTGTTCGCCCTGGAGGTACCCGTTGTCGGAGACGAAGATCATGTAGGTGTTCTTGAACTCACCCCGCTTCTTGAGCGCATCGACGATCCGGCCGACCTGGTTGTCGACCTGCCTCAGCGCCCCGAGCCGGCCCCGGTAGTTGTCCTGGATCGTGGCGATGTCGTCGTCGTTGAGCAGCGGCAGCTCGCTCACGTTGCTGGCCTTGTCGGAGACGTCGGCCTCGTTGAACGAGGGCGTGCGGGGCAGCGGCACGTCATCGAAGGTGTCCTTGAACTGGGCCGAGGGTCGCGGGTCCGGGTCGGGCGCTCCCTGGCGGATGCCCTGGATGTGGTTGGTGTCCTCCGCGTGGGGCTGCGGCGGCGCGTAGTAGAGGAAGAACGGCTTCTTCTTTTTGGCCCGCCGCTTGACGAATCGCACCGCATAGGTGCCGGTCACGGTCGCCGAGTAGTTCTGGTAGATCTGCGTGCCGAAGAAGTCCCAGGGCTGGTAGACCGCGCGGAAGTTCTTGATCAACTCGGGAAAGCTGGTGATCGGCCGCGCGTAGCCGATGGTCGCCAGCTTGATGTGGTCACGAGCGTAGCCCTCATCGCCCCGGTACTTGATCTTGCCGTCGATGTTGAAGCCGTAGTTGAAGTAGTCGTAGGTCGAGTTGTCCAGCATTCCGACCCAGCGGTTCCAGCCCGGAGGCACCTCGGTCTGCCGGGCGGCGCCGTACTCGTTGAGGTACTTGCCGATCATCGCGGTCGAGTAGCCGGCCCGCTGCATCCAGGGGCCGAGCGAGTTGTCCTGGTTGAGCTTGCCGTCCAGCGAGCGGAAGACGAAGTGCCCGCCGTCGCTGGTCTGGAAGTTGCCCATCATGTGGTTGTTGTGAGCGAGCTGCCCGGTCAGAAGCGAGGCGCGGGCCGGCCCGCAAAGCGGATAGGGCGCGTTGTAGTTGGTGAAGTTCGTGCCACCCCGCTGGATCACCCGACTGACGTTGGGCATGTACTGGATGTCGCTGCGGACCGCATCGTCAACCTGGATCAGGACGATGTTCGGCCTGGTGCTCGCCTTCTGCTGCTTCTTGGCGTGCGCCATCTCCGCCATCGAGACCGCGGCGACGAGCACCAGCGCGCTGACCAGCAGGAACTCCAGCATCCGCCGCCGTGGACGGCTCCAGGTTGCCCTGACCGATTGAACGAACCACATGCTCATTGCTTCCTCCCGCACCCTGCTGTCTGTCGCTGAACCATTCTGAAAGTTGACGTACATCAACTTCTATCACAGCGTGGAGACGAAAGTCCAGTCACTCGCTCAGGAGCTCGACGTAGCCGTCGATGCCGTTGAGGCGGATCCGCTGGCCGTCGCGGATCTTCTCGGTCGCGCCTTCAACCCCGACCACCGCGGGCAGCCCGTACTCGCGCGCGACCACCGCGCCGTGGGTCATCATTCCCCCGACCTCGGTGATCAGCCCGCTGATCC
>JBIQLL010000015.1:0-62672 GCA_044464425.1 Solirubrobacterales bacterium | reverse complement strand
CATTGACTCGATCCTCTCAAAGGATTAAGCCTCCAACAAACCCGGGGCGGTTCACTGCCAGAGAGCTAGCCATTATCTGCCTCCGTAACCACGTATACGGGCAGACCGTCCGCGCGATCCATGCGGATCTCTCCGTCCCGGATGAGTGCGCCGCAGTTCCGCTGAATTTCTTCCCCCGGGGCACCCACGATCTCGACGAGTTCCTCAAGTGAAACCTGCTCGCGCTCGACAACTGCCTCAAGGACTCGTCCTTGCAGGGTTCCGCGGTCCCTTCCGGACTGACTCGGCTTCGGGTCGGCCGCGCGATACCTGGTCATACGACCGGATCCAATTGACCTAACGGTTCCGGAGTCAACCAAGGAATCCATTGCGTTCCGTGCGGAAGACTCGGGGATGTTCAAGGCTTTTCGGATCTCACCCATTGCCATATCCCGGTTTTCACTCCGGAGTAGACCCAGCATTCCCTCGCGCTGCTTTTGACCAACCGCAGTTGGCCTTCGCTTTCGATTTGTACTCTGACCACGCTTCCCGGGTCGTCGTGTCCCCGGAGTACCAACGGACTTAGCAAGTGAAGCCTCGGCCTGAGCCACTTCTCGCTGTAGACGAACCGTCTCGTGACGGACTGCTTTGATCTGCTTCTGTTCCCAGAGAGCGATCTTTCGGCGTTCGGCCTCAGCTGCCTTTCTCAAACCGGACTTGGGGTCCGGTGGTTCGATCAACAGCATCGATCCTTCAGACATGCTCTTCTCCTTATCTCGTGTTCGAACTGTCGTGTCCAACAGTCACCATGAACCGAACCTAAGTCGAAGATCTCGGAAAAAACCGAGCTTCCATAACTACTTGAAGGAACGTAGGAGAAGTTCCGAAACAGCACCCTAGAACCCGCTTGGCGAACGAAGAGAGTCCCTTAACCCGTCAGCGGGGAGGCGAGGGCTTGTTTGAGCGACGGTCCTATCCCGCTTGACCAAGCCAAACGGGGATTTCGGCGTTTCGAGCCCGAATCAGCGTGCCGAGTGGACTTCCCACCGTTGAGCGGAATTCACGGTCGTTGGCAAACGCGCCCGACAGGATTCGAACCTGTGACCTTTGGTTTCGTAGACCAACGCTCTATCCAGCTGAGCTACGGGCGCGGGGCAGGCCTTTCAGCCTGGACGGGGGATTCTACGGATTTTGTCGTCGAGGATGGGTGCCCGGTGGGGTGTGGCCGTTCAGCGCAGGTGCCGCACCCTGGTGACCGGTTTCGAGCCGACGTGCCTGATCGTCAATCTGGCCTTCAGGGGCTCGGAACGGTGACGGCGGATCGCCGGGTTGTGGAGCTTCACCCGGTGGAATGTTCCGGGTGCCTGCTGGAAGGAGCGCTTCATCAGGACGCTGCCGTCTCGCTTGATCGTGATCTCGACCAGGCAGTGGACGCCGTCACCCGGGCAGATCGTGGTCAGGCGGACCGCGCGCCGTGACCGCTTCATCGAGGAGGCCGACCGTTTGAGCGCCCCGCGGATCGTCTCGGCCCGCGGTTGGGTGAGGAAGTGGGAGCGCCCGGCCCGGCCCAGCCGTCCGTCCGGACCGAGGGCCTGAACGACCGCGGACGCCTTCTCGGCGAGCGGGAAATCATCGAAGGACAGGCGCCTGGCCTTCGGGCCGACGATGTCAGCGAAGGAGACCTTCTGCTTCCCGTTCCGGGACTTCGCCGGAATGCTGGCCCGGACCAGGTACCCCGTCGCCCCCTTGACCCCCGACCACGAGACCGTGACCTTGCCGCCCGACCGTGTGGCCCGGACCCGATGGGGCGCGGCCCGCCGGGACGGCCGGCGCACCACGTAGGACGCCAGGATCTTCGTGTCCCGCAGCATGCCGCGCTGGAGCACGTCCACCTTGAGGCGACGCTTTCCGTAGAAGCCGGTCGCGGCCTTGAAACGGATCCGGCCCTCGGCCTTGCCCGTGTTGACGATCGGCCGCTCGACCCCGCCCGGCATGAGCTCGGTGAAGAGCAGCCGGGTGTGAGGGCTGCCGGTCGAGCTCCACCGGAGCACCCGGTGCTGGCCGCCCCCGGAGATCCCGGCGCTCACCTTCTCGTCCGGCAAGGACCTGGCGGCACTGACCCCGATTATCGGCGCCGAATCGGCCAGTGGCAGGATCTTCCAGTCGCCCTTCGGCTGCCGCAGCACGACGTTCGTCTCCCGGTGGGCCTCGTCGACGAAGAAGCCGTAGCCCTGCGCCTCATGGATCACGCCGTCCCGCCCGGTCGGCGGGACGAAGCTCCGGCCGTCATCGGCAACCATGCGGAAGCGCGGGGCGGCTCCATCACCCTTGACCTTCACGATGAACTCGTTCGGGCCGAGCCTGATCGATTGTGCCCGGATCGCCGAAGCCGAGGCCGAGGAGGAGGCCCGGAACTTCTGCTTGTACCGGTCGATGCCGCACGACCACCCGAACTTGGTGCCGCTCCCGTACACGTAGACCGCCCCGAGATCCCAACGCCAGATCTTCGCGCAGGCGCCGATCGCCTTGTTGCTGATCAGCACCCGGCCGCTGAGCGCGTTGTAACCGAACAGCGAGATCTGGCCCCAGCCCTCGAGCTGGAACCCGTGGCCGGCGATCCAGCCGTCCATCCCCGCCCCGATGTAGAACGGATCGTTGCGGTTGTTCTTGAAGCTCGGCAGGCCGATCCCGACCTTCCCGCCGAACTCCACTCCGGCGTCGCTGTAGATCCCGAGATAGGCGCTGCCGATCGGCATGTTGAAGATCGTCGCGCCGCCGTCGAGGCGGAACACGAAGGCGCCGTTCTTGACCCCGACCTTCATCGCCGTATCCACCCCCACCGGCGTGACCTGCTTCGCCCAGGGCAGATCGATCGGCTTGCCCAGGCTGAACCCGGCCTTCGCCTCGAGCAGGTTCTCGTCCTTCTCGAACTTGATGCCGCCGCCGATGCTCTTCAGGTAACCGCCGGGAGGCGCCGGCCCGAGCGGGATGTTGAGCCCGCTCACCGCGAAGCTCAACTTGCTGAGCCGGCCGTCCCTGACCCCGAACCCGGCCGAGAACCCGCGCTCTCCCTCACCGGTCTTCGAACCGAAGAACGGGAAGACCACCGAGACGTCGCCGCCGAAGCTGTTCTCGGATTTCTTGTAGTAGGCGGTGAGGTTCGAGAGGGTGACGAACTTCAGCCCGTCGATCTCGTTCACCTCGAACTCGAACCCGTCGAACTTGGTGCCTTCACCGACCTTGGTCGGCAGGGCGATGGTCACCGACTGCGGCTTGCCCTTCAGGGTGAAGATCCCGGTCAGGCCCAAGGTCATGTCGATCGAGCCGGCGCCGCCCTCCGTGATCGTCACCGGGTTCTCGATCGTGGTCGCCGGGATCAGTCCCGCGATCGACTTGACCCAAGGCGAGTCGCTGCCGAACCGCAAGGTGTCGATCGTCACCTCCCCGTCCGGCGGGACGGTGAAGCCAAGCTCGGTCGGACCGCCGATCGGCGTCAGGCCGCTGGTCGGGTATCCCCGCGAGTAGATCTGAACCTTCCCGGTTGACTTCACCAGGTGCTGGCTCTCGTCGATGACCAGGCCGGCGCCGCTGGCCTTGCTCGCCTTGTCCGAGCCGATCAGGAACCCGTTCAGGTCCACCATGCCGCCCGGCTGCTCGGCGAATCGAGCCTCGAACCGCGTGCCACCGGCGATCGCCTTCGATTGCCAGCAACCCTTCGCACTCGCGATGCCGACCTCGACCGTCTTGCTCGCACAGGGCGAATCGGCCGGGCTCGCCGGACGGGCGAGCGCCATGAGGGCGAGCAGAGAGGCCACGAACAACAGCGCGGACACCGACTTCTTTGTTCTCAAACCCCCACCCCAGATTCCGTTGTGCCCGAAGGACCAGACCGCTCACGCACCAGCAGGTTTCGATCCCATGCATATCCCTTTCTCCCGCCCGGGTCAACCCTCGGACCGCGGCATCTTCGGGTTGGCGATCAACTCCGGCGCTACGATCGGGGTATGGATCTCGGCGCGAAGTTCTTCAAGACGAGGTGGGCCGTCCGGGCGCCGATCGGGTTGTTCAAGGCCCGGCTGGGATTCGTGTTCGGGGGCCGCATGCTGATGCTGGTCCACCGCGGGAGGAAGAGCGGGCTCGAGCGGTTCGTCGTGCTCGAGGCGGTCGATCGCGAAAGCAAGGACAAGGTGCTGATCGCGTCGGGCTTCGGTCCCGGTGCGGAGTGGTACCGGAACCTGAAGGCCGACCCTTCCTGCCAGGTCTCGATCGGGTTCCGCAACCGGGTCGATGCCCGGGCGGAGCTGCTCGACGAGGCCGAGAGCGAGTCGCTGCTCGAGCGTTACGCGGCCGAGCACCCGAGCGCCTGGAAGCACCTGGAACACTCGATCACCGAGCTGACCGGGGACGAGAAGCCCGAGATCCCGATGGTCCGCCTGCACCTGAGCGACGGCTGACCCGCGAGCGCCGAATCCGCCCGACCTGATTTGCTGATGGCTCGATTGCGCCGCGCCGCGCGGGGTAAGTAGACCGCACCATGAACTTCAGGCAAATCACCAGCCCGGCAGGGGCATCGGGGTGGCTGCGTGCCGTCCTCGCCTCGCTGGCCGCGCTCATCGTCCTCTCGATCCTTCCCGGCTCCGCAACGGCGGCGAACGAACCGCCCGTGGTCGCCCGCGAGGGCAGCGACAGCAGCCCCGCGAACCCCGCGATCAACCCGGCCCGCGACCTGCGCGAAGCCCACTTCAGGGTCGGGATGGAGGACGGCGTCACCACCGCCCGGATCAAGCTCGGCGCCGAACCGACGGCGGCCACCACCTCCGACCTGATGATCGTCTGGGGATTCATGGACGGAACGACCTGCCAGCTCATGCCCGGAACCGACTCGATCCTGCCGACCCACGAAACGGGGGCGGGCGAACCCGGTGACGGCGCCTACTGGCGGCGCACCGGAAGCGAGTTCCAGACCCACGTCGAGTTCTACAGCGACTGGCAGGATTTCGACTGCGCCGTGGCCGTCACCGTCCCCACGGACTCGTTCGACCTCGATCCGGACCTCGCCTACGACTCCCTCGTCGTCGTGCTGAAAGACGTCCGGGCCGCGCCGCAGGGGCAGCTGCAGGCCAAGGTGCTGGGCAGCGTGAGCGCCTACGCGGGAAGCCGCGCCTCGGTCCGGCTCAAGGTCTCCAACCCGGGGACCGGCCCGGTGACCGGCGCCCGCCTCAAGCTCTCCGGCAAGAAGCTGCGCGCGGCCAAAGCCATCGGCGACCTGGCCGCCGGCGAATCACGGGTGGTCAAGCTGAAGCCGAAAGCGGGCCGAGGCAAGACGAAGCGCCGCGTCGAGGTGATCGCCACCGGCCGAGGCCCGGCCCCGATCTCCTACCGCCGCAAGGTCACCTTCGAGATCAGGACCAAGGGCCGCAACCCCAAGCCGGGCCGATACGTCGGCAACGGCGGACGGGTGACCTTCCAGGTCACCCGAGGCGGGACCGTCAAACGGATCCGCCTCCGCGTGGTCGGCGTCTGCAACCCGGGCGCCTACACCTGGGCTGAATGGAAGACGCTGCCGAAGACGAAGATCAACCGTTTCGGCTGGGTGGACCGGACCTACAAGCGGGGCAAGGGAGTCAGCTGGTGGGCGGCGCTCTTGACCGCGCGGTTCGTCGGCGGTCGCGTGCTCGAAGGCGACTACCGGTATGTGACCTCGCTCTGCGAGGCGCAGGTGAAGTTCAGGGCCCGCCGGGTCGGTCCCTGAAGCCAGCCAAGACCCGACGATCCGATCTGGTTCAGCCGCGGACGGCCAGGGTGACCGGGTTCGAGAGGCCGGTCAGGCGGCCGTAGCGATCCTGGGCGAAGGCGACGATGCAAAGGCTCGCGCCCGGGAAGGAGGCTGCCGGGTGGCGGACGATGCGGCCGATCTTCTTGCCGCGCCGGGTGCGCCAGCCCAGCCAGAAGCTGTCAACCAGATAGGAGCCGGAGATCGCGGGCTTCGGCCGGCCGCCCTTGCGGTAGGGGCAGGGCGAGGTCGGCGTCACCATGACCGTGACCCGGCCCCCGTTGCCGGCCGGCCGGAACGGCGGCGGCAGGGAACCGGTCTTCACGACCAGTCCGAGGACGCCACCCTTCTCGGTCGCAACCGAGAGACCCGGACGGCCCGGCCGGCGGAACTTGTCACAGAGGTTGTGACGCGGCTTGCGGACCGCCACCCGGCCGCCATAGCGGCGGACCGCGCCGGCGACATCCCCCGGCATCGGCATCTGGCACATGACCTTGGCCGGCTTGCGCGGGGCGTACCCGCAGCCGGGCCGCGGCTTCGTGTTCATGACCAGGCAGGCGGTGTCACGATGGCCGAGGCCGATGATGTGACCCAGCTCGTGAACGGCGACCAGAACCTGGACCTTGAAGTACTCGGTCGCGCGCGCCCGGCCGATCGCCTGCAGCCAGACGATCCCGCCGGAGTGCTTCATGGTCACGATCTTCACCCAGGGGCACTTCTTCTTGACCAGCCGGATGTAGGCCGCGCGGGAGCTCGCGGTGCGAACCGGGCAGGCCCGCCGCGGCCCCGGATAGGGGACGATCGAGCCGCGCGGCATGAACCCGGCGGTCGCCTTGCCGCCGTTCAGGCGTTTGTCGGTCCGCACCTCGACCACCCGCGGACCGGTGTGGCGGACCGACCGGAACCTGATCCTCGCTCCCGAGCGGTTCCAGAGCGCCATCGCGCGGCGCAGCACCTTGCCGGTGTATCCGCGACCGTGGTTTACGACCCGGACCGTGCGGACCGGCCAGCTGCGACCGACCAGGCGGTAGGGCAGGCGGCCCGAGGCGTGGGCGTCGGTGCCGGCCGCGGGGGCCGACTCATTGGCCGTGGGGCCGACCCCGAAAACCAGGTCGTCCGCACCGGCCGACGCGACCGGAGCGAGCAGGAACAGGAGCAGGGCGGTCAGAGCGATGCGGAATTTCAATGTGAAGCCTTGAGGAGAGAGGTGAGCGAGAGGTCCGAAACGGGTTGAGCAAGCCATCCCCGCAATCTGCAGGGGTGAAACCGAACAGAGTTTGGTCACTAGCCGGAACTTGACGTTCCGAATAGGGTTATTCCCAACATGCCGAACTTCCGCAGCTACGCAACACTGTCTCGTCGATACGCCAGGTTCTCCGTCGCCGGAGTGCTGGCCCTGCTCGCTGTCGTGGTCCTGGTGATCGCCGGCCGCACCGATCCCGCCCAGGCGGCTCCCGCGAACTGTCCGCAGTTCCGTGTGATGCACAACGACCGGATCGGCAACGTGACCTTCCCGGCCGGCTACTACAACGTCACCCTGCTGAACTCCAGCAAGCTGACCTGCGCCCAGTCGACCAAGCTCTTCCAGAAGTTCCTGCAGGACTGGGACGGCCGGCTGACGCCGCCCTGGAAGGTGACCCAGAGCGGCGAGAGGCGGACCTTCCGGGCCGGCTCCACCGACAAGGGCTTCACCGCGACGCCCGCCTCGAAGAGCGGCAACACGGGCGGCAACTCGGGCCGTTCCTGCCCCGGCTACTTCACCGTGGTCCGCAGCGACTCGATCGGCAGCTTCAAGATCCCGCGCGGCAAGTACCGCCTGACCCTGATCGACCCGAACAAGCTGAACTGCCGCCAGGCCGTCCGGCTGTTCCAGGAGTTCCTGCTCGACTTCGACGGACGCCTCCCGCGCCCCTGGAAGCTGAACCCGATCATGGGCATCTTCTACAAGAGCACCGCCGGGCGAACCGGCTTCAAGGTGAACCGCGCCTACGGCCCCGCGCCCAAGCCGGACAATAACCACCGCTTCGCCCGTTGCCCCGCCACCTTCCGGGTGCTCCACAACGACCGGATCGGCGCCCTCAACCTGCCGAAGGGCCCGTACTACGTCTACGTGGTCAACAACCTGAGCTGCGCCCAGGCCTCGAACTACTTCCGCCAGTTCCTCAACCGGACCGACGGCAGGCTGCCGGCGCCCTGGCGCCTCAACGTGGCCAAGGCCAAGTTCAATACTGGCGCCGGCGGGCCGGCCTTCCGGGTCGAGCGCGCCTAGAGGCACCGTCTCAGGGCCCGGCTCGCCGGCCGACCCCGACGGTGGCGCTTCGGCTGAGCGCCTCGCCGTCGGCGTCGAGCGCTTCCACCGCGATCAAGGATCCCACCGGGCCGGTCTTGATTCGAGTCTCGAAGCCGGCCTTCGGCTCGGTAGCCACCTCGGCGAGGTCATCGGCGCTCGGGCCGCTCAGCACGCGCCAGCTCTCGACCTCGGTGGCACCGTTCCAGCTGACCCAGACGATCGCACCGTCACCGTCGGCCCGGCTCGCGACGGCCGGCCGGCCCTGTGGCCTGCCGGTCCACTCGCCGCGGTACGTCCGGTAGGAGGAGTTCCGCGCGTAATAGGTGCCGTTCAGCAGCACCTCGCCGTCGGGGCCGAACTCGGTGAACCAGGGCTGCGAGCCCCAGCCGACCAGCCGGTTGCCGTTCGGCAGCTCCTGCAGGTTGCCCTGGCTCGGCGCGAGCAGCCGGTCCGGGTGGACGTACGGCTGCTCGGCCAGCTCGGCGGTCATGCCTTCCTCGTCGACGTCCAGGACCAGGCCGCGTGAGTGGTCGTAGGTCGGATCGCCGAAGTAGTTGGCGGCGTTGTCGTACAGGCTGATCGTGCCGTCGGGCTGACGCAGCGCGTCGTGCTGCCAGGAGAAGTCGGTCCCGTCACCCATCGCGAAGTCGGACTTCTTTCCCCCGAGGCGCCAGATGACCTTGCCTGTGCCCTTGTCCACCTTGAGCACGCTGAACGTGTTCCGGCCGGAGATCAGGATGTTGCCGTCATCGTCCTCGTCGATCGAGTTGATGTGGAAGTAATCAAACGCCTCGGTCGGCGAGCTCGGGACATCGAGGTAGCTTTCGGTCACACCGACGTTGCCGATGCTGTGCCACTCCCAGACCACCTTGCCGGTCTCGACGTCGATCTCCTGAGCCACCGAGTCGAGCACCGCGCCGTCCTTCGGCCCACCCCACTCCGAGAGGTCCATCAGCACCGCCCGGTAAAGGGTCGCGAAGGCGGTGCCGCGGTCGGTCAGCTTGAACTCGTGCAGGTCTCCCCGGTAGCCGTTGCCGCCCTTGACCCGCTTGATCTCGCGGTACTCCTGGTCGGCGATCGCGTAGGTCCCCTCGGTGTAGCCGCCGGCGTTGAACGGCCCTTCCCACCAGGTCACGACGGGCTCGCCGTTCAGGGTCTGCGGCCGAAAATCGGCCGCCTCCGTGCTGGGCCGGAAGTACACGAGCTCACCGTCGTTGTCGAGGATCATCGGGCCGTCAACCTTGGGCGAGATGAAGAGATAGCCATCACCGACCCCGTCGGAGGCCGGGTGCTTGATCTCCACGACCGGGGGCTTCAGGTCGGGTCGCGAGTGGAAATCCCGGTGCTCGATCCGCCGGCTCTCGGGCGGCAGCACCCGGGGCGGCGGCGCGGCGTCGGTGCGGAACGAGGCGGTCCCGAAGGAGTAGCTGTTTCCGTTTCCTCCCTCGATCTCGTGCTCGGTCGTGACCGTGACCTCCTCCTGCGCCGCGAATGGCTCGTCGGGGACGAAGCTCACTCCCTTGGTCGAGCCGAGGTCTTCGACGGTGCCGGAGTGGTCGCCGGATCTCGAACCGGTGACCTTGATCTCACCCGGGGAACCGGGGTCGAGGCCGACCAGTGAGATCTGGGTTTGTCCGGAGGCGGTCGGTGTCCCCGGGCTCGGATACGCGCTGATTGCACCGGTCTCGGACGCAGACCCGCAACCAGCGAGTACCAGCGCGACAATCCCTGCCAGGATCGAGACCGGGATTCTTGGGCTGGGCAAGACTCCCTTTCGTGGTTTGCTCACCCATCGTTAACAAATCGCCGCCGGTCCGTGCAGAGACGGACCGGCGGCCACGGTTCGGTGCTCAGATCAAGCGCGTTCGGCGCGGATGACCGCGATCGGGCCGGGGCCCTTGCTGACGGGCCGGGGCTCGAGGCCGGCGGCGCGGATCCACTCGCCGATCTCGTTCTCGGTCCAGGTCCAGCCACCCTCGTTCTCGATCACCATCATCGGGGTGAAGGAGGCGACGCCGGGCGGTGAGGTGCGGCCCTCGTCGATCACCCACTCGTAGATGACCAGCGAGCCGCCCGGGGCGAGCAGGCCGGCCGCCTCGCGGACGATCCGCTCGTTTACCTCGGCCGGACGGTCATGCAGGATGTTCGAGACCAGGACGTAATCCCACTCCTCGCCCTCGGGCCGGCCGAAGCGGGGCTGATCGAGGTCGCCGGCGACGAAGCTGATCCCGGGATGGCGCTCCTTCAGGACCGGCTCGGCCCCGGGGAGGTCCAGCACCGTCGCCTCCAGCCCGTCGACTTCCACGACCAGGTTGGCCGCATGCGAGCCGGCACCGCCACCGACGTCGAGGAGGCGACCGCCGGACTCGAGGCCGGCCAGGCCGGGCAGGTCGCCGCCGTAGAGCCGGCAGAGATCGTCCAGCGCCCGCAGGAAGTCATGCGCCTGGTCGGGATCGTTCTCCAGACGGTCGCGCCAGGCGCGGGTCTGGGTGTGGCCGGTGCGGACCGCCTCCGGCATCGAGGCCCAGAGCTTGTAGAAGAACCACTCCTTGCGGGAGATCCAGGCGACCGTTTCGGGATGATCGTCGGCGAGCAGCTCGCCGTCCCCGGTGAGACGGAACGTCTCGTCTTGCCGTTCGATCATGCCGAAGGCGACCAGCCCCGAGAGCAGGCCCATGGTGCCGCGGGGATCGGTGCCGAGCTCGGCGCAGAGCTCCTCCAAGGTCTTCGCGCCGCCGTAGAGCGCGTTCGGCAGGCCGAGCTCGACCGCCGTCCCGATCAGGGCGGACTGCTGGTAGGAAGTGATCTGGTCGGCCACCCGGTAGGCGGCCGGTCCGTCTTGACTCATGCGTTTCTCCTCAGTTCTCTGGTCGCCTTCAGGGCGTCCTTCAGCATTGCCGCCTGGGCCCGGAGCTTCTCGCCGCGGCGCCGCTTCCGGAGCCCGAGGCTTTCCAGGATCACGCCGGCCGCGTTGCGGCCCGGCATGCCGGTGATCCCGCCGCCGGGGTGGGTCCCGGCGCCGGTCAGGAAGAGGCCGTTGATCGGGGTCGAGTAGCCGGAGAGGTTGACCGAGGGCCGCATCGCCATCAGCTGGTCGATGCTCATCTCGATGTGGTTCGGGTTGGCGCCCGGGTTGCCGTGGCGCTCGACCCACTCCAGCGGGCCGGTCATCTTCTTCTCGACCGGCGTCATGCTCCAGCCGAGGGCCTTCTCGGCGGTCTTCCAGGTCAGCTCCGAGGCCTCCTCGAGCAGCTCCTGGTCCCACTGCCCTCGTTCCGGGGTCCACGGCACGAAGGTCGAGAGCCAGACCACGCCCTTGCCCTCCGGCGCCCAGCCGGATTCCAGGGTCGAGGGGAAGGCGATCATCAGCGGCGGCCGCTCGGGCAGCTCGCCGATCCCCAGGCTGGCGAAGGCACGGGAGATGTCGCGGCCCGTGTTGGCCGAGAGCATGAAGGCCTTCTCCATCCCGTCCGGGCCGTTGACGCGAGGGGTCTCCTCGATCACCGCGTCGACCTTCAGCTCGGAGACGTTGTGCTGGCTGAAGTGGATGCGCCTGACCTCGGCCAGCAGCGGCGCCGGCACCTGGGCCTCGTCCATCAGGCCGAGGAAGAGGCGCCGGGCGTCGATCGCCGAGACCACGGCCCGGCGCGCCTCGTAACGCTCGCCGGCGGCGACCACGGCGGTCGCGCGGCCGCCGGCCGTCTCGACCTTCTCGGCCGGAGCGGAGCAGATCAGCTTCCCGCCGGACGCTTCCAGGCAGCGGACCAGCGCCTCGATCGTGCCGCGGGAACCCCCGGCCGGCCGGATCGCCGGCGCGCCGTGGGAAGCGGCGAGGAAGAGGGCGCCGGCACCGGTCCCGGGAGCCTGCGGCGGCTGCTGCGAGTGGGCCGCCCAGTGGTCGAGCGGCCCGCGCAGGCGGTCGTCGCCGAGCGCGCCCTCGGTCACCGCGGTGGCCGGCGCGAAGAGTGCCTGCATCAGCCGGGCGCCCTCGGCGCCGAGCGTGAGGTCGGCGATCGAGGCGAGCGAGCGGAGGCTCGGCGGCGGGCCGTTCTCGGTCTGCCCGAGCACGCCCATCGCCGCGCTCGCCCAGTTCGAGAAGGCCCGGTAACGCTCCGCCTCCTCGCGGCCGAGCAGCTCGGCCAGCGCCTCGACCGTGCGGTCGAGCGAGTTCCAGAACGGCAGCCCGACCCCGTCGTCGCAGGGCGCGAAGAGGAACTCGTCGCGCTCGTGGAAGACCAGGCCGTACTTCGATTCGAGCTCGAGGTCGGCCGCGACCCCGCTGGCCCGGATCCCGCCGTGCTCGTAGGCACCGAGCTCGAGCCGGTTGCCCGAGGGCTGGTCCTCGGTGTAGATGCACCCGCCCGGCGTCGCCGAGGACTCCAGCACGGTCACGGACAGCCCGGCCCGAGCCAGGTAGGAGCCACAGACCAGCCCGTTGTGGCCGGCCCCGATCAGGACGACGTCACTGGTTTCGGACATCGTTACTTCCCTTCTTCGAAATCGAGCGCGCCGGCGTAGGCCGACTCGCCCTTCATGTCACCGCGAATCGCCAGGTCCCGGGCAGCTTCCCGGGCTTCCGTGGCTAGGGCCGTGCGGTCGACGCCGACGGTCCGTGCCCCGGAGACCCGGAGCTGACCGTCGACCCAGACCTCGGAGACGCTGCGCGGAGTAGCGCCATAGACGATCTGCTGGAAAGGATCATGGAGGACCGCCAGCTCCGGCCCGTTGCCGTCGAGCAGGAGCACGTCGGCCCGCTTGCCGGCTTCCAGGCTGCCGATCTCGGCCTCGAGGCCGAGCGCCTTCGCTCCCCCGATCGTCGCCATCTCCAGCACCTCGGGCGCGGTCATCGCCACCGCCTGCAAGTGGTGAACCTTCTGCAGCAGGGCGGCCGACTTGATCGCGCCGAACATGTCCTGGGAGTCGTTGCTGGCGGCCCCGTCGGTGCCGATCCCGACCCGTACCCCCTCGCGCCTGAGGCGCGGCACCGGGCAGACCCCGGAGGCGAGGATCATGTTGGCGACCGGGTTGTGGGCGACCGCCACGTCATTGGAGGCGAGCAGGCCGATGTCGGTCTCCGAGCACCAGATGCAGTGGCCGGCGATCACCTCATGGTCGAGCAGGCCGCTGCGACCGGCGTGCTGGATGGTCGAGCCCTTGTAGAGCAGGGTCGACTCGGTGATCTCCTCACGGACCTCGGCCAGGTGGGTGTGGACCGCCCAGCCGTGCTCGGCGCAGGCGTCGATGGTCATCCGGAAGAGCTCGTCGGACATGCCGAGGACGGTCCCGACCCCGATCCGGAAGCCGATCAGCGCCTCGCCCGAGATCCGGTCGGCGAGCGCCTCGTGCTCGGCCATGAAGACCTCGGCCGCGGGCGCCCCCTCATAGAGGTTCTCGGCGCCGAAGCTGACCAGGCCGCGCAGGCCGAGATCGGCCAGACCGTCGACCGCGCCGAGCGAGGCGAGCGAGCCGAGGTTGCGGTGGCAGGACATGTCGTTGACGGTGGTGATGCCGCTCTCGAGCATCTCGACCGCCTTCAGGCGGGTGCCGAGCGCGACCTGGTCCCGGGTGATCCGCAGCCCGGACGGGTTGACCACCCGCTCGAACCACTCCCAGAGCACGGCGGTCTCACCCATGCCGGTGATCAGGCCCTCGGTCAGGTGGGTGTGGGCGTTGACGAACCCGGGCAGGACGATGCCGTTGCCGTCACCGACCACCTCGGCGCCGGGACGGGAAGCGATCAGCTCCTCGGCCTCGCCGACCGCGGTGATCGCGCCGTCCGCGTCAAACGCGACGGCGCCGTTTCGAATCGCGCCGCCCGGGCCCATGGTCAGGGCCCAGGCACCACGGACGACGGTGTCGCTCATGACTTTTCCTCGACCTCGAGGTGCAGGCCCTCACCCTCGCTCTCGCGCGACTCGTAGTACCAGGGCAGCAGCAGCCGCTCCAGCAGGGTCACGAAGAGGAAGAGCAGGATGCCGATCAGGGCCAGGGTGAAGATCACCGCGAACATCTCGGTGGTCGCGGTCTGGTTGTTGAGCACCAGCACCAGGTAGCCGAGCCCCTCGGAGGCCCCGACCCACTCGGCGAAGACCGCGCCGATCACGGAGAGCGCCGCCGCGACCTTCAGTCCCGAGAACATGAAGGGCAAGGCGGCCGGCAGCTGCGCCTTGCGGAAGCGCTGCCAGGCGTTCGCCTTCAGGGTCTTGAGCAGATTCATCAGCTCCGGCTCCACGGCCCGCAGGCCGTCGATCGTGTTGACCGCGATCGGGAAGAAGCTGACCAGCATGATCACGATCACCTTCGGCCGCATGTCGAAACCGGTCCAGATGACCAGCAGCGGGGCGATCGCGGGGATCGGCACCATCTGCGAGACGACCAGCCACGGGTAGATCGCCCGCTCGACCTTGCGCGAGCTGCGGATCAGGACGGCGAGGCCGACCCCGAGCAGGATCGCGGCGGCGAAGCCGAGCAGGATCTCCTTGATCGTGACCCAGGCGTTGTCGATCAGCATGCTGCGGTTCTCCCAGAGTGACTGGGCGATGTCGGTCGGGGGCGGCAAGGTCGATTCCTTGACGTCGCCGACGCTCACATACAGCTGCCAGGCGCCGAGCACGAAGATTGCGAAGAGAACTGGTGGCAGCACCGCCGCGGCGATGCGGCGGGCGCGGGATCCACGAGCGAACATCAGAGCTGTTCCTCCAGGGTCGGGCGGTCATCGATGAAGACGCCACCGCCGGCGGCGGCCTCCTCGAGTGGCCTCAGAAGCTTCTGCTTCAAGAGCAGGAATTCGGGTGACATGGTCACCTCGGCCTTGCGCGGCCGGGCGAGGTTCACGTCCACGCAGAGCGAGACGCGACCGGGACGCCCGGACATCACGTAGACCCGGTCGGAAAGGAAGATCGCCTCCTCGACGTCATGAGTGACGAAGAGGATCGTCTTGCGGTCCTCCTGCCAGACGTCGAGCAGCCACTGCTGCATGTTGGCCCGGGTCAGCGCGTCGAGCGCGCCGAAGGGCTCGTCCAGCAGCATCACGTCACGTCCGGCGAGGAAGGTCCTTAGCAACGCCGCGCGCTGCTTCATGCCGCCGGAGAGCTTGGCCGGCCAGTGCTGCTCGAAGCCGGCCAGCCCGAAGCGCTCGAACTCAGCCATCGCCTGCTCCTGCGCCTGTTTTTTTCTCACCCCGTTCAGCTCCAGCCCGAGCGTGGTGTTGTCGAGCACGGTCCGCCACGGCATCAGGCAGTCGCGCTGCGGCATGTACCCCACCGAGCCGAGCAGCTCGTCGGGCTGGCGGCCGTCGAGCAGCACCTTGCCGCTCGACGGCCGGATCAGTCCGGCGATGATGTTGAAGAGGGTCGACTTGCCGCAGCCAGACGGACCCACGATCGAGACGAACTCACCAGCTCCTATCTCGATGCCGACATCCTTCAGAGCAGTGACGTTCTCACCGCCGCCTGCACCTCGGTAGGTCTTGGATACACCTTCGATCACGAGTTTCGTGCCTGCCTGCACCTCAGTCACCTCCTTACTTCGATTCGATCCTGATTCACTCTTTGGGCTGAGTGAACTCGGTGGTCGCGTAACGGTCCGGCGCGATCGGCTCGTCGGCCAGATCGTTCTCAACCATGAACTGGGAGAGAGCCTCCAGGTTCTTCTTGTTGAACTGGCCGAACGTCTTCGCCGGTCCGAGCAACGGGATCCAGGCCTTGAACGAGTCCATGGCCAGGTTCTTGTCGATGCCCTGGGTCTGCGAGATCAGGGCGTCGATCGCCGCCTGCGGATCCGCCAGCGCGTCCTGGTAGCCCTTGATCGTCGCGTCGACGAAGCCCTGCATCAGGTCGGGATCCTCGCCGATCTTCGACTCGGTCGAGAAGACCACCAGGCCCGGGTAGGAAGGTCCGCCGTACTCGTCGAGCGGGAAGGACTTGGTCGGGTAACCATCCGCTTCGACCTGGACACCGTCGGCCGGGATGAAGCCGGTGAAGGCCGCGACCTTGCCGCCTTCCAGCGCCTGGACACCGTTGAAGCCGATCGTGACCACGTCGGCGTCATCGGGGTTGCCGCCCGAGTCCTTCATCACCGTGTTCAGGATCGCGGTGTCCGAGGGGACGCCGGTGATGCCGACGGTCTGGCCCTCGAGCTGCTTCGGGTCGGTGATGCCGCTTTCCTTCAGGGTGATCAGGCCACCCGGGGGACGCTGCGCGATCGCCATGATCCCCTGGGCCTCGCGGCCGTCGCTGATCTGGGTCGCCAGGTCGATCCCGTCGGCGATGCCGAACTCGGCCTTGCCGGCGTCGATCAGCTTCAGGGTGTCGGCCGTCGAGGTCGGCTCGATCACCTTGAGGTTGATCCCGTTGTCTTCGTAGTAGCCCTTCTGCAGCGCCTCGTAGATTCCCGAGTGGACCGCGCCGGGCACGAAATCGAGCACCAGGGTCGCGTCCTGGGTGCCGCTGCCACTGCCGGAATCACCCGAATCATCGTCGTCGCTCGAACCGCAGGCCGCCACACCGACGGCCAAGGCCGCGGTCGCGGCGAGCATAAGCAACAGCTTCTTCCAACTTGTCTTGAACCTCATTTTGCCTCTCTCTTTCTAGTTAGTCCGAAACAGCCTGCGCCGGTCTCCTCCCGGTGCGGACTCACTGCGATCCTCAGGAATCTCCTGCGTACCTCCATCGCATCCAGGCCCATGCCCGGGTCGTTTCCTTCTCGAACCACCTGGCCCGCGGCTCCAGCAGGTCGGCCCTCCAACCTTCCTCTGGACCCAGCCCTTGAGCGGCCAGGCACCTCTCCTCCAGGTAGCGGGCACGGACCACCGCTTCGGCCAGGCTGCGCCCGGTCGCGATCGCTCCGTTCCCGCGAATCAGCAGGCAATCCGCACTGCCGAGATCTCCTGAAATCTCCATCCCCGCGTCCTGGTCGGTGACCAGGTCGGTGCGGCCGCAGAGCGCGACCTCACCGGCCAGCCCGCCGAGCCCGTGGACCAGGGGCGGAACCTCCTGCCGGGCGCCGGCCGCGACCGCGGCGGGCGAGTGGGTCCGGCAGATCGCCTGCACCTCGGGCCGCGCCGCGAAGACCGCGGCGTGCATCGGCGTCTCCAGCGGCACGTCTTCCGCACCCTCCGGGGCTCGCCCGGCGGCGTCGACGTGGTGGATGTCCGCTTCAGTGGCGGCGCCGAGCGGCCGGGTGGCGGTGATCATGAACCCGTCGCCCCGCCGCGCCGAGACATGGCCGAAAGCCTCGACCAGGCCGGCCCCGGTGATGATCCGCGCCGCTTCGGCCAGCTCGGCCGCGCTCGTATGAGGCGATCCAGTCAGTCGCTCACCTTCATCGCCATCGGTGTCGGGTTGAAGGCGTTGACCGCCGAGATGTCCTGAGGACAGGACGAGAGCGCCACGGTCATGTCCTCGAGGACCTCCATCGCGATCGTCGAGCCGGCCGGGTGCGGCGGCTCGTAGGTGACGATCTTGCCGTCCTCGAGCTGGTTGTTCATGAAGACGTTCCAGCACATCTCGCCGCGGAGCGGCAGACCCATGCCCTCGATCGCGGTCTCCAGCGAGAGCAGGCAGGAGCCGTGGTCCGGCTCGCCGTAATCGATCGCGTAGCGCTCGGGATCGCAGCAGGGCACGACCAGATCGTGACGGCCGACGTCATCGCGGATGATCTTCAGCAGCGGCGTCCGGTGGTTGGAGAGGATCGAGTCCCCCACTTCCGGGACCAGCTTCGAGAGCGAGGAGACGGTGTGGCTGGGTGAGAGATACTCGTTCGGGTCACTCGCCAGCCAGGCGGTGAAGTCCCCGACCTGCTGGCCTTCGAGGTCGACGATCTCCAGGGTCTGGCCCTTCTTCACTTCCATGGTCCGCGCCTCACGGGCCGGAACTATCACCTCAGCCATGCTTCTCCTTGATTTCGCAGGCGCCATCCGGCGCCGGTGTATTTCTCGATCTCAGCGCCCTGACCTCGCCGTCGATCACCACGGCCGCGATGCCGGGGATGTCGCCGTACTCGATCGATTCGAGCGGGCCCTCCTGGGAGGAGCCGAGCGGGCGGAAGCAGCAGAAGAGGTCGGCCGGGCGGCCCAGGTCGAGGACGCCCTGCTCGACCCCGAGCACGGCCCCGTTGTTTCCGGAAGCGAGGGCGATCGCCTTCGGCGCCGCCATCCCGCAAAGCGAGGAGATCTCGCAGACGGTCTTGATCATCCCGAGCGGCATCACGCCGGTCCCGGTCGGGGTGTCGGTCGCCAGCACCAGGCGGTCGAGGGCATCCAGGTCCCAGCCGATCTCGATGATCTGGATGCTGGAGCGCAGATTGCCGGCCTGGACCAGTTGGATCGCTCCGGGCGCATCGAAAAGCCGGGGCAGGTCGCCGTCCGGAAGGGCGGTGGTGCCGCCGTTGGCGTGGCCGATGATGTCGCAGCCGAGGGCCAGAACGTCCTCGATCGTGACCGGCGAGGAGTCGGGTATCGAGGCGCCCCCGGTGTGGTTCATGACCACGAAGCCCTGCTCCTGGGCGGCCCGGACCAGCGGTGCGGCGTCGGCCTGGGGGCTGAAGTCACCGAAGCCGACCTTGGCCAGCCAGACGCCGTTCTGCTTCAGCTCGGCGAAGTCGCCGGGCTCCAGGGTGGGCTCGATGATCACCGAGCCGGCGAGCACCTTGACCCCGCCGGGCCGGAAGTTCTCGAAAGCGCGCTGCGCGGCAACGGCCAGGGCCTTCACGCCCTCGCGGTCGCGGGGCCGGCCGGGCAGGTGGACCTCGGAGGCGGACATCATGCTGGTCACCCCGCCGTGCATCGAGGACTCGATCCAGCCGAGCGCGCTCTGCCGCGGGGTCCAGTCGCCGAAGACGACGTGGGCGTGGGAGTCGATCAGGCCCGGGCAGACCACCGCACCCCCGGCGTCGAGCACGACATCGGGGTCGGGACCGGGCTCGAAGGCGGTGATCAGACCGTCCTCGACCCGGATCACCTCGGGCCGGGCGACCTCGTCGCCGAGCCGGCCGGTGACCATCCCGGAAAGGTTGCGGATCTCCAGCGTGCGGGTCATACCCGGGCCATGGTCTCTACTCGACCTCTTCCTTGGACTTGCCGCCGACCCGCGCGTTGAGACGGCCCCGGGAGGCGACCGCGCCGATCAGGACGATCTCGTCCGGAGCCGGTGCGTCTTCGATCTGGACGGTGATCGTGTCGTAATGCGAGCGGATCCAGATCTCGTCCTTGTAGCAGAGGGGAACGTCAACCGAGGCGCCGGGCGCGCTGCGCTTGGTGGTCGAAGGCAGCCAGGCCTTGCCGCCGCCGAAGCCCTCGCGGAACGGGTTGCCGAAGGTGGTCGTCTTGGCGGCGTTGCCGTGCTCCTGCTCGCCGGCGGTGCCGACCACCACGGCCTTGCCGTGGCTCTCGACCTCGCCGTCGATCGCGGCGCTTACCCGCTCGCCGATCAGGCGGCCGAGTGAGGCCGAGGCGTCGATCAGCTCGGAAAGGTCCTCGGTGAAGGGCTGGCCGGCGTACGGGTTCTTGAAGACGACCGCGACCGCGGCCTTCTTCAGCGGACCGCCGCCGTCGGCCTTCCCGCCCTCGGTGTGAACCTCCTCGACCACGGTGACGATCTTGCGGACTTCCACGTCCACGTCCAGCTCGCTCACTTCGGCACCTCCTGGTCGGTGTTGGCCTTACCGGTCGGCGTGTTCGGTCCACAGGGCCGATCCGGCAGCGATCGGAAGTACTCGATCACCGCGTCGGTCTTCTTGACGTCGCCGTACTTCATCTGGATGTCCAGCAGGTTCACCTTATGCGAGATCATCGAACGGTCCCAGACACATTCTTCGGGAACTATCGAGCGATAGTTGTACTGGGTCGCGTCAACCGCGCTGGCCCGCACGCAGCCCGATGTGGTGGTCCCGGTGGTGACCACCGTGTCCGCCCCGAGATAAATCAGGTAATCGAGCAGGTGCGTGCCGTGGAAGGCGCTCGGCTTGTCCTTGACGAAGTAGATGTCCTGCGGCTCGGGGGCTACTTCCTTCACGATCTCGTTGCCGAGCGAGCCCTTGATGTCCGAGGCTTCGCCGGAGCGGTAGCTCTTCCAGTTCCAGGCGCCCTGGTCGAACCCGTCGGGCCGCCGGTCCATGCCGGTGTAGACGATCGGGATCTGCTTCTCGCGGGCGGCGGCGATCAGCCGCTCGAGGTTCCTGACGCCTTCCCAGCTGCGTTCGCCGCAGGAGTAGCGCCAGCGCTTGATCGACTCGAGGATCGGCTCGGGCACGTCGCCGCAGAAGTTGTAGATCACGTCGACGACCAGCAGCACCGGCTTCTCGCCGAAGCCGACGTCCTTGCCCCAGCCGGCGGCCTCGAATACCTGGCGGTCCTCCTCCGGGAGGACGTCATCCCAGACGTTGGCCATCTCAGGCCCCCTCGTCATTCGGGCCGATCTTCACTTCGGGCCGGACCTCGGCGCGGGAGCCGGTTCCGCCGGCGACCGGCAGCAGGTCCTGGCCGGGGGTCCGGCGCAGGTACTGGCCGTCGGCGTCGCCGATGAACTCGGGGCCGGGGGCGCCGTCATCCCACTTCGACATCTGCTTGCCGCGCAGGAAGGTCGCGACGCCCCAGCCCTTCAGGGTGTGGTCCATGATGCAGGTCCAGCCCGAGCGGGTCAGCACGTTCTCGTTCTTGACGGTCACTTCCTTGTCGAGGTCGACCAGCACCAGGTCGGCGTCGGCGCCGATGTCGATCAGGCCCTTCTGCGGGTAGACGCCGAAAATGCGGGCCGGCTCGGAGCAGGCGACCTCAACCATCCGCTCAAGCGAGATCTTGCCTTCGTTGACCCCGTTCAGCAGCACCGGGAGGAGCATCTCGACCCGCGAGGTGAAGCCGGTCTTGAGGTCCCAGATGTTCTCGTTGTAGGACGCCTCGTAGCTGGCGTCGCCCCAGGCGACCACGTGGTCGGAGCCGACCGAGTTGATGATGCCAGCCTGGATCGCGCTCCAGATGTTGGGGTTGTTGTGGCGGGAACGCAGCGGCACGTTGATCCGCCAGGCGTTGTGCTCCTCCTTGCCGAAGTGGAGCCAGTGCGGCCCGGTCTGGGCGTGGCACTCGACCCCGCGGCCGCGCAGCTCGAGAATCTCCTTGTAGCTCTCGGGGGTGGTCGAGTGCTGGATGTAGATCGGGCAGCCGAGGTGGGCGGCCATGTCGCCGTACCAGCGGATGTGCGAGGCCTCGAGGTAATGCGGCGAGCGGTCCGACCAGGTCGCCCAGTCGGTCCGGCCCTCGGCCTTGAGGCGCTTGTCGAAGATCCGGGCGACTTCCCAGTTCTCGCAGTGCATGCAGACGATGCCGGGGCGGCCCATCTCGGCCACGTTCTCCATGGTCACCCAGATCACGCCGTCGTCGAAGCCGGCGCCGAGGCCGGCCCGGCGGCCGGGCCAGTTGGGCTCGGACTCGGGGCTCATCGCCTGGAGGTAGAGCTTGTAAGAGGTGACGCCGTGATCCTTCGCGTACTCGGGGATCTCAGAGGCCTGCTGGTCGGTCTCCAGCATGTAGGTGGCGAAGACGTCGACCGCGGAGTCGTCCTTGACCGCCTGCTCGAAGTAGGGGAAGGAGTCGTGGAAGGAGACGACGTCTTCCTTCTGGACGAACTCGGCGAAGGTCGGGTGGCCCATGCGGGTGGAGGGAGCGTGGATGCCCCAGGTGGTGACACCGGCGGTGACGGCGGCCCGGGACTCGGAGCCGAGATCGTCCTTCAGCGGCGAGTAGCAGCCGGGATGGGCCTCGGTGTCGACCAGGCCGGGGATCACGTGGAGGCCGGTGGCGTCGACTTCACGCCGTGCCGGAGGCAGGAACCGGTCCTCGGTCACGGCCACGATCTTGCCGTCATCTACCGCGATGCCGACCTTCCTCGTGCCGCTGGGACTGACCACGGTCCCACCCTTGATGACCAGATCAACTTCCTGCAATTCACTCATTACTTCTCCTCCTGTCGCATCGTGGCTACATCGCCACCCAAACGGTTCAAGTGTTCAAGTTGTTGAACCATGTTCAAGATCTTGTCTATCGTAGCACTCGTTCAGAACTGCCGCAAGACGGTTTCCAGCTGACCCAGAGCCGGCGCTCCGGTGAGGAAGCCGGAAGGCAGCCGGCCGCCGCTTTCGGCCCGGATCCGGTCCAGCCCCGCGGCGTCCGGGACCAGCCGGACCAGGCCCGGGCTGCGGTCGTTCACGCCGATCAGCTGTCGCGTCTCGCCCGCCACCCGGCGGTTCGAGGGGATCCCCGCCGCCCGGCGCTCCTCGTCCGAGGCGAGGAACGTCCGGTGGGTCAGGGTGTGACCGACGTAGGCGAGGATCGCCTCGTAACGGGCGGAAAGCCTGGTCAGCACCTGGTCGATCAGGGCCGAGAGCCGCTCGTGAACCTCGACGTAGGCGGCCCGCTCGTTGTCGCCCCAGGCGTAGCCCTTCGCGGTCCGGCTCACGGTCGAGTCCTCTCGCCAGAGGCAGCCGATCCCGCGGTGCTCGAAGAGGCCGGGGTCGTCGTATCTGGCGCAGGGGGTCAGCTCGCCGCGCCAGCGGTAGATCGCCTCGTAGGGGACGATGCCGAAGGGCTCCGAGATCACCGCCCGGTCGATTCGCAGCCCGCCCGGACCGACCAAGGGCGCGTTGCTCAGCTCCTGCGGGCTGGCCAGCCCACCGAGCTCATCCGGCCAGTCGCCGCGCTCGCGCGGCTCGTAGCCGGCCTCGCCCAGCGCCTTGCTGACCGCCCGGTGCTCGGCCGAGAGCGAGTACGGCTTCGCCTTCTCGCAGGGAAGCAGCAGCAGGACCGCCTTCTCGTCGCCCGGGGCCGGCTCGTGCTCGGTCGTGACCCAGCGGTGGAACTCGCGCACCACCGGCAGGTCGAGGCCCTCGAGGTTCTCCTGCGGGCAGAAGAAAGTCAGCTCCTCGTCGAGGGTGTAGGGGGGCGTGGGCTTGCCCCGCCCCAGCTCGACCAGATGTTCGCGGTCGCTCAGGGCATCCACCGCGCTCTCCTTGCTCATTCATCGCCTTTCCGGGTTTCCCCGATCTGGGTTTCGGCCCGCTCGATCACGGCCGCCTGCGAGGGCTGGAGGGACTGGTACGGGAAGCCCCGGTACCCGTCCAGGAACGGATCCCGGACCCCGGAATCGACGCCGGCCAGCGCCTCCACCACGGCCAGCCCGCAGAACGGCACGTAGGCCCGCGAGTAGCCACCCTCGTGGAAGAGCACGAGGCGCCCGTCGCAGACCCGCTCGGCGCAGTCCCGCACCCGTTCGGTCATCTCGCGGAAGCCGTCCGAGTGCACCATCAGCCGGGCGAGCGGATCCTGAGGGCCGGGGTCGAAGCCGCAGGCGACCAGGATGAAGTCGGGGGCGAACCGCTCCAGGGCCGGGACGATGACCCGCTCGAAGGCCGCCGAGTAGCCGCCGACCCCGGTTCCGGGCGGCATCGGCAGGTTGAGGTTGGCGCCGGGCGCGCCCGGGCCGCCGGTCTCGTCCCAAGGGCCGGACCCGGGCGGGAAGGCGCCGTCCTGGTGGATCGAGATGGTCAGGACCCGGGGGTCATCCCAGAAGATCCGCTGGGCACCGTTGCCGTGGTGGGCGTCCCAATCGAGGATCGCGACCCGTTCCGCGCCGAGGCCCTCTATTAAGTGAGCGGCGGCGACGGCGCCGTTGTTGAAGATGCAGAACCCGAACCCCTGGTCGGCCATCGCGTGGTGGCCGGGCGGGCGGACCAGGGCGTAGGCGTTCTCGATCTCGCCCGCCAGAACCGCCTCGGTGGCGGCCAGCACCCCGCCCGCGGCGAGCGCGGCGATCTCGAACCCGCCCGGGCCGAAGGGCGCCTCGTCACCCGCGAGGCCGCCGTGCTCCTGGCTGAGCCTGGCGACCCGCTCGACGTAGTCCCGGGTGTGGACCCGCTCGAGCTCGCGCCGGGAAGCGGCCCGGGGAGCGACGGCGACCAGCTGATCCAGCATGCCGGAGACCTCGAGGAGGTTGCGGAGGCGCCGCTTGCTCTCGGGGCTCTCTACGTGCTCGTCCGGCTGGAGGAACCCGCCCGGCTCGAGGAAGGCGACCCCGCTGCCGGTGTCATGCCACATGTAGGTCTCATGCCATACGAATCCGGTTGCCATGGCCCGGCCTCACGCTTCGGGGCCGCGGAAGGCCCCGGGCAGCAGCAGCTCCTCGGGCACCGGCGGCGGGTCGAAGTAGTCGTAGAGGCCGTCCCGCTCGCGGGTCAGCTCGCCGTAGACCTCCGGCCGGCGCATCCGGAGCAGCCCGGGCAGCGAGTCGAACTGCTTCGGCTCCTCCATCGAGTCGTCGGTCGCACGCAGCCAGCGCGCCCGGCCCAGATCCAGGTCGGCGGTGAAGAGGCCGGCCTCGGTCAACGCGGCCTCGACCTGCTCGGGGCCGGCGATCAGGGCGGCGCCCTCCTCGTCGCCGAAGAGGTGCTGGGTCATCGCGACGTAGCACTGGTTCTCGATCGCCCGGGCCCGGGTGATGATCTGCCAGTTGGGGGCGACCCGGTGAAAGCCGCCGCCGGCCGGGCCGAGGATCAGCTCGGCCCCCTGCACGGCCAGCGAGCGCGCCACCTCTGGCACCCAGAGCTCCGAGCAGATCAGCACCCCGACCCGGATCCCGGCCACCTCGGCCAGGCCCAGGTCCGCGCCGGGGGAGAGATGGGTCCCGGAGAGCGTCGGGTGGACGTCTCCGGTCGCCGGATGGAGCCGCTCGTAGCGCAGCAGCTCGCCGCCGTCCGGGCCGGTCACGTGCGCGACCTTGCGCCAGCTGCCGTCGACCGCCTCGACCCGGCTCCAGCAGGCCGCGACCCCGGTCTCGCGACAGGCCTCGGCGATCGGCTCCGAGGCGTCGTAGCTCGAATCGATGCGGAGCGGACCCGGGTAGCCCTCCGGGAAGAGGACGATCCGGGCGCCGGCTTCGGCGGCCTCGGCGATGTAGCGCACCGCCTCCGGCACGCGCTCCGACTCGGGAGCGTTTCCGTCGACTCGCGGCTGGACAACCGCGAGTCGCAGGGTTTCAACCTTTTCAGCCACGTGAGTATTCCCTTCCGAGCGCCTTTGGCGGCCTGCTCTTTCCGATCACGCCGGCGTAGACGATCAGCGTGACCACGTACGGAAGCGCCAGCATCAGCTCAGCCGGCACGTCGATGTCGGTCACCTGCACGCGCAGGGCCAGCGCCTCGCAGATGCCGAAGATGAGAGCGGCCCAGAGCGCCCGCAGCGGAGACCAGCGGGCGATGATCACGACCGCCAGGGCGATGTACCCGCGGCCGCCGCTCATGTTGTCGGAGAAGGTGAAGAGCTGCCCCAGCGAGAGGAACACCCCACCGAGCCCGGCCAGGGCGCCGCAGATCATCATCGCCTTCCAGCGGTAGGCGAAGACCGAGATGCCGAGGCTGTCGGCGGCCCGGGGATCCTCGCCGCAGGAACGGAGCCGGAGGCCCCAGCTGGTGCGGGTGAGGATCCACCAGGAGGCGATCGCCACGGCCAGGGCCACATATAAGAGGGCGCCCTGCTTGAAGATGATCGGCCCGAGCACCGGGATGTCGGAGAAGATCGGCATCGCGAAATCGGTGAAGCCGTCGACCTTGGGCACGTCACCCCCCTCCCAGATCGCCCGGGCGAGGAACGAGGTGATCCCGAGGACGGCCAGGTTGAGCGCGATTCCGACCACGATCTGGTCCCCCGAGAGGTTGATCGAGACACCGGCCTGGATCGCCGCGACCCCGATCGCGGCGATCATGCCGATCACCGCGCCGAGCCAGGGGCTGCCCGTGTAATGCGAGCCGATCACTCCGGCGAAGGCCCCGCAGAGCATCATCCCCTCAAGGCCGACGTTGACCAGCCCGGCCCGCTCCGCGTAGACCTCGCCGAGCGCGCAGAAGAGGATCGGCAGCGCCAGACGGACGGCCGTCGCGTAGAGCGCGGTCGAACCGAGGATGTCGAGGAAGTCACTCATCCGCGGACTCCTTTCAGGCTCGAGGCGGCTCTTCGCAGGGCGGTCGCCACGACGTCGGTGTTGACGATGATCAGGAACAGCACGAACACGCCGACCAGGATCTGGGCGGTCGAGGTGGGGATCCCGGCCGCGCTCTGGGCCCCGGTGATCCCGTTGCTGAGGAAGCCGATCAAGAGCCCGGCGACCAGGGTCCCGATCGCGGTGCCGCGGCCGATCAGGGCGGTCATCACCCCGATGAAGCCCCAGCCCGGGCTGAAGAAGTCACTGAGCCGGCCCTCGTTGCCCATCAGGCTCGCGGCGCCGGCCAGGCCGCCGAAGATCCCGGCGATCAGCAGCACCGCGAAACCGGTCCGCTCGACCCGCAGCCCGGCGAACCGGCCGGCCGCCTCGCCGGAGCCGAGCGACTTGATCGAGATTCCCGCGCGAGTCCGTTCGAGCAGCACCCAGACCGCGATCGCCGCGACCACGAGGAGGATCGCGCCGAGCGGGATCGAATCGCCGATCACCGGCAGATCCGCCTTGGCCGGGATCTCCTTGGTGTACGGGTACCCGGCCCCGTCGGGATCCTGGATCGGGCCCCGGACCAGGTAGCTCACGATCCAGAACGCGATGAAGTTGAGCATGATCGTGGTGATGATCTCGGAGAGGCCGAGCCGCGCCCTGAGGGCGCCCGCGATGCCGCCCCAGATGCCGCCGCCGATCATGCCCGCGAGCAGTCCGAGCACGATCAGGATCGGTCCGGGCACGCCGCTCAGGCCGAGGATCACGAGCACCGAGGCCAGCGCGCCCGCGTAGATCTGGCCCTCGCCGCCGAGGTTGAAGATGCCGGCCCGGAAGGCCACGGTCACGCCGAAGGCGACCATCGTGATCGGGACCGCCTCGATCAGGGAGTTCTTGACCGCGAAGGACGAGCCGAAGGCCTGATCGAAGATCTCCTGCATCGCGAAGCCGACGTCAACGCCGTCGATCGCGAGGAAGATGCTGCCGACCACACCCGCGCCGATCAGGGCGAGAAGGGTGCGGACCACCAGGGCCACGGTGTCGCCGTGACCGGTCAGGGCGCGCCTCACAGCAGGCCTCCCGTCCCGTTGCCGTTCTCAAATTCCTGCTGGCGGGTCAGGCCGGCCATCAGCAGGCCGACCTCGCGCCGGTCGATCCGGTCGGCCGGGTGCGGGCCGTCGAGCCGGCCCGAGTAGAGCACCCCGATCCGGTCGGAGAGAGCCATCACCTCGTCGAGGTCGGTCGAGATCATGAGTACCGCCACCCCCTGATCGCGGAGCCCCAGGAACCGCTGGTGGATCTCGCGCTGAGCCCGCAGGTCGAGCCCTCGGGTCGGGTTCACGGCGACCACGGTCCCCGGTTCCGAGTGGAGCTCGCGGGCGAAGATCACCTTCTGCTGGTTGCCGCCGGAGAGCTGGCCGGCCAGCGCCAGGGGGTCGGGCGGCGAGACCCCGAACTCTTCGAGCAGCTTTCCGGCCCAATCGATCATGCGCCGGCGGGAGAAGATCTGGCCTCCGGCCGGGGCCTGCGGGCCGGTCAGCATGTTCTCCCAGAGCGCCGCGTCAAGGGTCAGCCCCTCGTGGCGACGGTCCTCGGGGATGCGGCCGAGCTTGATCTTCCGGCGCTGCCAATCGCGCACCGGGGGCAGGTCTTCACCGTCGAGCTTGACCGTACCGTGGTCGGGCATCGAGATGCCCTGCGTCACCGCCGCCAGCGCACGCTGCCCGTTGCCTTCGACCCCGGCGATCCCGACGATCTCGCCTTCGCGGACCTCGAGGTCGACCGAGTCGAGACCGTCGCCGTCGTCACGCCGCACGGTGCAGGCGCTCAGGCTCAGCCTGGCGGTGCCGGCTTCGCACTCGCTCTCGCGCTCGGCGGCGATCACCTTCTCGCCGACCATCGCCTCGGCGAGGGCGGCCGGGGTGGTCTTGGCGACCTCCCAGGTGCCGACCATCTCCCCGGCCCGCAGCACCGAGACCCGGTCGGCGATCCGCGCGGTCTCGCTGAGCTTGTGGGAGATGAAGATCACGCTGTGGCCCGCTTCGACCAGCAGGCGCATCTCGCCGAAGAGGTCACCGACCTCGTCGACGGTGAGCACGGCGGTCGGCTCGTCCAGCACCAGGACCCGCACCCCGCGGGCCAGGCAGCGCACGATCTCGATCCGCTGCCGTTGCGACATCGGCAGGTCCTCCACCAGCGTGCCGGGGTCCACCTCGAGCGGGAACCGCTCGGTGATGCCGGCGATCGCCTCCTGCATGCCGCGGGCGGTGCCGTTGCCGACCCCGCCGAGGAAGAGATTCTCGGCGACCGAGAGGCGATCGACCAGCAGCGGGTGCTGATGGACCATGCCGATGCCGGCCTCGATCGCTTCCGCCGGGCCCTTCAGCTCGACCTCGTGACCGTCGACCTCGATCGTCCCCTCGTCGGCCTGGATCAGGCCGTAGAGGATGTTCATCAGGGTCGTCTTGCCCGCCCCGTTTTCTCCCAGCAGCGCGTGAACCTCGCCGGGAGCGACATCGAAATCGACGTTGCGGCTGGCGGTGAAATCACCGAACCGCTTGACGATCCCCTGCATTTGAACCAGTGCCGACAATCAAGAACCTCCTCCCCCGGGGGTGGCCGCCCCCGGGGGTCTCCTCGTTTCGCTACGCGTTCGACCGGGAGCTCAGTTCGAGCCTTCGCCCGATCCCGGGATCGTTCCGCCGACGCTCGGGACATCGGCCGAGCCGTCGATGACCGCCGCGCGGGCCTTGTCGACCGCTTCCTGGGTTCCGGCCGGAGCGTTCTTGACCGGCGTGAGCCCGACCAGGCCGGACTGCAGCCCGTCGACCACCAGGCCGCCCTTCCACTTGTCGTCGATCGCCTCCTGGCAGGAGTCGCTGATCATCTTCGCCTGATCGACCAGCTGCGAGGCGATCACGGTCTTCGGCGCGAGCGCGCTCTGATCCACGCCCCAGCCGATCGCCTTGACGCCTTCCTCTTCGGCGCCGTCGATCACACCGACACCCGCGGCATCCGCGATGTGGTAGATCACGTCGACTCCGGAGGCAGCCTGGCTGCGGGCCGCTTCCTTGCCCTTGGCGACATCGTCGAAGGTACCGAGGTAGACGGTGTCGAGGGTGGCCTTCGGGTTGACCGACTGGGCCCCGGCCTCAACCGCCTTCATCTGCGCTTCGAGCACCGGGAAGTCAAATCCGGCGATCCCGCCGAGCTTGTTCGAGGTGGTCGTCTTGCCGGCCGCGACGCCGGCCAGGTATGCGCCCTGCGTGGAGTTCGGCATCAGATGCTGAACGTTCGGGTCTTCGGGTTCGAGCGGGTTCGAGGTCACCACGAAGTCGGTGTCCGGGTAGTCGGCCGCCACCTTGTGGGCGATCTCGCCGAACTCGAAGCCGTGGCCGATCACCATGTCATTGCTCTGGGCCAGGGTCTCGAATGACTTCACGAAGTCCGGGACCGGGGTCTTCTCCTGGTAGGTGATCTCCGCTCCGTCTGCCTCGCACTGCTTGAGCCCGTCGTAGCCAGACTGGTTGAATCCCTTGTCGTTGATCGGGCCGGGCAGCACCATCGCGACCTTGACCGTCGAGTCGCTGGATGAGCTTCCGCTGTCGTCGGAGCCGCAAGCGGCCACTCCCGACGCCAGCACCGCACATGTGGCGACCGCGCCGAGGATCTTTCCTATACGCACCTCTATCTCCTCCTGTTTGGGTTGGACACAGTGGCCGCCGAGTCCCCCAGCGACCGGATGAAAGTCTCGATTCGCTCCATGGCCTGGCCCGTGCGCTCGGGCGGCGAGGCGATGTCACGGCTGCGGCGCTCGACCTGCTCGCGCAGGGCCTCGCGGACCGCGGCCTCGTCGGCCGTGGCCAGGCGCCCGTCGCGAACCACGACCCGTCCGTCGACGATCACGTGCCGGACCGAGCGGCCGGATTCGGAGAGGGCCAGCCCCGGCTCGAGCACCTGGACCCCGGCCAGGCCGTCGGTCGAGCGGTTCAGCAGGATCAGGTCGGCAACCGCGCCTTCCGCGATTTCGCCGCCCGGAGAGAGACCTGCGTCACCGCCCGACCAGACCTGGTAGCCGGAGCCTGTGGCCATGGTGAGAGAGTCGGCTCCGGAAACCCAGCGCGGCCCGTCGTTGTGGATCAGGGCCCCGAGCTTGACCATCTCCCAGACGTTCTGGTTGTCCGAGGAGGCCGAACCGTCGGTGCCGATCGCGACCGTCGCTTCCTGCTCGAGCAGGCGCCCGACCGGGCAACGCCCGCTGCCGAGCCGGAGGTTCGCGGCCGGGTTGTGAACCACGATCGAGCCGGTCCGGGCGATCCGCTCGATGTCCTCCTCATCGATCCAGACCGAGTGAGGCAGCGAGCAGTTCGGGCCGAGCACGCCGAGGTCCTCGAGGGCGGCGACCCCGCTGCGCCCGAAGCGCTGATCGCAGACCGCGCGCTGGAGCGAGGTCTCGAGCAGATGGATGTGCAGGCCGGTGTCGTGCGAGCGAGCCGCCTCGGCGAGCTCGGCCAGCAGTTCGTCGGAGCACCACTGGACTCCGCCCGGCCCGGCCAGGATGCGAATGCGGCCGCCGGCCGCGCCGTGCCAACGGCTCACCGCCTCGTTGAACTGGGCGAGCAGCTCCGACCGGTCGAGAAAGGCGACCTGCTCGGACATCAGGGCCGGCCCGAGGTCGAAGTCCGAGACCGCGGCGAGCTCGCCGGTGAAGTCGCAGTCATTCATCAGCGGCGCGACCGCCGCCCGGATCCCGACCTCCTCGTAGGCGCGGACCGCCCCGCCGACCGCGTCGAGCGAGGGCGGCGTCATCCAGAGGTGATCGACCACGGTGGTGACCCCCAGCAGCAGCATCTCGACCGCCCCCGCGAGCGCGTTCACGTAGTGGTCCTCGGGGCTGTAGAGGCCGGAGGAACCGAACATCCGCAGCAGCCAGGGCTCGAGGCGAAGTCCCTCGCCGACCCCGCGCAGGCAGTTCTCGGGCGAGTGCGAGTGGGCGTTGACCAGGCCCGGCATGGCCAGCATCCCGCTGCCGTCGATCAGCTCCGCGCCGGCCGGGGCCCGGGTCTCACCGGCCGGGGTGATCCGGCGGACGGTGCCGCCCGCCAGTTCGATGTCTACGCCGGCCCGTTGGCGGCCGGGGCGTGAAAGCAGGTCGCAGTTGCTGATGAAAACGGCGGGGGGACCATCCACATGGTGCAACTCGACAAGCCTCCGGTGGGGAGCGGTCGCCGGCTCCTCTATTCCGGTGACCTGGGAACGAACAAAGTTCAAAAACGTGAACTTGGTTCGATAGGCGAAACATAGCACCGACCTCCGGCACTTGCAACGAACTCCCGGAATTCACCTGCAAAGGGGAAGTTTCCGGCTGATCAGCCGGCACTCGAATCAATGAGCGGAAGCTATTTCCGGAGGTTTTTCAGGCTTCGGGACGGGCGACGATGCCCGCCTCGGCCATGATCGACCCGGCAATCCCCGAGAGCAACTCGCCGATCTCGGCCATGCGCTCGTTGTCCAGATCAGCCGGGAAGCCGAGGGCCAGCAGAAGCAGGGCGAGCTCGCCGTTCTGACCCCGGACGCCGGTCGCCACGGCGTGGTTCTGGTTGAGCTCACCGGCGCTGATCGCCCAGCCGCGGACCTTCGCCTCCTCGACCGTCTCGATCAGGTTCTCGGGGCTGGTGATGGTCGCGTCGGTATGGGCCGGCAGCTGCCTGGACTTGATGATCCGCCGGGCCCGGGCGGGGTCCATGTAGGCCAGCAGGACCTTGCCGAGGGCACCGTCCATCGGCCCGTAGGAGGATCCGATCAGGATCCCCACGTGGACGTCCTCGGTCGGGTAGAAGCGCTCGATGATCCGGCACTCCTCGTCGTTTACGACCTGGGCCACGGCGAAGGAGAGGTGGTGCTCGGCGGCCAGCGGCGCGACCCGGTCGATCGTCGATCGGACCAGTCGCACCTGCCGGCTCGCCTCGGTTCCCAGCGGGATCAGCGCCGGGCCGAGCCGGTAGTTGCGGGAGTTGGTCTCGCGCCGCACGAAGTCATGCGCCTCGAGGGTCGCCAGCAGGTTGTGCATGGTCGACTTGGAAAGGCCGGTGGACTTGACCAGCTCGGCCTGGGTCACCCCCGGCTCGTCGCTGGAAGCGACTTCATGCAGCACGCTGATCGCCCCGACCACGGCCGGCACCTGGTATTTGGCCGGCTTCTCACCGGCTGCTTGCTTTGACCCTCCGTTGGCACCCATGGACGCTTCCAAGCTCCTTCCGGTGACCCTACTCCTCGCGGGCGCGGAAGCCGCGAAAGACGATCGGTTTCTCCCTGGTGAGTTCCTCGAGCGTGTAGCCGATCCCCTCCCTGCCGCGGCCGGAGAGTTTCACCCCGCCGAACGGAAACTCAGGCGGCCGGTAGTTGTCGGTGCCGTTGATCACCACCCCGCCGGACTCGAGCCGCTCGGCCACGACCAGCGCCCTCCGGTAGTCAGCCGTGAAAACGGATGCCATCAGCCCGAACGAGGATGAGTTGGCGACCTCGATCGCCTGTTCCTCCGAGTCGACCGGGATCAGGTTGAAAACCGGCCCGAAGATCTCGTCGTCCGACGCGATATCGGCCGTGTTCGGGACTCCCGCCAGGAGCGTCGGCGCAAAGTAGGCACCGTCCGACTCGCCGGTCCCGGCTGCGATCTCTGCGCCCTGCTTGCGCGCGTTGGCAACCTGGGAGGCGACTCTCGTCGCGGCATGCTCGTGGATCAGCGGCCCGATCGTGGTCTCCGCCTCGACTGCCGCGCCCACCTTCTGGGCTTCGACCGCCTCAACCATCCTCTCGGCCAGCTGGTCGTGGAGGGAGCGATGGACGATCACCCGCTTGCTGGCCGAGCAGGCCTGGCCGTTCATCAGGACCCGGCCGCGGAGGATCTCGGCGGCGACCAGGTCGAGGTCGGCGTCATCGAGCACCAGGCAGGCGTTGTTGCCGCCGAGCTCGAGGTGGAGGAAAGGCAGCCGGTGAGCGGTCGCGCGGGCGACCGCGATGCCGGCCCGAGTCGAGCCGGTCAGGGAGATCGCGTCGACCTCGTCCGCTTCGGCCAGGGCCGCCCCGACGGTGGCATCACCGTGTACCGCCGCGATCACTTCGGCCGGCACCCCGACCTCGATCAGGGCCTGGCGGAACCGTTCCACGACCAGCGGGTCCTCGAGCGGCGGCTTGACCACGACGGCATTGCCTCCGACCAGCGCCGCCCCGCACTTCTCGATGAACAGCTCCACCGGGAAATTGAACGGCAGGATCGCCGCGACCACGCCAAGCGGCTCGCGCCGGGTGAAGGCGAGATCCCACTCGGACCGGGCGTTCGATTCGGAGGGGAGCATCCGTCCGACCAACCGCCGCCCTTCGGCCGCGTTGCCCCGCAGGAAGTGGAGGCCGCCACGCACCTCGTTCGTCGCCTGGCCGATCGGTTTCCCGGACTCGGAAGCCAGCAGGCGGCCCAGCGACTCGACTTCCGGCTCGAGCAGGCTGGCCGCCGCCTCGAGCAGGTCAGCCCGCCTGCCGATCGGGACCTCGGTCCAGGCGCGCCGGGCCCGCGCGGCCCGTCCGACGATGCCGGCGACCTCAGCCGGATCGGTCAACTCGACCTCGCCCAGCAGCTCGGTCCCTTCAGGGTTTCTGATCTCCACGCTACTCATGGTTGTTCAGCCTACAGAACTAGGTTCATTATTTCGAATTGACGTTGCGGGTCGAGATCGCCACTCAGGGCACGCGGTGGACCTCGAAGAGGTTCGTGCCCAGCTGCATGTCGGAGAGGCCGGCGACGATCGCGATCAGGTCCCCCGAGGCAGCGGCCCCGAAGCGCACCGCGTCATCGGCGCACTCGTAGAGCAGGTTGCGGATCTCGGTCGTCTGGTCGTTGACCACCGGCCGCACCCCGAACATCAGCTTCAGCTGCCGCTGGGTCGCGAGGCTGTGGGTCACCGCGAGCACCGGCACCCGGGGCCGGTGGGCCGCGACCACCTTGGCGGTGCGACCGGAGGCGGTCGGGACCACGATCGCCTTCAGGTTGAGCCGGTAGGCGGCGATCACCGCCGACTGGGTGACCGAGTCGGCCACGTCCATCTCATCCTGGCGGACCCGGTTCAGCACCCACTCCCAGTACGGCAGGTCGGTCTCGGTGCCGCGGGCGATCTGGTCCATCACCTTGACCGTCTCCACCGGGTGATCGCCGACCGCGGTCTCCTCGGAAAGCATGATCGCGTCGGTGCCGTCATAGATCGCGGTCGCGACGTCGGTCACCTCGGCCCGGGTCGGCCGCTTGGCCGAGACCATCGAGGCCAGCATCTGGGTCGCCGTGATCACCGTCTTCGAGGCCTTGCCGGCCGCGCGGATCAGGCTCTTCTGCAGCACCGGCACCTTGGAGAGCGGCACCTCGATCCCGAGGTCGCCACGGGCGACCATGATCCCGCCGGTCGCCTTCTCGACGATCTCGTCGACCGCGTCCGCGGCCTGCGGCTTCTCGATCTTGGCGATGATCGGGATCTGCGAGCGGAGCTCGGCCAGCTTGTCGAGCACCGGGTCCAGATCGTCGGCCGAACGAACGAACGAGACCGCGATGTAGTCGAGCTGGTTGGCGACCGCGAACTCGACCCAGCGCAGGTCATCGGCCGAGACCGAGTCCAGCCCTTCTTCGACCCCCGGCAGGTTCATCCCCTTGTGCGAGGAGAGCGGCCCGCCGACCTCGACCTCGCACTCGACCGTCCGGCCGTCGTTGCCGGTCACTCGGAGCCGGATCGAGCCGTCCGCGAGGTACACCGTGTCATCGACCTTGAGCGCGTCGCAGAGTTCCGGCCAATCGACCGGGATCAGGGTCGCGGTGCCGTCGACCCGCTCGGGCGTGATGGTCACGGTCGAGCCGTGCACGATGTCTACTACACCCTCCGGGTACTCACCGACCCGCAGCTTCGGGCCGGGCAGATCACCGAGGATGCCGACCTCCATGTCGATCCGCTCCGAGATCTCCCGGATCGCCCGGACCACCCGGACGTGGGTCTCGGCGTCGCCATGCGAGAAGTTGAGCCGGAAGACGTCTACCCCGGCGATGATCATCTGCTCGAGTACGGGCGGATCCCACGAGGCGGGTCCGACGGTGGCGACGATCTTTGTGCGGCGGGTCTCTGAGTGATTCACGCCACCATCATGACGATCCGGTGGGCGCTGCCTGTAAATCTCGTTCACCGGCGGGCAAGACGACCGTTCCGGTTTTCAGGCGGGCGATCTGGGGTAGACGAAAAACTACGGCCATGATCTCGTCGGGTCGTCCCCCCTTCGGTCCGACGATTAGGCCTGGCGGTGAGTGCCTGCACCGCCACGGAAAGAGGAAAGCCCGCCCCGATGATCGGGGCGGGCTTTCTCCCGTCTGGCCGCCTCTAGCGGTGCCCCTTGAAGGAGATCACCTGCTGGATGCCTGACGGCCGGTTCGTGTAGTGCATCGTGATCAGCCCGAGCGGCGCGAACTTGATCTGCTCGCCGGGGTTGGTCACGACACCGTTCTCCTCGCGGTGGACGGTGTCGACGCGCCAGCTCGACGGATCATCGGACCCGTACTTGGCAGCGGCCTCGGTGCCGGCCGCGGCGATCGCCTTCCAAACCGCCTTCTGGCAGGCGGCCTTCTTGCCGTGGCCGCAGTACTTGACCTTGAACGGCTTCTTCACCTTCTTGCCGAGCAGGGCGCGGATGTCCCGGTCGAAGTACTGGTACCAGCCCGAGTACTGACCACCCGGCGGCTGGTCGAACCGCGAGAACAGCGACGCGAGCTCGTTCAGCTGCGGACCGAGCACCGGCTTCATGAACGCGTCGGCGATCTTCGGCCAGGCGGCGTCCAGGGACGCGGCGCCGGGAGCGTCGATCTCGCCGTTGAAATCGCGGTCCAGGCGGCTGCCGCCCTTCTTGTTCCAGGCGACCATCTGGTTCAGCATCTGCTTCGCCTGGGCGCTGGGGGCCTTCGAGCCCTTCAGCAGCTTGGCCAGCAGCGGCACGGTGAAGATCGCGCGCACGTCCTGGGTCGCGCCGGCGTTCATCGCCGAGGTGACCGCGGCCATGGTCAGCTTGCCGCGCTTCTTGCCCTTGCCCTTGATCTTGTTGCGGTTCAGCATCCGCGTCAGCATGTCCACGCGCTGAACCGAACCGGCCCGGCCCCACTCGTCATCGGCGGAGCCGAATCCGTGGGCGACCGAGTTGTTCCAGTTGACCATCATCCCCGACTTCGGGTTCTTCCCGTGCGGGTGGCCCTTCTTCGAGAGGAATCCCTTCCACTCGTACTGGCCGGTGCCCTTGGTCGGCAGGCCCGGATCGACCCGCTTGTCGCGCATCGGGAGCAGGCCGCTGGTGTACAGAGCGACATTCTTGTTGTCGATGTAGAACGAGTTGAAGGTCTGCGGCGTCTTCGAGGCGGCCTCGTAGAACGACTGCGGATTCTTGATCGACCCATTCGAGAGGCGACGGTTGAACATCAGGTCGAGCACATCCTTGCCGTAGCTGGAGCGCTTCGACGAGATCGCGACCTTGCGGCCCTTGACCGTGGCGTAGCCGACGACCGGACCGTGGACCGTGGTCTTGAACGAGACCGGGTCGCCGTTCAGCGTGCCGGCGTCGAAGGTGCCCATTTCAAGGCACTTGCCCTTGTAGCGGTACTTGGTATCGCTGCCGCCGCAGAGGGTCTCGGCGTACTGGTCGATCACGTCGCCGCTGGCTGAGGTCAGGGTCGTCGCGAAGTCCTGGCCGCGCCCGATCAGCAGGTAGCCGGGAAACGGGGCCGAGGTCGCGCCGCGCCACTTCAGGCCGGGCGCGTTCATGTCGATCTCGTAGGTGAGGCCCGGCGCGAAGTAGCCGATCTGCGGGCCGCCGACCATCAGCGGCCGGCCGGTGGCCGACTTCTTCTTGGTGATCATCAGCGTGTTCGAAGCCTGATGATGCGGCTCGAGCGGGTTCGAGTCGACCTCGGACTTGAGCTCCTGGCTGGCGCCCTGGATCACGTTGACCGGCTCGTAGCTGCCCGGGTCGAGCACGACGCTGCCCGTCTTCTTGGCCGGGATCTTCTCGTAGGGGAAACGGCCGTCGATCGAGGTCGGGCTCTCGGGGTTGGTCTGCTGGCGCAGGTCGTTGAAGACCTTCCAGCCCTTCTTCGCGCCGAGGCGCTTGATCAGGCCACCGAGGAACTGCGAGCGGCGAGCCTCGTCGCCACCACCGACACCGAGGAACTGGTCCTTCAGCGCGTTGAGGGCGTAGACGTCGTTACGAGTCCAGTTTGGGGTGCTCGGGCTCTTGGCATCCAGGTAGTCGTTGATGCCCTGCAGGTACGTGTCGATGTCGCGCAGCACCGCGCGCCCTTCCTTGCCCTTCGACTGGAGGGCCTGGGTCTGCTTGGAGATCACCGCTTCGGTCTGCGGGCTCGACTGGAAATCCTGCAGCGTCGAAACGAGGTTGATCGCGCTCAGGCCCGGCACGTCGATCGCGGCGACACGGGCGTTGTTGCGAGCCTGCTGGAGCAGCAGGCCACGATCCTCGGCCGCGATCCAGCCGGCCGCCCAGATCCCACCGTCATAGGTGGTGGCGGTGACGTGGGGGACGTGGTACTTGTCCCGGACGATCGTCACGCCGTCCTTCGGTACCGACTCGGTCGTGTACGGACCGTCGTCCTTGGTTCCGAGCGTCTCCGACTTGAAGTACTTGTTGATGTCCTTGTTGGTGACCTTGTTGAAGAGCGGGGTCAGCGCGTCATACATCACGGCCTGGCTGGTGTCGAGGGGCGGAGTCCCGAGCTGGCCGGAGGGGATGATGTTGCGCGCGATAGCCGAGTAATCACGAGGGGCGGCGTTCGCGGCCGGCACGGCCAGACCGAGAACACTCAGGATCAGTAACGCCAGATAGGCGCTCTTTCGACGCATGAAGTTTCTCCTTGGGTACCCCGGCCGGATAGCGGCGGACGGCGTCGCCAGACCGGCCGGGAAGTCAAAAGGTTGCTAGAGAGGGTACTCCGATCTGAACACCGCTCGGTGCAAATGGATGCGGTCCGCCTGGCGGGCTCCCGGAAGCGGAGAGGGAGGGATTCGAACCCTCGATACGGCTATAAACCGCATACTCCCTTAGCAGGGGAGCGCCTTCAGCCACTCGGCCACCTCTCCGGGCGGTCCGATTCTACGGATTCGGCGACCGATCGCGATTGCCCGGAACCAACTCGCTCCTCGACCGGTTCGGGAACCGCGGCTGCCTATGATCCGGGGGATGGGCGCCGCGGGTGAACTTGAGGTTCCGGGGGCCGGGGTTTTCCCGGCGTTTCTGGGTGAACCGGTCGACGTCGTGGCCGAGAAGCTGCTCGGCTGTTTTCTCGAACGGGAGCTGGACGGCCAACGGGTGGTGGTGCGGATCGTCGAGACCGAGGCCTACGACCAGGACGACGAGGCGAGCCACTCCTTCCGCGGCAAGACGCCGCGAAACCAGGTGATGTTCGGCAACGGCGGTCACCTCTACGTCTACTTCACCTACGGCATGCACCACTGCTGCAATGTGGTCAGCGGCCACGCCGGCTACGGATCCGGCTGCCTGATCCGGGCCGCCGAGCCGGTCGAAGGCCTGGAGCTGATCGAACAGCGGCGCGGCATGAGCGGGGTGAACGTGACCAACGGCCCGGCCAAGCTCTGCCAGGCGCTCGGGATCGACCGCGAGCTCGACGGCCACGACCTGCGGCAGGGCGAGATCAGATTGATCGAGGGTGGGCTGCTGCCGGGCGAGAAGGTGGCTCTGACTCCTCGCATCGGCATCTCGAAGGAGGCCGACCGACTGCGGCGCTACTTCATCGCGGGTAACTGTTTCGTCTCGCGGGGCTCTGGTAATACTCGCCCTGAACGCGGCTGACGCAGGGGTCGGCCGCCGGCAATCAGGAGGCCTCTTGAAGAGCAAAGTTTCTCGTCCGTCCACCCGGCCGACCCGGGGCGTCTTGGCGCTGCTCGGACTCGTGTTGGCGTTGATCTTTTCCGCGCCGGAGCGGAGCTTCGCCCTGCAGGACTTTCCCCTGCCGACCGGTGACGCCGGCCTGATCGAAGCGACCCAGGGGCCGTACTTCGGCAACAAGGGGATCATCAGTTGGCAGGGCCGGCTCTGGTTCGCCGAGACGGACGCGAACAAGCTCGGCACCGCCACCACCAAGGGACAGATCCAGGAGATCGGGGTGCCAGCCTCGATCGGAAACCCCGAGTACGGCCCGTTGGCGCTCAGCGCTGTCCGGAACGATCAGTTCTGGTTCATCTCAAAGGGCCAGCCGCTCGAAGGCCGCGTCGCCAGGCTCGACCCGCAACTCAACCTCACTGCGTACTGGAACCTCGGCTACAACCAGGTCAACTCGATCGCCGCCGACCCCGCCGGGGGCGCCTGGGTCACCTACAGCGACGGCGAGGGCATCTCCTACTTCGACAACGCCAACAACGAGCACTACTTCGAGGAGCCCCGGTACTCCGACCCCGCTCCGATCACGGTCGGCTCGGATGGCGCCGCCTGGTTCGGTGACAGCTCCTCGGCGATCAAGCGGATCACCAAGTCGGGCTACCTCGAGAACTTCCACGCCAGCGGTGACGGCGAGATCGTCTCGATCACGACCGGCCCCGACGGCGCCGTCTGGTACGCGAAGTTCAACCCCAGCTATGGGTTCTTCGGCCCGCCGCCGAGCGGTGGCGTGATCGGCCGCATGTCTGCGAGCGGCTCGCCAAAGCTGTTCGAGCCACCGGTTGAGGACCTGCTGCCGAGCTCCCTGATCTCCGGCCCCGATGGTGCGCTCTGGTTCACCACCCGACTGGGCGAGGGAATCGGCCGGATGACTACCTCTGGGCGGTACTCCTACATCAGCCTGCCCGAAGGCCGCAGCGCCGACTCGATCGCCTTCGGTCCCGACGGTGCTCTCTGGTACACGGACTCCGCCCTGAACCGGATCGGTCGGGTCACGATCAAGGAGTTCAACCAGGCGGTCCGTCCCCGCAAGCCGGTCATCCTTTCCCGCAAGCTGAAGGCCAAGCGAGGCCGGTTCGTCAAGGTCAAGATCGGCTGCCCGGCCGGCCCCGCGCCCTGCCGGGGCAAGATCGAGGTCCGCTTCCGCGGCAAGGCGATCGCGCGCGGCTCGTTCCAGATGCCGGTCGGCAAGAAATCGGCCGGCGCGGCCAACCTGAACCGCCGCGGGAAGCAGCTGCTCAGGAAGAAGCGCCGCCTGAAGGTCTCGGTGGTCCTCAAGACCCGGAACGCGGGCAAGGTCTCCCGCCGCATGATCCTCAGGCGCTGACCCGCCAGGCCAACGACGAGATCGGAAAAGTTGGCGATAGTTGCCACCTTTTCCACTCTCGTTCTCCGCCTGGCTCTAGATGAGTAGTTCCACGGGATCGTGGAACTACTCATCTAGTCTGCGCCCATGGTCGAACCGCCTGCCCGCAGCCACGCCGAACTGGAAGAGCTCTTCAGCGAGGTCGAGGCTCCGTTCGCCTTCGTCGACCTCGACGCTCTCCGGGCCAACGCCGATTCCCTGCTGGCCCGGGCCGGCGAGAAGCCTGTCCGGGTGGCGACCAAGTCGCTGCGCTGCCGCTCACTCACCGAGCAGATCCTGGCCGGCGCGGACCGCTTCCAGGGGCTGATGACCTTCACCCTGCCGGAGACCCTCTGGCTGGCCGACCAGGGGATGGAGAACCTCCTGCTCGCCTACCCGACCACGGACCTCGAGGCTCTGCGCTCACTCGCTCTTCGCTCGGTCGCGAGCCCGGGCGCCGCCCCGATCGTGATGGTCGACAGCGTCGAGCACCTGGACCTGATCGAGTCGGTGCTCGGGTCGCAGGCCGCGCCGGTCCGGCTCTGCCTGGACCTCGACGCTTCCTGGTGGGCGTTCGGCGGCCGGTTCAAGGCCGGCCCCCGCCGCTCGCCCCTCCACTCGCCGGAGCAGGCGGTGGCGCTGGCCGAGGAGATCGGGCGAAGGGAGAAGCTCGAGCTGGTCGCCCTGATGGCCTACGAGGGCCAGATCGCCGGAGTCGGCGACCGGGTGCCGGGCCGGCCTCTGCGGTCCCGCGCGATCCGCTGGATGCAGAAGCGCTCCCGAGCGGAGATCGCCGAGAGACGGGCGGCCGCCGTGGCAAAGATCCGGGAGATCGCGGCGATCGAGATCGTCAACGGCGGCGGCACCGGCTCGCTCGAATCGACCTCGGCCGAGGACGCGGTCACTGAGGTGACCGCCGGCTCGGGCTTCTTCGCGCCCGGTCAGTTCGATCATTACTCCGGGTTCAGCCTCCGCCCGGCCTCCGCGTATGCGCTGCCGGTGGTCCGGCGCCCCGCACCCGGGATCGTCACCGCGCTCGGTGGCGGCTATCTCGCTTCCGGCCCGGCCGACCCGGGGCGCCTGCCCGCGCCCTGGCTGCCCGCAGGCCTCTCCTTTGACAAGGAGGAGGGCGCCGGCGAGGTCCAGACCCCCCTGGTCGGCGAGGCCGCGGACTCGCTGGAGATCGGGGCCAACGTCTACCTCCGCCACGCCAAGGCCGGCGAGCTCTGCGAACGCTTCGCCTCCCTGCTCCTGGTCGAAGGCGACGAGATCGTCGACGAGGTACCCACCTACCGCGGCGAAGGCCAGACCTTCCTCTAGACCCGGCCGCTCGGGGCCGGTGACCGGCGTTACCGCTGGGGCCGGAAGGCGTCGATCACCAGGTCGGTGTGGCGGCGCCAGGCCTTCGGGTTCTTCTCGCCGGCGTCGGTGAGGGTGCGGCAGATGCCGCCGAAGAGATTCCAGATCTCGTCGGCGTTGGCGTCTTCGCGGATCTCGCCCTGTTGCTTGGCGGCTGCGACCAGTTCGGCCATGTGCCGCTTGGTCCCGGCCTTGGCCTGATCGAGCTCCGGGTTCTTGCCGGCCCAGTAGAAGCCGGTCGGGAAGCTGAGGTCGCGGGCCCGCGCCGCCGCGTCGTGGAGCACCTGCCGGAGGCCCTCCCCGGGATCCTCGCTTTCCAGGGCGGCGACGATGCCGTCATCGAGGCGGCGCATCCGCATGGTCAGGATCGCCGCGACCAGCTCGTCCTTGGTCTCGAAGTTGCGGTAGACGGTGCCCTTGCCGACTCCGGCCCGCTCCGCGACTTCCGGGATGCCGGCCTCGATCCCGTGCTCGGCGAAAACCTCCTCGGCCGCGGCGAGGACCTTCTCCCGGTTGCGGATCGCGTCGGCCCGGCGCGGCCCCTCGGCCTCGGCCACCTCGTGCTTGTCGGATGCGGGTGCGGTCATCAATCGTCGCTGGCCAAAGCGGGGTCGGGCAGCACCGAGGCGGCTCCAATCTCCTCGGCCACCGGCAGGTGATCGTGGCCCCGGCTGGGGATCAGCATCGCCATCACGCCGGCGCCGAGCGAAGCTCCGGCCCCGACCAGGAACGCGATCTTAAAGCCGTGGCTGGTCGGGAAACCGGTCGCGAGCACGATCGTGCCGGTCAGGATCGAGGAGGTGACCTGAGAGCCGAGCGATGACCCGACCGAGCGGATCAGCGCGTTGAAGCCGGTCGCTTCGCCGGTCCGCTCGATCGGGACCGACTCCATGATCAGGTTCGGCATCGCGGCGAAGGCCAGCCCGACGCCGATCGAGGAGAGCACGTTCCAGAGCACGATGCTTAGCGCCGAGCCGTGATCGAAGCCGAGCCCGAGCAGCCCGGCCCCGCTGATCAGGCCGCCCAGGGCGAGCGGCAGCTTGTTGCCGAAGCGGGCACCGAGCTGGCCGGAGAGGGGTCCGGCGAAGAGCATCATCAGCGCCGCCGGCAGCATGATCAGCCCGGCCTGGGTGGCCGTGTAATCCAGCCCGTAGCCGGTGTTCTCGGGGGCCTCGACCAGCTGCGGGATGAGGATGAAGGAGGCGAACATGCCGAAGCCGATCAGGAGGGTCGCCAGGTTGGTCATCGCGACCGCCGGCTTGGAGAGGATCTCGACGTCGGCGAGCGGGTCGGTGGTGCGCTTCTGGAGCCAGACCCAGAAGCCGATGATCACCAGGCCGAGGACGACCAGGCCGATCAGCCGGAAGCTGGTCCAGCCCCAATTGTTGGCCTCCGAGATCGCGTACATCGGGATCGAAAGCCCGATCGCGAGCACGATCGCGCCGCGGACGTCGACCTTGGCCGGGGTCCGGTTCGGTGATTCCGGAACCCAGCGGATCGCTGCGATCGCCGCGAGAACGGCCATCGCCGTGCCGAGCCAGAAGATCCAGTGATAGGACGCGTGGTCGAGGATCAGCCCGCCCATGATCAGGCCGAGACCGCCGCCGATGCCGGCGGTGGCCGAGATCAGGCCGATCGAGGCGGAGACCCGCTCGGCCGGGAACTCGTCCCGGATGATCCCGAAGCAGAGGGGGAAGATTCCGCCGCCGACGCCCTGGAGGATGCGGCCCGCGACAATCGCGGGAACGCTCTCACCGAGGGCCGAGACTGTGGAGCCGGCGGCGAAGATGAAGAGGGCGATGACGAGCAGACGGCGTTTGCCGAACATGTCGCCGAGGCGCCCGAAGATCGGGGTGAAGATCGCGGCGGAGATCAAGTAGCCGGTCAGCACCCAGGCGATGCCGCTGGCGTCGGTGTTGAACTCCTCCATGAGTTCGGCCAGGGCCGGAACCAGGGTGGTCTGGGCGAGAGCGAAGGAAAGCGCTGCCAATCCGAGGATCAGCAGGCTGCGCATCGGGTGCGGACGAGAATTTTCGGGCGAGACAGAACTACTAAGCGGACTCATTGGTCCGGATAGTAACAGCTAACCGGACCTTCGGGTCCGCTACTCGCCGAGTACTTTCGTCACATAGGCGTTGCTGAAGGTGCGGCCGGGATCGAGGGTGTCGCGGATCCGCTGGAAGTCTTGCCAGCGGGGAAAGCTGGGGGCGAGGTCCGCCGCACTCCGGAAGTGGAGCTTGCCCCAGTGGGGCCGGCCGCCCAACTCGCGGAAGATCTGCTCGATCGCCCGGAAGTAAGGCTCGAACTCCATGGTGTGGTGCTGATGGACGGCGATGTAGGCGGTCGCTCGCTCGTGGGCCTGGCTGATCAGGGCGTCGTCACCGGCCGAGACCCGGCACTCGATCGGCATCGCCAGCGGGAACGACTCGGTCTCGATCAGGGAGAGCACCCGGTCCAGGGCCTCCGGCCCGTGCTCGGCCGGCAGCGCGTACTCCATCTCGTTGAAGCGGATCGTCCGGTAGTTGGCGAAGACCCGGTGGGAGACGTCGGTCTGCTCGGACTGCGACATGAAGTGAGTCGAGTAACGGGCCATCCGGGGGATGCTGCCGCGGAAGCGACCGGTCAGGCGCAGCGCCAGGTCACCGAGACCGTTCTCGACCACCACGTCACCCAGGAACCGGTCGGCCTTCGAGCGCGGGGCGAGCGGCCGGTCGGTCCGGTTGCGGGTCAGGGTGAGCGCGGTGCGGGTGTAGGGGAAGACGAAGAACTCGAAGTGCTCGTTCTCCCCGGTGATCCGGTCGAACTCGGCCAGCACCTCGTCCAGGTCCATCGGAGCGTCGACCCGGTGAAGGTTGAAGGCGGGGACGGTGCGGAGAGTGATGGTGGTGAGCACCCCGAGCGAGCCGACCGCCACCCGGGCGGCGAGCAGCTCGTCGGAGCCCGGCCCGAACTCGCGGAGCCGGCCGTCGGCGCCGGTCACCTTGACCGCTTCGATCTGGGCGGAGATGTTGGGCAGCGCGCGGCCGGTGCCGTGGGTCCCGGTCGAGACTGCACCGGCGATCGTCTGCCGGTCGATGTCACCCAGGTTCGGCATCGCGAGGCCGAGCCGGTCCAGTTCGCGGTTCAGGTCGGCGAGCACGGTGCCGGCCCCCACCTCGACCAGGCCGGAAGCACGGTCGACCGAGATCACCCCGGCGATTCGGGTGATGTCGAGCAGGAGATCCTCGGAGAGCGCGGTAGGGGTGAATGAGTGGCCGGATCCGACCGTGGTCACCTGGCGCCCCTCGGCACCGGCCCGGCCGACCACCTCGGCTAACTCGCCGACCCCGCCCACCTTCACGAAGTCGCGCGGCCGGCAACGCTGATGCCCGGACCAGTTGGACCAGGACGCCCCGGCGCTCCCGAGCTTCCTTGCGTCGTAGTTCTCACCCACCATGCTGTGCACCTGCTTCCTCGTCCAGGTCTAGGGTCGCCGGTAGTCCGGCACCTTGCGAACGGGCAATGATTCCCACCGCGACCAGGATGGCGGCGGTGATCAGACAGGGCAGAAGGTACCCGGCCGCCTCGGCCAGCGCGCCGCCGCCGATCGCTCCCAGCACCTGGCCACCGCCCCAGGCCACGTTCGAGGCGCCCGAGGCGTAGCCCTGGTTCACCCCGGCCGCGGTGGCGTGGTCGGTGACCAGGGCGCTGGCCGGCGTGAAGGCCATGCCGGCACCGAAGGAGAGCATCATCACGATCGCGAACATCGGCGGGAGCAGGTTTATCGATCCCAGGCCGAGTACCGCCACCGCCATCGCGCCGACCCCGATCCGGTAGGGCAGGGTGCGGCCGATCCGGTCGCTGAGCCGGCCGATCAGCGGTCCGACGATCGCCTCCGTCACCGACCCGGCCGCGAAGGCCGCGGCGATCAGGAAGGGCGAGGCGCCGAGCGCGTCCATGTGGAGCGGCCCGATAACTATGGCCAGACCGAAGGCGACCGACGGCCCGGCCAGCATCAGGATCCCGCTGGGGACATCCGACGCCCGGATCCGCCGCCAGGCCACGGCGAGCGGCTGCGACTCGACGTCGGTCGGCCCGGGGATCGTGGCCGCCAGGGCGACCAGGGCCGCGGCAACGAAGAACACGGTGCTGAAGACCGGTTCGGTACCGACCGCATGGACCACCGCACCGAGCGGAGCTCCGAGCAGCTCACCGGTCACGGCCGCCGCCATCACGATGCCGATCGTCCTTCCGCGCTGGTCGGGCGGTGAGGCCACCACCACCCAGGCGATTGCGCCGGCCCAGATCATCGCCCCGCACCCGCCCTGGACGAAGCGCAACAGGTCGAGCAAAGCGATCTGGTTGGCGAAGCCGAACAGAGGACTGCAGATGCCGAGCCCGAGCATTCCGGCCATGACCGTGGACCGGGGCCCGACCCGCGCGGCAAGCCAGCCGGCTGGGATGGCAAAAACCAGCGCACCGGCCGAGAAGCTTCCCGCCAACAACCCGGCGGCACCATCGGTCAGGCCATGATCGGCCTGGTAGCTCGGCAGCAGCGGCGTCAGCACCGAGAAGAAGGTCGCCTCGAGAAACACGGCGCAACAGGCAAGGACGAGCAGACGACGCACCACAACATCTTCTCAGGCGGATACGCAGCGCTCGCCTCCCGGCCTGTATCGGTCCGCCTCCCATGGGATAGTCCCCGGTATGACCGATCACCTGGAGACCGAGGAAGAGATCCGCGAGGAGATGGAAGAGCTCGGGATCGACAACGAGGCCGGGGGCTCCCCGGACGTCCTGATGTCCGGCCCGGTGCTGCAGGTCACCGCCCTGGTCCTGGTCCTCCTCCTGGTCGGCGGCGCCCTCCTGCTCATCTTCTGAGCGGCCTCGAAAGCCGCGAGATCCAAGTTAGCTCCACATAGCGCTCCTAACTTCAATTTCGCGTCAAATCGAACCGACCGCAAATCGAACGGGCCTGTCAGAATCGGCAGGCCCGATCGGGCCACGGAGGGGTGGCAGAGCGGTTGAATGCACTGGTCTTGAAAACCAGCATGCGTCTTACGGCGTATCGTGGGTTCGAATCCCACCCCCTCCGCTCAGCGTCTGGCTTTCGGCGGGTCGACTCGGAGTCGGCGGTAGGCTGGGTTCGGGTCCGACGGCGACAGCCTGAAGCGGAAGGAAGGTGGCGAGTCATGACGATGGGAACCCTCGGTGCGGCGCTGGAACGCGAGCATCACGAGATCGACGAAGGGATCGAGTCCTTCGGCTCAGGGGAACTGAGCGACGAGCAGCGGGCGGACTCGCTGCGTCAGGCGATCGGGGCGTTGCGACGCCACATCTTTCTGGAGGAGGCCTACCTGTTCCCGCCGATGCGGCAGGATCTCGCGATCCCGACGATGGTGATGCTGCGCGAGCACGGCGAGATCTGGCGGAGCCTCGACGCGATCGAGACCCGGCTCGACCGGGACGTCTCCGAGGCCTCCCTCCGGGACGCCAGCCAGGATCTGCTGACCCAGCTTGACCGTCACAACTCGAAAGAGGAGCCGATCTTCTACGAGAACGCCGATCAGACCCTGAACCAGGCCCAGAAGGCAGTGCTTCAGGACCTGCTGGAGGACAGCGAGATGCCGCCAGGTTGGGTCTGCGAGAAGGCCGACGAGCAACCGTCGGGCTCGTAGACCACCGCCGGCCTGCCCGGAAGCCTGCGTGTGGCCGGCCCATCAGTAAAACCTGACGCGCGTCAGGTTTTCTGCTAATACTTCCGTATGGGAAATCTGAGTGAGTTGACACCGGAGCGGATCGGGCGCGTGGCGGCCTTGGCGATGGCGGGAGTCCTCTCGTTGTTCGCACTTGCCTCGCCGACCAAGGCGGCGGCCGAGGACCCGACCGCGACCAGCCAGTTGCTGAAGAAGGACGTGCTGGTGGGGGCTGACATGTGGACCTGGAAGCCGCAGATGCTGGCCGGCGGACTCGGGTTCAACGCGATCCTCGGGGTGCCCGGGCTCGACGGGAACCCGACTCTCGACGAGGCGCGGCAATCGGTGCTCGAGGTCGGCGGCGCCTGGCTCGATGACCTCAACTGCTCGGTCGAGCCGGCGCTGGGCGACTACTCCTCAGCCGCCTCGCCGACCGGGATCGCTTTCGCCTACGGCTGGTCCGTGAACTACGGCGACGGGATGCCGCTCGAGTTCAGTTGGCCGGTCCTCCCATCCAGCATCGATCCGACCGACTTCCTCATCACTAAGTCGAACGGAGAGCAGATGGTCCCGGAAGGTGCCGCGCTCAACCCGAACTTCGAGTACAACGAGCGGAGCACGGTCGTGCTGGTCGGCGATTTCGGCAACGACCTGCCGGCCAGCGACCCGGGCCAGGTCTACCCGACCCGGATCGAGGTCGTGGCCGGTGACGACACGCCGCTGACCCTGGTCGGCAAGAGCCGCAACGGGAAGCGGCGGATGGTCAGCGCGGTCGGCATGCACTCGACCCCGACCAGCAGCCCGTATGACGAGTACTCGAAGCCGTCCAAGCGGCCGGGCCCGCGACTCACCGCGGCCAAGCTGACCCGGATGTCCACCAAGGGCGAGTCGGCACCCGCGATCTTCGCCACGAGCATGCCCAATGACGGCAAGAGCCTCTACGGCAAGCGGGCCAAGTTCCGACTCCGGATGCTGACCACCGGTGGCTTCTCCCCCGACGGGATCCGCGGCGTCCGCCCGAACGAGTTCGAGCGCTACTTCCAGCTGATCGCCCGGGCCCCGAGCGGTCGCAAGGTCGTGATCAAGAAACAGGGCAAGACCTACCGGATCGGTCGCGGCTGGCTGCGGGTGGTCGGCCTGGCCGAGCTCGGCAAGAAACAGAGCTCGTACGACCAGTGCTACGGCGAGGACCACGACAACCAGATCGACGTGATCATCAACGGCACGGCCAGCGCGGCACGGCGGATCCGGCTGCTGAATCTGCCCGGCACCGGCCGCTACAGCCCGATGTACAACCCGGGCGGACCGGGGACCACGCCGCAGCCGGGAGTCCGTTACACCGCCCCGAGCCCGCCGATCCACCAGCCGGTGACGATCGACTTGAAGAACCGCATGCAGGTCACTTACAAGCGGAAGAAATAGGGCCCGGGATCAGCGCCAGGGATCGCCCAGCTTGTGCCCGAGCCACGCGTATTTCTCGCGAGTGAAAGTGGCGGCGAGGTGGCCCTCGTTGCGGTAGATCAGGTACTTCCCATCGACCGCGTGGCACCAGCCGTCGGGACAGAGCATCGGCTGGGGGTCGATCACCGACACCCCTCTCACCCGGCGGGTCGCCTTGAAGTCATATGACCAGATCCGCGGCCGGTCCGGCCGGAAGCCGCAGCGACCGGGCCTGCTCGGGTTCTCGCGCAGGCAGGCGGTGACGCCGTGCGGGGCGATCGCCTGATCGCGCAGCACGACGGTCTTCCCTGACCAGCCGCGCAGGTGGCGCAGGGTCCGGATCATCCCGTCGAACAGAAGCGGTTCGCTCGATTCCCGGCTGAGCCGGTCGCCTCCGGAGTACACCGGGTAGGCATCCTCGCTGGCGGCCGAGGCGACCACGACCAGGCCGGGATGCATCCGCCGGATCCGCCGCAGCGAGTTGCGTCGCCAGGCGTCGCAGTAGTGGTCGATGTGGACCAGCGCCGCCGGGCAGCTCGCCCGGGTCAGGGCGATCACCTGCCAGCCCTTCTCCTCGGCCAGCCGGATCAGCCCGGGGCCCCACTGCATTGCGTGCGAGTCGCCGAACAGGACCACCTTCTTCGACGATTGGCGGTCGCCGAAACGGCAGGGCCCGGAGCGAAGCCGGTGGTGACCCATCATGCAGCCCTTGCGATAAACCTCGCCTTTGTCCGCCCGAACCTTGTTGAGCCCGGGCAGGAAGCGTGCCTCCGCCGAGCCTCCGAGCATCGGCAGACAGCCGCAGATAACCGCCGCGAGGACGGTGAACCGGTGCCTGAACATGAGCGGGAAAAGGCTATCGACCGCCGACAGCACTTACCTGGACGCGGTTCAGAGGCCGACGATCAGGCTGGCGCCGAGACCGATCATCAAGGTCGCGATGAGACCGTCGAGAATCCGCCAGGCGACCGGCCGGGCGAAGAGCGGCTTAAGCAGCCGAGCACCGAAGCCGAGCAGGAAGAACCAGGTGAATGAGGCGGAGACGGCCCCGAGCGCCCACCACCACCGGTCGGTCGCGCCCTGTTGGTTGGCAATCGAGCCGAGCAGCATCACCGTGTCCAGATAGACGTGCGGGTTGAGCCAGGTGAAGGCCAGGGTGGTGAGGATGATCGCCTTCATCGAGGCGTCGGCCGGACTCGAGTCCAGGGCCATTCCCTCTGGGTTGAGGCTCCGCCGTGCGGCCAGCACCCCGTAGGAGATCAGGAAGACCGCCCCCAGCAGACGGACCGCGTCAAGCGCGGCCGGGGCGGCCTCGATCACCGCGCCGATCCCGGCCACCCCGGCCGCGATCAGGATCGCGTCGGAGCAGGCGCAGATCAGCACCACGACCACCAGGATCCGGCCGCGGCCCTCCACGCCCAGCTTCAGCAGGTAGGCGTTCTGAGCCCCGATCGCGACGATCAGAGTGAGGCTGGCGACGAAGCCCAGCAGCATGAGCTGAAGCAGAGAAGCGTTCATCCGGGCCCAGATTCTGCGCTCGTCCGGTTATGTAGTCAAACTAAAGTTTCTAAACTTTCATTAGCTCTTCTTATGTCCAGCTTTCGCACCGAACACCTGGAGACGCTGGTCGCCCTGATCGACGAGGGGACCTTCGAAGCCGCGGCCAGGCGACTCGCGGTCACCCCCTCGGCGGTCTCCCAGCGGATCAAGGCGATGGAACAGGTGACGGGCCAGGTGCTCGTGCAGCGCACGATCCCGGTCGAGCCGACCGCCGCCGGGGACGTCGCCCTTCGGTACGGCCGGCAGATGCGGTTGCTCGAGGAAGAGGCCTCCCGCGCACTCGCGCTCGAGGAAGGCGAGGGCGGCGCGGTCACCGTTCCGCTCGCGATCAACGCCGACAGTCTCGGCACCTGGTTCATGGAGGCCCTGGCCCGGGCGGCCTCGCCGGCGATCACCTTCGAGGTCTTCCGCGAGGACCAGGAGCACACGACGTCGCTGCTCCGGGCCGGCCGGGTGATGGCGGCGGTCACCTCCGATGCCGAGGCGGTCCAGGGCTGCCGCTCGGAGCTGTTGGGCACGATGACCTACCGCGCGGTCTGCTCACCCCGTTTCCTCGAGACCCGGCTGGACGGCAAGGCCACCCGGGCCAACCTGGGCCGCGTGGCCGTGGTCGACTTCGACCGCAAGGACCAGACCCAGGACCGGTTCTTCCGGGAGTTCGCCGGCAAGCCGCTGCGGGCGCCGCGGCACTACATCCCGACCACCGCCGAGTACGCCCGGGCGATCCTGCTCGGCCTGGGCTGGGGCCTGCTCCCGGACCAGCAATGCCTGGCCGAGATCGAGCGCGGCGAGCTGGTCGAGTTCGCCCCGGAGCACACCCTCGAGATGCCGCTCTACTGGCAGCGCTGGACGCTCGAGTCGCCATTGCTCGAGGAGCTCACCGAGGCGGTCAAGGCGGTCGCCGAGCGCGAGATGCGGCCCGGCTGAGCTCCGGCCGGCTAGAACCCGTGGCCAAAACTCTGTCCTCGGTCTGGGGCCGTGTGCCGGCGGCCTGCTTCGCGTAAGGGCAACGCCGGGCAACCAGCCCGTCTTTCGCCCTTCCGCTCGCATCCCACCGGCACACGGCCCCATACCTTCGGGACGTTTTGGCCACGGGTTCTACTGGAGCGGGTCAAAGGTGGCCAGGCCCAGCTCCGACCAGGCGCCGAGCAGGCGACGGTCGGAGCTAGCCGCGACCGTGTCAGGGCCATTGATCGAGGCGGCCGCGGCGCAATGCACCGCGTCGTATCCGCGAAGCCCGAACCTGGCGGCGCAGTTCGCCGCTGCGAGCATGAGATTCTCACCGAGCTCGATGACTCTGATTTCGCCCCAGAGGCCGGCCACGCTCTCTGCCAAAGGATGCTTCAAGCCGTTCTGCTTCTCGTTCGGCTGTCGGCGGCTCAAGGCGGAAACGGCCTCAACGAATAGCAATCTGGTCGAAACCAGAGCCGACGCGCGACCCCAGAGATCCCGACTCGCCGCAGAACTGCGTTCCGGGGCGAGTATCGGAACGAAGGCCGAGGTATCCAGGTAGACGATCATCGGTCCGGTCCCCGACCTTCTTCGATGATCCGGTAAAGCTCGCCGGGTTCGAGCCCGATGTCAACTAACTCGGGAAGTTCACTCGCAGGGCGCTTCGGCCTGGCCGCCGGGGTGATCTTGCCCTCGGCGCACATACGCTCGAAATTGGTCATCTCCCGGATCGGCTCGATCCGAGCGACCGGCTTGCCGCGATCGGTGACGACGATGACCTCGCCCGCCTTTACCCGCTCCAGATGGCGGCTGAGGTTGTTCTTGAGATCGCGGATTCCGACCTCCACTTGAGCCTCCAATGTAGCTACATCAGCGGGTCAATTATAGCTACATGGATCGGCTTGGCAGCGAGTTCCATGTAGAGCTAAGGATTGAGACACCGAAACTCGCCCCCGGAAGGCCTCTCGGGCTTGAAACTGACGCGCGTCAACTATAGAGTGCGCGCATGCCCTCTCTGCGCTCCCGCCTCGCCCTGTCTCTGATCAAGAAGAAGCTGCCCGAGATCGTGGCCGCCGACCCGGTTGCCGGACTCGAAGACGGTCTCCACGTGGCGATCGTCGGCTCCGGCTCGCCGCTCCCCGACGAGAAGCGGGGCAACCCCTGCGTCGCGGTGATCGCCGGCGGGCGGGTCTACGTGGTCGACACCGGCGAGGCGTCCTCGGAGACGCTCAACCGGATGGGCATCGACGCGGGCCGGATCGAGTGCGTGCTGCTCACCCACTTCCATTCCGACCACATCGGCGGGCTCGGCTCGGTCAACCTGCAGCGCTGGGTGGCCGACGGGACCGACTCGCCGATGCGGGTGCTCGGACCGCCCGGGGTCGAACGGGTGGTCGCCGGCTTCAACGAGTCCTACGCGCTCGATCGCGGCTACCGCACGGCCCACCACGGTGAGGAGCACGTCAATCCGGCCAACGGGGCGATGATCGCGGAGCAGTTTCCGGTTCCCGCGAACGGCGCCGCCGAGGCCGTGCTCGAACAGGATGGACTGGTCGTCACCGCCTTCGAGGTCGACCACTCGCCGGTCGCGCCGGTGGTCGGCTTCCGCTTCGAGTACCGGGGCCGGAGCGCCGTGATCAGCGCCGACACCGTCTACACGGAGAACCTGGTCTCAGCCGCCAAGGACACCGACCTGCTGGTCCATGACGCGCTTTCCGAAGAGCTGCTGCTGATGGTCGCGCAGGCCCAGATCGAGGCCGGCAATACCTCGCGCGGGCAGATCCTGGCTGACGTGACCGATTACCACGCGACCGCGCCCCAGGCCGCCGACGCGGCCCGGAAGGCCGGGGCGAAGGCCTTGGCGATCACCCACATCGTGCCGCCGCTGCCGCTCAAGGGACTCGAGGAGGTCTTCCTCGTCGACGCGCCCGAACGCTTCGACGGGCCGCTCTGGCTGGCCGGCGACGGTGACCTGTACAGCCTGCCGGCCGCCGGCGGGCTGAAGCGCAGCAACCTGATCAAACGGCGCCGCTGAGTCCGGTGAGATCGGGAAAGTGGTTCGTATAGGACCACTTTCCCGATCTCGCGGGGTGTGGATACTCTGACCGCATGAAAGTGCGGGGTGTGTTTCGTCTGTTTCTGTTCGCCGCGACTCTGGTCGGCCTGAGCGCCGTCGCTTCACCGGCCTCGGCCGTGCGGCCGGATTCGAAGGCGGTTCTCTCGCCGGTCGACTTCCAGGTCCTGAACCGGCCGGCGCCGGTGCTGGGGGCCGATGGCAGGCGGCACATGGTCTACGAGATCCAGGCGGTGAACCAGTCGGGCATGGACGTGGAGATCCGCAAGGTAGCGCCGCGGGCCCAGGGCAATCGGCTCGGCCGGCCGCTGACCGGGGCCGGTCTGGCCGCTCGGACCCGGATCAACGCGGGCACTCCCGGCACGACGCTCGGCCCGGGCGGCAGCGCGATGATCTTCATCGACGCCGCCTACAGCCGGTCCCGCAAGCGACCGCGCGCGATCAGTCACGCGATCAGCCTGGCCTGGCCCGACAGCGCCGATCCCGCGACCCTGATCCGGCACACCTTCATCGGAGTCTCCAGCCTGGTCTCCCGCCTGAAGCCGGTGGTCCTCTCCTCGCCGCTCCGGGGCAGCAAGTGGGTCGCGGTCAACGGCTGCTGCACGATGAACGCTCACCGCGGCGCGACCCTGGCCATCGACGGCACCGTGCGGGTGCCGGAACGCTTCGCGATCGACTTCGTCCAGCTGAACGGCCAGGACCGCCTCTACAACGGACTCAAGGAAGAGCTGTTCAGCTACGGCTACTACCGGGCGCCGATCCACGCGGCGGCGGCGGGCCGCGTGGTCGGGGTCAGGCGGAACCTGCGGGAGCAGATCCCGGGATCGCTGCCGCCGGACGCGACCATCCAGATGGCGGGCGGCAATTACGTCGTGGTCGCGATCGGCCACGGCCGGTACGCCTTCTACGCGCACCTGGCGACCGGCACCCTCCGGGTACGGATCGGCCAGAAGGTGAAGCGGGGCCAGGTGATCGGCCTGCTCGGCAACACCGGCAACACGGACGGGCCGCACCTCCACTTCCACGTCATGAACTCGCCCTCACCGCTCCAGTCGAGCGGGCTTCCCTTCGTCTTCCGTTCCTTCCGCGGGCAGGGCGTGCTGGGCAACGTGGCGGGGATCCAGGACGGCGAGACCGCTGAGATCAACCGGGGCCGGCTCGCGGGACGCTTCCGCAACGCGCTGCCGATGGAGAACCAGATCGTGAGCTTCGGCCGATAGCCACGGGAGCGAAAAAGCCAGCGGGCAAGAAGCCGGCCAAGCCGGGCTCGAAGTCGGCTGCCCGCAGGAGAGACGAGCTCCCGGCCGAGCCGCTGGTCCGGATCTGCCTCGGGGTGCTGGGGCTCTCGGCCCTGTCGATCGGACTGCCGGCCTCGTTCGCGCCGGAGACCTTCTACACCGACTACCCGTTCTACACGGCGCTGGTCAAGCTGCTGCCGCCCTACAACGAGCATCTGGTCACCGATGTGGGCGGCCTCTATCTCGGGTTCGGGGTGATGTTCATCTGGGCGATGATCAAGCCCTCCCGCCAGTTGGTGATCCCACTCTGCTGGGGCTGGGTCGCCTCCCAGATTCTCCACTTCGCCTTCCACATCAGCCACCTGACCGGCTTCACCACCAGCCAGGCGATCGGCCAGCAGATCGGGCTCGGGCTCTACCTGCTGGTCGCCCTGATCCCGATTGCGGTGCTGCGCCGAGGGTAGTTTCAGGGCATGGAACTCTGCGTGATGATCGAAGGCCAGGAGGATGTCTCCTGGGAGGACTGGACCGCGATCGCGAAGTCCTGCGAGGCGAACGGGATCCCGGCCCTCTTCCGCTCCGACCACTACCTCTCCGTGTTCCCGACCGAGGGCCGGCAGTCACTTGACGCCTGGGGAACGATCTGCGGCCTGGCCGCGATCACCTCCCAGCTGCGGCTGGGCACGATGGTCTCGCCCACCTCGTTCCGCCACCCCTCGATCCTCGCCAAGCTGATCGCCACCGCCGACCGGATCTCCGGCGGCCGGATCGAGCCCGGGATCGGGGCCGGCTGGCACCAGGCCGAGCACGACGCCTTCGGCTTCCCTTTCCGGACGCCCCGGGAGCGCATGGAGGTGCTCGAGGAGCAGCTCGAGATCATCACCGGGCTCTGGTCGGAAGGCGAGTTCGAGTTCCACGGCAGCTACTACGAGCTGGAGCCGGTCGAGGCCGAGCCGAAGCCGGTGCAGAGCCCGATGCCGCTGATCATGGGCGGCAACGCGGCGCCGAAGGGCTCTGCCCTGGCCGCCCGTTTCGCCAGCGAGTACAACACGCCGAACCCGAGCCTGGATCAGGCGCGCGAGCGCCGCGCGGCGATCGAGGCCGCCTGGACTGAAGCGGGCCGCGACCCGGCCACGGTCCGTTTCTCGGTGATGACCGGCGCCGCGCTCGGCCGGGATGAATCCGAAGCACAGGAGCGGCTGCGCCTGGCCCGCGAGAAGTCGGGGATCGGCGACGAGCTCGAGTACGAGTTCAAGGGATCACCGGATCAGGTGGTCGAGCAGCTCACCGAGTGGCGGGACGCCGGCGTCGACCGGGTGATGATCCAGCTCCTGCTCCACGACGACCTCGAGCAGATCGAGCTCATCGGTCGGGAGCTCGCGCCCGCCCTGAGGTAGCCGAAGTTGGAAAAGTTGGCAACTATTGCCAACTTTCCATACTTCGACGGTTCGAGGATCAGGGGCGAAGCCCGGATTCAGTCGAGCGGGATGATCGTGGTGGTGCTGGTCGAGGTGAAGAACTCGCGGGCGGCGCGGCCCTGTTCCCGGGGGCCGAAGGAGGACTGACCCTCGCCGCCGAAGGGGGCGTAGTAATCGACCCCGGGGGTCGGGGCGTTGACCCGTCGCAGGCCGGTGGCCATCTGCCCGGCCACCCGGGCGGCCCGGCCGAGGTCCCGGCCGTGGACCGCGCCGACCAGGCCGAAGCGGGTGGCGTTGGCGGCGGCGATCGCGGCCTCCTCGTCGGCGACCTCGATCAGGGTGAGCAGCGGCCCGAAGGTCTCCTCCTGGTTGACCGGGGCCGAGGGATCGTCCTGCCGGAGCAGGGCCGGGGCGACGAAATATCCCTCGCCCTCGGGTGTCTCGGCCCGCGCCAGCTCGGTCGCTCCGGCGTCGAGCGCCGCCGAGCGGGCGGCCTCGAACTCCTCGACCGCGGACTCGCTGATCAGCGGCCCGACCGTGACCCCGTCAGCGGCCGGGTCGCCGACCGAGAGGTTCGAGATTCGCTCCACCAGTTTCACTTCGAGCTCCTCGCGGATCGAAGCGACCGCGACGACCCGGCGGGTCGCCGTGCACTTCTGACCGGCGTAGCCCATCGCGCCCGAGACGATCGCGTCAGCGGCCGCGTCCAGATCAGCGTCCTCGAGCACTATGCCCGCGTTCTGGCCGCCCATCTCAGCTTGAGCCGGGGCAGCCCGACGGGCCATCCGCTCGGCCACCTGGACCCCGACCCCGGTCGATCCGGTGAAGGTGACGGCGGCGACCCGCTCGTCATCCAGCAGCTGGCCGGTATCGGCGCCCGAGAGCGGCAGCACCTGGAGCACGCCTTCGGGCAGGGACTCGGCCGCACACTCGGCCAGCAGGCCGGCGGTCGCCAGCCCGGGAGTGGCCGGCTTGATCGCGACCGTGTTGCCATAGGCCATCGCGGGGGCCGTCTTCCAGACCGGGATCGCCAGCGGGAAGTTCCAGGGGCAGATCGCCAGGACCAGGCCGAGCGGGTGACGCTCGACCAGCACCTGAGCGCCGGGCACCGAGCCGGGCACCACCTCGCCGGTCGGGTCGAGCGGGATCTGGGCGTAGAAGCGCAGAATCGCCACGGCGCGATCGACCTCGCCCGCCGCCTCGGGCTCGGGCTTGCCTACCTCGCGGACCATCAGGTCGGTGAAACGCTGGCGCCGGACCTCGATCTCGTCGGCCAGCGCGGAGAGGGCCCGGACCCGGGCCATCGGGTCGGCCGCCCAACCGGGCTGCGCGGCCACCCCGGCCTCGAGTGCGGCGGCGGCCCGCTCGGGCGAGGTCGCCTCGACCTCGGCGACCACGTCGGCGGGATCAAACGGGTTGATGCTCTTGATCGTCGACATCGGCTCAGGCGGTGGCGAGGTGGTCGCTCGGGGCGGCCTGCCCCGGTCCGGAGTCGGAGATGACCTTGCCGTCGCGCATCTCGATCACCCGGCTGGCGTGCTCGGCGACCGAGCGGTCGTGGGTGGAAATCACTGTGGTCATGCCCATCTCCTGGTTCAGCGTGGTCAGCAGCTCGATGATCGCCTCGCCGTTCTTGTGGTCGAGGTTGGCAGTCGGCTCGTCGGCCAGCAGCAGGCGCGGTCGGCCGATCAAGGCTCGGGCGATCGCCACCCGCTGTTGCTCGCCGCCGGACATCCGGCTCGGGGTGTGGTCGAGCCGGTGGCCGAGCCCGACCCTTTCGAGCAGCTCGGCGCAGTTCCGGCGGACCTCGCCTGTATCGACGTCATCGAAGACCAGCGGCAGCTCGACGTTCTCGGTCGCGGTCAGCAGCGGGATCAAGTTGTAGGACTGGAAGATGAAGCCGACCGCCTGGTGGCGCATGGTCGAGAGCTGGCTCTCGGTCAGGCCGGAGAGCGGCTGCCCTTCGAGGATGATCTCGCCCTTGGTCGGCCGCTCGAGACCGCCCATCAGGTGGAGCATGGTCGACTTGCCGCTGCCGCTCGGGCCCATGATCACGACCAGCTCGCCCGGGTTCACGGCGAGGGTCACGCCCTTGAGCGCCTTGACCACCTCGTCGCCGAGCTTGAAGAGCTTCCAGAGGTCTTGGGTCTCGACCACCGGCTCTCGGCCGGCACCGGCGGCTTCCTCGTTTTCGTTCATCGGATCTCCTTCGGCCGGCGACATTCTCTGATTCACCAGGCGTGGTTGATTGCTTCTACGGCCGGGGCGCGAACCGCCCGGCGGGCCGGCGCGAGACCGGCAAGAGTGGCGACGATCGTGGACAGCGCGACGGTGATCACGAAGGCACGCAGGATGTCCTCTCCGCCCGGCATCGGCCCCAGGGCGGCGATCACCAGACCGGCCAGGCAGCCGATCACCCCGCCGGCGAAGCCGTAGATCAGGGACTCGAAGAGGAAGATCAGGAAGATGTCGCGGCTGGAGATGCCGGCCGCCTTCAGCACGCCGATCTCCTGCATGCGCTGCAGCACCACCCGGGTCATAAGCACCCCGACCTGGAGGGCGCCGACGATGACCGCGATGATGGTCAGCGAGATGGTCGCGCGTTCGATCGTGTCGACCCCGATCCCGCCGACCGCGAGGTCCTGGGCCTGGGAGCGCACGGTCGAGCTCTGGGCCAGGACGAAGAAGGTCAGCGCCGCCGCCACCGCGACCGCGCCGGAACGCAGCAGGGCCGAGCCGCGGGCCCGGCTGATCATCCTGAGCGAGTACCTGAGGGGACGGATCATGGCGAGCTCCTGAGCAGTTCGAGGGGGCTCTTCTGGAGCAGCCGCCAGGCCGGGATGAGCGCCCCGAGGATGAGCATGATCGGGAAGTAGACCGAGACCAGCGCCACCGCCTTCCCGACCGTTCCGAGGGCGAAGATCCCCGGCAAGAGCAGGGCGAACATGCCGCCGCCGAAGATCACGCCGACCACCAGGCCGAGCGCGATCAGCAGCCCGGACTCGACCAGGAAGAGGTAGAGCACGTCATCGGTTATCCCGACCGCGGCGAGGATCCCGAACTCCCGCCGGCGCTCGTCGATCGAGATCAAGAGTGAGGTCAGGACCGCGAGGAAGCCGAGGGCGAGGGTGACCCGGCCGACCACGCCGAGCACGCTGGAAGCGACCTCGTTGACCTGGACCGCTTCGAACTGCTGGGCGAAGCTGTAGGCGCCGAAGCGGTCGCTGCTGGCGGTGACCAGATAGGCGAGCGCCGGCGCGCCGGCGGCCGCCGCGGCCCGACCCGGATCGGACGAGACGGTGAGACCGTCGGCCCGCAGCGCGTCGGCCGTCAGCTTGGGATCCGAGGAGGTGACCTGGAGCGTGCCCTCACCGCTGCCGGTGACCGTCTTCACGGCGGTCACGGCCGGCATTGCCTCGACCTTTGCGTCGAGCCCCTCGGGCAGGCTGCCGATCGCGTCGACCTGCTGATCCTTGCGGTTCACCTCGACGCCTTTGGCCGGCACGACCCAGATGTCGGCCTTGCCGATCGCCGACTCGATCGCCTGTGAGCCGGAGCTCTCGAAGGCGACCGAGAGCGAGTAGACGAAGACGACCGCGCCGACCGAGAGGGCGAGCGAGCCGACCGTCATCGCGGTGCGGAGCTTCTGGCGCCGCCAGCTGGCGACCGCGAGTTTCAGCAGCTTGCCCATCAGCCGGTGACCAGGTCCTCCCAGCCGAGACTGAGCGAGGAGCTGCGTCCGCCCTCCTGCTCCAGCATCAGCGAAGCGGTGTTGACCAGGTGACGCTTCATCGCCGAGGCCGCGGCGTCGGCGTCACCGGAGGCGAGCGCCGCGACGATCACCTCATGCTCGGCGACGATCTCGGAAAGCGAGCGGGTGTTGTCCACGGTGGAGACGCCGCGGGTCAGGATCAGGTCGCGCAGCGAGTCGACGTACTCGGTCAGCCGGGTGTTGCCCGAAGCGGTGTTGATCAGCTCGTGAAAGCGGCGGTCGTGCTGCATCAGGGTCGGTTCGTCCCCGTCCTTGGAGGCCTCGACCATCGCGTCCATCTCCTGCCGCAGCTCCTCCAGCCCGGCGGCGTCGATCGACTGGGCGGCCCGGTGGGTGGCCGGGACCTCGAGCAGGATCCGCAGGACCAGGATCTCCTCGAGATCGTGGACCGAGGTCTCGAGGATCCGCACCCCGCGGTTCCGTTCGAACTCGACCATGTCGGCGCCGGCCAGGTCGATCAGCGCCTCGCGGACCGGGGTGCGCGAGACCTTGAAGATGTCGGCCAGCGACTTGACCGAGTGGAGCGAACCCGGTTCGAGGCTGCCGTCGATGATCGCTTCACGGATCGACTCGCGCACCCGGGCGGTCAGACTCGACTCGGCCTTGATCTCCCGCAGTGAGCCCTTGTCTTCGGTTTCGGCGCCAATGCTCATCATGAGTTCCTCTCGTTCAGGTCGCTGATGCGGATCGTCTGTCCGGTCTCCGCCGAACGATAGGCCGCTTCGACCACGGCAACGGCTGAACGACCCTCGACCAGCCCGACCTCCGGGTCGCGTCCGGCCGCGAGATCGTCCAGCGCCGCCTGGACCGAGGCGATCACCGACTCGTCCCAGTCCCCGGTCACCGGATCATCCGACCACTCGCCGTCGAGCCGCGCCCGCAGCCTGAGGTCACCTTCGAGATCCCCTTCGAAGAAGGCCTCACAGCCGAGCACCTCGGCCATCCCGTTCGAAGCCTGGATCTCGATCCGGTCGTCAAACACTCCTTCGGGGCCGTGATAGCCGCCCTGGATCACCCCGAGCGCGCCGCTCTCGAACTCCAGGGCGATGACGAACGCATCCTCGGAGCGGGGACGATCCATCACCGCGCTCACCGTCCGGACGGGACCGCCCAGGTACTCCGCCATGTAGACGCGATGGACCCCGGCGTCCATCAGCAGGCCGCCGCCGACCTGGGCCGCGTCCTCGCGCCAGCCGCCGTACTTGCCGCCCATCCAGAGTCGCTCGTAGATCGCCCGGGTTTCGCCGAGCGCGCCGCTGTCGATCAGCTCCCGCAGCCGGCGGTGCGGCGCGAAGTGGACCTGGTTGTGGGAGACGGCGACCCTGCGGCCGCTCGCCTCGGCCACCCGGATGATCTCGTCGCAGCCGTCGAGGTCGAGCGCCATCGGCTTCTCGAGCAGGACGTCGCAGCCCAGCTCCAGCGCGGTCACGGCGATCGGCACGTGCAGGTGGTGGGGCAGGCAGACGTCGACCGCGTCCGGCCGAGTCGCCGCGATCATCTCGGCCACGTCCGCGAACACGGGAACCTCGTCACCGACCGAGCTCGCCGCCAGCTCCTGATCCAGCTCGCAGACCGCGACCAGCTCGGCCTCGCCCTCGCGGATCGCGCGCAGATGGATCTGCCCGATCTCACCGAGCCCGCAGAGCGCGACCTTCATGCGTCCTCCCCCAGCAGCGCCGCGACCTGGCCACGGGCGAGGCGGGCCGCGGAGGCGGGATCGCTGCCCAGCACCTGCTCGTAGTAGCGGTAGGCCTCGAACTCGACCGACATCGGGCCCGCGTAGCCGATCTTCTCCAGCGCGGCGAAGGTCTCGGGCCAGGGAACTCGCCCCTCGCCGAGCATGCAGAAGATGAAGTCCTCGCCGTCCATCCCGGGAAGGCCGAAGGCATCCTTGAGGTGGAAGTGGGCGATGCGCTCGCCCCAGCGCTCGATCAGCTCAGGTATCGGGTCGCCGCTCATCACGAAGTGGCTCGGGTCGAAGGTGACCGAGACGGGAACTGCGTCCAGCACCCGCTGGGCGGTTTCCGCGTCGTGGGCCAGGGTGCCCCAGCAGGGCTCGAATCCGATCTTGACGCCGGCCTGCTCACCGTGGGCGGTGATTCGCTCCAGCGCCCCGAGCGCGATGCTCCAGGCTTCCTCGTCCTCGCGCGCGACCGCCCCGTCCTCCCAGAGGTTGGGGCCGGTCAGCACGTTGACGATCCCGATCCCGGCCGCCGCCGCGGCGTCCACCGCCCGCAGGGTCGTCTCGACCGCCGCCTCGCCGCCGGTGACCAGGTCCTGCTGGCAGGCGAGCGCCGAGGCCGGGGAAAGCAGCTCGTCGACGTGGGCCATGGTCCACTCGACCGAGTCATAGCCGGCCTCGAGCAGCGAGTCGCGCACCTGGCCGGCGGGCATGCCCTCGTAATCGAGGGCGGCGATGAAGCTGATCGGCCTCGTCAAAGCGTCGCCTCGACATCGCTCAGCGCCCGGCGGAAGAGCTCGATCATCTCCATCGCGTCCTCCTCGGTCACGTTGACCGCGGGCTTGAACTTGGCGACGTTGCCGTTGGCGCCGAAGACCGGCCCGGTCTTGCCGATCATCAGCCCGTGCTCGAGGCAGGCCGCCATCAGCTGGTCGGTCTCCTCGAACGCTGGCTCCTTGGTTTCCTTGTCGCGAACCAGCTCGCAGCCGATCATCAGGCCCTGGCCGCGCACGTCGCCGATCAGCTTCGAGTCGTCCTTGATCTTCTCCAGCTCAGCCATCATCAGGCTGCCGATCCGCTCCGAGTTGGCCGGCAGGTCGTCCCGGACCATGATCTCGACCATGGCCAGGCCGGCGGCGCAGGCCATCGGGTTGCCGGCCTGGGTGAAGCCGTACTCCCAGGGCA
>JBIQLL010000014.1:0-64587 GCA_044464425.1 Solirubrobacterales bacterium | reverse complement strand
GATCGCCGCCTTGGTCATCTTCTGCGTGTAGTCGAGCACCTCGCGCATCCCCTGGCGCACGGTGTCGGCCCCGTACTTCGAGGCCAGCCGGAGCATCTCGTCCTCGCCGGCGCGAAGCGCGCCGATCTGAGCCTGGATGTCACCCTCGACGTACTGCGGCGTGCGGGTGTTGTTCCTGATCACGCCGATCAGCTCCTCGTTCAGATTGCCGTCCTTGTAGAGCATCGAGGGCGGCAGGCGCAGGCCCTCGCCGGCGATGTGGGTGTCGAAGTTCCCGCCCAGGTCGTTCCAGTGGGCCCGGCAGACGACCAGCGCGAGCAGTTCCTCGTCGACGAAGACCGGCATGGTCATGGTCACGTCCGGGACGTGGGTCCCGCCTTCGTACGGGTCGTTCAGCAGGACGATGTCCCCGGGGCCGAGGTCCTCCAGCGGATACCGCCTGAGCGACGCCTCGGCGCTGAACTGCATCGCGGCGATGTGGACCGGACAGTTGGCGGTCTGGCCGATCAGCTCAACGTTCGGATCGAAGATCGCGTTCGAGTAGTCGACCATGTCGTAGATGATCGGCGAGAAGGAGGCCTTCTGCAGCACCTGGCTCATCCTCTCGGGGCCGTACTCGAACCCTCTCCGCAGGACCTCGAAAGTAACCGGGTCCAGGTTGCTTGAGCTCGCTCTCGGCTCCGTGACGGTCATGCCGCTACCTCCTCACTCGTAATCACCACATTCTCGTACTCGTCCACCGTTCCGATCGCACCCGGGGGAAGGACGATCACCCCGTCGCTTTGCTCGATCAGCGCCGGGCCTTCGACTCGTTGGCCGGAGGCCAGGTGCGACACGTCGTGGACGTCGATCTCGTAGGTCTCGCCGCCGAAGTAGGCCTCCCGTCTGCCCTTGAGGGAATCCTGACCATGATCTGCCTGCTCTCGCTCCGCCGCATCGGCGCGGATCGCCTGGGCGGCCGCGTCCGGCGACTGGCCGGTGCGACCCACCCCGGTGATGCGCAGGGTGACGAAGGCGATCTCGAAGGTTTCCGATGAGACCCCGTACTCCCGCTGGTGTGCCTCGTTGAATGCCTGCTTGGTCTCAGCGATGGCGTCTCCGTCCAGCTCGCCATCCGGCACCGGTGCCGCGACGTCATAGGACTGCCCGACGTAGCGCATCAACGCGCTGCGTTCCAGCGTCGCATCGGCAAGCGCCACTCCGTCTGCTTCGAGCAGTTCGGCGACCTGGCTTTCCAGCGCGTCGTACGCCTCGTTCAACGCCTTGAGGTCCAGTTCGTCATCCGCCGTCGCGTAGAAAGTGGATTCGAGGTCGTGGCGGATATCCATCGCCGTCGCTCCGAAGGCGCTCGCGACCCCGGAGAAGTTCGGCACCAGCACCTCTTCGATACCGACCGACTCGGCGATCTGGTGCGCCTGCAGCCCGCCGGCCCCGCCGAAGGCAACCAGCACGTGGTCGCGCGGATCCCGGCCTCGGTCGGTGGAGACCATGCGGATCGCCGCCGCCATGTTCTCGCCCGCGATCTCGACGATACCTTCGGCACAGTCGAGCACCGAGAGGCCGAGGCGCTCCGCCACCGAACTGACCGCCTCGGTCGCCGCGTCGCGGTCGAGGTCGAACTTGCCACCGAGAGTCGGGTCGATCCGGCCCAGGACCAGGTTGGCGTCGGTCAGGGTCGGCTTGGCGCCGCCCCGGCCGTAACAGGCCGGTCCCGGGTCCGCCCCGGCGCTCTGCGGCCCGACCCGGAGCGATCCGCCGTCGTCGATCCAGGCGATCGAACCGCCGCCGGCGCCGATGCTGCGGATGTCGAGCATCGGGGTGATGATCGGCCGTTCCCACTCGACCTCGTACTCGTCGACGACCAGCCCCTGGCCGTCCTCCATCAGGCTGGCCTCGAAGCTGGTCCCGCCGACGTCGGTGATGATCAGGTTGCTGTCGTCATCGCGCAGCGAGCTGAGGAACGTCCCCGCCGCTATCCCGCCGGCCGGCCCGGATTCGAGCAGCTCCTCGGGGCGTCCGGCCGCGGTCTTCGCTCGCATCATGCCGCCGTTGCTCTTCACGATGTAGAGGGGAGCCTTCGAACCCTTGGCTACGAGCCTGTCTTCCAGGTTGGAGAGGTACTCGGCGACCGTGGGCAGCAGTGCCGCCCGCACTGCCGTGGTGGTGAAGCGCCCCAGTTCGCGCATCTTGGGGCGCGTGTCGTGGGAGAGCGCGATCATCGCGTTCGGGATCACTTCCCTGACGATCTCAGCCATCTCAAGCTCGTGGCGCCCGTCGCGATAGGAGTTGATGAAGGCGATAGCGACGTTCTCGATGCCCTTGTCGGCGATCGTCTCGACGATCTCACGCGCCTGTTCACGGTCCAGCGGGGTGACCGTGTTGCCGGCCGCGTCGAGCCGTTCGGTGACGACGAACCTGTTGTCCCGGCCGATGAAGGGCGGGGACTTGGTCTGGTACGGGGCGTAGAGCTGCCGTCGGCGCTGCCGCCCGATCTCGATCACGTCGCGGAAGCCCTCGGTCGTGATCAGGGCCGGTTCGGGGTAGGACCTCTCGATCAGCGCGTTGGTGGCGATCGTGGTCCCGTGAATGATGATCTCGACCTCGCCGAGGTCGATCCCCGCCTTGTCGAGCGCGTCCATGAAACCCACCGAAGGGTCGGATGGAGTCGACAACACTTTCGCCTGCCGAACCTGGCTTCCGACCGGAGCTTCGGGATCCCAGCTGAACAGATCCGTGAACGTGCCGCCTACGTCGATTCCTACCCTCTGCACCGCAACCTCCTCGCTCATCTCCTCGCTCGGCCGCCGCTGGCTGGAAGCCGGGACCGAGCCGGTCTGATCGCAACCTAGACGGGCGGGCCGGGGCTGACCAGCGGGTTCTCGTACGAACTTCGAGATCACCCTCATACGTACGTATGAGGACTCATACTCAGCTGCCGGTCAGTCGGCGCCGATCAGTTCCAGGGCGGACACGGCCAGCCAGAACTCGGCGATCGTCGGCGTGTCCCGGATCCGGCGGCCGGTCAGCTCCTCGATCCGCTTCATCCGGTAGACGAGGGTCTGCTTGTGGACGTTCAGTTCGGCGGCAGCCTGCTGCCAGGAACGGTTGCAGCGCAGAAAGGCAGCGAGAGTCTCGACCAGGGCCGAGCCGTGCTCACGGTCCCAGGCGATGACCGGCCCAAGAACCCGGTCGACGGTCGCCCGAGCCTCGGCCAGAGACTGAACCCCCACCGCTGCCCCATCGCTGTAACGGGCCACCGAACTCCCGTCGGACCGTGCCACCTCAAAGGCCCACCGCGCTTCCTCGACCGCGCCGGAGAGACCGGACAGGTCGGGCATCGGCCCGCTCACCCCGACCCGGAGGCCGGCCTTCCCGAGCTCGCTCAGGATGAGCGCAAGCGAGACCTCCTCCGCCGGAGCCAGGCAGTAAAGCCAGGGATCGCGATAGAGCAGCACATGGGCCAGACCCCGCTCGGCGAGCGAGTGGTGGGGCGACGGCGGCACCCCGGTTTCGGCGGCCGAGACCAGCAGGACCAGCGGCTCATCGCCGAAACCATGGCGGGCCAGGTTGAGCCGGGCCGCGTCCACCGAGAGCCGACGGTCGAGCAACGCAGACAGGGTCTCGCCGCCCAGTCGGCGCAACTCCTCGCGAGCCGAGATCAGACGTTCGAACTCGAGCGCGGCGATCGCCGCGACATGCTGCAGGATCGCGTAGGCCGGCACGTCGCTGGAGCGGGCCATCGCCACCAGCGAGACGTCCCGCTGAACCGGGACCGGGACGACCAGCGCGGTGCGCCCGTCGGCCTCGATCCGCCACAGCCCCGGGACCTCGCTCCCGAAGTCTCGCCGCGAAGTCTCTTCGACGAAGATCCGCCGGATCACCTCGGGCAACGGTTCGGACCCCGCGAATGCGGCTTCGCCAGTCCCCTCTATGCATATCCAGAGATCACACTCGATCTCGTTGCCCAGGTACTCGAACAGACTCGATGCGTCAGTGCTGCGCGCCATGGCGGCGCGCACGCTGTCGTAGACCCGCACGGTCTTGACCATCTGCGACTGGGCGGCACCCCGGTTGGTTTCCGCGACAGTGCGGCTGAGGTGGATGAAGGGGACTTCATAGGCGGTGATCAGCAGCGGCAGCGAGCATCGGTCCGCCGCCTCGATCATCTCCGGAGATAGCGGCGGCGCCAGCATGTCCTCGCCGATCGCCACGCCGCTGACCTCGGCCGTGGCCAGTCGTTCGACGTACTCGACCTGACCCTCAACCGACTCGGGCACGCCCATCCCGACGGTCATCAGGAGGTCGCCCTTCTCCATCCAGTCCCACGGTCTCGGCATCTCGCACGAGTGGGCCCAGGTGATCGTCCGGTCGAGACCGCTCGCCCCCGCGTGCACCCGAGTCTTGAGAAACGGGATCTCGACCAATTCGCGAACGGTGAGAGTCATGACACGGACCTGACGACGATCGTTTTCCGCAGCGGACGCAATCGAAGCCGCTTGGCAGCGTCGGCTGGGCTCGCCCGAAGACTAAGAGCCTATCTCGGTAGGGCTGCGAAGTCAGCGTGCCGATTCGTGGATGCCGCGGGCCGCACGGACCCGAAGGGCGGGCCGGTGGCCCGTTCGAGGGGCCGGGCGGCCCCCGGCGCCGCGAAGCGGTGCGATGGCGAGCTCTGCCTACCGAGATAGGCTCTAAGCCCTCGGGGCCGCGACCCAGCTGCGCGAGAGGCGGCGGGTCATCGCTTCGGCCAGGCGGATCCCGGACTCGACCGTGTCGAAGTCCACGTTCTCGGCGACATCGTTCGGCCAGTGGTAGTTGGCCGGCTGCTTGTGCTCGGTGCATGAGCAGATCGAGACCACCGGGTAGCCGGCGGCCAGGGCCTCGAGACCGTCGGTTCCGTTCCGGATGCGCAGGTTCGGCATCAGCTCGATCGCTTCCTCCTCAGCGGTCCGGTCAGCCAAGATCAGGGCTTCCTGCGGGTACTCGAACATCTTCAGGAAGCCCTCGCCCCGCAGCACGGTGAGGAAGGGCGAGCCGATCGTGTCCATGTTGATGAAGAAAGTCGAATCGACCGGCAGGTCCGGGAAATGACGTTCGCCGAAGGCCTTCATGCCCTCGCTGAAGGATTCCTCGGACCCGGCCGAGAGCAGGATCAGGCGGATTCCCTCCGGGGAATCGGCGAGGAAGCGGCGGGCCAACTCAAGCAGCGCGATCACGGCGGTGCCGTTGTCATTGGCGCCGGGCACCACCTTGCGCAGGCCGATGTCGGCCATTGCCGCGGTCGATCCCGCCGAGAGGATCGCCGCGGCGCTCGCCAGCTTGCGGCTGCCGGTCAGGCCCGCGAGCGCGGCCAGCGCGGGCCCGCCGATCACCGGGGCCATCAACATGGGCGAGGTGTCCAGATGCTGGAAGGCACCGGTCCGGGAAACCAGATCGGGGATGCCGGGGTGGAAGACCAGGCCGGCGTTGGCCGCATCGTGATGCGACACCAGAACCACCGTCCGCTCGGCCTCGGGATCACCCAGCTCGCAGATCACGTTGAACGTGTCACGCTGCGGCAGCACCTTGCGGAGGTACCGGGGGCGAGGCGGAAAGTCAGTGGCGATCACGCCGGCGCCGACCGCGCCGAGCAGCGCGCCCGTGAACCGGTTGCCGCGGCGGGCGGCGAGGCCGCCGGCGACGCCGAGCGCGGTGCCGATGCCGATCGGCCACCAGTAGGTGCCATGCGCCCGTTCGGTCTCGATCCTTGCCTCGGCCCCGAGCTTCGCGAACTCGCGAACCAGCCACTCGGCCGCCTCGCGCTCACCGGCCGAAGCCGAGGGCCGCTCGATGCTCTCCAGCTCGACGAGCAGCCCGCGCAACCACTCCTGGTCGGCTTCGCCGTGGGGCGCGGAGAGTTTCATCGGAGGCTCGGCAGGCATCGAGCCGCAAGATATCCGTTCGCCGGATCCTGCCCCGTGACGCATGTCCATACGATGTGGGCGTGTTCGGAGTCGGCAACTCGATAACCCTCTTCCGGGTGGCGGGCATCCGCATCGCCGTGGACTGGTCCTGGTTCTTCTTCCTGTTCATCGTGATCGTCTGGCTCTCCGACTTCTACGGCGACATCCTCGACGAGCCGGGCAGCACCGACTCCTACCTGCTCGCGCTGCTCAGCGCGATCGGGTTCTTCGGCTCGATCCTGCTGCACGAGCTCGGCCATGCCTTCGCCGCCCGGCGCTCCGGGATCGGGATCAGCACGATCCGGTTGTGGCTCTTCGGCGGGGTCGCCGAGATGACCCAGGAGTCCGACAGCCCCGGCACCGAGTTCAAGGTCGCGGTCGCCGGGCCGATCGTCACCCTGGTGATCGCGGTGGTCCTCTGCGTGATCGGCATCCAGGCCGCCGGGACCGAGAGCTTCCGCGACGCCCTGGAGATGCGGCTCACCGCGGACACGACCGGGCCGATCACCATGGTCGCCTGGCTGGCGGCCGTGAACATCCTCGTGCTCGGCTTCAACCTGCTGCCGGCCTTTCCGATGGACGGCGGCCGGATCGTCCGGGCGATCGCCTGGAAGATCACCGGCAAGCGCGGCGCCGCGACCCGCTTCGCGGCCGGGCTCGGCCGGATCTTCGGCTTCCTGTTCATCGGCCTCGGCATCGTCTGGATGATCAGCGGCAACGTCTTCAGCGGGATCTGGCTGGCGATGATCGGCTTCCTCGTGAACAGCTCCGCCCGCGCCGCGAGCCGCAGCACGATCAGCGACAAGTTGGAGCAGGTGACCGTGGCCGAGGTGATGGACCCCGAGCCGGTCGCCATCCCCGCCGAGGTCGACTGCGCCCGGGCGCTGGAGGAGTACTTCCTGCGCTTCGGCTGGTCCTGGTTTCCGGTCGTCGACGCAAGCGGCGCCTTCCTCGGCATGGCGATCCGCGACCGGCTCGAGACCGTGCCCGAGGTCGAGCGGGCGGCGACCCCGGTCGGCGGCCTCGTCGAGCGGGACCCCGGGCTCGCGGTGAACGCGCAGGCCGGTCTCGACAGCCTGCTCGGCAACCCGCACCTGCGTCGTTTCGGGGCCTTGATGGTCACCGATGAGGGTGGCCGCCTGACCGGCGTGATCACGGTCGAGCAGCTCGGTCGAGCTCTCCAAACCCACTGAGCAGCCGCACCGCTTTTCTTCGCGCCAGTCCATAAACTCGGCCTCTGGCACTCGCTATCGCGACATTTCTGATCGTTCTCGCCCTGATCGCGAGCGAAAAGGTCCATCGGACCAAGGTCGCTCTGCTCGGGGCGGCGATCGTGGTCCTCTTCGTCGGCGAGTACAACGAGGAACTGGCGATCGAGTCGATCGAGTTCGCGACCCTCGGCCTGCTGGCCGGGATGATGATCCTGGTCTACCTGACCCAGCAGAGCGGCATCTACGACTACATCGCGGTCAAGGCCGGCCAGTTCTCCCGGGGCAACCCCTTCCGCCTGGTGATCATGATGGCCACCACGGTAGCCGTCATGTCGGGCTTCCTCGACAACCTGACCACGATCCTGCTGGTCGTACCGATCACCTTCCTGCTCGCCGACACGCTGGACATCAACCCGATGCCCCTGATCCTGATCGAGGTGATGGCCGCGAACATCGGCGGTGCGGCGACCCTGATCGGCGACCCGCCCAACATCATGATCGGCGACGCGGCCGACCTCAGCTTCAACGACTTCCTGGTCAACAACCTGCCCGGAGTGGCGGTGATCCTGGCCGTGACGACGATCGGGCTGTACTTCGCCTTCCGGGGCAGGCTGGAGGTCGCTGAAGAGAACCGCAAGTTCGTGATGGAACTGGATGCCGCCGCCTCGATCCGGGACCAGGAGGAGCTCCGGCGGACCCTGCCGGTCCTGATCGGCACCATCATCGTCTTCTTCCTCCACCAGTACATCCACATCGAACCTGCCACCGTCGCCCTGACCGGCGCCGCGGTCGGCCTGCTGGTCACGAAGACGCCGATCGAAGAGGCCCTGGAGAAGATCGAGTGGACCACTCTCTTCTTCTTCATGGGACTGTTCGTGATGGTCGGCGCACTCGAGGTGACCGGCGCGATCGAGAAGATCGCCGAAGGGATAACCAGCGTCACCAACGGCAACCGCGACGCGGAGCTGGTCGGGATCATCTGGACCTCGTCCCTGGTCGGTGGCGTGGTCGACAACATCCCCTTGACCGCGGCGATGATCCCCGTGGTCGAGGACATCAAGGCCGGCAGCACCGACCATGCGTACTGGTGGGCGCTCTCGCTGGGGGCCTGTTTCGGCGGCAACCTGACCCTGATCTCGGCCGCCTGCAACGTCGCTGCCGCCGGCATGGCGGAGAAAGCCGGGAGGCCGATCGGCTTCTGGACCTTCCTCAAGGTCGGGGTTCCGGTCACGGTCGCCTCGACGATCATGGCGACCGCGTACATCCTGCTCCGGTACTGACCGATGAAACAAGCTACCTTCTGCGGGATGCGTAAATGGCTGACAATCTGATCCGATCGGTCATCCGGGAGGTGACGCCGCTGAAGACCACCGACCCGGTGGGATACGCGGCCCGGCTGGTGATCGAGTCCGGCCTGCCGGCGCTGCCGGTGGTCGACGAGCACAGCAAGTACGCCGGCCTGTTCGGGGAGCGCGAGTTCATGACCGCGGTCTTCCCCGGGTACGTCGGCACGCTGATGAGCGCCCGGATGATCCGCCGCTCTCTGGACGAAACGATCGAACGCCGGATCGGCAGCCAGGAGGAGCCGGTCAAGGCCTACTTGACCACGGACCCGGTTCTGGTCGAGGACGATTACGCCGACACCCAGCTGGCCGAGACCTTCCTCCACCACCGGGTGATGGTGGTCCCGATCGCGACCGAAGGCCGGGTTCACGCGGTGGTCCCGCGCAGCGAGTTCTTCCAAGCCCTCTACGAGCGCATCGCCGACATCGCCGAAGACTTCGGCGATTGAATCCACGGCCGGTTGCCATTCCCGCCGAGTTCGGATACGGTCGGGGTCCGGAGCCGAACTAACGAACTGGGGGTTCGAATGGCTTCAGCCCTTCGCAGATCGGGGCTTGGTGCGGCATTGATGCTGGTCATCTTCTTCTCGTGCTCAGGGAGCGCGCCGGCCACGGGCCTGGAACCGAGGCTCGCGGTGGACGTGACTCCCGGTCCGAGCGGCTCCTACCCGGACTACGTGACCGAGCTGAACGGAAAGCTCGTATTCACCGCCCTGGACCAGCGGTACGGCTACGAGCCGTGGATATCCGACGGCAAGACGGCGCACCTGCTGAAAGACATCAACCCGGGAGTCACGAGCAGCCATCCGACCGGCTACCAGCGGTTCGGCGGGAGACTCTACTTCCGGGCCCGATCCGAAGGTGCCGGCACAGAGCTTTGGCGGACCGACGGCACCACGACCGAGATGGTCAAAGACGTAGAGCCTGGGCCCGTCGGCTCGAACCCTGAGTTTTTCACCCAGCTGGGCGACAGCCTCTTCTTCATCGCCGACACGACCACCGCCGGGGTCGAACTCTGGCGGACCGATGGCACCACGACCGAGATGGTCGACGACATCGTGCCCGGCTCGGGCTCCTCCTACCCGGGTTCCCTCACCGCGTTTGGCTCAAAGCTGTACTTCGCGGCCGGCACCGCCGCGACCGGAAGCGAACTCTGGACTTCGGACGGAACCACGACCTCGATGCTCCTCGACATCTACCCCGGCGGAACCTCCTCGTATCCCAGCAACTTCACGGAAGCCAACGGGAAACTGTTCTTCACGGCCGTGAACCCGATCTACGGTTCCGAGCCCTGGGTCACCGACGGAAGCTCGACCACCAACCTCGCCAACATCGCTCCGGCCGCGATGTCCTCAAATCCCGGCCAGTTGAGCGCGGCCGGTGGGTACGTCTACTTCCGGGCCAACAACGGCGTTACCGGTTCCGAGCCGTGGCGATCGAACGGCAGCGGGGCGGAGCTGCTTGGTGACATCTATCCCGGGCCCGAAGGTTCATCCGCGAAAGAGTTCACGGCCTTCGGACCGGATGTCTACATGGCGGCGGATGACGGGGTCCACGGTGACGAGATCTGGAAGTGGGACGGCGCCGCCCTCAGCCTGGCCAAGGACGCGAATCCCGGTGAGGGTGACTCCAGCCCCGAAGACTTCGCCGAGTTCGGCGGCACCCTGTACTTCGCTGCCAGCACCGTCAACGACGGCACTGAACTGTGGTCAAGCGAAGACGGTTTTTCGCTGATCAAGGACATCCTGCCCGGCCTGGATTCGTCGTACCCGGAAGATCTGGCCGAAGCCGAGGGTTCGGTCTACTTCGCCGCCGACGACGGCCAGCATGGCGTCGAGCTCTGGAAGCTGGCGACTCCCTCGCTGCCCTCTCCTCCCGCTCCCCCAGACACCGCCGCCTCGGTCAGGGTGCTCGGCAAGCGGATCAAGCTCAATCGCAAGGGGGTCGGCAAGCTGAAACTCCGCTGCCCGGCCACCGAGGTGAGCGGACCCTGTTCCGGGAAGGTCACCGTGATGACGAGGAAGAAACTGAAGCTCGGCAAGAAGAAGGCCAAGAAGCGCAGGGTGGTGTTCGCCCGTTTGAGCTACACGGCCGATCCCGGCCAGGTCGTGACCGTGAAAGTCCGAGTCAACCGGAACCAGCGCAGGTTGCTGAAACGCGCCAGGAACGCGCGGAAGGTGCTGGTCAAAGCCACGGTCAAGGACGCGGCCGGTAACACGGGCAAGGCAGCAAGGAAGCTGACGCTCCTGCCTTGAACGGCTACTTCAGCCAGTCTTTCTCGACCAACAGCTCGGCCACCTGGACCGCGTTGGTGGCGGCGCCCTTGCGCAGGTTGTCGCCGGCCAGCCAGAGATTCAGGGTCTTCTCCTGACCGGGGTCGCGGCGGATCCGGCCGACCAGGGTCTCGTCGCGCCCGGCCGCATCCAGCGCGGTCGGGTACCGGCCCGCGGAGGGGTCGTCGACCACGATCACGTTCTCGGCCGCGGCCAGGACCTCGCGCGCCCGGTCCGGGCTGAGGTCCTCGCGAGTCTCGATGTTGAGTGACTCGGAGTGGCCGGTGAAGACCGGGACCCGGGCGCAGGTGGCGGAGATCTTCACCTCGTCGCCGAGGCCGAGGATCTTGCGGGTCTCGGCCATCACCTTGCGCTCCTCGGTGGTGTAATCGTCGCCGTCCTTGAAGGTCTCGACCTGCGGGATCACGTTGAAGGCGATCTGGTGCGGGTAGACGGATGGTTCGGACACGTCCTCCCCGGCCAGGACCTGGCCAGCCTGTTCGGTCAGCTCGGCGATCGCCTTCTGACCGGTGCCGGAAACGGCCTGATAGCTGGATAGCACCAGCCGTTCGAGCCCCGCTTCGCGGTGGATCGGCGCCAGGACCAGCATCATCACCATGGTGGTGCAGTTCGGGTTGGCGATGATGCCCTTGTGCGCTTTGGCCGCCTCCGGGTTGACCTCGGCGACGACCAGCGGCACGTCCTCGTGCATGCGCCAGTAGGAAGTGTTGTCGACCACGACCGCGCCGGTTTCGACGAACCTCGGCGCCCACTCGGCGCTGACCGAGCCGCCGGCCGAGGAGATCAGGATGTCGATGTTCTGGATCGTCTCATCGCCCGGCACCACGCACTCGATGGCGCCGTCGCCGAAGGGCAGGCTCTTGCCGGCCGAGCGCTCCGAGGCGAACGGGACCACTTCGCTGGCCGGGAACCGCCGCTCGGCGAGGATCTCGAGGATGGTCGAGCCGACCGCTCCGGTGGCGCCGAGTACGCCGACCCTGTAGCTGGAATCACTCATGGTCAGGAGGGGGTTACCTGGTGATGTTCGCCGGTCGGAGCTTCGGTCAGGATCTGGTCTTCGCCGAGGTCGAAGGCGGCGTGGAGCGAGCGGACCGCGTCCGGGACCTTGGCCGCCTGGATCACGCAGGAGATGCGGATCGAGGAGGTCGAGATCATCTCGATGTTGATCTCCTTCTCGCCCAGCACCTCGAAGACCTTGGCGGCCACGCCCGGATGGGTGCGCATGCCGGCCCCGATGATCGAGACCTTGCCGATCAGCTCGTCGGTCCGGACTTCCTGGCAGATGTCACCGAGCCTGGAGATCGCGTCGGTCGCGGCGATCAGGTCGCCGGTCTCGACCGTGAACGAGAGGTCGGCCAGGGCGCCCTCGTGGACCGGCTCGTTCTGGATGATCACGTCGACGTTGACGTTCGCCTCGGCCAGCGCGGTGAAGATGCTGCCGGCGATGCCGGGCTCGTCCTTCACCCCGATGATGGTCACGCGGGCCTCGTCGGTCGAGTGGGTGACGGCTGTGATGATCGGTCGTTCCATGGTTTCGCTTTCGGGAAGTACGAGGGTACCGGGGAGGTCTTCGAAGCTGCTCCGGCAGTGGATCGGGATGCTGTAGTTGCGGGCGTACTCGACCGCGCGAAGCTGCAGCACGCCGGCCCCCGACGCGGCCATGTCCAGCATCTCCTCGAAGGAGACGACCGGCAGCTTGTGGGCGTCGGGGACGATCCGCGGGTCGGCGCTGAAGACGCCCGTCACGTCGGTGTAGATCTCGCAGACCGAGGCGCCGAGCGCCGCCGCGAGGGCGACTGCCGTGGTGTCGGATCCACCGCGGCCGAGGGTGGTCACATCGCGGCTCTCGGTGGAGACGCCCTGGAAGCCGGCGACCAGGACGATCTTGCCCTCCTCCAGCCCCTTGCGGATGCGGTCCGCCTTCACATCGATGATCTTTGCCTTGGTGTGCGAGGAGTCGGTCACGATGCCGGCCTGGGAACCGGTCAGCGAGACGGCCTTGTGCCCCATGTCGTTGATCGCCATCGCGGCCAGCGCGCAGGAGATCCGCTCGCCGGTCGAGAGCAGCATGTCCATCTCGCGCGGATCGGGCCGCTCGGAGATCTCGTAGGCGGATTCGACCAGCTCGTCGGTGGTCTTGCCGCGGGCCGAGAGCACCGCGACCACGCTGTTGCCGGCCTCGCGCGCGGCGACCATCCGGCGGGCGGCGCGCTTGATCTCGTCCGGGCCGGCCACCGAAGTGCCGCCGAACTTCATCACGACTATGTCGTCTCGCACTGGCATTCCTTCTGAGCATACGGATTGAGAGGCCCCCGGCGATCCGCCACGGCACCGGAACCCCGGGTCGGGCAGAATCACTCCCTCCAGACCCATGGCGACCGATTTCGAAAAGGACACCGCGGCCGAGCCGCTCGGCGAGGGGCGGTACGCGATCAGCCTGAGCGACCGCTGGTGGATCGGCCGTGGCCCGAACGGCGGGTACGTCGCCGCGCTGATGCTCCGGGCGATGACCGTCGAGGTCGAAGCCGTCGGCACCGGGAAGGACACGAATGCCAGGGATCAGGCTCTGCCCGCCCGTTCGCTCAACGTCCACTTCCTCCGTCCGCCGGAGACCGGCCCGGCGGAGATCGAGGTCACGGTCGAGCATGCCGGCCACGTGACCGTCTTCCTCTCGGCTCGCCTGGTCCAGGACGGCGAGGTGAAGGCGCAGGCGATGTCGGTCTTCTCCGGCGAGCGCGAAGGGCCCGCCTTCGACAAGTCCCGGATGCCGGCAGCCCCCGCCCCCGAGGAACTCGAGGAGATGGACACGGAGCAGGCCCCGGTGGCCGTCTTCGGCCGCTACCGGGCCAAGTTCATCAAGGGGGCTCCCGGCGAGGCGGGCGAGAAGGCCGAGACCATGGGCTGGATCCGGCTGCGCGACGAGCAGCCGGTCGACCCGGTCCTCGCGGCCGCCGTGCTCGACGTCTGGTACCCGGCCCCGTTCGTGGTCTTCAAAGAGATGCCCTTCGCGCCCACGCTCGAGTACACGGTGCACTTTCCGCGCACCATCCCCGAGCCGGGACCGCCGGACTGGAACCTGATCCGGCTCACGGCCGAGGAAGGGACCGAGGGCCATTTCACCGAGGACGCCGAGCTCTGGAGCCGCGACGGCAAGCTCCTCGCCAAGGCCAGGCAGATGGCCCTGCTACGCCACGGCCGAGGCTGAGGTTACGCCGCGAGGGCGGGTCGGACCCCGCCCGACTCCTAAAGGGCCGCTCGGCCGAGCATCGCTCGGCCGAGGGTTACCTCGTCCGCGTGCTCGAGGTCGGCGCCGACCGGCAGGCCGGCGGCGAGGCGGGTGACCTTGGTCTGCTCGCGGAGCAGGTCGGCGATGTGTGAGGCGGTCGCCTCGCCGGTCGTGGTCGGGTTGGTGGCGAGGATCACCTCGGTGATGCCGCCGGCCTCGACCCGGCGGCACAGCTCGGCGATTCGCAGGTCCTCGGCGTCGATCCCGTCGATCGGAGAGAGCGCGCCGCCGAGCACGTGGTAACGGCCGCGGTACTCGTGGGTGCGCTCGATCGGAATCACGTCCGCCGGCTCCTCGACCACGCAGATCAGCGACTCGTCCCGCGAGCTGTCCTCGCAGATCCGGCAGCGGGGGCCTTCGGCCAGGTTGAAGCAGATCTCGCAGAGGCCGACCTTCTCCTTCACCTCGACGATCGCCTGGGCGAGGCTGCGGGCGTCGGCCTCATCCGAGCGCAGGATGTGGAATGCGAGGCGCTGAGCGGTGCGGCGGCCGATTCCCGGCAGCTGCGAGAGCTCTGCGGTGAGGCGCGCGAGTGGAGCCGGCCCCTCGCTCATCCACCGAGCCCGGGCATGCCGGGCATGTTCGGCATCTGGGGCATTTTCGACTCGGCCAGCTGCTGGGCGGAGCGGATCGCTTCGTTGACCGCGGCCTGGACCATCTCGGCCAGCATCTCTGAATCCTCGGGGTCGACCGCGTCGGGATCGATCACCACGTCCTGGATGACCAGATCACCGCTGATCTTCACCTTGACCATGCCGCCGCCGGCGCTGGCTTCGACCATCTCGTCCTTCAGCGACTCCTGGGCCTGCACCATCTCGGCCTGCATCTGCTGGGCTTGCTTGAGCAGCTTGCTCATGTCCATCCCGCCGGGCATGCCGCCCATTCCCTTGCGTGCCATCAGATGACCTCCTCTGCGTTGAATTCGGATTTGACCCGGGCGATGAAATCTTCCTCGTCCATTACCTCGGACTCCGGGTCCGCCGCCTGCTGGTCACTCTCAAGACTGTCGTAATCGATCTGGAACCGGTCGCCGGTCACCGCGGTCACGGCGGCCACCAGGCCCTGCCGGCACTCCGGGCGTTCAGCGTTTCTACGGTTGAAAGCGGCATCGGCCGGGAACCCGACCGTGAGCTTGCCCTCCTCCATCGCGATCGGCTGGGTTCCGTCGAAGTAGGACGCGACCATCCCGGACTCGGCGTTGGAGAGCGAGTCCAGCACCGCGGGCCAGATCTGAGCGAGCTTCGGCAGGTCGAACGGCTCCGGGCCGGCTGTCGGCTCGGGCACAGGAGCGGGCTCGGGGGCCGGAGCGGAGTCCAGAGGCGGCCTCTCCACGGCGTCGGCAGGGGGCTCGACAGCCGCGGCGGGCGGTTCGACCGGGGCTGCCGGCGAGGTCCGGGCCGGGGCATCCGCGGCGGGGGCCGTCTCGCCACCCGGTTCGGGCATCGGCGGCGGGGCGGCCGGCTGGATCCCGGATTCGAGCCTCTCGATGCGCCGCGCCAGGCCTTCGCTCGAAGGGTCGAAGTCAGGCCGGGCCGCCTTCAGCAGGGCGACCTCGACCGCCAGCCGGGCCTCGTCTCCTTCCCGGATCAGGCCGAGCGCGGCGGAAAGCTCATCGATCGTGCGGATCAGGTTTGCGGGGCCGATCGCCTTCGCCTGGCGGACCAGCCGGTCCGGGTCGGCCGCGGTGACCGCGAAAGCCTCGGGAATCTGGCCGGTGGTCCGGGTGACCAGCAGCACCCGCAGGTGCCCGAGCAGGTCCCGGGCGAAGCGGGCCGGATCGCGGCCCGAACGGGCCACCGTCTCGACCGCGGCGAGAACCCCGGCCGGGTCGGCCCCGATCACCTTGTCGATCACCTCGAAGAGCAGCTCGCCGTCGGCTGCGCCGAGCACTTCGAGCACGTCGCCGAGCGCGACTTCCTTGCCGCTGTAGGAAACGAGCTGATCGAGGGTGCCGAGTGCGTCGCGGAAGCTGCCCGAGGCGGAGCGGCTGATCATCGAGATCGCCGGTCCCTCGATCGCGATCCCCTCGGCACCCGAGACCCGGGTCAGGACCTCGGTCAGCTGTTCGATCGAGGGCCGCTGGAAATCGAAGCGCTGGCAGCGGTCGGCGATGGTCGGCATCACCTTGTGGGCCTCGGTCGTGGCGAGGATGAAGACCGTGTTCGGCGGCGGCTCCTCGAGCGTCTTCAGGAAGGCGTTCCAGGCCTCCTTGGTCAGCATGTGGGCCTCGTCGAGGATGTAGACCTTCCAGCGGCCCGCGGTCGGGGCGAAGGCGACCCGGTCGCGGAGCTCGCGGATGTCGTCGACCGAGCGGTTCGAGGCGGCGTCCATCTCGATCACGTCGACCGAGTTGCCGGCCTGGATCGAGCGGCAGGACTCGCAGGTCCCGCAGGGGGTCAGGGTCGGCCCGCCGTTCACGCAGTTCAGCGACGCGGCGAGGATCTTCGCCATCGAGGTCTTGCCGGTGCCGCGGGATCCCACGAACAGGTAGGCGTGATGGACCTTGTCCTGGCTGATCGCGTTGGACAGGGTGCGGACGACGTGCTGCTGCCCGACCACCTGGTCGAAGGAGTGGGGTCGGTGGCGCCGGTATAGAGAGGTCGATTCGCTCATCAAGGAAGAAAGCCAGTGTAGCCGTCCCACGCGACACCCCAACGGGTGGACCGTGAGTCCGGTTCATGGTTCAGAATGCCCCCGATGGCGATGTCGAACAGACTCCGGTCCTGGGGGCCGCCGCTTGCCTTCATCGCCGTCGTCTCGGCGGTCCTCCTGGCGATCTTCCCGAAGGGCTTCCCCAACTACGACACGATCTACTACTTGCTCTGGGGCCGGGAGATCGCCGATGGCCTGAGCCCCGACTACGGCGCCCCGCTCGCCCCCACCCCGCATCCGCTCTACGACCTGCTCGGGGCTATCTTCTCGCCCCTCGGCGACGGCTCGATCACTGTCGCCGTGGCCCTGGCCTACGTCAGCCCCGGCCTGCTTGCCTGGCTGGTTTACCGGCTGGGCAAGGAGTGGTTCGATCGCCCGATCGGCTTCCTCGCCGCCTTCCTGGTGATGACCAGCGCCCCGGTCCTCTCCAACGGCCTGCGGGCCTACATCGACATCCCGTACATGGTGCTCTGCCTGGCCGCGCTGCTGATCGAGACCAGGAGGCCGAAGGCCGGCTGGCCGGTCCTGGTGCTGCTCGCGCTGGCCGGGCTGCTCCGCCCCGAGGCCTGGCTCTTCGCCGGCTTCTACTTCCTCTGGCTGGCCCTGGATCTCAAGTTCGAGTCGGGCCGGCTGAAGGTCAGGCTGCGCGAAGGCGGGATCGACCGGAACCTCGTCCTGATGGCCTGCCTGACCGCGGCCGGGCCGGTGATCTGGGTCCTCTTCGACCTGGTCACCACCTCGAACCCGCTCTACTCGTTCACCGGCACCCGGGAGACGGTTGAGACCCTGGAGCGGGACACCGGCCCCCTGGACGTGATCATCTACGGCCCCCGGCGGCTCGGCGAGGTGATGCAGTGGCCGGGCATGGTCGGCGCCTTCTTCGGCGTGATCCTGACCCTCTGGGCGATGCCCAAACGGGCCGCGATCGGCGTCGTGGCAGCCGCGCTGGCCCTGATCGCCTTCGCGCTGATGGGCGCCTCGGGGCTGGCGATCATCCCCCGCTACACGATGCTGGCGGCGGCGATCCTCTTCGTCTTCACCGCGGCGGCCGTGCTGGGCTGGCGACTGCTCGAGCCCGGCCACCGGCTGCGGCGGATCTGGCAGGTCGCGGCCGCGGTCACGGTCGCGCTCTGGATCGTCTGGCTGCCCAACCAGTACGACCTGCTGAGCACCGTTGACCAGGACCTGAGCGACCAGGCGCTGGTCGAGCAGGACCTGGAGGCGATGGTCGACGACGGCTATTTCAACGGTCCGGGAACGGATCAGGTGCGTTGCCTGCCAATCTCGGTTCCCAACCACCGGGCCGTGCCCCGGCTGGCCTTCTGGCTGGACATCCGGCCCTCGGACGTGATCTCGGTCGCCGCCGAGAAACAGCCTGCGACCGGTCTCTTCCTCGCCCCGGCCCGGAAGTTCACGATCGAGCACTTCATCCTCGACCCGGGCGACGAGACCCGGACCGCAACGAGGCCACCCTCGTCCTTCAGCGAGGTGGGCCGTAACCGGTCCTGGATCCTCTACAGCGGCTGCCCCGGCGACTGAGCATCGATGCTCAAGGTCGCGACGTGGGTGGCGATTTCTGCGGGCATCGTGGTGGCCCTGCTGTTCGCTCTCCTGCTGGTGATGGTGACTCGACCCGCGGTCCTGGCCGGCGTTTCCGGCGACCGGCTGGCCCACTCGATCCATGGCGACGATTCGGCTTTCAACTGCGAGAAGCGGGACGACGGCAGGTGGCTTTGCCGGAGCACGAAACGGCCCGCGCATCCCTTGGTGGTGGATGTGGACTGGACGGGCTGCTGGAAGATCGAGCCCGAGCGCGACCTCCTCGATGACCCGATGAGTGAGGGTCCCGGCGAGACCGCCGCGAAAGGCTGCATCGAACTCGGGGACGTGATCACCACCGAGAGCCTGAGCGACTGATCCGGCCCGGCGACGGTTTCAGGAACGAGCCGAGCGGATCGCTTCCAGGTGCCGCGCCATTGCCGTCGTGGCGCGGGGCCGTTCGCCGGCGATCACGGCTTCAGCCAGGTCCGTCACCTGTCGCAGGGTTTCGGCGCGAACCGCCGGCAAGGATGAGGTCTGAAGACGGGAGACCGCGGTGAGCTGATCGAGGTCGCGCAAAGCGCCGGCCAGCAGCCGGTTCCCCGAGGCTGCCGCGACCAGCGAGTGGACCTCGGCGTCTGTCCTGGCGAAATCCTGCGGCTCCTGAACAGTGGCTTCCAGCTTCCGGGCCAGTTCTCCCAGGCGCCGCGCTTCGGCCGCGCTGCGGCGCCCGGCGGCCAATCCGGCCGCGAGCGGTTCGAGGGCCAGTCGCATTTCGATCACTTCGTCGAAATCCACGTCCGCGACGTAGATTCCCGAGCCGCGACGGATCTCGAGCAGCCCGCCGGCCGCCAGCAGACGGGCTCCCTCGCGAAGAGCCGGCCGGCTCACGCCCAGTGAGGTGGCGAGCTGGCGTTCTGCCGGCAGCCGGTCACCGGACCGGAAGGATCCGTCCGCGATGAGCTTCCGGATCTCCCCGGCCACCCGCTCGGATGCGCTCGACTGGTTCGACATCTCTGATCTGTGGCAAGATACAGAATTGGTAAGACCAATTTCAGGACACCGGAGGATCGGCCATGAAAATCTGCAGGGCGGAACTCGGCACGGGCGAGATGCTTTGCCGCGTCGAGGACTCGGGGCTCGTCCCCCTGACCGAAGAGCCACTGGCGAGCATCCTGGCGCGGGGAGCCGGGTTGCCGGAGGCTTCGGGACCGGCAGCGGATCCCGCTCCGGACGGCTCCACTCTCCGGGCACCGATCCGACCCGGGAAGATCGTCGCGATCGGTTTGAACTACCGCGATCACGTTCGCGAGACGGGGATGGAAGAACCGAAGTCGCCCCTGGTCTTCGCCAAGTTCCCGAGCTCGGTGATCGGGCCCGGCGCCGCGATCGAGATCGACCCCTCACTGACCTCGCGGGTCGACTGGGAAGTGGAGCTGGGCGTGGTCATCGGCCGGCGCCTTTCGCATGCCGGAGAAGCGGAAGCCATGGACGCGGTCTTCGGTTACACGGTCGCCAACGACGTTTCCGCCCGTGATGTCCAGTTTTCCGACGGCCAGTGGACCCGGGGCAAGAGCATGGACACCTTCTGCCCGCTCGGACCGGTGATCCTCACTGCCGACGAGGTTGCCGACCCCCAGAACCTGAGACTGATGACCCGGGTAAACGGCGAGACGATGCAGGACTCGAATACCTCGGAGATGATCTTCGGCGTCGCCGGGCTGCTCAGCTACTGCTCGCGGAGCTTCACCCTGGAGCCCGGCGATCTCGTGCTGACCGGGACCCCCTGGGGCTGCGGTGAGTTCATGGACCCGCCGCGGTCGCTGAAGGCGGGGGACGTGGTCGAGACGGAGGTCCCGGGAATCGGGGTTCTCCGCAACCCGGTTACCTGACCGCGCCCCGCGCGACCACCTCCATCACGGAGACCAGGGCACCGCCCCGGACCCCGTAGAGAACGTCATGGAGGTTGACGCAGGTACAGGCGTGGTTGGGGATGATCTCGAGCCGGTCGCCGACCGCCAGGTCCTCCTCGCCGGAATCGATCAGCCCGTGCCCGTGCTCTTCGCTCAGCGCTTCGATGGTGAGGCCGGGCCGACCGGGGAACTCCCCGTAGCCGTCGAGCCCGGCAGGTGGCGCCGCCTCGCTCAGCGATTTCGCTCCGGCGTCGACCACGAACCGGCCGGGAGCGGGGGTCGAGACCACGGTTGTGTGGACCCGGAGCGCACAGTCGGCGTCCGTGAACGAGCCTCGGCCCTCGGCCCGGTCGAGCAGGGCATAGTTGCCGGGGCGGATCTCGGTGTATGGCAGCTGATGCGACTCGAAGAGCGTCGCGGTCGAACCACCCGAAACCCGCGAACGGTCGAGCCCGTCGCGATCGAAGAGGTCGATCGTCTCGCTGAGGATCGCCCCGACCCCGGCCAGCCCGTCCGAGAGGTCACCCCCGCCCCGGCGCAGGTGGCCCGGATAACAGGAGATACCGGCGAGCACGAGACCGTCGATGGCTTCGATCTCCCGGGCCAGCTCGAGCGCGCGCCCGGGCCCGGAGACTCCGGTTCGGGCCAGCCCGACATCGAGTTCGACCAGCACTTCGGCCGAGACGGAATGTGCGGCAAGCGCTTGCGAGAGCGTCCGGGCCGAGATCGCCGAATCCAGGGCGACGGTCAGCGGAACCTCCGCCGCCACGCCGGCCAGGCGCTCCGCCTTCTCCGGCACCGCCACGGGATAGTGCAGGACCAGCGGTGCCCCGGTCTCTTCGGCGAAGATCCCGGCTTCTTCCGACTTGGCGGCCGTCAGCCCGGCGGCTCCCGCTTCCAGCTGCTTGAGGGCGATCTCCACCGTCTTGTGGGTCTTGACATGGGGATACATCGCCAGACCCCGCTCGCCGGCGTAGCGTGCGGCCCGCCCGAGGTTCGCTTCGAGAATGTCGAGATCGACGACGAGGGCCGGTGTCTCAACCTCTTCGATCGGGGTTCCGACCCAGGGGATGTCCATCAGGAGCCGCCCTCCGGCAGCAGGGCGACGCAGTCGATCTCGACCTTGATCCCGGGCAGCGAGGCGCCGACCGTGGTTCGCGCCGGTGGCGGATCGGGAAAGAATCCGGCGTAGACCGAGTTCATCGCCGCGAAATCATCCAGATCGGCGAGGAAGACGCCGCACCTGACCACGTCGGCCATGGTCGCGCCGGCCTCGGCCAGCACGGCGGCGACGTTCTCGAGGGTGAGCGTTGTCTCGCTCTCGATGCTTCCCGTTTCGGGCCGGCCGTCCCGGAGCGGCCCCTGGCCCGACACGTAGATGAACTTCCCTTCGGCGACGATCCCGGGCGAGTAGGGCCCGGCCGGCGTGGTTCCTGCAATTGCGCGTTTCATTCGGCTAGCCACTTTCTTCTCTGGTTGACGGTCGGGGCCGGATCTCCACGGACTTCCGGCTACATCCCGAGTAGTTCTCCTCCGTCCACGACCAGGTCCTGGAGCAGGACATGGCCGCTGCCGGGTCCGAGCAGATAGCTGACCGCGCCGGCGACATCGTCGGTCCGGGACACCCGGCCCGCGGGGATTCGCGGGCGCATCGCCTCGAGGCTGCCGTGGGCGAGGTCGTCGACGCTGGCGTGGTCGGCGGCCAGCGTCCTCATCATCGGTGTGTCGGTCGCTCCCGGGGAAACGGTGTTGATCCGCACGCCGAGCGGGGCGACTTCCATCCCCAGGACCCGCAGGGCCTGGCGCATCCCGGCCTTCGACGCGCAGTACGCGACCTGGCGCATGCGGGGCATCCGGGCGGCGATCGAGGCGACACCCACGATCGAGCCCGATCCCCGGGCGGCCATTTTCCGGGCGAATCCCTGGGCGACCGAGAAGACCCCGAGCAGGTTGACCGAGACGATGCGGGCGAACTGGTCTGCTTCCACCTCTAGCGCCGGTGCGGGGGCAAAGGTTCCGGCGGCGATCGCGACGCGCGCGGCGTCGGGGCAGGCGCTGACGAGGGACTCCACGCGGGCGGGGTCGGACACATCGACGGCGAGAGTCTCGGTTTCCACGCCCTGATCGCCCAACTCGGCTGCCAGTTCCTCGCAGCCCTCGGGCTTTATGTCGGCCAGCACCAGCCGTGTGACCCAGTCTTCGCTCGCCAGGCGCCTCGCGATCCCCTCGCCGATTCCCTGGGCTGCCCCGACCACGACCGCCGGCCCGGCTTCGCTCATCTTGCTCACTGGCGTATTCCTTCCGGCATCAGATCGCCATGGGCGGCGATCAGTTCGTCAACCATTGCCTCGATCTGCTCCAGCCGCAGGGTCGCGGCGGTGTTCGGGTCAAGCATCGCGGCCTGCAGCACGTGGTCGCGCCGACCCTCGAGGGCGGCCCGCACGGTGAGCTCACCGACGTTGAGGAAAGTCCGGTTGAGAGCGGCCAGCTGGGCAGGCAGATGTCCGACATGGGTCGGCTGGACGCCGCTCGCATCGACCAGGCAAGGCACTTCGACGCAGGCTCCCCGTGGCAGGTTCTCGATCAGCCCGGTGTTCTGGACGTTTCCGTAGACGGTCCGCGGCTGGCCGGTTTCGATCGAGTGGATGATCTGCGGCGCGTACTCGATGCTCGGTTCGATCGGCAGCGACTCTCCGGCGGCGAGCAACTCCCGGGTGTGCTCGTACTCGGCCATGTTCTCCTCGCTCATCCGCACGTAGTCGCTCTCGATGATCCGCATCCGCTCGATCTCGGACTCGTGCCGCATGAACCAGGGCAGGTACTCGGCCGAGTGCTCGCTGGACTCGGTCGGGAAGCAGCCGAGGGTCCGGTACATCTGGACCCGAACCCGGCGGAGCAGGTCCGGGTTCGAGCGGATCAGCTCGTCGAGCCGCGGGTAGAGATCCTCCCCGTCCCGTTCGAAGCGCAGGATGAAGGCCTGGTGGTTGACTCCGGCCCCGAGAAAGGTGACCTCCCCGAAGGGCACGTCGACCAGCTCCGCCAGCTGGCGGGTCGTGTTCTGGACCGAGTGGCAGAGGCCCACGACCTGGCTGGTCGGGGTGCCGAGCCAGGTTGCCCAGCAGAGCATCGCCATCGGGTTGCTGTAGTTGAGCAGCCACGCTTTCGGCGCCAGCTCCGCGATCTCCTCGCCCAACGCCCGCATCACCGGAATCGTCCTCAGGGCCCGGAAGATGCCGCCGATCCCGAGCGTGTCACCGATCGTCTGCCGGATGCCGTACCGCGCGGGGATCTCGTGGTCGGCAACAGTCGCTTCGTGACCGCCGACCTGGATCATGTTCAGCACGTAGTCGGCCCCGTCGAGTGCCGCCCGGCGGTCCTCGAAGGTTTCGATGGCGGGATCCGCCCCGGCCTCGCCTGCGGTCACCCGGGCGACCTGACCGGCGGTCTCCAGGCGCTCGGGGTCGATGTCGTGCAGGGCGATCCGGGCGTCTCTCAGCTCCGGGTAGCTGAGGATGTCACCGATCAGCATCCGCGTGAATGTGACGCTCCCCGCCCCGATGAAGGTTATCTTTGGACTTGACGGGTTCATGTATACGAACTATTGTTCATGGACAAGAATCAATGTAACATCTGTTTCCAGGTAATGCAAGCGATGCTCTCCGCTGCACGATCAGGGTGAGCAGGCGAACCCGGGAGGTTCGAGATGAACGGCGAGAGACTCGAAGGCAAGGTGGCGGTGGTCACCGGAGCGGGGTCGGGCATCGGCCGTGCCACCGCCATCGCGATGGGGGCCGCCGGCGCAAAAGTGATCCTTGCCGAGATCAACGCCGAGCGGGCCGGGCAGGTCGCGGCGAAGATAACCGAAGCCGGCGGCAGTGCCCGGGCCGAACCGGTCGACGTGACCGACAGCGCCGCGGTCGAGACGCTGGCCGCCGACGTTCACGAGCGGTTCGGATCGGTCGATGTGCTCTTCCACAGCGCGGTGGATGTCGCCTTCGTCAACAACGAGGATGCCCGGCTGACCGAGCTGCCCGACGAAACCTGGGACCGCATGATCAACCTGGTCCTGAACGGCACCTTTCACTGCGCCAAGCATTTCGGCCGGAAGATGATCGGCCAGGGCTCGGGCTCGATCATTCTCACCGCCACCACGGACGCGCTGATCGGCTGCGCCGGGCTGGATGCCTACACCGCGGCGAAAGGCGGGGTCGTGGCCCTCACCCGGTCGTTCGCCGCCGGGGCCGCGAGGGACGGCGTCCGGGTCAACGCGATCTGTCCCAGTTTCGTCTCCAGCGAACCCCAGCTCGAATGGATGTCATCCCCGGACTCGCGCACCAAGGTCGACTCGCTGCATCTGCTGCCGGTCCCCAGCCCCGAACAGATCGCCCCGCTGGTCGTCTACCTGGCCAGCGACGAAGCCGCACCGGTCACCGGCACCGTGATTCCGATCGACAGCGGCTACATGGCCTTCAAGGCCGATCTCGACATGGTCGATGCGATGCGCCCGGAAGGCGGGACGGCCTGATGGAGAACGCCACCGGCGGAAAAAAGACTGGCACCACGAGCTCGGCCGGGGCACCCGTGAAGTCGGCGGATCGCGCCCTGGCCCTGCTCGACCTCGTCGCCGAGCGTGGCCCGGTCGGGTTCGGCGAGATCGCCGAAGAGCTCGAACTGCCGAAGTCCTCGGCCCACGCCCTGCTGAGTACGGTCGAAGCAAGGGGATACCTGACCTTCGATCGGGAGACCCGGCGCTACCGGCTCGGCACCCGGATCTGGCAGCTCGCCCACTCCCACCACGAGATCGAGGATCTGCGAACCCTGATGAAGCCGGTGATGGACCAGCTGGTGAAGCGGACCGGCGAGACGGTCCAGCTGGCCGTGCTCGATGGCGTCTCCGCCGTGTACCTGGACGTGGTCGAATCGCCGCACCCGATGAAACTGACCTCCCGCGCCGGCACCCGCCTGCCGGCCCACATGAGCGCGATCGGCAAGTCGCTCCTGATCGGGCTCGACGAGACGGAGATGCGCAAGCGGCTCGGCGAGGTGGAGCTGGTCGAGTTGACCAGCCACACGATCACCGATCTCTCCGAGCTCCTCGCCGAGCTTGATGAGGCACGGCGCCGCGGCTACAGCACCGACAACGAGGAGTTCGCGATCGGGCTCCGGTGCGTCGCGATGCCGGTACGCGACATCGACGGCAAGCCGGTGGGAGCGATGTCGGTCTCGATGCCGACGCCCCGCTACAGCCGATCGGTCGCGGCCGATGCTCGCGTCGCGCTGGCGGACGCGGTCGAGGAGGCCGCCCGGCGGCTGGGCAGGTGGCAGGGGTAGAGGCTCGCGAATGAGTGTCGAAACGGTGATCCCGCGCTTTCACAGGATCGAGTCCAGGCTCGGCTCCCGCCGGCTCGCCCAGTGGCTGATCGAGGGTGACGACGGCCTGCTGCTGCTGGACACGGGGGTCGCCGGCACCGTCGAAGACGCAATCATGCCGGCCCTCTCGCAGCTCGGCCTGGCCCCGGGGCAGATCACCGAGGTCGTGGTCTCGCACGCCGACGTGGATCACTATGGGGGTGACGCCGGGATCCGCAGGCTCGCTCCGGGCACGAGGCTGAGCTGCCACGCCGCGGACCGCGCGATGATCGAGTCCTGGGCGGTTATCGCGCGCGAACGGTACGGCTGGTACCGCCGGTACGGACTCGATTACGACGCCGCGACCTGGACCTGGCTCGAGGAGGCGGCGGGACCGGACACCCCGCTCGACGGCGAGCTCGCGGACGGCCAGCGGATCGACCTCGGCGGGGTCGAGCTCGAGGTGCTTCACCTGCCCGGCCACTCCCCCGGCCACCTCGGACTCTGGGAACCCGTTTCCCGGACCGCAATCGTCAGCGACGCGGTCATGGGCTACGGCTTCGACACCGTCGAAGGCGAGCGGGCGGGCCCGCCGCCATACACCGATCTGGACGCCTACCGCAGGAGCATCGAGCGCCTGCTCGAACTGGCCCCGGACCGGCTCGGGACGGCCCACTTTCCGCTGCTCGAGGGAGCGGCGGTGGAACGCCACCTGGATCTCAGCCGGAGCTTCACCTTCGACCTCGAGCGCGAGGTCGAGCGGGCGGGACCGGCGGATCTGGCGGTGATGCTCCAGCCGGTTGCCGCCGCGCTGGGCGGCTACCCGGAGATGGAGATCGAACTCGCACGATCGATCGGCGCCCACCTCGAGCGCTGATCCGGACCGGCCTGCCCCGGCTCAGCAGTTGTCGTACACGTACTTCGGGGCGTCCGGCTTCGATACCTGGAGGTCCCGGTAGACCACCGAGATCTCCGGCCCGACCGTGGCGCAGGCCTTGTCGAAGTCCTTCTTCCGGTACTCGATCTCGATCACCTTGTCGCCGTAGACTTTCTGATAGCGGTCGCACTCATCCCAGCGCGAGCATTCCTCGGCGATCGCGAAGTCGAACCCGACCTGTTTCGCCTGTGCGGGAGTTATGTCGGCCGCGTTCTTCTGGCCGGCCGCGAGACCCGCCTCATGGGTTCGCTCGGCGAGCAGCTTCGCGTAAGCGAGCGCCTCCGGCTTGCCGAAGGGAACCCGCTTCTCCAGGGGGGTGCCATCGAAGCGCGTCCAGGAGTCGAGGTTGTCGAACTCGATCGCGTCGAATCCCTTCTCCGCGCACCCGTCGATCATCTGCTGCACCCATTCCGCGGCCGCCTCACGTCTGGCCGCGGTGCTGAGGTCGATCACGTACTCGCCGCCCCAGTTCGGGTCGTCACCAAGGTCATTCAGGACCAGGTCCTGTGGCCAGTTGGAATGCGCGTCGGGACGATTCGTCCCGCCTTCGTCGGCCTGCGTCTGGAAGGCGTTGACGTAACAGATCGAGTAGGCCGGGTCGGGCGCCGGCTCGCCGATGAACCAGTCACGCGAAACGACCGTGACACCTTTCGGAAGCGGATAGTCGCCACTGATCTGGTAGTCGAAGGCGGCGTTGGCCGGCGGCGGAGAGACAGCATCCGCCCCGTCATCAGATCCCGAATCCGAACCACAGCCGGCCACCAGCAAGGCGGCCGCGAGCACGACAATTGCCGGAAGCGCGAGTTTCGGCCTGCCGGGCAGTTTCATTTCTTCCTCCATTCCAGGGCAAGCCCGGTTTCGGCGTCAAAGAGATGCATCTGGGAAGGGTCGATCGCCAGCTCGACCTGCTCGCCGGGTCCGGCCGGAGGCCGCTCGTGGATCGTCGCGGTGAGCCGGGAGCTGCGACCGTCCCCGGCCAGAAGCCGGCCACCGTCGGCCCCGCTCTCGCCGCCGATCGCCGCCTTGACCGCGTCGGTCGTAACCGGCGGGACATCGAGCGTGAACAGCAGGTTGGACTCGGCGCCGAGCTGCTCGACCACGTCGAGCCGCACGTTGAGTCTCGGCCAGGAGGGGTCGACGTCCTCGCCGGCGACCACGAAGCTGCCGGGCCGCAGACCGAGCACGACCGGACCGTCACCGGTGCCCTCGCCCGCTCCGAGCTTCAGCTCGACCTCGCCCAGCCGGACCGAGTCGCCCTCCATCCGCGCTTCGACCAGGTTCATGGCCGGCGATCCGATGAAGGCTCCGACGAAGACGTTGGCCGGATGGTCGAATAGTCGCTGGGGCACGTCGCATTGCTGGATCACCCCGTCCCGCAGAACCGCGACCCGGTGACCGAGGGTCATCGCCTCGACCTGGTCGTGGGTCACGTAGATGGTGGTGGTCGGCAAACGGTCGTGCAGGCGGGCCAGCTCGCCCCTCATGCTCGTCCTCAGCTTGGCGTCCAGATTGGAGAGCGGCTCGTCCATCAGGAAGGCCCGCGGCTCGCGGACCAGCGCCCGGCCCATCGCCACCCGCTGGCGCTGCCCGCCGGAGAGCGCGGAGGGCTTGCGGTCCAGCAGCTCATCGAGGCCCAGCATCTCCGCCATCCGGTCGACGCGGTCGGTCACTTCGGCTTTCGGCACCTTGCGCCGCTTGAGGCCGAAAGCCAGGTTCTCCCGCACGCTCTTGTGCGGGTAGAGGGCGTAGCTCTGGAAGACCATCGCGATGTCTCGGTTCCTGGGCTCGAGGCCGGTTACTTCCTGATCGCCGATCCTGATGCTGCCCAGGGTGACCTGCTCGAGGCCGGCGATCATCCTCAGCAGAGTCGACTTGCCGCAGCCGGACGGCCCGACCAGGACCATGAACTCGCCGTCGGCGACCTCCAGCGAGACGTCATCCACCGCCTTGACGTCATCGCCGAAAACCTTGCTTACCCGCTCGATCGTGATCCCTGGCATCGCCTCTACCTATCCCTTTACCGCGCTCGATGTGAGCGATTCGATGAATGTCCGTTGGGCCAGAAGGAAGGCAGCCAGCACCGGGAGCACGGTGATCACGTTTCCCGCCATCACAGCCGAGAAATCCTGCGTGTGCTGCCCCTGGAAAGTGGTCAGGCCGAGCGGAAGGGTCGCGTTCTGGTCGGAGGTGATCGCGATCAGCGGCCAGAGCAGGTCGTTCCACATCAAGAGGAAGGTGAGCGCGGCCAGGGTCGAAAGCGCGGGACGGGCCAGCGGCAGCGCGACGTGGTAGAGCACCCCGAGCCGGGAACAGCCGTCGATCCGGGCCGCTTCCTCCACCTCGACCGGCAGATTCACGAAGAACTGGCGCATCAGAAAGACCCCGAGCGGCAGGACCAGGGAGGGAACTATCAGGGACGAGAGCGTGTCGACCAGTCCCAGCTCATCCATCACGATGAAGGTCGGGATCATGGTCAGCTGGAAGGGGATGATCAGCGTGAACAGGATCAGCAGGAAAATCGCGGTCGAACCGCGGAACTTCATCCGCGCGAACGCGTAGCCGGCCAGCGAGCAGAAGACCAGGTTCGAGATCACGGTGACGATCGAGACGATCATCGAGTTCATAAACCAGCGCGGGAAGTTGGAGTCGTTGATCACCGTGGTCCAGCCGTCCAGGTGCAGCGAGTCCGGGATGATCGTCGGCGGGAACTGGTTGATCTGGGCGTTCGACATGAACGAGCTCAGCACCATCCAGATCAGCGGCAGGGCAAAGAGGACCGAGATCGGAAACAGGACCAGATGCCAGGGGCTGAAAGGCAGCGGCCAGCGGCTCCCGGCCGGTTGCGGAGCGGCCGGACGATCCGGTCCGGTGCGGCCCGGCGCCAGGCCCTCTTCCGGCGGCAGCACGGCGTTTTCTCCGGCGGTGCTCATGCGTGCCTCGTCCGGAACCGGTTGTAGATCATCTGCAGCGCGACCAGCAGGATCAGGAACACGGCGACCACGTAGGCGATCGCGGCCGAGTACCCAGCGTGGAACAGCTGGAAGGCCTGTTTGTAGATGTAGTAGACAATCACTCCGGTCGAGTCCAGCGGCCCTCCTCTCGTGGTCGCGTAAACCAGGTCGAAAAGCTGGAGGGACAGCAGCGTCTGCCAGGCGAGCAGGAAGATCGAAACCGGCAGCAGCTGCGGCAAAGTCACGTGCCACAGGGTCGCCCACCTCCCTGCCCCGTCGACCGAGGCCGCATCGAGCAGCTCGCGGGGAATGTCCTGAAGGGCGGCGAGATAGATCACCAGGGGGAAACCGATGCCGCCCCAGATGCCGACCAGGACGATCACGAAGAGTGCCTGGTCCGGATCCCCGAGGAAGCCCTGCCGGGGCAGCCCGATGCTGGTCAACAGCGAGTTGGCGACCCCGAACCTCTGATCGAAGATGAACGAGAACAGAACTCCCTGGGCGGCAACCGAGGCGATGAAGGGAGCCAGGAGCGCGGTCCGGTAGATCCCGATCAGCCGGATCTTCCGGTTCAGCGCCATCGCCAGGAAAAGGCCGAGGCCGATCGAGATCGGCACGAAGAGCAGCGTGTAGACGATCGTGTGCTCGATCGCGTCCTTCAGGGCCGGGTCCCGGAACAGCGCCTCGTAGTTGGCCAGCCCGACCCAGCGGGATTCCGAGATCAGGTCGGCCGAGTGGAACGAGAGCAGCAGCGACCAGCCGATCGGCACGATCGCGAGGCCGACGATGATGATCATCGCCGGCATCACGAACGCCCAGGCGGTGGGGTTCTCCCCCAGGATCCGCCGGGCGAACGTGACTTCCGGGACTTTCGGCTCAGCGCTCATTCACTGATTACGGAGCCGGGTTCTGCAACTCCTGGTTGGAGGCCTGGACCGCTTCGTCGAGCGCGTCCTCCGGACTTGCCTTCCCGTAGAGAACCGAGGCGATCGCCTTGCCCATCGCCTGGGAGATCTGCGGGTACTGCGGGATCGTCGGACGGGTACGGGCCAGCTCGGTGTTCTTGACGAACTCCTTCAGCCCGACCAGGCTGTTCTCCCACTTGTCGAAGCCGGGAGCTTCACTGACGTCCTTGGTCAGCGGCAGCGAACCGGCCTCGGAGATCCAGCGCAGCTGCTGCTTCGGCTCGCTGAGCCAGTCGAGGAACTCGATTGCCGCTTCCGAGCGGTCGGTGCCGTTGTCGAAGACCGCCCAGGTGTCCGGCCCGGCGATCGTCGTGTGCTCGCCACCGAACGAGGGCAGCGGGACCACGCCGTAATCGACTCCCGCGTCAACGTACTCGGGGAGCGTGTACGGCCCGGCGATGTTCATCGCCATCTTGCCGCTTGCGAACAGCTGCTGCATGCGCTCGGCACCGGAGGTCGAATCGATGTACACCGACCCGTCTTCGACCGCCTGCTGGACCACGTCGAGCGCCTTGATGCCGGGCTCGCCTTCGAACCCGACCGCATCGCCGTCTTCGTTGATGATCTCGCCACCGGCCTGGTTGACCAGGGGCCAGATCCGCCAGGTGGTGTCTTCGTCACCGGTGCCCGGCCAGCCGAAACCGGCGATCCCCTTGTCCGTGTCGTTGAGCTTCTTCGCGGTGGCCAGGAAGTCATCCCAGGTCCAGTCCGGTTTCGGGTAGGGCACGCCCGCGTCGTCGAAGATCTTCTTGTTGTAGACCACGGCGAGGTTGTCGATGAAGGCCGGCACCGCGCGCGGCTGGTCATCGACGGTCACCGCCGCCTTGCCCGCGTCGACGAATCGGTCCCAGTCGATGTCGCCCTTGTCGATCGCATCCGACAGGTTCATCAACTGGTCGCCCTTGGCGAGGTTGGCCAGGTCGGACCCGTAGATGTAGGCGATGTCCGGGTAGTTGTCTGCCTGCAGACCGGCCGTGACCTTCTGCAGCATCTGATCCGAGTTCGCTCCGCCGGCATCCTTGGACACGACCACATCCGGATGGGTCGAGTTGAACTCGTCGATCATCTTCTGCAGGAGCTTCGCGACCCCCTGCGTCTGGCCATGCCAGAACGTGATCTCGACCGGCTCGCCGCTCGAGCCGCCGTTGTCATCGGAACTGCTGTCGCTGCCTCCGCAGGCGACCAGCGCCGTTGCCGTCGCCAACGCGACCAGCAAAAGCATTGCTCTCAGTATTTTCGACATCCTCTCTCTCCTTTTGACTATTGGTGAAACCTGAAGCCCGAAATTCCGGGCCCGTATATGTCCTCCAGATCACTGCTCAACTGCGACCCGCCTTCCCGACCGGCTCCCGCAAGGCGGCCGGGAGGGCATCGCCGTGGGCCGCGGTCATCTGGTCGCACATCTCCCAGATCGCGTCGAGCGAAAGGGTCGCCGCCGCGTTGGGGTCCAGCATCACCGCCTGCCTGACGTAGTCCGGGCGCCCCTCGAGGGCGGCCTTGACGGTCAGGTCGGCGACGTTCAGGAAAGTCCGGTTCATCGCCGCCAGCTGGGGCGGCAGCTCGCCCACATGCACCGGATTCACTCCGGTCGCGTCGACCAGGCAGGGAACTTCGACGCAGGTGTCGGCCGGCAGGTTCGAGATCAATCCGGTGTTGCGGACGTTGCCGTAGATCACGCGCGGCTCTCCGGTCTCGATCGAGTGGATGATCTCCGGCGCGTACTCTTCGCTCGGTTCAAGCTCGAGCGGCTTCGAATCGGCCAGCAGCTTCCGGGTGCGTTCGTACTCGGCCGTGTTCTCCTCGCTGCGGGTCACGTACTCGGCCACCCAGATCCGGTAGCGCTCGATCGCCTCGTCGTCGTGCATCAGCCAGGGCAGGTACTCGGCCGAGTGTTCGCTCGACTCGGTCGGGAAGTAACCCAGCCGCCGGTACATCTCGACCCGCACGTGCCGCTGAAGCTCGGGATCCCTCTCGATCGCCTCGTCCAGACGGGGGTAGAGATCCTCCCCGTCCCGTTCGAAGCGCAGGATGAAGGCCTGGTGGTTTACGCCGGCGCCGAGGAAGGTGACTTCCTCGAACGGCACGCCGACGTACTCGGCGATCGCGTGGGTGGTGTTCTGGACCGAGTGGCAGAGCCCGACGATCCGCTTCTGGCTGGTGCCCATGAAGGTCGCCTGGCAGAGCATCGCCATCGGGTTCGTGTAATTGAGCAGCCACGCATCCGGGCAGACCTCGGCCATGTCGCCGGCGATCCCCTGCATGACCGGGATCGTGCGCAGCGCCCGGAACACGCCGCCGACGCCGAGCGTGTCGCCGATCGTCTGGCGGAGACCGAACCGGGCCGGGATCTCGTGATCGATCACGGTCGCGCGGTGTCCGCCGACCTGGATCATGTTGATCGCGTAGTCGGCACCGTCCAGGGCGGCCTTGCGGTCCAGGTGAGTCTCCACCGACGGGTTTGCGTTGAGCTGCCTGGCGGTATCCCGGGCGACGGCTTCGGCCGTGTCCAGCCGCTCCTGGTCAATGTCGTGGAGCGAGATGGTCGCCTGGTTCAGTTCGTCGTAGCGGAGGATGTCGTTGATCAGCATGCCGGTGAACTCGACGCTGCCGGCACCGATGAATGCGATTTTCGGGTGACTCATTTGAGGTTGGGGCCTTTCCGGTTGTTCAAGCTCATCGGGTCCTCGCCTCCCCTGCCCGGGTGGTGACGAGCGCGGCCGCCCGGACCGCTTCCTCCAGGGTCGGCTGTGCGTCGACCCCGCCGATTCGCCGGGTGGAAAGCGAGCCACAGGCAACCGCCAGCCGGAGTGCCTGTTCGAGGCCCTCGCCCCGGCTGAACGCGGAGAGAAGCCCGGCGGCAAAGCTGTCACCGGCCCCGGTCGCATCGACCGGTTCGACCTCGAGCGCGCCGGCCCGGACCGTCTCGCCGCCGCGTCGGGCGACGGCCCCGTCGGCGCCCAGCTTGACGGCCACTGTCTCGCAGCGCCCGGCCAGCCGGTCGAGGGCTGCCTCGGGGTCGTCGGTGCCGGTGAAACGGCAGGCTTCGGCGGCGTTCGGGATGAAGACGTCGGTCAGGTCGAGCACCTCGTCGAGACCCGCACCCCACTCGCCGGCCGGATCCCACCCGGGGTCGAGCGAGGTCCGCGTGCCGGCCGCGTGCGCCCGACCGAACAGTCCGGCCAGGCCGTCACGGATGCCGCTCTGGAGGTGCGGAGAGGAAAGGTGAAGGTGATCGGCGGCGGCGAGCGTGTCGTCGTCGACATCGGCCGGGGTCAGGCTCGACATCGCCCCGGTAAAGGTGAGGATCGCCCGGTCGCTGCCCCGGCTCAGCACCACGCTGAGCCCGGTTGCGCTGCCTGGTTCGACCCGGCAGGATTCGACGCCGATCCCGCGCCGCTTGAGTTCGGCAAGGAGGAAGCGCCCGGAGAGGTCATCGCCGGCGACGCCGACGTAAGCGGTCCGCATGCCGAGCCGGGCCGCACCGCAGGCGGCGATCGCACCGGACGAGCCGATCGTCAGCACTCCCCCCTCGACCAGCTGTTCCACCTGGCCGTATCTGGGCTCGACGGTCTCATCGAGGATGATCGCATCGGGGTTCAGCTCCCCGATCACCAGCAGTTCGAACTCTCTGGTTCCGCTCATGTCCGGGCTCCGGTTCCGGATCCGGCCCCGACCGGACTCACGTTGACCCGCCCCGCGATCGCTTCGACCCCGGCCCTCTCGACCCGTCCCGGGTGCAGGTGGCTCAGCTTGTCGGCCGCGGCCGCCGCGCCGAGGGCGGCTGCCCGGGCCAGGTTCTTTCCGGCCAGCAGGCCGGCGGCGAGGCCACCGATCAGGGCGTCGCCGCACCCGACCGCATTGACCGCTTTTTCCGGGGCCGGGGCAGAGATCCTGAAGGTCTGTTCTCCGTCGGCCAGCAGACTGCCCCGCTCACCCAGGGTCAGCCAGACCGCCTTCGCACCGAGCGAGCGGATTTCCGCGGCAGCTTCGATCAGGTCGGGTTCGGGCGAGGCCGGAGTCAGATCGGCTCCGAGCAGGTTCGCCGCCTCGGCGAGGTTGGGGGCGACCAGGTCCGGTCCGGCGGCGACCCCCGCGGCGAGCGCCTCCGGGGTGGAGCAGTCGAGGATCGCCATCGCGCCGGAATCGCGTGCGATTCCGACCAGCCGGGCGTGAAGGTCAGGGGAAGCCCCAGGTGGGAGGCTGCCGCAGATCGCGATCACATCTCCGTTCCTGCCGCCCGAGGCCAGCTCTTCGACCAGGCGGTCGCATTCGTCCGGAGTGACGGGCGCGGTGGGTTCGTGGACCTCGACCAGGTCACCGCGATTCTCGGCGACCAGCGTGTAGGTGCCGCGGGTCGGGCCCGCCACCGCCACCGCACGGCAGCGGACCGGCTCCGCTTCCAGCAACTCCAGCAGCAGCTCGCCGCTGGTGCCGCCGAACGGTGTGATCACGCTGCTGTTCGCACCGAGCTCGGCGGCGACGCAGGCCGCGTGAATCGCTTTGCCGCCCGGGGTCTCGAGCAGCCGGGAGGCCCGCCTCACTCCCTCGGCCGGCGCCTCGATCAGGGCGACCCGGTCGATCGCCGGGTTGGTGCTGACCGCGGTGAAATCGGTTCGGCCGGCGCGGGTCATACCTCGGTCACCTCGACTCCGGCCTCGCGGATCTGGTCGAGCTGCTCGCCGGGGGCATCCGAGTCGGTGATCAGCTCGTCGATCTCGTCCAGCGGGCAGATGCTGGAAAGCGCGACCTTGCCGATCTTCGAGGAGTCGCAGACCACGATCACCCGGCCGGCGCGCTCGACCATCTTGCGATTCGTCTGGGCCTCGACCTCGTCGTGGGTGCTGAGCCCGGTGACCGTCACACCGTTGGTTCCGAGAAACATCAGGTCGAGGTTCAGTCCTTCGAGGGACCGTTCGGCGAGGGGTCCGATCAGCTCGTAGGACTGTGGCCGGGCGACCCCGCCGGTCAGCACCAGCCTGATCGACTCGCTGACCACCAGCTCCGATGCGATGTTGACCGCGTTGGTCACCACGGTCAGGGTGCGGCCGCGCAGCCGCCGCGCCACCTCGGTCGTGGTGGTGCCGCCGGTCAGTCCGACCGTCTGGACGTCGGCGGCCCGCTCGGCCGCCGCGTCGGCGATCCGGCGCTTCTCGTCGGCCTGCTGGCCGGCCCGGTAGCGGACCGGCAGCTCATACAGCACCCCGTTTCGCACCGCGCCGCCATGCGAGCGGGAGAGCAGCTTCTGCTCCTCGAGCAGTTTCAGGTCCCGCCGCACGGTGGCCGGCGAGACGCCCAGGGCCTGGCTCAGTTCGTTGACCCCGACCGAGCCGTCGACCGAGAGCTGCGCGAGGATCCCGTCCAGTCTCTCGGCCTGCCTCATTCGGGACCACCCGGAATCTGCTCGTCGGCTTCGGCGAAGTCCAGGACGACCGAGCGCTGGAGGTTGGCTGGCTGGTCCGGGTCCAGTCCGCGGTGCTCGGCCATGGCGAGGGCCATCCGCTGGATCCGGATCAGCTCCGCCAGGGGCTCGAAGCGGGCGGAGACAGTGGTTGCGCCGGTGGCCGTGATCTCGTCGACCAGGCCGGTCGGCGGTTCGTCCAGCATCCAGAGCACGGCTCCGGGCCCGGCGGTGGCGATCGGCCCGTGGCGGTACTCCATCGCCGGATAGGACTCCGCCCACATCACCGCGGTTTCACGCAGGGCCAGGGCCGCGGCATCGGCCACGCCGACCCGCCAGCCACGGCCGAGCACGACCGCCCGGTCGAGAACCTCCGGCGAGACGGGGTGAGGTTCGGCCAGGGCCGCTTCGGCGTCGGGCACCGGGTCGGGGAGTTCCGGGTCGAGCAGGGCCCGGGCAAAACAGAGGACGGTCGTCACGAAGCGGGTCTGCACCACCGCGAGGTCGTTGGCGAAGCCGAGGTCAACCACCGAGCCGCAGGCGTCCGCGACCGGGCTGTCGGGATCGCCGACCAGTGCCACCGTGGCGGTTCCCGGCCTCACCTTTTGGAGTGCGGTCCGGATCTCGCTGGTCGTCCCGGACCGTGAAATGACCACGATCCGGTCGTAGTCACGTTCGAGCCACGCTTCCGATCCGGGGAACGCATCGGTCTCCCCCCGGCCTAGTGACTCGCGCAGGGAGGCAATCGCTTTCGCCGCATGCCATGAGCTGCCGCAGCCGACCACGGCAATCCGCTCACCGGACGGCAGCGCGTCACCCGTCGAACGACCCAGCTGGACCGCCCTGGCCCAGGCGCGGGGCTGATCGCGAATCTCTTCGGCTACCAGCGACAAACGCTTCTCCTCCTCATTCCGCGGCGAGTATACATAGATTTTTCATGTTCGCGCAATAATTTTGATCGAATTTGATCGTTTTACCGAGATTTGCGCTACATTAGCCGTCAACTCGTGTCTCAATCCGGGAATGACATGCAGAATCCCCTTCTGGTGCTCGCATTTGATCACCGAAAGTCGATTCGGGGCCTGTTCGGGATCGAAGGCCCGCCCACGCCGGGTCAGGCCGAGCGGATTTCAGCCGCGAAACTGATCATTCTCGACGGACTGCTGGCCGCGCACGGTCGAATGGACCGCTCAGGCACTCCCGGATTGCTGGTTGACGAGGAGTTCGGCAGCGAAGTGATTGCGCGCGCCACCGGCCAGGGCGTGGTCACGGCCGTGGCCTGCGAGCGGTCCGGCCAGGCCGAGTTCCAGTTCGAGTACGGTGACGATTTTGCTTCACACCTGGAACGGGTCAGGCCGGACTTCGCCAAGGCGCTGGTCCGGTTCAACGTCGGAGGCGACCGGGAACTGAACCTGAGACAGATCGAGCGGCTCAAGGTTCTGGCCGGCTGGCTCGCGGACCACCGGCCGAAGCTGCTGTTCGAACTGCTGGTACCCCCGACCGAAGCCCAGCTCAAGGAACTGGGCAACGACCGTGACCGGTTCGACGCCGAACTTCGCCCGGAACTCGTCTGCGATGCGATCACCGAGCTGCAGGACGCCGGGATCGAACCAGCCGTGTGGAAGATCGAGGGCCTCGAGGATCGCGCCGACTGCGAGCGGGTGGCGGCGGCCTGCCGACGGGACGGCCGCGATGACGCGCGCTGCCTGATCCTCGGGCGGGGTGCGGATTTCGCCAAGGTCGAGCACTGGCTCGAGGTGGCGGCGCCGGTCGAGGGGTTCGACGGTTTCGCGATCGGCCGCTCGATCTGGTGGAACGAGATCGACGACTTCCTCGGCGGCCGGGCAGACCGCGGTGAGACGGTCGACCGGATCGCCGCGAACTACCTGCACTTCGTCGACGTCTACCTCGACGCCTGATTTATCTGGGCCGACCCTGACCTTTCCGGCCTTTGCTCTCGGCCGGACGGGTACCGGTTACGGCAGCTCGCCGCTGATCACGTACCGCAGCACTGCCGCAACCTCCTCCGGCGTGCGGGCGGTGGCCCGGGCGGCCCCGTCGACTTCTTTCAGTGCGTGGTCGAACTCCTCGTCGTGCTGGGTAATCACCGGCTTGCCGAGCGCGGAGGCGAAACCGGCGTCGAAGGCGGCGTTCCACTGGCGGTACTTGTCGCCGAAGCGGACCACGACGGCGTCGGCCTCCTGGATGAAGGTCTGGGTCCGGATCGAGTTGACCCCGGCGCCCTTGTGGTCGGCCCAGAACTTCTTGTCCTCTTCACCGAGGGTGCCCGTGCCGGCCGCATCGGAGGCCGGATGGTCGGTGACCGGTGCGGTGAACACGATCGGCAGCCCTTCACAGGCCGCCTCGACCCGGTCCCGCCAGTCGGAGTGGATCTCGCCCGCCAGATAAACACGCCAGGTTCGTTCGCTCATGGCTCCAACTTACCGCTCACCAGACCCGACTCACCGCAACCGGGGGCGATCGGCCACCATAATCGTGGGTAATCACCCCGCAAAGCGGGAGCGAAAGAAGAAGTGGACCGTGCAACCGCCTTCGAAACGAAGCCATCGGACGTTTTCATCAAGTTCGGCTCGGGTTAGGCTGACCCGCGGCACCCGTAGTTTCCGCTTAAGGCTGCTTCCTTCCGGACCTGACCTGATTCACGGGCTTGCGTCGCGCGGGACCTGACCGTCAACGCCTCCCTCGGTGCACTGACCCCGATGGCCAGACCCTCAGAACGGCATTCGGCCTTGCTAAAGCGGATTGCAAGTGACAGGGCACCGCTGACTCCCCGCCTAGCACGGTCCGTCAGGGATCCTAGCGACCCGATGCAACATCCGCTCTGCTGCCACCACCGTCAATGAGGTTGAAGAAACGAGCGCCATGTGGCCGGTTCTTCAATCTCACCACCCAAACCAAGCCAAGCCGCAACCTCGGTCACGGTCCATCTACAATGCCCACTCCCGGGCGCGTAGCTCAGCGGGAGAGCGCTCGCTTCACACGCGAGAGGTCGCTGGTTCGAAACCAGCCGTGCCCATCTTGTAGAGACACCTTGGTTCATCGATCGCCTCCTACGTCGTTGCTGACCTTGCACGCCACTACCCCTCCGACGCTCGCTCGTTTCACAGGCGAGAGATCAGAGGAACGTGGTGGCCCGCCGAGTCGCCTTGCCGCAAGTGGGTACCGGGCTTAGGATCGAATCGGGCCGATTCTGGAGAGCTACGAGAGGAACCCAATGACAGACACCACCGTCAACAACCTTGGCGTCGCGATGTTCACCGTGTCCGACCAGGACGAGGCGATCGCCTTCTACACGAAGAAGCTCGGCTACGAACTCAGGGCAGACGACTCCTTCGGCGAGGACGGCAGTATGCGCTGGGTCGAGGTTGCGCCGCCCGGCTCGGCAACTCGCCTGGCCTTGAACCCGCCGATGGGAGCTGAGCCCGGCGGCAGCACGATCGGCGTCGAGACCGCGGACGTGCTCGGTGAGCACGCGCGACTGCGCGAGATCGGCGACGTCGACCTCGACGACGAACCGATGCAGACGCCCGGCGCCCCCCTCATGTTCATGCTGCGCGACCCGGACGGGAACACCGTGGTCGTGGTTGAACGAGCCGAAGCCTGAGAGCGGCGCCCAGAAGACAGACGAAGCCCAGCATCTTTCCGTTCACCGACCGGGCCTTCCCGGACGACGCGGGTGGCGGCTCTAGGCTGCTCGCGCAATGGACGGAGTAGGCGAGGACTTCAGCGGTCTGCCCGAGCACCGATCCCGCGAAGAGCGGCGGGAAGAACGGCGGGATCAGAAGTTCACCCGGCACCGGTCGGATCCACACCGCGGCCGCCGGACCCGGATTCTGCTGGTCGGCGGGTTCGCGGTCGCCCTGGCCCTGATCGCCGTCTCGTTGATCGTCGTCTTCGCCCCCACCCCGTACCTCGGCACGGGCCACGAGGCTCTCGCCCGTTCGGTTGGTGGCTCAGGGCAGGACTGCCGGCCCGTCGGTGACGGTTGGACCTGCACCAAGGAGGCCGGTGGCACCGTCGCCCGGTACGAGGTGAAGGTCGATTGGGCCGGTTGCTGGAGCGGCACCCTGATCGGTCCGCCCGCCGCCCGCGAGGCCGCACAGCCGAAGATCTCCGGCTGCGTCTCGCTGCTGGATCAGTTCACGGCCGGCTGATCTCGTCCAGGACCGCCGACGGGACTTTCATGTCGGCGTAGTGGGCGCTCTTCTCGAGCTGGATCGGGGTCAGGCGGATCGGGCTGATGTAGCCGGTGACCCTGCTCATCGGCACGGTCACCCGCGAGACCCGGTTGCGGATGTTGCCCTCGATGGAACCGACCGCGCGGCCGCTGATCCGATCGATCTTCTCGACGATGCCGATGTGGGTACTCCCGTAGGCGACCAGGTACCCGGGCTTCGCACGGTAGGAGAAATAGCCGTTCTTCTCGGCCCAGTTGGTCAGGTCCCGCACCTGGACTCCGACCATAGTGCCGTCGAAGGAGGGCCAGAGGATCTTCGTCCCGAGGTAGGCCTTGAAGCCGGCGTGGTTCCAGATCCAGGTTGAGAACGCCGCACACCACTGATCACGGATGCTGTAGGGAGCGATCTTTCCCTTGCCCTTGCGGTACCGCGGCACATTGTTGCCGCGCCGTTCGATCACGTTCCGCGAAAGCTCCCGCCGGGCCAGGGGCAGGATCTTGGCGATCTTCGGCGAGGTGACCGGTCCGGGCAGGGTGATGCCGCCACTCCGGGTCGTAGCCGCTGACCCGGAAGGAAGGATGAGAAAAACGGCCGCCAGAGCGGCCAGGCAGGCATGGCGTTGGAAAGAGGACATCGGCCCGTGAGGCTTTCAGGCTAGCGGCCTCCCGGTCTATTTGTCCACCCTGCTGCCAGATGCCGTGCAGGGATCGGGCCTCAGGGAGCCAGCCGGCTGATCTCCCAGGCGGCGGTTCCGGGCTGCCTCACGAAGCGGAAACGGTCGTGGAGGCGGGCGCCTCGGCCCTGCCAGAACTCGATCGTCTCCGGCTCGACGACAAACCCGCCCCAGTGCGGTGGCCGCGGCACCTCACCCTCGCCGAAGCGTTGACCGGCCTCCGCCGCGAGCTCTTCGAGAGTCTCCCGGCCGTCCGGCAGGACCCGGCTCTGAGGCGAAGCCCAGGCCCCGATCTGGCTGGCCCGGTCGCGGCTCGCGAAGTACTCGTCCGAAGCGGTCGTATCGAGCCGCCGGACCGTGCCGCGAACCCTGACCTGCCGGTCGAGTGGCGCCCAGAAGAAGACCAGGGCCGCCGCGCCGGCCGCTTCGAGCTGACCCGCCTTGACACCCTCGTAGTTCGTGAAGAAACGGAAGCCGTCCTCCCCGAACCCCTTCAGCAGGACCATCCGGGCGTCGGGCCGGCCCTCACTGTCAACCGTGGCGAGGGTCATCGCTTCCGGCAACGGCACAACGTGGCCGGCGGCTTCGAACCAGGCCGCGAACTGCGCGATCGGATCGTCGCTGAGATCCGAGCGGGAAAGCGGCTGGCGATCAGGATAAGCGTGAGACACGGCCCAAGCCTAGATGCCAGGCCCGGGCCGTGTCCGTCCGCTTACCTCACTTACTACTTGCGCCGCTGAATCACCCTCAGGTGATAGACGGGATTCGCCTTCTTCTTGCCGCGCTTCGACTTGATCCGCAGCCGCACCACGATGCTCTTGTGACGCACCTTGGACAGCTTCTGCATCCGCTTGCGGAACTTCGGCTTGATCTTCACCGCCACGCGCTTGTAGGTGCCACGACGGACCGTGACCCGGAAGGGCCGGGACATCGCCTTGCCGCGCCGCGGCTTGGTGCGAACCACGCCGCGAATGTGACATGCGGGACGGAACTTCCTGGCACAGCGGATTCGGATGAACAGCTTGCCGCGGTAGTAGTAGCCCTTGCCGGCAGGGACGTTCTTCGGGGGCGGCAGCACGGCGCCGTTGCCACCGTTTCCGCCATTGCCACCGTTGCCGTTACCACCGTTACCACCGTTGCCGCCATTACCGCCGTTGTTGCCACCGTTGCCGCCGTTGCCGCCGTTGTCGTCCTGCTTGGTGGCGGTCAGCTTGACGTTGTCAAACCCGACCGAGCCGGCCGGCAGCACCGCGGCGAGGCCGCCGATCGAGAACACGAGCTCAACCTTGTAGCTCTTGCCGACGGTGAGGGCGCTCGAGCCGAGCGTGCCGCTGAGCGTCTTCCAACCGGAAGCGGTACCCGGCGATTCGTTGTCGATCAAGGTGAGATCGGTGCCGCCCTGGGTGCCCACTACCTTGGCACTCACCGTGGCGTTGACGCCGAGGTTGAGCAGGTCGGTGAGCTGCGAGTTCAGCTCCACCGTGAAGCCGACCTCATCCGGATTCTTGCCATCAACGCCGTTGTAAGTGAACGCGGGGCTGGTCCAGGTCAGGGTTGACGTGGAAAGCAGTGCCAGCAGCGTCGTGGCTCCGGAGTTGGTGCTGATGAACCCGTCTCCGGCACCCCCGGTGCCACCGGACGACTCGTAGGTTCCGCTCAGCTCCGGGCAGGTGACCCCGTTGATACAGAGGCCGGCATACTCGGCTTCAGCCGTCCACCCTCCGTTGCTGCTGGCGAAAGTACTCGCGTCACCAGACGGGTAGGTGCTGGTTGCGGCGCCGGCCTGGGCGGGGATGAGTCCGACGCAGCAAAGCGCCAGGATCATCAGCCCCAGTATCGGTACCGACCTGATCCGCGATTGATTCATTGGTTCTCCATTTCATTCGGGCGACCCGGGAGAGACCGGACCGCAACCCCATTTACCAGCCGACTGGAATGAGTTCTCCCTGACGAGCCCTTCCCACAGCCGACCACTTACTTATTACCCGATACTTGAACGACGAAACGGGCAGAATTTCCCAGTTCGGCCGGGCCTACTAGTGGCCGGGCCTCCTAGTTAAGGCTGGGATCCTCGGGCATCGTCGCCAGCAGGGCGAAGTCACCGCCGGGCCGACGGACCACCTCGGCCCAGAGGTCGCCCTCGGAAAAGACATCCTCGGGATCGAAGTCGGAGATGATCCAGGAGTCCCGTTCCACCTCGCCCTCGAGCTGGCCGGGGCCCCAGCCGGCGTGGCCGACGAAGACCCGGGCCCGCGAAAACTCCGCGTCACCGTCCGGGTCGACCACGCCGATGCTGCCCTCGACCACCCCGGCCGACCGGTCGGGATCATTGAAGTCACCGAGGACGACGATCGAGTCCGGGCCGACCGGACCGCCGACCCAGAGCGGCGCCCCCTGCTCGACCAGAGGACCGAGATCCGGCACGAGCTCGGCCACCTCGGTGTCAGCCCGGCGGTTCAGGATCACGCCGAACGCGCCCTGGTCGGTGTGCTCGACGACCAGGACCACCGTGCGCCGGAAGAAATCGAAAAGGCTCGGTGCGGCTACCAGCAAACGTCCCTTGAGCGACTCCATGCACCGACTATAGGACTCGGCTCGGCGCCGAACGGCCACCAGCTTGCGGAAACACCGCCGCGCAACGCGGGAAAGCGCTCAATCCTGTAGATTCCTTCGCCGCACTATGGGTAGATACACAGGACCAAAAGAAAAGCTTTCGCGCCGTGAAGGCGTAGATCTCGGACTCAAGGGCGAACGTGCCCTCGGCGGCAAGAGCGCCATGGAGCGTCGCCCCTACCCGCCCGGCCAGCACGGCCGTGGCCGGCGCCGCGCTTCCGAGTTCTCGGTCCGGATGCGCGCCAAGCAGCGCGCCAAGTCGATGTACGGCCTGCGCGAGAAGCAGTTCGCCAAGCTCTTCGACCGCGCCAACCGCGAAGAGGGCATGGCCGGCGAGAACCTGATGCGCCACCTCGAGTCCCGTCTCGACAACGTGGTCTACCGCCTCGGCCTCGCCGCGACCCGCGCCCAGGCCCGCCAGTTCGTCGTCCACCAGCACATCCAGGTGAACGGCAAGCGTCTCGACCGTCCCTCCTACGAGGTCTCGGCCGGCGACGAGATCGCCGTCAAGCCCGGCACCGCGATCGAGGCGATGGCCCGCCAGTCCACCGAGTCGGCTGGTCCGACCCCGGCCTGGCTGCTGGCCGACCACGACGGCCTCAAGGGCACGGTCAACCGCCTGCCCGACCGCAGCGACATCGCCGCTCCGATCGAAGAGCGCTTGATCGTCGAGCATTACTCGCGGTAATCAGCGAGAAATCGGAACTTCGAAAGGCCCCGGGAAACCGGGGCCTTTCTTTTTATTCGGCGCCGGTTAGCTGGCCCTTGGCCAGATCCAGGGCGACGGTCAGGAGGCCGACCACGGAAAGCGGGTCGGAGGAGTCGGAGACCAGCTGCACGTGCATGGTCTGCTCATCGATCCCGGCGTCCTCGCTGAGGACTGCGGAGATCACCAGCTGATCGAGCCGCGCGCCCGGAGTGTCCCGTTCGACCTGTTCCATCAGCTCCTGGGCCAACGCTCCGATTCTTGCCGACGGCGACTGCTCCTGTTCATTGCTCATGCAGTCACCCTACCGGCCTGCTCCGGCCGGGCCGGACAGCCAAAGATCGGAATAAGCTGCCGCTGTGATTCTCTCCCGCGCCGCGGCGCTCGCGGCGACCTGTTGCCTGGCCCTGATGGCCCTGACGTTCCCTGCGACCGGCGCAGCGGACGATACGACGAGCCACGCGGAGAACACCGCGATCCTCGTCCTGCTGCCGCAGGATCGGGAGATCCCGCCCTCCTACAGCGAGGACATCGCTCGGGGATTCGCCGACATCCCCCAGCTTTCGGTCGGCCTGACCAGCTCCACCCAGGGCTCCTACCGGCGCGAGCAGGCGCTACTCGACATCAGCCAGGGTGCCCGGGTTTCCCGTTCGACCTACGACCCCTCCGAGGTGCCGCCGGTCGGCCTGGCCCGGATGGTCGGTGGCGGTGGCGTGGTCGAGGGATGGGACGCGATCCTCGACCGCGCGGACACCGCCCCCCAGACGATCGAGCCGGGGCTGCTGGCCAGCTCGATCGCCGGCGGCGCCGCCTACGTCGGGGACGCGACCAAGCTCCAGGAGACGGTGATCCCAGCCACCGACCGGCTCGGCTACGTCTCCTCGCTCGCCCTCGCCGACAGCACCGACACCGCCCGGCGAGCGATCCGGCAGTCGCACCGGTACCGGCTGGTCGTGGTCGAGACCTCACCGGGCCGCGACGGCCTGCATGAGCTGCAGCAGATCGTCAATCGGCGTCGGCCGGGCCAGCTCGTGATCGCGACCCAGACGCCGCCGCTGGCGGCGATCCTGCCGCTGCTGCCGATCGCCGCGGTCGGCCTCGGCGAGAACGCCGGCGACCCGGTCGACGTCGAGGGCAAGGGACTCACCTCGGACACGACCAACCTGCCGAACCTGGTCGCCGGCATCGACATCGCCCCGACCATCCTCGACCATCTCGGGATCGCGGTCCCGGACGCGATGACCGGCAAGCCGATCCGGGCCGACGGCGAGCGGCAGCCGGACGAACTCACGCCCTTCCGCGACCGGCTCGATGATCTCGGCCCCAGGCGCAACACCGCTCTCGCCTTCGTCTTCGTCGGCTGGCTGATCGTCTACCTGCTGGCGGGCGCGGCCGTCGGCCGGGAGAAGGCCTCCCGCCCGGTCCGGCGGATCGGCGGTCTCGCCGTGCTCTGGATCCCGACCGTGATCCTCGTGCCGGCGGCGCTCGGGAATCCCTCGGTCGAGGTCGAGTACGGCCTGATCGCCGGGCTAGCCCTGCTGTTCGGCTTCCTCGCCGACCGCTTTCTGGGCTGGCCCCGGGCGACCCTGATCCCGGCCGTGGTTGGGCTCACCGCGATCACCGTCGACCTGGCCCTGGGTTCCCACCTGATCACGCGCTCGATCCTCGGCCCGAACCCGGGGTACGGCTCTCGCTTCTACGGGATCGGCAACGAACTGAAGCCGGCGCTGATGGTGCTGCTCCTGGCCGGGTTGGCCGCCGCGCTCACCGGCCACCCCAAGTCGAGACGGGACGCCGGCATCGTGATCGGCTTCGGGCTCGGACTCGGCGTGATCCTCGGTTCCGGCCGGCTCGGGGCAGGCGTCGGGGCGGCGATCATCGTCGCCTCCGCCACCGCGGTCGCCGCGCTGATGATGCTGCCGGGCCGGATGACCGTTCGTCGCGGCGCCATCCTGGTCGCGGCACCGGTGATCGGGCTCATCCTGCTGGCGGTGCTCGACCTGACCACCGCCGGCGGCCAGGGTCACTACAGCAGCGTCCTCTCCGGGGGTGGGGACGGGTTCCTCGACGACGTGCGCCGCCGGACCACCCTCGCCTGGCAGCAGCTCTGGAACGGCAACATGCCGATCGTCACCCTGGCCTGTCTGCTCGCCGCCGCCTACGCGATCCGCAACCGCGCCATGTTCCGCCCCTGGGCCGGGCCGATCTGGCCCGCGGCGCTGGTCGGCGGCCTGGCCGGTGGTCTGATCGGGTCCGTCACCGAGGACTCCGGCCCACTGCTGATCGTGGTCGCCACGATCACCCTGACCGGCGTCTGCTCCTACCTACTTGGACGTCCAGAGGTGACCGGGCTACGATCGGGGGAACCCTCCCCGGGCGAATCCCCCCAACGACAGGAGTAAAAGTGGCTGTTACAGGTACCGACTTCGTGACCATCCCGATCACCGACTTCGAGGCTTCGAAAGCCTTCTACCGAGACACCCTCGGGCTGGAAGAAGGCAAGCAGTGGGGAGACATGCCGGCCCAGGAGTTCGAGACCGGCAACCTCACCATTGCGATCATGGACCCGACCGCCTTCGGCCAGGAGTTCAGCACCGCGGGCGGCAGCAGTGTGGTCCTGGCGGTCGACGACTTCGACGCCGCCAAGGCCGATCTCGAGAGCAAGGGCGTCAAGTTCGTGACCGACAAGATCGAGAGCGGCGTCTGCCACCAGGCCTACTTCCTCGATCCCGACGGAAACGTCCTCGGCATCCACAACCGCTACGCCGACTGAATCGCCGAAACCGGAAAAGTTGGCAATAGTTGCCAACTTTTCCGGTTTCGATGTCGGGCTTCCTATTCTCGTGTACGGAGAGGGTGGGATTCGAACCCACGAGGCGAGAGATCCCGCCCACGCGATTTCCAATCGCGCTCCTTAAGCCGCTCGGACACCTCTCCGGGGAGAGAGAAGGGTACCCGAGAAGGCCCGCCGAAGGAACCTCGCACGGCCCAAATCGCTAGCCTTTCAGTTCACCCCCGGAGGGGTGCGAGAGTGGTTGAATCGGGCAGTCTCGAAAACTGTTGTGCGTTTCGGCGTACCGTGGGTTCGAATCCCACCCCCTCCGTTATTTGGCGTCACCGCGCTCCTTGAGCCGGACCCGTGAAAGCGGACGGGTTCGGCCCGGACCGATCCCAAGACGGGTGGCCTCAGCGGCGGGCGGCGAAGAACCGGCGTAGGAGGTCCCCGCACTCCTCGGCGAGAAGCCCTGACTCGACCTCCGGGTGGTGGTTCAAGGCCGGGTCGTCGAGCACGTTCATGACCGATCCGACCGCCCCTGCCTTGGGGTCCCTCGCCCCGAAGACGACCCGGGGGATGCGAGCGAGGACGATCGCGCCCGCGCACATCGCGCAGGGCTCGAGGGTCACGTAGAGGGTGGTTTCCGGCAGGCGCCAGCCGCCCAGGGCAGCCGCCGCCTCGCGGATCGCGATCAGTTCGGCGTGGGCGGTCGGGTCGCGATCGGCCTCGCGGCGGTTGCCGGCCATCGCCAGGGGCGTGCCGTGACGGGCGATCACCGCGCCGATCGGCACGTCCCCGTGCTCCTTGGCCTCGCGGGCGGCGCTGATCGCCAGGCGCATCATCTCCTCGTCGCCGGCCAACGAGGCCGGGGGGCCGCTTTCCTGTTCGGAAATCACCGGATCAGGGTAAGTCATGACGGTCGGGCTCGTGCAGCGATCCGGAGGTCCAGCAACCCGACGCCCTCTCGGGTGTTCTCTTAGCACCGGGCATTTCCGGCAATCCCCTCGACTCGCACTTCTTGATCCGATCAGCCCACCTCAGCCTCGCGCTCTTCTGCGCCCTGCTGGCCGCCCTAGCTGCGTCCGCCTCGATGCTGCCCGCGAGCGCCCCCGCCGACGAAACCGACCCCGGCCCGGGTACCGTTGCCGGCCAGGCGACCACCGTGCTCGACGACGGCTCGCGGGCGGTGGCCGGCGAGGTGCTGGTCGGCTACTCGGCCGAGGCCGATCCCCAGACCGTCCCGATCCCGGCGAGCTCCGACCCGGCGGTGGTCGCCGAGCAGATCGAGCGGTCGACCGACGTCAGCTACGCGATCCCGAACTACGTCGCGAGCGCCTCCGGCTGGCTGCCGAATGACCCTGGGGTCAACCCGAACCGCCACGGCCGGTGGGGCGGCTGGCGCGGCAAACAGTGGAACTTCCTGCCCTGCCTGAGCCTCTGCCACAGCTCCCTGCCGGCCGACCGGCCACAGTCGCGGGGCGGGATGAACGTGGTCCGGGCCTGGCAGAACCTGCGCCGGGCCGGCAAGGCGGGCGCGGCGGGGGTCAAGATCGCCGTGGTCGACAGCGGCATCGCGTACCGCGATTACGGTCGCCGCTTCCGCCGTGATCCGGATCTCGGCCCGAACCGCTTCGTGCCCGGCCATGACTTCGTCGACCGCGACCGGATCCCGCTGGATCTCTACGGCCACGGCACCCACATCGCCCTGACGATCGGCGAGCAGACCAACAACCGGCGCGGGCTCACCGGCATCGCGTACCGCTCGAAGCTGATGCCGGTACGGGTACTCGACCGTTACGGCGACGGCAACACGGCCGACATCGTGGACGGCATTCGCTGGGCGACCCGGCACGGCGCCCGGGTCATGTCGCTCTCCCTGAACTTCACCTGCGGCCTGGACGTGCCGCCACTCCGCGCGGCTTTGAAGGCCGCCTGGCGCAAGGGGGTCGTGATCGTCGGTTCATCCGGCAACATCGGCAACGAGGCCTGCCCCTCCCTGCCCGCCACGGCGCCGCAGGTGATCTCGGTCGGCGGGACCACCGAGAGCGGCTGCGTCGCGAACTACAGCTTCGCCAGCTCGAAGATCGACCTGGCCGCGCCCGGCGGCGGCCGCGCCCGGCAGAACTGCCCCTGGACCTCGCGCAACCGACCGATCCTCCAGCTCGGCATGCTGACCCGTCAGCCGAGCCGGTTCGCGATCCAGCCGATCTGGGTCGGCACCTCGATGGCCGCCGCCCACGTGGCCGGAGCCTCGGCCGCGGTAATCGCCTCAGGCGTGCTCGGCGAGAGGAACGGCCCGGGGCGGGTCGCCGAACGGCTGAAGAAGACGGCCCGCCTGCCTGCCTACGCGGCGGGTGATCCCGCCTCCGGTTTCGGTGCCGGCCTGGTCGACCTGGGTCGAGCCACCAACCCGGCCGTCGTCACCGACTAGAACTCAGGTGGTGCGGGCGATGAAGACGCTGCAGGGTGCGTGATGGGAAACCTTGTTCGGCACCGATCCCAGCAGGAAACGGCGCGCGCCGGTCATGCCCTTGTTGCCGACCACGATCAGGTCCGCACCGACCTCCTCGGCGACCTTGAGGATCGCGTCCGCCGGATCGCCGTCCATCGGGTGCCGCGTGATCTCGAGCCCGGATTCCGCGGCGATCGCGGCCGCCCCGTCAAGCGCGAAATTAACGTCCTCTCGCGGGCCGAACTCATGGGCGACATCGTCCGGGGCGCCGCTCGCTTCCTCCTGGGTGCGGCGGGTCGGGACCGGCTCGTAGGCGCTTACGACATCGAGCGAAGCGTCGGCCATCCGGGCCAGCTCGGACGCCTGACGGATCGCCTCCCGGGCCGAATCAGAACCGTCGGTGCCGACAACTATGCGGTTGAACAGGGGCATTGGTCTCCGATCATCGTGGGCGGACATCGTGATCCTACCTCCGCCTCCGGCTCTATCTGGGAAACTCCTGTTTCGGCAAACCCTGGAAATCGGCGCCGAATATCTCGGTGGGCGTGGAAAGCAACTGGATCGTCCCGATCGCGACGGATGCGATCAGGAAGAGGCAGATCACGATCATCAGGATTCTCCAGTTGGCCGGCACGACGAGCAGAGTATGGAAAAGACGCTCAACATGAAAGTGGGAGCCAGAACATGAACGCCAATCGCGCGGTACCGAACGGACTCGAGCCAGTGGCCGACGGAGTCTGGCTGCTGACCGGCGATCTCAAGGGCGCGATGAACGTCTATTTCATCGAAGGGCCGGACGGCATCGTCCAGTTCGACGCCGGCACCAAGCCGATGACCAAACGCAACCGCCGGGTGATCGAAGAGTTCGGCGGCATCGACCGGATCGTGCTCGGCCACGCGCACGCCGACCATCGCGGTACAGCCTCAGATCTCGACGTCCCGGTTTACTGTCACCCGGACGAGGTGGCCGATGCGACCTCGGATGCCTCGATCGCTCCCTACATGAACTTGAAGGAACTCGATTTCGCCCCGGTCCGCTGGATCTACCCGTTCCTGCTGCGCCGCTGGGACGGCGGCGCGGTCGAGATCGCCGGCACGGTCGAGGAAGGAGACGAGGTGGCCGGCTTCGAGGTGATCCATTTTCCGGGCCACGCCCCGGGGCTGATCGGGCTCTGGCGCGCATCGGACCGGGTCGCCCTGGTCAGCGACACCGTCTACTTCGTCGACTCCGCCCGACTCAAGCCGTTGCCGGAGGGCACCGCCTCGGTCCCCCACCCGGCCTGGGCCTGGAACCACCAGCAGGCGAAGGAGTCGATCCGCAAGCTGGCCGCACTGAAGCCGAAGGTCGTCGCCGCGGGCCATGAGCACCCGCTGCGCGGCGAGGATCTGACCGACGTCCTGCTCGCCGCCGCCGAGCGGTACTGAGTCGAGGCCTGAGGGACTGATGTTCTACAGCTGGATCCCCATGCTCCTGATCGTCGCGGGTTCCCTGGTGATCGGCCGTGCCGTGACCCGGGCCTGTGGCCAGGAACGGTGGTGGGGGATCGAACCTGCGGTCGGCTTCGCCGCGATCATGGCCGTCGAGGGGTTGCTGGCCCGGGTTCCGGGCACCCGCGCCGCACTGATCGCCGGCCTGGCGGTGCTCGCACTGGCGAGCGTCTGGGTCCTGCGCCGGCCACGCCGCGATGATCTGCCCGGCTCACCGCTCTTCTGGGTCGCCGGCCTCGTCGCCGCCCTGCTCCTGAGCGTCCCCTTCTGGATCAGCGGCCACTGGGGCCTGCTGGGGATGGGCTACAACAACGACCTCGGCCTGCACCTGGCCTGGGCCGAGTGGCTCAGGTCCGGGTTCGGCACCGAGCCGAGCGACGGCTATCCGCTCGGCCCGCACGGGCTCGCCGCCTCACTCTCGGCGTTCCCGGACTTCGCGCTGGGCCGGGTCTTCATAGGCCAGGTCGTGGCGATCGCGGTGCTGACCGTGATGACCGCCTGGGCGGCGGTCGAGCCGCTCGGCCGTTGGCGCCGTCTGCTCGCGGCGCTGCTGGTCGGGCTGCCGTACCTGATGGTCTCGTTCTACGCCCAGGCCGCCTTCAAGGAGCTCGCCGCGGCGATGTTCCTGCTCGCCTTCGTGATCGCGCTTCCCCGCCTCGATCCGCTGCCGGCGAAACAGCGGTTCCGAGCGATCATCCCGTTGCTGGTCCTGCTGCTCGGGATCATCTTCACCTACAGCTTCCCCGGCCTCGCCTGGCCCGCCGCCGCGCTGCTCGCCTGGCTTCTCGCCGACCCGGGCTTCCGCGCCCGCCTCCGCCCCGGGGCCGTCTGGTCCTGGCTGCGGCGGCCCGTGGTCGCGGTCTCGGCCGTGCTCGGCCTCGCCCTGCTTGCGGCCCTGGCCTTCCTCGGCCCGTTCGGCTTCGGCGATGCCTTCTCGGAGGTCGCGACCAGCGACGCCTTCGGTCCGGTCTCGGTGCTCGAGGGACTCGGCGTCTGGCTGACCTCGGATTACCGCCTCGCCGGTGATCTCGACACCCCCGTGCCCGCTCTGCTCGGGGCGATCTCGGTGCTCGCCCTGCTGGTCGCTCTGTGGTGGTGGCGGAAGCAGCCGCCCTCTCCTTACCCGCTGGCCTTCCTCGCCTGCGCCGTCCTCTACCTGATCTCCCTGCCCTGGGTCGGCGATTACTCCCTCGCCAAGGCCCTGGTGATCGGCTCGCCGGTGACCATGGTGGTGATCCTCACCGCCCTGCTCAGCGGGCCGAAGGGCGGCTGGAAACCCAGCCAGGGAATGGATTTCGGGGCCTGGGTCACGCTGGCGGCGCTATTCGTGGTCGGCGCGACCGCCTCCAGCCTGATCGTGCTGCGCGACGCCTCGGTCTCGCCGCCCGGTCACGCCGAGGAGCTCGGGGCTTTCAAGAAGGCGGTCAAGGGCAAGCGGGTGCTCTATGCGGATCAAGACCGGTTCGCGCCGTATTACCTGACCGGCGCCAAGGTCAGCGTGCCGCTGGCCGAGTTCCCGGACCCGGACGTGGTCGAGAACCCGAAGAAGCCGTTCCAGGGCGACACCGGCCAGGGCGTGATCGACTTCGACTCCTTCGACGGCTACAGCCTGCAGAACTTCGATTACGTGATCACCTCATCGGCCGGTTTCCAGAGCGAGAAGCCGCCCTTCTTCGAGAAGGTCGCCCGCACCGACTCGTACATCCTCTGGAAGCGGACGGGGGAAGCGGTGCCGCGGCCGATCCTCAACGAAGCGACGCTGCCGGCGCGGCTCGCCGACTGCTCACAGGGCGGCGGCCGGTACTTCTCGACTGAGGTCGAGGGCTCGGCCTCGATCCTCCCGTCCACGGTCCTGGCCCTGCGCGACCAGTGGAAGCCTTCACCTGACCTGAAACCCGGCCAGTCGGCGAGCATGACGGTGAACCTCACCCCGGGCCGCTGGTGGCTTTCGATGCAGTACTTCTCACCAAACGGCTTCATGCTGACCACCGACCAGGGCTTCAAGCACGGCTTCAAGGCCGCGATCGACGGGCAGCGCCTGGCCAACCAGGAGACCGGCAGCAACGGCCTGTTCTGGCCGGGCGGGGTGATCGAGGTGAAGAAGGCGGGCCCGGTGACGATCACGGTGAAGGCGAAGGAACCGACGCCGATCCAGCGGCTCACCGGCTACTCGCGGGTCACCAAGCTCGGCCGGCTCGCCCTGATGCGCGGCCTGGCCCGGAAGAAGGTCCCGATGAACCAGATCTGCGGCCAGTGGGTCGATTACTTCCGGCGGGTCCCGATCTCCACCTTCCGCGAGAACGACACGAAGAAGATCGCCGCCGACCGGCGCCGCGCGGTCAAGGAGTCGAAGCGTTTCAATCGCATCCAGGGCAACGGCATCCTGAACGACGACGAGTGACCGAGGGCCTGACCGGCTGAGAGCAGGGTTGTGCGCAAATAACGCGCACAAGTCTCTTCTCGCGACCCTGACCGCTGGCGGGGCTAGGCAGGATCCAAGACCAGGATGGTCGAGCGGCCGTCCGCGCGGACCGGCTTCTTCTCGGTCGTCAGATGGATCTTGGCCGGCATGGTGCCGGTCTTGGGAATCACCGCGGCCAGCGGGACGGCACCTTCGGGGATCGCGGCGAGCGGCCCGATCACGGAGAGCGGCTCGCCCGCTGCCAGGCGTCGCTGGACCTCGGTCTCGGTGTCACCGTCATGGAAGAGCTCGAGCGCCTGCGAGTCGACGATCGGGGCGTAATCCGAAGGCGAACGCCGTCGGTAGACCTGGTTGGCGCTGTAGAGCTCGGCCAGCTGGTACGAGAGCAGCTGGTTGAGGCTGTCGTCATCGCTGACCACCGCGAAGGCGGCCACGTCTTCCAGCAGTGACCCGGCCGAGTGGTCCTCCGGGTCCAGCGGACCGCCGAAGGACGGGATCCCGTGGCTGGCCGCGGCCTCGGCCTCGGTGTCGGACTCGGTCCAGACCATCACGTCGGCGCCCGCGCGACTCAACCCCTCGCCGATCGCCAGCGCCCAGGCCGGCGCCCCCACCAGCAGCAGGGTCGGCCGGTGCTCGCCGGCGAGACCGAGAACCCGGGCCAGCCAAGGGGTGATCAGCGCGTAGTAGAAGACGGTGCCGGCGATGATCATGAAGGTGATCGGGATGATCAGCTCCGCCCCGGGGACGTTCCGTTCGGTCAGCTCGAGGCCGAAGGCGGACGCGGTCGAAGCGGCGACGATGCCGCGGGGCGCCATCGACCCGAAGAACACTTTCTCCCGCCAGCTGAACGGCAGCCCGGCCAGCGTGAGTGCCGCAAGCGGGCGTGCCACGAAGATCAGGATCCCGACCACGGCCAGCCCCTTCCAGCCGAGATCCACCACCTGATCGATGTCGACGTTGGCCGAGAGCAGCACGAAGAGGATGCCGACCAGGATCGGGACCAGCGTCTCTTTGAACTCGGCGACCTGGTCGATCCGGACCCGGTGCTGGTTCGAGAGTGCGACCCCCATCACGATGGTCGCCACCAGGCCGGAGTCGGAGAGGATCGCGTCGGAGACCGCGAAGCAGGCCACGACCACCATCAGGGTCGCCGCGACCTTGTCCCGGCCGGCCAGTCGCTTGGTGGCCAGGACCGGCAACAGCAGCAGCGCTCCCGCGACCCCGACGCCGATACCGACGCCCATCGAGGTGAGCAGCTCGATCAGGTGGAACCGGCCGCCTTCCCCGTTCGCGAACGAGCCGAAGACGATCACCGCGATCAGGGCGCCGATCGGGTCGATCAGGATCCCTTCCCACTTGAGCACCCGCCGGACCTTCTGGGTCGGGCCGACGAAGTCGAGGATCGGCAGCACCACAGTCGGCCCGGAAACGATCACGGTGGCCCCGATCAGGATCGCGACCGGGTGCGGCACGTCAAGCAGCAGCGCGATCGAGACGGTCGCGACGAACCAGGTGATGATCACCCCGATCGTGATCAGGCGGATCACCGCCCCCCGGACGCCGGAGCCGAGCTCCTCGCGTTTCAGGCCGAGCGCGCCTTCGAAGAGGATGATCCCGACCGCGATCTCGACCGCCGGTGAGAGCGCGTCGCCCAGCAGTTCCTGCGGATCGACCAGATCGAAGCCGGAGATCCCGACCGCCACGCCGATGATCAGCAGCGGCACGATCGGCGGCACCCGCATCCAGGTCGCCGAAAGGCGAGCGAGGATCGAGAGGACGACGACCAGGCTCAGCCCGAGCAGGGCGTCATCCATCGGTCCGTGACTTTCCCAGGTTGCCGACGATCACGGCGACCACCGTGATCACGTAGATCTGCCCGATCAGCGCCTCGGCGGCGGTCAGCGACCGGCCCAGGTTGGTGGCCGGCGAGAAGTCCCCCATCCCGACCGTCGTGATCGTGGTGATGCTGTAGTAGAGATAGTTGTTGGTGGTGCCGTCCCCGGTTCCCTGCTGGAAGAAGGCATCACCGCTGAGCGCGGCGATCGCCCCGAAGGCCGAGGCGAACGCGAGGCACATCAAGAGGTAGATGCAGAGTACCCCCATCATCGTGTGGGTCGTGATCCTCCCCCGTTCCCTGACCTGGCGGACCAGCCCCCAGCCGATGACCGGGGTCGCGACCACAACCAGGCAAAGCGTCGAAAGCCTGACGAAGTCGTCGTTGACCGTGTCGGTGAAGGCGGCCTGGGTCCAGGCGGCGAAGATGGCGAGCCCGATGATCACGCCGACCGTCACCCGGAGCGCCATCCGGGGCTGTGCCGCACGGGTTGACGCGAACAGCGCGAACGCCTGGAGGTTCAGCGAGATCACGTTGGCCCACTTGCCGTCGGGCGTGGCCATGATGAAGATCATCGACGCGAGGATCAGGATCAGCGCCAGCCCGTAGCGCTCGGCCCCCATCTGGCGGACCTCCGTCAAGCGGTCCGTTCCGCTCCCGGTTCACCGATATCGGTGATCACCGTGACGTTCGGGTTGCCGATCCGGCCGGCCGGGATGCTCTCGTCGCTCTCCATCAGCTTCGAGAGCGCTTCCTCCTTGCCGTCGCCGGTGATCAGGAAGAGGATCTGGCGGGCCCGGTCGATCGCCCGGTAGGTGAGTGACATCCGGCGGGTGCCCTGGTACTCGCCGGTCGTGATCGCGATCTGGCGGTCGTCCACCTCGAGAATCGGATCGCCCGGGATCAGCGAGGCCGTGTGGCCATCGGGGCCGAGGCCGAGATGGACCAGATCGAAACGGTCCGGCAGCGAGTACTCGTAGCCGCTGGCCGCGGTGACCAGGTCATCGGCCCCGACCGGCATCGGGCGGATCGCCGCCTGGCAGATCAGCGGCAAGGTGAGCACCAGATGGGTCAGGTTTCGCTCCGGGCTTCCGACCGGCGCGATCCGCTCGTCCACCTGGAAGAGCGAGGTGCGGCCCCAGTTCAGGTCGCTGTCAGCCAGCAGTTCCAGCATCCGCCAAGGGGTCTTGCCGCCGCTGACTGCGAAGTTGAAGCGCCCCCGGTCGGCGATCGCCGCGGCCGCCGTCAGCTCGACGACCCTGGCCGCCTCGCGCGCGGCAGCTTCCGCGTCTGCGACGACCCGGGAGACCAACTAGCTGTCCTTGCCCTCCGCGGGCTTCTCGTCATGGCCGCCGAACTGCTTGCGCATGGCCGAGAGTACCTTGTCACCGAAATCGCCGAGACCGCGCGAGTAGAACCTTTCGTGCAGGGCGGCGGTGAGCACCGGGGTCGGAACCCCTTCGTCGATCGCCGCGATCGAGGTCCACCGCCCTTCGCCGGAGTCCGACACCCGGCCCGAGAACTCCTCCAGCTGCGGCGATTCGGCGAGCGAGGCGGCGGTCAGGTCGAGCAGCCACGAGCCGATCACGCTGCCGCGGCGCCAGACCTCGGCCACCTCCGCCACGTCGATCTCGTACTCGTAGTACTCGGGGTTCTCCATCGGCGCCGTCTCGGCGTCGCCGTCACGCTGGACCAGGCCGGCGTCGGCGCTCTTGATCACGTTCAAGCCTTCGGCGATCGCGGCCATCATCCCGTACTCGATCCCGTTGTGGACCATCTTCACGAAGTGACCGGCCCCCGCCTGTCCGCAGTAGAGGTAACCGTTCTCGGCCGGGGAGGGACCACCCGTGAGGCCCGGGGTCCGCTCGGCTTCGCCTACCCCCGGAGCCAGAGTGGCGAAGATCGGCTCGAGGCGCTTGTAGGCCGCCTCCGGACCGCCGATCATCAGGCAGTAGCCACGCTCGAGGCCGAAGACCCCGCCGGAGGTGCCGCAGTCGAGGTGGTCGATCCCCCGCTCGCCCAGTTCCTTCGCGAAGTGGATGTCATCGTGGTAGTAGGTGTTGCCACCGTCGATCACCGCGTCGCCCGACTCGAGCTCCGCCGCGACCGCGCGAATCGTGTCGCGCGTGATCTCGCCCGCCGGCACCATGATCCAGACGGCCCGGGGCGGGGTCAGCTTCGCGGCGAGCTCGGCCAGATCGGCAGCCGGTTCGGCCCCTTCGCCGGCTAGCCCCTTGGCCGCATCGGGGTTGACGTCATAGACCACGCAGCGATGCCCGTCTCGCATCAATCTCCGGGCGATGTTCGCCCCCATCCGACCAAGCCCGACGATCCCGATTTCCATGCCGCCATATTAGAACCCCCGTCCGAAGCTCGGCCTCGATTCGCGGGCCGGGTACGCTGCCGACCATGAGCAAGCAGAAGGAGAGCGAAGCGACCGACGCCCTGGTGATCTTCGGAATCACCGGAGACCTGGCCAAGAAGATGACCTTCCGGGCGCTCTACCGGCTCGAGCTGCGCGGCAAGCTCGACTGCCCAATCATCGGGGTCGGCCGCAACCAGGACTGGGGGCACGAGACGATGAAGCAGCGGGCCGAGGAGGCGATCCGCGGCTCGGTCGACGAGTTCGACCTCGTCGCGTTCCGCCGGCTCGCCGACCGGATGCGCTTCGTCAACGGCAACTTCGACGACGACGCGCTCTACCAGTCGCTGAACGAGGAACTGGCTGATTACGACCGGCCGCTCTTCTATCTCGAGATCCCCCCGCCGCTCTTCTCCGAGGTAGTGCACGGGCTCGCCGGGGCCGGACTGGCCGAGAACGCGCGGGTGATCCTCGAGAAGCCCTTCGGGCACGATTTCGACTCGGCCCAGGATCTCCAGAACGATCTGCTGCGGGTCCTTCGCGAGGACCAGATCCTCCGGATCGATCATTACCTCGGCAAGGAGCCGGTGATGGACATCACCTACCTCCGCTTCGCCAACGCGACCCTGGAACCGCTCTGGAACCGCAACTACGTCGCCTACGTGCAGATGACCATGAGTGAGAACTTCGGGGTCGAGGACCGCGGACGCTTCTACGAAGGGGTCGGGGCGATCCGCGACGTGGTCCAGAACCACATGCTGCAGGTGCTGGCGCTGCTGACCATGGAGGCGCCGAACGCGAACCAGCCCGACTCGATCCGGGCCAAGAAGCTGGAGCTCTTCGAGAGCATCCGGGCGGCGGACCCGGCCCACTGCGTCCGCGGCCAGTACAACGGCTACCGCGAGATCCCGGATGTCGCCGATGACTCCCAGGTCGAGACTTACGCGGCGCTGGAACTGGCGATCGACAACTGGCGCTGGTCCGGGGTGCCCTTCTACCTGCGGACCGGCAAGAATCTGCCGGTCAAGCACACCGAGGTCCGGGTCGTCTTCAAACGCCCGCCCCACGTCGGGGTCGGCAACAGCGCCCACAAGCCGCCGCGCAACCGGATGGTGGTGCGGATCGACCCGATGCCGGGCGCCCGGATGGCCTTCGTCGCCAAGGCGGCCGGGGTCGAGGATTTCGAAGAGGCCGACCTCGACGTGCTGTTCGAGAAGGAGCCGGGAACCGAGCCCGAGCCCTACGAGCGCCTGCTGGACGACGCGATCCACGGCCGCTACGACCTCTTCACGCCGTTCCGCATGGTCGAGGAGACCTGGCGGATCGTGCAGCCCCTGCTCGACGACCCCCCGCCGGTCGAGAGCTACGAGATCGGATCATGGGGCCCCGTGGAGGCGAACCGCCTGGTCAAGGGCGTCTGCGACTGGGACAAGCCGTGGCGCCCGGTCGACGACCCCCGCACCCATTTGCTCCTCGGAGGCTAGGGACATCAGGAGTCGGGCGGGGTCCGACCCGCCCTCCCAGTCAAACCCGTCCGTTCAAATCATCAAATATTTGATGAACGGACTCCGCACATGCCCACACGGGGTCTGGGTCGCCAAGCCCGGACCGGTGCTTCGCAGGTAGGATTTCCGGGATATGTCTGAAATCTTGAATGTGCTCGTAGAAGTCCCGAAGGGCAGCCGGAACAAGTACGAATACGACGCGGAACTCGGGTCGATCAAGCTCGACCGTTTCCTCTTCTCGTCGATGGTCTACCCGGTCGATTACGGCATGGTGCCGGACACGCTCGGCGCCGACGGCGACCCGCTCGACGCGATGGTCTGCGTTTCCGAGCCGACCTTCCCGGGCTGCATCATCCCGTCGATCCCGCTCGGCCTCTTCCGCATGACCGACGACGGCGAACTCGACGACAAGATCCTCTGCGTCCCCGCCGATGACCCGAACTGGAACTACATCGAGTCGCTCGACCAGCTCTCGAGCCAGCTCAAGGACGAGATCTCCCACTTCTTTGCGGTCTACAAGCAGCCCGAAGGCAAGATCGTCGAAGTCGACGGCTGGTACCCCCTCGAGTCCGCCCTCGAGGTCCTCGAACTCAGCCGCGAACGCTTCACCCCAGGCGCCAGCGCCTAAAGCAAACCAAGACACGAAATCGGATTAGTTGGCAATAGCTGCCAACTTTTCCCTTTTCGCCTCCGTCAGCACGGTCAGCACCCGCTGGACGACCAACTTCGGGGTGTCCCACATCTCCTTGTAGGTGATCCGGATTACCCGCAAACCATGCGCTTCCACAGCGCGCATCTTCTCGACGTCCCGGCGGCGAGCCACGGGGTCGGAGTGGAACGCATCGCCGTCGACCTCAAGCACGACTCCGAACGCAGGCCAGTAGAAGTCCACCTCGAATCCGTGAATTTTCACATTGACCCGGGGCATGACGTGCCCAGCTTCAACCCAGGCGAGCAAGAACAGGCCTTCGAGCACCGACCTGATTCGCCTCAGTTCGGGAACCCACAGAGCGAGTAGCGGACGGATCTTGACAGCCCCGCGACGACCGGCGACCAGTTTGAAGCACTCATCTGCGTCTCTACGGTTGAAAAGCCGGAGCCGGCAAGCTTCCAAGAAGGCGAAAAGAACCTCGGTCTCGGTCGCATGGACCGCGAAGTCGATCAGCGATCTCACCGGGCTGGTCAACGCGAACCCCGCTTTGCGGCAGACTTCGTGCGGTTCCAGATTTCGTCTGTAGATCTCGATCCGGGTTCCTTTCATGGCAGGCGAAAGACCTCGGAGTCGAGCGGGGTCTCCGTTGGGACGAATCGCCTCGATCAGCTTCGGAATTCGGTTCCTGCTCTTGACCATTCCCCAGATCTCGCAGGCGGTTCGACCGGTGAGCACCGAGTCTGGACCGGCTGCGGCAAGCGCCGCGCGCCATGCCGCCTCCCGGGTTTCGATGTCTCGCCCAAATGAGTAGACGCCGCGCACGACCGCGATCAACCGTCCAGTCCGCACCCAGCTCCTGATCCTCGTCCAAGGGAATCCGTGAGCGATCAGCTCGGATCTCCCGGCGACATACCAGCGAGTTGCCATGAACCCACGAAGTTGGTGGAGCAAAGGCGTATCGGAACTCATGGTCGCATCGTGCCTGTGAAAAGCTCACGTGTGGCTCGACAAGTGCAAACAAGTGCAACGATTTGCCACGGCGGGCTTCGGCACGTTTTCCGTAGCGCGAGTCTCGGCGGAGCTGAAATCGGATTAGCTGGCAACTATTGCCAACTAATCCGAGTTCATTCTCGGGACCTCAGGCGGCGGCTTTGGCGGCGAGCTGGCCGCAGGCGGCGTCTATGTCGCGGCCGCGGGTGAGGCGGACCGTGGCGTGGATGCCGCGGGAGATCAGGGTTTCGCGGAAACGGTCGATCGATTCGCGTGGTGAGCCCTGGTACCCGGTGCCGGACGGGTTGTAGGGGATCAGGTTGACCTTGAAGTCGTTCTTCGGCAGCAGCAGGTCGGCCAGCTCGTGGGCGAGCTCCTGGCTGTCATTGACCCCGTCCAGCATCAGGTACTCGATGAAGACCTTGCGCTTGCGGGTGTGCCGCCACTCGCGACAGGCGGCGACCACGTCCTCCATCGGGTAGCGGTCGTTGACCGGCATGATCTCCGAGCGCAGCTTGTCGTTCGGGGCGTGAAGCGAGAGCGCCAGTCGCACGGCCGGGCCTTCCGTGGTCACCCGCTCAATTCCGGGCAGCCAGCCGACCGTGGAGATGGTGGTGTGGGAGTTGGCGATCCCGACTTCCGGCAGCTTCTCGCAGACCGCGAGCACGTTGTCCAGGTTCATCATCGGCTCGCCCATGCCCATGAAGACGGCGTGGTTGACCGGCTCGATCCGCCGGAAGTGGAGGGCCTGGTCGAGGATCTCGGACTCGGTCAGGTTGCGGCCGAACTTCATCGTGCCGGTCGCGCAGAAGGTGCAGGTGAGCGGGCAGCCGGACTGGCTGGAGAGGCAGAGCGAGCGGCGGCCGTCCCGGTAGCGCATCAGCACCGCCTCGACCGGCCGGCTGTCGGCGGTCAGGAACAGCGCCTTCTCGGTGCCGTCGACCGATTTCGCCGAGGCGTCCACCGCGAGGGTCGAGATCGGCAGCTTCCCGTCGAGATCCTCGCGCAGGGCAGCCGGAAGATTGGTCATCTCATCGAAGGAGCCGGCCCCACGGGCCAGCCACTCCCAGACCTGCCCGGTCCGGTAGGAAGGCTGGCCGAGGTCGGCCATCGTCGCTTCGAGCTGCTTCAGATCCACCACATGAGTGTGGCAGGCACGCTCAGCCTTCGCCTGCCAGCCGACTCAGCGTTCCTGCGGCTGCCGCAGCCACTCCCGGATCTTCTCGCCGTCGCCGTCGAGGGCCGGCGGTGGGAGGCGGCGTTCGGGTGGGCTTCCTGACAGCCGGATCGGCGAGGACGGGGTGCGGGCGCCGCCGATCTCGGTGACCGGATCCAGGCCGAGCTTCTCGGCCATCGCGAATCCGCCGCCGATGTCATTGACGGCGCCGGCCGGTACCCCGGCCTCGTTCAGCGCCTCGGACCAGTACTCGACCGAGTCGAGGCTGAGCCGCCGCTCCAGCTCGGCCCGGAGCTCATCCCGGTGCTCGACCCGGTCGAGATTGCTGCCGAAGCGGGGATCCTCGACCAGCTCGGGAGCCCCCATGGTCACCGCGAGCTGCCGAAACTGCCGGTCGTTGCCGGCGCAGATCATGATCGGGCCGGTCGCGGTGGCGAAGGTCGAGAACGGTTCGATGCTGGGGTGGACGTTGCCGAGCCGGCCCGGCGAGACGCCGGTGTTGAGGAAGGCGGAACTCTGGTTGGCGAGCGAGGCAAGCGCGGTCGAGAGCAGGTTGATCTCGACCCGTTGCCCCTCCCTCATGGTCTCGCGCTCGTGGAGCGCGGCGAGGATCCCGGTAGTCGCGTTGAGCCCGGCGATCACGTCGACCAGGGCCACCCCCACCTTGCTGGCTTCGCCATCCGCCGGGCCGGTGATCGACATCATCCCGCTCAGGGCCTCGATCAGCGGGTCGTAGCCGGGCATCTTCGCCCCCTTGCCTTCGCCGAACCCGGTTATCGAGCAGTAGATAAGGGCCGGATGGGCAGCGTGGACCGTCTCCCAGTCGAGCCCGAAGCGGGCCATCGTGCCGGGCCGGAAGTTCTCGATCAGCACGTCGGCCCGCATGGTCAGCTCGAAGGCCAGCTTCCGGTCGGCTTCGTCCTTCAGGTCGAGGACCACCGAGCGCTTGTTCCGGTTCGCCGTGTGAAAGTAGGTCGAGCGGCCCTCCGGGTCGACGGGAGGCAGCCATGATCGGGTCTCGTCCCCGGCGGGCGGTTCGACCTTGATCACGTTCGCGCCAAGGTCGCCCAGCGTCATGGCAGCCAGCGGCCCGGCCAGGACGCGACTGAAGTCCGCCACTATTACCCCCGAAAGTGCGCCCATGGCGACATTGTCGGGGTTCGCGCGGGAAAGTGCCAGTCGCACGTCCAAAACGTCGGATTTGCTACGTTAATAACGTACAAGATGGTACGTCAGCAACGTACAACCAACCCCTTCGTCTTCGCGCGCCCGCTCGGCCCCGAACCGGCCGTCCCACGCCCGCGTGAGTTCAGCGCCCTGATCGAGCATTTCCAGGCCGGCACGAACGCCCGGCTCTCCAGCCCGCGGGATTACGGCAAGACCTCCCTGCTCAACCAGGTCTCGGCCGAGGTCAACCGGCTGGGCGGTGCCGCCGTGCTGGTCGACCTGTACGGCGCGACGACCAGCGCCCAGATGGCAGCCCAGATCGATCACGCCTACGGCTTCCTGCCCCGCGGCAAGCTCTCGCGCGCCGCCGACGCGGTTCGCCGGCGCGGCGGCGGCGCCGGCATCACGACGCCGGCCGGCGGTGCGACCGTCTCGGTCGGCGGCCAGGACACGAACCAGGCGCTGCTCGACGCGCTCTCGCTGCCGGCTCGCATCCACGAGAAGACCGGGACGCGCCTGCTGGTCGCCTTCGACGAGTTCCAGGTCGTCCTCAAGGCGGATCTCGACGGTTTGATCCGCAGCGTCATCCAGCATCACGGCGACGGCGTCACCTACGTGTTCTCCGGTTCCCACCCCGGCATGATGCGCGAGCTCTTCTCCAACCGAAGCCGACCGTTCTACGGCCAGGCCGCCCCGATCGAGCTGCGACGCCTCGAGCGCGAACCGCTGGCCGACTACATCGTCGATCTCTTCGAGCAGACCGGCAAGGACCCGGGCCGCGGCCTTCAGCCCCTGCTCGACCTGGTCGACGGCCATCCCCAGCGGGCGATGCTGATGGCGCACCTGCTCTGGTCCGAGGTCGAGGCGGGAACCGAGGCCGACGAGGAAAGCTGGAATCGAGCGTTCGCGGCCGCCCGCCCCTACCTCAAGGAAAAGTACGAAGCGATCTGGGACGAGGCCAGCCGGATCGAGGCGGGAGTCCTGGAGGCGATCGCCTTCGGCGAGCAATCCCTGACCGGCAAGCGAGCCCAAGTCGAGTTCGGACTGCCGCGAGGATCCGCCGCCTCGGATGCGGCCAAGCGACTGGTCGATGACGGGATCTTGATCCGCGCCGAAGGCGGCCGCCTGCTGATCGACGATCCCCTCTTCGCCAACTGGGTGAACGCCGGCCGCCGCTGGCCGGCCGACCCGGAGATCGACGAGTGAGCCCCGCCCCGGCACTCTCGATCCGCGGCCTGACGAAGCGCTATGCGGACGGCACCCTCGCGCTCAAGGATCTCGACCTGGAGATTCCCGCCGGCAGCTTCTTCGGTCTGCTCGGGCCGAACGGGGCCGGCAAGACGACTCTGATCGGAGCGGTCTGCAACCTGATCCGCCTCTCAGGCGGCGAGATCTCGGTCTTCGGCCGGCCCGGCAACACGATGGCGGCCCGCCGGATGATCGGGATCGCGGAGCAGGAGCCGAACCTCGACAAGTTCCTGACCGTCTACGAAACCCTGCTCTATCACGGCGGCTACTACGGGATGGATGGCGAGGAAGCCGGCGAGCGGGCCGAGCAGATGATCGATGCGTTCGACCTGCGGGCCAAGCGCGACGTCGAAGCGCCGAAGCTCTCGGGCGGCATGCGCCGCCGGCTGCTGCTCGCCCGGGCACTGCTCCACCGGCCCCGCCTGGTGATCCTCGACGAGCCGACCGCCGGAGTCGACCTCGAGCTCCGCCATGAGCTCTGGCGCTACATCCGCGCCCTCCACGAGCAGGGCACCACGATCCTGCTCACCACCCATTACCTGGAGG
>JBIQLL010000013.1:65041-66708 GCA_044464425.1 Solirubrobacterales bacterium | reverse complement strand
TCACAGAAACAAATGATGGATGAACCGGCTCCGGTCAGAGCCAGATCGGGGTGGGTTTGCGGTGAGGTTGAAGTTATCGCCACATAGCGCTCCAAACTTCAACCTCACCGCACCGACCACCACGCCCGAAGCACCACAGCCAGAGCCCCACCCGACCATTCTTTGCTTCGAACGGGTGGGGCGGGTTGTTTGTCGAGCGAGGGCGGTAGCCCGCGCGACCCTTTTATTTATGAGACGTTGGTTCTGCCGAGTTCTCGGGGTCAACGCCGGGTAATCGAGAGGATGAACCTGTCCGGCAGGCCCAGTGCCGCCTGTAGGGAGTCGCCGCGGATGCGGGTGGTTCCCCGGGTGCCGTAGAGCCGGGCCCAGATCACCCGCTTCGAGACTCCGTACCTGGTGATCTGCACCTTCTTCAGTCGGCCGGAGACGTAGCTGCCGAGCAGCGAGTTCATGCGGGCCGGGGTGTAGGTGTAGGTCCAGCGGTGGTAGGGCGAGACCTTGTCCCAGGGGTCGGGCACGCCCCGCAGGTAGGGCACCGGATCACCGAACCAGACGTTCTCGACGTTCTCGGTGTGGCCGCCCGAGGAAGCCGAAAAGAGCGCGACCGCGACCTTGCCGCCGTACATCAGGACCTGGCTGGCGGTCTTCGCGCAGGCCCGGTTGGTCTGCGGGTACTCGGATGAGATCGGGCCGTAGACCTGGCTGCGCGTGTCCGGGTAGACGTCGAACCCCGTGTGGGTGCCCTTCGAAGAGAGCCCGATCGAGCGGGCGGCGAGCGCAAACGCCTTCAAGGTCTCCTGCGGCCAGGAGGGGATCAGCTCCTTCGAGAGCACGCCCCGGCAGTACTTGTTTACCGGCACGTTGTTGATCACGTAGAGCGAGCCGCCGCCGCGCACGATCTCGACCCCGCCCCGGTAGGTACCGAGGCCTTTGAAGACCACGTTGCCGCTCGCTTCGGTCCGGAGCCGGCCGCCGCATTTCTTGAGCGGCTTGCCGCCGGCGCCCTTCAGGTAGATGCCGTTCTTGCCCAGCGCCGCACCGTAGGTGAGACGGGGCCGCAGCTTGCGGCCGCAGGCCCAGCGCGCACCACTGATCCAGGGAGTCGAATCGACGTCGAGCAGCACCTTGATGTTGCGCTGCGCCTTCAGCTTGCGGATCTTGATCCCCCTGTAGTAATGGCCGAGGATGCGCCCGTACTTGTAGCCGTTCAAGCCCATGCCGTACGCGCCATAGGCGCTCATCCCGATGCCGTGGCCGAAGCCGCCACCCCGAACCTGCCAGGTGACCGCGCCGGATTTTGCGGGCGCGGCTCCGGCCGAGAAGACCAGGCAGATAGCCGCCAGAACCGCGAGCAGGGGGATTCGATTTGACGTTTCGTAAAAGCGGGAGTTCATCTTCTGTGCCAACAGTTCGGGGGGAGGAAGGTCGCGGCCTGCCATTATCTTGGATGGAGTCTTGCCCCGGGGCCGGACCAGCCCCAGAAATGCCACATCCGAGGAGAAGTACGTTGGACCACAAGCTGCTTTTGGCAGGAGAATGGGTAGAAACCGGCGATTGGGACGAGGTACGCAGTCCCTGGGACGAAAGTCTGATCGCCCGCGTCGCTCAGGGCGACGAAGAAACCGTCGACAAGGCGGCCAAGGCCGCCCATGAAGCTTTCACGGGAA
>JBIQLL010000013.1:0-64941 GCA_044464425.1 Solirubrobacterales bacterium | reverse complement strand
ATCGGCAAGCTCGGCGTGATGCTGCGCGTGCCGCTCGGCGTGGTCGGTGCGATCAGCCCGTTCAACTTCCCGCTGAACCTGGTCTGCCACAAGCTCGGCCCGGCGATCGCAGCCGGAAACGCGGTGGTCCTGAAGCCGGCCGGCCAGACCCCGATCTCTTCGATCAAGCTGGCCGAGATCCTGATCGACGCGGGCCTGCCGGCGGGCTGGCTCTCGATCGTGCCCGGCGGTGGGTCCACGGTCGGCAACGCGATCGTCGAGCATCCCCTCACCGCGGCGATCTCGTTCACCGGGTCGGCCCCGGTCGGCTGGGGCATCCGCTCCAAGGTCCCGCACAAGCGGGTCGGGCTCGAGCTCGGCTCGAACGCTCCGCTGATCATCAACGACGACGGAGACTGGGAGACCGCCGCCGACAAGGCCCAGCTCCACGCTTTCTCCCACGCCGGGCAGAGCTGCATCTCGACCCAGCGGATCCTGGTTCACGAGGCGATCGCGGACCAGTTCATCGAGCGCCTGGTCGGCAACGTCGAGCAGCTCAAGGTCGGGGACCCGGCCAGCGACGAGACCGACGTCGGCCCGCTGATCAGCCGTGGTGACCGCGATCGGGTGAAGGAGTGGGTCGACGAGGCGGTGGCCAGTGGCGCGAAGCTCCTGACCGGCGGCGAACTGGTCGACGAGGATCGCTGCCTGGCCCCGACCCTGCTCGAGAATCCCTCCCACGAGGCCAAGGTCTGGTGCGAGGAGATCTTCGGCCCGGTCGCGACGATCGACCGTTTCAGCGATTTCGAAGACGCCCTCGCCTCGGCCAACGACTCGAAGTTCGGCCTCCAGGCCGGGGTCTTCACCCGTGATGTCGGCAACGGCCTCAAGGCGGCCGAGACGCTGGACTTCGGCGGCGTGCTGATCAACGAGGTGCCGACCTTCCGTGCCGATCAGCAGCCCTACGGCGGGGTCAAGGATTCCGGCAACACCCGCGAAGGCCCGGCCTACTCGATCATCGAGATGACTGAGGAGCGCTTCGTCACCTTCCAGGCCGGCTGAAAGATCACCGGGATCCGGGAAGTGGGCATATAGCGCTCACTTCCCGGATCTCGAAGACAGGCTACGAGCCCGCCCGAATCATCCAGCAGGCGGCGTTGAAGCTGACCTCTCCGCCTTCCACGTAGGGGTCGAAGGCGGCGCGGACGACCTCGACGAGGTCATCCGGGATCTCGGTCGGCGGCAGTTCGTCGAGGTGGCGGGCCAGCGGTCCGAGTCCGGTGAAGTACCGGACCAGTTCGGACTCGGGAAAGGAACAGGTCACGTCGATCGGGAGCAGCTCGACGCTCTCCCATCCGGCCGCCTCGAGGATGCCCGTCGTGGCCTTTTCGTCGGCCAGCCCGAACTGGCCCGGGGCCTCGTCGGCGCGGCGGGGCTGGAAGCCGGCGAGCAGCGGAGCCGCCGCTTCCTCGGCGACGGTCATGAACGGATTCTCGGTGTGGCTTCGCCAGGTGATCGCCCGGAGCCGGCCACCCGCGGCCGCCCGTCTCAGGTTGGCGAAAGCGGCGACCGGATCAGCGAAGAACATCACGCCCCAGCGGGAGACGACGAGATCGAACTCGCCCTCCGTGAACTGGCGGGTCTGAGCGTCGGCGAGCTCGAAGCGGGCATCCACACCGGTCCGCTCCGCCCGGCGGCGAGACGCTTCCACCATCGGCTCGGAGACGTCGATCCCGGTGCACTCGGCGCCAGGGCCGAGCCGGCGGGCTATCGCGACGGTGGTCGCGCCCGTGCCACAGCCGATGTCAAGCACCCGGTTGCCGCCTCCCCGCGCAACCTCGTCGGTGAGCCGGCGCTCCACCGGCTCGTAGATGCTGTCGGTCAGGTCCTGAACCTGAACCCAGGCGTTCCCGGCGGCGGAGCCCCAGCTTGGAGACAAACCTTCCGAATCAGTTCGCATCTCGTCCACAGTCACATTCTGCCTGCTCACCCGGCCGCAACATCGGCGGTCCTGGCTGGTTTCTTTACATGGCGATAACGTTGCGCCGTCGTCGCTCGCCCGGGGCTGTTCGCCCGGGCGAGTAGCTGCCCCCAACGGGCTGGTAAGGAATCCCGGCCACAAGGAGAATTGATGAACCGGTTCAGGACCAAGCTTGCTGCCGCGCTCGTGGCGATCGGCGCGCTGACCACTGCCGCCATCGCCCAGGCGGCGACCGGCGACAACGCCGGCGTCAGCACCGTAAACCAGCGCATCGTGCCGGACTCCTCGTCGGGCTTCCATTTCCTGACCACCGCCCCGGGCGAGAGCTACACGGTCCGTGACGGCTCGGAAGAGGGCGGCGTCCCGCTCGGTACCGCGGTCTCGGGACGGGCAAAGCGACGCACCCCGATCTCCTACTTCGGCCAGCTCACCGACTTCCAGCTCGCCGACGAGGAAAGTCCGCTCCGGGTCGAGTTCCTCGATCCCGAGGGTGGAGCGTTCACCTCGTCCTGGCGTCCTGGCGAAGCCCTGAACCCGCAGGAAGAGGACGCGATGATCCGCCAGTTCAACGCCTTCTCGACCAAGCCCCCGAATCTGGGCCGTGGCAAGAGCAAGGCGAAGATGGACTTCGTCGTCAACACCGGTGACATCTCCGACAACAACCAGTACAACGAGAACCTGTGGAACCTGCAGCTGGTCGAGGGCAAGACGGTCAACCCGGGCACGGGAGTGGACCCGTCCGGCTCGGTCGGCAAGCATCCGCTCTGCCCGTCCGGCATGAACGTGCTCGACGCGAGCGATCCGTCCCGTTACACCGGGGTCCAGGACCGCGACGACTGGCCGGCCCCGACGATGGGCTACTTCTGGGATCCCGACCAGCCGAACCCGGGCGCCGTGCCGGTGAACCCGTTCGCGAACTGGCCCTCCTACCCGGGGCTGATGGACCGCGCCCAGCGGCCCTTCAAGGCGACCGGCCTGAAGGTCCCGTCCTACATGGTCTTCGGCAACCACGACACCCTCGTGCAGGGCAACGTCTGGGCCAGTGGCGTCTTCAACCAGATCGCGACCGGCTGCCTGAAGCCGATCAATGACGACGAGACCAACAGCGGCCGTCCCACCAGTCCCCTGCTCAACTTCGTCCTGAGCCCGAACTTCACGACCCAGGACTTCCTCGAGATGCGGGGCACCGAGCCGAAGTACTTCATGGAGGTGCCGCCGGACCCGGACCGTCGCCTGATCTCGAAGAAGGACACGATCGACCTCTACCGGAAGAGCGGCCAATCGAACGGTCACGGCTACGGCTTCATCGACCCGGCCGTGCGCAAGGCCTCGAACGGCTTCGCCTCCTACTACTCGTTCAGCCCCCGTCCGGGAATCCGCTACGTCTCACTTGACACCGCTTCTGAGGGCGGCAAGGTACTCGTCTCCGACAAGGGCAACCTCGATTACCCGCAGTTCCAGTGGCTGGAAGCACAGCTGAAGAAGGCGACGAAGAACAACGAGCTGGTCGTTCTCTTCTCCCACCACGCGCCGGTCAGCATGACCGCCGACGTGCCCGACGAGGCGGCTCCGCGTCCGAACTGCACCGCGGTCGACGTCGGCCAGGTCCCGGGCTGTGACGGCGATCCGCGCGACTCGACCCCGATCCAGCTCGGCGACGACGTCGTGGCGATGCTCCACAACTACCCGAACGTGGTCGCCTGGGTGGCCGGCCACAGCCACGAGAACGAGATCACCCCTTACCCGGCCCCGGACGGCAAGAGCGGCTTCTGGAGCATCCGGACCGCGGCCCTGGCCGACTGGCCGAAGCAGAACCGCCTGGTCGAGATCTTCGACGACCGGGACGGCAACCTCTCGATCTTCGGCACCGTCATCGACCAGGCGGCCGGCGTCAAGGCTCCCGCCAGCGGCACCAGCGCGGCCAACATGAGCACCGACGATCTGGCCTCGCTCTCCCGCGCGATCGGCTACAACGAGAACCAGACCGGAGCCGACGCCTGCGGTTCGGTCAAGTGCGGCGAGGGCAAGCCCGAGGACCGCAACGTCGAGCTGCTGATCAAGGACCCGCGCAAGCCGCGGGCGAACGTCAACAAGGTCACGGTCAAACCGAAGAAGCAGCGCGTGAGGGCAGGCCACAAGTTCAGAGTGATCGTGCGGGTGAGCAACTTCATCACCGCGACCGCTGATGCCAAGAAGATCAAGGTCCGGGCGAAGTCCTCGAACCGGAAGGTCAAGATTCGGAAGAAGATCGTGATCAAGAAGATCAAGCCAGGCAAGACCGCCAGGGTCGTGGTCGGAGGAAGAACCTTCGGCAAGGCCCGCGGCAAGGCGAAGATCACGATCAAGGTAGCCGGCAAGAAGGCCGTCGCCCACGTGAAGGTGGTCAAGAAGAAGCACCGGCGCCGCTAGGTGCACCGCCCAGAAGCGAAGAGCTTCAGCTTCGCGCGGAGTTCTTGCGATTCACCAGGAGAATCACGAGTGAGGACAACCCGAAGAAGAAGCCGAGCAGAGCGGCGACGGTCAGGGGCCAGTCGGGCTCCTGATCAGGTGCCGCTGCCTCAGAGGCATCGGTCGCCGCAGATGAGCCGCCCGAGCCGCCCTCTCCGCCCGCGTTTTGCGGGACGACTGCTTCCGAAACCTCGGTGACCGGAGCCGGGTTCTCCGAACCGGGTTCACCGATCCAGCGGGCCTCCTGACCACCGGCGTAGGTCTGGATTGCGTCCCACTTGATCGTTCCCGGTTTCTCGGGGGTGCCTGCCAGGAAGGTGAACCGGACCAGGCCATCGGGGGCGGCGTGGCCCGTCCAGATGACCCGGTCCACGATGCCGTTCGGCTGCTTGACCAGTTTCTGCCTCCACCCCGGTGTCTTCTCGTAGGAGAACGGATAGACCCCCGGGGGAACCTTGAGTTCGACCTTCGAGGTTCCCGTGCCAGCCTCCCCCGGCACGAGCAGCGTGAACAACGCCGCATCCTTGGGGGCTATTTCGGTCGGCTGAATCTGTATGTGCGCGCTGGCCTTCGCCGCGGTCAAAAGAACCGCGGCAAAGGCAAACGCAACAACCAGGGAACGGGTGAGCCGGACGGGCATGCCTACCTGACCCGGAAGCGCAAGGTCCCGCGCAGATGGTGACCGTCAAGGCTGACGATGCTCCAGGTCGCCTTGTACGTGCCCCTGCGCACGTTTCTGAGACCTACCTTGAGAGCGCTGATGTTGCGCGGATCCCTGCCTCCGCGACCCTTCGAGACGACCTTCCCGCGGGCGTTTCTGGCCCGCACGGTCCCGCGTCTTATCGGAGCGGCGAAGAAGATTCGCAGCACCCTGCTGTTCGCGGACGTAGAAGTGGGCTTGGTGTGGGCTTCCGCCTTACTTGCCGGCCCACCGAGCATCAGGAGCGCGACGACCAGTGCCCCGCCGAACAGTGCCCAGATTGTCTTCATACTCATGCTTTCGTTCATTTCACTTCCTCTTGTTCTTCTTTTTCTTGAAGGGATCCGAGAAGCGGGGGTCCTTCGAGTAGTCCTTCTCGGTCAGCGTCGTCAGAAAGGCGACGATGTCCTTGCGGTCCTGCTCGCTGAGGTTGATCCCCGAGATCAGCGGATCCTTGTGGGGGTTTTTGGCCCCGTCACCGGCGTAAGGGCCATCGATGATGTTTCGGCCGCCACGGGCATAGATCTCGACGACATCCATCAAGGTCTTGACCGAACCGTCATGCATGTAAGGGGCAGTCCGGGCAACGTTCAGAAGCGACGGCGCCCGGAAAGCGCCCATGTCTTTCTTCTTGCCGGTGATCTCAAACAAGCCCTGGTTCCCCGCCGGATATGCGCCGGTACCGCCGACGTTGTAAAGGCCGGTGTTGTGGAACTTCAGCCGCTCGACCGGGGCACCGGCGTAGGTCGACTGGTCATCGAAGATGAAGCTGCCGTGACAGTGGTGGCACTCACCCTCCTCACCCATGAACAGGCTAAGGCCCTGCCGCTCGCTGGACGTGAGGACAGCCTTGCCCCGTAGGAACCGGTTGTACTTCGAGGTGCCGGTCACGATGCTGCGCTGGAAGGCGCTGATCGAACGGACGATGTTGAACCAGTTGACCGGTTTCTTCGACCAGTGGAAGACCTTCGGGAAGCGCTTCTTGTACCACCGATTGCGCTTGATCCGGCGCAGGATCTTCCCCTTGTTCTTGTCGTTGACCCCCATCTCGACCGGGTTCGTACCGAACAACGGCACGTTCATCTGGCTCTCGAGGGAGGTCAGGGCCGAATTGGCCCAGGTGAATGTCCTGTGGTAGGCCGAATTCGCGACCGAGGGCGCATTGCGGGGAAGCAAGTCACCAGTCGATCCCACCGGAGTCGTCTTGCCATCGGTGAATGCCAACTCCGGCAGGTGGCACGACGAGCACGATTGGGTTCCGTTGCCAGAAAGTCTCGTGTCGTAGAACAAGCGGTGACCGATCGCGACCTTGCCCCGGCTCATCGCGTTCTTGGCCGGCACCTTGGGCTTCGGGAATCCCTGGGGCAACGCCCAGCTCCAGTCTTTGTTGGGCGCCTTCAGGGCCCCGGCCGCCTGGAGGCCGAAGGCCAAAGTGCTGGCGGCGAGGAAAATCGCCACCAGCACCATGGCCCTTGACATGAACCGACGCGGGACCGCGAGCCTGTTCGAGTCCTTTCTTCCACGAACCCGCGCCACGACTACTTCCGGACGACGCGGAACGCCGTCTGGCGGGTCTTCTTTGTGGTGCCGAGCTTCAGCCCGAGAGCGCCGAAGAGCGGAGCGCAGTCAGGAGAATCGGTGGCCGACATGCAGCCCCCCATGTCCATCGCCATGCCGCTCATGTCGTCACCCATGTCCGTGCCCATGGACTCACCCGCGACGTTGACTCCGCCGAACAGCTTCTTGAAGTCGATCGCGATCCGTTTCTTGGCCGGGTTGAACTTCTTGAGTGTCACCCGATCCCGGTTCGGCAATGCGCATCTGGCCTTCTCGCCGGCCGCCGGATCACCAGAGCAGTTGGTGCTGCCCAGGTGCAGGTAGTAGATCTTCGAAGTCCAGGCGGGGGTATCACCCTCGCTGAGCTCGATCTTCATGAACTTGCGGCCGAACTGCCACGACCAGCCCATAGCCGTCAGATTGAGCGGCGCCGGCATCGCGGTCAGATCCGTGTGGCTCAGCGCATCGGGAACACTGACGCTGTAGCGGACACCCACGTACTTGCCCCTGGGGACCTTGCCCCGCACGAATGCGTTGGTCGCTTTCGTTCCTTCGGCCGCACAGGCCCCGGTTCCATTCTCGAGGTCGATCAGAGTGACCGCCGCGTTGCCCTTTCTATAGGTCCACTTTGAGCGCTTCGGCACCTTCACGTTCACCGCACCGCCACCCTTGCGCAGGAGTTTCACTCCGGTGACGTAGAAGCGGAGGTCAGCCAGCTTGGCGGTGCGGGCAGTGGTTCCCAGATTGGTGATCGGCCTGCTGCAGCTGACTGGCATCGAACCATTCAGCGCCTTGAATCCAATCGCGACCTTCTGGGTCTTGTTCTTCTTGCTGTGGCCCACCTGGGCATCAGCGGCAATGGGTAGGGCGAGGATCGTGACCAGGCCAAGGACCAGGCTCGCAACGATCGCGCCGATCTTCTTACTGCTTTCCATCTATTTCTCCAGTCGTTCGGTGCTGGCGATCGGAATCGAACTTCCTGCCGACCAGCGGCCGGGAAACCGGAAGGACGCGCATGCGCAGGGACACGCGGTCGCGCGCCTTTCGGTTGTCCGGCTATTCGATGCTTCCTTCGCCGTACGGCGAGGGAAGCGAGTCGGGATTACCGAAGAGCTGGAGGCGGCCTGACCGCCAGCGCAAAGGCCAGCCTCAGGCCAACAGGCCGGGAAGCAAGCGGAAGAACCGGAACCGCCAGAAGAACCGGACGACACCACTCTCGCGGCCTGGTCGCAAGCTTCCGCGCCTTGACGATGAGTTCTTCACCGGGGAAGAAACCGAGGCTCAGAACGAAGAAGAGAACGAACGCCGGCGCCGTGATCAGCGCAATCATCACCGAGAGCGCGCCCAACGCCAGCCAGGCAAGGACAAGAGCGACGGCGATCGCCTTGTTTTCCCTCGATACTTGCGAAATCACGCCCATCTGGCCAACAAACAATACGCACCGCCGAAAAGTTTCGCTCCGGTGGTGACGCAGGTTTGGACGAATTACGCGATCAAACCTACGTCACTTTCTCCCGATGACCGCCTGATGGAGCCGGCCTATCCATCATTTGTTTCTGTCGGCCGGCGGGTTTGACTTGGAGGGCGGGTTGGACCCGGCCCGACTTACTTATGTATGCGGGTTCGCCATCTTGCGGTGATCCAAGGCTTCGTCGAGGACCTTTTCCTCGACTCCCTTTTCGATTGCCACCTCACGCAGCGACCGGCCTGAAGCGGCGGCTTCTTTGACTATCTCGCTCGCCTTGTCGTAGCCGATGTAGGGGTTGAGCGCGGTCGCGGTGGCCAGGGTCGCCTCGGCGTGCTTCTCGTGCTGGGGGCGATTGGCCTCGATCCCGGCCACGCACTTCTCGTCGAGCAGGCGGGTGGCGCTGGAGAGGATGCGGATCGATCCGAGCAGGTTGCGGGCGATCAGCGGGACCCGGACGTTCAGCTCGAACTGGCCCTGGGAGCCGGCAAAGGTGATCGCGGTGTCATTGCCGAACACCTGTGCGGCGACCTGGATCACCACCTCGGGGATCACCGGGTTGACCTTGCCGGGCATGATCGAGGAGCCCTTCTGGAGCTCCGGCAGATTGAGCTCGGCGAGACCGGTCCGGGGACCGGAGCCCATCAGCGCGAGGTCGTTGGCGATCTTGTTCAGCGAGACCGCGTACACCTTGAGCGCGCCCGAGAGCTCGACCAGCGAGTCCCGGTTGGCCTGCGCCTCGAAGCGGTCGTGCGGAGGTGAGATCGCGAGACCGCTCTCGGCCTCGAGCAGGCCGCGCACCTTGGCCGAGAACTCCGGATGAGTGTTGAGGCCGGTCCCGGTCGCGGTGCCGCCGAGCGGGATCTGGCCGACCCGGTCGAGCGTGCCGCGGACCCGGTCGATGCCGTGGCGGACCTGCGAGGCGTAACCGCCGAACTCCTGACCGAGAGTGACCGGAACCGCGTCCATCAGGTGGGTGCGCCCCGCCTTGACCACGTCCTTGAACTCCTCGGCTTTGGTGTCCAGCGCGGTCGCGAGCTGCTCCATGGCCGGCAACAGGTCATGGGTGACTTGGTCGAGCGCGGCGAGATGGACCGCCGAGGGAAAGACGTCATTCGAGGACTGACCCATGTTGACGTGGTCGTTCGGGTGAACCCCTTCGCCGGCCAGCTCTGCGATCACCTCGTTGGTGTTCATGTTCGATGAGGTTCCGGAACCGGTCTGGAAGATGTCGATCGGGAACTGGTCGTCATACCGGCCGGCACCGACCGCGTCACCGGCCTCGGCGATGCGGTTCGCGAGGTCGGAATCGAGCAGACCGAGCTCCGCGTTGGCCCGCGCGGCGTTCGCCTTGATCAGCCCCAGCCACTTGACCAGCGAGGGCGGGATCCGCTCACCGGAAACCGGGAAGTTTTCAATGGCCTTGGTGGTCTCCCCACCCCATAGTTGCTCGCTCACTGTTGGCGCCTTTCAAAAGCCGACGGGTTACGCGAACAGTCTTTCAGCCTGACTTCAGACCGGCTTCGTAACCCCGCTGGTAGGCCGCCTGGATCTCCTGGTCGCGGCCGTCGAGGCCGTTGGTCGCCGCCGCCTCGACCCGATCGACCAGAGTCGAGTGGATCCCCTCGGTCTCGTCGGCCCCCTTCTCCAGGGCGCCGACGAGGTAACCGGCCATCAAGGCCGAGGAGGCGCCCGCGGACGCGGATCCGGACTTCGACTTCGCCGAGAGCCGGGTCGCCACCTCGACCGCGACCCGACCGACTTCTTCCTGCTGGGCGGGCGACTGGTCCTTCGGCAGGCAGAGGCTGATCGGGGTGACCCGGTGGAGCAGAACCTGGTCGGGGGCTGACTTCAGGGCGCCGGTCCAGGCGGCGGGTGCCGCGAGGCAGGGCGGCGGAGTGGGGACCTTTCCCTCACTGCCGCAGCCGGCCAGCGGCAACAGCAGGGCGGGAACGACCAGGGCGAATGCGAGAGTTCTGCGCACGGACCAATCCTGACAGGCCGGGCACCGAGCCACATTGCCGTACCCGCCCGTTCATCATGATTGGGGCGAGGGAATCTCTATAGGCTGCGGCCATGCCTACCGTACGTGAAGCCACCTTCGACCTGTTCCGCAAGCTGGGGATGACCACGATCTTCGGTAACCCGGGCTCGACCGAGCTGCCGATGCTCGCCGATTACCCGGAAGACTTCAAGTACGTGCTCGGGCTGCAGGAAGCCGCGGTGGTGGGCATGGCCGACGGCCACGCACAGGTGACCGGCAAGCCGACCCTGGTCAATCTTCACACCGCGCCGGGACTCGGCAACGGGGTCGGCGCGCTCTTCAACGCCCAGGCGAACCACTCGCCGGTCGTGGTCACGGTCGGCCAGCAGGTGCGCGCCCAGGTCACGATGCAGGCGAACCTGACCAACCGCGACGCGATCCGGGTCCCAGATCCGTTCGTCAAGTACTCCTACGAGCCGGCCCGGGCCGAGGACGTGCCGCTGGCCCTCGCCCATGCGATCCACCTCGCCGCGACGCCCCCGATGGGCCCGGTCATGGTCTCGATCCCGATGGACGATTGGGACGTGGAGATGGACGCCGCCGAGGCACAGCACGTGATCGACCGTGCGGTCAGTGGCCGCACCGGCGCCGATCCGGCTGCGATCACCGGCCTGGCGGCCCGCGTGAAGGCGGCGAAGAACCCGGTTCTGGTCGCCGGCCCCGACATCGATGCGGCCGGTGGCTGGGACGAGGCGATCGCGCTGGCCGAGGGCCAGAACCTTCCGGTCTGGGCCTCGCCCGCGACCGGCGGTGGCCGACTCGGCTTCCCCGAAGGCCACCCGCACTGGCGCGGCGTGCTGCCCCCGGGCATCGCCGCGGTCAGCGAGGTGCTGAAGGAACATGACCTGATCCTGGTGGTCGGCTCCTCGGTCTTCCCCTACTACCCCTACATGCCAGGCGCCTTCCTGGGCGAGAATTCGAGCCTGGTCCAGATCACCTCCGACCCGGACGAGGCCGCCCGCGCCCCGATGGGCGAGGCGATCGTCTCGGACGTGAAGCTCGCGATGGCCGCCCTGAACGGGGAGCTCGACGGCACCGACCGCCCGGCGGTCGAGCCGTGGCCGGGACCGACCCGGATGGAGGAGACCGATCCGCTGAACGCCTCGGTCGTGATGAACACCCTGAAGAGCGTGATGCCGGAGGACGCGGTGATCGTGCTCGAGGCTCCGACCAGCACCATGGCGCTCCGCAACCAGCTGCGGATCTCGAAGCCGAACAGCTACTTCTTCGGGGCTGGCGGCGGCCTCGGCTTCGGGCTCTCGGCCGCGGTCGGGATCCAGTACGCCGAGGACCGGCCGGTGATCTGCGTGCTCGGTGAAGGTTCGGTCCAGTACGCGGTGACCGCCTTCTGGACCGCCACCGCATACAACCTCCCGGTGACCTTCCTGATCCTCCGCAACGAGGAGTACGGGATCCTCAAGTGGTTCGCCGAGATCGAGCAGGTGAGCGGCGCCCCCGGGCTCGACCTGCCTGCCTTGGAGACAACCAAGATCGCTGCCGGCTACGGGATCGAGGCTACGACCGCCCGCGCGCCCGAGGAGGTAGAGGCGGCGCTGAAGGAAGCGATCGCCGATTCGAAGCCTCGACTGGTCGAAGTTCCGGTCCAGCCGGGAATGGCCCTCTTCTAGGGGAACCGCGATGGCACTGCTCGAACCGGATGTCCTCAAGATCACCCCGGCGCCGAGCGAGCCGGCCTCGGACCGGGCGCCGGACTGGGTCGCGGGCGGCACCCCGGAGCCGCTTCGCTCACAGCTCATTGCCTTGCTCGGTGAGGAGAAGATCCTCGCCCGGGCCACCGACCTGATCCGTTACGCCTCCGACGCGAGCCCGTACCGGATGCTGCCACGGGCCGTGGTCATGGCCCGCGAACCCGAGGACGTGGCGAAGGTCATGAAGTTCGGCCGTCAGGAGGGGATCCCGGTCACCTTCCGCTCCGGCGGCACCAGCCTCAACGGGCAGGGGCAGACCGAAGGCATCCTGGTCGACGTCCGCAAGCACTTCACCGGAGTCGAGGTGCTGGAGGACGGGCTGAAGGCGCGGATCAAGCCGGGCACCATTCTCGGCCACGCCAACAAGGTCCTGGCGCCGTTCGGCAGAAAGCTCGGCCCCGACCCCGCCTCGACCGACATCGCCACGGTCGGCGGCGTGGTCAACAACAACTCGGGCGGCATGCGCTGCGGCGTCACCTACGACTCCTACCAGACGGTCACCGGGATGACTTTCATCACCCCGTCGGGCACCGTGATCGATACCGAGGCCGCGGGAGCCGAGCAGGAGTTCGCGAACAAGGAGCCGGAGCTGGCCGAGGGCCTGCTGAAGATCCGCGAGGAGATCCTCGCCGACCAGGCCCTGACCGAGCGGATCCGGGGCAAGTTCGAGATCAAGAACACGACCGGCTACCGGCTCTGCGCCTTCCTCGACGGTGAAACGCCGCTCGAGATCTTTCGCCGGCTGATCATCGGCTCCGAGGGCACGCTCGCCTTCGTCGCCAGCGTCACCTTCGAGACGGTCGAGCTGCCCCGGGTCACCACAACCGCCTGGCTCCACTTCCCTGACATCCGGACCGCCGTCGACCCCGTCCCGGAGCTTGTCGCTGCCGGAGCGACCGCGGTCGAGCTGATGGTCGCGCCGGCCCTGATCACCGCGGGCTGGAACATGCCCGGCGCCCCCGAGTACTTCAAGGAGCTTGACCCGGAGTCGGCCGCGCTGTTGGTCGAGTTCGGCGGTCCGGACGATGCCGCCCTCGACGCCTTGGAAGCGAAGGCGTTCGAGATCGTCGACCCCGAGCAACTCATCCTGCCGGCCAACTTCGCCCGTGACGAGGAGACGGTCGAGATCAACTGGAAGGTGCGTGAGGGCCTGCACGGGCTGATCGGCAAGATGCGCCTGCCCGGCACCGCCCTGATCATCGAAGACGTCTGCGTGCCGCCCTCGCGGATCGCCGACGGCGCCGTGGAGCTGCGTGAGCTGCTGGCCGAGCACGGCTTTCTCGCCGGCGTCGCCGGTCACGCCTCGGCCGGCAACCTCCACTTCATGCTCACCCCGGACTTCGCCAAGCCGGAGGATCTCGAGCGCTACGAGAACTTCATGACCGCCCTGGTCGAGCTGATCTGCACCAAGTACGACGGCTCGCTCAAGGCCGAGCACGGGACCGGCATCAACATGGCCCCCTACGTGGAGATCGAGTGGGGTGAGAAGGCGACCGGGCTGATGTGGCGGCTGAAGGCTCTGGCCGACCCGGACAATGCGCTGAACCCCGGCTCGATCCTGAACCGCGACCAGACGGCCCATCTGAAGAATCTGAAGACGACCCCTCCGATCGAGGAGGAAGCGAACGCCTGTGTCGAGTGCGGGTTCTGCGAGCCGGTCTGCCCGAGCCGCAACCTCACCACCACCCCGCGGCAGCGGATCGTGCTCAGACGGGAGATGGTCCGCCAGGGTGAGGACACGCCGGTCCGCCGGGCCCTGCTGAAGGAGTTCGAGTACGAGGCGATCGAGACCTGCGCCAACGACGGCTCCTGCCTCCTGGTCTGCCCGGTCGGCATCGACACGGGCAAGTTCATCAAGGAGTTCCGGGCCGAGCAGCACACCCCGGCCGCCGAGCGGATGGCGCTGCGGGCGGCCCGGCGCTGGGACCGCATCGAGAAGCTGGCCCGGACCGGACTCAAGTTCGGCAGCGCGGTCACGACCGTCACCTCGGACGGCGCGATGCGCGGCCTGACCCGCGCCGCCCGCAAGGCGCTCAGCGCCGACCTGGTTCCGGAGTGGGGAGAGAAGATGCCGCCGGCCGCCTCGCCGGAACTCCCGCGGACGACGTCCCAGGATGCTGCTGCGGTCTACATGCCGGCCTGCATCAACCGGATTTTCGGCCGGTCCAAGGACGACCCGGGCCTGAGCCTGCCGGAGGCCATGGTCGAGGTTTCCGCCCGGGCCGGCAAGCCGGTCTGGATCCCGCCTGACATCACGGGAACCTGCTGCTCGGTGCCGTGGAGCTCGAAGGGATACCGGGACGCCCATTCCTTCAAGGCGAACCAGACGGTCGAGAGGATCTGGCGCTGGACCGGTGGCGGAACGCTGCCGCTGGTGATCGACGCCTCCTCCTGTGGGCACGGCCTGATGGATTTCGGCGAGGGCGTCCTGACCGAGGAAAATGCGTCCCGCCACGCCGAGCTGACCATCCTCGACTCGGTCCAGTGGGCCGAGCAGCACCTGCTGCCGGAGCTGGAGGTAACCCGGAAGGCGGAGTCGGTCACGGTCCACCCGACCTGCTCGGGCCGCCACATGGGCCTGGAGCGAGCGCTCACCCGGATCGCCGAGGCCCTGGCCGAACGGGTCGAAGTCCCGAACACGGCTACCTGCTGCGGCTTCGCCGGCGACCGCGGCATGCTCCACCCCGAGCTCACCGAGAGCGCCACCGCGATCGAGGCCACGGAGGTGAAGGCCGCCCCGACTGAACGCCACATCTCCTCCAACCGCACCTGCGAGGTCGGCCTCGAGCGCGCCACGGGTGAACCGTACGGCTCCTTCATCTACCTGCTCGAAGAAACCACCCGGCCGTGAATTCGTCACCTAACGCCTGAGGACGTACCGGATCGATCCCGGCAGGGCCCCGACCGGCCTGAACTCGATTCGGACCCGACGCTTTCGCGACCGGCCCTTCCACCGGATACCCACCCGGTAGGTGCCGCCAGCCGAGACGGTACGCCGGCCGAGTCTCTTGCCGCGGGCCAGAACGACCACCGTGCCGGGATTGAAAACCCTGACCACCAACTGTCTCCGGTTCGGTTTGAAGCGGATCGCCTTGAAGAGCTCCGACCGCGGCCATTGGGAGAGCGTCCCAGCGACCCCTGGAAAATCAACCGATGTCGTCGTTCCGGACCGGAGGTTCCTCACGGTGATCCTCGGTGCGTGAGGATCGCCACTCGCATAGGCGATCTTCTTCCCGTCGGGCGAGAAGACCACCTTCAAGCTCGGGTCGCTCCCAAACGTCAGTTGCCGCTGGTGGGTTCCGTCGATTCGACCCACGAAGACCTGCGCGACCCCGTTGACCTCTCCCAGATACGCGAGCTTCCTGCCGTCTGGTGAGAAACTCGGACCCCAGGCAGGACCACTCGCGGGAAAAGGGCGACTCGCGGCGTTGAATCCGTTCGCCAGCCTGATCTTCAGGGATTGAAACGAGTAGTCGACGAACTGCGCCGAGACGAAGGCAATCATCTTGCCGTCCGGTGAAACATCCGGGCTCATCTGGACGTCACCTTCATGGGCCCTGGGGGTCACCACACCGGACTTCAAGGAATAGCTCTGGATCTCTGAGTCGTACCAGCCTTTGTAACTCCAGCCGGCGTCAAGAATCACCGACTTGCCATCGGGGGTGAACACCGGAGTCGATCTATAGTCACCCGAGTAGTCGTCCCCGGTAGTGACCGCCGTGGCCGAACCAACTTTGCTCACATCGCCCAACCAGAGTTGATCGCCCGGATTCCTGATGAAGGCCAGTTTGGTTCCATCCGGAGAAATCGCGGGATCGTAGTTGCTCTCAGGCGCTGTGATCTCGGAGTGACTGCCGTCCAGTGCCAGGTGGTAGAGGTGCGAGACATACATCGGGCCCGGCGGGACCGGAAGCGGCCCCTCCTGGGCATCGACCAGCAGCGGGCCGTTCTTGCCCGGCAGGGTTGCCTCGGCGTTGGGTGAGCTCCCGAAGAGCAGGAGCACGATGACGAACAATCCCAGGACGTGAAACGGCTTCATCGCGGAACCTCCCTGATCCCCATTGCTCGACCTTAGCCGATTGGTCACATCCGGTTTACGCGTGTCCCCTACAATCTCTCGGCAGGGAGCAACGAGACCGGCGGCAAAGTCCCGACCGCTTGAGACAGGGGAAGCAGATGTTGAGAAAGTCCGTTCTTGCCGCGATAACCGCCATTTTGGCCATCGCATTCTTCTCGTCGGCCGCCGCCGCGGCCCCGGACCGGGATCCGGTTCCGCCACCGACCGATTACTGGCAGGACAAGGGGTTCATCCTGATGGCCCATCAGGGCGGCGAGTGGGACTTCCCGCCGAACACCCTCTTCTCGTACAAGTCGGCGATGAAGATCGGCGCCGACATGATCGACATGGACGCCTACGTCACCAGAGACGGCAAGATCGTCCTCACCCATGATCTCGACGCGCGCAAGAACTCGAACCTGACCGATGACATGTTCGAGGGCCGGCACGACATCAACGAGCTCGACCTTTCCGAGCTGAAGACGCTGGACTTCGCCTACAAGTGGAGCCCGCGGGACGGCTCGGCCACGGTCCCGTACCGCGGCATCGCGACCGGCTTGGCCCCGCCGCCGGACGGCTTCAAGCGGGACGATTTCAAGATCCCGACCTTCGAGGAAGTGCTCGACGCCTTCCCGGACACGCCGATCAACATCGAGCTGAAGCAGGTTCCCGGAGTCGACATCGAGGACACCGCCGAGACCATGGCGAACATCCTCGCCACCCATCCGGGCCACGACGAGAACGTGATCATCAACTCCTTCGGCCAGGAGATGCTGGATGCGATGCACGCTGCCCGCCCGCAGCACAAGTCGTTCAGCGGCAGCATGGCCGGCCTGCTCGGCTACATCCAGGGCAAGCCGATCACCCCGACCCCGGTCGCGGTCGAGCCTCCGGACTACTACGAGCTCTCGGGAACCTGGCTGCGCACCGTGCCGGTGCTCAAGAAGTTCACGGATTACGACGGGTACAAGATCTACGTCTGGGGCTCCGACCACGATCCGCTCCAGGACACCGACGCCTTTTACGCGAAGCTGATCGCGGACGGCGCCGACTCCTACAACACGCCGTCACCGACCACCCTGGCCGCCTACCTGTGCTCCGCGGGCATCGCCAAGCCGGACGGCAGCCCCCGCTGCCCGTCCCAGGTCTGCCCGGACGGCCAGACCGGCATCGCCCCGGACAACTGTGCGCCCATCATGTGCCCCGACGGCACCGAAGGTACCCCGCCCAACTGCGGACCGATCGTGATCACCGATCCGATGACCGTCCTGACCAAGATCACGCTCAAGCCGAAGAAGGGCAAGATCAAGGCGGGCAAGAAGTTCCGTCTGAAGCTGGCCATCCGGGCGAAGCCGGGACTCTCACCGCACCAGTTCCGAATCAAGCTCAAATCCTCGAACCGCCAGGTGAAGCTGCCGAAATCGGTCGTCGTTCGACTTGGCGGCGAGGTGAGTGGCGGACTGCTCTCCGGCAGCAAGGTGATCAAGGTCCGGGCCACGAAGAAGGCGAAGGGCAAGGCCAAGATCAAGGCCAGCTACAAGAAGCACTCGGCCAAGTCCGTGCTGAAGATCAAGAAGGCGAAGAAAAAGCGGAAGAAGGGGCGCCGCTAACGCGTTCCGTCCCCGGAGCGGGCTTCCGCTTCGGGGATGATCCGGGCGACGGCGGCGTCCTCGTCGATTCGCTTGTCGACGAAGGGCCCGACCAGTCCCCGCGCGTAGAAGAGCGCTTTCCACTCGGTCGGGGCGATCGCCCGCGGGGCGTGCTTCTCGAGCGCCTCGATCACGACCTTGCCGGCCCGGGCCACGGGAATCCGGCGGGTCATCCAGGCCGGCATCGCCTCGTGGCGCAGCCGGTCGATCAGCGGGTCGGCGAAGGCGTCGGAAACCAGCTCGGTGTCAATCCAGCCGAAGTAGGCGACGGTCGCGCTCGCACCGACCGGGGTCAGCTCGGCCCGGAGCCCGCGGCCCAGGGCCTCGACCCCGGCCTTGGCTGTCGCGTAGGCAGAGTTCATCAGGCCGTTCCAGAACGCGTATGAGGAGGAGACCAGCACGAACTGCCCGCCGTTGCCGATCACGTCATCGAGCCCGGCTCGCACGGTCCGCCAGACGCCGAACAGGTTGACCTCGTAGATCCGGCGCCACTCGGCCGGATCCTGGCTGCGGATCGGCGTCGCCTGCGCCGGTCCGATCCCGGCGTTGGCGACGACCACGTCAATCCGGCCGAAGCGCTCGCGGGTAGCGGCGAAGGCCTGTTCCAGCGCGTCGCTGCCGGTCACGTCGGCGGCGAAGCCGGCCGCCCGCGGACCGATCCGGGCCGCCGCGGCCTCGGCGCTCGCCGGATCGAGATCGAGCAGCGCGACCGAGGCGCCTCGGCCGTGGGCCTGCCGGGCGATCTCGAACCCGATTCCCCGTGCCGCGCCGGTCACCAGCACCACCTTGCCGGCCAGGCTGTAGGGCAGCCCGGAGCGCACCGGCGGGTGGAGCGGGGCGGCCGACTCGCCGATGTCGCGCCGTTCGAACTCGCGGATGAACTCGCCGACCTCCGGGTTCCGCTCGAGCTGGCGGTCGTTGAGGGGACCGACCTGACCCCGCAGATAGAGCGGGGGCCGCCAGACGGCCGGTTCGATGATCCGCGGCTCGCGCCGGCCGATGCCGTCGATCAGGGCCTCCGCGGCCTGGCTGACCGGCATCTTCTTGGTGAGGAACGAAGGCGCGAACTTCTCGCGGAAACGGTCGGCCAGCTCGTTCTCGAAGATCTGGCCGATCAGGTCGGTCTCCACGAAGCCGAAGTAGGCAACCCCGGCGCTTGCGCCGTGCGGCTCCAGTTCCGACCGGAGCGACCGGCCGAGCGACTCGACCCCGGCCTTGGAAACCGCGTAGGAGGTGTTGAGCACCCCGTTCACGTGGGCGTAGACCGAGGCGATCAGGACCATGTGGCCGCGGTTGGCGATCACCTGCTCGATCGTCGCCCGGGCGGTGTTGTAGACACCGACCGCGTTGACCTCGACCACCTTCTCCCAGATCGCCGGGTCGATCGCCCGGGCCGTGGTCTTCGGGGGCGTGATCCCGGCACTCGCGATCACCACGTCGATCCGGCCGAGCCGCTCGACCACCCGAGCGACCGCGTCCTCCATCTGGCGCAGGTCGGTGACATCGGCCTTGATCCCCAGCGAATCCCCGCCCAGAGCGGTGGCCGATTCCTCGACCACGTCACGATCGAGATCGATCAGTACGACCGACGCACCGCGCTCACGAGCTAGCCGGCCGGTCTCGAAACCGATCCCTCTCGACCCACCGGTGATCAGCACGACCTTGCCCCTCAAGTCCAGTGGTTCCATGCTCGTAACTCTACGAGAGCCACCCATCCTGGCCCCGGCGTGAATAGGCCATCCGGCCTTGCGGCCAAGCATGTTCGAGTTGATTGCCAAGACTTTCCGACCTAACCGAACCGATTTTCCGAGTTGACCGCCATATATTTCCGAGTTAGCCGGTAGGATGCACCGAGCTTATGGTGACCGAGCCAAGCCAAGCCAAAGACCGCGAGTACGTCGAGCGCTCCCTCTCGAGCGTCGTGGTCCAATCGATGAGCCAGGCCCGGGTCGTGGCCGTGCTGGGGGCACGTCAAGCAGGCAAGAGCACCCTGGTCAAGGAACTGGCCGAACGAGAGCTGGGGGCCGAGTACATAAGCCTCGACGACCCCGACACTCTCTCCCTGGCTGTCAATGATCCGATCGGCCTCCTGGGCTCGATGGCGCGGCCGGCGATAATCGATGAGATTCAGCGTGCTCCGAACCTCCTGCTCTCGATCAAGTCCCAGGTTGACCAAGACAACGCCCGCGGCCAGTTCCTGATCACCGGATCGGCCAACCTGCGGGCTATCCCGACGGTCCCGGATGCCCTCCCCGGCCGGATCGACTACTTGACGCTGTGGCCATTCACCCAGGGAGAGCTCACCGGCGGGCGGGACAGGTTCCTGGACCTGCTCTTCGACGGTGAGGTACCCACCTCGGAGGGGTCGCCTCTCGGCCGGGATGCCTACGCCGAGATGCTGCTCAAGGGTGGTTTCCCCGAAGCCCAGCATCGCCCTGCCAAAGATCGCAGGCGATTTTTCGAGAGCTATGTCCAATCGATTACGGAAAGGGACGTGCCGGAGACCTCGCGGATCCACGACTCGTCGGCCGTCGGAGAGCTTCTCCGCCTGATCGCCGCCCGGTCGGGCTCGATCGCTCGCTACGAGCGACTGGGCCGGGACTTGAAGATGGATGGCAAGACCGCCAAGAGCTACGTCCAGGTTCTAGACCGGTTGTTTCTGATCCGGATCCGAAGGGCGTGGCATCGCAATCTGGGTAAACGCCACGTCAAGGCCCCGAAGCTCTACGTGGCCGACACCGGTCTACTCGCCGAGCTAGTCGGGATCGACTCCGGACGAGTCAAGGCCGACGGCGGGATCGCGGGAGCCCTGTTCGAGACCTTCGTCGCAAACGAGCTGGAACGACAGGCTTCCTGGTCGGAGGAGCCTTGTACCTTCTGGCACCTCAGGGAACGCGAGCGCGAGGTCGATGTGATCGCCGAACGCCGAAACGGCGACATCGTCGGCGTCGAGGTCAAGGCTGCCGCCACGGTCACGTACGGAGACTTTGCTGGCCTCGCCTGGCTGCGCGACCAGTTTGGCCCCCGATTCCGCGCCGGGGTGGTGCTTCATACGGGTCAGGAACCCCGCCCGTTCGGCAACCGGCTCTGGGCTCTGCCGCTCGACACTCTCTGGAAATCCGGTTCCTGAATAGCATCAGGCATCCATGACGCTCCCTTTCAAGCCGGTCGATCCGAAGCAGTCCTTTCCCCAGATGGAGGAGAGGATCAACGCCGGCTGGAAGGAAGACCGGGTTTTCGAACGTCAGTTGGAACAGCGCGAGGGCGCCGAGGTGTGGAGCTTCTACGAGGGGCCTCCCACCGCCAACGGTCGGCCCGGTTCGCACCACGTGCTCAGCCGGGTCTTCAAGGACATCTATCCCCGCTACCGCGCGATGCGCGGGTACCGGGTGCCGCGCAAGGCCGGCTGGGACTGCCACGGGCTGCCGGTCGAGCTCGAGGTCGAGAAGCAGCTCGGGATCTCCTCCAAGCGGGAGATCGAGGAGTACGGGATCGAGAAGTTCAACCAGCTCTGCCGCGAATCGGTCTTCACCTACGTCGAGGAGTGGAACCGGCTGACCGAGCGGATCGGGTTCTGGATCGACCTCGACGACCCGTACGTGACCATGGACTCCAAGTACATCGAGTCGGTCTGGTGGTCGCTGAAGGAGCTCTACGAATCCGACCGGCTCTACGAGGGCCACCGGGTCTCGCCGTACTGTCCGCGCTGCGGCACCGCCCTCTCCTCGCACGAGGTCGCCCAGGGTTACAAGGACGTGATCGACCCTTCGGTCTACGTGCGCTTCCCGCTGAAGGATCGCGATGCCTCGCTCTTGATCTGGACCACGACCCCGTGGACCCTGCCCGGCAACTACGCGGTCGCGGTCGCGCCCGACGTGACCTACGCCGAGGTCGAGTTCGAGGGCGAGAGGCTGATCCTGGCCGAGGGGCTGATCGAGAAGGTGCTCGGCGAAGGGGTCACCGCCAGCCGGACCTTCGAGGGCACCGAGCTGATCGGCAGCCAGTACGAGGAACCCTTCCCGGGCATGGCCGAGAACTCCGGCCGGTTCGTGGTCATCGGCGGGGATTTCGTCACGACCGATGACGGCACCGGCCTGGTTCACGTCGCGCCGGCCTTCGGCGAGGACGATTACCGGGCCGCGATCGCGAGCGGCCTCTATGACCCGGCCGCCACCGGCGCCGAAGGCACGCTCTTCAACCCGGTCGGGCTCGACGGCCGCTTCGACGGTCGCGTCACCGGCTTCGCGGGTGACTTCGTCAAGGACCCGGAGGTCACCGAACGGCTGATCGAGCACCTTCGCGCAAAGGGCCGGCTCTTCCGTTCCAGCGATTACGAGCACGCCTATCCACACTGCTGGCGCTGCGGCACTCCGCTGCTCTATTACGCCAAGGCGAGCTGGTACATCAAGACTTCCGAGGCCCGTCAGGAGATGCTGGCCGGCAACCAGAAGATCGGCTGGCATCCCGAACACATCCGGGACGGCCGCTTCGGGCGCTGGCTGGAGAACAACGTCGACTGGGCCCTCTCCCGGGACCGTTACTGGGGCACGCCGCTGCCGATCTGGGAGTGTTCGGACCCGGCCTGTGATGAGTCCTTCTGCGCCGGTTCGATCGAGGACCTGAAGGAGAAGGCCGGCGCCGTGCCCGAGGATCTGCATCGCCCCTACATCGACGAGGTCACCTGGGCCTGCGAGTGCGGTGGCGAGATGAAACGCGTGGTCAGCGTGATCGACACCTGGTACGACTCGGGCGCGATGCCCTTCGCCCAGTTCCACTACCCGTTCGAGGGCGCCGACGAGTTCGAGGAACGATTCCCGGCCGATTACATCTGCGAGGCGATCGATCAGACCCGTGGCTGGTTCTACACGCTGCTGGCCGAATCGACCCTGCTCTTCGACCAGCCGAGTTACCTGAACTGCGTCTGCCTCGGCCTGATCCTCGACGGCGAAGGCCAGAAGATGTCGAAGTCGAGGGGCAACGCGGTCTCCCCCTGGGACGTGCTCGACGAGTTCGGGGCCGACGCCTTCCGCTGGTACCTGTTCACCTCCCAGCAGCCCTGGGCCGGATACCGTTTCTCGACCGAGGCGATCTCGGAGGCGCTGCGCTCCTTCCTGCTCACCCTCTGGAACACCTACTCGTTCTGGGTGCTCTACGCGAACGCCGAGGGCATCGACGCCGCTGCCGCACCGGGCCCGGCCGCCGAACCGACCGGCCTCGACCGCTGGGCGGTCTCACGGCTGCAGGCGACGGTCGCGGAAGTCACCGCGAAGCTGGACGAGTTCGACTGCACCGCCGCCGGACGGGCGATCGCCGAGTACGTCGAGGAGCTCTCCAACTGGTACGTGCGCCTCTCGCGTCGTCGGTTCTGGGAGGGCGATGCCGCCGCCTTCGCGACCCTGCGCCACTGCCTGGTCGAGGTCGCGGCGCTGCTCGCCCCGTTCACCCCGTTCATCGCCGAGGAGATCCACCAGAACCTGGTCGGTGGCGCCGGCCAGGAGTTCGGCCCGCTGCCGGACTCGGTCCACCTGCGGGACTTCCCCGCCGCGGCGCCCGCGCTCCGCGACGAGGCGCTCGAGGCGGCGATGGCCGCGACCCGCCAGACGGTCGAGCTCGGCCGGGCCTCCCGCGCCCAGGCCAAGGCCAAGGTCCGCCAGCCGCTGGCCCGGGCGGTGGTCGTGGCCACCGATGCCGAGCGTGAGGCGATCTCCACCCAGGCCGAGCTGATCAAGCGCGAGCTCAACGTCAAGGAGCTGGAGTTCGTGACCGACCAGTCCGATCTGGTCAGCTACTCGGTCAAGCCGAACTACCGCACGCTCGGCCCGCGCTTCGGCAAGTCGATGCCGCACGTGGCGGCCGCGGTGGCGGGTCTCGATCCGGCCCATGTCGCGACTACGGTCGAGGCGGGCGGCGAGATCGGGATCTCGGTCGACGGCCGTGATCACACCCTGGCCGCCGACGACCTCCTGATGAGCATGGAGCCGCTCGAGGGCTACCAGGTGGAGGCCGAGTCCGGCCACGCGGTCGCGCTCGCCCTCGAGCTCGATGAAGACCTGATCCGCGAGGGCCTCGCCCGCGAGATCGTCCACGCGGTCCAGAACGCCCGCAAGGACGCCGGTCTGCAGATAACGGACCGGATCGCGCTGTCACTCTCCGGTGACGGGGAGCTGCTCGACGCAGCCGCGGCCCATGAGGGCTACGTGACGGGTGAGGTCCTGGCCCGCTCGATCGAGCTGGGCGGTGACACCGCCGAGGCCGCCGCCCCGGGCACCCCCGAGGTCACGATCGAAGGCCGACCCCTCCGAATCTCGGTAGCCCGGGTCGACTGAAACAGAAGCGCGGGCTGAAGCTCCCGGCTCACCGACCGCCCCTTCCCAACATATATGCAGGTCCGCAAATAACTGCTACTGTGCACGAACTGTTGAGTCGAGCGGAGGGACGATGAGACGAATCAGGAACCTGGCCGGCATCGCGGCGGTCGCACTGATCACGGCGACGCTGGCCTCCGCCGGCCACGCCTCGGGCGCGACGGTCGTGGATGACACGAAGGTTTCCGATCGCCTGCACGAGCTCACCGTCGAAACCGACGCGTTCGCCGAGCCGACGAAGCTCCACGTTTTCCTGCCGTCCGGCTACGCCGCCGACTCTTCCCGAAATTGGCCCGTCACCTACATCCTGGCGGGCATGCAGAACAACTACGACTCGTTCGCCGACTTCCTCGACGGTGAGAGGCTCTCGGCGGACTACCCGTCGATCATCGTCTCCCCGGATGGCAACAGCGGCTTCTGGAGTGACTGGTACAACGCCGGAAGAGGCGGTCCACCCGAGTACGAGACCTTCGTCATCGATCAACTGGCCGACCTGATCGACGACCGTTACCGCACGATCCCCGACCGTTCCCACCGCGCCATCTTCGGCATCTCGATGGGCGGCTACGGAGCGATGATGCTGGCCGCCCGGCACCCGGACCTGTTCGGCTCGGCCGCGACCCTTTCCGGCGCGGTTGACACCAACAACCCGCTGATCGCCGGGGCCCTCTCGCTCGGCTCGAGCCTTGACGGCAGTGCGGTTGACGCGATCAACGGCCCCCGCCTGACCGAGGCGGTCCGCTGGCACGGACGAAACCCGACCGACCTCGCCTCGAACCTGCGGGGAACGAACCTCCAGGTCCGGACCGCCAACGGGGTACTGAACCCAGCCATCGGTGAGGGAGACGATCCGGCCGACGCGGTCTCCTGCGTGGTCGAGGGCGGCGTCTACCAGGGCAGCGTCAGCTTCAACCGCAGGCTGGACGAGCTGGGGATCGGGCATCTCTGGAAGGACTACGGGAACGGCTGCCACACCCCCGAGAACTTCACCCGCGAGGTGCTCGACACCCTGGCTGTCTTCAAGCGCAACTTCGCGAACCCGGAGGCCGCGCCGGCCGGCTTCAACTACCGGACGATCGAGCCGAAGTTCGAGATCTGGGGATGGCAGATCACCGCCGACCCCCGGCGGGCGCTCGAGTTCATGACCGTCGAGGCGGGCAAGGATGCCTTCAAGCTCGCGGGCTCGGGAACGACCACCGTGACCAGCCCCGCCCGGTACTCGGGACTGAAGGCGGTTGACGTGGGCGGCAGGAAGCTGAAGCCGGATCGGGAGGGGCGGGTCACCTTCGAGGTCGATCTCGGTGCCCCGCACACGATCCAGCAGTACCGACCTGGCGCCTCCGGGGACTTCGGGTCCGCCACGGTCCGCCTGAAGCCACACGCGGTCGTGAAGATCACGAAGCTCACCCGCAAGAAGCGTCGCGTGCGGGTATGCGCGAAGGCGATCGGTGGAACCCTGCCGAAAGCGAGGGTCCGGGTCGGCAAGCGTCGCGTCGTGGTCCGGCTCACCCAGCGGGTGCGGTGCCTGACCTTGGGGATCCGGGGCAACCCGAGACGGGTCGTGATCTCGGGTCGCGATACCTACGGTCACCTGGTCAAGGTCAGCGCCAGGTTCCGCTCGAAGCATCCCATCTCGACAAGCGGCCCGGCCGGACTCGCCTTCTACAAGCCGCCGAGGAAGCTGCCGAACGGGCACGGGAAGCTGATCTGGTCACGCCGAACCGCCCCGAGCAAGGCCGTCCCGGGGGTCAGGTCCACCCGTCGGGTGCTGTACACGTCGACCACACCGCAGGGCAAGAAGACCGCGGTATCGGGTTACGTCTCGGTTCCTCGGGGGAAGGCGCCGCGAGGCGGCTGGCCGGTGATCACCTGGGCCCACGGCACCACCGGCATCGCCGACACCTGTGCACCGTCGCGCAGCCTCGGCCATGGCCCCCCGGAGCCGTTCATCCGAACCTGGGTCGCCGCCGGGTATGCCGTGGCCAGCACCGATTACCAGGGTCTCGGCACCCCCGGTGTCCACCCCTATCTGGTCGGCTCCGCCGCGGGACGAAGCGTGCTCGACATCGTTCGCGCCGCCCGTCAACTCGACCCCTCGATCGGCCGCAGATTCATCATCACCGGCGTCTCCCAGGGCGGTCAGGCGGCCCTCTTCGCGGCCAGCCTTGCTGGCAGCTGGACCCCGGATCTGAGACTGCGCGGAGCCATCTCCTACGCGCCCGGCTCCCATCTCCTCGAGCAGAAGAACCTGCTGCCGTCGCTCACCTCGCCAAGCTCGCTTTCGGCCGTCGCCGCCCTGATCCTCGCCGGCGCTGTGACCACCTCGCCGAGCCTCGAGCCGGCCGAGATCCTGACCGGTCCCGCCCTGTCTCTGTATCCGCAGATAAACCGGAAATGCCTGGCGTCGCTCTCGCTGCCCGACAGCTTCGGGGGGTTGGCCCCCTCGACCCTGATCCGACCCGGCGCCGACACTGCCGCCCTGGACAAGGCGCTCCGGGCGATGAACCCAGCCGTAAGGATCGACGGCCCGGTCATGCTGGCCCAGGGCTCCGCCGACACGACGGCCTTCCCCGTATACACCGAGCTTCTCAGGAGCGAGCTCGAGGCGAAGGGCGACAGGATCGATTACCGGCTCTACCCGGGCATCGACCACCTCGGAATCGTCGACGCGGCCGAGGCGGACGCGATGGCCTTCTTCAAGCGCCGCCTGCCATCCGGCTGAAAGCCTGTTCCGGTGGGCAAGGCGACACCGGCGCCCGGCCGGCGGCTATCGTGCCGACATGGCCTCGCCACGGTCCTCTGACCGCCCTCGTCCGAAAACCCAGGCTGAACGTCGCGCGGAGACGCGGGCGGCGCTGCTCGACGCAACGATCGAGTCGCTGATCACTTACGGCTACGCGAAGTCCACGACCGGCCGAATCGCCGAGCTGGCAGGTGTCTCGCGAGGCGCGCAGACCCCGTACTTCCGCAGCCGGACCGAGCTGATGGGGGCTGCCGTGACCCACCTGTCCGAGCTGCGGATCGCCGCCGCTCACGAGCGTTTCGCCGGCAAGCAGGTCTCGATCGAAGAAGGCCTCGACGCGATCTGGGACGAGGTGCAAGGACCGGTCTTCGACGCGGCTCTCGAGATGTGGGTCGCTTCCCGCACCGAACCCGAGCTGCGCGAGACGCTGCTGCGGATGGAGCGCGACGTGGCCACCGCGATCGCCCGGGAGGCGGAATCCGCACTGGGCGAGGCCGCCAAGCGCCCCGGGTTCGCGGACGACCTGATCTTTGCCCTGGCCACGATGCGAGGGCTCGGCCTGCTGCGAGTGAGCCACGGGGTCAGCAGCCGGACGCTGGCCAAGCGCTGGGGCCAGGCTCGCGAGCACCTGATCCAGATCCTCAAGGGTTGACCCGAGCCGCACATAGTACTTATCTGCGAATGCGAAGATAAAAGCAAGAGGGTAGATATACTCGATCAGCCCTGCTAGCTTGGCCACATGGAGGAGAAGGACCCCAGCAGGGGACTGAGGGCTGACCTGTCCATTCGCGGCCGGCTGATCGCCACGATCGCGCTCGGCTGCCTGCTGGCATTCGCGTTCGCGGCGACCGCGCCGGCCAAGCCGGTCAAGCGGAAGCCGGCGCCGGAGGCCAACCTCAGATCGCTCGCCTACGGCTCGGGAGCGACAGCCAACCGGTATCTGCTCTGGACTCCGAGGTCCTACTACCGGCGTGACCGTCGGCACCGGATCCGCAAGGCGCCGCTGCTGGTCATGATCCACGGCTGCCAGACCACGGCGGCCGAGCAGATGCACGCGAACCTCTACAACCGGCTGGCCGGCCGGAAGCGCTTCATCGTCGCCTACCCCGACGTGGATCAGCAGGGTGCCGACGCACCCGGCCCGCTCAGGCAATGCTGGCGCTGGTTCGACTCCGGCAACCTGCAGCGCGACTCGCTCGAGCCGTCGCACGTAGCCGGAATCGTGCGCCAGATCTTCAAGCGGCGGAAGATCGACCGGCAGCGCGTCTACCTGATGGGAATGTCTTCCGGTGGCTTCATGACCTCGATCATGGCCGCGACCTATCCGGATCTGTTCACCGCGGTCGGCATCAACGCCGGGGGTGCCTATGGCGATGTCGCCTGCGTCGGCTCCAACAGCCCGATGACCGCGGAAGAGAGCGCGGCGATGGCCCGCGCCGAGATGGGCCCGCACGCCCGGATCGTGCCTCGTCTGGTCATGGGCGGCGACGCCGATCAGGCCATCCCCCCGGCCTGTGCCGACAAGGCCTTCGACCAGGGGTTGCGGACCAACAACCTGGTGCTGGGAACGAGCCAGGAGTCGCCGATCTCCCTGAGCGCCGCCGGGAGCCGGGAGCTGCCCGCGGGCCAGCCGGACGGCTACCCGTCGACGATCACGAACTATCGGGACCCGAAAGGCTGCCTGATCGGCCGACGCGTCCTGGTGCACGGGATGAATCACTTCTGGCCCGGCGGCACCACGAACCCGGCCTACGCGAACTTCACCGACCCGAAGGGCCCGAACGGGGCCGAGCTCTCCTGGGACTTCTTCAAACGATTCACGAAGAAGGGCACCGCGATGCCCTGCGCGACGAGGTGAAGAGGAGCTCGTCCCGATGGGACCTCAGAGCCCCATCGTCTTGCCGATCAGCTCCTTCATGATCTCGTTGGTCCCCGCGTAGATCCGGCTGACCCGGGCGTCGACCCAGGCCTTGCCGATCGGGAACTCGGTCGTGTAGCCGTAGCCGCCGTGGAGCTGGACCCCGGCGTCCGTCACCTTGCCCAGCAGCTCCGTGGTCCACCACTTCGCCATCGCCGCCTCCTCGACGGTGCATGTGCCGGCCATGAAGCGCTCGATGCAGCGGTCGATGAAGCAGCGGCCGATCTCGACCTCGGTCCTCAGCTCGGCCAGCGTGAACCGGGAATGCTGGAACTTGCCGATCGGCCGCCCGAAGGCCTCCCGCTCGAGCGCGTAATCGATCGTCCAGGCCAGCGCCGCCTCGCAGCCCGCCATCGAGCTGACCGCGAGGACCAGCCGCTCAGGGACCAGCCGCGAGACCAGCTGCAGGAAACCGGAACCCTCCTCGCCCAGCATGTTCTCGGCCGGGACCCGGCACTCATTGAAGAAGAGCTCGGCCGTGTCGGAGGCATGCTGGCCGAGCTTCTCGATCTGCTTGCCGCGGTCGAAGCCGGGCATGCCCTCCTCGATCACGAAGAGCGAGAGACCACCGTGGGGGTCGTCGGAGGTGCGGACCGCGACCACGACCAGATCGGCGTTGATGCCGTTGGTGATGAAGGTCTTGGCCCCGTTGATCACCCACTCGCCGCCGTCCTTCTTGCCGCGGGTGGCGATCGCCGCCAGGTCCGACCCGGTGCCGGGTTCGGTCATCGCGACCGCCAAGATCTTTTCGCCGGAGGCGATCCCCGGGAGCCAACGCTGCCGCTGCTGCTGATCGGCCGAGGCGGTGATGTACGGCAGCACCACGTCGGAGTGGAGCAGGGGACCGGCCATCGCGTCGGAGACCCCGGCCCAGACCGACTCCTCGGCCAGGACCACGTTGAAGCGCCAGTCGTCGACCCCGGGACCGCCGAACTCCTCCGGCACCTCCATCGCCAGGAAGCCGTACTCGGCGCAGTGACTGAACAAGCTTCTGGGAACCAGCTGGTTCCGCTCCCATCCCGGATACTGCGGCACAACCTCGGCCTGCAGGAAGCGGCGGAAGCTCTCCCGGTAATCCTCGTGCTCGTGCTCGAAGAGCGTGCGCTCGCCAATGACCTTCGCGGCGCTGGCTGGAATCTCCATGCCTAGAGCCTCGCCGCGATGTCGTCGATCTGCCAGAGGCCTTCGCACTCGATCGATCTCTCGACCGACCAGCCGGCCAGTTCCTGGATCGAACCGCCTTGAACCGCGTAGACCTTGCCGGTGACCGGGCAATCGGCGCTCGCCAGCCAGGCGACCAGCGGCGAGATATTCGCGGGGTCGAAGAGATCATGGCCGGTCGCGTCCTCCGCGCCGGCCGCGAAGACGGCTCCCATGCCCGGAGTGGCGAGCGTGAGGCGGGTCCGGGCGATCGGCGCGATCGCGTTGACCCGGGCGCCGTAACGCTCCAGCTCCTGGGCCGCGACCTGGGTCATCGCCGCGATGCCGGCCTTGGCCGCGCCATAGTTGACCTGCCCGGCGTTCGGCACGGTCACGCCGGAAGCAGAGGCGGTGTTGATCACGGCGGCGTTCGGCTGCTCACCCGCCTTCGAGCGATCCTTCCAGTAGGCCGCGGCGTGTCTCAGAACCGCGACGTGGCCCTTCAGGTGAACATCGACGACCGCGTCCCAGTCATCCTCATCGAGCGAGGCAACGAAGGCGTCCCGCAGGATGCCGGCGTTGTTGACCACCACGTCGAGCCCGCCGAACTCCTTGACGGCTTGATCGATCAGACCGGATGCGCCCCTCCAGGTGGAGATGTCGTCGGTGTTGGCGACCGCTTCGCCCCCCGCGGCGAGGATCTCGTCCACCACTTCCTGGGCCGGGCCGGCGTCGGCTCCGGAGCCGTCGTTGGCGCCGCCAAGGTCGTTGATCACGACCCTGGCACCCTCCCGCGAGAAAAGCAGCGCGTGCTCACGACCGATGCCACGACCGGCACCGGTGATCACCGCGATGCGTCCGTCAAGCGTTCCCATCTTCTTCCTCCTTCTTCGGTTCGGCTCAGACCGCGAACTCGGCCAGCCCGTCGCGGATCACGAGCGAGTCGCCAACCGCGGTTTCGAAGGCGAAGGCCGACTCGCCCTTGCCCTCACCCGACGACCCGACGGCCCAGGCCCTCGTCGCGATCTCCTGGCCCGGCAGCACCGGCTTCGCGAAGCGGACCGCCAGCCGCTTGAGGGGGCCGGTGTCCTCGATGCCGAGCCCCTCGATCAGGCCCCAGCTGGTGAAGGCCAGGACGCAGAAGCCGTGGGCGATGATGCCCGGCAGCCCGGCCTGCGCGGCGGCGTCCTCGTCGAGGTGGATCGGCATCGGGTCGCCGGAGGCCTCGGCGTAGCGATAGGTCTGGTCCGCGTCGATCCGCTGGGCGAACTCGAGCGCCGGCGCGCTCTCGCGCAGAACCGGATCCAGCTTGTGCGGCGGTGAGAGCTCGCCCAGGCGGCGACCGTCGTCGAAGCCGCGGACGAAGAAGGTCACGTACTGCTCGTTGACGAGTTCCCCCGCCGCATCCCGGCACTCGAGATAGACGCAGGCACGGGTCCCGTTCTCGAGCCCTTCCCAGCCGGTCATCCTGCCCCGAGCGGTCAGCCTGTCACCGGGGAGGATCGGGCGATGAAAGCGGAAGTCCTGCTCGCCGTGGAGGATCCTGCCGAAGAGCGAGACCGGCACCACCTCCAGGGCCGGCGCGAGCAGGGCGTGGAAGACCGGCACGATCGCGAAGACCGGGGAGCCGACATCCCCCTCACGGTGGGCCGGGATCGGGTCGTTGGTCGCGGCCGCGTACTGAACCAGCCGCTCGCGCGTGACCTCGAACTCGACCTCGTCGGTCCACTCGTCCAGGCCCGCTTCGTCGAAGGCGAGAGCCTCGGCCGTGCCGGTCACGGTCAGCTCACCAGTCCGGCGAAGTTCTCCAGCGACTTGTCGAGCTGCTCCTTGGCGTCCTTCTCAACCGCCGCTCCGAGCGCGCCGACGACCATCTGGCCTTCGAACTCGGCGTCCATCTCGACCTTGGAGCCGCCGTTGCCGTCGCTGTCGACGTTCAACGTGAAGGCGGTCCTGACCCCGGCCATCCCGGTGCCGGATATCCGCATCCGCGTGGGCGACTCGAGCTCATCGACGGTCCAGGTGATCGTGTTCGCCATGCCGAGCATCGTTACGACCTCGGCAATCTGTGCACCGAGGGTGAATGCCTCCGGCGTCGCCTCTTTCCACTTGGTGTGGATGGTCAGCCACTTCTCGTAGTCGGCGGGGTTCGTGATCGCCTCGAAGACCTTCTCCTGCGGCGCGGCGATGCTCACTTCGGCTGAGACTTTGGCCATTTCGTTCTCCAGTGGTTGGGGTTGGTTTCAGTTGACGGCTCGCCGGTAGGCGGTGACCACCGCCGCCCCGCCCAGGCCGATGTTGTGCTGGAGGCAGGCGTCGACGTCATCGACCTGCCGCCGGTCGGCTTCGCCGCGGAGCTGCCAGCTCAGCTCGGCGCATTGGGCGAGCCCGGTCGCCCCGAGCGGGTGGCCCTTGGAGATCAGCCCGCCCGACGGGTTGATCACCCACTTGCCGCCATAGGTGTTGTCGCCGGCGTCGATCAGGTCCGGGGCACCGCCGTCTTCGCAGAGACCGAGCGCCTCGTAGGTGAGCAGCTCGTTGGCCGAGAAGCAGTCGTGGAGCTCGATCACCTGGAAATCCTCCGGGCCCAGCCCGGCCTGCTCGTAGACCTCCCGGGCCGCCTTGACGTTCATGTCATAGCCGATCACGTCCTTCGCCTTGCGGGTCTCGAAGGAGCTCTCGAAGTCCGTGGTCATGGCCTGGCCGACGATCTCGATCGCCTGGTCTGCCAGGTCATGTTTCTCGACGAAGTCCTCGCTGGCGAGGATGGCGGCTCCGGAGCCATCCGAGGTCGGCGAACACTGCAGCTTGGTCAGCGGCTCGTAGATCATCGGCGCTTCGAGGATCTCGTCGAGCGTGTACTCGTCCTGGAACTGCGCGTAGGGATTGTTGACCGAGTGCCGGTGGTTCTTCTCGCCGATCTTCGCGAAGTGCTCCGGCTTCGATCCGAACTCCTCCATGTGCTCCCGGCCGGCGGCGCCGAACATCCAGGGCGCCGGCGGGAACTTCACTTCGGAGATCTGGGCCAGCAGGTCCATGTGGCGCATCATCGGCTGTTCGCGATCGGTGAAAGTGGCGCCCAGCGAGCCCGGCTGCATCTTCTCGAAGCCGAGCGCGAGCGAGCAATCGACGACGCCGCTGCGGACCGCCTGGGCGGCGAGGAAGAGCGCCGTGGACCCGGTCGAGCAGTTGTTGTTGACGTTGACGATCGGGATGCCGGTGATCCCGAGCTCGTAGACCGCCCGCTGGCCCGAGGTGGATTCGCCGTAGACGTACCCCACATAGGCCTGCTCGATCTCCTCGTAGCCGATGCCGGCGTCGTTCAAAGCATTCGTCCCGGACTCCCGGGCCATCGCGGGGTAGTCCCAGTCCTCCCGGCGCCCCGGCTTTTCGAACTTCGTCATCCCGACGCCGATGACGTAAACCCTGTTGTCTGCCACGCGAATTCCTCTCGATCTTCGACTCGTCGAGAATTATACATGCAGGGCTGCAGATAAGTTTGACCCTGCATGTCGCCGCCGGCGCGATGTCATGCGGCGCCAGGCCGAACCCCGAGATCTATCTCCGGCAGGGAGCGGGTCGGCCCCGGACCTTGACCCGAGCCTTGGCTTTGAGATATCCCGGTGCCTTGACCGTGATCCTGATCCGCCCTCTGGACCGTCGACACACCTTCGTGCGTGCCTTGCCGCGGTGGACTCGGACTCGCTCGCCGCCCACCCGGACGACCGTCTTCGGCACGACCGGCCTCACGCGAATCCTGATGACGGTCCTCTTGCCGGTGCGGATCTTGTTGGGACGAACCCTCAATCGAAGACGCCGGGTCTGATCTGAGCCGCACCGTGCCGGCAGACCCAGAGCCCCCGGCGTGGCGAAGCGGAACTCGCATCCGTGACCGAGGCTGATCGTGACCGGGCTGTCCGCGCCGGATACGTGGAGGTGCCCGGGGGTCCGGGTGAATCTCACGATGCGATCCGGGGCAGAGTCGAATCGATAGCCGAACTCCCACAGCTGCCCGCTGGTGGCGACGGTGTCGTTCACCCAGGCTTGGGGATGCTCGTCAACCGGGGCGAAGAGATCCCAGGCGATCGCGTCACGCAGCTGGGGTCGGAAGTTTGCGAAGTCATGCATCCCGTCCCGGGTGCTGTAGGTGACATCCACCCCGGCCTCCTCGAGGGCCTTGGCGTAGTTGTCTGACGCCGGCCTGGAAAGCGCGACCTCGGCCGGGATGTCGGTAGCGGGATTGTTGGTCAGCGGCTCACCGTCGCTCGTCGGCACCCCGTTTCCGGCCCCCATCCAGACTCGCGTGTGCTGCTGGTTCCGGGCGAGCCGCACCGGATCATGGCCGTATGCGTAGAAGCCGTCTTCGGGGCCCCACATGGCCTCCTGGTCCAGGGGCATGCCGACCGCGCTCTGACCGATCAGCGTGGCCGCGGCGCCGAACCCCGGGAAGAGATGTGTGTCGACGACGCCGGAGAAGATCGCGATCGACCCGAAGAAGCCGGGCAGCCTGCCGCTCAGGTAGGCGGTACCGAGACCTCCCATGGAAACCCCGGCCAGAGCGTGCCATCGGCGTTCGGGGCGGATGTTGTAGCGCTCGAGCAGCTGAGGGATCACCTGGTCCAGGTAGTAGGACTCCCAGGCGGGGTTCCCCCGCTCGCCGCCGCTCCACCAATCGTCGTAGTAACCGGTCGATCCCTCCGGCATGACGATGATCCCGGGGAAGCCCGCCGCCGTGGTCTTGATCCGGCCCAGCTTCTCGTCCGACCAGGTCTTGTAGCTGCTGTTCGCTCCTGCGAGGAGGATCAGCAACGGATACTGCTTCTCCCGCTTGTAGCCGTCCGGCAGGAGAACCTTTGCCCGCGGAGGCCCGTCATAGTTGACCCAGCCTGCGGGGATTTCCCCGTTCTTCGCCGGAATGGTGATCTCGGTCAGTTGGTTGGCACCGGCGACCGAAGGGCCGGCAACCAACCAGAGAACCGCGACGGCAAGGGACAGCAGAACCCGCGTCAGCCTCCGCGCAAGGCGGTGTTTCCTCTCCATTCCCCAAGCGTAACATGCAGGCCGTCAGCTATGTGCAGCCTTGCACGTAACTCGATGTCGCCGGCTCAATCCAGCTCCGGTGGCCGAAACTTCGAGCCGTCCGGATACATCCAGGCGAGCAGTTCTTCGTCGATGGTCGTCGTGTCGGCGTGCTCGGTCGGTGCGCCCACGACCAGCCAGAGCTGGTCTGCTTCGGTGTCGTTGAAAGGCTGACGCACCGTTTCCGGGTCGACCAGGACCGCGTCCATCGGCTCGAGCACCAGCAGCTCTTCCTCGACCCGCAGCTTTCCGACCCCCTCGAGCAGCACGTAGAGCTCCTCGGTCATCCTGTGCCGGTGGCGGGTGGATGCCTGTCCGGGCTCGATCCGCCACAGCCGGGCACCGAGCTCCTTCGCCTCGAGCTGACGGGCGAGATCGGTGTTGAGAACGCCCATCTGGTTGGAACGGCGCCAGAACTGATCCGCCGCCGCAAGACGCCGGTATCCCATTCGCTGCCCTGAACGATGAAGCCCGGCTACTCGGGCCGGGCTTCGGGAATGATGAAGTCGGCTTTCTTCGAGTCGACGAACTTCACCCAGCAATGCTCGGGAGAGGCGCCGGCCACATCGACCAACGCCTCCTCGATCCGCTTGGCGATCTCCGCCTTCTGTTCGTCGGTACGGCCCTCGTACCAGTGGATGTGGACGAACGGCATCCGACTAAGCCTGCAGGGCGGGCTCGAGCTCGGCGAGGATCTTGCGCTTCGGCTGGGCGCCGACCAGCTGCTTGACCATAGCGCCATCCTTGAGCAGGATCATGGTCGGGATCGAGAGAACCCCGTACTGCTGGGCAGTCTGCGGATTGTCGTCGATGTTGAGGCTGACGATCTTGAGGTCGTCGCGCTCCTCGTTGATCTCCTCGAGGACGGGGTGGACGACCCGGCAGGGACCGCACCAGGGAGCCCAGAAGTCGACCAGCACGGGGCCGTCGGCTTCGAGCGCTTCAGCCTTGAACGTCGCGTCGGTTACTTCGGGAAGTGCCATTTCGGTCTCCTGATCGTAGGTCTTGACCACGTACTATACAAAATGAAGTGGCTGGTGTGGCCACCGTTCATCAAATATTTGATGTTCTGAACGGACGGGTTCGCCTGGGAGGCCCGCCGTAGGCGGTGCCGACTCCTTATTTGCGACGCAGTCGCAAGACGGGAACCCGCCAGGCGGCTTCGGCGATTATGGCCGTGGTCATCTTGGAATCGCCTTCTTGCCGCTCGCGGAAGGTGATCGGGACCTCCATCACCGAGAAGCCCGCCCGGACCACCCGCCAGGTCATCTCGACCTGGAAGGAGTAGCCGGAGGCCGCGACCTCGCTCAGGTCGATCGTCTCCAGCACCTCACGCCGGAAGCACTTGAAGCCCCCGGTCATGTCGCGGACCGGGATCCGGAGGATCGCGCGCGAGTAGAGGCTGCCGCCCCGGCTGAGCAGGCGGCGGAGCTGGCCCCACTCGGTGATCCCGCCGCCCGGCACGTAGCGCGAGCCGATCACCAGATCGGCCAGCTCGGAGGCCGCCAGCAAACGCGGCAAGTAGGCGGGGTCATGGGAGAAGTCGGCGTCCATCTGAACGATCAGGTCGGCGCCGCCCTCGAGCGCGGCCCGGAAGCCGGCCAGGTAGGCCGGGCCCAGGCCCTGCTTGGCGGGACGGTGGATGACCTGAACCTTGGGGTGTTCCGCCGCGATGCGGTCGGCGATCTGGCCGGTCCCGTCGGGCGAGTTGTCGTCGACGATCAGGATCCGGTCGTCGTCGCGGGTCAGCTTCGGCTCGAGCGCGTCGACCATCGGCCCGAGGTTCCCCGCCTCGTTGAAGGTCGGGAGAATCACCCAGGCCGCGCCCCGGTGCTCTGTGCTGACCGCTTCAGGCATCAGCGGATCGTATCCACCGGACGGGCTCCGGGTGACTGGCCGCCAGAGCGCTTCCGCGACGGCCGCCGGCGGCGCCTCAGTCGTCCAGGTGCCGCTTGAGCGAGGCCAGCCGCTCGTCCCACTGGCCGCCGACGCTTTCGAGCCAGCTCGCGCCAGGCTCCAGGCCCCGCTCGAGGAGTTCGTAGCGAACCTCGCGCCCGTCCCGGGAGGAGGACACGATCCCGGCCCCGGCAAGGCTGGCGAGATGCTTGGCCGCACCCTGTCGGCTCACCCCGAGCCTCCCGGCGAGCATCGTCGCGGTGGCCGGGCCTTCGGTCGCGAGGCGCTCGATGATCAGCCGCCGGTTCGGGTCGGCCAGGGCGCTGAAGACCTCGTCTGTGCGGGCGGGGCTCAAACCGCCGCCAGGGCCGTGATGTCGGCCAGCTCCCGTTCGAGCCCGGCCAGCGGCCTCGTCTCGGTCACCCGGACCAGGCATCCGCCCGTCTCCGGCTCACCGATCACCTCGAGCTCAACCCGGGTGCTCTCATCCTCGCCCTCGGACCACCAGAAGCTGAGGCCCCGCCCTTCCTCGACCGACTCGACGAAGCCGGAGCGGTCGCCTTCGTCACCGGTGACGCTGATCTCGCCGCCCGGTTCGAGCTCGATCTCGACCTCGCCACCGAGCCACTCCGAGAGCTCCGACTCCTCGGAGATCGCCCGCCAGGCTCGTTCGGGATCGCTGTCCAGTTCCACTTCCCTGACCACTTCGTCCACGAGACCTCCTCTGACGCAACTGATTAGTTGCGTTACTCTACCGCAATCACCCGCAACTGTCTGGTTGCGCATACGAGAGGAGCCAAATGATCCATTCCAGCCTGATTCCCACCGTGGTCGAGCAGGGCCCGCGCGGCGAGCGCGCCTTCGACATCTACTCCCGCCTCCTCGACCAGCGGATCATCTTCCTCGGCCAGGAGGTCGATGACCAGATCGCCAACCTGATCGTCGCCCAGCTGCTCCACCTCGAGTCGCAGGACCCGGGCAAGGACATCTCGCTCTACATCAACTCCCCGGGCGGCTCGCTGACCGCGGGGATGGCGATCTTCGACACGATGCAGTTCGTGAAGCCGGACATCCAGACGATCTGCTTCGGGATCGCGATGTCAATGGGATCGCTGCTGCTGGCCGGCGGCGCCCGGGGCAAGCGCTACGCCCTCGAGAACTCGCGGATCCTCACCCATCAGCCCTCGGCCGGCTTTCAGGGCCAATCGACCGATATCGAGATCCATGCCAAGGAGATCCTCGACTCGCGCGAGCGGACCGAGAAGATCTACGCCGAGCGGACCGGCCAGAGCCAGGAGACGATCCACGCCGACATGGACCGCGACCGGTTCTTCACCGCCTCGCAGGCGAAGGAGTACGGGCTGATCGACGGGATCCTCGAAGGGCGTGGCGCGGAGAGCAAGCCGGTCGGCTTCAGCGGCTGACCCGGCGGTTGGACCCCGTCTTCCCGACTCAATAGTTTCTGGGCATGACCAATGCCCAGATCGCCGAAGCTCTCGAAGAGCTGGCCGTCCTCTACCAGCTCGACGGGGCCGACCAGTACCGGGTCCTCGCCTACACGAACTCGGCCCGGACGATCAAGAGCGAGGGCCGCTCGGTCGAGGAGATGGCCCGCAACGGCACCATCACCGAGCTGCCCGGGGTCGGGAAGACGCTGGAGGAGAAGATCGTCGCCCTGGTCGAAACCGGCGAGATTCCCGCCGCGGCGAAGCTGAAGGAGAAGATCCCGATCGGCCTGCTGGAGATCAGCCGCATCCCCGGGCTCGGGCCGAAGACGGTCCGCCGGCTCCACGACGAGCTCGACGTGACCGGACCGGAAGACCTGCGGGCCGCGGCCGAAGCGCAGAAGGTTCGTGGGCTGAAGGGGCTGGGACCGAAGGTCGAGGAGAAGATCCTCGCCGGCCTCGACCGGCTGGAAGCCGAACCCGAGGGTCCCACGCGCCTGCGACTCGACGAGATCCTGCCGACCGCGGAAGAGCTCGCGGCAGCTCTTCGGAGCGATCCGAATTGCGAGGAGGCCGAGGTCGCGGGATCGGTGAGACGGATGACCGAGACCTGCAAGGACATCGACCTGATCGCTACCTCCCCCGACCCGAAGCAGCTGGCGACCGCGATCGCCGGCCATGATCTGGTCGCCGAACACGGCAGCCCGAGCGACAAGGGCGTCAAGCTGACCACCAACTCCGGGATCGGCGTCGACGTGCGGATCGTGGAGCCGGACGCCTTCGGCAACCTGCTCCAGCATTTCTCCGGGTCCGGCGCCCACAATGCCGAGTTGCGCGAGCGGGCCGTGGCGCGTGGCCTCCACGTATCCGAGAACGGGATCAAGGACGACGCGACCGGACAGACCGAGCTTTTCGCCAGCGAGCAGGAAGTCTACGAGCGGCTCGGCTACCAGTACATCGTCCCCGAGCTCCGCGAGAACCGGGGTGAGCTGGACGCCGCGGAGAAGGGCGAGTTGCCGGAGCTGATCGAGCGCGACCAGATCAAGGGCGACCTCCACTCGCACACCACCCTTTCGGACGGAGTCGCGACCCTGGAGGAGATGGCCGCAGCGGCCGAAGCACTCGGCTACGAGTATCTGGCGATCACCGACCACTCCGAGTCGCACGGCTTCGGCAACCACGTCGAGGCCGGCCGGCTCTGGCAGCGGATCGAGGAGATCAGCGAGCTCAACCACGAGGACCGCGCGCTCCGGCTGCTCTCCGGTTCCGAGGTCAACATCCACCCCAACGGCTCGGTCGATTACGACGATGACCTGCTCGAAGCGCTCGATTGGGTGATCGCCTCGATCCACACCGCCTTCAGCGACGATGAGCAGAAGAACACGGACCGCATGATCACCGCGATCGAGAATCCCCTGGTCGACTGCATCGGCCACCCGACCGGCCGCCTGATCAACCAGCGCGAGCCGTACCCGCTCGACATCGAGCGGGTGATCGCCGCCGCGGTCGAGCACGACACGATGATCGAGATCAACTCGAACCCCCGGCGCCGGGACCTGAACGAGATCCACGCCCGGATGGCGGCCGAGGCCGGGGTGAAGATCGTGATCAACACCGACGCCCACCGGCCCGAGACGCTCGACTTCATCAGCTACGGGATCGCCACCGCCCGCCGGGCCTGGATCACCGCCGACCAGGTGATGAACACCCGGTCCTGGTGGAAAGACTGAGCTAGAAGGTTCCTACCGGATCGGCGGTGGGTCGCCCGCAGCCGAGGCGGCCAGGGCGGGATTCCAGTCACACACGTTGCACGCGTGATCGAAGATCGCGCCGCAGAAGTCCACCACGGCTCTTTCCGGATCACCGCTCGCCGCCGCCTGCTCGTGATCGAGCACGTACTCGCCGAGCTCGTCGTTCCAGCCGCCCGGCACGGGTGAGAGATCCCGGCCGGAGAAGCCCTCTTCCGGCGGGTGGGCGTAGGCGTAGAAGGCGGGCTTGCCGTACCTGCCGTCACCGGGCCACCAGCCGACCGCGACTTCCTGGGCGTCCATCGCGTTGCGCATGATGAAGTCATCCGAGGGTGGCTCGGCGGGCCGACCCGAGAACAGGTTGACCGCGAGGTCGAACGAGCCCCACCACGCGTTGAGCGGGGTCGAACGGCCCCGGAAGGGAGCCCGGAAGCGGGTCAGGGCCATCCCGGCGACGGTCGCCATCTCGAAGAAGGACGTGACCTGGCCCGGGTCGTAGATCCGGTGTTCGTCATCCTCGTCCAGCGGGATCGTCCAGGCGACCTCCTGGGGGGACGGATCGATCCGCACCTTTCCGGCGAGCTCGCCGATCGCGGCCAGGCTCTCACGAACCACCTCGCCGACCGGGCGGTTCGGGGCGAGCGCGATCCCCGCTCCCGTCCCGTCCGAGTGTTCGATCAACAGGTGGTGGGTACGCAGGTCAAGCGCCGCCACGAAGGCGCCGGAACCGTTCGGCGCCGGCAGCGGCAGGGTTTCCCAGCCGCGCGCGGTCTGACGCAGGGCCGCGTGCTGAAGCTGCGGCTCGGGCGGCGCGAGCTCCACGCAGAGCTTGCCGAGAAACTGGGTATGGGCGTGGAGCGTGTCACGGGTCTCACGCCACTCCTCGTAGGGAATCGAACTCCATCCATCGGCCATGCCCCGACCATACTCCGACCCGGACCTGGGTTCGACTTACTGGTCCCATACGCCTGCGAATCGAACCCAGCTCGCCGTGCGGTCTAGAAGGCGCGGAAGCCGGGGGTGCGGACCAGCTTGACCGGCTTCAGAGCCGAGGCCGACTCGACCAGGAAGCGGACCCCGTCGCGACCCTCGATCGCCAGCACCGCCGACTCCCGGTTGCGCCAGGCGAGCGAGACCAGGAGTGCGTAGCCGGAACCGACCACCGCCACCTCGGGGTAGATCACCCCGATCGCGCCGGCCAGGCCGACCGCGGCGAGGATCGGCCAGAGACGGCCCCAGGCGACCCGGGCCGGGGAAGGCATCGAGACGCCCGGCGAGTTGGTGGTGACGGTGCGGGCACCGGCCAGCGCTTCCCGCATCGACTCGGCCGAACGTTCGGCACCGCCGAGGCTGAGGCCGATCCAGGCGGCGACGATCCACCAGACCGCGCCGATCAGCAGGATCGTCGTGTTGTCGGCGTCGCGAACCCCGATCACGGCGATCGCGCCGAGTGCGGTCGCGCCCCCGGCCGTGAGGAAGACGGTCGCCCTGAGCAGCTCGGCGAACGACAAGCGCTACTCCGTCTGTGAGACGGCGGGCGGGGCCGAGAAACGTCCGGCGAGATCCTCGATCAGGTCGATCCACTCCTCCGGCTCGGCGACCACCAGATCGGCCATCTCGACCAGCTCCGGCGGGCCCTCGTCGGAATCGATCGCGACGATCAAGAGGCTCTTCAGCTCACCGTCGCCGGCCAGGCGGCGCAGGCGCTGGGCCGCCTCGAGGTCGGTGCGGTCGTCACCGGCGAAGACGACGGTGTCGATCCCGGTGCCGTCGAGCAGTTCGTCGACCGCGCCGGCCTTGCCTTCCATGCCCGGCGGCCGCAGCTCGAGGACCTTGCGACCCCAGTGAGTGGCGAGGCCCGCGGTATGGGCATGGTCGGCGATCGCCCGGACCAGCTCTTCGGTGCGACGGCCGGCACCCCGCCAGTGCAGAGCCTGAATCGGCCCCTTGTCCTCGACCCGGATCTTGGCCGTAACCCAGAACGGGTTGTCGTTCTCGCGGATGAAGTTCCTCGCCCGCTCGGCCTCCTCGCCTTCGATCACCACGGTCGGCCGCTCCTGGCCGGGCTTGATGTAGCTGAGCCCGTGGTTGCCGAAGTAGGTGATCTTCTCGGCGCCGACCATCTCTCGCGCGACGGGTGACGGACGGCCGGTGATGCAGGCGACCAGCGCGAGGTGGTCGGCCAGGACTTCCAGGCTCTCGCGCGCCCGGGCCGGGACGCGGGCCTGATCGGGCCGATCGACGATCCGGCAGAGCGTGCCGTCTACGTCGCTCATGAGTGCGGACCGCAAAGGGTCTTCCAGCAGCAGCGAGAGGGGCGAATCCGGAGCGGCCATGCCCGAGAGACTATCCCGGCGGCACAACTTGCCCTCGGAATCCGTCCTAGTATCGCGCCATGGATTCGCGCCACATCTGGGGTCTGGGCATGATCGGGACGTTGGCCGGCGCGTTCAGCGGGCTGTTCGGGGTCGGCGGTGGCACCGTGATCGTGCCGATGCTGATCGCCCTTTTCGCCTACGGCGAGCGGCTCGCCACCGGCACCAGCCTGGCCGCGATCATCATCATCGCGCTGCTCGCCGCCGTGATGCAGGGCGGGATCTACGGCAACGTCGATCTCGGGACCGGCCTGATCCTGGCCGTGCCGGCGATCCTCGGCGTGATCGGCGGCACCTGGCTCCAGCAGAGAATCCCGGAACGTTCCGTCTCCGTCGTCTTCGCCGTGCTTCTGATCGCGGTCGCGATCGAGATGGTGGTGGGCTGATGGACATCGCCCTCGCCTGCGCGATCTGCCTGATCGGCGGGATGATCGCGGGAGTGATCGGAGTTGGCGGCGGGATCGTCTTCGTGCCGGCAATGACCCTGGTGCTGGCCAAGGGCCAGGTTGAAGCGGAGGCGACCTCGCTGATGATGATCGCCCTCGTCTCGCTGGTCGGAACCTGGCGGCAGGTCGGCTACGGCAACGTCAACCTGAAGGACGCCGCGGTGATCGGCCTGCTTTCCCCGCTCGGCGTGCTGGCCGGGGTGGTGATCTCGAACGCGGTGCCGGAACGGGCGCTCAGAATCGGCTTCGCCATGCTTGCGCTGTACATGGCCTGGCGACTCCTGAAGCGCGTCTTCAAGGAGGAACGGCCCGAGCCACCGGCCGCCGATCCCGGTGCTTCCCGATGAAGCCGGGCCTCCGTCCTCGCGGCGGCCCGTTCATCCCGGTCGGCGAGGTCACCCTGCGGGCCTCGCGCTCGTCCGGGCCGGGCGGCCAGCACGCCAACGTGACCGCCTCCCGGATCGAGGCGGTCTTCGAGGTCGAACGCTCGCTGGCCCTGAACGAGGCCCAGAAGGCCAGGATCGTCCGCAAGCTGGGCCCGGTCGTGACCGCGGTGAGCCAGGACGCGCGGTCCCAGACCCGCAATCGCGACCTCGCCCTCGAGCGCCTCGAGTCCAAGCTCGCCGGCGCGTTGACCGTTCCCCGTCGCCGACGGGCCACGAAGCCGACCCGGGCCTCGAAGCAGAAGCGTCTCGATTCGAAGCGCCGCCACTCCGAGGTCAAGCGCTCCCGGAGACGCCCGAATATCGAGGAGTGATGTCAGAACCGGCTCCCCCAGCCGACTTCCTCTGAACATCATGACCAACGCCTAACCTCCGGAGGCTGCCGGCCAAACGAGAAAGGAGACCGGAAATGCACGAGATCAAGTGCCCGCATTGCGGAAAAGCTTTCAACATTGACGAGGCCGGTTACGCGGACATCCTGAACCAGGTACGCGACGAAGCCTTCGACAAGGCCCTCCATGAGCGGCTGGAACTCGCCGAGCAGGAAAAGAAGAATGCGATCGAGCTGGCCGAGACCAAGGTCGCGAGCCAGCTCAAGGACGTCGCTGCCGCGAAAAACCTGGAAATCGAACGTCTCAAGGAGGAGCTGAAGACGAGCGGTGAGCTGGCCCAGGCCAAGGCCGCCGGAGAGCTGAAAGACGAAGCCGCCAGGAAGGACGCCGAGATCGAACGCCTCAAGGCGGAGCTCGAGAAGGCGGATGTGGCCGGCAAGCTGGCCCTGAAGGAAGCCCTGAGCGGTGTCGAGAAGGAGCGCGACGACCTCAGGCGGGATCTCGATTCACGGGAAACCGAGCAGAAGCTGCGTGAAAAGTCGCTCACAGAGAAGTTCGAGATCCAGCTCAGGGATCGCGACGACACAATCGACCGCCTGAAGGACATGAAGGCGAAGCTGTCCACCAAGATGGTCGGCGAGACCCTGGAGCAGCACTGCGAGATCGAGTTCAACAAGATTCGGGCCGCCGCGTTCCCGAACGCGGACTTCGGGAAGGACAACGACGCGAGCGCCGGCACCAAGGGCGACTTCATCTTTCGCGAGTCCGACGAATCGGGCACCGAGTTCGTCTCGATCATGTTCGAGATGAAGAACGAGCTCGACGAGGGCGCCAACAAGAAGAAGAACGAGGACTTCTTCCGGAAGCTCGACAACGACCGGACCGAGAAGGGCTGCGAGTACGCCGTGCTGGTTTCGCTGCTGGAGCCGGAGAACGAGCTCTACAACGCCGGCATCGTCGACGTCTCACATCTCTACCCGAGGATGTATGTGGTCCGGCCGCAGTTCTTCATCCCGATCATCACCCTGATCCGCAACGAGGCCTTCAAGACCTTGAAGCTCAAATCCGAACTGGCCCAGGTCAGGGCCCAGAACATCGACATCACCAACTTCGAGGAGAAGCTGGAGACCTTCAAGACCGGCTTCCAGCGCAACTACGGTCTCGCTTCGCGCCAGTTCGAGGACGCGATCAACGAGATCGACAAGTCGATCAAGAACCTGGAGAAGACCAAGAGCTCGCTGCTCAAGTCCGCCAACAACCTGCGTCTTGCCAACGACAAGGCGCAGGACGTCTCGATCAAGAAGCTGACCCGGAGCAACCCGACGATGGCCGAGAAGTTCAAGGAGCTCGACGAGGCCTGAACGCTCAGCCCAGGCCGTGCTCGAGCGCGGTCTTGACCTGGGCGTCGAGCGCGTTGAGGCGGTAGAGGGCGATCGCCTCGGCCGAGGGGAACTGGCGCAGCCGGAGCGGGTCGGTGCCGTGGTGGCACATCACGGTTGAGAGCAGCGTGTCTCGCTCGGCGGGCTCGAGGCCGGCCCGCTTGCCGGCGGCCCCGATCAGCTCCGCCCCGATCTGCAGGTGGCCGAGGCTTCGGCCCCGTTCGCTCAGGCCGATCTCCGCCCCGTAGGTGAACTCGCCGGTCTTGCCGATGTCATGGATCAAGGCCGCCGCCATCAGCAGGTCCGAGTTCAGCTTCGGGTGGAGTACGCAGGTCTCGGTGACCAGGGTGCCGACCGCGACCGTGTGTTCCGAGAGTCCGCCGATGTAGGCGTGGTGGCCGCCCCGGGTGCAGGGTGCGAGTCGGAATGCCTCCGCCGTCTCGCCGGTGAAGAGCAGATCCTCGACCACCGCCCGGTAGCCGGAGTGGTGGACCTCACGGGCGAGGTGTTCGAGAAAGCCCTCGAGCTCGTCGCGGTCCCGGTAGGCGGTAGGCAGGAAGTCGGCCGGATCGATCTCGGCCGGATCGACCCGGTCCACCTCTTCGAGCTCGGCCGAGAGCTGGCCGCGGAACTGTTCGACCCGCCCCTTCACCGCGATCACGTCACCGCGTTCGAAGGTGATCCCGATCCGGTCGGGGTCACGGAAGATGCGGGCGGGCAGGGAGCCGGTCCGGTCGCGCAGCTCGAGCGCCAGGTAGGCCGAGCCGTTCTTCGCGGTGAGCCGGTCCTTGCGGGCGCAGGCGTAGCGGCCGCTGAAACTCTGCCCAGGGGTCAGCTCGACCAGCGGGGTTCCGTTCCGGGCGGTGGCTTCCATCGACCACATCCTGACCAAAGCCCCAGACGGGCGGGCCGACGGGGCGGGTCGGCTACATTGAACAAATGGACCAACTCCGCTGGGAGATGAACCCACCGAAACTGCGCGACCCGATGCTGGTCTGCGCCTTCCGGGGATGGAACGATGCGGCCAGCGCGGCATCCGCCGCCCTGGAGACCCTCGCCGACTCGCTCGAGGTCGACGTTCTGGCCGAGGTCGACCCCGAGGACTTCTATGACTTCCAGGCCAACCGGCCGACCATCCGCCTGGTCGAAGGCGCTCATCGCCGGATCGATTGGCCGGCCAACACTTTCATCGCCGCCCGCGCCCAGGGAGCGGAACGCGACCTGATCCTGCTCGACGGAACCGAACCGAACCTCAAGTGGCGGACCTACTCCGAGATGGTGGTGCAGGTGGCCGAGCAGCTCGACGTCCAGATGGTCGTCGTGCTCGGATCATTGATCGCCGAGGTGGCGCACACGCTGCCGGTGCCGATCACCGGCGTCTCGACCGACGAGTCGACGGTCCGCAGCCTCGATCTCGAACGTTCGGATTACGAAGGGCCGACCGGGATCGTCGGCGTGATCCACGACCGTTGCCGGGCCGCCGGCCTGCCTTCGGTTTCCCTCTGGGCGGCCGTGCCCCATTACGTCGCCGCAGTGCCGAACCCGAAGGCGGCTCTGGCCCTGAGCGAGAAGCTCGAATCGATCACCCGCGTCGCCGCCGACATCTCCGGGCTCGAGGACGAGACGATCACCTACGACGAGCAGATCGGCCGGGCGGTGGCCGCCGACCCCGAGGTCGAGGAGCTGGTCGAGCGAATCGAGAACGAGCAACGCGGTCGCCACGGCTCCGAGGAAGACGTTCCGAGCGGCGACGCCCTCGCCCTCGAGTTCCAGAAGTTCCTCAAGCAGCGCGACGATTCATAAGTAATTCGCTTATTTTCCTAGGTTTATCAGCTAACCGCTAATACCACCACTGCAAGGACTGCGGCAACGATCAGCGACGCGAACGTCCCGACCAGGAAGTACTCCGAATACTCGGCGCTGCTCCAGGCGCTGTCGGCCCCACCCTCGGCAGGTAATTCACTTCCCGAACTCAGCGTCGGAAACCGAAGCAGCCCTTTCGCGGCGAACACGATAGCCACGCCGGCCGGCTGTCCGCCCAGGATCATCGCCATGACAATCCACCTTTCCATCGGTCCCAAGACCCGGCCACCCTTCAGCCTTACCTCGCCACGCTGGGGTGGCGTGCCGGCAATCCAGAGGGTCGCTGAAACGACTCGATTGGCAGACGCGACGGAGAACAGCAACGCTGCCACAAGAAGTATGGCTTGCTGAAGTGACGCGGAGCCAGTGAGGCTCCAGTCCCATCCGCCGTACCAATCTCCCGCCCACCCTCCTGGGATCGCGACAAAACCGCCGGCGACCAGGGCGAGGAGCGAACACGTACCGATGAAGGCAAGCAGTAGCCACGAACGTGCGGGAGTGTCGGCCTTCCCGAGGTACCACCAAAACCCGGTCGCGAGGGTGAGACCCACCGCAATCAAGGCCAAACTGGAGCCCGACACTCCAAGTGATCCAGCCGTTCCGACTGCGGCCGACAGCCCGACCGCCGGTTCCCACACATTCCCCATGCCGGGTCGACGGGCTGCGCCGGCGGCCGACCATGCGATGTCAGTCAAGCCGAATGAAATAAGGAGCAGGGCCAGCAAGGTCACGAGCGGACTCGATTCAAAAGTTCGAGCTGAGCCCGTTTGATCGCATGCGCCCCGCTGCTCGCCAGGGTCTGCGAGACATTCGACTGGGTCACTTTCTCTTCCTTGGCGATGACCTCCTGCGACACCCCTTCCAGAAATCTCAGTAGATACCGGCGAGCGGGCTTCTTCATGCTGTCAATTACCTCGTCGCACACAGCTGCATAAGCATTCAGGGCCGCTACTTCGCCCCCCCGAGAGTCGTCACCAGATTCGGAGGCGACCCGGGTCCTCAGAAACGAGTACTGCTTCCGAGTCGAAATGAGCTTGGATTCGTCGATCGCCTCCCTCGCCGACCACCAGCCAGGCCCATCCTGCCGAATCGGGCTCGCCGAGACCTCCAGAATTTCGATCGGCCCCCAGCCGATGCCATACCGCGTGTCGACGCCACATTCACTGAGGATGGTCAGCCTCAGCCAGAGGCTCGCGGCGACGGCAGACCGAAGATCCGGCAAGACGGCCTGAAACTCGTCACCCACGGTCAGCTCGGGATATTGCTGCCACTCGAACGTATCGTCTGACCGGACCCTTTCCAGCGATTGGCGCAATCGGGCGTGAAGCGCCTGTCGATCGGGAGCCGAGCGAGACTCCACTAAGTCCGCGATGAGGGTTGCCACGGTCGAGGGTCTCATAAATCAGATTAACCCTAATAGGACTCCAATTATCAGCTTTTTACTGATCTTGGACGTGAACTTGCATCCACCCGAGGTCAGGCCTCGGCGGCCGGGCAGACCAGCCTGAAGTCGCACCAGCCGCAGACCTGGGGTGAGGGACGCGGCTCGAAGTCCTGGCCGAGCACCCCTTCGCCGACCTCGAGCACGGTCCGTTCGACCCGTTCGCGGTCATCGGGGGAAGACTCGACCGCGACCTTCTCGCCCTCGAGCACGTAGTAGTAGCTGCCGGCCCCCGGTTCGATGCCCCAGGCCTCGCGGGCGCCGAGCCGGTAGAGCGCGAGCTGGATGTCGCCGCCGTGGCGGGAGGAGTCGATCCGCTGGCCGGTCTTGTAATCGATCACCTCGAACTCGCCGTCGGGGGCACGGTCGACCCGGTCGACCCGGCCGCGCAGGTAGTGCGGGCCGACCTTGAACTCGAACTGCCGCTCCAGGAAGGCCGGCTCGGATTCGGAGCTCTCTTCGCTTCGCCAGTAGGCGCGCATCGCGTCGCGGGCCCGGTCGAGGAACTGCAGCTCATCGTGGGACTCGCCGAAGCCGCCCCGGCGCCAGCCCTCTTCGAGCAGTCCCATCAGCCGGGCCTCGCCGTCGGGAACCGGCCGGCCGACGTCCTGCTCCATTTCGTGGAAACGCTGCAGGACGTTGTGGATCACGATCCCGAAGCGCATGTTCACGGTCGGCGGGGTCGGGATCCCGAAGACGCGAGCGAACTTGTACTTGAGCGGGCAGGTCAGGTACATGTCGAGGTCGGTGGCCGAGAGCCGGAGGTCATCGCCGCGACGCGGCAGGAAAGCGTCGAGCGAAGGCTCGGTGCGGGAGTCGATCAGGCCCTGGCGTGCGCCCCGCTCCCGTTCGCCGGCCAGCAGGTAAGGATCGAGCGTGGATGCGTCCAGCTCAGCCAGCTGTTCCGGCGTCGCGATCTGGGCGAGCAGGCCGTTGACCGCGTCGATCGCCTCTTCGTCGCTGGCCCCGTCGTCGCGCTGGGCGAGCGCGGCCAGCTTCAGCAGCTCGAGGTAGCGGGCGACCGCCCGGTTCACGTCAATCGCCGTGTCGAGGCGCGGTTCGTTCAGCTCGGAGCCCGCCTTCCAGGACGCCTCGATCACCTCGTCCCGCATCGTCCGGTACATCGCCGCGACATCCTCGGCCGGGCCGAACAGCTCCTCCTCGTGGATCTCCTCCAGGCCGCCGGTCGCCTCGAGGATCGCCGCGACCGGGTCCGGCTCGACGTCACCGGCCCGCGAGAGCACCACCTCTTCCCAGGCCGAGGTGAGCGCGGTCGCGACCGCGACCCGGGCGGTCTCGGGGCCGCCGGGATGGGTCGGGCCTTCGCCGATGCCCGGGCCGGGGGTGCGGGTGATGCCGAACGGCCGTTCCAGCCCCAGCACCCAGATCCGCGTCCACTCGCCACCCTTCAGCAGGTCGAGCCCCACCACCGGCACCGCCCCGGCGCCGGGCAGGTCGGGGCCGCCGGCCGGTTCGAGCCCCCCTTCGGCCAGCGCTTCGAGGAACGCCGTGAACTCGCGCACCGAGGCGTCCGGGTCGCGGCGCGAGAAGTCGGTCGCGATCGCGGCCAGGCGCGAGAGTCCGAGCAGCCGTTCGGCGGTTTCGGGCCGGGCGGCGAAGAGCCGCTGCCGCCGGAAGCCGATCCGCTCGATCAATCGCCTCACGTACGCGTCCGGTCGCCGGGTGTCGATTGCCCCGGAGGCCGCCCGGTAGAGATTCAGGAAGGCCTCGATCCGCTGGCGGGCCTCGGGGGCCATCTGCGGTGACCCGAGGGCCGCCTCGCAGGCGCTGACCATGTCGAGCTTGCGGCGTTTCGAGATCTGGGTGAGCCGGGCGAGATCCAGCGAGCGAAGCTCGGTCGGCGGCCGCATCAGCGCCCGGGTGACCGCCCGGGTGTCGGTCGGGTCGGAGAGCGCCCTGAGCCAGGCGATCGTGTCGCGGACCTCGGGCTGGCGGAACAGCGCCGCGCCGCCCCCGGCCCTCGCGGGAATCCCGCGTTCCGCCAGGGCACCGACGATCGCCCCTCCCTGCGAGTTCACGTCCGGCACCGCGATCGCCAGCTCCTCGGGCGGGGTGCCGGCGGCGATCTGGTGCTCGACTTCTCGGGCCGCCGCCTGGGCCTCGGCCCGGGCCGAGGTGGGCCGCCAGTAGCGGACCGAGCCCTCGGTGCCGCGCGCCTCCCAGGCCCCCTCGGGCAGCGGACCGGTTCCCAGGGCGGCCTTGGCCGCGGTGATTCGCAGCTCGCTCATCCGCCAGGCCTCGTCGAGCGTGAAGGAGTCCGGCTCCGGAACTGCGGCCAGGAATCGCTCTTCGGCTCCGGGACCGTAGATCGCCCGGGAAGGGTCGATCGCGGCGACGATGCTCTCCGGCCCCGCGGTCGCCAGCCTCTCCAGCAGGCCGGCCCGGGCCGGATGGAGATCCTCGAGCTCGTCGATCACCAGGTGGGGGAAGCGGACGAGGGTCTCTTTCGCGATCGCCGGGTCGGCGAGCAGCTCGGCGGCGATGCGAGGCAGGTCGTTGCGATCGAGCAGGTCGGCCGCGGCGAGGATCCGGTTGTGGATCTCGATCAGCTCGGCCAGCTCACCGCCGTCCTCCCCGTTGCGCTTGGCCTGGTCGATGCCGATCAGGAGCTCGCGGAGCAGGCCGGCGGGGTTGCCCCGGATCTCGTGGTGACGCAGCGGCAGCTCCTCGACCCGGGCCAGCAGCATGGCCAACCGCTCGGCGGCACCGACCACCTCGAAGGAGGGCCCGAGGCCGGCCTCGATCGGACGGTGACGGAGGATCTCTTCGGCCAGGCCCTCCCAGGTGAACACGGAAAGTGCCTCGTAGGGTCCGGGCAGGTCGTTCTCGAGCTGGACCCGGTGGGCGGCGGCCGAGCGGTCGGTCGAGGCGATCAGCGCGATCCGCGACGGATCGAGCCCGGTCTCGGCCAGTCGGGCCACCCGTTCGCGCAGCGCCGTGCTCTTGCCGGTGCCGGCGCCACCGCGGATCAGGAGAGCCCCGGATCCATGCTCGCGGACCCGGTCCCTGCCGGGGCCGGGATCGCTCTCGGCACCGGATCTGGAGACGGGATCACTCACCCCTCCAAGTTACCCGAGCCACTGATCAGGGCTTGTCTCTACCATGTCGCGGGTGAATCAATTGCCACCGGATCCCGCGCTTGACGCCGACTGGACGGGGATCTGCCGTCGCATCGTCGAGCAGCAGAAGAAGCTCTTCGCCGAGTTCGACACTTTCGAGAAGCGTGACGAGTACGAAGGAGTCGGCGAGGGCGGCGACCACACCCTGGTTCTCGACCGCAAATGCGAGGACCTCGTCTTCGCCGAGCTGGAGAAGCTCGCCGAGGGTGGCGGCGCGGCCTTCACCGCGATCTCCGAAGAGCGAGGCACGGTCACCTTCAACGAGGGCGGCAAGGTCTGGGTGGTGATCGACCCGATCGACGGCTCGCTCAACTTCAAGCGGACCATTCCCGCCCACAGCCTCTCGATCGCCGTCGCCACGGCGCCGAACATGGCCGCGGTCGAGTTCGGCTATGTATTCGACTTCGGGACGGACGAGGAGTTCCTCGCCCAGTCGGGTGAGGGCGCGTACCTGAACGAGGAGCGCCTCTCGCTCGAGCCGCATGACGGCCTCGAGGTGGTCGGGGTCGAGGGAGCCGACCCGGTCCGGCTCGCGCCGATGCTCGACCGGCTGGCCGGCAAGGTCTACCGGGTCCGCACCACCGGTTCGCTCGCGATCTCGATCGTCTCGGTCGCGGCGGGCCGCTTCGACGGTCTCACCTTTCCCCAGCTCTCTCGATCGGTCGATGTGGCGGCCGGCCAGCTGATCGCCCGCGAGGCCGGGGCCCTGGTCGATCTCGGCGACGGCGGGCTCGGCCAGGTCGACCTGGCGCTGGAGAACCGCTTCCCGATCACCGTCGCCGCCACCGGCGAGGGCCTGGACACGCTCGTCGCGGCCCGCCAGATCGGCTGATCAGCCCTCCCTGAAGGATCCTCCGGCCGGCCTCTGGATGACCGGAGGCGAGGCGAACACGAACGTCCGCTCGAGGCCGATTCGCGGCTTGCAACGTGGTTTGCAGCCAGTTCACGGCCTCTTTTCGGCTCTATGGAGCGGAAAACTCATCAGTGACGGAGATCACATGAAAAAAGAACATGTGTTCGTATTTCACTGCTACACTTCAAACATCCTTAGAAGTAAGTAATCTACTTTCCACAGAAAAGGACTTACTGATTCCGATGGCCGAGACCAAGAAGAAAACCACCGCCAAGAAGAGCACCGCGAAGAAGCCGGCCGCTAAGAAGGCCGCGAAGCCGCGGACCGCTGCCCAGCTCCGCGCCGAGGCCAACAAGAAGGCCGTCCACGCCGCCCAGCTGGACGCCGAGAACGCCAAGAGCCGCCTCGAAGAGGTCGAAGAGACCGCCGTCGAGTACGCGAAGAAGGCCGTAGACGTGCCGGTGGGCGCCGCCCTCAACCTGGCCGACCGGGTTTCCGAGGTGATCGAGGACTGGACCGACCAGACTTCCGCCGAGAAGAAGGTCAAGGGCTACCGCGCCGACCTGACCAAGACCGTCAAGCGCGCCGAGCGCCGTGGCACCACCACCCGCCGCAAGGCGACCACTCGCGCCAAGAAGCGCCGCAACTCGCTCGAGAAGACCGTCCGCAAGCAGCGCAAGAGCTTCGAGAAGACGATCAAGACGACGAACAAGGACGTCAACAAGCAGATCGAGGCCCGCGTGTCCGAAGTGACCAAGCGTGCCAACCAGGCCCAGGCCGATGTCAGTAAGGTCGCCGAGGAGCAGGGCAAGAAGGCCCAGGACTTCGTCAACAAGGTCACGGAGCAGCTTCAGGCTCTGGTCTAGACCAACACTTAGCCCGGCTGCCGACGGAGAGCGGCAACCCGGAGAAGATCGGCTGACCTCATAACCTCGTCAGTCGATGTAGTACCTCTCCTCCCTCGCCAACGGCCCCTCCTCGGGGCCGTTGGTCCTTAACGAGTGGCAGCTCGAGAATCAGCGCTTGAAGAGGCAGTTGACGGTCATTGTGTAGCCAATCTCCGGCCCTTCGTCTCCGCTCACGATGAATTGGTAGCCAACAGGAGCCCCAAATCGATTTGAAACCGCAGTACGTCGGAGTTCAAAAGCGAACTGGCTCATATTGGCAATCGATGGATCTAGAGCGGTGGGAGATTTGGCAGGACACCGGATAGAGCCCCGAGTCTCGGTGAAATGACCATCGCCCGCGACGGGATCCCGTGACTTGACCACTTGGCTGTAACCGACCAGCATCTTGCCGAGCGCCCTCGCCCCAACCGACGAGGTTTTCAGATCATCCCGGCCAACCGTGAACTTTCCGGGCAACGCGGCTGCGGTGCCGCCGACCGCGACGACGAGTGCGATCAGGGCGACGACCATCGCCGGTGACGGTCGTGGTATCCCTCTCATTCGGCCTCCTTCCGGTTGGTTCGTCCCTTCGGGTACACAATGACCGATCGGGGCTTCGCTGTCGAGGGCAGGTACGGCCAGCCGGCCTCCTGAAGGGCGCTCGCCCGGAAGACGATGCGCTGGGCCGAGCTGATGGTCCGGAACCGGTAGCGGTAACGGAAGCGCCCCCGGCGATCGGTCCTGAGCACCTCCACCGGTCGCCATTTGCTCCGGGTGGGATCGAGGTACTGGATCGCGACCAGCTTGCCCCGGGCCGGCGGCAGGGCGCCCTTGAAGCCGACTCTTCCCTTCATCAGGACCGTTCCGCCGTTGAACACCTTGCCCGGCCTGATCCGGAAGGAGACTTTCCCCTTCACGTTCAAGCGCAGCCGGGGGCTGTCTGCCCGGGACATTTTCGGGGTGCCGCCGAACCTGACCTCGATCGTGCGAGACGGACCGGCGGCGAGAGGAAGTCGATAGCGCCCGTCGCCGTCGGTCGTCCGTTCGCGGGTACGGACGACTCTTCTCGAACCAGTGGCGAATCTCTCGACGACCTGCACGGTCTGGTGGGCCAAGGCCTCGCCGCGACTGGTCAACCGGCCTTGCGCGTAGCGGCGAGAGTCGTACCTGGTCGTGATGCTCCGCCGGCCTTTCCGGAGGATCCCACTCAGGCGCGTGGGCTGCTTCAGGGGAAGGTTGAGGATCATCGGCTGGCCACTCGTGGTCTGGTTGCCGGTGCTTTCGTTCCCGGCCCGGTCCCTGACGGTGGCGGCCAGCTCGTAGGCGCCGTGCGCGAGGTCATCCGAGGGGATCCTCGCCCGGTAGATCTCTCCATCCCCGGTGGTCGGCAAAGGCTTGAAATCGGCCTTGGACCCAGCGCGGCGGATCCCGATCGAGGCGGAGGCAACTCCGGAGTCGGCGTCATCTACCTCGGCCAGCACGGCCTCGGGATCCTCCGGGTCCCGAGACGGATCGAACCTGACCTCGGGCGGCGTGAGGTCGATCCTGACTAGCGCCCGCCCCGGGGCGGCGTGGCTCTCATCACCCGATCCCGGCTGCCCGTCGTTCGCGTTGCCGGCGAGGTCCTCGGCCCAGTACCTGATCCGGTTCACGCCTTCGGTGGCAACCGCGAAGGTGGCGATCGGTCCCGGCGCTCGATAGGTCGCGTAACTGTCGGCGTCGATCACGGTTTCCGGCTCACCCTCGTCGCCGGCTACGGGCCGCATGCCGGAGAGCCGGTCATTCGCCTCGACGGTCAGCGTCACCGGATGGTTGACCCACTCGTTCGGCACCCCGGAGATCGACGAGGAGGGCGGCGTCCGGTCGACCCGGACCAGCGTGCTGCCGGGTTCCACGGAAGACCTGTGCGCTCCGGATACCGCAGCGGCCGAGATCCAGTGGCTGCCTTCGCCGAGGCCGCCGATCGAGCCGGTTCGAAAGTCGGCGCCACCGGTCAGCGTGATCTCGGGCCCGGCGCAGATGCCTCCCCCGCAGGGTTGGTCCGGACCCCCGTCGGAGACCGTCAGGGCGTAGCCGGAAACCCCGGACGGCCCGCCTGGTTCGGCTCGCTCGATCTCCTGTTCGAGCGGCAGCTCATCACGCGAGACCCAGCCACCGGCCGGCTCCGGATCGACGTTCCCAGGGGGACGGTCATCGAAGCGAACGATGGTTTCTGCCGGCATGCCGAGGTTCAGCGCGCCGTCCCCGAGGTAGAGCACCACTCTGTAGGCGCCGACCTCGGGAACCTCGATCGGGCCGCCTGAGGTGACCCCGTTGCCGGGGAAATAGCCGCCGGCGACCTTCGCTCCGGATTCCAGTTCGTAAAGCAGGTAGACCGCGCCGGTGATCGGCGAGGTCTGCCCGTCCGGGATCCCCCAACTCAGCTCGAAGCCGTTCTCCGGCTGCCAGCCGGCGCCCTGGTGCGACCTCAGATTGACCGGCGGGTTCGATGGCTGGTTGTCGATCAGCACCTTCCGCAGGGCAGAGCAGGTCCGGTTGGCGGCTACATCGGAGCTCGCGTAATCCCTCACACAGACCCTGATCCAGTTGACCCCTTCTTGAAACGGGGCGACCGACGTATCAAGGGTTCTCGAGCCGGCGAACGTCGCGGGACAGGGGGTGAAGCGGGTCGCGTAGGAACCCTTGTCTCCCGGGCAGTTCACCGCGCTGAAGTTGACCCGCAGGCCGTTTACCTCGGCCCAGGCGCCCGAGATGCCTGAACCCCGGTCGGAGGCGCTGACCGAGATCGAGCCGCTGCCGTGGTGATACGACGAATCCGCGGACCAGCTCCACAGCTCTCCCGACGCTGTCGCCGACGGCGGGGCGGTGTCCTGGACCGTGAACTCGACGTCGGTCACTTCCATGAACGCTTTAGCCGAAGAGGACTGGTTCTCGCACTTGTTCGTCCGCCGGCACCCGATCCGAGCAGCGATGAAAGATTGCGGCCTCGTTGACCCGGACCAGCTGCCCACCTGCTGGCTCCCATCGTGGGCGACCCCGCCATCGATCTCCGTTACCCGGGTTCCGTCGGAGCCGATCAGCTCCGCCCGGATTCCGTTCGCGTCCTTCAGCCTCGCGGCGAACTCGGTCCCGATCACCCTGGTCCCACTAGGTGCGCTCCACAGGAACTGGCCACCCTCGCCGTAGGAAAGGTCTTGGCCGCTTCGGTCCTGGTAAACGCCGATCTTGCCCGGCCCGGTAGTCGTGCAGCCGTTGACCGCGTCGACCAGATCGCTTCCGTTGACTGACATGTACGAGCCCTGAAAGTCGAGCTGACCAGACCCAAGACACTGCTTCATCGCGAAAGTACCCGCGTTAGCCACGCCGGGCAAAGCCAGACAGATTCCGAACAGGCATGCGAGGTATAGCGCCAGCTTCGTGGTTCCTCTCATGGCGCGAACTCCCCTCCACCGTTTCCAACGGGAACCGAGCTCGAGGTCGCCTGCTGCTGCTGTGGTGGTGGGGCCGAAGTCGGAGCGGGTGTACCCGCCGCTTCAGGCGTGAACTCTGACTCGATCGCCGTCGGCCCCGGGGTCGAACTGGCGACCGGTTCGGCCGGCTCCGCAGCGGCGTCGTTGGGTTTCCCGACCTCCGAATCTGCCGGCTGCGGCTGCTCGTTGGCGACCGGCTCGGGCTCTGTCTGGACGAAGACCATCGGCTGCCGGGGCGGCTCCGCGGTGGCCTTCCGCACCTGGACCTGAGTGTCGGGTCGACGGTCGTGGTGATCGAGAACGGCGGGAGCCGGGAGGACGCCGGTGGCGACGCAGACCGCCGCGGTCCCGGCGGTTCCCGCGCAGATCGCTGCCAGCTTGGCCATCGCTGCCATCCCGGCGCCGCGGGTTCCGCCCGAGGCGAGGACGGACTGGACCCCGGACCCGGATCCGTGCCCGGCTCCCTGGAGCCGGAGCTGCAGATCGACGGCGATCTCCTGAACCCTCGGCCAGAGACCATGACTCGCCGGCAACAGCGGGGCGAGTGCGGCGGCGGCCCGCGGTGCGGCTCGGTACGAGCGCAGGGTCGCCCTGCAGTGGCCGCAGGCGGCCAGGTGCTGTTCCAGCTCGACGACCTGGCCTCGGCTCAGCTCGCCGTCGCAGCAAGCAGACAGGAGCGGCGCGTAGGCATCGCACCGCTCGCCCGCCTCGCTGTCGCGAAACGCATTCCGGAACCGGGCCCGCCCTTCCGCCAGGCAACGGTTGACCTTGGTGCGAGACCACTGGTTCATCGCCCCGATCTCCTGGTAGCTGAACCCCTCGGCGATCTGGGTCAGTGCCTTGAGCTCGGCCGGTTTGAGCTGAGCCAATGCCTCCCGGCTGCGCGCCACCCGCTCGCGCCGGACCGCCATCTCATCCGGTCCGTCCCCGGTCGCCGGAATCAGTTGAACCCAGTCCTCGTCCTCGTGCTCTTCATCCCGGGACTGCCCGGGGCGAGCAAGGGTGCGCTCGCGGGACTTGCGGATCGCCAGCGCCTCATGCTTGATGACCGTGCGAACCCAGGGAAGCAACTGCCTCGCGTCATCGGTCGGCGCCTTCTTCAGGAGGATCTCGATTCCCCGCTGATACGCGTCTTCGGCATCATCGGCACAGATCGAGTAACGCCGGGCGGTCCATCGCAGCGGCGCATCGTGATTCCTGATCAGCTCCACGGCAACCCGTTTTCGAGCCGCCTCGTCGGGTCGATTCTGGGTGGTTTCCGGCTTCTTACCGTGAACGACGGTCTTCGTCATAAAACTCTCCGGGTCCTGAGCGTTCGGGTCATCCTGATCGCTGTGACAGTTTTTCTATTCACCGGATGAGCTATTTGCCACCCACCCTGGTCCTGAACGGCGAGATACTCAGCCCCACCTCGGGACGTCTGAAAAGTCTCCATTTGCAGCACTAAGCCGCATCCGGACAAAACTCTCCCCCTCTGGATCTCAGGAAATGTCCGCAAATTGCAGGACTTTTCGAAAAAGCATGCAAATTGCGAGATTTTTGACCAAATGCCGGGACCCGGCTCGCGGAAAGCGAGATCCGAATCGCCCCCCTAGAGTTTCCCTGTGTCCTCCAAGGAAGAGATCGCCGCGATGATCCCCCGGCTCGGCCGGGGCGCCCGGATCAACCTGAAGCTGAAAGACGGCGGCGAGGTGCTCGGCACCCTCTACGGCCTCTTCGACGACCAGGTCTTCTTCGAGGAAGACGGGCTCGGGCCGATCGAGCTCGAGCGGATCGAAGACCTCCTGGTCAAGGTCCACTCGGAACAACCCGGTGGACCGAAGCCCTAGAGGGTGTGGCCACACCTCTAGACCGGCTCGGGATCAGTCCCTGGGCTCCCAGATTTTCAGGTCGGAGACGGCAGCCAGCTGATCGAAGTCACGATCGTTGTGGAGTAGCCAGGCCTCCTCGCGTATGCAGGGAACGGCGATCAGGAGGTCGGCGAGGCTCCGTATGGTCACACCGACCGCTCTGGCTCGCCTGTAAAGACCGGCAGCTTCCGCGTAATCGCGAGCTGTATCCATGCTCAGGACGGGAAACGCGGATAGTTCGTGCCCCACGATCGCCGCATCGGCTTCATTTGAGATGCCTCGAAGAACTTCCGTAACGATCACCCCCGTGACACAGAGCAGCACGTCCTCAACTATCAGCGATCGCATCTCCTCTACCTGGGGAGTGTCCACCTCGTTCAGGTGATCGATCCAGACGCTCGAGTCGATGACGATCAATCGAACTCGCGATGCGATTCCCGGCGCATCTCGTCCAGGTCACCTTCCCACTTGATCTTGCCGCGGAGCTCGAGGATTCCGAGTCGATTTCGGCGATCGACCATTTCGCGCAGAGCGAGATCGACCGTTTCTCTCATGGTCTCGGTGCCGGCCAGCTTCTGGGCTTCGGCCATCAGCTCCTGGTCGATGACGATATTCGTCCTCATACACATGACCATACACATCACCCTCACTTTGCTCAACGTTCCCTTCCACTGTGAGTGGGAGTCGCGAGCGGACAAAACTCTCCCCCGGATGCCCCGAACCTGCATTTCTGGTGTCTGAACCCTCCGATCGGTCCCGGTCTGGCCCAGAGGAACCCGCAAATGCCGGGTTTTTCTTCGGCTTCGGGTTGACATATCCCCACAGGGGTGCCGACCGGCGTTATGTTCGGCCCATGGCGAGGACGGAGGGACAGATTCCAGAGGAATTGCTCACCGGCATGGAGCGGCAGGCCGCGATTCGCGGGGTTGACCGGGACGAAATGTTCCAGTCGGCCGTGCGCAGCGAGCTGGCCACCTATCGGAGCCGTGAGCCAGGTCCGCTGGCTGATCTGGACGAACTCCGCCTGAGCTTCGACTGGCCGGCGCCCGGCTCTGAAGTCGGGCGTCGCGGGCGGCGGCATCTCTGAAAAAGTCAGGGCCGCGTCCCCCGCGGGACGCGCGACAGGACACCGGAGATGCCGCCGCAATTCAGTCGACCTTCTGATTGACGGTGAACACCCGCTGGCGGTGGAGCTCAAGACAGCGCTTGAGGCGGACGGGACCGGCCGGAGCCCGCCTAGGAGCCGCGCTTGGCCCGGACCTTTCGGCGGAGAGGTTTCGAGCGGTTGCCGGATTGGTCGGTTGCGGTGATGGTGAGGCGATAGCGGCCCGGCTTGAGACGGCGTCTGGCGAGCTTGATCTTCACCGCGCCCTGCTTGGCCTTGCGGGTGATCTTCAGGACCTTGCGCTGCTTGCCTTTCGGTGCCTTTCTCGGGATCGGGGCGAAGCGGATCCGGACCGTGGCCTGCTCGGAGAGACGAAAGCGAAGTGCGCCGCCCCGGCCCCGCCGGAAGCGGAACTTGACGCGGGTGACCTCCGGCGCGGTCGTGTCGGGTGGACTCGGGCAGAGCGATTGGTCGGTTTCGCAGCTCGGCGCGCAAAACGACCGGTCTGTCTCGCAGCTCGGTGGGCAGAGCGACTGGTCGGTTTCGCAGCTCGGCGGGGGCTGGAACTCGTAGGCGCCCATATCCCGGACCAGGTTGCCGTCACCGTTCCCGTCGACCGGGCGGAGCTTGCCGTCCAGGTCCAGGGCGGGCAGGTTGGGTAGCGGATCGCCGGCGTCGATCGCGGGCGACCCCGGGACCAGGTGAAAGTCGGTGGCGCCGGCGAAGCCGGGAGCCGCGTCGATGTTGCCGGTCGACTGGTCGGCGAAGCTCTCGCCCGAGGTGAGTCCCGAGCCGATCAGGTCCGAGTAGGCAGCCGAGAGATTGATGTTGCCCTTGACCGGGTCGGAAGGGGCTTCGAGGCTCCAGGTGTTCTGGAAACCGCTGACGATCGAGTTGGCGAGGCTTATCTCGATGTTCTTGGTCGGGCTCGCGAGGCCATCCACCCGGGCGCGGATCGCCGGCTGGTTCGGATCGCCCGTCGCGACCACGGTCAGGTGGTTGAGAGCGAGTGAAGTGATCTTGTTCGAGCCGTTGTAGAGGCGGATCGGTGGGCCTTCCGAACTCTCGATCAGGGCGTTGGTGACGCTGGCCTGGCCGCCGCTGCTCACGTCGATCGCGTCATCGACCCCCGAAAGGTGAATCCGGTTGACGGTCGCGGGAACCTCCGAGCAGGCCCAGATCAGGCCGCTGCCGGCATCACTGATCTCGGCCCGGTCGATCGTGAACTCCCCGCTGCCGCAGGCGTTGTACTGGTAGAAGACCGCCCCGAAGCTGCCGCCGCTCTGGCCGAAGGCGCGGAAGTCCTCGAAGCTGGTGCCGCCGTCAGGGTTGAAGACGCCGGTCGACTTTTCGTTGCGGCTGATCAGATCCACCGACTCGAAGCGATCGGCCTGGGCGATCACACCTGCCCCGGCGTTGTTCGGGAAGCTGGCCGGGATCAGCACCGCGAGATCCCGGATCGTGATCTCGCGCGTATTACCAGAGAACAGGTTCAGCACGTACGTGTTGCTCGCCGCGCTGCTGGTCAGGAAGGTCTTCTCACGCCCAGCCCCGATCACGGTCAGCGGATCGCTCCCAGACGCGGTGAACGAGCCCGGATCGGCATAGGTGCCCGCCCCGATGTGGACCGTGTCCGGCACGCCGTCCGCCGGGTCGCCGCCCGTGCCGCCTTCGATCTTGGCGGCCGCATCGCTGCCGAGCGGCACGACAGCCCCGGCGGGACAGCCGGGGATAGAGGTGTCCGGCACGCAGAAATCGGTTGCGGTCGCGGTGCCGGCGAAGGCCAGCAACGCGAGCGCGGTCGTCGCTGCTCCGACGGTGACTCTGAACAAACCCTTCACGGCACTCCCCCTTGCGATTGACCTGGCGCCGGGTGGCGGCGCGAAAGCTTACTCCCGGATGGCGTCGCCGGCCAGTAAGTCCAGCTCCTGGAGCAGCTTGAGCACGAGAAGATTGCGGTAGTTGGCGCCGTACCTGAGTGCCTCGGGGCTGAAATCGACCGCCCGCTCGGCCGCACCCGGCCGATCGAAGCCCCCGACGGTCTCGAGGTGGAAGCCGTCGAAGTACTCGCCGTCGAACTCGATCAGACCGTGGTTGACCAGATCACCCGAGGTGAGGGCGAGCCACTGGTTGAAGAGCGGGACCCGGGCGGCGCTGGCGGTCTCGCAGATCAGCTCGTTGGTCCGGCGGGCGAACTCCCAGCGGCCCGGCGTCACCTCGTGGTCGAGTTGCGGCAGGATCGTGAAGCCGACCGGGACCGGTCCGAGTTCCCGCACCCGCTCGATCACCCGTCCGAAGATCTCCGCGGTCTCCTCCGGGGTGCGTCCGTAGCTCGCCCCGTTGGTACCGAGCTGGATCAGCACATAAAGCGGCCGCGTGACCCGAATCTCGCACTCGAGCAGCGACTCGCCCTCCCGCCGCTCCGGATCGGTCTTCCAGCGGGGCGGCAGCTTCTCCAGCTCACCGGGCTCGAAGAGCAGGTGGTCGGCGACGATCCCCATGCTGCTGGCGGCCGAGATCCGCGAGAACGAGTTCCAGGGCCGACGGTCTTCCGCATCCGGAGCGTGGGCGAAGGGGATGTCCATGCCCGGCGGCAGCGTGACCTCGCGGTAACGGCGCATGACCGGGGCGAGGTGCTCATGACCGGCCCAGACCGGCTCGGCGAAGCCGAGGCCGAAGAAAGCGTTGTATCCGATGAAGTTCGAATCACCGGCCTTGGCGAAGACCTTCGGGCGCATGCCGGCGCCAAGCGCCCGCCGAACCTCGGCCCGGAAGAAGGCGCGCTGACGCAGGCCCATCCGGGCGAGCCAGCTCTCACCATAGAGCGAGGGGTCGGTGAGCCGGGAGCCGCGCCGGCGCGCGAGCGGCGACCTCAAGTTCCGTCCCCGACGGCATCGAGACGCTGAAGGGCCTGGAGCCAGATCAGGTTGCGGCGGTTCGCCCCGTAGCGGAGGGCGGGGATGGTCAGCATCGCCGAGCCCCGCATCACGTCCGGCTGGCCCTCGCCCCCGTAGACGCCGAGATGGAGGCCGTCCGCCGCGAGGCCCCCGTCCACCATCTCGGGGCGGCTCAGGGCCGCGTGGAGATCGATCAAGGGGACCTTCCGCTCGCTGGCGACCCGGCGGATGATCCGGTTCGCCTCCTCCACCCGTTCCTCACCGGGCTGGCCGTTGTGGGCGGAGACCGCCATCGGCGGCAGAGTCGAGAGCACCGGTACCGGGCCGAGCTCACTCACCCGGTCGATCATCTGCCGCAGCAACCCCTCGAACGTCTCGCCGAGCGGCCGGCCGAGCAGGGCGTCATTGGTCCCGGTCATGATCAGCACCCAGCGGGGGCTGATCAGACCGATCTCGCAGTCCAGCGGGGTCTGCTCCGGCTCGCACTCGTCGGTCGGCGGAGCGATGCCGGTCGCCGGCAGATCCGCGGTCGGGGTCATCAGCCACTCGGTCCACACCCCGGAGACCGCCGCGGCAGAGCGGCGAGTCAGCGAGTTCACCGGCGAACAGCCGGGCAGCGAGACCAGGTCTGGAAACCTCACCTGGGAGTACTTCTTCACCACCGCTTCGAGATCCTGGTTCGAGCCGTAGCCGACCTCGCGACAACCGAGCCCGTAGAGATTCTGCGGCCACTCCGTGTTCGAATCACCGACCTTGGCGAACACGTCCGGGTTCATCTTCGCCTGATCGGCCCGGGCGACTCCCTGCTGAAGGCGCTTCCGATCGACCGCGGTGAGCTGAGGCAGGACCGGGCCGCCATCGTCCGAGGGCCGCTGGATCAGGTTCTCCTGGGCCTGCCCCCCGGAAGAGGAGGAACCGGAATCCGCGTCATCACCGGACCCGCAGCCGGCGAGCAGCAGGCCGACGGTCAGGAAGAGGAGGAGGCGCTTCATCTCAGCGGAGTGCCCGGTCGAGGCGATCGAGAGTTTGGAGCAGGACCAGATTGCGGCGGTTCGAGCCGTACCGGAGGCCGGTCGCATCGAACCGGACCGAGTCGGCGAAGGTGGTCGGTCCTGGGTGCATCCCGGGCGTGGCGCCGTCGGCACCGGCCACCCCCAGGTGGATCCCGTCGTCGGCCAAACCCTGATTGATCATCGCCGGCCCTGTCAAAGCCCGCCACAGGTTGACCAGCGGGAGTTGCTTCTTGCGGGCCAGACGCCAGATGTTCAGGTTGGTCCGGGCCACCCCTTCATCGAAGGACGGCTGTTTTTCCGCGTGCGAGGCGACGATCGGCGGGATCGTACTCAGCACCGGAACCACACCTCTTCGGCGGGCCTGGCCGATCGCCGGCAGGAGGTTCCGGGTGATCCGCACCCCGGGCAGGAAGCCCTTGTAGATCTCGACCCCGAGGTCATTGGTCCCGGTCAGCAGGAAGACGTAGCGGGGCCTGGTTACTCTGATCTCGCAGATCAGAGGGCTCTCCTGCGGCCGGCAGAAGGAGGGCGGGTGCCAGTACGGATGCACCGGGAGGTCCGGGCCGTACGTGGCCGGCCAGCTCGCCCAGGTTCCGGACTTGGTCGCGGCCGAACGACGGGTGAACGAGTTCCCGCTGAGACAGTCCGGATACCCGATCGGGTTCTCCAACCCGATCCGGCTGTAGCGCCTGACCACCGCCGCGAGTCGCTCGAAGTTGCCGTAGGTGGGCCGCCGGCAACCGAGCCCGTATATGGCCGTGCTGATCTCGGTGTTCGAATCACCCGCCTTGGCGAAGACCGAGGCCCGCATCCCCTTCTTCTTCCCGAAGGCGACCGCCCGAATCAGCCGCTGCTTGACCGCCCCGTCCATCCGGGGCACGACCGGCGCCGATTGCCAGACCGGAGAAGGGATGGCCGCGGTCGCGATCCGCGGTGCCGCGAGCAGAACGCCGAGCGCGATGGCGCCGATGATGATCCCCCTGAGATTCTTCACAGCTTCCGCTCCTCTACGACAGATCAGAAACCTTAAACGATCAGGGCGGCATCGCCCGCCGGACCTCGAATACGATCCGCGGCATGACTGTCTGCGTGGTAACCGGCGGAGCCGGATTCGTCGGATCGCATCTCTGCGACGCCCTGCTCGAGAAGGGCAGCAAGGTGATCTGTATCGACAACCTGGATACCGGCTCGCTCCAGAACATCGAACACATCACCAGTCCCGACTTCACCTTCCTCAATCACGACATCACCGAGGAAGTGGAGATCGATGGCGAGGTCGATTACGTCTACCACCTCGCCTCGCCGGCCAGCCCGATCGATTATGCCCGGCTGCCGCTGCATACCCTGAAGGTCGGGGCCCAGGGCACCTGGCACATGCTCGGCGTCGCCAAGTTCAAGCGGGCCCGCTTCCTGCTCGCCTCGACCTCCGAGGTCTACGGCGACCCGCAGGTGCACCCGCAGGAGGAGAGCTACTGGGGCCACGTCAACCCGATCGGCCCGCGCGGCGTCTACGACGAGGCGAAG
>JBIQLL010000012.1:0-68431 GCA_044464425.1 Solirubrobacterales bacterium | reverse complement strand
CGCCGCATCGGCATCCAGCCCGACGCGCTGATCTGCCGTTCGGTCTCCGGTCTCGACCGCGACATCCGCAGGAAGATCGCCCAGTTTGCGTCACTGCCCACCGACAGTGTCATCTCGGGCCAGGACGTCGACAACGTCTACAAGATCCCGCTGATGTATCGGGCCGAAGGGCTCGACGACTTCATCCTCGAGCACTTCCACATGGAAGACGCGCCGGCCCCGGATCTCACCGACTGGGAAGCGATGCTGCGGATGGCCGAGAACACCGAAGGCACCGTGAAGATCGCCCTGGTCGGCAAGTACATCCAGCTCGCCGACTCGTACAAGTCGGTGATCGAAGCGCTCGAGCACGGCGGCATCCACAACGGGGTCGACGTTGACATCGACCTGGTCGATTCCGAGGATTTCGACATCTCACGCCTCGAGGGTGCCGACGGGATCCTGATCCCCGGAGGCTTCGGCGAGCGCGGGGTGGAAGGCAAGGTCGAGGCGGCCCGGTACGCCCGTGAGAACGGGATCCCGTATCTGGGCATCTGCCTCGGGATGCAGATCGCGGTGATCGAGTTCGCCCGTCACATCGCCGGCATGGACGGTGCCAACTCGGCCGAGTTCGACCCGGAGACACCGTTCCCGGTGGTCGATCTGCTGCCCGAGCAGAAAGAAGTCTTAGACATGGGCGGCACCATGCGTCTCGGCGCCGATCCGGTCAAGCTCCACGAGGGCACCAGGGCCTTCGACATCTTTGACGAAGCGGTGATCTACAAACGGCACCGCCATCGCTACGAGGTCAACAACCTCCTGCGAGCCCGGCTCGAAGAGCAGGGTCTGGTCTGCTCCGGCACCTCGCCGGACGAGCGGCTGGTCGAGATCGTCGAGCTGAAAGATCATCCGTTCTACGTCGCCTCGCAGTTCCACCCGGAGTTCAACTCGCGTCCGAACCGGCCCGAGCCGTTGTTCCGGGAGTTCATGGCGGCAGCGGTCAAGGCCGCGGCGCAGAAGCCCGTCGCGCCCGAGGCTCCCGGGGATGAGTCAGCTGTGATCGAGAACCAGAAGGCCTGATCGGTGCCGTTCATCTTCTGGATCCTGGTGGCGCTCATCGGGTCCGGGATCTATCTGCTGCGCCACAAGGACCAGCGGGGAACCGTCGCGGTCTCCGCGGTGCTCTTGATGTTCTGGCTGGGAATTGCGATCGGGATCGGCTCGATCTTCGGTGCCGCCTTCCACGTGTTCGACGCCAAGGACACGGCCGAGGGCATCGGGTTCGTGCCGTGGAACCCGACCGGGACCGGGGCCTTCCAGTTCGAGAACGCGATGGGCGACCTGGCGATCGGGGTGGTCGGCTTTCTCTGCTTCTTCATCAGGGACCGGAAGTTCTGGCTCGCCGCGGTCATCTTCGCGACGATCCAGTTCTGGGGCGATGCCTACGGGCACATCCACCAGATGGTCGAGTACGACAACCACGACCCGGACAACAGCGGCATCGTGCTCTGGACCGACATCATCAACCCAGCCATCGTGATCGTCTTGTACATACTGGCCTTCCGGCCTTCGCCGGAAGGCAACGGGAACCCGCCGGCCCAAAGAGAACATTGATGGATGGGCCGGCTCTGCTCGGGGTCGTTTCAACCGGTCTGAGATGATCCGGCTCGGATGAGCCGATTCGTGCGCCTCTGCGAGACAGCCAGCCCGACCGGGGAGGAACGCGCGGTCGCCGACCTGGTCCGGGGCGAGCTCGAGTCGCTCGGTCTGGAGGTCTCCGAGGACGATGCGGCCGGCCCCGCCGGAGCCGGTGCCGGCAACCTGTTGGCCCGGATCGAGGGGAGGCCGCGGGAAGACGGCGCCGACCCCGGCTACGTGATGTTCTGCGCCCACCTCGACACGGTTCCGCACGAGGGGCCGATCCAGGTTCTGCTCGACGATGACGAGGTCTATCGCTCGGCCGGAGACACGATCCTCGGGGCCGACAACAAGGCGGCGGTTGCGGTGCTGGTCGAGATGGCCGCCCGGGCGGTGGCGGAGCCACCGCCGATCGGGATCGAGCTCCTCTTCACCGTGGCCGAGGAGCAGGGCCTGCGCGGCGCCAAGGCCTTCGATCACTCGCGGCTACGCGCCGAGACCGGGTTCGTGCTCGACCACGCGACCGACATCGGCGAGGTGATCATCGCCGCGCCCACCCACATGGGGATCAGCGCCGAGGTCCGCGGGGTGGAGGCTCACGCCGGCCTGGCCCCGGAGGCGGGTCGCTCGGCGATCGCCGCCGCCGTCCGGGCGATCGGAGAGCTTGAGCTTGGTCGACTCGACGACGAGACGACGGCCAACATCGGGGTGATCTCCGGAGGTACCTCCGGCAACGTCATCCCGGGCCAGTGCAGGGTCGTCGGGGAGACCCGGTCATTGAATCCGGATCGGGTCCCCGAGGTGATCGCGAAGATGACCGATGCGATGGTCTGGGCGGCTTCCGAGGAAGGCTGCGAGGTCGATATCGCCACCGAGAAGCACTTCACCGGGTACCGCGTAGAAGGCGATTCGCGCGCCCTGGCGCTGGCCGAGGATGCCCTGGCCGGGGAGGGGTTCGAGGTCACTCGCCGCTCGACCGGCGGCGGCTCCGACGCCAGCGTGTTCCGCGAGCGCGGCATGGACTGCCTGCTGCTCGCCAACGGGACCTACGACAACCACACGGCTGACGAGTCCGTCCCGCGGCGGAACCTGACCGCGATGCTCGCGGTCTGCGAGGGCATCGTCACCCGTGCCGGCGGTCTGGACGGCGCGGCCTGATGCTGAAGCTGCGGCGGGCCACGGTGGTCGCCGATGACCCGCTGAAAGTCGAACTCACGGGCTCCGGTGAGGTGCGGAAAGCCTGGGCCGACGAGACGATGGTCGGTGCCTGCGAGGTCGGGGACGAAGTGATCGTCAACGTGGAAGCGCTCGACCTCGGGCTCGGGTCCGGCGGCTTCGACGTCGTCCATGTGAACTTGAGCCGGGGCCTCGCGGCGGAGGGGTCGGCCACCGAGCACGTGATGAAGCTGAACTACAGCTCGCTGCAGCATCCGGTCGGGACGATCGAGCGCGAGGCCGGCAGCGAGCGGAAACGAGCCGTGCCGGTCCTGGCGATCGGTCTGCACGGCCATCTGGCACCTGCCGCCTGGGCGGCCGCCGAGGCCGGGGCGGACCGAGTCGGCTACATCCAGACCGGCGGCGGAGCCCTGCCGGGCTCGCTGTCGCGGGATGTGGCCGAGCTGCTCGACCGGGATCTTCTCGCCGGGCACGTCACGGCCGGTCCCGCCTACGGAGGCCGCGCCGAAGCGATCACCCTGGTCGGCGCGATCGACGCCGCCGCCTCGCTCGGCTGGGAGGCGGTGATCGCCGGCCCCGGGCCGGGCATACTCGGATCCGCCACCGCCTACGGCCACGGCGGCATGGCCGCGCTCGACGTGGTCCACGCCGGGCTCGCGCTGGGCGCGCCGGTCCTGCTCTCGCCTCGCCTCTCGGCCGGTGATCCTCGTGCTCGCCACCAGGGCCTCAGTCACCACAGCCGCGCCGTGCTGGACCTCGCGCTCGGCCCGGTTGGCCTGCCGATGCCGGAGGAGTTCATCGGCCTGGCCCCGGACGAGCTGGACGGTGTCGTGCCGGTCGCGGTCGACCTCGACGCCTATGGCCGCTCCGGCCTGCCACGCCGGACGATGGGCCGCGACCTGGCCGAGGACCGGCCCTTCTTCGCCGGTCCCCTGGCTGCCGGGAGACGCCTCGCCGAACTGATCTGAGCCGGTGCGCGGCGGATTCGTTGCGCGGCAAGGGATGGGAGGGAGCGGGGAGAAACCCGAGCCATGCCAACCGTCACGTCCGAACCGGCCGCCGAAGCGCTCGAGGGTGCCCGGTTCGAAAGCCTGCTGCTCGAGTTCCTTGCCTTTCTGGAACTGGAGCGCGGACTTTCGCGCAACACCCTGAACGCCTATCGCACCGATCTGCTGCAGTACGGCGACTACCTGCGGGAGCGGGGGATGGATCCGCTGACGATCGACGCGGCCGGGATGTCTGGCTATGTGGCGGACCTGACCGAACCGGGGGAAGACGGGCAGCGGCTCGCGCCCTCCACCGTCCATCGCAAGACCGCGGCGCTCCGCTCGTTCTACAAGCACCTGCGCCGCGAGGATCTGATCAGCGACGACCCGACCGCCGGGCTGACCACGCCTCGCCGTTCGAAGAAGCTGCCGAACGTGCTGAACCAGGCCGAGGTCACGCGCCTGCTCGCGACCCCGGCCGGCGATTTGCCGCAGGCCTATCGGGACCGGGCGATCCTCGAGGTGATGTACGCCTGCGGGCTCAGGGCTTCCGAGCTGATCGGCCTGGAGATGACCGACATCGACCTCTACGAGGGCATGCTGCGCGCCCGGGGCAAGGGCAGCAAGGAGCGGATCGTGCCGCTCGGCCGCCAGGCGATCGGGGCGCTCGAGGGCTACCTGCGCTCGGGCCGTCCGGAGCTCGCCAAGGGACGCTCCGAGAAGGCCCTGTTTCTCAACTTCCGGGGCCGCCGCCTGACCCGTCAGGGCCTCTACAAGATCGTCCAGGGCCACGCGAAGACGGCCGGGCTCGAGGACCGGATGAGCCCGCACACCCTGCGGCACTCGTTCGCGACCCACCTGCTGGCCGGCGGTTGCGATCTGCGGGCGGTCCAGGAGATGCTCGGTCACGCCGACGTCGCCACGACCCAGATGTACACCCACCTCACCGGCCAGCAACTCCGCGACGTCTACTACGCCGCCCACCCCCGAGCCGAGGCCAATTGAGAGTCAGCCGGGCGGTGGGTCGGATTTCCGTCACCTGTGACGGAAATCCGACCCACCGGGTTTGGCTGGGCTCTGATAGAACCGGCTGGTGCCTGAGCTTCCTGAAGTCGAGACGATCCGCCGCCAGCTTGAGCCCGACCTGAACGGGCGGGTGATCGAGGCGGTCGAGGTGCTCGACCCGTACTTCACCAAGCCCGACCTGCCCGGGCACTTCGAGCGGGCGGTGACCGGCCGCGAGGTGGTCGATGTGGGGCGGCGCGGCAAGTACCTGCTGGTCGAGCTCGACGATGGGATGACCGTGGTGATCCACCTGCGGATGACCGGTTCGCTGGTCCTGCTCGCCCCCGACGGCAGCGAGAATCGCGGTGACCCGCGGATCTACGCCGCCGACAAGAGCGAGAAGCACCTGAAGGCCAGGTTCACGCTCGATGACGGCGGCGAGCTGCGCTTCTCGGACCCACGGCGATTCGGCCGCGGCTTCGTCGCGAACGCCGAGGACCTCGATGCCTATTTCGCATCCAGGCTCGGGGTCGAGCCGCTCTCCGACGAGTTCACAGTGGAGGCGATGGCCGCGATGACCGCCGGCCGCACCGGCCCGCTCAAGTCATTCCTGCTCGACCAGAAGGGCGTGGTCGGGGTCGGCAACATCTACGCCGACGAGGCGCTGTTCCGCGCCGGCCTCCACCCGCTTTCGCCCGGCGGCTCGATGAAGCCCGAGCATCACGTCGCTCTGCGCGACGGCGTGGTCGAAGCGCTGGAGCAGGGCCTCGACCTGGGCGGGGCGTCGATCGACGACTATCGCGACGCCCGCGGCGAGAAGGGCGGCATGCAGAACGAGTTCCTGGTCCACCGCCGCGAAGGCGAGGACTGCGTCACCTGCGGCGGCGAGATCGAGAAGATCGTGGTCGGGGGACGCTCGACCTACTTCTGCCCGAACTGCCAGAAGCGGCTCCGCCGCCGGCCCAAGCGGCGGTAGGCGGGTATCCGGGCCCCGGCGCCAGGCGGCGTCCGGAACGGGCGACACCATTAGAAGCAGACGATGTCCCGGACTTTCAAGACAGAGGCGGTGGTGCTCAGGACCATCCGGTACGGCGAGGCCGACCGGATCCTTCACCTGTACACCCGCGAGTACGGGCGGCTGGGCGCGATCGCCAAGGGTTCACGCAAACCCAGATCCCGCTTCGGCGGGCGGCTCGAGCCGTTTTTCCGGCTCGCCTTGGTCCTTCACCGCAGCCGTGGTGACCTGCACACCGTGACCTCGGTCGAGACGATCGAGGGCTACCCCCAGCTGCGGGCGAGCGGACGGGGCATCACGGCGGCATCCGACGCCTGCGGCGGGGTGCTGCGCCTGCTGGACGGGATCGAGGAGCCGAACGAACCGGCCTACAACCTGCTCTGCCGCTACCTGGAGCTGGTCAACGACAACCCGGAAGGTCCCGCGGCCTCCGGGGCCGGCATGGTCACGTTTCGCCTCAAGCTGGCCCTCGCGGCCGGTTTCGCGCCGGAGCTATCCGGCTGCTCCCGCTGCGGCGCAACCGACCACATGACCGCCTTCTCCGGCGCGGCCGGCGGGGTGGTCTGTCCGACCTGTGAGGCTGGTTCGTTCCCGTTCTCGGAGGAAGCGCACACCTTCATGGTCGAGTCCCTGGGGCGGCCGATGGCCGAGGCGCCAGCCGGGAGCCCGGCGGCGATCCGTCAGGCCGGCCGGGCGATCGGCGAGACCCTCGAGCATCACGCCCAGGTGAGACTGCCACGGCCCGAGGAGCGCTTGGCCGCATGAGCCGGCCAGGAGACGGCCCCGGCAGCGAGTTCGAGCGCGTCACGCTCGAGCGCGAGGAGCGGTTCCTCAGCCCGCGCGCCCGGCGGTCCTACCCGGCTGAGCGAGCCACGCCCGAGCCGGACAGCCAGTGGCGGACCCCTTTCCAGCGGGACCGCGACCGGATCGTCCACAGCAAGTCGTTCCGGCGGTTGATGCACAAGACCCAGGTCTTCATCGCGCCCGAGGGCGACCACTACCGCACTCGGCTCACTCACACTCTGGAGGCCTCCGGGATCGCGCGGACGGTCGCCCGGGCGCTCCGGCTGAACGAGGATCTGACCGAGGCGATCGGGCTCGCCCATGACCTCGGGCATCCGCCCTTCGGGCACATCGGCGAGCAGGCACTCGACGAGGCGAGCCGGGCCCACGGCGGACCCGGCTTCAAGCACAACGAACACTCCCTCCGGGTGGTCGACGTGCTCGAGCGGGAGGGACGGGGACTCAACCTGAATCAGCCGGTCCGGGACGGCATCCTCAAACACACCGGACCGGTCAAAAGCGATTCGCTGGAAGGCCAGATCGTGCGCCTGGTCGACCGGGTCGCCTACATCAACCACGACATCGACGACGCGCTCCGGGCCGGCATCCTCGGCTCCGAGGATCTGCCACGAGACGAGATCTCGCTGCTCGGCCCGACCGGTGCCGGCCGGATCGACTCCCTCGTCAAGGACATCGTCGAGCAGTCCCGGGATGCCGACGAGATCACCCAGTCCGAGCACATGGGAATGGCGATGCTCCGCCTGCGGAAGTTCATGTTCGACGAGGTCTACCTCGGCGAGGAGGCCCGCCGTGACCACGACCGGGTGCACGGCGTGATCCGGGCCCTTTTCGACCACTACCTCGAACGGATCGAGCAGGTCCCGGACTTCGATTCCGAGGCAGATCCGATCCAGCGGGTCACCGACCTGCTGGCCGGCATGACCGATCGGTACTGCATCTCCCATTACACAGCCATCTACGTCCCCGAAGGCTCCCGTTTTTAGGGGGCACCACCGGCTCCAAAGTCCGTTCGAGTCGTAGACTCGACGGAGATGGCGAAGTTCACCTCTGACACGATCGAGCGGGTCCGGCAGGCCGCGGACATGGTCGAGATCGTCTCCGCACAGACCGACCTGAAACGGGCCGGCGCCGGTCGGTACATGGGCCTCTGCCCGTTTCACGAGGAGCGTTCGCCGTCCTTCTCGGTCAACACCACCGACAAGCTCTACCACTGCTTCGGCTGCGGGGTCGGCGGTGACCTGTTCGAGTTCGTGATGAGCACCCAGAACCTCGATTTCCCCGATGCCGTGGAGCAACTCGCCGAGCGCTACGGCGTCGAGGTGACCCGCGAGCAGGAAGACCCGCGAGCCGAGCAGCGGCGCAAGGAAAGGGCCCGGCTGATCGAGCTGATGGACCGGGCCGCGTCCTTTTACGCGAACTACTTTCAGACCGCCGACGAGTCCGGCAAGGCCCGCGAGTATCTGGCCGGCCGGGGGCTGGACACGGAGACGCTCGGGCAGTTCGGGGTCGGCTACGCGTCCAGCGCCTGGGACACGCTGCTGGTCCGCAGCCAGCGGGCCGGGTTCAAGGTCGGCGAGCTGGAACGGGCCGGGCTCGCACAGAAGGGCAGGAACGGCGGCTACTACGACCGCTTCCGGGAACGGATCACCTTCCCGATCCGAGACGCCCGCGGACGGACCGTCGGCTTCGGGGCGCGCGCGATGCGAAGCGAGCAGGGCGCGAAGTACATCAACACGGCCGAGAACGAGCTCTTCCACAAGAGCCAGATCCTCTACGGGATCGACCAGGCCAGAGGGGCGATGGCGAAGGCCGACCGGGCGATCCTGGTCGAGGGCTACACCGACGTGATCGCGCTGCACCAGGTCGGTCTGACCGAGGCGGTCGGGGTGATGGGAACCTCGCTGACCGAACAGCAGGTGGCCCAGCTCTCGGGTGTCGTCAACACGGTGATTTTGGCTCTGGACGCGGATTCGGCGGGCCAGAAGGCGATGCTCAGGGCGCAGGAGGTGGCGGCCGGTCGACAGCTCCGCATTCTGGTCGCGGCGATGCCGGACGGGGTGGATCCGGCCGAGATGGTGATCGCGGAGGGTGGGGCTGACCGGTTCCGCGAACTAGTCGAGGGCGCGGTGGATCTGGCCGAGTTCCAGATCGACCTGATCCTCGCCGGGGTGGACACGACCTCGCCTCGGGATCGCGATCGCGGCCTGGCCGAAGCGGCCCCCGTCCTGAGCCGCATACCCGCCGGCGCGACCCGCCAGGAGCTGGTCCGGCGGGTTACCGAAAAGCTCCAGATCGACCCCAGCGTCGTGCTGGCTCGGGTCGAGGCGGCGGAAGGCCAGGCCGGGGGGCAGGCGAACGACGGCCCAGCGCCCAGCGAGCGAGCAACGGCGCCACCGACGGCCCCGTCCCCAGAGGCCCCGCCGGCCCGGCCGACCGTGCTTTCGCGTCGTGAACGGACCGAGCGCTGGCTGCTCGCCATGTGCGTGGCCCGCCCGGAAGAGGGCCGGGAGTGGCTTCAGCGCCTCGACACCCGCCACCTCAGCTCGCCGCTGATCGAGCGCACCGTGGCCTGGCTGAAAGAGCACCTGGACGACCCGGCCAGCGGCCTCGATCCACAGGACCGCGAGCTGCAGAAGATGATCGCGGCGCTTCTCGCGCGGGCCGACCCCGACCTGGTCGGGACGGGATCGATCCGCCGCAACTACATGGAACTGGAGCTGGCCGCACTCGAGGATGAGATCGCCGCGGCGGCACGTGACGGGGACGCGTCCAGGCGGGCCGAGCTGCAGCGGCGCCGCTCGGAGCTGGTCGAGCAGTTGCGTCGGGACACGGGCGAAGAGCCTGCCGCCTGAAGCGGCCCGCCATTCGGTAGTCTGAGCGTCCGTTCGGGGGTAGCTCAATCGGTAGAGCATCTGACTGTTAATCAGAGGGTTGGCGGTTCGAGTCCGCCCCCCCGAGTGAGATGGGCCCGCCCGGAATCCGGCGCGGGTCCGGCCTTTTAAAGGGCTTCGACTAGTTCGGCGCCGCGCTCGGCGCCGTCATGCCGGCGGTGCCAGGCGGCGACCTGGCCGGCCCGCACCCGGTAGAGCGGCTGGCCGAGGATCTCGGCCACCGCCCAGCGAAGCGAGTTCCTGCCGGTCAGGCTCCAGCGGATCGATCGTCCGACTTCGGCCCAGGTGACGCGGGCGGCGGTCTCGTTCATGTCCCCGGCCGCCGGGCAGGTCAGCACCGGCACACCCTCGGCCAGAGCCCGAGCGACCGTGCCGTGGCCCCCGTGGCAGATCACGAGGGAGGACTCCGGCATCACCTGCGAGTAGCTCAGCCAATCGACCAGGACCGCGTTCGGCGGCACCTCGATCGGCCGGCTCGGTACGACCCGGTTGGTGGTCGCGACAACCCTCACCGGCTGGCCGTCAAGAGCCGCCAAGGCGGAGCGGACCAGATGGTTGTCGGGATCCTGCGAGGTGCTCGGGGCGACCAGGACCAGCGGGTCATCGCCGGGCGGAAGCGGGATGTCGTCGTGGGGGAGCTCGAAGGGCATCGGCCCGGTGATGTGAACGCTCTGCGGCCAGTCCCGCGGGTACTCGAGCTGCGGATAGGTCGCGACCATCGCCAGGTCGGGGCTGGTGCCGCCGTGGAACCGTTCGGTCGGCGGCAGCCCGACCAGAGCCCGTTGCGAGTTCAGATCATCGCGGCCGCGCTCCAGCCCGTAGCGGAGCGTCCGTTCGGTGAGCCGCCACAAGCGGCGCCCGAGCGAGGTGCGGGGCGGCAGGGCGCCCACCGCGAAGAACGGCATGCCGTGGTCCTGGACTGGGTAGATGTGGGGGATCAGGGTTCCCCAGCCGCAGCCATAGGCCTCCGCGGCGAGCGCGGGGGCTACGGTGAGGATGTCGTTCACGACCACATCCGGGCGGAACTCCTCGAGCAGCGGCATCAGGGCCAGCGCGGCCTGACCGGCACCTGGCGAACCCGAGGCCGGGGGTGGGAAGACCTGGTACTGATCGGCGCTGACGAAGCGGACGCCGACCCCTTCGACCGCTTCCTGCCACTGCGGCCAGGTCTCGACGATCACCTCGTGGCCACGACCCTGGAGCGCCCGGGCGAGGCTGACCGCCGGGAAGACGTGGCCGGGATCGCCGAAGGCGGCGACCAGACAGCGCAAGGCCGCCCTACATCCCCTGGGTGTCGACCCCGGCGACCGGCCGGGACAGGACCAGTTCCGGCACCGCGCAGGCGGGGGAGACCTTGAGCAGGAAACTGACCGCTTCCGCGATGTCCTCGGGCTGCATCATCTCCTCGGCCGGTATCGCCTCGCGGACGAACTCGGTCATCTCGGTGGCGACGAACCCGGGGCAGAGCGCGGTCACCGCGACGCCGGTCCCGGCCAGCTCCTTCTGGGTCGATTTTGAGAAGCCGATCACCGCGGCCTTGGTCGCGCCGTAGACCGAAAGCCAGGGCGGAGACTCGATCCCGGCGATCGAGGCCAGGTTCACGATCAGCGCCTTGCCGTGCTCCTCGCCGGCCGTCTTGAGCATCCCGACCGACTCGCGCGTGGCGACCATCAGCGCACGCAGGTTCACGGCCACCTGCAGATCGAGGTGCTTGGTCTGGATCTGATCGAGCGGCTGGCCGATCCCGATGCCGGCGTTGTTTACGAGGCAGTCGAGCCGGCCCCACTGGCGCTTGTGCTCGGCGACGAGCTCGACCACGGCGTCCTCCGAGGTCACGTCGGCGACCACCGCCTCGACCTTGAGGTCGTCATCAGCGAGCCCTTCGGCAGCCTTGAGCAGCTTCTCTTCCCGCCGGCCGGAGATGGTCACCGCGTATCCGGTCTCCGCCAGCCGCCGCGCGATCGCCAGACCGATGCCGCCCGAACCACCCGTCACCAATGCCGCTCGCTTTGCCACTCTCGCTCCGTTTCGTAGGATGCAGAACAGCGGGAGCCTATGCCAGAAGCGGCGCGCGACGGATGACGAACATGCACCGTCCGCGCCAAACGGCAAGAATGGGGACGCTTGAGCTGAAGTTTTCGTCCATCGATCGAGGTGAGCCATGAGTGAGGAGAAGTCAGACAGCGAGCTGATCAGCGCTTTCGCGAAGGAAGCTCGGCAGCGCTGCGATGTGATCTCGACCGGTCTTGACACCGGAACGACTGACTTCGAAGCGCTCCGGCAGGAAGCGCATGCCCTTCACGGCACCGCCTCGACGCTCGGTCTCCGCCGTCTCGGCGAGCTCGCCGGGCTGATGGAATCCGATCTCTCCGACGCCGCCAAGGCCGGCGAGATCCGGCCCAACCGGGCCAGCCAGATATCCGAGGCCGCGGAAGCTCTCGCCTCCGGCGTGAAGGCCGCGGCCAACGGGGAAGAGGAGCCGCCCGACGTCGGCCGCAGCCTCTCCCAGCTCTTCGCTCTCTAGCCCGGGCGGCGCCAGGAGCCACCACCCGCCCAGGGTTGGCGAGGGTATGAGCGCTGAACCGCATTGTCGAAATATGGTTCCGGGCTGAGGTTCCCCCGGGCCAGTAGCTCAGTTGGTTAGAGCAGCGGACTCATAATCCGTAGGTCGAAGGTTCGAGTCCTTCCTGGCCCACTTCAGATTTCGCAGAACGTTGCGATTTGAGCCGCTGGCCAACGTGGCGGATCGTCGGACGTGTCCCCAGCGTGTCCCGAAAAGCTCGGCGAAATTGCGACCCGGACGATCGCTAGGGTTCTCGCATGTCCGAGGGTCAGGAACGACCGTTTGTGGGGGAAGGCGAGCACATCGCTCCTTCGTTGCGTGCCAATTCCTTCCACTGCGTTCATTGCGGAGTGCTGGCGCAGCAGGAGTGTAGTGACCTGGCTTTCGACAGCTACGGCTACAAGGTCGAAGTTCCGTACTCACACTGCAGTTGCACCAACTGCAACGGGGTATCCGTCTGGGTGGTAAAGCCGGAAGGGCGAATGATCGACCCGCTTCTCGTGGGCGGTCCGCGTTCTCATATCGAGATGCCGGAAGACGTACGAGCTGACTACGAGGAAGCGAGGCGGATCATCAACCTCTCGCCGCGTGGAGCTTGTGCGTTGCTTCGCCTGGCGGTGCAGAAGCTCTGCGTCGATCTGGGTGATCCCGGCAAGGATCTGAACACGGCCATCGGGAACCTGGTCGAGAAGGGCATGGACCAGCAAGCCCAAGAGGCGCTTGATTCACTCCGGGTGATCGGGAACGAAGCCGTGCATCCGGGCGAAATGGATCTCAGGGACGATGTGACCACTGCGACCAACCTCTTCGACCTTCTGAACTTCGTCGTAGACGAGATGATCGCCCGACCCAAGAAGCGCAAGGCGATCTTCGCGCGGCTACCCGAGAGAAAGCGCGACGGCATCAAGCAGCGCGACGGCAAGTACCGTGCCTACTCATAATCCGTAGGTCGAAGGTTCGGGTCCTTCCCGGCCCATCAGCCTTCGAGATTCATCGAGAGCGGACTTTTCAGCAAATACGTCTGAAAAGTCCGCTGCGGTTGATCTCAGCCGAGCCGGCAGATGCCGGGGCTGGTCAATTGCCGGCGTTGGTGGTGCCGCTGCCTGGGGGGAAGTCCAGCTTCGCTAGCTCTTTCTCCAGCCAGGGGGCCATGGTTACCGCGTAGGTGGCGGAGACGTGGTAGGAGTCGCGGTAGACGAGAGCGTTGCCGATCACGGCGGGACAGCGGCCGTCGCTGCAGAGGATCGGCATCGGGTCGATGATCGGGGTGCCGGTGGCCTCGGCGGCGTCGACGTCGAAACCGAGCTGGGGGCGTCGCTTGGGCGGGAAGGCGCAGGTCTTCAGGTTGTTGAGGTTCTCCGCCACGCACTCGTGGGGCAGCCACGGCTGGCGCGGGGCCTGGGCCTGGTCGCGAATCAGAACCACCTTCTTCGCATCCTTCTTGAGCTCGCGGAACGTCTTCTCCATGCCGTCGACCAGGTAAGGCTCGCTGGCCATCCGGCTCAGCTTCTTGCCGTGCAGGGTGAGGCTGTAGACGGCCTGGGTCGAGGTCGCGACCACGACCAGATCCGGCTTCTCCTCGGCGATCCGCTCGAGCGAGTTCTGTCGCCACTCATCGCAGTACTTGCTCAGCTTGACCTGGGCGATCACGCAGTTGGCGCGGGAGAGGCCGATGATCCGCCAGCCTCGTTCCTTGCCGATCGCGTCCAGGGTGGGCATGTACATCATCGAGTGGGAGTCGCCGAACAGGACCACGGTTTCGTCGCCGTCGGGATCGCCGTAGACGCACTCGCCCGATTCGGTGCGGGGGCCGAGCAGCAGACAGCCGTCCGCGTACATCTGGCCACGGTCCTCGCGGGCGTGGAGCGGGTTCGGCTTGATCTCCTTGACCGAGTTAACCATTGGCACGTGGCCGTCCTTGATCACCGCGGCCCCGGCCACCTGGTCCTGGTCGATGATGTCGACGTTGATCCGGTTGGAGCCGAGCCAGAGGCCGAAGGCGGCGGCGAAGATCGAGCAGGCGCCGCCGACCACCAGGGCCCGGTTCGGGCGCAGCTTGAGGATCTTCGCGCGGCGCACCGGATCCTCGAGCAGGGTGTGGCTGATCTGGGTGGGAATCCAGGAAAGCAGCGTGGCGACGACCAGCCACTTCCAGGTCAGGTGATCGAAGATGCCGAGCGCGAAGACCACGAACGGCCAGTGCCACAGGTACCAGGAGTACGAGATGTTGCCGACGTACTGGAAGGGGCGGGTCGAGAGGATCCGGGTCGTGATCCCCTTGCCGGAAGCGCCGACGACCAGCAGCGCGATGGTCGCCATGACGGGGTAGAGGCCGTTCGAGCCGGGAAAGGGGGTAGTGGCCGACATCGTGTAGGTCGCCCAGAGCATCACGCCCACCGCGGCGACCCCGATCACCGAGGCGAGCCAGGATGGCATGTTGACCTTCTTCGGCAGGGTCATCGCCAGGACCGCGCCGAAGGCGAGCTGCCAGGCGCGGGCGAGGGTCGAGAAGAAGGCTGCCTCGGGGTTCTGCTGGGTGAAATGGATGCTGTAGACAAGCGAGGCGATGGCGACCGGCACGATGATCAGCAGGATGATTCCCCGCAGGCGGCGGCGGAACTTGGTGGCGATCATCCCGGCGGCCAGCAGGAGCAGCGGCCAGACGACGTAGAACTGCTCCTCGACCGAGAGCGACCAGTAATGCTGGACGGGGCTGTGGATCCCGTCGGCGGCGGCGAAGTAATCGACCCCTTGGACGATGAAATGCCAGTTGACGAAGTAGAGCGCCGCGGCGAAGACGTCGCCGCCGATCTCGACCTGACGGGCCAGCGAGAAGATGAACAGCGTGCCGATGCTGATGAAGACGAGGACTAGAGCCGCCATCGGCAGCAGGCGCTTGGCCCGACGGGCGTAGAAGTTGCGGATCGAGACCGTGCCGGTCTTCTCGACCTCGCGGACCACCAGGCCGGTGATCAGGAAGCCGGACAGGACGTAGAAGACGTCGACCCCGATGAAACCGCCCTTGGCCCAGGGGAGCGCGGCATGGCATGCAAGCACGAGGGTGACCGCAATCGCGCGGATTCCCTGGATATCGGGCCTGAAATGGGAGCCCGCTTCTTTTGCCGTGGGGGAGCCGCTTTCTCTGGCGGCGACCTCGGCACCGCCAAGAGCCATCGGCGCAGGCTACCGGTTCGCGATTACGGAATGCGGCGTCGCTCCGGGCCGTTCAGACGGTGACCCAGAGCGCGTCGTTGCCGAGCGGCACCCGGGTGACCTTCCGGTCGCCCAGCAGCTCGACCAGCCGCTGTTCGGTCTCGTCGCGATCGATCTCCTGCATATCCGCGGCCATCACCGCGGCGACCTCCTGGGTGGTGAGGCCGGCCGGGTAGAGAGCGAGGGCATCGAGCGGATCGGCCGCCGGGTCCATCCGGTTCAGGCTCGGGTCGAGGTTGGCGATCAGCACGTCGTAGGCCTCGATCGTCTGGAACCCGGCCGCCTCGACCCGCCGGTCCTCGAGCTCGAAGACCACCGATGGCGCGGTGTAGCGGACCCCGGCCGGCGAGTCGGCCGTCTTGCCCTGGAGGTGCCCGGCGGTGCCCTCGGCCGATCGGGCGTGGGCCCAGTCGGCCTGGTAGGCATCCTGGACTTCCGGCAGGTCGAGCGAGGCCATCACCACGCTGGGGTCGATCCCGGGGACCGTCTCCAAAGCTTCCGCGAGCTGGGCTTCGTCGTCGAGCAGCAGCGGCGTGTTGAAGTTGAGCAGCTGCAGGGTCCGCAGCACCCGCCACTCAGAACCGGGATAGAGCAGGCGCGCCGCCGTGATCACCTGGCAGCTACGGCTCGTCGTGAACGGCCTGGACTTCGGCTCGATCGCGAAGGGCATCCCGTACCGGCGACGGAACTCGAACAGGAAGCCGGCCAGCTCCGAAGGTGAGTACGGGGCCGGGTTCTCCGGGTCGGACAGCCCGATCACCGCGAGGTGCCACTCGATCTGATCGCGGTAGCGCCACTCGACCGCGCGCAGGGCCGGACTGGCCGAGTATCCGAAGGGGCACGACGGGTCGTTGAAGAGGAGAGCCTTGATCTGCGCCATGTCCCGAAGCCTAGATGGTCGCTCCTTCCGGCTTTCAGGTTACACTCAGGTGAATGGAGCGGCGAGTCTCACTCTCGGCTTTTCGCACCGCGGGATTGCTCGCGGTGTCGCTGGCCTGGGCGCTCTTTCTGGCGCTGACCGGCTCGCCTGAGGCGGTTCTGTTCACGCTTCCGGTCTTCTTGTTGGCGGCACCGCTGGCCTTCGGGAAGTACGTCGGCGAGGACTCGCTGGCCGCCCTGCGCCGCAGGCCGTCCATGCCTCGCCTGGCCGCCCCGCTCCTGCGCCTCAGCGACGGGTTCGCGATATCGACGGGTCGGTTCGAGACCGCGCCGATCTCGGGCCGCGGTCCTCCCGTTCCCAGCTGCTGAGCCGTCCGCTCCGTCGGGCCGGCTCTGGATCGGTCCCACACTCGCGGCAATCGCCGCGCCTACCTGCGTTTTTGCGGATATGGAGTGACATGAAGCGTCTTCTGGGCATCCTGGCCCTGCTCATACTCGTCGTCCCGGCGACGGCATCGGCCCATCAGGGCAACCCCGACTTCCGGTCCGAGATCACCTCGATCCGGCCCGAAGCGCTGGCCGATGGCCTCGATGTCTCGATCGTCAACTACGACGATCACGTCCGGCTGATCAACCGCACCGGCAAGGAAGTGGTCATCAAGGGGTACGACGGGGAGCCCCTGGCGCGGCTGACGCCCGACGGAACCGTGCAGGAGAACCTGAACTCGCCCTCCCTGTACCTGAACCAGGACCGTTACGCCAACGTCGACCTGCCGGCCCGGGCGGACGCGAAGGCGGCCCCCGAGTGGAAGACGGTGGGCGACGACGCTACCTACGAGTGGCACGATCACCGCTCCCACTACATGGGCCAAGGCACACCGCCGCAGGTCAAGGACAAGTCGAAGCAGATCAAGGTCTTCGACTACCGGATCCCACTCGAGATCGGCGGCGAGCCGGCGAAGCTCGACGGAACCCTGACCTGGGTCGGCAACGGATCGACGGCGCCGGTGATCCCGTTCGTGATCCTCGGCCTGGCGATAATCGCGGCACTCGCCTTTTGGGTGACCCGCCGACGGCGCGGCGGCGAGGCGCCCGGGGCCGGAGGAGGGGATGGCGATGCCGACTCGCCCGGCGAGGAGAAAGAAGCCTGGTGAGGCGCGCTCTCACGACACTCCTGCTGCTTTTCGCCTGCCTGCTGGGGCCGGCCGCCGCGGCCTCGGCTCACGCGGTTCTCGAAAGCTCGACCCCGGCCCGCGGTGCGCAGCTCAAGGCACCTCCGGAACAGGTCGACTTCACCTTCAACGAGCCGGTCGAGGCATCACTCGGCGCGGTCCGCGTGTTCGACACCCAGGGCAATCAGGTTCAGAGCGATGACCTGAAACGGCCCGGGGGGGACGCCGACTCGGTCGGGGCGAGCCTGCCGGGGGACCTGCCCGACGGGCTCTACACGGCCACCTACCACGTGATCTCGGCCGACTCCCATCCGGTCTCCGGCGGGATCACCTTCACGATCGGCAAGCCCGGCGGTGGGCAGGCGGGGTTCGTCCAGGGCAAGACCATCTCCGAGCTGCTGGCCGAGACCGAGACCGGCCAGGTGACCGAGATCGGCTTCTGGTTCGACCGCTGGATCGGCTATCTCGCGATCGCGCTGGCGATCGGCGCGATCGTCTGGATGAGTCTGATCCTCGGCCGGGCCGGAGGGCTGCCCGAGGCTTCGAGGCCCGCGGTCGCCCGCCGATTCCGACGGCTGCTGATCCCGGCGGCGGTGGCCGGGCTGGTCGCCTCGCTGTTGGCGATCGTCTTCCAGGGAGCGGTCGGCGCCGGCACGAGCTTCTGGGACGCGTTCGGGTCCGGGATCCCGGGCGAGGTGATCCACACCCGCTTCGGGACCGTGATGCTGGTTCGGGCCGCGGCCTGGGTGGTGCTGCTCGGGCTGGCCTGCTTCGCCGCACCACGCTTCCGCCGGGTCGGACCGGTGGCGGTGATCGGGCTGGCCATCGCGGCGCTGCTGGCGGTGACCCCGGCGATGGCGGGTCACGCCTCGACCCGCGACCCGGGCTGGCTGCTCATCCCGAGCGACATCATCCACGTCGCGGCGATGGCGGTCTGGGCCGGTGGGCTGGCCGCGATGCTGTGGATCCTTCCCGCCGCGACCCGCGGGATCGAAAGCCAGTCCGAGCGGACCGGACTGCTGACCAGGGTGACCATCAGCTTCTCCACGGTGGCCCTGGTGGCAGTCACCCTGATCGCAGTCTCGGGCGCGATCCAGGCGATCCTCGAAGTGGGATCGGTGGGCGATCTGTTCAGCACTCAGTTCGGCCGGGCGGTCGCGATCAAGATCGGCCTGTTCGCCGTGCTGATCGGCCTCGGCGCCGCGAACCGGATGCGGATCATCCCGGGCCTGGTCGAGCGGCTGGACCGCTCCGAGTCCCCCGGCAGGCCGGGAAACAGCCTCAGGAGCATGCTGCGGGTCGAGGTGCTGCTGGTCACCGTCGTGCTCGGCGTGACCGCGGCCCTGGTCAGCTACCCGCCACCGGACACGCTCCAGGCCGGGCCCGCTGCCGGCTCGGTGCAGGTCGGAGGCAACCGGCTCGATTACACCGTCGATCCGGCCGAGGTCGGCAGCAACGAAGTCCATCTCTACCTCTTCGACGATCGCACCGGCGCTCCGGTCCCGGTCCGCTCGATGGAGGTCTCCTTCGCGCTGCCCTCGGAGGAGATCGCGCCGATCGACGCCGATGCCCGACGAGCCGGGCCAGGCCATTACGTGGTCCCGGCGGCGATGCTGGGGGTCCAGGGCGAGTGGCTGGCTGACGTGGCGATCCGCCTCTCCCGGTTCGACGAGCCGATCGCCGAGTTCAAGGTGGATGTGAAATGAGCGGCTGGCTGCCCGGTTTCCTGATCGCGCTGGCGCCGCTGCTCCTGCTGGTCGCCCTGCTGCTCTGCGGCCGCTATCCGGGCGAGAGCACGCTTCACCGTTTGCGGCGCCGAGTCACCGTGCTGCTCGCCCGGGCCGGATCCGGCCTCCGGCCCCGCACGGAACCGTTTCTTGATGTCGGCCGACGAGGCGGGCGGCTGATCGCCAGCTCGCTCGCCGGGCGCGGCCCTCCCTTCACGACGGGAAGCACCCCAGTTCTTTCAACGTGAAGTGGGTGGTTGCCGCCCGAAAGGAAACACATGAACATCAAGCAGAGAATCGTTCTCGGCCTCATCGGCCTGCTGGCCCTTGCCCTGCCCTCCGTGGCGTCCGCCCACGTGACGGTCAGCCCGGAAGAAGCACCCGCGGACGGATACGCGATGCTGACCTTCACGGTCCCGCACGGCTGTGACGGCGCCGCCACCAACCGGGTGCAGGTCAAGATGCCGGCTCAGGTCACCTTGGCCACGCCGGGCGTCGTACCGGGTTGGAAGATCAAGACCGTCGAGGGCAAGCTGCCGCGACCGAGCGAGATGGACGGCGAGAAGGTGACCGAGGGCGTCCGCGAGGTCACCTGGACCGGGGGGCCGCTGCCCGACGGCCAGCTCCAGCAGTTCCCGCTGAGCGTCGCCTTCGCCGGCAAGGAAGGCGAGAGCGCCGAGTTCAAGGTGCTGCAGGGCTGTGTGAACGGCTCGGAGACCGCCTGGATCCAGTCGACGCCCGCGAGCGGTGAGGAGCCGGAGCATCCGGCACCGACGGTCGCGCTCGGCGCCGCTGGCGAGGACGGCCACGGCTCCACGGAGAGCGAGTCGACCGCGGCCAGTGTCGCCACGGAATCCGACGATGACGACTCGGGCAATGGCCTCGCGATCGCCGCGCTGATCGTCGGCGCGCTCGGTCTGATCGCCGGTTCGGCCGCTCTGATCTCGAGCCGCCGCAAGTAGGCTGACCACCATGAAACGAGCCCGTTACCTGCTGGTTTTGGTGACTACGCTTCTGGCCGCCCCGGCTTTCCCGGGCGCGGCCAGCGCGCACGTCGAGATGACTCCTTCGAAGGCCAAGGCCGGTAAGCCGGTCGATCTCAGTTTCGAGATCCCGCACGGGTGCGACGGGGCCGCGACCACCTCGCTGGTCGTGCAGATCCCCGGTCCGGCGAAGGAGGTCACGGCGGCCAAGATCAACGGGTGGAAGGCGACCTCCGGCCCGCGGACCCTGACCTGGACCGGCGGCCCGCTGCCCGACCACGAGACCTTGAGGGTCCCCTTCCGGGCGACTCTCTACGGCAAGAAGGGCGACACCGTCATGTTCAAGGTGATCCAGAAATGCCAGGGCGGCGCCTCGACGGCCTGGATCCAACCGACCAGTGGCGATACCGAACCGGAGCATCCCGCGCCCGCCGTGACCCTGACCTCGACCGCGCAGGCACCCGCCGCGGAGGGGCCGGACACCGAGGGCCAGTCGACCGCGACCGCTGCCGACTCCGACGACAGCTCGAATGATGACGACGGCGGCAGCGGCAAGACGCTGCTGCTGATCGTCATCGCGGGGCTGGCGATCGGCACGGTCGCCGGCATCGTCGTCCGCGCTCGCCGGCAGTAGGGCAGTCGCTCAGCGGGGCCGTCGTCTGCGCCCGGCGGGGCGACGGCCCCGACTTTCGAGCCGGTCCCGGCTCGACTCCTTCGCCGAGACCTGCCGCATGCCGCGCACCTGCGAGTAGAGGATCTCCTCGGCGCAGCGCTGGTGCCAGTGGGAATGCTCGGTGCCTCCCATCCGGCCGACGTACTGCACGACCACGTGCTCGTCCCCGATCTCGATCGGCCCCCGGCAGCCGAGGCAGTTGTAGAACTTCTGCGAGATCGAGCGGATGATCCAGATCTCGTCGCCCTCATCGGTAAGCCCGGTGAGCGAGGTCTTGCGGCTGGGGAGTCCTGAGAATCTGGTCAAAAGTCCTGCACAGGGCAAAATTGAAGGGAAACGAGGGGGCGGGGCGAAATGGATCGGCGTGAGCACAGTGACCGCCGAAACCAAGACCCTGTCAACTTACATCCAGGATCGGATCGACGAGTTTTCGCGCTCCCAGAAGGATGTCGCGCGCTACATCGTCGACCACCTCGACGAAGCGGCCTTCCTCACCGCGGAGGAGCTCGCCCGGCGGGCCGGGACCTCTTCCTCGACCGTGGTCCGGTTCTCTCAGGCTCTCGGCTTCGAGGGCTACCCGGAGCTCCAGGCCTCGGCCATCGAGGAGTACCGCGCGACGGTCGGCGGCGACGAAGGCAGCGGCGGACGCATGCTCTTCTCCTTCGACCACTCCGAGTTCGAGGCATCGCTCGGGACCGATCACTCGAACCTCGAGGAAACCGCCCGCAAGCTGGACCAGAGCCAGATCGACGATGCCGTCGCCGCACTTTCGGCGGCCAGCCAGGTGGTCATCGTCGGCACCGACCAGATGGCCTTCTTCGCCAGCTACCTTCGTCACACCCTCAGCCTGCTCGACATCCGGGCCGAGATCGTGACCTCGACCGCCGGCCCCTCGCTGCAGCGCCTCGGCCGGGTGGACGAAGATACCCTGCTGATCACGCTTTCCTCCGGCCGCTCGCACGCGCTGCTCGCCCGGGCGATGAAACTGGCCGGCCACCGCGGCGCCCGCACTCTCGCGATCGCCGACGCCACTCTCTCGGACGCGGTCAAGAAGGCAGACATGAGCCTTTACTTCTCGTCCAACAGCCCGTCGTTCCTGCGTTCGAACACCGCTTTGATGGCTCTGGTCCACGCGCTCGCCTACGGGGTTTACTCGCAGAGTGAAGACGAACACAGCGAGCGGATCCGCGCCTACAAGCTGAAGTAGCCTCCGATCGCCGTCTCTCTCTATATTTGAGGGGATGGCTGAAGAAGCGACGTTTCGAGTAAAGACGGGCCTGGCAGAGATGCTGAAGGGCGGCGTGATCATGGATGTGGTCGACGCCGAACAGGCAAAAATCGCGGAGGAAGCGGGAGCCTGCGCGGTGATGGCGCTCGAACGCGTTCCGGCCGACATTCGCAAGGACGGCGGCGTGGCCCGCATGTCCAACCCGAAGATGATCAAGGAGATCCAGGACACGGTCTCGATCCCGGTCATGGCGAAGGTCCGGATCGGGCACTTCGTCGAGGCCCAGGTCCTGCAGTCGCTCTCGATTGATTTCATCGACGAGTCGGAGGTCCTGACCCCGGCCGACGAGCTCAATCACGTCGACAAGTTCGCCTTCGACGCGCCCTTCGTCTGCGGCGCCACCAACCTCGGGGAAGCCCTGCGCCGGATCGGCGAGGGCGCCGCGATGATCCGCTCCAAGGGCGAGGCCGGCACCGGCAACGTGGTCGAGGCGGTTCGCCACATGCGGGAGATCGTGGGCGGCATCAAGCGCCTGACCACACTGAGCTCCTCCGAGCTGGCGACCGCCGCCAAGGAGCTTCAGGCTCCGCTCGCCCTGGTGCGCGAGGTGGCGACCAGCGGCTGGCTGCCCGTGCCGGTCTTCTGCGCCGGCGGCATCGCGACCCCGGCCGACGCCGCGCTGATGATGCAGCTCGGCGCCGAAGGCAACTTCGTCGGCTCCGGCATCTTCAAGTCCGACGACCCGGAACGCCGGGCGAAGGCGATCGTCGAGGCGACCACGCACTTCAACGATGCCGACCGCATCGCCGCCGCCTCCGAGCAGCTCGGTGAGGCCATGCCCGGCATCGAGATGGCCGCCCTCGGCGAAGAGGGCCGCCTCGCCGGCCGCGGCTGGTAGCGACGACGGACGCGAACCAGGAAGAGCCCGGGGGCCTGGGCCCCCGGATCGGCGTTCTCGCCGTCCAGGGCGGCTTCCAGCGCCACGTCGAGCACCTGCGTGAGCTTGGTGCGGAGGCGATCGAGGTGCGGGTGCCGGCGGATCTGGACGGCCTGGACGGCCTGATCCTGCCCGGCGGCGAGAGCACGACCATCGTCATGGGGATCGAGTCGGCCGGCCTCGAGCCGGCGATCCGCGCCCATCACGAGGCGGGTCGGCCGATCCTCGGAACCTGCGCCGGCATGATCGTCGCGGGTCGTGAACACCTCGGCCTGATCGACATCACCACCAAGCGCAACGCGTTCGGCCGGCAGCTGGCCAGCTTCGAAGACGACATCGAGGTCAAGGGCATCGCCGACGAGCCGATCCGGGCCGTCTTCATCCGCGCGCCCTGGGTCGAGTCAACCGGCGACGGGGTGGAGGTGCTGGCCGAGGTCCGCGGCCACCCGGTCGCGGTCAGCGACGGGAACGTGACCGCGCTTTCCTTTCACCCGGAACTGACCCCGGACAACAGGATTCACGGGTGGTTCGTGGGTGCCTGTGGCGGGGTCCGTTAATTCGGGAGGGGAGACCCTGCCAGGACAAAGAACCAGGCGACGAAGGCGACGAAGGCGATCACGACCGAGCCGATGATCACCACCTCGATCAGGGAGGGCGGGTCGCCCGATTTCTCGCTGTCGCGGAGGCTCTTCATCCAGCCCATGCGGATCGGACCGACGTCACGGGCCCCGGTCAGCCGGATGTAGACCTCGTTCAGCCGGCCGAGGATCCAGGCGACCAGCAGGATCGACGCGATCGCCCCGAAGAGGACGATCAGGTACGGCCCCAGGCTGGGGAACTGACTGTCGGCGAACTGGGATCCGATCCAGAGCCAGACCAGCGGAATCACCGACCAGAGCGAAAGTGCCGCGAGCAACATCACACCCGCGACGGCACCCGCGGCGATCGTCCGACTCACCCTGTGTTTGCTCTCGTGATCCATCGGTTGCCTCAGCTCATAGAATCACAGCATGTCCGGTCACTCGAAATGGTCTTCGATCAAACACAAGAAGGGCGCTGCCGACGCGAAGCGCGGACAGCTGTTCACCAAACTCGCCAGAGCGATCACCATCGCGGCCCGCGAGGGCGGCGGTGACCCCGACGGAAATCCGGCTCTCGCGACCGCGATCCAGAAGGCGCGAGGGCAGTCGATGCCCAAGTCCAACATCGAGAAAGCGATCGACCGTGGCACCGGTGAGGGTGATGATGCGGTCGTCGTCGAGCGGATCCAGTTCGAGGGCTACGGGCCGGGTGGCGCGGCGATCCTGGTCGACGCCCTGACCGACAACCGCAACCGGACCAGCGCCGAGGTCCGCCACGCGTTCACCAAGCACGGCGGCAGCCTCGGCGAACCCGGCTCGGTCGCCTGGATGTTCGAGACCTTCGGTGTGGTCGTCCTCGACGGCGGCAAGTACAGCGAAGACGACCTGATGGGCGCGATCGACGCCGGCGCCAGCGATGTGGTTGAGGAAGAAGGCAAGCTCCGCGTCCTGGCCGAACCGAGCGACCTGACCGCCGTGAGGCAGGCGATCGAGTCCGACGGGATCGAGATCGAGTCGGCCGGCCTCGAGGTGATCCCGAAGAACACGGTCGAGATCGAGGAAGGCGAAGCCGGCACCCTGATCAAGCTGCTCGACGCGATCGAGGATCAGGACGACGTAAACGAAGTCCACGCTAACTTCGACATCCCGGACGAGGTTCTGGAAAAGCTGGCGACATAAATAAGTCGGGCGGGCTTCGACCGACACAAGGAGTCGGCACCGCCTTCGGCGGGCCTCCCAGTGAAACCCGCCGGCCCATAGAAACATCGAATGGTTGGGCCGGCTCCGGTCGGAGCGGACCGGGGTGGGTTTTCGGTGAGGTTGAAGTTACCGCCACATAGCGCTCCAAACTTCAACCTCACCGCATCGGCCACCCCGCCCGAAGTACCTCGGGTAGAGCCCCGCCTGTTCGCTGACGGTGAAACTGAAAACCGAGGGTGATGACTGGAGATCAGTTTCACCCCACACGTGAACCTCCGGCAGAGCCGGCCTATCCATTATTTGTTTCTGTAGGACGGCGGGTTGCAGTTGGAGGCGGAGCGAAGCTCGCCGACTTATTTATGTGACCCGCGCGACCCTTTTATTTATGGGACCCCGGAGTTACCGAGTTCTCCGGGTACCAAACGCCCCGTAAAGGCGTCCGACGTGTGGCGTTGAATAAGTCCCAATGAGAGTGGTTATGGGCATTGATCCCGGGACGGCCAATCTAGGGTTCGGCGTGGTCAGGGTCGAGGCTGGTCATATGGTCGCCCTGGACGGGGGAGTGATCGAGACGGATCCGTGCACGGTGCCGGAGCAGCGTCTAAGCGAGATTCATTCCGCGCTTTCGCGGCTGATCGAGTGGCATCGGCCGGCGGCCCTGGCGATCGAGGATCTCTATTTCGGGAAGAACGTCGGTTCGGCGATGAAGGTCGGGCAGGCCTCCGGCGTATCGATGCTGGCCGCGGCCCAGAGCGGGGTTCCCTGTTACGCCTACACGCCACAGGCGATCAAGACGGCTGTGTGCGGTTCCGGCAACGCGGCCAAACGCCAGGTCCAGAAGATGGTCGCGACCCTGTTGAACCTGAGCGAGGTTCCCCATCCCGACCACGCGGCCGACGCGCTCGCGGTGGCGATCTGCCACGGCGGCACGGCCGGCCATCGCGAGGCGACCGAGGCCGCCCTGGCCCGGTCCGGTCCGGGGCTGCAGGTGGCGAGTTGATCGCCACGGTTCGCGGCGAGGTGCTGGTGCGGCGTTCCGATCACGTCGTGATCGAGGCTGCCGGGGTCGGCTACCGGCTGGCGGTCAGCTCGGAAACCCTGCGCAGCGTGCCCGCGGCCGGCCAACAGACCTTCCTCCACGCGGAGACGATCAGCCGCGACGACAGCCTGCTGCTCTACGGCTTTGCCTCCGAGGAGGAGCGAGACCTCTTCAACATGCTGATCGCGGTCAGCGGGATCGGCCCCAAGGTCGCCATCGCCGCCCTCTCCGGAGGGCCGCATCGGGAGCTGACCAGGGCGATCGTCGCCGGCGATGCGAAGCGCTTCCAGGCCGTGCCCGGGATCGGCAAGCGGACGGCGGAGCGAATCATCCTCGAGCTCAAGGACAAGGTGGCGGTCGTCGCCGAGGAGGCGGGGGAGACGGTCACCCCGGCCAAGAGCGACGCCCGCTCGCTGGCCCGCGACGGCCTGATCAACCTCGGCTACGCGCCCTTGGAAGCCGAGCAGCTGCTCGACGGGGTCGGCGACGGGGATGATCCCCAGGAGCTGATCGGCGCCGCCTTGAAGCGCGCCGCCGCGTCCGGCCGGGGAGAGTGAGACCCTGTTGTCGTGCGCACCGAGCTAGAACAGGAAAGCGGCCGACATGAGTGAGCTGCCCGAATTCGGCGGCAAGCGGATCGAGCTCGGGGTCGAGGCCGACCTGCCGGTCGGCGCCGAACCGCGGGTGCATGATGCGCGGGCCGACCAGCCGGACCAGGAACTCGACCAGTCGCTGCGCCCAAGGGGCCTGGATGACTTCGTCAACCAGAAGCAGGTCACCGACCAGCTCGCGGTCTTCATCGAGGCCGCCCGCCGTCGCGGCGAGCCGCTCGATCACGTGCTGCTGGCCGGGCCGCCCGGGCTCGGCAAGACCTCGCTCGCCAACATCGTCGCCGCCGAGATGGAGGTGCCCTTGGTCCAGACCGCCGGCCCGGCGCTGGAGCGAAAGGGTGACGTCGCCGCCTTCCTCACCTCCCTGGAGCCGGGCAGCGTCTTCTTCATCGACGAGATCCACCGGCTGGGCCGGGCGGTCGAGGAGACGCTCTACCCGGCGATGGAGGACGGCGAGCTGCCGGTGGTGCTCGGCCAGGGGGCCGGCGCCCAGACCGTGACCCTGCCGCTGCCGCCGTTCACCCTGATCGGGGCGACCACCCGCAGCGGCCTCCTGACCACGCCGCTCCGCGACCGTTTCGGGGTCTCGCACCGGCTTGAGTACTACTCGGCCGAGGACCTCTCGAAGATCGTGGTCCGCTCGGCCGGGATCCTCGGCGTGGAGATCGACGCCGGGGGAGCTCTGGCGATCGCCGAGCGTTCCCGGGGCACGCCGCGAGTCGCGAACCGCCTGCTGAAGAGGGTCCGGGATTTCGCCGAGGTGAAGGGATCGGGCTCGGTCGACGCGTCAATGGCCGACGCCGCCCTGGAGATGCTCGAGGTAGACAAGGCCGGACTCGACCGGGCCGACCGCGCTCTGCTGGAACTGATCGCGACCCGCTTCGGCGGCGGGCCGGTCGGGCTCTCGACCATCGCCGTGGCGATCGGCGAAGAGCAGGACACGATCGAGGACGTCCTCGAGCCGTATCTCCTCCAGCTCGGAATGCTGAAGAGAACCCCAAGAGGCCGAGTCCTCACCCCCTCAGCCTTTGAACACCTCGGTCTCCCGACTCCCTCAGGCCACCAGCAGCTGTTCTAGATCGCGGTTTCGAAGCCCTGACGCCAGGAGGGGATCTCGGGCTGCCAACCGAACTCCGCCTTGAACTTCGCGTTCGAAGCCCCGTGCCCCTGAAGAGCCTGGTTGGCGATCTGCTTGCCGGCGATCATCGAAGCGAGCCAGAAGGGGACCCGGCGGGGCGGCTTCGCGCCGATCCCGGCGGCGAAGGCGGGCAGCCACTCGCTCATCGGAGCGGGCTCGTCATCGGTCACGTTGTAGATCCCGGTGCCGTGACCGACGACCAGCGCCGCGGCCGCGGCCGCGTCTTCGACGTGGATGAACGAAGCGATCCCGGCCCCGCTGCCGACCACCGGCAGGCGCCGCTTCAGCACCTGCTCACCGATATAGCCGTCTCGCGAGTACCAGGTGCCGGGGCCGTAGAAGAGGCCGTAGCGCAGGACGATCGCCTCGAAGCGCTCGTCGGCCAGGGCCTTCCGCTCATGGCCGAGCATCGCGGCGTGGGTGCCGCTGGTGTCGGTCTGGTCTTCCTCCGTCTTGACGGTCGGGCCGGTCAGCTCGTAAAGGAAGGAGATGCTCTGGGTGACCAGGCGCCGGGCGCCGGCAGCCGCCGTGGCCTCGATCAGGTTGTCGCCGCCCTCCGAGCGGATCCGGTTGTTGGCCTCATAGAAGCCCTTCTTGCCGGGCTCGAACTTCGGCGGCAGGCTGGTCAGCTGGTTGATCACTACCTCCGGCCCGGCGGCCGTGACCGCCTCGGTCAGGCCGGGCAGGTCGAAGACGTCGCAGACCGCGGGAGAGCCGCCGGCCGCGCGGATCCGCTCGGCGCCCGGACCGCCCCGGGTCGCGCCGGTCACCTGGTGGCCGGCCGCCACGAGCCTCCGGATGAGGCTGGGGCCGACCGCTCCGCTCGCGCCTGCGACAAAGACCTTCATGACTTCAGACTATCCAGGGCGGCCGGCGTCCCCGAAGCCACGGAACGCCGAGGGCGCGGCGCCGGTACCCTTCCCGCGATGCCCTTCTTCATCTGTCCCAACTGTGGAAACCGGGAGACCAGCGGCGACCGGACCGCCGGTTTCAGCCCGCGCCCCAAGGGTTGCTCGAAATGCGGCTTCGGCTTCGTCTTCGAGCTGCTCGATGACTACTACCCGGCTCCGAACGCGGCCTTCTTCGTCTGTGACCAGGATGCGCGGGTGATCGACGCCGGCCGGGGCAGTTTCGAGCTCACCGGGCTGACCGATGAGGACGTGATCGGGCGTCCGGTCCGGGACGTGCTCGGCCTCGAGTGGGTCGACCCCGGTGACGGCGGACCGACCGCCGACACCAACGGCGACGGTGAGACCGATCCGATCGAGACCTCGCTCGAGTGGGGAGTGCGTTCGCTCGGCAAGCGCGTGGAAGTCCGATCAGAAAAGGAATCGGCGGCTCAGGCGATCGCCGATGTGTTCCCCGCCTACGACGATGACGGGGGTCTGATGATCGTCTTGACGCCAGAAGGGTAAGCTTCCGCTTCGAATGGGAGGCAGGCGCCGCAACATATTCGTGCTGCTGTTCGTGCTCGGTCTGGTGATCGTTTCGGCGATCGTCTGCCTGAAGAAGCCGACGCAGCTGGGCCTTGACCTTCAGGGCGGCATCGAGCTGACCCTGCAGGGACGGCCGACCCCGCAGGTCAAGGAAGTGACCTCCGAGGCGATGAACCGCTCGGTGGACATCATCCGTTCCGGCTGCGACAAGCTCGGCGTCTCCGAGATCGAGGTGTCGCGACTCGGCGCCGATCAGATCTCGGTCGGCATCCCGGGCGCGACCAACGTCGGCACGGCGACGGAGTGTGCGACCAAACCGGCCCGCCTCTACTTCTACGACTGGCAGAACAACCTGGTTGGTCCGGCCCGCGACCTCAGCCTGGTCGGGACCGGGGCGGACCAGCAGCAGGTGATGAAGGACGTCCGCAAGCAGTGGATCAAGGCTGACCGTCCGCCGACCAAGGATTTCAACCGCAACTGGATCGGTCAGGGTGCCGAGCCGACCATGTGGGACGCAGTCACCCTGGCCTCGGAGCAGGAGCGGGTCGACGATTGCGAGGACTGCACCTCCGGTGACAAGTACTACCTCTTCAATGAGGACACCCACGAGCTGATTTCGGGGCCGGTAACCGCGAAGGAAGACCTTTTCTTCAACGATCAGGGTCGACCGATCCCGCACAAGCCGGTAAAGGGTTCGAATGGCAACGAGGTCACCCTGACCGACGCGGCGGGCAACCCGACCGGGACCGCGGTGGTCAAGAAGGTTCCGCAGGGCACGGTCGTAGTCGAGGAGCTGCCCACCGATTCGGACGGCAAGACCGTCGATGACCCGTCCCAGGCGGGGTACTTCGTCCTCAAGGACAACGCGGCGCTCTCCGGCTCCGAGATCAAGGACCCGCAGCAGAACCTGGACCAGTTCAACCAGCCGAACGTGACCTTCGAGTTCACCGGCGACGGTCGCCAGGCCTTCCAGGAGATCACCCGCCGGATCGCCCAGGAGGGGCAGGCCCGGGCGATCGGCGGCGTCAGCTCGGCCGACCAGGCCTCGCCGCTCTCCGGCAACTTCGCGATCGTGCTCGACGGCCAGGTCGTCTCCAAGCCGATCATCAACTTCTTCGAGAACCCGGACGGCATCGACGGCCGGACCGGCGCCCAGATCTCCGGCGGCTTCACGGTCGACGAGGCTCAGAACCTGGCCGAGTACCTGCAGCGAGGCGCGCTGCCGATCGACCTCAAGCTGACCTCGCAGAGCCAAGTCTCGGCCACCCTGGGCCAGGAGGCGCTCGATCAGGGCGTGCTGGCGCTGCTGGTCGGCCTGGCCTGCGTGATCCTCTTCCTGATCACCTTCTACCGCTTCCTCGGTGGCGTTGCTTCGCTCGCGCTGCTGGTCTACGCGGTGCTCTTCCTGGCCCTGATCAAGGTGATTCCGATCACCCTGACCCTGCCCGGCATCGCCGGTCTGGTGCTGACGATCGGGGTGGCAGCGGACTCGAACATCGTCATCTTCGAACGCGTCAAGGAAGAGATGCGTCTGGGGAGATCCGTGCAATCCGCGATCACGCTCGGCTATCGCCGCGGCATCAGCACGATCATCGACGCCAACGTGGTCACCCTGCTGACCGCCTTCATCCTCTTCGTGCTGGCCACCTCGGGCATCAAGGGCTTCGCCTTCACGCTCGGCGTCGGCACCCTGGTCTCGCTGCTGACCGCGGTCGTCTTCACCCAGGCCCTGCTCGGCACGATGTCGAACACCAAGCTATTGCGCTCGGGGAAGGGCTTCTCGGGGATCGAGGGCAAGGAGCGCTGGCATTTCGACTTCATGGGCAAGGCGCCCACCTTCTTCGCGATATCCGGCGTGATCCTGCTGATCGGCGCCGGCGCACTGACCACCAAGGGACTCAACTTCGGCATCGACTTCGAATCCGGCACCCGGATCGAGGTGAGCCTCGACAAGTCGGCGACGACCGAGGAGGTGCGTGACACGATCAGCCCGATCGGGCTTGGCGACGCCGACATTCAGGCGATCACCGACAACCCGACCCTGGGTGACAACGCCTTCCAGATCGAGAGCGAGACCCTCGATCCGTCCGAGGTCTCCAAGGTCGAGGACACCCTGAACGATGATTACGGGGTCGGTGCGGACAGCTTCAACAGCACCTCGGTAGGCCCGACCTTCGGTGCCTCGGTTGCCCGCAGCGCTGGCCTGGCGATCTTCTTCTCGCTGATCCTGATCATGGGATACATAGCGATCCGGTTCGGTGGCAAGTACACGGTGCCGGTGCTGATCGCGATCCTCCATGACTTCCTGATCGCCCTGGGCATCTACGCCCTGCTCGGGTTCGAGGTGTCGAGCGCCACCGTCGCGGCCTTCCTGACCATCCTCGGCTACTCCCAGTACGACACGATCATCGTCTTCGACCGAATACGAGAGAACGAGCCGAAGATGCCGCGGGCTACCTACTCGCAGATCGTCAACAAGTCGATGAGCGAGGTCATGACCCGCTCGCTGGTCACCAGCTTCTCGACCCTGATCGGCGTCGTGGCCCTGTTGATCTTCGGTGGCGACGTGCTGCAGTCGTTCGCGATCGCGATTCTGGTCGGTGTCTTCTCGGGTACCTACTCGTCGATCTTCATCGCCTCGCCGGTGCTGGCGCTCTGGAAGGAGCATGAGCCGACCTTCAAGCGCCGCCGCCGTCAGCAGATCGAGACGCAGGGCACCGTGCCGGCCTTCGCCTCGGATCTCGAGGTTGCCCGCAAGGACGACGGCGATGAGGCGGAAGCGGCGACGGTTGCCGCCGAGCCCAGCGACGGCCCGAAGCTCTCACCCCGTGACCGCCGCCGCAAGCAGCGTGAAGATGCCAAGAAGGCCGGAGAGGAAGCCTGATGTCGATCGTTATCTGGTTCACCGTCGCGCTCGCGCTCTGGCACTTCACGATCTTCGTGCCGGACCGCTTCTGGCAGGGGATCATCGGCGCCTTGATCGGCTGCGTGGTCGGCGGCCTGATCTCCGGGGCGATCGTGGAGCTGATCCTCGGCAACGGCCTCGGGGACACTGACCTGATCACCTTCCTCGCGGCCGTGCCCGGCACGCTGGTCGGGGCCTGGGTCATCTATCGGATCGGCGTCTCCCAAGGCACCGAGCCGATCGAAAGGGTTTAGAACCGATCCGCCTTCGCGCGAAGCCCTACCCGGTCGAGAGTGCGCTGGAGCTGGAGCGCACCGCCGGGCTGAGTCGGCCTGTGGCGACGGTCCTGGCCCGCAGGGAGATCACCAGCGCGGCCGAAACCGCCGCGTTTCTGGCGGCCGACGAAACGCATGATCCCTTTGCGTTCGCCGGGATGGCGGAAGCGGTCGGGACGGTGCTGGCTGCGGTCCGGGCCGGCCGACAGATCACGATCTACGGCGACTTCGACTGCGACGGAGTCTGCGCCACATCGATCCTGGTCGCCGGTCTGCGCGAGCTCGGTGGCCGGTGCGACTGGTTCATCCCGGACCGGATCGCTGACGGCTACGGACTGAATCCCGACGCGATCCGGCGGCTCGCGGAGCGGGGAAGCGAACTGGTGATCACCGTGGACTGCGGCGTAACCGCGGTCGATGAGGCGGCGCTGGCCCGCGAGCTCGGCTTGGAGATGGTGATCACCGATCACCATCAGGCCGGTCCTGAGCTGCCGGACTGTCCGATCCTCCATCCGGAAGTCAGCGGGTATCCGTTCCGGTCGCTGTGCGGCGCGGCGGTTGCGGCCAAGCTGGCCTCGGCCCTCAGGCGAGAAGCCGGTGCCGACGCGTCCCGCGACGAGGCCGACCTCGACCTGGTCGCGCTGGCCACGGTCACCGACGTGATGCCCCTGACCGGGGAGAACCGGCATCTGGTGGCCGAGGGGGTCAAGGTGGCTAGGCGGGCGCGGAGGGTCGGCATGGCCGCGCTGATGGCGGAGACGAAGGTCGAGCCTTCGCGGCTCAAGGCGGAGGATTTCGGGTTCCGGATCGGTCCCCGGATCAACGCGGCGGGACGGCTCTACCGGGCGGACGCCGGGGTCGAGCTGTTCCTGGCTGAGTCGAGGGAGCGAGCGGTGGAGATTGCCCGCGAGCTCGGTTCGGCGAACGCGGAACGCCGGCGGATCGAGCGGGAGGTCGAGTCCCAGGCCAAGGCTGAGTTGAAGGAGCTGGGCGACGTCGGGCCGGCCGTGGTGGTTGCCGGCGAGGGCTGGCATCCCGGTGTGGTCGGCGTCGTTGCCTCGAAGCTGGTCAGGGCGACCGGCCGGCCTTCGGTGGTGATCTCGGTCGATGGCGAAGCCGGCCGCGGTTCGGCCCGCTCGGTGCCGGGGCTCGATCTGCATGCGGCCTTGGCAGAGACGGCGGGATTGCTGGAGAACTTCGGAGGTCATGCCGCCGCGGCCGGTCTGAGCATCGAGGCCGACCGGATCGATGAGTTCAGGCGCGCACTCGGCGACGCGGTTGCGGCTCGGATCGGCGGCGAGCCGGCCGAGCCGGCGATCGAGTTCGATGCCGTGGCGGGCGGCCCGGACCTCGGTCTGGATCTGGCCGAGGAACTGGAGAAGCTGGAGCCGTTCGGCAACGCCAACCCGGCCGTGAAGCTGCTGATCCCCGGCGCGATGATCGAGGATCTGCGGGAGATGGGGGAGGGACGGCACTGCCGGTTCTCGATCTGCTCTGGATCGAGCCGCGCCAGCGGGGTCGCCTTCGGGCGGACCTCGTTCGGGCTGGGTGACGGGGAACGGGCCGATGTGGTCGCGGAGCTCGGATTGAACCACTGGAACGGGTCGGTCGAGCCCCAGCTGAGGGTCGTCGAGGTACTGCCGGCCGGCCCGCCGGGAGAGCTCCCGGAATGCGACCCGGCCGAGTGGTGGGAGCGCTTTGAGGATGTCTTCGAGTCACCATTGGCGGGCGAGACCGGCACGGTCACCGACGCGGCCGAGGCGATCGCCTTCACGCTCGCCGCCGGCCCTCGCGGGTTGCCCGGCGTCGCGATCGCTGACCTGATCAGCTCGGGCGAGCGTCTGGTGGTATTCACCGCCGACACACGCAGCCGGTGGGCCGCGCTCGGAGGGGCATCGCTGGCCCGGTTTCTGCCCGAGGGTGCCACCGGTGCCGCCTCGCCCGTCGCGGGCCTCTGGAGCGGCAGCCCGCGGGAAGAGCTCGAGCTGGCGATGGACGCCCAGGTCTTGCTGATCGACGACGCCTCCCTGCGCGGTCCGCTCGGCCCATCGCTGGAGTCCTTCGACCGAATCGCCCTGCTCGATCCGCCCTTCACGGCCCGCACGGCCCGGAGGATCGGTGAAGCCGGCCTGCCGGTCCACCTGCTCGCCGGGCCCGACGAGCTCGCCTTCGCGGGCCGGGTTGCCGCTCACCGGCTCGACCTGACCGAGCAGCTCAGGGGACTCTTCCGGGCTCTGCGTGACGCTGGGGCGGTCGACGGGGGCCGACTGTCGGGAAGCGAGCTGCGTGAAGCGCTGCTGGCGGACGGAAGCACGACCCGCTCGCCGGAGGAAGCAGCCTCGCTGCTCCGGGTGCTGGTCGAGGCAGGTCTGGCCCGGACCGAAGGCGTTGGCGATGCCCGGGGAGCCGGGGTCGTATCCTCGGAGAGGACGGAACTAACGGCCTCGGCCGTTTTCGTCCATCATGTCGAGCTTCACAAGGAGCAGAAGCTATTTCTCAGCCACTTCGACAGGCAGACGCAGAAACCTTGACCCCCGGCGGTGAGCTGTCCGGGAACGGCACCGGCAAATCCGGAGCCGCGGTTGACGCTGCCGTCGGCGAAGTGGTTGATCTCGGGGACGCGGACCTCACCGCCCGCGAGCGTTCGCTGCTGGATGACCTGATGGCGGTGATCCAGCAGTTCGAGGTCGACCAGACCACGAACGGGGGCGGGCCGTCCGTCACGATCGACCGCGACCAGGTGACCCGGGCCTTCGTCTTCGCCTGCCGGCATCACGCCGATCAGAAGCGGCAGTCCGGAGACGAGTTCATCACCCACCCGGTCGGGGTCGCCCGAATCTGCGTCGGCATGTCGCTCGACACCGAGACGCTCTGCGCGGCGCTGCTCCACGACACGGTCGAGGACACCTCGGCCAGCCTCGAGGAGATCGACGAGATCTTCGGCCCGACCGTGGCCCGTCTAGTCGACGGCGTCACCAAGCTGACCGAGATCACCTTCGAGAGCCGCGACGAACGCCAAGCCGAGAACTACCGCAAGATGATGGTCGCGATGGCCACCGACGTGCGGGTCATCCTGATCAAGCTGGCCGACCGCCTGCACAACATGCGGACCCTGAGCTCGCTGCCCAAGCAGAAGCAGATCCTCAAGTCTCGCGAGACCCTGGAGATCTACGCGCCGCTCGCCCACCGGCTCGGCATTCACGCGATCAAGTGGGAGCTGGAGGACCTCGCCTTCGCGACGCTCCACCCGCGCAAGTACTCGGAGATCAAGCACCTGGTCGCCCAGCAGCGGACCGAGCGCGAGAACTTCGTCGAGGAGGCGGGCGGCTTCCTGGCCGAGGAGCTCGAGAAGGTCGGCATCGAGGCCGAGATCGCCGGCCGGGCCAAGCACTTCTACTCGATCTACACCAAGATGACCAAGAAGGGCCGTGAGTTCAACGAAATCTTCGATCTCACCGCGATGCGGGTGATAGTCGGCTCGGTCAAGGACTGCTACGGCGCGATCGGGGTCATCCACTCGCTCTGGAAGCCGCTGCCCGGGCGCTTCAAGGATTACGTCGCGATGCCCAAGGCGAACATGTACCAGGCCCTTCACACCACGGTGATCGGGCTGGAGGGCAAGCCGCTGGAGATCCAGATCCGGACCGCCGAGATGCACCGTCTCGCCGAGTACGGGATCGCGGCCCACGTCGCCTACAAGGAGGGCGGCAGCGGCTCCGACACCTCGAAGCAGAAGATGACCTGGCTCCGCCAGCTGGTCGAGTCGGAGTCGGAGCAGGACCCGACCGAGTTCCTCCAGTCGCTGAAGGAGGACCTCTTCGAGGACGAGGTCTTCGTGTTCACGCCGAAGGGTGAGGTGATGAACCTCTCCGCCGGCTCGACCCCGGTCGACTTCGCCTACTCGATCCACACCGACGTCGGCCACCGCTGTGTCGGGGCGAAGGTGAACGGCAAGATCGTGCCGCTCCACTACCAGCTGAAGTCGGGCGACATCGTCGAGGTGCTGACCGCGAACAAGGACCGCGGCCCGTCGCGCGACTGGCTGAAGCTGGTCGGGACCAGCCGCGCCCGCAACAAGATCCGGGCCTGGTTCCGCGAGGAGCGGCGCGAGGACGCCGAGCGCGACGGCCGCGAGGCATTGGCTCAGGCGCTGCGCAAGCGCGACCTGCCGCCGCAGAAGTTCTCCGGCTCGCCGATGCTGGCCGACGTGATGCGGGAGATGGGCTTCCGCAAGGCGGAGGAGTTCTACATCGCCCTCGGTCAGGGCAAGGTCTCGGCCAAGACCACTGCCAACAAGCTGATCCAGCGCCTGCGTCAGGGCGAGATCATCGAGCCGGAGCCGGTTGAGAACATCGAGTCCGGTACGCCCCGTCGCAGCCGGGCGATCCGCGACGCCTCCGAGTTCGGGATCAAGGTCGAGGGGGTGGACAACGTCGCCCTGCGGCTGGCCAAGTGCTGCCGCCCGGTGCCCGGGGACGAGATCGTCGGCTACGTTTCGCTGGGCCGTGGCATCACCATCCATCAGGCCAGCTGCCAGAACGTCGCCGACCTGGAGAAATCGCCCGAGCGGATGGTCGAGGTCGCCTGGGAAGGCGAGAACGAAGCCACCTTCAGGGTCGAGATCCAGATCGACGCCTACGACCGGACCCGCCTGCTCGAGGACCTCTCGCGAACCTTCGCCGAGGTCGGGGTCAACGTCATCTCCGCCTCGCTGAACACCAACCCGCCGATGGTCAAGAACCGCTTCGTGATCGAGGTGGGGGACACCGGTCAGCTCAAGCAGTGCATCAACCGCATCCGCCACGTCGAATCGGTCTTCGACGCGCACCGGGTCAGCACCACCGACTGATCGATTCAGCAGGCGGTCACGGATCCGCCTGATAGGTTCAGGCCGTGAGGAGGAGCCTGGTCCGGTGGGCATGACGATCGCCTTTTTCCCCGAGGGCGCCTACGGCCCCACCAACAACTGCGTCGGCATCGGCAACGTGCTTCGCGCGCGTGGCCACCGGGTCGTATTCATCATCGAGGAGTCCTTTGCCGGAACCCTGGAAGCCCAGGGCTTCGAGGAGCGCCTGATGCGCCTCGGGCCGCCGCCCGAGCAGGAGGAGGCCCCGGGCCAGTTCTGGAAGGACTTCGTGGCCGAGAACGCGCCCGTCTTCCAGACCCCGACCTTCGAGCAGCTGACCGGTTTCATCGAACCGACCTTCCGGGCGCTCTACGAGGGTGCCCGCTACGTGGACGACCGGCTGACCGAGATCATCGAGGAGATCGACGCCGACGCGGTCGTCGAGGACAACGTCGTCGCCTTTCCGGCGCTGCCGGCCAGCGGGCGCCCGTGGGTCCGGATCCTCTCGTGCAACCCGGTTGAGATGTTCGACCCGGACCTGCCTCCGGTCTTCTCCGGGCTGCCGCAGGCGGACCGCTCGGACTGGCCGGGGTTCTGGGCCGAGTACGACCGGGTCCTGGCTCCGCTCCACGAGGAGTTCAGCGAGTTCTGCCGCCAGCGGGGCGCACCGCCGCTACCCGATCGTGCCTTCATCCACGAATCGCCCCATCTGAATTTCTACGCCTACCCCGACGAGGTCGATTACGGCCGCTCGCGATCCCTCGGCCCGCTCTGGCGCAACCTGGACTCGACGATCCGCAGCAGCGACGAGGGTTGGGACCCGCCGGCCGCGGTGAGCGGGGAGGAGGGCTCGCTGATCTACCTCAGCCTGGGTTCGCTGGGGTCGGCCGACACCGGCCTCATGCAGGGTCTGATTGACACCCTGGATTCCTCGCCCCACCGGGCGATCGTCTCGATGGGCCCGCTGCATGACCAGCTGAAGCTGGGCGAGCGGATGGCCGGGGAGGAGTTCCTGCCTCAGACCTCGCTGCTGCCCCAGGTCGACCTGGTGATCACCCACGGCGGCAACAACACCGTGGTCGAGTCGCTTCACAACGGCAAGCCGATGATCGTCCTGCCGCTGTTCTGGGACCAGCACGACAACGCCCAGCGAGTCGACGAAACCGGCTTTGGTCGTCGCCTGGACACCTACGCCCACGAGCCGGGAGAGCTGCTCGAGACAATCGACCACCTCCTGAGCGACCAGGCCCTGGCCAGCCGCCTGGACACGGTGTCGGCCCGCCTCCAAGCCCGAAACGGAGTCGAAGAAGCCGCCACGCTGATCGAGCAAGCGGCCCAGCGAGGGTAAGTTCGATTTGCAGGCGCTATAGCCGAGTAAGTCGAACCTAGTGCCGGTGGTGGGCGTTGCTGGGTTGCCTAAAGGCGGTTGGTCACGGATTCGACCTTGGATTCCAGGGTTTGTTCCTTGTCCGTCCGCTGGTCGATCTTGAGGACCGTGTAGACGCGGGGGATTCCTTCCTCGAAGGGGAGGGAGTGGAGCTCGGCAGCGAGGGCGAAGATGTCGACCGGGTCGCCTTCGAGGGCGGTGCCCATCGCGTGCATTTCGAAGCGGACCTTGTCCTGAGCCTCGAGATGCCGGGCGATCACGGCGAGCAGGTCACTGACCGAGGCTCCTTCGCGGCCGATCGGGAGGACGGTGATGTCAGCGGTAGCCATGCACCGATGGTAGCTGCCGGGCGTCGCGGGCCGGAGCCGGTCAGGCGACGATGGTGAGCGCGCCGGGGTCGGCCTTGAGCGTTATCTCGCCGAAGGTGCCGATGTAATCGCCGTCGACCTGCACCGGGAAGGGGCGCAGCTCGCCCGAGTCGCCGCTGGAGGCCGAGCGGATCGTGGCTTCGCCGAACCGTTCGAATGCCTCCACCTGGCTGTGCCTCGCCGCTCGCATGCGCTGGGTGAGCAGGCGGGGGGCGACCATGCCCATGTCCAGCAGGTTGGCCCGCTTGAGCAGGATCATGCCGAGCGTCCCGTCGTCGATCTGGACGTTCTCGCAGACGTGGACCGGCTGCTTGCTGAAGTAGGTGAACGGGTCCGAGTTCTGGGCCAGTACGGTCACCCCGGAGTGGGACTGGCCGTCGATCTCCAGCTCGAGGCCGACCGGGTTCCGCAGATAGTTGCGGAAGTAGCTCCGGGTCGCGACCCAGGAGTAGAACCAGGGGCCGGCTCGGCGTTTCCACTTCGGATTGGCGTCGACCTGCTCGACCACGGTCGCGTCGAGCCCTGCGCCGCAGGCGAACACGAAGTGCCGGTCCCCGACCAGGCCCAGGTCGATCTTCCGGGGATGGAAATCGTCGGCCAGCGAGAGCAGGTGCTCGGTCGCGTCGACCACGTCATTCGGGATGCCGAGCGTCCGGCAGACCACATTGGTGTTGCCGCCGGGCAGAAAGGTGACCGGGATATCGGTTCCGGCGAGGCCGTTGGCGACCTCGTTGACGGTGCCGTCGCCGCCGAAGGCGACCACGATGTCGTAGCCGCCGTCGCGAGCGTCTCGCCCGATCTCGGTCGCGTGGTCCTGGCTCTCGGTGGCCTCGACCTCGACCTCGTAGCGGCCCTGGAGCGCGTACACGACGAGATTCTTCAGCCGGTCCGAGACCGTGGTCGCGTACGGGTTGACGATGATCAGCATCCGGCGCTTGCCGTTCTTCCTCGGCACCGCCGGTTCGACGTTCACGTCACGGCCTCGAAGGTCGAGTACTTCTCGCCGGTGTGCTCGACCACCCGGCCGTCCTCGACCAGGATGTCGAGGTGCCCGATCACCTCGGAGAGGGTCAGGTAGGCCTGGGTGAGAGCGATGTCACCCCAGATCGCGTTGGCGATCCCGTGCGGCGATTCATGACCCTCGGCGACCAGCCGGAAGATCTTCTCCGTCCGCCGGTCATCCGAGGCGAGCCGCTTCCGAATCAGTTCGGCGTGGTCGGTGATCGCCAGGCCGTGGCCGGAGAGCATGATCCCGACCGGCATCGCGGCGGTCTCGCGCAACGAGTCGCGGTAGTTGATCAGCGATTTCGTCCGGCCGGGCGAACCATCCAAAGGCTTCGAGATCAGAGGGTTGGACGAAATGTGGGAAAGCAGGTGATCTCCGGCGAACATCAGCTTCCGGTCGGGATCCCAGAAGACGGTGTCGGAAGGACTGTGGCCGGGCCGGTGATAGGTCTCGTAAACCCTGGATCCCATGGTGATCGACTCGCCAGCGGCGAAGGGGCGGTTCACGTTGACCGGCGCGCCCAGATCATGGAAGCTGGCGGTGACGTCCTTGAGAAGGTTGGCTATGTCCTGCGGCACCCCGTAGCGAACCATCAGGTTGACCGCCATCTGGTCCTCCCGCTCGGATCCCAGCCCGAACTCGGCGAGGCGATCGACGACCAGGTCGATCGCTGCCACTTCCGCACCGGAGCGCCCGACCACGGTGCTGATCTGCCCGATGTGATCGATGTGCTGATGGGTCGCGACCACCAGTTCGATGTCCTCGACCCCGAAACCGGCGTCGGCGATTCCCTGCTCGAGCTCCTGCATCGACTTCTCGGATCGAGGACCGGCGTCGACCAGGGTCAGCGGGTCGCCCTCGAGCAGGTAACAGTTGACCCGGCCGACCGCGAACGGCGTCGGGACCGGAATCGTGTGGATGCCCCACTCACGGGCCTGGGCCAGCGCCGCCTCCGACTCCGGGGTCGCATCCGGCTCAGCCACGGATCACCGCCAGCACCTCGTCCCGCCTGCGCTCCATGTCCTCGCGTGAGACCAGCGATTCCAGGTTGAGGCGAAGCAGCGGCTCCGTGTTGGATGGGCGGACGTTGAAATGCCAATCCTCGTAATCGATCGATACCCCATCGAGATGGGTGATCTCGGCGTCCGGATGCATCGCCTCGATCTCGTCCATCTTCGCTTGGGGGTCGTCGACCTCGGAATTGATCTCGCCGGAGATGAAGTACTTGGCGTGGAACTCCTCCATCAGCTCGGCCAGCGAGCGGCCGTCGGCAGAGAGCAGCTCGAGCAGACGCAGGGCGGGGATCGAACCGGAATCGGCGCAGTAGAAGTCGCGGAAGTAGTAATGCCCGGAGACCTCACCGCCGAAAACGGCGTTCTCCTCGCGCATCCGCCGTTTGAAGAAGGCGTGGCCGACCCGTGAGAGATCGGTCCGGCCGCCGGCCGCGGCGACGATGTCCGGGACCGCGCGGCTGGAGCGGGGGTCATAGAGGATGGTCGCGCCCGGCTCGGCCTGCAGGGCGGAGCGGGCCAGGAGGGCGCAGATGAAGTCGCCGTCGCAGAAGCGGCCCTCGCCGTCAATGAAGAAGCAGCGGTCCGAGTCACCGTCCCAGGCGATGCCGAGATCCGCGCCTTCCCGCTTCACCGTCTCGATGATCAGCTGCCGGTTCTCCTGCAGCAGGGGGTTCGGCTCGTGGTCGGGGAACTCGCCGTTCGGCTCGAAGTAGAGCTCGACCAGATCCATGCCGAGCTTCTTCAGGATCGGTCCGACCATCGGCCCGGCCATGCCGTTGCCGCCGTCGACAACGATCCGCATCGGCTTCAGCTTCTCCGGATCGATGAAGGCGAGCGCGGCCTGGTGATACTCGTCCCAGAGGTCGATCTCTTCGCGGCTGCCTCCCCCGGGGGCGGCGCCCATCCCGGCTTCGACCAGGTCGCGGATGTCACCGATCCCGGCATCGCCGGAGAGAGCCAAGGCGCCCTTCTGGACCAGCTTCACGCCCGTGTAGGCCTTCGGGTTGTGTGAAGCGGTGCACATCGCGCCGCCGTCGAGATCCCGGCTGCCGACCAGGTAGTAGAGCATCTCGGTCGCGACCTGCCCGGCGTCGATCACGTGGGCGCCCTCGGCGACCATGCCGTCGAGGTAAGCGGCGGCCATGGTCGGGGCCGAGAGGCGCATGTCCCGCCCCAGGCCGATCCTCAGCTCGTGCGGTTGCTTCCCCACGAGGTCGGCCAGGGCAAGGGCGAAGGCGCGGCCGATCTGCTCCGCGGTGCTCTCGTCCATCTCGTCGCCGTAGAGACCGCGGACGTCATATGCCTTGAAGATGGAGATGATGCTGCCTTTCTACTCGCCGAACGCTCCGCGGAGCACGCGGTAGCTGTCCTCGAGGGACTGTGGCATGACCCGGTGATCGGCGATCACTGGCATGAAGTTCGTGTCGCCACCCCAGCGCGGGACGACGTGCATGTGGATGTGGTGCTCGACGCCGGCACCGGCGGAGCGACCCTGGTTGAAGCCGACGTTGAAGCCCTGCGGCCGGTAGACCTCCTCGAGCCGGTTCATGGCCAGCTTGGCGAGCGCCATCATCTCGGTGGTGGTTTCCTCGGGGATGTCCTGGATCCGGCCGATGTGCTCGAACGGCGCCACCATCAGGTGCCCGTTGGTGTACGGGTAGAGGTTGAGGATCACGAAGGAGCGTTCGCCGCGGTGGACGACCAACGCGGTCTCGTCGTCACCGAGGGCCGGCTTGGCGCAGAAGACACACTGATCCTCGTTGTCCTTGTCAGCGTCCTTCACGTACTTCAGTCGCCACGGTGCCCAAATCCGGTTCTCAGCCATTCGCGACTCATCCTATAGTCGGCGAGCTGCGCTCCGCCTCCCAGCGAAACCCGCCCCGCCACGAAGTTCAAGGATGGTTGGGCGGGGCTCTGGCCGAAGTACCTCAAGGGTGGTTACGCCGGTGCTGTCACCAACCGGAGTCCGGTCATCCAATATTTGATGTTTTGAACGGACGGGTTTGACTTGGAGGCGGGGCGAAGCTCGCCGACTTATTTATGTTAGAGCCAGTGGCGCTTGCGGAAGTAGGCGACCATCCCGACCAGGATCACCAGCATCACGCCGACCACGATGAAGAAGTGGAGATCGGTGTCGGTCGCCGGATCACCGCCGCCGGGCAGGCCGACGTTCATACCGAAGATCGAGGCGATCAGGGTCAGCGGCAGCACGATCACGCTGATCGCGGTCAGCACCCGGAGGATGTCGTTGACCCGGTGACTGAGGATCGATTCGTTGGTCTCCTCGAGCGCGATCACCACTTCCCGGTAGTTCTCCAGCATGTCCCAGATCCGCTCGTGGGCGTCGACGATGTCGTCGAAGTAGATCTCGAGGTCGAGGTCGCTGGCGAGATACCGCGATTTCACGTTCTCGAGGTCGCGCAGCACGGGTCGCTGGGGCCGGATCACCTTGCGGAAGTTGATGATCTCCTGCTTCGCGTTCGAGATGTCACGGACCAGATCCTCGGAGCGTCCTTCGAAGATCTCCTCCTCGAGCGCGTCGAGCTTGTTGCCGATCTTGCGCAGCATCGGGAAGCAGTAATCGAAGCTGTCGTCGACCAGGCGGTACATCAGGTAGCCGGAGCCGCGGGCGAAGAGCTTGTGCCGCAGGGTGTCATCGGCCCGGCAGCGCTCGAAGAGGTACTCGACCGGCGGGATCGCCTGGTTCGGCAGGGTGACCATGAAGTCCGGCCCAACGAAGATGTCGATCTCACCGGCGACCAGCCGCTTGGCCTTGCGGTCGAAGACCGGCACGTGGACGACCAGGAACAGATAGTCCGGGTACTCGTCGATCTTCGGTCGCTGGTTGTGCGAGAGCACGTCCTCGATGTCGAGAGCGTGGAAGTCGAAATGCTCCTCCAGCCAGGCGCGTTCCTCGCCGCCGGGGCTCTCGATGTTGATCCATCGCAGGCCCCCGGAGGAGATCTCCTCGACCCGGAGGGCTTTCGCCTCGGTCTCGGCCGAATCAGGGCTCAGGGTGTCAGTTCCGCGCGCACGGCGAAGACGAGGGAGGTTCGGCATCGCCGCCTCCTGTCATGTCGATTCGCTTCGCGGGCATGCCTCAACCCTAGACCAGCCTTGCTCCTGATGCGTGAATGAGATGTTTCTGAAACGTGCCACCACATATGTCGGACCTAGGCTGGTACTCTGTTCGGCAGACATAACGCCACATCCAGAGGGGTGGAGGGACTTGGCCCAATGAAACCCCGGCAACCAGCGGTAGCGAAAGCTTCCGAGAAGGTGCCAAATCCAGCGGCTTTTAGAGCCGGGAGATGTGGGGAGAAGTCCGATCGGACCTTCGCCCCACGCGGCGAAGGTTTTTGTTTTCCCGCAGGGGATTTCATGAAAGGAACGATCGGATGGCAGTCAAGAATCTGAAGTGCAAAGAGTGTTCGACCGAGTACGAGCTCGGGGCGAACTTCTTCTGTGCCGAGTGCTTCGGCCCGCTCGAGGTCAAGTACGACTACTCGGACCTGAACCCGGAGGAGACCCGCCGGCGGATCCAGGCCGGGTCCCGGGGAATCTGGCGTTACGCCGACTTCCTGCCCTTCGAGGCCAAGGCCGGCGACCCGCTCGAGCCGGGCATGACCCCGCTGATCAAGGCGGAGCGTCTCTCCGAGGTCCTGGGGACCGGTGCCGAGATCTACATCAAGAACGACGCCGCCAACCCGACCCACTCCTTCAAGGACCGGGTGGTCGCGGTGGCGATCGCCAAGGCGAAGGAACTCGGCTTCGAGACGGTCGCCTGCGCCTCGACCGGCAACCTGGCGAACGCGGTCGCCGCCCATGCCGCCGCGGCGGGCCTCGATTCCTACGTCTTCGTGCCGGCCAACCTGGAAGAGCAGAAGCTGCTTGCCACCGACATCTACGGCACCAACCTGGTCGGGGTGAAGGGCAATTACGACGACGTCAACCGGCTCTGCACCCAGCTCGCCGACGAGAAGCCCTGGGCCTTCGTCAACGTGAACCTGCGCCCGTACTACGCGGAAGGTTCGAAGACTCTGGCCTTCGAGACGGTCGAGCAGCTCGGCTGGAACCTGCCGGACCGCGTGGTCGCCCCGATCGCCTCGGGCTCGCTCTTCACCAAGATCTCGCGGGGCTTCCAGGAGTGGCAGGAGGTGGGTCTGGTCGAAGGCGGACAGCCGATCTTCCACGGAGCCCAGGCCGAAGGCTGCTCGCCAGTCGCGACCGCGTTCGCCGAGGGAACCCGGGTCTGCCGGCCGCAGAAGCCGGACACGATCGCCAAGAGCCTGGCGATCGGCGACCCGGCCGACGGGCCGTACGCGATCGCCCAGGCCAACCAGACCGGGGGCTCGATCGAGGCGGTCACCGACGATCAGATCCGGGAGGGGATCCGGCTGCTGGCCGAGACCACCGGGATCTTCACCGAGACGGCCGGCGGCGTCACGGTCGGCGTGCTGAAGAAGCTGGCCGAGCGGGGCGAGCTGAACGACCGCGAGAAGGTCGTCGTCTACATCACCGGTGAAGGCCTGAAGACACTCGACGCGAATCGCGATAGCTTTGCGCTGACCGAGATCGATCCCAACCCGGACTCATTCGAAACCCATTTCGGCCAGGAGGTCGTCGTCTGATGGCAGTCACAGTCAATATCCCGACTCAGCTTCGCGCCACCACCGGTGGGCAGGCCGACCTGGCGGCCGAGGGTGCCACGGTCGGCGAGGTTCTCGACGCGGTCTTCGCCGAACACGGCGACCTCAAGGACCGGATCACCGAGGACGGCGAGCTGCGCCGCTTCGTCAACGTCTACGTCGGCGGTGAGGACATCCGCTTCGGCGACGGTCTCGGCACCGCGGTCTCCGACGGGGCCGAGGTGACGATCCTGCCCGCCGTCGCCGGCGGCTGCTGAAAACCTGAAACCTCCAGTCCTCATCCTCAGCGGCGGCCGCGGGACCCGACTGCGCGAAAGGACCGAGACGCTGCCCAAGCCGCTGGTCGAGGTGGGCGGCAAGCCGCTCATCTGGCACGTGATCCAGATCTACGCGCGACAGGGGTTCACCCGTTTCCACCCGCTTACCGGCTACCTCGGAGAGAAGATCGAGGAGTTCGTGGCCGGCGAGGACTGGCCGGAAGGGGTTTCCGTCGAGTGCGTTGAGACCGGTCTCGACACCCCGACCGGCGGGCGGATCGCCCTGGCGAGCGACCGGGTAGACGGGACCTTCTGCGCCACCTACGCGGACGGCGTCTCGGACATCGATCTCTCGGCGCTGCTCGATTTCCATCGTTCGGGCAAGCGAGCGGCAACCATGACCGCGGTGCGCCCGGACCTCCAGTGGGGGGTGGCCGAGATCGATCCTGCCGGGCGGGTCACCGGGTTCATCGAGAAGCCGCGGTCAGAGCACTGGATCAATGGCGGCTTCTTCTGCTTCGAGCCGACCGTCTTCGACTGGCTCGAAGCCGATTCGGTTCTTGAACTGCATCCACTCGAAAGGCTGGCCGCCGACGGGCAACTCGGCGCCTTCCGCCACGACGGCTTCTGGGACTGCTGTGACACCTACAAGGACCTGGTCACCCTCAACGACCTCTGGGCCGATGGCGACGCGCCCTGGCTCACGGCGAAAGCGCCCGCGTGAGCCGATCGCTGGTCACCGGGGGCCAGGGGTTCATCGGCGGCCATCTGGTCCGGGCGCTGCTGGACCGGGGCGATGAAGTGACGGTGCTCGACCTGCGCGGCGCGCCGGGTCGAGCCCTGGAGCTGCACGGCCTGACCGCCGAGGTGCGGCTGGTCGAAGGCGACGTCGCCGATCCCACCGTCGTCCACCGGGCGATCCGCGAGGCGGGGAGTGGCTCCGGTGGGCCCGACTCGGTCTTCCACCTCGCCGCGCAGACGCTGGTCGGGCCGGCTGCCGAGGATCCGCTCGCGACCTTTCGGGTCAATGCGGAAGGCACCTGGACGATTCTCGAAGCGGCCCGCGAAGCGGGCGTCGGCGCGGTCGTGGTCGCCTCGTCCGACAAAGCCTACGGCCCGAGTGATTCGCTGCCCTACCGCGAGACCGACGAGCTGCGTCCGGCCGCGCCCTACGAGGCGAGCAAGGCTGCCGCCGACGTGATCTCCCGCAGCTACTGGCCCTCCTTCGGCCTGCCCGTGGGAGTGACCCGGCTGGCCAACGTCTACGGAGGCGGTGACCTGAACGGCTCCCGCCTGATTCCGGAGGCGGTCAACGCCTGCCTGGAAGGGCGGGCGCCCCAGATCCGCTCCGACGGCTCGCCCGAGCGCGACTACCTGCACGTGAGCGACGCGGCGGCCGCCTACCTGGCGATCGAGTCGGCGGTGCGCGAGGGGCCGGGGCGGGGAGCGGCCCTCAACGCCGGTACCGGTGAGCCGCATCCGGTGCGCGAGGTGGTCGGCCTGATCGCGGCCGAGGTCGCCAGGACCGGGGGAGAGCCGGTCGAGCCCGAGTACCTCGGCGACGGGGTTCCCGAAGGCGAGATCGACCGCCAGTACGTCGACGCGAGCCGCTTGACCGAACTGACCGGTTGGCGGCCCCGGGTCGGCCTGGCCGAAGGGATCGTTGAAGCTGTCGCCTGGTACCGGGAACGCAACTAGCAGCCCGGCGCCGGGTTTGAGCGATCCCGGCGGTCACCGGTGAGGTTGAAGTTTGGAGCGCTATGTGGCGGAAACCTCAACCTCGTGTGGCTGGGGCGGTAGGTTGGGCGCATGTGCGGCCGATACACACTCACCTCATCCGACGAGCGGCGGCTCGGAAACCGGTTTCAGATCTCGCTTGACGACGAGACGCCGGGGCTCGGGCGCTACAACGTGGCACCGACCCAGGAGGTGCTGACCGTGAACACGGACGCCGAGTCGGGCGAGCGCGAGTCGGTGGCGGCCCGCTGGGGTCTGGTGCCGTTCTGGGCCAAGGACCTGAAGGCGGGCTACAAGATGATCAACGCCCGCAATGACCGGCTGCTCAAGAGCAAGGCGTACGGCCCGCTGGTCAAGAAGAGCAAGAATCGCTGTCTGATCCTCGCCGACGGCTTCTACGAGTGGCTGAAGGCCGAGAACCCGAAGGAGCCGCGCCAGCCGGTCCGCTTCACGGTCGACGGCGGCGAGCCGTTCGCCTTCGCCGGGCTCACGGTCACCCGCGAGTGGGAGGGAGAGCCTCTCACCTCATGCACGATCGTGACCACGGACGCGAATGACGTGGTCGAACGGGTTCACGACCGGATGCCGGTGATCCTGCCGAACGAGGAGGTCGAGCAGGCCTGGCTGACCGGCGAGTTGAGCGCCGAGGAAGCGGTGTCGCTCTGCGTGCCGCTCGACCCGAAGCGGATGGAGGCGAAGCCGGCCAACCCGGTGCTGAACAAGGTCGGCGGCGCGAAGGAAGGTCCGGACTTCCTCGAAGCGCCCGACGACGCCTAGAGACGGGCTCGGCAGAGCCCATGCGCGTCGGGGCTACTCGACGTTGGAGACGTCGCCGGTGTCGGCATCGCCGGCGTTCGGCTCGTCGTCGGCGATCGGCCACTCCTGCTGCCGGAACGGGACCACGATCCGGGAGCGCTTGCCGTCGATCGTGGCGACGCACTCGATCTTGCCCTTGGGCCGGGTCTCCGCTTCGAAGATGACCAGCCAGGGCAGGGTCACGGCACCGGCGCCGGAACCGTCCGGCAGCTCCCAGATCCAGTTCTGGTCATCCTCCGTGTAGCCCTCCCACTCGACCGTCGTCATGGCGCTGGTGTTCACGTAGCTTCGGAGCACGTCCCGGATCGGCAGGTCGACCTTCTTGGCGTCGCCGGTCGTGAACTTGACCGTGCTCGTTTCCGGGACGGCTTGACGATGCACGTCGACGCCGCTGCTCGGCCGCGGCCAGGCGGCCCGGAGGTGGCCGGAGCGGGCCATCCTGGTGTCACCCTGGGCCCGGGAGAAGATGTCGCAGCGAACCTTGCTCGCTTGGCGCCCGCCCGAATCGAGCCGCACGACGCCGGCGACCCGGTAGAGCAGCAGGCCGTCCTCGTTGGGGGCCAGCGCGGAGAGGCTGGTGCGGGTCACCCCGAACTGCCCATTGCCGACGTTCTGCACCGGCGGCGCCGTGATCTCCTCTTTCGTGTCCCAGTCGATCTCCTGCGAGCCGTTGCCCGGCACGAACGAAAGGCCGTAGATGGCCAGTGATGCGACCACGCCGAGGATCACTACGCCGATTGCGAGGCCGGGAAGCTTCCCGGCCGAACTTGATTTCTGGTCGGTGGAGGAGGACATTCAGGGTGGCAGGTTATTCGAAAGGCCCTTACTTTCTCCCCCTTCGAGCGTTTGAGGCTGGAAAGGTTCTGAAAGCGATGTCGTCATCAGATCGCAAAGCCGGCCCCCGACGGCCCGGTTTGCCCGCACGCCTATTGCGTGAGGACGCGTTGGCCAGCCGGATAGCCGGAGGGGATCCCGCGGCTTTCGACGAGATGTTCAGACGCTTTCACCAGCCGATCTACCGGTTCTGTGCGGCCATGGTCGGTGCGGAGGAAGCCAAGGACATGCTTCAGAACGTGATGACCAAGGCGATGACATCAATGCCGGACAACGAGGATTTTCAGATGAAGCCGTGGCTTTACCGCGTAGCCAGAAACGAGTGCCTCGACCAGGTCAGGAGGGAGCGGCGGATCGAGTCGGGCCTGGAGGCCGATCAACATGCCGCGGCCTCCGATCCCCACGACCCCCAGAACGCGATGCTGCGCCGGGAACGGCTCGGCCAGCTGATCACGGATCTGAACGATCTCCCCGAGAAGCAACGGGTCGCGCTGGTCATGCGCGAACTCTCCGGGCTTCGCTACGAGGAGATCGCCGAGGCCCTTGACACCTCGCCGGCGGCCGGCAAGCAGCTGGTCTACGAGGCGCGCCTCTCGCTCCAACAGGCCGATCTCGGGCGCAATCTCGATTGTTCCGAGGTCCGGGCCTCGATCTCTTCGATGGATCGGCGCCGTCTGCGGTCGCGGAAGATGCGGGCCCACATGCGCACCTGCCGAGAGTGCGCCGATTTCGAGCGGGCGATCGGCTCCAGAAAAGAGAGCTACCAGATGTTCCCGCTGCTTCCGGTCGGCGCGGCGGCCGGGATCCTCGGCGCGGTGCGGGACGGAGCGACGATGGTCGGGGTAGGGGCGGCCGCAGGCGGAGCGGGCGCCGCGGCCGGCGGGGCGGGCGGCATCGCGGCCGGGGGTGCGGCCAGCGGTCTGGTGACGAAGGGCGTGGTGGCGTTGGTCGTGGTCGGCGGGCTGGGAGTCGGCACGGCGAACGTGGTCCACCACCAGCGTGAAGGTTCGGGTTCGGCGGGCAGGACCGCCGCGCCCGGCCGGGTCGAGCTCGGTGAGACGGGAGCCGACCGCTCGCTTTCCGCGCGCCCGGCGGCCGCCGGAGTCGATCCCCGGGCGCTGTCGCCGGGTCGGGCCAGGATCTCAGGCGATGGGCATAGATCCTCCCGCCGGCCGTCCCCGACTGCCAATGGCCACCAGGGGTCCGGGGCGCCGTCGGAGGCCGGCCCGCCCGGCCAGGACCGGCGTTCCCCGACCGCGACGCCCGGGTCGGGCTCGGGGAACGGACCGTCGGGTTCGAACCGTGGCCAGACCCGGGCCGCGGAGGCATCCGGGACGGTGCCGGGGCAGACCGGCAGCCCGCCGCCTTCGCAAAAGCCCGCCTCGCCGCCCGGACAGTCCCGCCCGAGCCCCGGTCAAACCAAATCGACCTCGAGCGGCACGACCAGCTCGAACTCGGGCAAGTCCGCGGCTGCTCCGGCGGTGGGCAGGTCGGCTTCGCCGGGAAAGTCTGAGAAGTAGGCCCTTACCTTTCGTGAGGTTCTTCGTCTTGGGTTCGACAGGTACCGCATTCCGCGGTTTCGAAAGGAGAACCCATGAAGAAGTTCGCATTGACAGTGGTGGCCGTCGGCGTCCTGCTCGCGCCCGCCTCCTCGGCGATCGCAGGCGGGCCAGGTCATCCCGATCACCCCGATCAGGCCAAGGGCCCGAAGACCGAAAAAGCCTCCAAGGCCAAGGCCTACGGCAAGTACTGCCAGGGTCAGAGCAAGAAGCACGTCAAGGGCCAGAAGGGAACCGACTTCTCGCGTTGCGTCAACGCGATGGCGAAGGCCGATCGCAACGAGTCCAAGAGCGCCCGCGAGGCCTGCAAGGCGCTCAGCAAGAAGCACGTCAAGGGCACCAAGGGCACGCCGTTCAGCCGCTGTGTGGTGGGCGTCGCCCAGATGCGCAAGGACGACTGATCTCGCGCGCGGCCCCCGCTACTCCCGGCGGGGGTCGCGCCTTGATTGAACGGAGCGGCGAGAGTCTTCCTGAGCTCGCCGGCGGTCATGAGAAACGCGCCCGGCAGGATTCGAACCTGCGACCTCGTGCTCCGGAGGCACGCGCTCTATCCAGCTGAGCTACGGGCGCGGGATCGCGGAGTCTATTGCGGGTGCGGCCCCGTCGCGTGCTGGCCCGAGAAACTACTCTCTGACGCATGGATCTCTCCGTCGCATTTCTCGGCACCGGTGGACCGGCGCCGACGGCTCTCCGTGGGACCGCGAGCGTGCTGGTCACGAGGGGCGGGGAGAAGCTCATGTTCGACTGCGGGGAAGGGACGCAGCGTCAGCTGCGGCGCTCGGTCGGGCTGGTCCAGCTCGATGAGATCTACCTGACCCATTTCCACCTCGACCACTGTCTGGGGCTGCCGGGGCTGCTCAAGACCTACGACCTGAGCGACCGCTCCGAGCCGCTGATGCTCTACGGGCCGTTCGGGATGCACGGGCTGATGAAGGATCTGCAGCCGCTGATCGGCCGGCTCGGCTACCACGTCGAGGTCGAGGAGCTGCAGCCGGGAGACATCGTGCCCCACGTCGAGTACGAGATCGAGGCGTTCCCGGTCGAGCACCGGACCCGGGCCCTCGGCTACGCCCTGCTGGAGGACGACCGCCCCGGCCGTTTCGACCCCGAAGAGGCGATCCGGCTCGGGGTTCAGCCCGGCCCCGCGTTCAAGCGGCTGCAGGACGGGGAAGAGGTCGATGGCGAGAGGGGCAAGGTCCGACCCGACCAGGTCATGGGCGAGGATCGCCTCGGCCGTGCGATCGCGATCACCGGGGACACCCGACCCTGCCGGGCCACGATCGAAGCCGCCCACGATGCCGACCTGCTGATCCACGACGCCAGCTTCATGGCCGAGGATTCCGAACGAGCCCTCGAGACCGGCCACTCGACTGGCATCGAGGCAGCCGAGGTGGCGGCCGAGGCTGGCGTGAAGATGCTCGCCCTGGTCCACATCTCCTCGAGATACCACGTCGGCAAAGCCCTAGAAGAAGCCCGAGAAGCCTTCCCCAACACGGTCGCTCCCCGCGACTTCGACACCGTGGAAATCCCCTTCCCCGAACGCGGAGAGCCGACGCTGATACCCAAGGGCGCAAAGCGCGAGGCGCAGCCGACCCAGACCCCAGAGTAGGCCCGACACGGCGACCTGGTTTGGCCCGGTGCGGCGGTATCCGAAAAAAGATGGATAGTGAGCGCAGCGATATCTTTTTTCGGATACCGCCGTGCCGGGCCCGGCCACCAACGCCGGACCGGCTGCTATCTTCACCCTCGTTCCTTTAACCGCGGTCCTGTGAGGCCGGGAAGGTGACTTTGAACGAGAAGATTGTGCTGGAAGCCAACGACGTCGAGCGTACGCTCCGTCGCATCGCCCACGAGATCGTCGAGAAGAATCCTGACGTCTCCAGCTTGGCCATCGTCGGCATCCACACCGGAGGCGCTCACCTCGCGGAGCGTCTGACCGCGATGCTCGGCGGTCTGATCGGCACACCGCCCCCGCTGGGCGAGATCGACATCTCCTTCTACCGGGATGACATCGGGACCCGCGGCACCGACTACCAGCCGGTGGTCCACTCGACCCGCCTCGATTTTCCGCTCGAGCACCGGACAGTGGTCCTGGTCGATGACGTGCTCTTCACCGGCCGGACCGTGCGGGCGGCGATCGAGGCGCTCTTCGATTTCGGCCGGCCCGCCCGGATCCAGCTCGCGGTGCTCTGCGACCGCGGCCACCGGGAGCTGCCGATCCGTCCCGACTACGTCGGCAAGAACCTGCCCACCTCGCGCAGCGAACAGGTTTCGGTGCGGCTCAAGGAGACCGACGGCGAGGACGAGGTGGCGATCCTCTCACCGGTGGAGGCCGTGGAATGAAACATCTGCTCAGCATCGACGATCTCGACCAGGAGACGATCGAGGGTCTGCTCGACCGGGCCGAGAGCTTCGCCGAGGTCTCGAAGCGGGACATCAAGAAGGTGCCGGCGCTGCGGGGTCGCACCGTGGTCACGCTCTTCTACGAGGCCAGCACCCGGACCTCGTCATCGTTCGAGCTGGCGGCCAAGCGGCTCTCGGCCGACGTGGTCTCGGTCAAGGCGGCCGGTTCCTCGGTCGAGAAGGGCGAGTCGCTGAAGGACACGGTGGAAACGCTTTCCGCCTACGACCCGGCGGCGATCGTGATCCGCCACCCTCAGGCGGGCGCGGCCCAGATGCTCAGCCAGTGGGTTGACGCCGCGGTGGTCAACGCCGGGGACGGGATGCACCAGCACCCGAGTCAGGCGCTGCTCGACCTCTTCGCCCTGCGCCAGCGGATCGGCTCGATCGAGGGTCGGAAGGTCTGGATCGTCGGCGACGTGCTGCACAGCCGGGTCGCCCGCTCCAACATCCAGGCGTTCTCGATGATGGGAGCGGAGGTGACTGTCGCCGGCCCGCCGACCCTGATCCCGCGGGGGCTCCGTGAGTCCACCGGTTGCGAGGTGCGCTACTCGCTGGACGGGATCGAGGAGGCCGACGTGGTCTACCTGCTGCGGATGCAGCGGGAGCGGATGGCGGAGAGCTTCGTGCCCTCGATCCGCGAGTACGCCCGGCTCTTCCAGGTCAACGCACGGCGCCTCGGCCCCCGCCAGCTGGTCATGCACCCCGGCCCGGTCAACCGCGGGGTCGAGATCGGCGGCGACGTGATCGACTCGGACCGTTGCCTGATCGCCGACCAGGTCGCCTCGGGCCTGGCGATGCGGATGGCGATCCTGTTTGAACTCCTGGCCCACGGCGATCCGCGCGAAGCCGCCGAGGGCCCGGTCCCGATCGGAGAGCCCGCGTGAACGAAGTGACCGACAGCATTCCCGACGATTTCGATGAGATGCCGACCCCGCGACCCCTGGTCCAACGTCCCGGCCCGGACGCGACGCTGCTGATCCGCAGCGCCGAGCTGCTGGACCCGTCCGCCGGCGTCAGCGGCGCCCATGACGTCCTGGTCGAGGGTGGCGTGATCACCAGGCTGGCCGAACCGGGGTCGATCGAACCCGACGACGGGGCCGAGGTGATCGAAGCCGAGGGTTTCCACGTCTTCCCGGCCTTCTTCGATCCGCACGTCCATTTCCGCACCCCGGGGCAGGAGTACAAAGAAGACCTCGAGACCGGGACCCGCGCCGGTGCCGCCGGCGGCTACGCCGGGGTGATCGCGATGGCCAACACCTCGCCGCCGGTCTCGACCCCGGAGCAGATCGAGGCCTTGCGCGACCGGGCCGCCCACGTCGCCTCGATCCCGGTCGGCTTCACCGCCACCGTCACCCGGGACATGAAGGGCGAGGAGCTCACCGACATGGCCGAGCTGAGGCAGGCCGGGGCGATCGGCTTCACGGACGACGGCCTCCCGATCGCCAGCCCGCGGATCCTCCGCCGCGCCCTTCAGTACCAGGCGATGACCGGCGGCCGGATCGCGCTCCACGAGGAAGACCCGGAGCTCTCCGGCAAGGGCGCCATGAACGAGGGGGCGGTTTCCACCGAGCTCGGGTTGCGCGGAGTGCCTTCGATCTCCGAGTCGACCATGATCGGGCGTGACGCTCAGATCGCCGGCTACGAGGGCGGAGCGCTCCAGATCCAGCATCTCTCCGCGGTCGAGTCGATCGAACAGATCCGCCGGGCCAAGGCCGACGGGGTCGACATCACCTGCGAGGTCACGCCGCATCACCTCTGCCTGACCGACGAGGCGGTGCGGGATCTCGATGCCTCGAAGCACAAGATGAACCCGCCGCTCAGGACCGAAACCGACCGGCAGGCGCTGATCGACGCGCTGATCGACGGCACGATCGACTGCATCGCGACCGACCACGCGCCCCACGCGCTCCACGAGAAAGAGGTTCCGTTCGAGGCCGCGAACATGGGGGTGACCGGTCTCGAAACCGCCTTTTCCTCGGTCTACACCGAACTGGTCCTGCCTGGCCGGATCACCCTCGAGCTGCTGGTCGAGAAGCTCGGCTGCGGCGGCGCCCCGTTCGGGATCGAGCCTTTCACCCTGGCCGAGGGCAGTCGGGCCAACCTCTGTCTGATCGACCTGGAAGCCGAGTGGGTGGTCGGCGAGGACGGCTACGAGAGCCGTTCGGCAAATTCCTGGTGCGCCGGCGAGAAGCTGCGCGGCCGGGTCCTGGTCACGCTGGCCGACGGCCAGGTCGCATATCGCCTTCGTACCTTCAGCCTGGGAGTCGCATGAGTCAGTTTGAACCCGGATACGTCCTCCTCGAAGACGGCAGCCGTTTTGCCGGAACTCTCTGCGGCTCGGCCGACGGCGGGGTCGGCGAGGTCGTCTTCAACACCTCGATGACCGGCTACCAGGAGTCGGTCACGGACCCGTCCTACGCCGGCCAGATCATTACCTTCACCTACCCGATGATCGGCAACTACGGCGTTTCCCCGACGGCGATGGAGTCGGATCGCACCCACGCCCGCGGCGTGATCATGCGTGACGCCCGCAACAACGCCGACGCCGCCACCGCCGAGGGCGGCTGGCTCGACTGGCTCGAGCAGAACGGGGTCTGGGCGATCACCGGGGTGAACACCCGGGCGCTGGTCCGCCAGATCCGCGACCGCGGCGCGATGCGCGGCGGCATCTTCCCGGGCTCGGTAGGGACGGACGAAGCGATGAGCCGGATCGAGGCCGAACCGAGCATGGTCGGCTCCGACTTCGCGTCCAAGGTCACGCCGGAAGCCGCGGTCGAGCACGACGGGTCCGGCCCGCACGTGGTCGCGCTGGACACCGGGATCAAGGCTTCGATCGTCAACCAGTTCCTCGAGCGGGGCTGCCGGGTGACGCTGCTGCCCTGCCTGACCCCGGCCGCCGAGGTGATGGCCCGCGAACCGGACCTGCTCTTCCTCGCCAACGGCCCCGGTGACCCGGCGGCCGTCTCCGCGGTCACTGACACGGTCGGTGAGCTGATCGGGCAGAAGCCGATGGTCGGCATCTGCCTCGGCCACCAGCTGCTCAGCCGCGCGGTCGGGCTCGAGACCTTCAAGCTGCCCTTCGGCCACCGCGGCTCGAACCATCCGGTCAAGGATCTCGAGACCGGGGTGATCGAGATCACTTCGCAGAACCACGGCTTCGCGGTGGTCGGCCCCGACGGCTCCGGCCGGATCGAGAACGACGAACCGGTCCGCTGGCAGACCGATCACGGAGAAGCGATCCTGTCCCACATCAATCTTTACGACCGTACCGTCGAGGGCCTCAGGCTGCCCGAGGCGAAGGCGATGACCGTCCAGCACCACCCGGAGGCCGGCCCCGGGCCGCGTGACGCCCGCCACCTCTTCGACCGTTTCCTCGACCTGGCAAAGGAAGGCTGATGCCGAGACGCGATGACATCAAGCGGATCATGGTGATCGGCTCCGGCCCGGTCGTGATCGGCCAGGCGGCCGAGTTCGACTACTCCGGGGTCCAGGCCTGCAAGGTGCTGCTGGAAGAGGGTTACGAGGTCGTTCTGGTCAACTCGAACCCGGCCACCATCATGACCGACCCGGAGTTCGCGACCCGCACCTACGTCGAGCCGCTGCTGCCCGGCCCGGTCGCCCGGATCATCGAGAAGGAGCGCCCCGACGCGCTGCTGCCGACCCTCGGCGGCCAGACCGCGCTCAACCTGGCGATGGACCTCTCCGCCGACGGCACCCTGGAGAAGTACGGGGTGGAGTTGATCGGCGCCAACCGCGAGGCGATCATCCGCGGCGAGGACCGCGAGGTCTTCCGCCAGGTGATGACCGAGGCGGGGATCCGCATCCCCTGGTCGATCACGGTCGAGTCGGTCGAGCAGGCGCTGAAGGAACTCGATGAGGGCGACGCCTCGCTGCCGGCGATCATCCGGCCCGCGTTCACGATGGGCGGCCAGGGCGGCGGCGTGGCCGAGACCCGCGAGGAGCTCGAAAAGGTCGTGGCCAAGGGAATCGCCGCCTCGCCGATCGGTCAGGTGCTGGTCGAGGAGTCGGTGATCGGCTGGGGCGAGTTCGAGCTTGAGGTCATGCGCGACCGCAACGACAACGTGGTGATCATCTGCTCGATCGAGAACGTCGACCCGATGGGCGTCCACACCGGTGACTCGATCACCGTGGCGCCGGCCCAGTCCCTGACCGACCCGGTCTACCAGTCGCTCCGCGACACCGCGATCGCGGTGATCCGCGAGGTCGGGGTGGAGACCGGGGGCTCGAACGTCCAGTTCGCGGTCAACCCGGCCGACGGCGAGATCGTGGTGATCGAGATGAACCCGCGCGTCTCCCGGTCCTCGGCCCTGGCCTCGAAGGCGACCGGCTTCCCGATCGCCAAGATGGCCGCCAAGCTGGCGGTCGGCTACGCGCTGGAGGAGATCCCGAATGACATCACCCGGGCGACCCCGGCCTCCTTCGAGCCGACCATCGACTACGTGGTGACCAAGATCCCGCGCTTCGCCTTCGAGAAGTTCCCGGGCGCCGACGAGAAGCTCTCGACCTACATGCAGAGCGTCGGCGAGGTCATGTCGATCGGGCGGACCTTCCGCGAGTCGTTCGCCAAGGCCATGGCCTCCCGCGAGCTCGACGCGCGACCGGACGCGCCGGAATCGGATCAGGAGCTGCTGGCCTCGCTGGCGACCCCGACCGCCGGGCGGATCGACCTGGTGCTGACCGCCTTCGAACGGGGGCTGAGCGTCGAGCAGGTCCACGAGCAGACCAGGATCGATCCCTGGTTCCTGCGGGAGCTGCGGCTGCTTGCCGCCGAAGGGGACGGCACCGACGGCCTCGAACGGATCTACAACTCGGTCGACACCTGCGCGGCCGAGTTCGAGGCGGCGACTCCGTACTACTACTCGTCGCACGAGCCGGAGGGATCACCCTCGGAGATCCGGCGTGGCGAGAAGGACTCGGTGGTGATCCTCGGGGCCGGCCCGAACCGGATCGGCCAGGGCATCGAGTTCGACTACTGCTGCGTCCACGCGGCTATGACCGCCCGCGAGTGCGGCCGCGACGCGGTGATGGTCAACTGCAACCCGGAGACGGTCTCAACCGATTACGACACCTCGGACCGGCTCTACTTCGAGCCGCTGACCCTCGATCACGTGCTGGCGGTCTGCGAACGCGAGCAACCGGAGGGCGTGATCGTGATGTTCGGCGGCCAGACCCCGCTCAAGCTGGCCGAGGGGCTGAAGGCGGCGGGGATCCCGCTGCTCGGCACGCCAGTCGAAGCGATCGACGCCGCCGAGGATCGGGGCAAGTTCGGTGCCCTGATCGATCGGCTGGGGATCAAGCCGCCGCCCTACGGCACCGCTCTCTCGGCCGCTGAAGCGGAGGAGATCGCGGCTGGGATCGGCTACCCGTTGCTGGTCCGGCCGTCCTTCGTCCTCGGTGGCCGGGCGATGGAGATCTGTTACTCGTCGACCGACCTTTCCGCCTATCTCGACAAGCACGTCAAGGCCTCGCCGGAGCATCCGCTGCTGCTCGATCGCTTCCTGGAGAACGCGATCGAGGTCGACGTCGACGCGCTCTGCGACGGGGACGAGGTCTTCGTCGCGGGCATCATGCAGCACGTCGAGGAAGCCGGGGTCCACTCCGGCGACTCGGCCTGCGTGATCCCGCCGATGAGCATCGGCCAGGAGATGATCGACGAGATCAAGCAGGCCACGAGCGCGATCGCGCTCGAGCTGGGGGTGATCGGGCTGATCAACATCCAGTTCGCGATCGCCGAGGGCGAGCTCTACGTGATCGAGGCCAACCCCCGGGCCTCGCGGACCGTGCCCTTCGTCTCCAAGGCGATCGGCATCCCGCTGGCCAAGGTCGCGACCCGGATCATGCTCGGCCAGAAGCTGGCCGAGCAGGAGCTGCCCGAGTTCGATGGCGACCATGTCTCGGTCAAGGAGGCGGTGCTTCCCTTCTCGCGCTTCCAGGGTGCCGACTCGGTGCTCGGGCCGGAGATGAAATCGACCGGCGAGGTGATCGGGATCGGGCCCGACTTCCCGACCGCCTTCGGCAAGGCCCAGGCCGCGACCGGCATGCCCTTCCCGGACTCGGGGACCGTGTTCATCTCGGTGACCGACACCGACAAGGCCGCCGCCACCCAGCTGGCGGCGCGCTTCCACGACCTCGGCTTCGAGGTGCTGGCCACGGCCGGCACCGCGCAGGCGATCTCGCGGATGGGCATCCCGGTCAAGGCGATCAACAAGATCGCCGAGGGCTCGCCGCACGTGGTCGACATGATCGAGGAGCAACGCTGCGACCTGGTCATCAACACGCCGACCGGCTCCGGCGCCCGGACCGACGGCTACGAGATCCGTTCGGCGGCGATCCGGCATGGCATCCCTTCGATCACCACCCTGACCGGTGCCTCGGCAGCGGTCAGAGCGATCGCCGCCTCGGTCAACGGGACGGGCGAGCCGCTTTCGCTGCAGGAGCTCCATGGCTGAACCGGGCGTCGAACCGGAGCGTCCGCAGGCCCCGTTTGGCCGGCGGCTCTGCACGGTCGCGGACTCGAGACCGGCCGGCGGCTACCGGATCTTCACCCTGATCGACGAGGAGGGCCCCGACCCGGCTCCCGGCCAGTTCTTCATGCTGGCTGCGGCACCGGACTGGGCGGGGGAGGGCGGCCGGCCCTATCTGCCTCGGGCGATATCCCACGCGCGGGTCACTCCCGACCCGGCCGGTGGGCGGCGGCTCGATTTCCTGATCGACGAGGTCGGTCCGGGCACTTCGCGCCTGGCCGCGATGAGCCCGGGCGAGGAGTGCTGGCTGGCCGGGCCCTTTGGCGGGCGTTTCAGCCTGCCCCGCCGACTCAACCCGGACGCCGCCGGGGCGATCCTGGTCGGCGGCGGGATCGGCATCGCTCCGATGGCGGTCCTGAGGCGCGAGCTGGTCGACCGGGGCATCCCATCCCGTTCGCTGCTCGGCTTTCGCGATCAGGCTCACTCGGGCGGGATCGATGAGCTGTTCGGCTGCGAGAACACGCGACTTGCCTTCGAGGACGGCAGCTCCGGCCACCGAGGCTACGTGACCGACCTGCTGCTTCAACTCCTGGAAGGCGACGACGCCGGCTCGGCGGCGGTCTACTCCTGCGGGCCACCGGCGATGCTGGAAGCGGTCCGCCAGATCTGCCTCGAGCGGAGCATCCCGGTCGAGCTGGCCCTCGAGTCGCCGATGGCCTGCGGCTACGGGGCCTGCTTCGGCTGCGCCGTGCCGAAGGCCGGCGGCGGCTACCTGCGCCTCTGTATCGACGGCCCGGTGGTGCGGGGAGATGCGATCGCCACGGCGATGGCGGGAGAGCCGGCGGTTGACTGACCTTTCCACCGAGATCTGCGGCATCGAGCTGTCCGGCCCGGTCCTCAATGGCTCGGGCACCTTCGACGCCCTCGCCGCGCGTCGGGTCTTCGGTGACGCCCTGATCGAGGACTTCCCCTTCGATTGCTACGTCTCGAAGACGATCACCATGAACCCTCGGCCGGGCAACCCGCCCTACCGGCTCTGGGAAACCCCCTCGGGAATGATCAACTCGATCGGCCTGCCCGGTCCCGGCCTCGACGGCTTCCTGGAGAACGACCTGGGCCGTCTCGCCGAGCTGGGGGTGCCGCTGATCGTCTCGGTGATGGCCGACTGCTTCGAGGACTTCGCGATCCTGGTCGAGCGGGTATCGGCTCGCGAGGAGGTCGCCGGGATCGAGCTCAACGTTTCCTGCCCGAACGTGCACTCGGGCCTGATCGTCGGCGAGCAGCCAAGCGAGACGGAGGCCCTGATGAAGGCCCTCAGGCCGCTCACCGCGAAGCCGCTGATCGTGAAGCTGACGCCCAACGTCGCCAACCCTCAGGAAGTCGCACTCGCGGCGGAGGCGGGGGGAGCCGATGCCGTCTCGATGATCAACACGATCAAGGCGGCGGCGATCGATCCCGGCTCGAACCGGGCCTGGCTCGGCGCCGGCGCCGGGGGCCTTTCCGGTCCGGCGGTCCGGCCGATCGCCTTGGCCCAGGTCCGGGCGGTGTCGGCGGCGATCCGGATCCCGGTGATCGGGATGGGCGGGATCACCGACGCCGAGTCCGCCCTCGAGTTCGTGCTCGCCGGTGCGAGAGTGATTGCGGTCGGCACCGAGAACTTCCGCGACCCGCAGGCCGGGGGAGCGGTGAAGGCGGGCCTGCCCGCAGCGCTCGAGCGGCGAGGCTTCACCACTCTGGCCGAGGCCCAATCGGCGACGTTGGACTGACCGGTCGGTTACCGAACAGACGACGCCGAGATTCTCGGGCCGGGTACCCCGGCTTTCGCCCGGCCTCAACCTCGAGTCGAGGTTGAGATGGATTTGCTCGAAATCGGCCGTTTTCGGGCATTTTCGGCCTCCTGCTCGCTCGCCAATGGCTATACTCGCGCCCTTCCATGGCTCCGACCTCGAAGACCGTAACCAGTCCCCCCGAAGCCCCGGAAAGGTCCCTCGACCAGCGGATGGACGCGCTCAAGAGGGCCAACGGCATCCGTACCGCGCGGGCTCAGCTCAAACGCGATCTGAAGGCCGGCCGGACCACGATCACCGAGGTGCTCGACGACCCTCCCGAGTACCTGCTGACCGCCAAGGTTTTCGACATGCTGCTCGCCGTTCCGAAGTACGGCAGGGTCAAGACCAACCGGGTCTTGAAGCAGTGCAAGGTCAGCCCCGCCAAAACCATCGGCGGCCTCAGCGACCGCCAACGCAAAGAGCTGGTCAGCCTCCTTCAGAGATAAGCAAGTCGGGCGGTTGTCATCACGCTCGGTTTTCGGTTTCACCGTTCCCGGTGATGCCCACCCGGCCCCACGGCGTGACCACTGCCTATGACGTTCCTGACTTCCGATCGCGCAGGTAGGCTGACCGGTCCCATGTCTGGTCCTTCGCCCTCCAAGGTCTTCGTCATCACCGGTCCCTCCGGGGTCGGCAAGGGCAGTCTGATCTCGTTGCTGCGGCACCGGATCCCGGAGCTGGAGCTCTCGACCTCGGCGACCACCCGGGCGCCCCGTCCGGGTGAGCAGGACGGGGTCGATTACCACTTCCTGGACCCCGAGGACTTCCTCGAGCGGGTGGCTGCCGGCGAGTTCCTCGAGCACGCCGCCTACAGCGGCAACAACTACGGGACCCTGCGCTCCGAGGTCGAGCGCCGGACCGAGGCCGGACATCCCGTGGTGCTGGAGATCGAGGTCCAGGGCGCGCGGCAGATCGCCGGGGCGATGCCCGAAGCGGTCCAGATCTTCATCGCTCCGCCCGCCCTGGAATCGCTGAAGGAGCGCCTGGAGGGCCGGGGCACCGATTCACCGGAGGCGATCGCGCGCCGGCTCGAGGTGGCGGAGGAGGAACTGGCGGCGCGGGATGAGTTCCACCATCAGGTAGTGAACGATGAACTCGAACGTGCCTTGGACGAGCTCGAAGCCATCGTGCGCGGCAAGCTGTCACAATCAGGGCAATGATCAAGCCTCGCGTCGACCATCTCCTTCAGCATTCCGACTCGCACTACGCGGCCGTCGTCCTGGCCGCCCGGCGGGCCCGGCAGATCAACAGCTACTACCAGAGCCTGAGCGAGGGCGGCTACGGCGACTACCCGCCGCCCATGGTCCCGGCCGAGCCCGGCAAGGGTGCGCTGAGCCTCGCGCTCGAGGAAGTAGCCACCGGCAAGCTCAAGTACGAGTACCGCTCCTAGGCTCCGTTCCGGGCAGAGCGCCCGTCCGGCGGTAACCACCATGGCGAAGATCCTGCTCGGCGTAAGCGGCGGGATCGCGGCCTACAAGGCAGTCGAGTTCGTGCGCCTGGCGACCGGCGCCGGACACTCGGTGCGCGTGCTGATGACCGCCGCCGCCCGCAAGTTCGTCGGCCCGGACACCTTCGAGGGGATCCTCGGCGCGCCGGTCCTGACCTCCGAGTTCGAGCGCGACCCGATGCGCGGCTCGTTTCCGGGCGAGGAGATGCCGGAGCACGATCCGATCGGCCACCTCTCCGTGGCCGAGTCCGCCGACGTCTACCTGATCGCCCCGGCCTCGGCCAACACGATCGCCAAGCTGGCGAGCGGGCAGGCTGACTCGATCCTGACGACGGCCTTCCTCGCCTTCGAAGGCCCGCGCCTGGTCGCTCCGGCGATGAACGAGCGCATGTACATGGCCGACGCGACGCAGCGCAACCTGACCCGTTTGAAGGAGATGGGGGTCGAGGTGATCGACCCCGGCGAAGGCCGGCTCGCCTCGAAGGGTGAATCCGGAGTGGGGCGGCTGCCGGAGCCGGCGGAGCTGCTGGAGCGGGTCGACGCGGCCCTCGAGGACGAGAGCCGCGAGGATCTGGCGGGGCTGCGGGTGCTGGTCACCGCCGGCGGGACCCGCGAGGGGATCGATCCGGTTCGGTACATCGGCAATCGCTCGTCTGGTCGCATGGGGCTCGCACTGGCCGAGCGAGCGAAGCGGCGGGGGGCTGAGGTGACCGTGATCTGCGCCAACGTGAACCTGCCGGCTCCGGCTGGGGCGAAACGAGTGGACGTCGAGTCGACCCTCGATCTGGCCCGGGCCTGCCGGGAGCAGTTCCCGGCCCACGACCTGCTGCTGATGGCGGCCGCCCCGGCCGACTTCACCGTTTCCAGCTCCTCGAACGAGAAGCTCTCCCGAGACGGGGGTGAGTTCACCCTGACCCTGGTCCCGACCGAGGACATCCTGGCCGGGCTGTCCGCCAACCGGATCGAGGGTCAGACGGTGATCGGCTTTGCCGCTCAGCACGGCGGTGACGCGATCGGCCGGGCGCGGCACAAGCTGGAGAAGAAGGGGGCCGACATGATCGTGCTCAACGACGTCTCCGACGAGACGATCGGCTTCGACTCGAACGAGAACGCGGTCACCCTGATCACCGCGGACGGCGAGCAGGAAGTCCCGAAGGCGCCGAAGACCGAGATTGCCGATCGCATCCTCGACCGCGCGGTCGAGCTGCGGGCAACGAACTGACGGCAGGCCTTGCGGGCGCTAGTCCAGAGAGTGAGTCGCGCCTCGGTCGCGGTGGACGGGGAGATCGTCTCGGAGATCGGCCCGGGCATGCTGGTCCTGCTCGGCGTGAGGAAGGGCGACACGCCCGCCGAGGCCGAGAAGCTCGCGGCCAAGCTGCTCAAGCTGCGGATCTTCGCGGACGAGGAGGGCCGCATGAACGAGCCGCTCGGCGAACGCGAGATCCTCTGCATCAGCCAGTTCACCCTCTACGGCGACACCCGCAAGGGCAACCGCCCGAGCTGGACCGAGGCGGCCGGGGGAGAAGAGGCCGAACCCCTCTATGACCTGGTCTGCCAGAACCTGGGCGCGAAAAAGGGCATCTTCGGCGCCGACATGAAGGTCGAGCTCCTGAACGACGGTCCGGTCACTTTGCTGGTCGAGACCTGACGGTCAATGTGTCTCGTCAGCGGACGTAGACACTGGGCCCACGGACGTAGACACTGGTCACCACGGCGTCCGTCGCATCGCGGCCGATGATGAAGAAGCGATGGTCTGGATTGCGCGCTGTCTCAAAGACATTGTCTTTGATTGGCACCTCGCCGAAGCCGGGATATTCGAGCGTCATCGAAACCACGTTGTCGGGAACCAGCCCGACCGTTCTCACGGTGTCTGCTGATTTGCCATACATCGTAGTGGTGGCCATGCCGGTTGTCTCGATACGACGGATCTTGGCGCAGTTTCCCCCGTGAAAGCGCTCGATCAAGCAAATCTTGCCATTCATGGAGACCACATCGACTCGCTCACCACTGCTCAGAGTCGTGTGTCCCCAGGCGGCGATCAGGCGCGGTCGAATGGTCAGCCGGGGAGATTTCTGCTGCTTTGTCGAGCCAGAGCGACGCTGTCGATTCTTCCGGTGGTCGACCCTTGCCAACGCCAACCAGCTCCTCAGGCCACAGGGCAACTCCTTCAGGCGATTTTTGGTCATCGGTTCCAGGATCGAGAACCGGTCAATCCCGTAGCCGGTGGCTACGGCGTGGAGACCCTTACTGGGATGGACACCCCAGGCCTTTTCGAACCCGGTGCGGGGACAGTTTCCGGTGGCTGCCCAGGCCTTGGTTCCGCCGGCGAGGAGGACGGCAAGAATCGTAAGCGTTGCGAGGACGCCCCCGGTGAGCAGCAATCGAATCGGTGAGCCTGATCTCCCGGCCTCTCCGATGGGGTGGCTTTCCTTGCCCCGAAACGTCGATCCATTCATCCTTAATTTCTCCGCTTTTGGAACTCGTTCCTTGATCTACTTGTTGAACCCTAAGGTCTTGCTCACAGTATTGCGATCTGGCCGGCGTTACGGCCGAAATCTCAAGGTGGCCCCATGTCACCGATCGGGACGCCGGTCCGGAGGACTTCTTTGCCCTGATCGTCGAGGGCAATGATCTGGAGGTTTCGCATCGGTACGTTGCGGATCTCGAACACATTCTCCGGGACCGGAATCTCCCGGCCGTTGACCAGGATCGAGGCAACGCGGTCGGTGAAGATCCCGGTCACGCGGCTCAGCCTGGGTTTGTCCCATTCGCTTCCCCAGTTGATCACTCCCCGCTTCTCAATCGACTCGACGTCGGCACAGTTGCCACCACGCCAGTCGTTCCAGCAGAGCTTTCCGTTCATGACGACCAGGGAGAACGGTGTTCCTTGGGCTGTCTCGACGTGACCGACGGCCGTTATCTCTCCAGGGGGAACTTCCATTTGCTTCTTTCGACTCGGAAATCGGCCGTGTCGCCGCAAATACTCGATGTCCCTAGCCATAAATCTCTGGGCCTGAAGAGGCATGAGGGTGCGCTGTGGGATTGTGGCGATCGTTTCGTCGGTGGCGGGCTCCAGAGCCGCGAACTGCTCGAGCCCGTAGTCCGAAATCGCCAAGGTCAGACCTTCGGAATATGGGCCCGAAAGCGGCCGATGGCCCGTCGCGGCCCAGGCGACGCCGTACCCGACCACGACCATCGCCGCCAGAGCTGCCAGCAGGTTGAGGATCCCCCGAAGCCGCCATCTGCGCTTGCGGGTCGTTCGCTGCTCCCGCCGGGACTGCGTGATCCTGGCCAGCAGATCCTTCGGCGGGGTCGCCGCCGTGGGAACCGGATCGGCGGATCGGAGTCGCTTCCAGTCGTCGCTCATGCTTGTTCTTCTTTCGGTGTCGCGGTGATGCCGGTTGCGGGAGAGTCCCCGAGTTGCTCCCGGAAGCGTCGGCGGGCACGGCTCAGCCGCACCCGGAACGTGGCTGGCCGGATCCCCAGGGATCCCGCGGCTTCCTTCGGGGTCAGGTCCTCCCAGGCGACCAGCAGGAGGGCTTCGCGGTCGATCGGGTCCAGGGCCCTCAGGGCGCGATCGATCTCTGGGTCCGGGGAATCGATCACGAACTCGGCGGCGGCCGGGTCCTCGATTTCGAACGAGGCGGGATCGAGGGGCGAGGGGGCCGACTCGCGGTATTCGGCCAGCAGCAGATTTCGGGCCGTGGCTAAAAGCCAGGGCCGGCAATGGTCGGGGTCGATGTCATCGAGTCGTCGCCAGGCGACCGAAAGGGCCTCAGCGGCGATCGCCGCGGGGTCCCGGCTTCCACGCCTGCGGGCGAACGCTTCGATCAGCCCGTAGTGGGCGAAAACCCGCTCGAACCGCTTTTCTGGACTGTCCTTGTCCTTGCCCACTGGGGGAGTATGTGCGAAATGGCCCTGATCGTTACCGGGGACGGAAATTGCGCCCTTTCCTCGGCTTGATGCACGGGCTATACTGGTAAGTGCTTTTCCCCTTCAAGCTGTGTCGAAAAGTGGGCTTTGCCCGCTTTTTTTTGGCCCTTGAGGCCGAAATCACCCCATGAAACCTACGCCTGAGAACATCGAAAAACGCCTCGCTGAGATCGATCCCGAGATCGAGTTTCTGGCTCTGGAAAGCGCCGGAGGCGATGGCCTGCGCCTGTTCGTCGATCGTCCGGGCGGGGTGACCCTGGAGGTCTGCCAGAAAGTGACGACCGGCCTGACTGACCTGTTGGTCGACCACTCCCTGGAAGTCTCATCGCCCGGTCCGGAGCGACCCCTGACCAAACCCGCCCATTTCGAGCGGTTCTCGGGACGGCGAGCCAAGGTGACCACGGCCGAACCGCTGGAAGGGCGCCGGAACTTCACCGGCACCATCGCGGAGGCGGGAGAAAGCGGAATCGTCCTTGAACTGGACGGTCAGAACTTCAATATCCCTTACGCGAGCATCGAACGTTCGCACCTCGTGCCCGAAATCCCCCAAGGAGCAGCCAAGTGACCCAAGAGATCGTCGACGCAGTTCGAGTCCTCGAACAAGAGAAGGGAATCGCCGCCGACACCCTGATGGACGCGCTCGAGGACGCGCTGCTCTCCGCCTACCGCAAGAGCCCCGGGTCGGCCAAGTACGCCCGGGTCGATCTCGATCACGAGACCGGGGACTTCCGGGTTTTCGAGCTGATCCTGCCGGCCGAACTGGAGGAGAAGCTGCTCGAGGAGGCCGCGGCCGAACAGGAGCGGACGATCAACCCGGAGACCGGCGAGTACGTCGAACCGGAAGAGCCGGAGCTCGACCCCGAGATGCTGGCGCCGTACGAGGCCCAGATCGAAACCCGTGACGTCACCCCGGACGACTTCGGCCGGATCGCCGCCCAGACCGCCAAGCAGGTCATCTACCAGCGGATCCGCGAGGCCGAGCGTCAGATGATGTTCGAGGAGTACCGCGACCGGGTCGGCGAGCTGATCACCGGCCTGATCCAGCAGTCGGACAAGCGCTACACGCTGGTCCAGCTGCGCGAACGGGTCGAGGCGCTGCTGCCCAAGTCCGAGCAGGTCTACAGCGAGCGCTACGACCACGGGATGCGGGTCAAGGCCGTGATCACCGACGTCTCCGAGTCGACCAAGGGCCCGAGCATCGTCGTCTCCCGGCGCAGCCCCGAGCTGATCAAGGGCCTGTTCGAGCTCGAGGTGCCGGAGATCGCCGACAAGCTGGTCGAGATCGTCGGCGTTGCCCGCGAGCCCGGCTACCGCTCGAAGATCGCCGTGGTCTCCCACGCCGACGGGGTCGACCCGGTCGGCGCCTGCGTCGGCCCGCGCGGCTCGCGCGTCCGCATGGTCGTCTCCGAGCTGCGCGGCGAGAAGATCGACATCATCCCTTACAACGAGGAGCCCGCCCGCTTCGTCGCCAAGGCGCTCTCGCCGGCCCGGGTCCGCGAGGTCCTGGTCGACGACGAGGAGATGCAGGCGACCGTGGTGGTCCCCGACGACCAGCTTTCACTGGCGATCGGCCGGGACGGCCAGAACGCCCGCCTCGCCGCCCGCCTGACCGGCTGGCGGGTCGACATCAAGTCCGAGAGCGAGTTCGCCCGCGAAGAGAGCGAGCACGAGTACGAGGGCGAAGAGGAGTTCGACGGCCGCTGCATGGCGGTGCTGTCGAGCGGCCGACGCTGCCCGAACGCGGCGGTCGGCGGATCGACCTACTGTCAGCTTCCCCAGCACCAGGCGCTTTCCCGGTTCACGACGAG
>JBIQLL010000011.1:0-73079 GCA_044464425.1 Solirubrobacterales bacterium | reverse complement strand
CGGCGTCGAGATCCTCCACGGCGACACCGATGTGGTCTATGCGAGTGAACATGGGCTGACAACCCTAGCGCCAGGCGCCATCCTGCCACTGTCTCTTGAGTTCGGACCGGCCCGTGGGCAGCTCGCGGCCCCGGTCCGCCGGCCGGGCCTGGTGCATCGAGGGGGGAATGGCCCTCGGCTCGTGCGCTCGACGGATAGGGTACAACGGTCATCTGGGAACTGGAGTCGTGGATGGGAGCATGGCGGAAGATTCGAGGGCTGATCATCACCGCTAGCTTGGCGGTGGCGATATTCGTGGCTGGGACAGCGGCCCACTCATCGGTGGCGAAAAGCCCGCGGAAGGGCAAACCCAACCTGATCGAGGGCGCTTTCGTGCCCTTCGGCCAGAGAATGAGTAGCTCGCGGTACGACGCGATGACCGTCGCCCTGCCGGATGGACGGGTACTCATAGCGGGGGGCACCACTGGCCAGTCCAAGTCTCCACCCGTTGAAACCGACACAGTCGACCTGTTCGATCCGAATACCGGTGAGCTGGAAGCCGCCGGGCACCTTGCCGGGCCGAGGGGCGCCGGACAGGCGGTAGCGATGTCTGACGGACGAGTCGTCCTGATCGGCGGGGGATTCTGCTGCTGGGGGAATACCCCCTTCGCCGAGGTCTACGATCCGGGTCGTGGCGAGAGTCAGCCTCTGGACTTGGCGAAACCCATCCCCAAATCGTCTTCGGTTGTCCGCTTGCCGCAGGACAGGATTCTCGTTGTCGGCGGGAGCGGGGAAAGCGGCTTCTCCGCGGCGATCCTTGATCCGGCCACCGGAGACGTCATGGACCTGGATCCCATGCCCGTTCCCAGACGGGACGGTCTTACCGCCACCTTGCCCGATGGCCGGATCCTCATCTACGGGGGGCTTGGAGAAGACGGAGAACCGCAGATGGGGACCGTGTTCTTCGACCCCTCAAACGGCACCTTCAGTCTTGGCCCCAGGCAGATCGTCCCACGGCGTGATCCGGCCACCGTGGTCCTCGGCGATGGAAGGGTCTTGGTGGCAGGGGGCATCCCGTCCAACGGCGGTGCGCTGCTTCGAAGCGCGGAAATCTTCGATCCGCGCAGGGACGCCTTCGAGGAGACGGGCGATCTGACCATTGGCCGTGCCTGGGGGAATGCGGTCGAACTCAGCGACGGAAGGGTCTTGGTCACGGGCGGCACCAACGTGCGTGCGGATCTCTATGACCCAGCCACGGGAACGTTCACCAGAACCGGAGATCTCGCCAAGCCACGGTTGTCTGCATCGCTGGTCGCGCTGCCCGACGGACGAGCCCTGATTCTGGGTGGCGTTTACGTGGATGAGGACGGTTATTCCGTCGGGAGATCCACGGCCGAGGTGTTCGAGCCGACCGAATTCAATCCCCACGTCCGGGTGGTTGCATTCAGGCCCCGCAACCGCGTGGTGAGGATAAACAGGAAGTTCCGAGTCAGACTTCGGCTGAGGAATGACGGGAAGGGAACCGCTCGATCATTTCGAGTGTGTGTCCGGGTCGATCGTTGGAGGTTCAGGCAGATGAGCTGTCCGGTGGTCAGGAACTTGAAGCCGAGAACGACCAGGTGGGCTACCTTCGCCGGAACGTACGGCGGCGGTACCGGATCTACCGGCAAGCGACGCCTCGAATTCGCCATCGACGGTCAGGGCGTGCATTTCACCGCAAAGGTCTCTCTCCGCGTGAGGCCGGCACGGATCTTCAGGCCCGGACCCGGACGTTGAGGACCAATCGGAACAGGTCCTAACGCGGAAGGATTCTCGCGAGACCGGCATGTCCGTAAATTCCGTCCTTGCCGTAGAAGGATCCGGCCTCCAGGAGCCGGCCGGCACGGTCCACGTCAAGGTCGCGCACATCCTCCGGTTGGCTGAAATAGCCCCCACGGAAAAATGACTTGTCGAGCTTGCCCGACGGGGTCAACCTGACCAGCCTGTTAAACCCGCGGATAACGATCGAGCCGTCCCTTTGGACGACTGCATCGCTGAGCTCCACATGCTCCAGTCGGGTGATGCCATGGTTCCCGAACGTGTCCAGCACCCGGCCATCCCGACTCAATTTGACGACTTGCGTGCGGCGCACTTTGCGGCCACGAGGAGGCTTGGTCTTGACGAATCCCGCCAGCACGATCCGTCCGTGGTGGTCCAAGGCCAGGTCCGCGAAAACGGTCCGATCGGCGCCTTGCCTGCCAGCGGGGATTCTCGCGATGCCTCCTGTCCCGAATGACCCGTCCAGCGCGCCCGACGACGTGAATCCGAGCGCGACCATCTTCTGGTCGATCGTCGCGGCAGCCAGGAACTTGCCCGAGCCCAGAGCCTTGAGCGCGTAGATCTTGATCTCTACTCCCCCCTTCTCGCCGAGTTGGATCACGCCACGCAGGTCGGTTCGCGTCCGCTCGTCGCCGGTCAGCGTTCTGTCCCGCCTGCCATTCCGGTCAAGCCGAACGATGGTGCCGAACGACTTGCGGGTCACGTTTCCGCTGATCAAGGTCTTGCCGCGGCGGGTGCTGGTCAAGTCCTCGTCTCTCAAGACGCCGGCGAACGCCCGGCCCGGCCGGTTCTTGCTTCCCCACGTCTTGGAGAGATTGCCGCCCGAATCGAGCCGATAGGCGAAGATGCCCGGGTGTGCAAGGCCAAACGGAGGATCGCTCCGAGAGACGAGAACGGTCGTCCCGCCCGGGCCGACGACGATCTTTTGACCGATGCCCAGGCAGCGTTCAGAGCCGGGTGCGACCCCCGTGCCTCCGTAGCTTCGGTCGACTCGCCCGTTCGCATGGAACCTGACCACGACCGGCTCCCGGCCACATCGTTTGATTGATCTCCAACCGGTGGCAAGCAGCTTTCCGTTGCCGCCCATCGTCACGTCGAAGAAACCACCGGCCAAACTCTCCCGAACCATCTTGATCCCACCCACGCCGAACGACCTGTCGTACCGGGCGGCACCGTCGGCAACACCGGAGACCGCCAGCGAAGCGACTAGCGACACCGCGAGCAGGCTCGCGCCTCTCGCCAAGAACTTCCCGGGCTCCTTCATGGCGCAAGACTAGCCGCGGCCGGGCCGCCAATGGCTTCAGTGACTATCCGGGCGGGAGGTGCCCAGCAGCCGGGGCGGCAGCCACGTGTAGAGGTTCTCCATCAGCTCGACGTCTTCGACGGTGATGCGCTCGTCTTTGCCGTGGACCAGGGGTTTGGTCTCGGCCAGGGTCATGCGCTGGGGGGCGAAGCCGTAGACCGTGGCGCCGAAGGCCTTGCGGAACCAGTGACTGTCGGAGAAGCCGGGCATCACCTGGGGCAGCACCTCCGTTCCCGGCTCGACCAGGTCCACCCACTCCTCGATTGCCTCGGCTAGCGGACCGCCGTAATCGGAGCGGTTGCCGACCACGGGATCGTTGAACTCGATCCGCCAATCGCCTTCGCCGAGAACCCCGTTGATCCGCTCCAGGGCTTCCTCCCCGGTCATGCCGGGCGGGGTGCGGCAATCGATCACCAGCTCGGCCCGGGAAGGGATCACGTTCTCCCGCGAGGAGGCCTTGGCCATGGTCGGCGCCAGGGTGACTCCGAGCATCGGGTCGGTCAGCAGCTTGGCGACCAACGGATCGATCGCCTCGACCTCGGCCAGGGCGGCCTCCAGATCATCCGGAGCATGGCCGAGCAGCCGCTCGAGGAAGAGATCGGTGTCCGGGGTCGACTCATGCGGCGGCTGCAGGTGGGCCTTGGCCAGCGCCGGGGCGAGCTTGAGCAGCGCGTTGTCCCCGACCCGGGGGATCGAGCCGTGGCCGGCCTCGCCCTCGGCGATCAGCGTGAAGCGGAAGGTCCCCTTCTCACCGGTCGAAAGGGTGTAGAGGCGGCGTCCGTCGAACTCGAGCCGCTCCCCGGCCCCCTCGTTCACCACCCAGTCCGCCCGTACTTCATCGGGACATTCCTCGCAGAGCCAGCGGGCGCCGTAGTGAGCACCGGTCTCCTCGTCCGCCGCGACGACCAGGATCAGGTCGCCCCGGGCCGGCCGCCAGCCGGACTCGGCCAGGTTGACGCAGGCCGCGGTCTCGGCCGCGACCTGATCCTTCATGTCGAGAGCGCCCCGACCCCAGATCATGCCGTCGGCCAGATCCCCGGACCAGGGGTCCCGCGACCACTCCTCGGGGTCGGCCGGAACGGTGTCCACGTGGCTGATCAGGGCCAGGTTCGGGCCCGGCTCGGCGCCCCGCAGGCGGGCGACGAGGTTGGGGCGCTCCGGCACTTTCGCCAGCGTCTTGCACTCCCACCCGGCCGGCTCCAGCAGCGCCCGCAGGTGTTCGAGGGCGGGCCCCTCGTTGCCGGGCGGGTTAACCGTGTTGAAACGAATCAGTTCCTGAAGCAGGTCGGGCGCTCTCATCCGACCCAGTATCCCAACCCGTTTCGATTTCGACCCGGATAGGCTCACCCTCTGATGAGCGGAGGGAAGATTCTGGTCACCGGAGGGGCGGGGTTCGTCGGATCGAACCTGGCCATCTCGCTGGCCCGTCACTCGGGGAGTCACGTGATCGCGTTCGACAACCTCTACCGGCGCGGCTCCAAGCTGAACCTCGACCGGCTGGCCGCCGCCGGCGTCGAGTTCGTGCGCGGTGACGTGCGGGAGCCGGCGGACCTCGCCGCCTTCACTGATCTCGACGCCCTGGTCGAGTGCTCGGCCGAGCCATCGGTGATGTCGGGGGCTGACGACACCTCCTACGTGTATGAGACGAACCTGACCGGGGCCTTCAACTGCCTCGAGCTGGCCCGTCGGAACGATTGCCAGTTCATCTTCCTCTCAACCAGCCGGGTCTACCCGATGGCCGGGCTGCGTCGGGCCGAGCTGGTCGAGGGACCCACCCGGTTCGAGCTGGCCGAGGAGCAGCCGGCGGCCGGCTGGTCAAGCAATGGCGTCGCCGAGGCAATGCCTCTGTCCGGGCCCCGCACCCTCTACGGCGCGACCAAGCTCTCGGCCGAGCTGCTCGCAGCCGAGTACGCCGAGCGGTTCGGGGTGCCGACCGTGATCAACCGCTGTGGGGTTGTAGCCGGCCCGTGGCAGATGGGCAAGGTCGACCAGGGGGTATTCACCCACTGGATGATCGCCCACGAGTTCGAGAAGCCGCTCGCCTATTTCGGCTACGGCGGCGAGGGCAGGCAGGTCCGCGACCTGCTCCACATCGACGATCTGGTCGAGCTGATCGAGGAGCAGCTCTCGGCTCCGGAACGCTGGGCCGGCCAGACCTTCAACGTCGGCGGCGGCCGCGAGGTCAGCCTCTCGCTGCGCGAGGCGAGCGACATCTGCGCTCGGCTGAGCGGCAACGAGCTCGAGATCGGCTCGGTTCCCGAGGACCGCGACGGGGACGTGCCGCTCTACATCTCCGACTGCTCGCGACTCTTCGCCCACACGGACTGGCGGCCGAAGCGGGACGCGGAATGCGTGCTCGCCGACATCCACCGTTGGATCGCCGCCGACCGCGATCGGCTCGGGGAGGTGCTCCGATGAAGTTCTCGGTGGTGATCCCGGCCCGCGACGAGGCGGGTTCGATCATGGAGACGATCGACGGCGCGGTGAGCGTGCTGGAACGCGAGTCGATCGATTACGAGGTGCTGGTGATCGACGACGGCAGCAAGGACGGCACCTGTCGCCTGGTCGAGCGGGCCGGCGCGGGAAACCCGCGGATCCGCTGCCTGGCCTCGCCCTACTCGGGCGGCTTCGGCCTCGCGGTCCGGGCCGGCCTCGAGCAGTTCACCGGTGATGCGGTGGCGATCATGATGGCCGATCATTCCGACGATCCCGAGGATCTGGTCATGTACCACCACATCCTCGAGGAGGGCTGGGATTGCGCCTTCGGGTCACGCTTCATGCCCGGCGCCGTGGTCACCGACTACCCCCGGGTGAAGCTCGTCGTGAACCGGGTGGCGAACGCTTTCGTGGGCGCGCTGTTCCGGCTCGGCTACAACGACACCACCAACGCGTTCAAGGCCTACCGGCGCGAGGTGATCGAGACGATCGGTCCCTTGCTCTCCAAGCACTTCAACCTGACCGTGGAGATGCCGCTGAAAGCGGTGACCCGCGGGCACAGCTTCAAGGTCGTCCCTACCTCCTGGACCAACCGCACCTCCGGTGAAGCCAAGCTGGCGATGCGCGAGATGGGCAGCCGCTACCTCTTCATCGTCCTCTACATCTGGCTCGAGTACCACCTCAGCCGAGGCGATTACCGCAAGGTCGAAAGGTCCGAGTGAGTAGGTTGAAAATTCGGCCCAGCGATTTACATACGAGAGTGAAGTGGGGTCCCCAGCAGATTCCCAGCTGGGCAATTGGGATTGCAGTTGCCGCTCTGGGCTGGCAGGTCGGTTTCGGACATCCGGCGACCGGGATCGATTCAAGTTGGTGGGCCGGCCTCTACATGGCCGCCCACGACGGGCTGCAGTTCGGCACCGAAATCGTGTTTACCTACGGACCATTGGGATTCCTGCGGCACCCGTGGCTCTTCTATCCGGGCGCGCTCAGCTTGATTCCCTTCCTATACACGGTGGCGCTTTTTGTCGGGTTCTGCATCGCGCTTGTAGCGATGTTGAGGCGACGTCTGCCGTGGCTGGCGGCCGCGGTTGCTGCTCTTCTGGTGGTCGTTCTGCTGGACTGGGCAGAGATTTCTGTGGCGATCAGCATGTTTGTTGCGTTGCTGTTGATCGAAAGACGACCGTCTACCGTCGCGATGTCGACGCTGGCTCTAGCGAGCGGCGTCTTCGCGGGAACGGAGATGCTGATCAAACTGTCGACTGGTCCGATCGTCTTTCTGATCCTGCTTTTCGGTCTGGCCGGAGCGAGAGCAGAGCAACGCCAAATCATCACGTACGTGATCTCCGCTGTTGCGTCAACGATCGTTCTATGGATGGTGTCCGGCCAGCCCCTCGGTGGGTTATCCGATTTCGTGGCCAACTCGTTCCAGATAATGGCTGGCTATAACGAGGCGATGGGGCGCTACGACCATCCCGGCTGGTACGTGGCGGTGGTTGCCATAACGGCGGCCGGAGCCCTAGCTTGGGCGTGCGTCGGGAATTATCCCGACCGACACGCTCGCACGACGACGGTGATCATTTCCCTCCTAGTCGTCCTGGCTCTTTACAAACAGGCAGTGGTTCGCATAGACAGGCCTCATCTAGCGATCTTCTTTGCGACGATCGCCCTCCTCTGGGTCGCCCTTCCGCCCAGGCGTGGTCTCGTTCCCGTCTCGATAGGTGGGCTCGTGGTGCTCGTGGCAGTCTCTATTTTCGCCGCCGGCGACTTGCGTACTTCCCGACTGAACCCGATCGAGAACGTCAGGTCTCTGGTCCGGGAATCCCGGACCGCCTTCAGTCCAGCTCGGCAATCCGAGGCCATCGAAAACGATCGGACCCAGCTTCAAAGCCAGTACTTTCTCGCACCTCGCCTACGAGACCGACTCAAGGGTCAAAGGGTCAGCGTCGACCCCTGGGAAACGACGGCTGCTTGGGCATTCGAGGTCGAGTGGTCACCGGTCCCCGTCTTCCAGAATTACAGCGCTTACACGACGAAGCTCGATGAGCTAAACGCAGATCGCGTCACCTCATCCGCGGGACCGACCCGAATCATGCGTCATGTGGGCGAAGATCCCGAGCACCCGATGACAGGTATCGACGGTCGCTTTCTCGGCTGGGATCCGCCAGCTCAGGCGATCGCAACGCTCTGTAATTTTGAGGAGGCCGGCGAAGCTTTTGTGTGGCAAGTGTTGGTCCGAACCGAGAACCGCTGCGGTCCGATGATCTCAGCCGGGTCGGTGGATGCCGAGTTCGGTCAAACCGTCCCAGTTCCGAAGCCTGGTCCGAACGAGGTTATTGTTGTTCGAATCGAAGGAGCCGGTATCCACGGGCTCGAGCGCTTGAAGTCGCTTTTCTTCAGCCCATCCGAGCGTCGGGCGCTCGTGGCGGGAGGCGATTACCGCCTCATTCCGGCGACTGCCGGCGATGGACTGATACTGCGTATCGGTCGCAATCTCCCTGAGGGAAGAGGGCGCTTTGCCCAGGCACCCCAGAGTCCGACCGTCGTGTTGACTGGTTCTTCGGGCAGGCTCGAATATGAGTTCTTTCGGTTCCGGGTCCGGCGAGCGGAAGTGCGCGGCACGAATCCGTTACCGGCGGATCAGCCGACGTTGGAAACGGCCGGACAGACGGTCACCTCGCCCGCACCCTGAAAGCCGATCCGCCAGTGGCGGTTCGAGCGGTCGAGCGGGATCTTGTAGCCGGTTGCCTGACCGGCTTTCGCTCGCCAGGCGACTGCTGTCGCGCCTGGTGCGTAGCGGCCGAGACGGATCACCACGTCGCGCTGCGCGTGGACGTAGACGAGTGGTGAGTTCAGGGTGGTGGTGTTGCTGGCCGCCGGGTCGGCGGCCAAGTCGCGGCAGCCGGACCGTTGGGGCCGGATCTCGGACGCCGGCAGGATGCGGACCGGCAGGGCGAGCACCAGAAGCTGATCGAGCTTCCTCTGGTTCTCGTCCGACGCCCCGGTTAGGTCGTCTTCGGTCAGGTCTGGGCGTCCGTAGCGGTCGACCGCGGCCCTATATGCTTCAGCGCTGACCTGGCCGCCGCCTTCTGTGCCGATTCCGACCCTGAAACCAGGATCGACTGTGTCCCAAGCCAGGTCGATCGTGGCGAGGTTTACCAAGTTCTGCTCCTCGTACGGCCTGTACACGTTGTTCAGCGCGTAGAAGAGGCCGGCTGTATTGATCGCGACCGAGATCACCGCCAGCCCGCAGAGCCACTTGATCGTGCGGGCATCAGGCCGCATCCCTTGGCAAGCGCCAGCCAGCATCATCAGGAGGAAGATGACGCTTGGATACTGGTATCGACTGGTGAAGAAATCGCGGGCTGGGCTGTAGTTGAGGCCGCATAGCCCCCAGAATCCGAGGGCTGCGACGAGGCCGACCAGGAAGGCGGGTGGGACGTTGCCGCGACGACGGAGTATCCAAATGAAGCCGGCGGCCATCGCGACCCCGGGGATCACCCAGAGGTAGTTGTCGACCACGTCGCGAAGTGGGAATGCACCGGTCAGTGAGGCCCCCGCGAAACCGAAGGCCGCGAATACGTAAAGCGGAAGCTTCAGGACGTTCTCGATGGTGATCTCCTGGGATCCATGCTGATTCCAGCCGACCCACCAGATCACGTAAATCAGCAGCGGGACCAGAACGACCCAGGATCCGCGCAGCAGCCGTGCGACGCTCGCCCTACCATCGCCTCGGTAAAGCAGCTCGACGGCCGCGGCGGCCAAGAAGGGCGCCATCAGGGTCGAGCAGAGGGTCGAGAAGATCAGCAGCAGGCAGGCCAGCAGATCGGTACGGAAGGTGTCCCGGCGAAGCAGGAGCAGCGCGCCGAGACCGCCGACCACCGAACCGAAGAAGCCGATCTGGAAGGCGAAGACCAGGTCCCCCGTGGCCGCCCCGAGGAAGAGCACGACCGCGCAGCCGAGGACCGAGACCGGTTCCCCGACCAGCGGTCGCAGCCACTGGAAGAGCAGCGCGACGCTGATCAGGAACAGGGCCAGCGCGACCAGGTGGAGCGGCATCGCGTCCATTCCGAAAAGCGAAAGCGAGAGCTCGTAGATCGCGGCGGGCAGGATGATGATGTGCTGGTTGTGCGGCAAAAACCAGTCACCGGGACCGTCGCGGAGCAGGACCAGATACCAGTCATCGAGAAAGAATCCGATCCTCGATCGCAGGTAGAAAAGCAAGGCGGCCGAGAGGGCGAAGAGACCGACCAGGAGCCAGAACCAGGGTCGCCGACGCGCCGCCAGAAAAGCTCGGTTCTGCTCCGCGCGCATTCCGCGCAGCTTACCCAGCCCACCGGGTACGGTACCTCCCATGTGCCTTTTCCCAGCCGAGCGGATGACCGCGTGAAGACCGCCCTGGTGACGGGATCCGGGGGGCTGATCGGGTCGCAGTCGGTGATCAACCTGGTCGAGGACGGCTGGCACGTGATCGGGGTCGAGAACGACATGCGGGCGAGCTTCTTCGGGGCCGATGCCTCGACCCGCCCGGTCAGCGAGCGCCTGGCCGCGACGCTCGAGGAGTTCGAGCCGCTCGAGCTCGACATTCGCGACGCCGCGGGCATCGGCCGGATCTTCGCGGCCAACCGGATCGAGCTGGTCATCCACACCGCCGCCCAGCCTTCGCATGACTGGGCCGCCCGTGACCCGCAGACCGATTTCAGCGTCAACGCGCTCGGCACCCTGAACCTGCTGGAGGCTGCCCGGGAACACGCTCCGGAGGCGCCGTTCATCTTCTGCTCGACCAACAAGGTCTACGGCGACACCCCCAACTTCCTGCCCCTGATCGAGACCGAGACCCGGCTCGAGCTGCCCGAGGATCACGAGTACCACGACGGCATCGACACCTCGATGTCGATCGACCGGTCCACCCACTCGCTCTTCGGGGTCTCCAAGGCGAGCGCCGATCTGCTGGTCCAGGAGTACGGCCGGTACTTCGGGATGCCGACCGTCTGCTTCCGCGGCGGCTGCCTGACCGGCCCTCAGCACGCCGGGGCCGAGCTCCACGGCTTCCTCGCCTACCTGATGAAATGCGTCGTCACCGGCCGGCCCTACACGGTCTTCGGCTACGGCGGCAAACAGGTCCGCGACAACATCCACTGTGACGACCTGGTCGCCGCCTTTCTCGAGTTCGCGGCGGCTCCGCGCTCGGCGGCGGTCTACAACATCGGCGGCGGCCGGGGCAGCAACTGCTCGATGCTGGAGGCGATCGCCGCGTCGGAACGGATCGCCGGGCGGCAGCTGGACTGGACCTTGAGCGAGGAGAACCGGGTCGGTGACCATCGCTGGTGGATCTCGGACCTGGCTCCGTTCGAGCGGGACTATCCGGGCTGGCGGCGTCGGTACGGGATCACCGAGATCCTCGAGCAGATTCACCGAAGCGCGGCCGAAGCCGCGGCCTGAGCCCCGGGCGGATCAGTCGCAGGTTCGAACTCTTCCCGGCCCGTTCATGGTGAGCTTCCAGGGACGATCCGAATCGTCGGGTGGCAGCCTCAGCCAGGCGCGGGAACGGGGTAGGACCGAACCGATCGTGCTGCCCGGCGGGTCGGCGAACCGGGCCAGGCCCACTTCCAGGTTCGAGTCGCCGCGGTTCTCGATTCGCAGCGGTGCGTCCGAAGGCTCGATGGTCACGGGCACGAAGGGGCGGACCGCCTCGACTCGGCAGCTCCCCGTCGTCTCTCCCGGGTCGCTCGCGGAAAGGCCAAGGCCGAGCACGTCGATCAGGGCCTGGTCGGCGACGCTCCGGTAGGCAGGGTCCAGCCCGGCGATCTCGTCGGCCGAGTAGCCGGGGTTGCCGCTGATGGCGACCTCGTCCCGGAACCGCTGAATCGGCACGGTCACCGAGATCAGGTTCAGCTCGAAGTCCGGCCGGGCCGCCTCGCCGGCCAGCGTGATCGCACCGAGCATGGCCCGGTTGCTCACCGCGCTCGGCTGCCAGCGGCTCTCAGCCTGATCGCGCATCAGATCGACGCCGCCCAGCGAAGTCGCCGCGACCACCGCCGCGGCCGCGACCAGCGCGCGGTCCGGGATCCGTGCTCCCCCGAGCAGCTCGCCGCAGAGGAGCAGGACCAGGACCACTGCCGGTAGCTGGTACCGGCTCGAGGTCGGTGGTCGCAGCTCGTTCTGGCCGAGCGCGGCGAGCGCGAAGAAGGCGAGCACGATGGCGCCGGTCACCGCCACCCCGCGTGGGATCCGACCGAGTCGGATCAGACGCCAGGCCGCCAGACCGAGCAGGAGAAGCAGGGCGATCCGCCCCCAGATCAGGTGCGGTTGCTCGGGTTCGCTGCCGTCCCCGGTGGCCAGCCCGAGCATCGAGGCCATCGCGGCCGAGGCGGCATCGAAGACGTACTTCGGCAGGTCCGGGACGTTGGCGAGGCTGACCGCGCTCTCGGCCTGGTGACCCCAGCCAAGCCACCAGAGGCTGTAGAAGGCAAGCGGAGCCGCCGGCACGAACCAGCGCCGCCGCCTCTCGCGCGGGTTCCGCATCCACTCGACCGCCGCGCCGATCGCGAACGGGATGCCGAGCGAGGAAAAGGTCAGCGAGGCAACCAGCAGGGCCGCGGCTAGATGGTCACCGCGACGGTCGTCCCGATCGAGCGCGATCAGAGCGCCGAGGCCACAGGCGAGCGAACCGAAGTAGCCGATCTGGAAAGCCCAGAGAAGATCTTCGAAGGCGGCGCCGAGAAAGAGGACGATCGCCGCTCCGATCAACGCCGCCCACTCGCCGACCCGGCGCCGCAGCCAGATGAACAGCAGCAGGGCGACCGTGAGGAAGGTCCCGATCGCGGCGAGCTGCATCGGCCGTGGCGAGTCCATCCCGAACAGTCCCTGAAGCAGCTTGAAGATGAAGGCCGGCGCGATGATGACGTGCTCGTGGAAGGGGCGAAGCAGCGTCTCCGGGCTCCAGCCGGGCCGGAGCAGCACCAGATCCCACTCGTCGGTGACGAAGGTGAAGCCGGAGGTGAGCGAGAGGAGCAGCGCGGCCGAGCCGCCCATCAGGACCGCCAGCAGGACCCATGGGATCAGACCCTTCCGGTCGGCTCCTTCCATGGCGGCAACCTACCGCCTGAACGATCCCGAATCAGAAGATCGCCTGGCCGGCGATCCCCAGTCCGGTGATCAGCAGCACCACAGCCATCGCCCGGATCAGGGTTTCCTCCGGCAGCTTGCCGGTCAGCCGCGAGCCGAGTGCCGCGCCGGGAATCGCGGCGGCCGCCCCGATCGCCAGGATCTCCCAATCCACCCCGGAGGGCAGATGCCCGACCAGCCCGCCGATCCCGACGATCACCCCGACGGCGGAGTTGGTGCCGACCGCCTTCTGGGGGGAGATCCCCATGTACTTGAGCATCGCCGGCAGGCGGAGAGAACCGAGGATCAGGCCGACGAAGCCACCGAGCAGGCCGACCCCGAAGCCGATCAGGACCGTCTCGGTCAGCAGGCGGCTGCGATCCGGGCGCGGTCCCACGTCAGCCGGGCCCGGTCGGTGGTGGCGCCAGACCTCGATCGCGCCGTAGAGCACGACCAGGCTGATCGCGCCGAGCAGGAGGCGTTCCGGGAGCACGCTGGCGAGCAGGCCGCCCGCAACCGCGCCTAGCAGCGAGCTCGGAGCCATCCAGAGGAACAGCCGACCGTCGACCCGACCGTTTCTGAGGTGGACGATCGTCGCGGTAAGCGCGGCCAGCCCCGAGATCGCGACGTTCGCCCCGGCCGCCGCCGCGGCCGAGCTCCCGAGCCAGACCACGACCGGCAGCCGCAGGTTGCCGAGCACCAGCCCGACCGTCCCCCCGGCGAAGGAGACGGTGAAGGACCAGAACAGCAGGATCGCGATATCTGCCGCACTCACGCCCGGGATAATCTCATCCGATGGCAGATCAGTTGTTTGATTCGGGTGAAGTGGAATCCCCCGGTTCCGGGATCCCCGAGGTCGGGCCCGACGCCCCCCTGGCCGCGCGCATGCGACCGACCTCGCTCGACGACGTGGTCGGCCAGGATCACGTGCTCGCTCCCGGCACCGCCCTGCGGGGCTCGGTCGAGGCGGGCCGCCCCCACAGTGCGATCCTCTACGGGCCGCCGGGATCCGGCAAGACCACGCTCGCCCGGATCATCGCCGCCACCTCTGACGGGGCTTTCGAGGAAGAGTCGGCGGTCAATGCCGGCCGGCCCGAGATACGGGCGGTGATCCAGCGGGCTGAGGACAGGCAGCGCCACGGCCGTCGGACCGTGCTCTTCCTCGACGAGATCCACCGCTTCAACAAGGCCCAGCAGGATGCCCTGCTGCCGGCGGTGGAGAGCGGGGTGCTGACCCTGATCGGGGCGACCACCGAGAACCCCTACTTCGAGGTCAACTCGGCCCTGATCTCGCGCAGTCAGATCTATGAGCTCCGGCCGCTCGGACCGCCGGAGATCCGGATCCTGCTCGAGCGAGCGCTGAGTGACGCCGACCGCGGGGTCGCCGGCCAGGTGGAGATCGAGCCGGAAGGGCTGGACCTGCTGGCCGAGCGGGTCTCGGGCGACGCCCGGGCGGCGCTCTCGGCCCTGGAGCGGCTGGCGGCGGCGGGTGGCACTGCGGGCGTGCCCGAGGTCGAGGACGCGCTCCAGGCCCAGGCGATCGCCTACGACAAGGGTGGCGATCACCATTACGACTACATCTCCGCCTGGATCAAGGCGACCCGCGGCTCGGATCCGGATGCCTCGCTCTACTACCTGGCGGTGATGATCGAGGGCGGCGAGGACCCCCGTTTCATCGCGCGCCGGATGGTCATCCTCGCCTCGGAGGACATCGGCAACGCTGATCCGCAGGCCTTGGTGGTGGCGACCGCGGCAGCGGCGGCCGTGGACCGGGTCGGTCTGCCCGAGGCGGCCCTCAACCTCTCTCAGGCGGCGACCTATCTAGCTCTCGCCCCGAAGTCCAACGCTTCGACCGTGGCGATCGGCGCGGCCCGCGAGGAGGTGCGCCGGAACGGCCCGAAACTGCCGCCTGCCCATCTGCGCGACAGTCACTATCCGGGCGCGAAGGAGCTCGGCCGCGGCGAGGGCTATGTATATCCCCACGATGTCGATGGCGGTGTTTCCGAACAGTCGCTGATGCCCGAAGGGATGGAGGGCGCGAGGTACTACGAGCCGACCCGCTACGGGTTCGAGGCGGAGCTCGCCCGCCGCCGTGATGCCGCCGCGAAGATCAGACGTAGAGCCGAAAACGCTTAGGTAACCTTTAGTAGGAGTTCAAAACTTTCACAGCTTTTCCGGGTTTCATTGACCAGACCCAACTTGAGCAAGACGCCAGGTGGGGTGCTGTGTCGGCCGGAGACTCGGACTGGGGGTCTCCGGCCGAGTTGTATTTGCGGCGTACACTTCGGTTCATGGCCACTGAAACAGCCTCTAACGAAGCTTCTGGTTCGAACGGATCCGTACCTGCTTCCACGCCTCCGCTCGAGTCCTTCAACCCCGCCACCGGCGAGCTGGTCGGGACCGTCGAGACGATCACGCCCGATCAGGTGCAGGGGATCGTTGACGAGGTCGCGGAAATCCAGCCGGCCTGGGCCGAGCTCAAGCCGAGCGACCGCGCGGCCTACCTGAAACGCGCCGCCACGGTCCTGCACGACCGGCTCGACGAGATCGCCTCGCTGCTCTCCCAGGAGCAGGGCAAGCCGATCTCCGAGTGCTACACGATGGAGCTGATCCCTTCGATCGACGCCCTGCGTTGGTGCGCGAAGGAAGGTCCGGGAATCCTCAAGGACGAGAAGATCTCCTACCCGCAGCCCTTCTTCAAGACCAAGCGTTCGAAGTTCCGCTACCAGCCGCTCGGTGTGGTCGGAGTCATCGCCCCCTGGAACTACCCGTGGACGATCCCGATGCAGGAGATCGCCATCGCGCTGATGTGCGGCAATGGCGTCGTGCTCAAGCCGGCCAGCCTGACCCCGCTGCTCGGCGAGGCGATCCAGAGCGTCTTCGAGGAGGCCGGGCTGCCCAAGGGCCTGGTCCGCAACGTCCACGGCGGCGGCCGGATCGGCGACGCGCTGACCAAGTCAAGCGCGCAGAAGATCTTCTTCACCGGCTCGGTCCCGGTCGGCTACAAGGTCGGCGAGGAATGCGCCAAGCTGATGAAGGGCTGCGTGCTCGAGCTCGGCGGCAAGGACCCGATGATCGTGCTCGAGGACGCCAATGTCGACTTCGCCATCTCAGGCGCGGTCTGGGGCGGGTTCGCCAACGCCGGTCAGACCTGCGCCGGCATCGAGCGTGCCTACGTGCGCCGCGAGGTGAGCGAGAAGTTCATCGAAGGCGTGGTCGCCGGTGCCTCGGCCCTCAAGGTCGGCGATCCCTCCGAGGTCGACACCGAGATCGGCCCGATGGTCTCCAAGGACCAGTACGACCTGGTCCGCGAGCTGGTCGATGACGCGGTCGCGAACGGGGCCGAGCTGCGCTGCGGTGGCCCGGTCGAGGTCGAGGGCTTCCCCGAGGGCAACTTCATCGCCCCCGTGGTCCTGACCAACGTCAACCACGAGATGCGGATCATGAACGAGGAGATCTTCGGTCCGGTGCTGCCGATCATCACGGTCGAGTCCGACCAGGAGGCGCTCGACCTGGCCAACGACTCCGAGTTCGGCCTGGGCTCGTCGGTCTGGACCAAGGACCGTCAGCGCGGCGAGCGGATCGCCGACAAGATCGAGGCCGGCATGGTCTGGATCAACGACCACATGTTCACCCACGGCGCCTGCCAGTGCACCTGGGGCGGAGTCAAGGATTCCGGCCTCGGCCACTCGCACTCGAAGTTCGGTTTCTACGAGTGCGTCGAGATCAAGCTGGTCACCTACGAGCCCGGTCTGACCCGCAACTTCTGGTGGCATCCCTATGACGAGACCCTGACCCGGGCGATGAAGGCGTCGGCCAGCCTGCTCTACGGCAAGGGCGGTCAGCGGGTCGAGGCGCTCAAGTCCGGGGCAGGTCCGCTGCTCCAGGTCGGTAAGCGCATCACCAAGCGCGGGTAGCGCGCCTCCTGAAGCTCTACGCGTTCATCTTGCTGGTCGTCGTCGTGCTCGGCGGCGGCTGGCTGCTGCTCGGCCGAGGTGACGACGGCTCGGACTCATCGGACTCCTCCCGGTCGAAGCCGGAACGTTCGGCCGACCAGGGTCCGCCGACGAAGCAAGCCGGCCCGGACGATTCGCCCAAGCTCCCGGCCTCGCACTGCCCGGCGGACTCCTCGAACTGCGTGGTCGCCAGCGGGCGGGTGATCTACGTCGAGGCGGTTGATCCCGACGGTGATGGCGACGCCCATTTCGTCACCGCCTCGAAGCAGGGCGTCACCCTGCCGGGGATCACGATCTTCGACGTGCGGACCGATCTGCGCCCCGACCCGCTGCCGAAAGTGGGGGACCTGGTCGGCGGCGCCGGCCCGGTCTATCCCGGCCACGCCGGCCAGAAGCAGATCCAGGTCGACGAGTTTCACGTGGGAGAATAAGCAGTCGGGCCGTTCGGCCCTCCCAGTTGAACCCGCCCCTCCCACTCGAACGAAATGATGGTTGGGAGAGGCTCCGTTGAGGCAGTCAGAGCTTGACTACCTGGAGGCCTCCCACGCCGTCGAGAACGTCAAAGTCAGCGTCCTGGGTGTAAACCGGGATCCGGTGGGCGAGCGCGGTGGCCGCGATCCAGAGGTCATTGACGCGGACTCTGCGCCCGGATTCCTTCAGGTGGGTTCGGAGCAGCGCCCATGCGGAAGCCACCCGTTCATCTACCGGAACCAATTCGGAACCGGCGACGAACTGGATCGACCTCATTCGATCCATTCGGCTCTCTGGTGTCGTGGCTGACAGCAATCCTGCCTGTAGCTCCGCGACGGTGACCGGCGAGATGACCGACTCCTCCGGAAGCTGGTCATACTCGATCGACCGGTCCGTTTCGATCGCAATGATGACGCTGGTGTCTAGGAGTCCGCGCGCCATAGCTCGTCCAAGCCGTCTTCATCAGTGGTCTCGCTCAACTTCTTGCGGAATTTCGCGAACTCCGGATCAACCGGTCTGTTCTTGAGCCACTCGATCAGCTCGTGACGGGGTATCGGCCGTCGCCTCTGGGTGGTGATCGGCACCAGCTTTGCCACTGGCTTGCCTCGCTTGGTGATCACCAGCTCTTCGCCCGCTTCAACCTGCTGCAACAAATCGGAGGTGTGATTGCGCAAGTCTCTCAATGCAACTTCTACGGACATAGCATGATCGTAGCATTTCAGCACGGCTTCCATACGGGTCTAAGGAGTAGGGAGAGCTTTCTCTCCCCCCTGCACATGGGAGACTTTCGCGGATGTCCGGAGCGGTGGAAAATGCGATTCGGCTGAGCGGTCTTGGCCGGGACTACGGTGAGCGGCCGGCCCTGGACCGGGTCGATCTCGAGCTGCCGGCCGGCAGCTCGCTGGCCGTGCTCGGGCCGAACGGCTCCGGCAAGAGCACTCTGCTCCGGGTACTCGCCACGCTGCTTCGGCCGAGCCGCGGCGAGGTTTCCGTGCTCGGCTGCGCCCTGCCCAACGACGCCTGGCGGCTTCGCGGCCGGATCGGGTACCTCGGGCACGAACCGCTGCTCTACGAAGATCTGACCGGCCGCGAGAACCTCGAGTTCCAGGCGAAGCTCCACGGTCTTGGGCCGGAAGAGGCGGCGCGGCGGATCGATGCCGACCTGGATCTGCTCGGGATGAGTCGCCGGGCCGGATACCGGGTCAGCGACTACTCGGCCGGGATGAAGCAGCGGATCGCGATTTGCCGGGCGGTGCTGCATCGGCCCGCTTTGCTGCTGCTCGATGAGCCCGACTCGAACCTCGACCCGGACGGCCGGAAGGCCGCGCGGGCACTGATCGGGCGCTCGGACGAACTCGCCTGGACGGCGGACGGGCCGATCACTCGGGTGGCGGTCTCCCACGAGCCCGAGCGGGTGCGGGCCGAGGCCGACCAGGTGCTCGAGCTGAGGATCGGCGAGGTGGCGGCGTGACCCCGTTCGGCCGCGCCTTCGGCGCGATCGTCGCCAAGGATCTCCGGACCGAGCTGCGGACCATGCGCTCTCTGCCGGCCATGGTTCTCTTCGCGGTGACGACTTTCATCATCTTCCGCTTCGGCCTCGACCGGACCGCGCTCTCCGGCAGCCTCGCCTCGGGCGTCGTCTGGACCACCCTGCTGTTCGCCGCGGTGCTCGGGATCAACCGGATCTTCCTGCCGGAGAGGGAGGAGGGCGGATTCGACGCCTTCCGGCTGGCGCCGGTCGATCGCCCGGCGCTCTTCGCCGCCAAGGCGGCCGTGCTCTTCCTCTACTTGGCGGTCCTGGAACTCGTGGTGGTCCCGGTCTTCGCGGTCTTCTTCCTCTCGAACTGGTCCGGGCTGCTGCCGATGGTCCCGATCCTGCTGGCGACCAACCTCGGCTTCGCCGCGCTCGGCACCCTGATCTCCTCGATGGCGGTCAACTCGAGGGCCCGTGACCTGCTGGTGCCGCTGCTTCTCCTGCCCCTGGTGGTGCCGCTGATGATCGCCGCGGCCTCGGCCACGGCCCCCCTGCTCGACTCGGGCGGGCCCTCTTACGACAAGTTCGGGACTTGGCTTCTCGTGCTCGGTCTATACGATGGGATCTTCTGCCTCGTCGGATATGCCGTTTTTGAGTTCCTGCTCGAGGACTGAAGCGGCACCGGGCGGAAACAGAGATGTCAGGACGCGGTCTAGGAAAACTTTCGATTGCCACGGCGGTGGTGCTGCTCGCCGGCTACCTCCTGGTTTTCTTCTGGGTGCCGATGGAGGCCGTCGAGGGGTTCCGCCAGAAGGTCTTCTACCTCCATGTGCCGCTGGCCATCGTCGCGCTCTGTGGTTTCGTCGCCGGCGGGGTCGAAGGCTTCCGGCACCTGCGCAGCAATGACCGCCGGCATGACGCGAACTCGTACGTCTTCATCCACATCTCGGTGGTCTTCGGGGTCGCGACCCTGATCACCGGCATGCTCTGGGCGAAGGCTTCATGGGGTCACTACTGGGTCTGGGACGAGCCGACCCTGGTCAGCTTCCTGATCGTCTTCCTGCTCTACGCCACCTACTACCCGTTCCGGTACGCGATCGAGGACCGCGACCGCCAGGCCCGTTACGCCTCGGTCTTCGCGATCACCGCCGGGGCCTTCGTTCCGCTCAACTTCCTCGCCGTGCGGATGGCCCAGAGCCTGATCCACCCCCGCGTCTTCGCGACCAGCGAAGGCGGGCTGCCCGGCTCGATGATGTTCACCTTCCTCGTCTGCCTGGTCGGCATGGCCCTGCTCTGGGTCACCCTGGTCAAGCTCGAGCTGCTCGGCAAGCAGACCTCCGGCCAGGTCTCGAAACTGCGGCGGGCGCTGGAGGCGGAAGGTTTCGGCGAAGGAGCCGAGCCGGCCGGCACCGTCGGTCGTCGTATCGCACCCAATCTGGAGGCCCGGTAAATGTCCAATGTCCTGCCCGGTGACGCCGGTTATGTCTTCGCGGCCTACATCGTCTTCCTGGCCCTGCTGCTGATCTACCTCGGGATTCTCGGGGCGAAGTTCCAGCGCATCAACCGGGAGATCTCCGAACTGACCGAAGAGGTCGAAGCCGGTCGCGCTACTCGCGACTCCACGCCGCAGGAGGCCGGCCGGGAGGCGAGCAGTGTCTGAGCTCCTCCTGCTCGGCGTCTCCCACAAGACGGCGCCCCTGGAGCTCCGCGAGCGACTCGCTCTGCCCGAGGGCCGTGCGGCCCGCCTGATGGCCAGCCTGACCGAGTCCGGCGAGGCCGCCGAGGTGACCGTCCTCTCCACCTGTAACCGGACCGAGATCTATGTCCTGGCGCCCGACCCGGTAATCGCCGAGTCCGGCATCCTCTCGGCCCTCGCCCACCAGGCCGGGATCGCCCCGACCGAGCTGGCCGGCCACCTCTACTCGCTGCGCGGCAACGACGCCGCCCGCCATGTCTTCCGCGTCACCGCCGGCCTCGAGTCGATGATCGTCGGCGAGTCTGAGATCCAGGGTCAGGTCAAGCGCGCCCACGAACTGGCTCTGGTCGAAGGCGCGTCCGGGCCGATCCTCAACCGGCTCTTCCGGGGGGCGCTGGCCGCCGGAGGCCGAACCAGGAACGAGACCGGGATCGGTCGGGCCGGCGTCTCGATGGCTTCGGTCGCGGTCGAGCAGGCGAGCCGTACGATCGGTGATGTGGCCGCGCGCCGGGCGCTGATCATCGGCGCCGGGGAGACCTCGGGGCTGGTCGCCGGCGCGCTCCGCGCCCGCGGCGCCGAGAGCGTGTTCGTCGCCAACCGCCACCTCGAGAAAGCCTGCGACCTCGCCCAGCGCTTCGGCGGAACCGCAGCCCCGCTGACCGAGCTGAGCGAGCAGATCCTGGAGGCTGATCTGGTCGTCTCAGCGACCATGTCACCCCACCATCTGATCGATCGCGAGCTGCTCGAGCCGGTGATGGCTGAGCGTGCCGACCGTCCGCTCTTTCTGGTCGACCTCGCCGTACCGCGCGATATCGACCCGCGGGTGAGGGAGCTGCCGGGGGTCGAGCTGACCGACGTCGACGAGCTTCAGGTCACCGTGGCCCGCAACATCGGCCGGCGTGAATCGGAGGTGCGTCGGGCCGAGCATGTCGTGAACGCCGAGCTCGATCTCTTCTTCCGCTGGATGGAGTCGCTGGAAGTCATGCCGGTGATCGTCGGCCTGCGCGAGAAGGCGGAGGAAACCGTCTCCCGCGTGCTGCGTGAGAACGAGAGCCGCTGGGAGGGACTGAGCGAGGCGGACCGCGAACGGGTCGAGACGATCGCCCGGACCGCCGTCAACCGAATGTTGCATGAGCCGACCCTGCGACTCAAGGAGGTCGCCGGCAGCGACGAGTCCTTCGAGGTCTTGGCGATGGTCCGTGACCTCTTCGGCCTTGACGCCGGCACTGACCCCGGCGAGGGCGAGGTCGCCACGGTCACGCCGATCCGCCGGGAAGGCTGACCCTGAAGATCGCGACCCGGTCCAGCCCGCTCGCGCTCGCCCAGGCGGGGACCGTGGCCGAAGCGATCGGGCCGCAGGCCGAACTGGTCGAGGTCGAGGCTGATCTGCCACCCGAGGCCGGTGACAAGGAACGCTTCGTCCGGGGGGTCGAGCGGATGCTGCTCGACGGCCGGGCCGAGGTCGGCGTGCACTCGGCCAAGGACCTGCCCGGCGAGATGACCGCCGGGCTGGCGATCGCCGCCGTGCCGGAGCGCGTCGACGCCCGTGACGCCTGGATCGGCCCCGGGAGCTCGCTCGACCAGATCCCCGAGGGGGCGCGAGTCGGGACGGCCAGCCTGCGTCGCCGGGCCCAGCTCATGGCGCTCCGGCCGGACCTGCGGATGGTCGAGCTGCGCGGCAACGTCGACACCCGCCTGCGCAAGCTTCAGGCCGGCGAGGTGGACGGCCTGGTCCTGGCGATGGCCGGTCTCGAGCGGCTCGGCCGCCTCGACGAGGTCTCCTTCGCCTTCGCGGCGGAGCAGATGATTCCGGCCGCCGGCCAGGGTGCCCTCGTCGTGCAGACGCGAACGGGAAGGGAAAGCCTGGTCGCCGCGGTCGGGGACGAGGGCTCGATGCTCAGGCTGCTCGCGGAGCGGGCGGCGGTCACCGGCCTGGGCGCGGACTGCAGCAGCCCGGTCGGGATCCACGCGCGGCTCGATGGCGGCTCGCTGCTCCTGGAAGGATTCGCCGGCCGCAGCGACGGCAGCGTCTGGCTCCGTGACCGGATCGAGGGCGACCGCGCCCGGCCCGAGTCGCTCGGCGCTGAGTTGGCACGGCGAATGCTGAGCGCCGGCGCCGCCGAGGCGATGGGCGGCTCCGGCCTCGAGGGATGATGAATCCCGGGCGAGTGAGTCTGGTCGGCGCGGGTCCCGGTGATCCGGGCCTGATGACGGTCCGCGCCCTGGAGCTGATCGCCGAGGCCGACGTGATCTTCTACGACCGCCTGATCCCGCCGGACGCGCTCGCCGGTGCCCGCGAGGACGCCGAGCTGAACTACGTCGGCAAGATGCCCGGCACCGTCTTCAACCCGCAGGAGGAGATCAACCGACGGATCGTCGAGGCGGCCCGGGCGGGCAGGACCGTGGTGCGCCTGAAGGGCGGCGACCCGTTCATCTTCGGCCGGGGTGGCGAGGAGGCCGAGGAGCTGGCCGCGGCCGGAATCCCCTTCGAGGTGGTTCCCGGGGTGACCGCCGCGATCGCCGCCACCGCGACCGCCGGCATCCCACTGACCCATCGCGAGGATTCCGCCGGGGTCGCCTTCGTCACCGGACACCGCGACGCGAACGGTGAACAGGGCGTCGATCCGGATGGTTCGCTCGCCCGCTTCCCGGGCACGCTCGTCTTCTACATGGGGGTGAAGCGCCTGGCCGAGAACGCCCGTGATCTGATCGCCGGCGGCCGTCCGGCCGACCAGCCCGCCGCCGTGATCGAACGGGGAGCCACCCCCCGCCAGCGAGTGGTCACGGGCACGCTCGGCACGATCGCCGAGAAGGCCGCGGCGGAAGGCGTCCGGCCGCCCGCGCTTATCGTTGTCGGGGACGTGGCCCGTCATCACGCCAAACTCGCCTGGTTCGGAAAACGGCCCCTGGCCGGCCGTCGGGTGGTCGTCACCCGCGCGAAGCACCAGGCCGGAAGGTTTGCCGCGCTGCTGCGAGGTGAGGGCGCCGAAGTGATCGAGATGCCGGTCATCGAGATCAAGCAGCTCCCGGTGGACCACGACGCACTTGACGCCTACGCCCGGGGCGAGATCGATCTGGTCTGCTTCACGAGCCCGAACGCGATCGAGCGCTTCTTCCGGGTGCTGGAGGAGCAGCTCGGGCTGGATGCCCGGAGCCTGCCGGAGGTGGCCGCGATCGGGCCTTCGACCGCCCGCGGGCTGAAGGAGCACGGGGTGAAGGCTGACGTCGTGCCCGATCGTGCCGTAGCCGAGAGCCTGCTCGAGAAGCTGCTCGAGGACGGGCAGTCCGGCCGGCGCATTCTGATCCCGAGGGCGCTCGAGGCCCGCGAGATCCTGCCCGACGGCCTCCGCGAGGCCGGGGCCGAGGTGACGATCCTGCCGCTCTACCGGACCGTCCCGGTGACTCCGGACGAAGCGACCCTGAAGCAGGCGCTGGAGGCCGACGCGATCACCTACACCTCGGCTTCCACGGTGACCAACCTGCTGGCCGCCGTGCCCGGCGGGCTGCCCGGCGCGGCCAACGTCTCGATCGGTCCGGTCACCTCGGAGGCCATGCGAGAGGCCGGCATCGAAGTGACCGCGGAAGCGAAGCAGAGTGACCTCGATGGACTGGCCCAGGCTGTGGTCGAAGCCCTGGATTCCGCGACGGCAGGAGCCCCCGAATGACCCCTGGGCGGCAGGAATCCGGATCTGCTCCCCTGCTGATCCGGGCGCTTCGCGGCGAAGCGGTCGAACGTCTGCCGGTCTGGTTCATGCGCCAGGCCGGTCGTTCGCTGCCGGAATACCGCGAGCTGAGGCAGGGGGTTCCGATGCTGGAGATGTGCCGGACGCCCGACCTCTGCGCCGAGGTCACGCTGCAGCCGGTCCGCCGCCACGGCGTCGACGCGGCGATCTTCTTCTCGGACATCGTCACCCCGCTGGAGGGGATCGGGCTGGACGTGGAAATCAGGTCCGGGGTGGGGCCGGTGATCGCCGAGCCGATTCGCACCCGGGCCGACCTCGAACGCCTGCGGCCGTTCGAACCCGATTCCGACCTGCCCGAGATCGCCGAAGCGATCCGGATCATCACCCGCGAGCTCGGCCCGACTCCGCTGATCGGCTTCGCCGGGGCGCCGTTCACCCTGGCCAGCTACCTGGTCGAAGGCCGGCCCTCGAAGTCACAGGAACGGGCTCGGGCGATGCTGCTGGCGGAACCCTCCTTGTTCCGGGACCTGCTGGAGCGGCTGGCCGACATCTCGATCGCCTCGCTGCGCTCCCAGGTCGAGGCCGGAGCGCAGGCCGTGCAGGTCTTCGACTCCTGGGCCGGCTCACTCTCCGAACGGACCTACCGGGAAGCGGTGCTGCCCGTCTCGAAGCGGCTGTTCACGGAGATCGCGGACCTCGGGGTGCCGCGGATCCACTTCGCGGTCGGGGCCGGACACCTGATGGAGGCGATGGCCGAAGCGGGTCCTGACGCGATGGGGGTCGATTGGCGCACGCCGCTCTCGCAGGCGAGGGAAAGGCTGGGCGAGAAGGTCGCCCTGCAGGGCAACCTCGACCCGACGGTCCCGCTGGCCGGCCCCGACGTACTCGGGCGCGAGACGAGATCACTGCTCGCCGATGCCCCCGAACGGGGTCACGTCTTCAACCTGGGCCATGGGGTCCTGCCATCAACGGACCCGGCGATGCTGACCGAGCTGGTCGGCCTGGTCCACGAACTCACGGAGAAACCGAATTGAGTGAAGCGAACCAAACCGGCGAGACCGCCAAGACCGGGGTGCTGGTCATGGCCTACGGGACCGCGACCGGCCCCGATGACGTCGAGGCCTATTACACGCACATCCGCCACGGACGCCCGCCTGAGCCGGCGGCCCTGAAAGAGCTTCAGGAGCGCTACGAGATGATCGGCGGCTCGCCGCTGCTGGGCATCACGCAGGCGCAGGCCGAGGGCATCGCCGCCGCCCTGGAAGAGTCCCATCCCGGGGAGTTCACGGTGGCGATGGGCCAGAAGCACTCCGCCCCGTTCATCGAGGACGCAGTGGCGGAACTGCTGGGTCGCGGGGTCGAGCGGATCGTCGGCCTCGTGCTGGCCCCCCACTTCTCGACCATGAGCGTCGCCGAGTACCGCCAGCGGGCCGAGCAGGCGGCCGCGGAGGCCGGGGTGCCGGTCACCGTGATCGAGTCCTGGCACGAGGAGCCTGGTTATCTCGAGTTCCTGAACCAGGCGATCACCGATGCCTTCGGGGCGTTGCCGGCGGAGGCCCGGCACTCGGTCGAGCTGGTGGTCACCGCCCACAGCCTGCCGGTCTCGATTCTGGAGCGCGGCGACATCTACGCCGATGAGCTCGAACGCACCCGGACCAACCTTTCCGGCCGGCCCGAGTTCGCCGGCACCACCCTGGCCTGGCAGAGCGCCGGGCGGACCGATGCGGAGTGGATCGGGCCCGATGTCTGCGAGATCATGCCTGGCCTCGCGGAGCAGGGTCGGACCGCGGTCGTGGTCTGCGCGGCGGGCTTCGTCTCCGACCACCTCGAGGTCAAGTTCGACATCGACATCGAGGCGGTCGAGGCGGCGGAGAAGGCGGGCCTCGCGCTGACCCGGACCGCGATGCCGAACGACGATCCGGCCTTCTGCCGCACCCTCGCCGAGGTCGTCGCCCGCGCCGGAGGCTGAGCGCTGGCCGCGCCTTGCAGAGCCGCCGTCATCGGAGCCGGGGTCACCGGCCTCGCCGCCGCCTGGCATCTTGCCGGAGCCGGCTTCGAGGTGACCCTCTTCGAAGCGGCCGATCGCAGCGGCGGCCGAGTCGGTTCGGCCGAGTTCTGCGGCCGGCGAGTTGACACGGGCCCGGACGCGCTCGGCCCCGATCCCGCGATCGATGAGCTGCTGACCCGGCTCGGGCTCGCCGATCAGATCGAGGTTCCCGATCCGGCCCGGGCCTTCCGGCTGTGCGCGAACGGTGAGCTCGAACCTTTCGGAGTCGGCGGCGGCGCGATGTTCGGACTGGCCGGCGGCATCTTTTCGCTCGCCGCCCGACTGGAGGAAGCTTTGCGCGAGGCCGGGGTCCGGTTCCGGCTCGGATGCCGGGTCGGCCGGGTCGAGCAGGTCGGTGACCGGGTCGAGCTCTCGCTGGAAGGCGACGCGGAATCCCGAGAATCATTCGATCAAGCGGTGGTCGCGACCGGAGCCCGGGCCGCCGCGGGCCTGATCGGAGGAGCGGCAGCGAAGGCCCTCGGCGCGATTCGCGGGGTCACGGTGACCCTGGTCCACCTCGCCTTCCCCGGTGAGCGAATCGGTCGCGAGATGGACGGCACCGGTTACCTTGCCGAGCCGGCCGACGGCCGGCTGGTCACCGGCTGCTCCTGGTCGTCGGCCAAGTGGAGACGCCTCGCCGGTGAGCCGGTGATCCTCCGCGCGTCGATCCGCGAGGAGGGCCGCGGACGAGTGATCGACCGGCCGGATGAGGAGATCCTGAGTCTGGTCATGGCGGAAGTGGCCCCGGTGATGAGGATCGAAGGTGACCCCCTCGAGTTCATGGTCACGCGCTACCCCGAGGCGCTGGTGGTACGCGGCGAGGTATTGGACTCGGCGGTTGGCGCGGCCCGCGCCGCACTCGCCGCCACCCCTCGGATCGCCCTGGCCGGCGCCGACCTCGACGGGCCGGGCATCTCGCGGTCGATAGCCGGAGTGCGAAAGACTGTTGATTCGATCATCGAAGGGACACGAAATGACTGAGACCGAAGAACCCCTCCACTACTGCGCCTACCTCTCGTACTCCTGGGACGTCGAGGCGGGCCGCGGGCTCGGACCGGCGGCCGACCAGCTGGTCGCCACGATCGAGGCGGCCGGGGTGGAGATCCGCGGCACCTACGCGACCACTCTCTTTCGAGCCGAGTGCGACATCCTCTTCTGGCTGCTCGCCGACTCGACCCTGAAGCTGGACGAGGCGGCCCGCGCGATCCGCACCTCCGGTCTTGGCCCGGCGCTCAGCCCCTACTGGAACGCGGTCGGCGTTCACCAGCCGGCCGAGTTCAACCGCGCCCACGTGCCCGCCTTCGTCGCCGGCGAGCCGGCCGGTGATTTCATCTGCCTGTACCCGTTCGTCCGCTCCCACGAGTGGTACCTGCTGCCGCCCGAGGAGCGCCGGGACATGCTGGCCGAGCACGGCATGCTCGCCCGTCCCTTCAAGGACATCCGGGCCAACACGGTCAGCGCCTTCGGGATCGGCGACTACGAGTGGCTGCTCGCTTTCGAGGCGACCGAGCCGGTCCGGTTCTCGGAGCTGATGCGTGAGCTCCGCGCCGCCAAGGCCCGCCTCCACACCCGCGAAGAACTCCCCTTCATCAACGGCGTGCGCCGGCCCTTGGCCGAGATCATCGCCGGCCTCGGAGGCTAAACCTGGGCCTGGTTTACCCCGGGAGAGTTAGGTAAGCCAAAGTAATCCTGTATAAACGGGTTGGTTTTCAATGTTGCCAACCTTTGTCATAGGCCTCCGCGAAGGCGTTGAAGCGTCGCTCATCGTCGGGATCATCGCGGCCTTCCTGGCCCAGCAGGGAAGGCGTGACGCCCTGCGCTACGTCTGGCTCGGAGTGGGCCTCGCAACCTTGATCTGCTTCGGCATCGGGGTCGGCCTCGAGATGCTGAACGAGGAGCTGCCGCAGCGGCAGCAGGAGATGCTCGAGACCGTGATCGGCCTGGCCGCGGTCGGGATCGTCACCTTCATGATCTTCTGGATGCACCGGCACGCCCGCGGCATGAAGTCCGAGCTGGAGAAAGGCACGGCCAACGCGCTCGCCGAGGGCTCGGTCGGCGCGCTGATCGGGATGTCCTTCTTCGCGGTGCTCCGTGAAGGTGTTGAGACGGTGGTCTTCCTGCTGGCGATCTTCCAGGGGGCGGAAGACCCCGGCTCCGCCGGGATCGGCGCCGTGCTCGGGATCCTGCTCGCGATCGTCATCGGCTACGGCATCTACCGCGGGGGCGTGAACATGAACCTACGGCGCTTCTTCCGGATCACCGCGGTCGTGCTCGTCTTCGTCGCCGCCGGCCTGCTGGCCAACGCGGTCCACACCGCCTGGGAAGCCGGCTGGGTCACCTTCCTTCAGGCCCAGGCGGTCGATCTCAGCTGGCTGGTCGTGCCCGGCACCTGGACCTCGGCCCTGCTGACCGGCATGCTCGGCCTGCAGACCACGATGACCGAAGCACAGGTGATCGCCTACCTGGTCTACCTGCTCCCCATGCTCGCCTACATCCTCTGGCCCGAGAGCTGGCGGGTCGGGAACCTCCGCAAGAAGGCAGCCCGCGCCCCCAACGCGGTCGACGCCTGACCACAGCTTTCCGTCTCCGGGCCGGCCGGCCCAATCATCGAAAGGAATCTCATGAATCGTCGATCGAATCTGACCGATCGTTTCCCCCTCCGTCCCCTGTTCGCCCTCACCCTGCTGCTCGCCGCCGCCGCATTCGTCGTGGCTTGCGGCTCGGACGATTCCGACGATGCGGCCCAGACCATCGCGGTGAAGATCACCGACGACGGCTGCGATCCGGTTGATCTGACCGCGAACTCCGGTCCCGCCACCTTCAAGGTCAGCAACCCGTCGAGTGACGTCAACAACGAGTTCGAGGTTCTCGACGGCGCCCTGATCGTGGGCGAGCGCGAGAACCTGGTCGCCGGCCTCTCCGGGGATGTCTCGGTGAACCTCGACCCTGGCACCTACGACATCGTCTGCGGCAACCCGGGCAACCGCGAACCGACCGGCACCTTGAAGGTATCGGGCAAGCAGCTCGCCGCGACCACCAACCCGGAGTTGCGGAAGGCGGCTGACCAGTACGCGGCCTACGTGACCGACCAGTCCGCCATCCTGGCCCGGCGCACGGCCCAGTTCGTCGCCGCGGTCAGGGCCGGCAACGTCACCAAGGCCAAGCAGCTCTACGAGACGAGCCGCATCCCCTACGAGAAGATCGAGCCGGTGGCGGAGTCCTTCGGTGATCTCGATCCCGCCATCGACGCACGTGAGAACGACGTCGCCGAGGGTGATCCCTGGACCGGCTTCCACCCGCTGGAGAAGGCGCTCTGGGTGAGCGGGCTGACCGCTGCCGACGATCAGCTGGCCGATCAGCTGCTCGCCAACGTGAAGCGGCTGCAGGCACGGGTCAAGCAGAACACCTATGACCCGGTGCAGCTCGCCAACGGTGCGGTCGAGCTGCTGAACGAGGTGAGCCAGTCGAAGATCACCGGCGAGGAGGAGCGATACTCGCACGTCGACCTGACCACCTTCAAGGCCAACGTCGACGGGGCGAAGGACGCCTTCGACCTGCTCAAGCCGGAGCTGGAGAAGACCGACCCCGAACTGGCCGACGAGGTCGAGCAGCGCTTCAACGACCTCTACGCGGCGCTCGACAAGTACAAGGTCAAGGGCGACGTCTACGAGAACTACGCCAAGCTGAACCAGCAGCAGCGGCGTGAGCTGAGCCAGAAGGTCGACGCCCTGGCGCTGCCGCTCGCCCAGATCGGCGGCAAGATAGTCACCCAATGACCCCGGAAGGTGACAGCCCGCATGGCCGCATCACCCGGCGCCGGCTGCTCGGCGCCGGGGCGGCCGGTGGGCTGGTCATCGCCGGTTTCGCGGGCGGCCGGGCGAGCGCCGGCGAGTCGGCCGACTGGGAGCAGGAGACGGTCGCCTTCCACGGGTCCCATCAGGCGGGGATCGACACGCCGACCCAGGACCGCCTTCACTTCGCCGCCTTCGACCTGACCACCGAGAGCCGCGACGATCTGCGTCGGCTGCTGGTCGACTGGAGCGCCGCGGCAGCCCGGATGGCGCAGGGCCTTCCGGCCGGCTCGGAGAACGACGAGGCCTTGGTCCCACCGGAGGACACCGGCGAGGCGGTCGGCCTCGGACCGGCCCGCCTCACGGTCACGATCGGCTTCGGCCCGAGCCTCTTCGACCGTCGCTTCGGGCTCCGCTCACAGCGTCCCGACCAGCTCGAGGCGATCCCGCCGCTGCCGGGGGACGAGCTCGACCCCGGGATCAGTGACGGCGACCTCTGCGTCCAGGCCTGCGCCGAAGATCCCCAGGTCGCCTTCCACGCGGTGCGGAACCTGGCCAAGATCGCCCAGGGAAAGGCGGTGATGCGCTGGTGTCAGCTCGGCTTCGGCCGCACCGCCAAGACCGGGGCCGAGCAGGAGACGCCCCGCAACCTGTTCGGTTTCAAGGACGGGACGAACAACATCCTGGGCGACGACCGCGAGGCGCTGGACGAGTTCGTCTGGGCCGGGGATGAGGCCCCCGAGTGGATGCGCGGCGGCACCTACCTGGTCGGCCGCCGGATCCGCATGCTGATCGAGCCCTGGGACCGCACCTTCCTGCGTGAGCAGGAAGACGTCTTCGGCCGGACCAAGGAAAGCGGCGCCCCGCTGGGAGCGGAAGAGGAGAACGATCCGGTGGACCTGGAAGCGACCGGGCCGGACGGCATGCCGCTGATCCGGGCCGACTCCCACATCCGGCTGGCCGCGCCCGAGAACAGTCAGGGCCAGCGGATCCTCCGGCGCGGATACTCGTTCACCGACGGTTTCGATGCGGTCCGCGGCCAGCTGGACGCCGGCCTCTTCTTCATCTGCTTCCAGCGCGACCCGCGCAAGCAGTTCGTCCCGATCCAGGAGCGGCTCGGACAGTTCGACAGCCTGAACGAGTACATAGTCCACACCGGCAGTGCCCTCTTCGCCGTCCCGCCCGGGATCGAGGAGGGCGGCTTCGTCGGCGAGGGACTCTTCCAGTAGCGCCCGTTCAGCCGAAGCAGCGGAGCAGCTTGCGGTAGGCCCGCATCAGGCGGGCGTGCCGCCGGTCGTAGATCTTGCCGAGATAGGCGTACCGCCGGTTGAGCTTGTTCAGGCGGCGCTGGTTGGCCGGGCTCTGCTTGCCGGCCGCGTTGATCTGGCGTTCCGTCCGGGCCATCCGGCGGTAAACCCGCTCGACCGCCTGACGGCGCTGGTCGTAGAGCTTGCCGAGCCGCACGCAGCGCGGGCTGCACGGGGTGGGGTCGCCGGAGCAGTTGTCGGCCTGGGCCGGCCCTGCCGGCAGCAGGACGAGCAGCAGCGTGGCGAGCGTGGCCGCCACCGAGCCATGAATCCCGAACTTCAGCAAGTTCATGCCCGCATACTAACGCGAGGATCACTCGCGTTAGTCGAAAGGGTGCTGCGCCGACGGTGACTCACCGGAAGCCGAATAGGATCGCGGCCGTGGAGATCAGGCCCGTCACCTTCCTCACCGACTTCGGCTACAGCGACGAGTACCCAGGGGTATGCCGCCTGGTGATCGACCGGATCGATCCCCGGATCAAGGTCATCGACATCACCCACGGCATCCCGCCGGGCGACGTGCGCCGCGGCGCCCTAGCTCTGGCCGCGGCGGTCCGGTTCTCGAGCCCCGCCGTCCACCTGGCAGTGGTCGACCCCGGCGTGGGCGGCAGCCGCCGCGCCGTCGTCCTCTCCTGTGGGGAGCACCATCTGGTCGGCCCGGACAACGGCCTGCTGATCCTCGCCGCCGCGGTGCTGGGCGGGACCGAGGCGGCCTTCGACGTTTCCGCCACCCCGGTTCGGGTCGGCGAAAGCGACACCTTCCACGGCCGGGACATCTTCAGTCCGGTCGCGGCCGAACTGGCCCGGGGCGCCGCTCCCGGTGAGATCGGCGCGGCGATCGGGTTCCGGGAGCTGGTGAGTCTCGAGCTGCCCGAGCCGACCGTCGCCCCGCACCAGGTGGATGCTCACGTGCTCTACGTCGACCAGTACGGAAACGTGATCCTCAACCTCCACTCCGAGGTTCTCGACGGCACCTTCTTCGCCGAGGGTGTCGCCGTCTCGCTGGAGACCAGCATGCAGAAGATCGTGGTCCCGCTCGGCCGCACCTTCGGTGACGTCGAGGCCGGCGATCCGATCCTCTTCACCGACTCCACGGGATATCTCGCCCTCGCCGTGAACCGCGGCAGCGCCGCCGGCCGCTTCGGCCTCGGCCCCGACAATGAGCTCCGCTTCACCCCGGTAGCGGGGCCTGGCGGTTAGACGGCGACCAGCTCATCTTCTACGAGCTCGATTCGTACCGCCGAGGGATACCTGTCGGTCAGATCGGCGCCACGAAGGCCGACCGCAACAGCGTCAAAAAGCATCTGCGCGGCTTCGCTAGGACTCTCGGCGTCGGTCGCCATGACCACGTTGGCCAAGTCGTTTGTGTCCCAGCCGAGGACGGGGCCAAACTCACCGTACGACTCTTCCAGAAATGAGATGAAAGGCCCCCAAACCTGTTCCTCCGCAAAGGGAAGATTGGGGATATTGATCCAGGCCCGATACTCCATGTCACTCACGATAGCCCTTCGCTTTAAGTCGAGCTAGTTGATTGCGCCAGGTTCTCTGGCTGCTTGGTGTGGCTGCGAGCCTTTCCGGCGGTAGGTTGCGGTTCGGTGGAAGGGCCAACCAGTGTTTGCTGCGCCGTTCAACCCGCCACCCTTGTGTACGCAGGCTCTTGATGAGCTTCTTGAGATCGCCTTTGTAGCTCACGCCTACGTAAGCGCCCTGCGTTGAAAACTCGCCCCCTCGAGTCCGGCGGGTAGCCTCCGGCGGGTGATCATCGGTTGGCCGCATATTCATCTTCGCCTGATCGGATCGACCAATGACCGGGCTCGCCAGGCGGCGGCCGAGGGTGCTCCGAGCGGCACCCTGGTCACCGCCGAGGAGCAGAGTTCCGCGCGCGGGCGGCAGGGCCGGCCGTGGCTGATGCCGCGCGGCGCCGCGGTCGCCTGGAGCGCCCTGATTCGGCAGCCGGTCGCGGTCCCCGGCACCTTGCCGCTGCAGGTGGGGGTGGGGGTCTGCGAGGCGATCGAGGCGCTCGCCCCGCAGCGGGTGGAGATGAAGTGGCCGAATGACATCTGGATCGGCGGCCGCAAGTGCGCCGGCATCCTGGTCGAGGCGCGGCCGCAGGACGGCTGGGCGGTGATCGGGATCGGCCTCAACCTCTCGATCGCCGAGCACGAGTTCCCGGAGGAGCTGCGGCAGCGGGCGACTTCGATCGGGGGTGAGGTCAGCTTCGACCAGGCGGTCGCCGCGCTCAACGAACACGTCGGCCGGCGCCTCGACGCTCCGGTCGCCGAGACCCTGGAGCAGTTCGCGGCGCGCGACGGGCTCAAGGGACGCCAGGTCCGATGGGGCGAGGGCGAGGGAACCGCGGCCGGGATCGATCGTCAGGGCAACCTGCTGGTCGAGTCACCAACCGGCTGCCTGGCCACGCTGAACGCCGGTGAGGTCCACCTCTCCCTGCCGGTCGACGAAGCGTGAGGCCCGGCGCAGCCACGGAACGGCCGGAGTGGCTGAACGGCTCCGGCGCTCGGATCGACTTTGCCCGCCCGGGCACGATCTGGCTCCAGGAGAACCACTTCCCGATCGAGCCGACCGGGACCGGCCGCGCGGTCGCCCGGCTCCGCGACGGGCGCCTGGTCGTCGGCGGGGGCGGCCGCGCCAAGGTGCTTTCGGCGATCGACCGCTGGTACCGGCGCGAGGCGCGGCAGCGGATCGAGCCCCTGGTCGAAAGCGAAGGCGAGCGGTTGGGACTGGCGGCGACGAAGGTCCGGATCGGCAATCAGCGAACCAGGTGGGGATCCTGCTCGACCAGCGGCACCCTCTCGTTCAACTGGCGCCTGGTCATCGGCCGGCCGGAAGCGCTGCATTACGTGGTCGTCCACGAGCTGATGCACCTCCGTCACCACAACCACTCACGCGCCTTCTGGGGCGATCTCGCCACCGCCTTTCCCGAGTACCGGGTGGAAGCGGCGTGGCTGAGGGCCAACGAGCGCCAGCTGCTGAATTGGAAGCCACTGATCTGATCCAGTACCGTGGCTGGCATGACAGGCACGGGGGTTGGGTTCGAGAGTCGGGGGTTCGTACGGTCGACGGTGCTGGTGCTCGCGGTCGGGCTGCTCTTCTCGCTGGCGACCCTCCATCCGGCGGAGGCATCGACCCGTTCGAACCTGGACCGGGCGCTGAACCAGATCATGGCGGTGCCGAACGGGCCGCCGGCGATCTCGATGCAGATCGTGAAGAACGGCAAGTCCCAGTACTTCCGGCGGGGTGTCGCCAACCTGAAGAGCGGTCAGAAGCCTCAGCTCCGGCAGCACTTCCGGATCGCCAGCGTCGCCAAGGCGTTCAGCGGCGCGGTCGCTCTCAACCTGGTCGCCCGGGGCAAGCTGAGCCTGCGTTCGACGATCGGCGAGATCCTGCCGGGGATGCTGCCGAAGGCCAAGATGGTCACGCTCAGCCAGGCGCTCCACCACACCGGCGGCCTGCCCGAGTACATCAAGTCGAAGGGTTTCATCAACGCGATCGGGAACCACCCGGCCGCGTACGTTTCCCCGCGGCGGATCATCTCCTGGGTCCGCAACGCGAAGCTGACCCACCGCCCCGGAAGCAAGTACGAGTATTCCGACACCGACAACATCGTGGTCGGGCTGATGGCCGAGAAGGTCACCGGGGTGCCGTACCTGCGGCAGATCCGCAACCTCGGGCGGCGGATCGGCGGCCTGAGGGGAACCTTCCTGCCACGCACCGTGGAGATGCCCGGCCCCTATCTGCACGGTTACGACATCATGGCCGGCAAGAAGCCGGATGACATCTCCCACCTGATCAACCCTTCGGGCGCCTGGGCCTCGGGCGGGATCGTCTCGACCCTGCCGGACCTGAACCGGTTCTTCCGGGCCTATGTTTCCGGTCGATTCTTCGGCAAGGGCGGCAACCGGGCCCGGATAATCGAGGGTCAGCGCCGCTGGCGCCGGGGTGAGTCACAGCCGGCCGGGCCCGGAACCAACTGGGCCGGTCTCGGTCTCTTCCGGTACGTCACCAAGTGCGGGACGATGTTCGGCCACACCGGCTCCTTCCCCGGCTACCGGGTCTTCGCCGCCTCTTCGGCTGACGGCAGCCGCTCGGTCGCCTTCGTCGCCAACGCCCAGATCCTCAAGGACTCCCCGGACAACCCGAACGCCCCCGAGGTAAGCGCCAGGATCCGCCGCGCTCAGACCGCCGCGGTCTGCCACGCCTTGCGTTAGTCCGCTCTAGAAGGTCTCGTGCTCGTCGCGGGAGAGCTCGAAGCCGTGGCCCGTGGTGAGGTTCTCACAGCGCATGCTGTCGCCCTCGTCATCGGTCCGACACTCGAAGGAGCCGACCATGTTGATGCTGCCGACCCCGAGCTCGGGGCCGTCGTTGAGCGTGGTGTCCCCGGCGCAGACGACCTTGCCCGGCCCGTCGGCGACTGAGAGGCCGTTGCCGTAGTCGAGCTGGCATTTCGGGTCGCGTTTCACCCTCCAGGCCTTCTGCTTGATGTCGCACCGGACCAGGTCGTCGTCGGCGATGCAGCCGATGTTGCCGTCCGGTGAGGTGAACGCCTCGAGGTTCACCGCGACGCTCTCCTGCTTGTCCGCCCCGCAACCGGCGATCGCCAGACCGGCGACCAGCGCGATCAGGGTGCTACTCAGAGCCCGCTTCGGGATCCACATCGGCTTCAGGTCCATTCCCGGCATCTTCGGCGTCGGGTTCCCCGGCTCCTTCATCCCCGGTGTTTTCTTTCTTTTTGGCGCCGTCATCTGCCGCGGCCTCTTCGCCTTCGTCCTTGGTCTCCGTGGTCTCGGTGTTCTCGACCTCGGGGTTCTCGGCGTCCTTCTTCTTGTTCTTCTTGCGACGGCGCTTCTTGCCGCCCTTGGGGAAGTTGCGGAGCATCTCGCGGGCGACCGCGCTCGGCTTCCTCGCCATGCGCATCCGGGCTCCGCGCAGGACCTCCTCGCCCTCCGGGGTGTGGGCGACCGCGGCGGCGAGCAGCGAGACGGCCAGGCGGCGATCCTGCTTGCGGGCCGCCTGGACCAGCTTGCGGGCGTTCTTGCCGTGCGCGCGGCCGGCCGAGTTGACCAGCAGCCCGAGCAGGCGCTTGGTCTCGGGCCAGCGCTGGACCGCGTACTCCTCGTGGAGCTCCCGGGTGTAGGAGGCGAGCCGCCAGACCCAGGCCTGGGCCTGGTCGCGCCGGCCGATCCGCTTGTCGACCAGGGCCTGGAGCAGGACCTTGGTGCCGGCCCGCTTGTCATCTCTCGACCAGGTGCCGACGATGTCGATCGCGTCGTCGAAGGCTTCCGGATCCTTCAAGTTGGCGATCTCGCCGAGCGCCTTGATCCGGAGCTGGGCGTTGCGGTTGCGCTGGACGCAGGTCAGCAGGTAACGGCGCCGCAGCTCCTTGGTGCGGTCGTGCTGGAGCATCGCCTTCGCTCGGCGCCAGCCCTGGGTCGTGACCCGGGCCCCGGCCAGAGCGGCCCAGACGTGCTGCTCGGCGTAGTCGAGATTCTCGACCGCGATCCGCCAGATGTCCCGTTCGAGGACCTCGATGCGGCGCTGCGGATCGTCGGAGACCGGCACGATCCGCCGTTCGACCCGGACCTTGCGGCCGCGGCCGCGACGGACCGGGCCGACCACGATCGCGCCGCCGCGGTAGACGTCGCGGTCGAGCAGGCTGTGCAGGGTGACGATCGACTCGTCGTGGGTGGTCGCCGGGTGGACGAAATCGATCACCAGGCCCGCCTCCTTGGTCGGCGAGCGACGGGTCACACGGCCGACCCGCTGCTGGTAGATGCGCTTCGAGGCGGTCGGCGCCAGGTGCATACAGATCGTGGCCCGGGGCGAGTTCCAGCCCTCGGCCAGGAGCTGCGCGTTGCAGAGCACGTCCACCTCGCCGCGCTCGAAGGCGGCCAGGGTCTCGGAGAGCTCCCGCTTCGGGGTCTCTCCCGAGACCGCCTTCGCGTTGATGCCGAACTCCTGAAAGGCGACGGCGACGTTCTTCGCGTGCTGGACGCCGGCCGTGTAGAGCACGCCGGGCGCCTTGCGGAAACGCGACTTGTAGAGGTCGGCGATCGCCATGTTGAACGGCGCCTGGTCGAGCAGCTTGGCCAGCTCTTCCTGATCGAAGTCCTGATCCACCTCGCCCTTGCGCAGCGGCACCTTGGCGATCGTCCGAACTCCGGGGCCGGGCGGGATGCGCAGGCAACGGAGCGGTGCGATCACTCCGCGGCGGGCCGCCTGGGCGAGGTCGAAGCGGGAAGTCTGGGTGGGGAAGAGGTCGGCGACGTGACGGGCGATCAGGGCGCCGGTCGCGGTCATGCCGATGTAGACCGGACCGGGCATCGAACGGATGCAGGCCGAGGTCTTCTCGCCGAGCGCGGTATGCGCCTCGTCGCAGATCACCACCGTGTACGCGTTCGAGACCCGCTTCGCGTTGCGGACGAACCACTGGTAAGTCTCGACCGTGACCGGGCCGTCCGCCTCGTCGCGGCCGTCGAGCAGCGGCGGGCGCAGCCGGTCCTTGTAGCCGCGATCGGAGATCTCGCCGATGAACTGCTCGACCAGGTTGCGGCGGTGGGTGAGGATCAGGACGCCACCGGTCCGGGTCGCCTCGATGAAGCCGACCGCGGCGACCGTCTTGCCGGCGCCGGTCGCGTGCTCGAACCAGAAGCGGCGCGCGGCCCCGGGGTCATCCGGCGCTTCGTCGAGCTCTTCTTCCTCGGCTTCCTCCTCGCCTTCCTTCTCGACCCAGTCCTGGGGCTCCTCGTCCTCGGCGACCGTCTCGTTCAGGACCTCACGGGCGAGCTCCTCGTCTTCGGCTTCTTCCTCGTCGCTCTCATCGGCTTCCGCGTCGGGGCTCTCGCCTTCGGGCTCGGCGTCGCCTTCCTGCTCCAGCACCTCGAGCGTTTCGACGTCGTCGATCGTCGAGACCTGCTGTTCGGCCAGCAGCTCGGTCAGGGTGCCGGAGAGCGCGTCGATCTGATGCGGGTTGAGCTCGGCCCCGTCTTTCAGGGTCGGGGGCTCCTCGCCGATCAGGCGTTCGAGACCGAGCAGCAGCGAGAAGTTCCGGCGCCACTCGACCGAGGGCTCGGTCAGGCCGGCGTCTAGTTCGGCGATCGCCGCGTCGAAGGCGCGCCGGCGCGCGGTGCCCGGGATCAGGGCCTCCGGGCCGTCGCCGTTCAGCAACAGTGGTTCACGCGCGAAATCTGACGCGCGTTCAATGTCTTTCTTTGAGGGAACCGCACCATGTGCGGGTGCTGCAGTAGTCGGGGCCAACTCTAGCCTTCGCATGTGAACCGATACCAGGTCGTTGACCCGGCCCGGAACGAGTAAGTGATCGGGGATTCCGACGACGACGCTGGACGGACTGACGCCGGATTCCTCCGTGATCCGCGAACAGGCGGATCGAACGACTCTATTCTAGCTATACGGTATCGGAGTCCGCTCTACGCACCAGGGAGTCAGGCTACGGCGAAGCCCTCCGACCCCAAGTCTAGGAATCAGCCCGGGCTTCCTTCAATCGCGTGACTCCGAATGTCCCTTTCCAGCGCCGCTTCGTCGGCGTACCCTCCGCGCTTCGCGAAAGTCTGGCTTCCTTCACGATCGAAGAAGACCGTAGCGGGAAGCCCGCGTGCAGACACCAATGAGTCAAAGATCTCGTTGTCTTGGTCGATGTAGCTCGGGTAGGGGATTGGGTAGTCTTGAAGCAGGTCTGTAGCCAGATCCTCGGAATCCTCTGAGTTCACGCCGACGAAAGCGACCTTCTTCCCAAATTTTGCGCTCGCCTTCTGAAAAAGCGGAAACTCCTGGATGCAGGGCCCACACCAAGACCCCCATATATTGACCACGATCGGGAAACCGTTAAGGCGATCAATCCGTTCGTCGAACGCTGGCTTCCCTCCGGGGAGAAGTTTGTTCCCTTGGGCATAAAGCGAGGCCAAGGGCGGGGGCGAGCCAGCTAGGTCTTTCTTGTAGTTGGGCGGAGGAGAAGAGCTATGCGTAGACCCCCCACATCCCGCGACGATCAGGGCGCCTAGGACCAACATGGCAGACAGACGGAGTTTGCGCGGGGAGTGCGTCCGACCAGCGCGTAAACGCGAAAAGACCAACGAAGTTTGACGCGGCATTGATCGATTATCTCGAACTCACGTCGTCGACAGCGATGAAGGCGTGCCAGCTATGGGACAACAAGAGGACAGCCGAATCGAGATCAGCGATCGAGACAGCGAGCCAACTGCCTGGATATCGCTTTTCTGATGTAAATCACTTGGAACTTTTCAACCAAACTTCCTGACGCGACTATAGTGGGTGAAACCAGTCTCGCTGATGCGAGATTCACGAGCCCCAAGAGGAGGGATTCAATGCAACGCGTGAGAGTGAAGGTTCTGGGTTTGCTGATCGCGGCGTGTGTTGTCGGAGCGGTTGGAGTGACGGTTGCTCCCACCGCCGCATCGCCGACGTCGAATGATGATGCAGCAACGACTCATGTGGCGACAGAGGATGGAGCGACTGACGAATCGGTGATTGAAGGCGACATCTCACCGATGTCGCCGACTGGTTGCGTAGCATATGCCGTTTGTGGGTACGCCGCCAGAGACTATGGTCGTCACAGATACGTTCTACCTTGTCGTCGGACGGGAGAGATTGGAGCGGCCGTCATGCGGTCGGCCAGGAATCGTTGCGGAAACAGGGCCATATACCTCAGGATCGGTGTAGGAATCATCGCCTGCATGAACCCGGGCGGAAATCGGCCGCATCCCGGTGTTTTCACCTCGGTCTGGATTCGACCAAAAGGATCGCGCTGTTAGCTGGACCACGCCGAGATCTAGCCGAGCTCGCGGGCCGAGCCGAGCATCAGATGCTCGGCTCGGCCCTTGAGAAGGGTTTCGATCAAGGCCGATCGGGCGACTACTCGGTCGGAGTCGTCTGCCCGACCCGATCTACTTGCACCGAAAGCCGCGCGAGTGCTGAGTCGATACGCTCGCCTGAGTGGAGATCGGCGATCCGACACTCGTTTACCTTCTGATCATCCTCGGCCTGGTCGGGATCGGGGTCGAGACGATGACTCCCGGCGGGTTCATCCCGGCGATTCTCGGTCTGGTCGCCCTGGTCTTCGGGGTCATCGGCATGGTCGACATCGGGCCGACCCCGCTCGGGCTCGGGCTCCTGCTGCTGGCCGTCGCGCTGTTCATCGGCGCCGTCGCGCTGCGCATGTACCGGCCGCTCTCGATCCTCGGGGTGATCTCGCTGGTCGCCTCCGGCATCTGGATGTTCGACCGCGACACCGACCCGACCTCGATCCTCGCGGTCGCGATCGGCTCGATCGTCCTCGGACTGTTCATGCTGTTCGTGATCGAGCGGGCGAGCGCCACCCGCAGCGCCCCGGTCCGTTACGGGCCGGAGGACCTGGCCGGCCGGGAAGGTGACGTCCGGGTCGCGCTTCGCCCCGACGGGCAGGTTTTCGTCGACGGAGCGCTCTGGCAGGCCCGCCTGACCGACCCCGAAGCTCGCCTGGGCATAGGCGAGAAGGTGACGGTCCTCGAGGTCAGCGGGCTGACTCTGATCGTCGCCCCGCAATCTGAAACCAATCAAGGAGACAAGTAGCCATGGAAGTCGTCGGAACCCTGGTCGTGATCCTTGCGATCTTCTTCCTGATCGTCCTCTTCTCGGCGATCAAGATCCTGCGCGAGTACGAGCGCGGCGTGATCTTCCGGCTCGGCCGGCTGATGGACATGAAGGGGCCGGGCCTGATCCTGCTGATCCCCTTCATCGACCGCATGGTCAAGGTCGATCTGCGAACCGTGACCCTGAACATCCCGCCGCAGGAAGTGATCACCCGCGACAACGTGCCCACCTCGGTCAACGCGGTCTGTTACTTCCGGGTCGTCGACCCGAACCGGGCGATCACCGACGTCGAGAACTACCTGATCGCGACCTCGCAGATCTCCCAGACCTCGCTGCGGGCGGTGCTCGGCAAGGCGGAGCTGGACGAGATCCTGGCCGAGCGCGAACGGCTCAACGAGTCGCTGCAGAAGATCATCGACGAGCAGACCGAGCCCTGGGGCGTCAAGGTCACGACGGTCGAGATCAAGGACGTCGAGATCCCCGACGCGATGCAGCGGGCGATGGCCCGGCAGGCCGAGGCCGAACGTGAACGGCGCGCCAAGATCATCAACTCCGAGGGCGAGTACCAGGCGGCCGAGAAGCTCACCGACGCGGCGGACATCATCAGCCGCAACCCGGCCTCGCTGCAGCTCAGGTACCTGCAGACCTTGCTCGAGATCAGCGGCAACCAGAACTCGACCGTGATCTTCCCGCTGCCGATGGACCTGATCTCCGCCTTCCAGCAGACGCTCGGCAACATCGGCAACGCCGAGGCCGGTGACAGCGGTTCCGTGAAGCCGACCATCGGGGGACCCGAGGAAACGGGCGGATCGGGGCAGGGCGATCTGCCACCCGCGAGCTGAGCGACCGGCTTGCGCGCACCCGAGGTACGGATCGACCAGCTGACCGGCGGGCGGGTGCTGGTCGCGCCCGGCCGGGCCGAGCGGCCGGATGACTTCAACCCGCTCGAGTGGCATCCCGCCGGTCGGGAGGGCTGCCCGTTCTGCGAGGGCAACGAGGCGGCCACGCCGCCCGAGCTCGAAGCCGACCGCCCCGATGGCGGGGCGGCGAACGGTCCCGGCTGGGTCACCCGCACGGTGCCGAATCTCTACCCGGCCGTGACCCCGCGCGAGGACGGCTCCAGCGCGCCGGCCCGCCTGGTGGCGGACCGGGCCGGGGCGGAATCGAGCGCCTTCTCCAGTCCGGCCGACCCGTTGCTCGCCTCCGGCCGGGGCAGCGAGCCGGACATGTTCGCTTCGAGACCCGCGCATGGCAGCCACGAGGTGATCGTCAATGCCCCTGGTCACGTCGCCTCGCTGGCCGGGCTGGACGAGGCGGCGCTGGCCGCGGCGGTTTCCGCCTGGCGCAGCCGGATGCGCGCCAACGCGGACGCGGCCTACGTCCAGCTGATCCTCAATCAGGGCCCCGACTCGGGGGCGTCGCTGGAGCACACCCACGCCCAGCTCGGCGCGATGGAGTTCGTGCCGCCCGCGGTCGCCCGCGAGCGTGAGCGGGTCGGCGCCTACCGGGAGCGGACCGCCGGTGCCAGCCTGCTCGGCGAGATCCTGCGCGAGGAGATGCGGCGCGGGGACCGGCTGGTCGCGATCGACGAAGAGGTCGCGCTGATCTGCCCCTGGGCGTCACGCCACCCCTACGAGATGCGGCTTATCCCCCGCCGGCCCACCGCTCGCTTCGAGGAGGACGAGGGCGGCGCCGAGATGCTGGGCCGGGCGGTGCGGGCGCTCACCTCGCTCTTCGGCGACCCCTGCCAGCTCAACCTCTGGGTCCGCACCGCGCCCCGGGGGATCGAGCATTTCCACTGGCACCTCGACCTGATCCCGCGGCTCGAGCCGGCCTCCGCCTTCGAGATGGCCACCGGGGTGGACATCAACATCGTCAGCCCCGAAACCGCCGCCGAAACCCTCCGCAATGTCATCTAGCCGGGCGAGGTAAGGAAAGTTGGCAACAGTTGCCAACTTTCCTTACCTCGCCCGGCCGGCATGAGCCGGATAGGCTGCGGCGATGCCGATCGACAACCGCCCCTTCCCCCGTTTTGTCGCCGATGCCTCCCGTCACGGGATTCCGCACGGCCGCTTCGCCGAGCGTCTCGCGACCGCGTTCAAGGCGGCCTGCGAGGAGATCGATGACTTGCCGGCGGGAACGGTCGTCCCGGACGAGCTGACCTGGTTCCCCGAGCGGGCCTGGTCCGGACGGGTCTGGGTGCCGGTCTCCGGCGATACAGAAGCGGTTCTCACCGAGGGTGGCGAGCCGGAGCAGGTCGAGCTGTACGGGTTCGTCAGCTTCGTCCAGCCCGAGGGCGGCGACCCGACCGACTTCCGGGCCTCGGCCGATTTCACCGACGTGGTCGCGGCCGACAATCCCGACTGGACGATCGACATCTCCGACGAGGTGATCGGCACCTGGCACGGCGAGCAAGGGCGTGAGGCTTCGATGACCCTGGTCTGGGGGCGTTCGCTGGTCCGCGACGCTTTCGCGGTCACGGCCGAGCTGGACGAGGTCACGGTGGACCAGGATCCCCTCTTCGGCGGTCAGGGCGCCCGCGTCGACCGCTTCACGCTGATCGCCCCCGACGCCCTCAAGAACTACGGCGACGACGCCTACCTGGAAGTCAGGCTCTGGACCTCCCGCGGCAAGGAAGTCGCCCGCGAAAGCCTCTACGAGATCGAGGAGCCGGCTGAAGAAACCGAACCCGCGGAGTGAGTTCAACGTTTAGCGAAATACCTCCGGGTAGTTTCCCCGTATGAAGAACCAGCAGAGGATCGAGGAGCTTCGTGAACTGATCGACCGCGAGTCGGAGGGGCCGGTTCTCTCGGTCTTCTGCCGTACCGATCCGCGCGATCCGGCGAACAGCAGCGAGACCCCTGGCTGGGCGATCGCACTGAAGAACGGCCTCAATCACGTGGCGGGGTTCCACGAGGGGGACCCCGGCAAGGAGAAGCTGGTCAAGAAGCTCGGGGCCGAGGCCGAACGGCGCGTCACCGGAGCCTCCGCCTCCGACCGCGGGCGCAGCGTCGCCCTCTTCCTCGGTGGCAACGGTGAGGTCGACACGTTCACGACCTTCCAGATCCCGGTGCGGCAGGACTACGTGACGGTGGATTCGGGACCGGTGGTCTGGCCGATGCTGGACGTGATCGATCGCGGCCAGCGCACCGGGCTGGTGCTGCTGAGCGGCGACCGCATCCGGCTGCTCGAGTGGTGGGACGGACGGACCAAGGATCTCGAGGAGTCGACCTTCGACCTCGAGCTCGGCGATTGGCATCAGTACCGCGGCCCGGCTCGTCCGCAGGGCACGGTTGCCGGCGGAGGCGTCTCGAACGTCTCCGCCTACGACGATCGGGTCGAGGTCTGGCGGGACCGTTTCGTCAAGGCGGCCGCGAAGGCGATCGCCGAAAGTGCGAACGAGCTCGGTTTCGACCGGCTGGTCGCCGCCGCGGAAGGCGAGCTCGGGGCCGGTTTCAACGAAGCGCTGCCGGCCGAGATGCGCAGCCGGCTGGCGACCACGGTCCATCTCAACCTGATCGACATGTCAGCCGCCGAGGCGGGTGCGGCGCTGGACCCGCATCTGCGCCAGGCCTGGCGGGACGGGGTCGCCGGTGACGGCGCTCGTGCGCTGGAGAAATCGAAGGCCGGCGATCGCGGCGCTGCCGGGCCGGACGAGGTGCTGGCGGCGCTCGACGAAGGCCGGGTCGAACACCTGATCCTCGACCCCTACCTCGAAGTCGAAGCGGAGAATCTCGACGAGGCGAGCCGCCAGGCGATCAGCGACGCCGGCGAGGCGAGCGTCCAGGAGGCCCTGGTCGAACTCGCGCTGCGCACCAACGCCCGGGTCAGCTCCGCCTCGGTCGAAGAGGCGCCGGCGCTGGCCGAGGCGGGCGGCGTCCTCGCCCTGCTGCGCTACTGAGCGCCCGGGTAGCATCCGCACCCGGCCCCGATAGCTCAGCTGGATAGAGCGTCCGCCTCCTAAGCGGAAGGCCGCTGGTTCGAATCCAGCTCGGGGCGTTCCTCCGGGGCATATGATCGGCGCGACCCCGAGGAGGAGAGATGGCCCAGATCGACCGTGACCGGCTTGCCGAGCTGACCGCCCGCGAACATGAGAGGTTCGTCGAGGCGAACCCGAGGTCGAAGGAGCTCTATGAGCGGGCGCGGAAATCCTTGATCGGCGGGGTGCCGATGCCGTGGATGATGCGCTGGGCGGGCGGCTTCCCGGTCTTCGCCAAGCTGGCGATCGGGGCCCGGATCATCGACGTCGACGATCACACCTACATCGACTTCTGCCTCGGCGACACCGGCGCGATGCCTGGCCACGACCCGGAACCGGTGGTCCGGGCGATCGCCGACCAGGAGCGCAAGGGCATCACCACCATGCTGCCGACCGCGGATGCGCCCTGGGTCGGAGAGGAGCTCTCCCGGCGCTTCGGACTCGACCGCTGGATGTTCACCCTGACCGCGACCGACGCGAACCGGGCGGCGCTCCGGATCTGCCGCCAGATCACCGGCCGCCCCAAGGTCCTGGTCATGAGCTACAGCTACCACGGCTCGGTCGACGAGGCCTTCGCGGTGGCGGGGCCGGACGGCACCACCGTCTCCCGGGAGGGCAATGTCGGGCCACCGGTCGACCCGTCGGTGACCACGACCGCGATCGAGTTCAATGACCTGGGCGCTCTCGAGGCTGCCCTCGCGACCGGTGAGATCGCCTGCGTGCTGGCCGAGCCGGCGATGACCAACATGGGCATCGTCCTGCCCGACGAGGGCTACCACGAGGCGCTGCGGGACCTGACCCGGGAGCACGGCGCGCTGCTGATCATCGATGAGACCCACACCTTCTCAGCCGGCCCCGGCGGCTGCACCGCCGCCTGGGACTTGAAGCCGGACCTGCTGACGATCGGCAAGGCGATCGGCTCCGGGGTCCCGGCCGGCGCACTCGGCCTGACCGAGGAGGTGGTCGAGTGGATGTTCAGCCAGTCCGGCGCCGATTACGAGGACACCGGCGGGGTCGGCGGGACCCTGGCCGGCAACGCGCTTTCCCTCGCGGCGGTGCGGGCGACCCTCTCCGAAGTTCTGAGCGATGAGGCCTTCGCCCACACGATTCCCCTCGCGACTCGTTTCGCCGAGGGTGTGATGCAGGTGGTGGCGGAGCACGGGCTGCCCTGGAACGTGACCCAGCTCGGGGCGCGGGCCGAGTACCGCTTCGAGCCGGACCCGGCTCGCAACGGCACCCAGGCTCACAACGCCTCCGACCCGGAGCTGGAGCGTTACCTGCATCTCCACGCCCTGAACCGTGGGGTGCTGATCACCCCCTTCCACAACATGGCCCTGATGTCACCGGCCACATCGGCCGCCGACGTAGACCGCCACACCGAGGTGTTCGCCGAAGCGGTCAGCGACCTGCTGGCGTAATCTGCGCGGCGTGAAAGACAAGCCGACAGTTGCGCTGATCACCGGCGCTTCGAGCGGGATCGGCGAGGCGGTCGCCTGGCGTCTGGCCCGCCGACCGGAGACCCGGTTGATCCTGGTTGCCCGCCGCGAGGACCGGCTGCGGGCGCTGGCCAAGCGCCTGCCCTGCGAGGCGACCTGGGTCGCTGCCGACCTGACCGACGCCGACGCACCGGGCCGCATCCTCGCCCACGTCCAGGAGCACCACCCGCCGATCAACCTGCTGGTCAACAACGCCGGCACGAGCTGGCGCGCCACCTTCGGCGAGGGCGGCTTCGAGAACGTGCGCCGCACCATGGAGATCAACTTCGACGCGGTCCTGCGGATCACCGAGACCTTCCTCCCGATGCTGCGATCGAGCGCGCCCAGCTCGATCGTCAACATCGCTTCGACCGCGGGCCGGGTCTCCCGGGCCGGGGCGGGCGCCTACTCGGCTTCGAAGTACGCGCTGATCGGGTGGAGCGACTCGCTCTACCTCGAGGAGGCGCCGCACGGGGTCCACGTCGGGCTCGTCCTCCCCGGCTTCATCGCCACCGAGGGCTTTCCGGCCGAGGAGTTGCGGGCGAAGATCTTCACCCGCTGGATGGTCTCCGACGTCAGCAAGGCGGCCGAGGCTGTCTACGAGGCAGGGGTGCTCGGCAAGCCGGAGCGATACGTGCCGCGGCCCTACGGTCTGGTCGGCGCGCTCAAGATCCTCGCCCCAAGCCTGGTCCGAAAGGTGCTCTCCGGCGGCGCCGCCAAGGCGATGACCACGAAGACCGGCGCCGACGCCGCCGAACAGGCCGAGAAAACCAGCACGCAAACCTGAGGTCCAGGCCGAAGTAAGGAAAGTTGGCAATTATTGCCAACTTTCCCGGGTTCGGTTACTTGGGCAGCGCGACTGCGGCTTCGGGGGTGGCCACCCGGAAGGTGAAGCTTTCCTCGATGTAGAGGTTGACCTTCTCGGCGTCATGGCTGTCGTAGCCGATCGAGAGGTCTTGACCCGATTCGAAGAGGAAGTCGCCCCCGCGCATGCTGGCCACCACGACCCCGTCGAGCCCGGGTGCCCAGACCATTGGCCCGTCGCCGCTTTCCTGCAGGATCTTGCGGATGTGCGAGAGCAGCGGGTAGCCGCCCTTCTCGGCGCTCTCGACGACCCCGGTGTAGCACGCGGGACTCAGCGCGACCCCGTACGGACCTTCGACCCCGGAGGAGAGGATCACCTCGATCGCCTTGGCGATGTGCTCCGGATAGTCCTGGAAGCCATTGTTCCCGAGCGGGATCGGGGCGTGGCTGGAAGCGTCGGCGATGCCTTCGATCCCGGCGTCGGCGAGGCCGTGGAAGATCGCCGCGTTCTCGGCCACCGCCATCTTCCCGGCGGCGTCGTTCAGCGAATCGAAGTCGGTGTCGACCGCGCCGCGGTCGAGCGCCTCGAGCTCGGACCGGGCGACCGTGAACGGAGCGCGCAGTTCGATCACCGGCAATACCTTGCGGGTCCGCAAGTCGACGCCCTCGGCCGGCCCGTCGGTGCTGTCTGAGACCCGGCCAAGGTCGGTGGCCGAGTGGCCCCAACCCAGCGGCCCCTCGAAGTCGACCAGCTTGCGGCCGCCGAGCCGCGGCACGAGGCTCTGGCTCGCTTCCTCGTCGATCTGCTTCCAGGCCTCGTCGGTGATCGGGGCGTGACCCCGCAGAAGGTGATTCACAGTCCCGCTCCTTTCAGGCTGCCGATCCCGAGTGACCCGGAACCGGCGGATGGTGAGGCCCCGCCGTCATCGTCGTCGCCCCCGGCTTCGGCAGCTTCACCGTGCTCGACGATGTCGCCGTCCTTGAACAGCACCCCCTCGGCCAGCTGGCTCCAGACCGGCATCCGCCGGAAGAGAAACTCGAGGTCCATCGCGAAGTGCTTGAACTCCTCGTGCTGGGCGTTGTGCATGATCGCCCGCGCTTCAGCGTCCGGTTCGACCGAGAGTCGCTGCTCGTACCAGTTGATGGCCTCTGCCTCTTCGGCCAGCGAGGCAAAGAGCCGAGCCTTGGTCCTGAGCTCCGGGCTCAGTTCATCCGGTGGCTCGTGGTACTGGTCGAATTCCATTCCGCGCTCCTCTCGATTCGGGTTGCCGCCGCGTCCCTAATGCTCTCACCCCACGGTCCCCGGCACAAGCCGGAGCGAAACGCGCCGCCTACTGGTCGGGGCGGTCCGGGTAGATGTCGTCGATCGTGGTGAGCGTCTCGTACGGGGCGCCGGCCGCGGCGGCGATCTTCTCCCCGCCACCGGCCAGGCGATCGACCACGGCGAGGACGCCGGCCAGCTCGAATCCCTCGTCCCGGATCCGTTCGATCGCCGAGATGGTCGAGCCGCCGGTGGTCACGGTGTCCTCGACCACCAGTACCCGGTCGCCCGGTTCGGCCGCACCTTCGACCCAGCGCTGAAGGCCGTGGGCCTTGCGCTCCTTGCGCACGAAGAAACCACCCAGGTCGGCGCCCTCGGGTACGGCGATCGCCGCGCAGGCGAGGGGGATGGCCGCCATGACGGGACCTCCGACCGCGGTCGCGCCGAGCTCCTTCGCGTGGAGCGCGATCAGGGTTCCGGCGGCCTTCAGGCCCTCGGGCCGCATCACGGTCCGGCGCGCGTCGATGTAGTAGCTCGCCTCCGCCCCGCTTGAGAGGGTGACCTCGCCCAGCACCAGCGAGTGCTCGCGCAGGAGGCCGATCAGCTGCTGGCGGGTTTCTTCACGGTCGGTCACGGTTTCCTTTCGGTCGGATGCTCGGAGTCGGTTCAGGAGTTCAGGGCGATCAGCGCGTAGGCGTTGTTGATCATGTGGAAGATGATCGCGGGCCAGATCGATTCGGTCTTCTCGTAGACGACCGCGAAGATCGCGCCGAGCACCATCAGCTGCGGCACGGCGCTGATCCCGGTCGAGTAGTGGAGCGCACCGAAGACCAGGCCGGCCCCGATCGCCGCCACCGGGAGGTTGAAGCGGGTCCGGAAACCGCCGAAGAGCATGCCGCGGAAACAGACCTCTTCGGCGACGGGCGCCAGGATCACGATCAGGAGGATCTGCGACCAGGCGGGGCCGAGCTCGCCCGCGATGTCATCCTGCTCGGGCGTCCCGAAGATCAGGGCGAAGGCGATCGCGAAGGCGATGTAGGCGAGGAAGCCGATCCCGATCCACTTGGCCGCGTTGCCCGGCCGGAACCGGTGAAAGCCGAGCCGCCCGGCCGCCCGCCGCCAATCGATCCCGGCGGGCAGTTCTTTCGCGAAGAGGAACGGAACCGCGAGGAAGCCGATCGCGGTGCAGAGCTGGAGCGCTGCCTTGGCGCCCCAGCCGAGCGAGTCGACGTCATCGCCGCCACCGACCGCCCAGATCACCGGCAGGGCCAGCATCAGGCCGAGGACCAGGGCCGCGATCGCGCCGCCCACGGCGATCCAGGGGCTCCAGGTCGCGTAGGGGTAGCGGCCGGAATCCTCGGGCGGATCGACGCCGGGAGGGGAGGCCGGAAAAACCGGCGGCTCGGCCCCGTTGGCTGTTTCCTCTGCGGGCTGGTCGGCGTCCATCGGTCCCGGCATTCTCACAACTCGCGGGCCGACTCGCCCGCAACCCGTCGTGCATCGGGTCGGTCCAAGGCGACTCTTTAGATGATCCTGAAGCGCTTCCAGCTACCATTTACCGGATGACCAGGCGCCAGAGAAGGGTGCGCCGGCACCGCGGTTCGCCTCGCAAGGTTCTTGTGGCGGTGGCTGCCGTGCTCGGCGGGTTGCTCCTCACCGCGATCGCGGCCGGTGGCGGCTGGGTGCTTTCGATCGCCGCCGACGCCCCCGACCCGGACAATCTCAAGGAGATCAACCAGGGCCAGAACTCGGTGATCTTCGCCAGCGACGGCACCAAGCTCGGCCTGGTCGACTCGACCGAGGTACGGACCCCGATCCCACTGGCCAAGATCCCGAAGACCCTCCAGGAAGCGACCGTCGCGATCGAGGACGAGCGCTTCTACCAGCACAACGGCATCGACATCCAGGGTGGTCTGCGCGCCCTGGTCAAGAACCTCGAGTCCGGCGAGATCACCGAGGGCGCCTCGACGATCACGATGCAGCTGATGCGGAACCTCTTCATCTCCAACCCGGCACGTGATTACGAGCGCAAGATCCGCGAGGCCAAGATGGCTCTCGATTACGAGGAGGACCACAGCAAGAGCGAGATCCTCGGCAAGTACCTGAACACCGCTCCCTACGGCACCAACGGTGGCCGTGAGGCGATCGGGGTGGCGGCTGCCGCCAAGGTCTATTTCTCTCGCAAGCCGAAGAATCTGAATCTGCCCCAGATGGCGATGCTGGCCGGCCTGCCGCAGGCTCCCAGTGACTACAACCCGATCACCAACCCGGCCGGGGCCAAGAAGCGCCGCAACGAGGTGCTCGACTCGATGGCCCGGCTGGGCTACATAACCGAGGCACGAGCCGCACAGGCCAAGCAGACCGGTCTGCAGCTCGATCCGGCCGAGGATCTCTTCGACCAGGAGGATCCCCTCTTCTTCAACTACGTGGTGGACGAGCTGTTCGAGAAGTACGGCTGGGCGACCGTCCGCAACGGCGGCCTCAAGGTCTACACGACGGTCGAACCCTCCATGCAGCAGGCCGGCCGAGCGGCCTTGGAGTCGAATCTCTACGCCGGCGGGCCCTCGGGCGCCGTGGCCGCGGTCGACCCGCGCAACGGCGACATCAGGGCGATGGTCTCCTCGACCTCCTACAAGGACCTCCAGTACAACCTGGTCTCGCAGGGCAAGCGCCAGCCGGGCTCGACCTTCAAGGTCTTCACCCTGGCCACGGCGATCCACGAGGGGATCGACCCGTACACGACTTACTACGTCTCGAAGCCGCTCAACATCGACGATCCGGTCTATGGGCACTGGGAGGTCCACACCTACGGCGACTCGTACAACGGGACGATCAACGTCGCTGACGCCACGCTCAAATCGGATAACTCGGTTTACGCGCAGCTGGCGCTTGACGTCGGCCCCGACAAGGTGGCCGAGATGGCCCACAAGCTCGGGATCAAGACCAAACTCGACGGCTACCCGGCCGAGACCCTCGGCGGCCTGACCATCGGCGTCTCCCCGCTGGAGATGGCCGGCGCCTACTCGACGATCGCCAGCGGCGGGGTCCGCCATGAGCCGACCGCGATCGAGAAGGTCGTCTTCCCCGACGGCAAGGTCGACCGTCCGTCCAAGGAGAAGGGCGTGCGGGTGCTTTCGGAGGCCGAGGCGTACGAGATCACCAAGATCCTCCATGACAACATCACGAGCGGCACCGGCACCGGCGCCTACACCGGCTGCGGCGGTCAGGCCGGCAAGACCGGCACCACCGACAATCAGATCGACGCGTGGTTCGTCGGCTTTCAGCCGAATCTGACGGCCGCGGCCTGGTACGGATACCCCGAGTCCAATGACATCAGCACCGGTTCCGACGGTGGCGGCATCCCGGCCAGCATCTGGCACAGCTTTTTCACCGACGCCGCCGTGCCCTGCGAGGAGACCCCGGTCCCGTCCGAGACGATGAGCTGGGGCGACTTCAGCGGTGGCTACACGGTCTCGCCCGGCACCCAGAGCGATTACGGCCCCGACGCGACCGGCACCACCGGCGCCGACGGGGCGACCGACGACACCGAAGACGACACGACCGATCAGGGCACCGGAACGATGGGCCCGGATGACGCCTACGCCCCGGGAGTCGGCCAGGACCCGGCCGGGACCGGCGGAGGCACCGGGGGCGGAACCGGCGGCACCGGCGGCGACTCAACGGGCGGCATCACACCCGGTTAGCCCGGGACGCGCGACCGCGGCGGCCTGCGGTCGACCGGCTCAGGACTCCAGCGCCGCTCTTTCCTCGGCGGCCTCTTCGGCCAGTTCGATCTCGCCTTCGTCGCCTTCGCGGCGGGTCAGGGCGGTGATTCCGCCGACGTAGATCAGCTCGACCACGGTCTGGGTGGCCCGGACCGCGATCGCGATCACGGCGCCGACGCCGAAGCTGTCGGAGGGCAGTGCCACTTTGACCGCCCAGGCGAAGGCGGCGTCGCGCACCCCGAGTCCGGCCGGGGTGACCGCGGAGACCACCGCGGCCAGGAAGCCGATCATCTGGGACGCCGCGACGATCGCGAGATCATCGAGGCTCAGATAGTGGACCGCCCGGGCCGCGAAGAACACCCCGATGCCCATGATCGCCCAGACCACGACGTACGAGACATAGATCGCGACCACCCCGCGGAACGGCATCAGCTGCGGCAGCGGCTCCCGGCCGAGCGCGGTGAGCAGGCGCTTTGAGACCGGGCCGAAGATCCGAGGGTGGAGGAGCAAGACCATCAACGGCAGCACCAGCAGCGGCAGCCAGCGGGCGGGCTGGCCCTGGAGGTCCGGGTGATCGATCAGGAACCAGGTCGCTATGGTCAGCGCGCCGGCGACCGAGACTGCCTGCTCGTAGACGATCCCGGCGGTCGTGACCCGCCGCTGGACGCCCGCTTTCTCGGCCAGCAGGATGCGGGCGAGCAGGAAGAGCACGGTGCCCGGGATGTAGCGGACGAGCAGCGGCTGCGCCCAGATCTTCTGGCTCTCCATCGCCGGGACCGGGCTGCCGAGCAGGCGGAGGATCAGCCCCCACACGGCCGCGCCGGCAACGTAATAGAGCAGCATCATCACGACCGCCGGGAGCAGCCAGATCAGGTCGAACTCGACCCCCTTCTCTTTCAGCTCCGACCACTGGGAGACGACCGTGAAGACGAGGAAGGCGAAGATCAGGAAAGCGACCGAGCCCTGCAGGATGATCCGGGTCGACTTCTTCTTCGGCCCGGTCTTGCCGATCGTCGCGGCGAGATGCCCCAGCCGGTGGAGCAGGCTCGGCTTGTCCGCTCGCTCGCTGGTCTCCTCGCTCATCGGCTCACCATAAGTTCCAGGCAATAGTGTCAAAGGCATGGACCTGAGCGAGTTCGAGCTGATCGGCCGGATCGCCGGCCAGGCCCGCGGGTCCAGCCGGTTCGAGACCGGGATCGGAGATGACGCGGCCGTGATCCGCGCTCGCGGGCGGATCGTGACCTCGGTCGACACCGCGGTCGAGGGGGTCCACTTTCACCGCGACCGGCCGGCCGGGGAAAGCGCCCGCAAGGCGGTCGCGAGCGCGGTTTCAGACCTCGCGGCGATGGGGCTCGGCGCCGGTCACACGGAGATCCTGGTCGCCCTCGGCGCGCCTCCGGACACCCCGGACGCCTATCTGGAGGGACTGGCTGACGGCGTGGTCGAGGCGACGGCCGAGTTCGGGGCCGAGCTGGCCGGTGGCGACGTGGTCGGCTCCCCGGTGATCTTTCTCAGCGTGACCGTGATCGCCCACGTCGACGACGAGACTCCGGTGGTCGGGCGTTCGGGGGCCCGGCCCGGAGACCTGGTCGCGGTGACCGGGCCGGTCGGCGGCGCCGCGGCCGGGCTCGCCCTGCTCGAAGGGCTCGAGGCGCCGCAGGTCAGTGACCTGTTCCGGGATCTGCTGATCACCTGCCAGGTGCGCCCGGAACCGCAGCTCACGGCGGCGCCCGCCCTGGCCGGCGCCGGGGCGTCGGCGATGATCGACGTCAGCGACGGGCTGGCCGCCGATCTCGGCCACATCGCAGTGGCCTCCGGGGTGGCGATCCGGCTCGAGGGCAAGGAGGTCACGATGCTGGCGGGAGTGGCCGAGGTCGCGACCGCGCTCGGCCGCGACCCCCTCGAGTTCGCGCTGACCGGCGGCGAGGATTACGTGCTCGCGCTGACCGTGCCCGCCGACCGTTTTGCCGCCGCCGATGACGCGCTGATCGCGGCCGCCGGGTTCGAGCTGATGGCGATCGGGGAGGTGGTCCCCGCGACCGGGGCATCGGCCGCGCTCAGCGTCCTGCGCGACCACGGCGAGTGGGTGCCGGCCGGCGGCGGCCACGACCACTTCCGCGGTCCAAAGCCCGCCTCCCGGTAGGCTCCGGCGCCATGCCGCGCCGCGCCACAGTCCTCTTCCTGGTCGTCCTTCTGGCGACGCTCGTTCTGGCCGGCTGCGGTTCCGGCTCGGATTCGGACTCGACCACTGACTCGGGCGGCGAGGCCGAGCGGGCGCAGCCGGCGACTTCCGATGCCGACCCGGTGGTGCTCGACACCAACGGCTCCGAGTTCAACCCCTCCAAGGTGTACGCGGAGACCATCGACGGGGTGGTTTCGATCCGCTCGGTCTTCGGTGACGTGGAGAAGTCACCCACCACCGCCTCGATCGCGGGCGGGTCCGGCTTCGTGCTCGGCAAGAACGGTGAGATCGTCACCAACGCCCACGTGATCAGCGACGGCAGCGGTGATTCGCGCAAGGCCGCCGATGACGTGTACGTCGAGTTCTCGACCGGAGACATCCTTGACGCGGAGATCGTCGGCTTCGATCCGTTCGCCGACGTCGGCCTGCTCAAGGTGGACCCGGATGCGGTCGAGATGAAGCCGCTCACCTTGGCCGACAGCGACAAGGTGGCGGTCGGTCAGCCGATCGCGGTGATCGGCAGCCCCTTCGGCGAGGATCAGACCCTGACCACCGGGGTCGTCTCACAGACCGGCCGCTCGGTGATGAGCCTGACCGATTTCCAGATCGAGAACGCGATCCAGACCGATGCCTCGATCAACCCCGGTAACTCGGGAGGACCGATGCTGGACGGCGATGGCCACGTGATCGGGATCAGCCAGCAGATGAAGAGCGGATCCGGTTCCAGCGACGGGGTCGGTTTCGGAGTGCCGGCCAACTCGATCGATCGTTCGGTCGGGATGCTCCGTGATGACGGCAAGCCCCGTTACGCCTACATCGGGGTCACCACGCAGCCGCTCTACCCGCAGCTGGCGGACAAGCTCGGGATCGACGCCGAGACCGGCGCGATGGTGGCCGAGGTGGTCAAGGGCGGCCCGGCCGACGAGGCGGGCATCAAGGGCGGTGACAAGGACCTGATCTTCCAGGGCGCGACCTATGACGTGGGCGGTGACGTGATCGTCGCCCTCAACGGGATCACGATCGAGCATGCCGAGGACCTCGGCCGGATGGTCGGAGCCTTGAAGCCGGGCGACACGGCCGAGCTGGACGTGTTCCGGGACGGCGAGAAGAAGAAGATCGAAGTAAAGCTGGGCGACCGCCCGACCGCGATAAGCCGCCCCTGACCGAACGGCATCCTTCTGGACGTTTTGGTCACGCCTTCTAGGATGAGGGTGTGGACCCAGACGAAACTCCGCTGATCATCGTCTCCAACCGAGGCCCCGCTCAGTTCGATCGGGGCCCGGACGGAGAGCGGACGATCTCACGGGGCGGCGGCGGACTGGTCACCGCGCTTTCGGGGCTGGTCCGGGACCGGCGCGCGCTCTGGATCGCTTCGGCGATGACCGCCGAGGACGTCGCGGTGACCGAGGAGAACGAAGGTCGCCCGATCGACGTCAACCTCAAGGGCGTCGATTACCGGGTGCTGATGGTCGAGAGCGACCCCGAGGCGTACGACCGCTTCTACAACGTGATCGCCAACCCGATCCTCTGGTTCATCCAGCATTACCTCTGGGACCTCTCCAACGCGCCGGACATCCGCAAGGAGGAGATCGCCGCCTGGTACGACGGCTACGAGGTCGTGAACGAGGACATCGCGGACTGCGTGATCGCCCAGATCGAGGACCGCGAGAACCCGCTCGTGATGCTCCATGACTACCACCTGTACAGCGCGCCCCGCATGATCCGGGAGGCCCGGCCGGACGTCCTGCTCCATCACTTCGTCCACATCCCGTGGACGCAGCCGGATTCCTGGCGCGTGTTGCCGACCCCGATCCGCCGCGCGATCTTCGACGGGCTGCTGGCCAACGACATCATCGGCTTCCACACCCGCAGCTACTGCACGAACTTCCTGGCCTGCTGCCAGCGGTTGATGGGCTACGAGGTCGATTACGGCGAGTTGCGGGTCGACCATCCCGGCGGCCGAACGCTGGTCCGCGCCTACCCGCTCTCGATCGACGCCGACCGCCTCGAGCGGGCGGTCCACTCGGAGCGGGTCGCCGAGCTGGAGAAGGAGATCCTCGCCCGCCGTCGCGAGCACCTGATCCTCCGGGTCGACCGGGCCGACCTCTCGAAGAACGTGCTGCGCGGATTCACCGCCTTCGACACCTTCCTCAGTGACCATCCCGAGTTTCGGGAGAAGGTCACCTTCGTCGCTCATCTCCAGCCTTCGCGGCAGGACGTGCCCGAGTACCGCGAGTACCTGGAGCGGATCGAGGCGCTGGTCGCCGTGGTCAACCACCGCCACGGCACGACCGACTGGATGCCGATCGACCTGCGGATCTACGACGACTTCGACGAGGCGGTCGCCCGCTACAAGCACTGCGACCTGCTGATGGTCAACGCGATCTTCGACGGCATGAATCTGGTCGCCAAGGAAGCCCCGGTGATCAACGTGAGGGACGGGGTGCTGATGCTCTCCGAGAACACCGGCTCGCACGAGGAGCTGAAGGAGTTCGCCCTGACCGTGAATCCGTTCGACATCCAGGAGCAGGCGGACGCGATCTACCGCGCCCTGACCATGTCACCGGAGGAGCGGCTCGATCGGGCCGACGGCCTCAAGCGGATCATCCACTCCCGCACCCCGGCCGACTGGATCGATGATCAGCTCGCCGACATCGAGCTCGCCCGCCGCGAGCGCGAGGCCGACCGGGAGCGGGAAAGGATCTGATGGTCCCGGTCCGGGGGAGAGGCTTCCGGACCTTGCTCGCGCTGTTCACCCTGCTTCTCGCTCTCTGCCTGCCGGGGTCAGCCGGCGCCGGGCCAAAGCTCCACAGCTGCGACATCGGGGCCAACCAGCCGCTCCGCTGCGGGCACATCATGGTGCCGGCGGTGCGCGGCAAGCCGGCGGCCGGCAAGCAGAAGATCGGTTTCGCGATCCGCGCCAGGGGCGACCGCAGCCGCCCGTCCATGGGGGCGATCGTCTTCATCGAGGGCGGCCCGGGCTACGCGGCCACGAACGCCGATTCGTTCAAACCCACCGCGGCGGTGATGGCCCCGTTCCTGCGGCGGCGCGAGCTGATCGCGATCGACCAGCGCGGGACGGGGCTGTCGAAGCCGCTCCTCTGCAAGGGCCTGCAGCACGGCGGGGTCAGCGTCTGGCGCGGCCTGAAGCAGTGCGCGCGGCAGCTCGGGGTCAGGCGGGAGGGGTACACGACCGCCGAGTCGGCGGCTGACCTCGAGGCGGTGCGCCGGGCGATCGGCCTGCCCCGCCGGAAGATGATCCTCTACGGCGACTCGTACGGCACCTACCTCGGCCAGTCCTACGCCGCCCGCTACGGCAAGAACCTAAAGGGCCTGATCCTCTCCTCCGCCTACCCCGGCAATGACCCGTTCTGGCGGACCCTCTACCCGGCCGCCGAGCGTGCCGTGCGCCGCTCCTGCGACCGCGCCCCGAACTGCTCGGGCGACGCGCTCGGGCGCCTCCACCGGATGCTGCGGCGGGCCGGCACCGGCTCGAAGCTCGCCTCGAACGTCCTGGGCTACCTGATGGGCGACGCCTCCAGCTACGCGCCGGGTGGCTACAACCATCTCAATCGCGTCGTCACGGAGTATCTGCGGGGCCGTGGCCGCGAGCTGCGCGAGTTGACCGACCCCGGCTCCTCCGATTCCGGGTCGCCCGGGTATTTCTCGGAAGGCATGTACGCGGCGGTGGTCTGCAACGACTACCCGGTGCCGTGGAAGAAGTCTTCGCCGATCTCCGCTCGCCGCCGGCAGCTGAAGCGGGCGATCGCGCGATTCCGGCCGGATGACCTCTGGGCGCCGCTCAGCAAACGCCAGTGGGTGCACGGATCGGCCGGGGACATCAGCGCCTGCCTTCCCTGGCCGGCGCCGACCCCGAACATGCAGCCGCCGATCCCGCCCGGCCGGGAGATGCCGGGCCGGCTCGACACCCTGGTCCTGGCCGGCGAGTTCGACTCGATCACCTCGGTCCGCGAAGCCCGCGAGGTGCGATCCCGCTTTCCCCGGGGTCGGCTCTACGTCGTGCCGAACCACGGTCACGCCTCCGAGCTCTACTTTCCCTTCACCTCGCCGGCCACCCCGAGGATCCGCCGCTTCATCCGCGGCCTTGATCGCTAACAACCCGCGGCCACACGCGGCCTCTCCGCCCAGAAAGATCAGCGGGGAGCGAACTCCTCGGAGCCGTCGGTAGGCCGGGGCGGTGGGGCCGGTGACGGAGGCGGCGGGGAAGGGGGCGGTGGCGAGTAGACCGGCGGCGGGGAGGCCGGAGCCGGAGGTGCGGGAGGCGGGGCCGAGGGCGCCGGTCCGGAGCTGCCCGTCGAAGGACCGCCGCCGGAGCCGGTGGTCTCGCGACCGGTCGGTTCAGGGGTCTCTTTTCGCGCCGGCTTCCTCTGCCGCCGGTCTGGCCTTCGTTTCGGTCCGTGGTCGCGCTTCCCGCCCACTCGCCGGTCCGCCGAGGCGCTCCGCCCGGCGGTGTAGCCGGTCAGCTCGCCCGGGTGGAAGCCGACGTCGGCCGGAACCGGAGGAGGATCCGGGGTCTTCAGGAGACCCGGCAGGGTGGAGATCCCGAGCAGGAGCAGCCCGGCCAGGGCGACGCACCTGGTCGCCCGCTCCCGATCGATCCTGAGGTTCCGGATGCCGTGGCGCATGTCCCATCAAGGCTCTGGCGGCCAGAACTCTCCCCCCTCGGGTTGGGATGGCACCGCGAAATTCGACCGATCCGGGTATAGTCCCCCGTCGATTTTGACTGACTCAATCCGCCAATACGAACTTGTCCTGATGCTCGACCCCGAGGTCGAGGAAGCCGAACGCGAGAAGCTGGTCTCTGAGACCAAGTCGGCGATCGAAGCCAACGGTTCGCTCAAGCATGAAGACAACTGGGGCGTCCGCGAGATGGCCTACGAGATCGACCGCAAGAGCGAAGCCGATTACCGCTGGTTCCGCTTCGACGCGGAACGCGAGCTGCTCGGCACTCTGGACCACAGCCTCAAGATCGCTGATGGCGTGATGCGCTTCCGCATCTTCAAGGTGGATCCCGAGGCTCCGGTGCTGCCCGCGCCGCCCGCCACGGCAGTCGTCATGGCGCCGACCGGCGACGACGATGAGCGTCGCGGCCGCGGCAGCCGTTACCGCGAAGACTGAATAACCCGCAAATTGGGTTTTCGGGGGGCGAGTTTTCGCCCCCTGCGCCTTTAAGCATCCACGGGCGTCGCTAAGTTCCTGATCCGACCCGCGGGCCCGGTCAGGATCCGCGATGTACGACAAAGCGCGATAAGGAGCGAACACAGATGGCTGAGAACATCAACAGGGTCACGATCACCGGCAACCTCACGATGGACCCGGACCTGCGGCAGACGCCCAGCGGCACCCCGGTCTGCACCCTGCGAGTCGCGGTCAACGGCCGCCGCAAGGACCAGTCCGGCAACTGGGTCGACAAGCCCAACTACTTCAACGTGGTGGTCTGGGGCGCCCAGGGCCAGAACTGCGCCAACTACCTCTCGAAGGGTCGTCCGGTCGCGGTCGATGGCCGGCTCGACTGGCGCGAGTGGCAGGACAAGGAAGGCAACAACCGCCAGACGATCGAGATCGTCGCCGACACCGTCCAGTTCCTCGGTTCCCGTGACGGCTCGGCCCCCGGCGGCTTCGGCGGCGGGCAGAACCAAGGCGGCCAGAACCAGGGTGGGCAGCAGGGCGGCGGTTACGACGCCGGCCAGTCGCAGGGCGGCGGCTTCGCACCTTCCTCAGACGTCCCGGCCGACACCGGAGACTTCGCCCCGACCGGCGGCAGCAACGCCCCGGACGACGACATCCCGTTTTAGGGCTTAACTGCAAGTCGGGCGGGGTCCGACCCGCCCTCCCAGTTAAACCCGCCGGCCCACGAGGTTCGAGGATGGTTGGGCCGGCTCCGGTCGGGGCGGATCGGGAGGGGGTTTGCGGTGAGGTTGAAGTTTCCGCCACATAGCGCTCGAAACTTCAACCTCACCGCGTCGACCGCCATGCCTGGAGTACTTCGGGTAGAGCCCCGCCCGACCATTCTTTGCTTCTGTGGGTGGGCGGGTCAACGTTCGTCCCACCCGCCCAACGGCGGAGCGAAGCTCGCCGACTTGCAGTCAAGCCAAGCCCGCACGGCCCTTTTATTTTCATGACACCCCGGAATCTGCGGGTTGTTTGGCTACCAGAGACTCCGGACGCCTTGGGAACCCGCTACGATTCTTTGTCCTGAACGCCTGGGGACCCGCCCGGGCCGTAACCACGTAAGGCACCGGAAAGCATTGGCTAAGACACGAGAAGCATCATCGCGACGCGGGCGCCGCTTCAGCGAGCGCGTACGCCCCCGCAAGTACACGAAGATTTCCGCCGAGAACATCGACTACAAGGACCTGACCCTGCTGCGTCGGTTCATCTCGGACAAGGGCAAGACCCGCTCCCGTCGGGTCACCGGCCTTTCCCGCAAGCATCAGGCCCAGCTCTCGGTCGCGGTCAAGCGCGCCCGCGAGGTGGCTCTGCTCCCGTACGTGGGTGAGAAGTAATGGCGCAGGCCATTCTGCTCGCTGACGTCGACGGCCTGGGGGAGAACGGCACCGCCGTCGAGGTCTCCCCGGGCTACCTGCGCAACTTCCTCCAGCCCCGCGGTCTGGCCCAGCCGGCCACCCCGGGTGCGCTCGAGGAGGCGATCCGTCGCAAGGAAGCCGCCGAGAAGGCCGAGCGTGAAGCGATCGCGCGGGCCAAGGAGAACGCCTCGCTGCTCTCCAAGACCGTGCTCACGATCCACCACCGCGCCGGCGAAGACGGCAAGCTGTACGGCTCGGTCACGACCAAGGAGATCGCGGAAGCGATCCGCGATGCCCGCGGCATCAAGGTCGACAAGAAGAAGATCCGCCTCGACGTACCGATCCATCAGGTCGGCACGTACATGATTGACGTTGAAGTGGCCGGTGGCGCGATCGCCTCGGTCAAGACGATCGTCGCAGAAGAGAAATAGGCAATAGCCCAGGTACCACCCAACAACATCGAGGCCGAGGAAGCTGTCCTCGGCTCGATGCTGGTCTATGAACCCGCCGTGGGCTGGGCGGTCGACGACGTAAAACTCACCCCGGAGGACTTCTACCTCGATCGCCACAAGGCGATCTACGAGGTGATGGTTGACCTCTACGCGACCGACAAGGCCTGCGACTCGCTGACCGTGAGCGAGGCCCTGGTCACCGCGGGAAAGCTGGATGAGGCCGGCGGCAGCAATTACGTGGCCGAGCTGGCCGAGAAGGTCGCCGCCCCGGGCAACGCGAAGCATCACGCCGAGATCGTCCGGGAGCACGCCCACCTGCGGCGGCTGCTGCGGGTGAGTCAGGACATCGACAGCTGGATCAGCGATCGCGAGGCTGACGCAGGCCTGCTCTCCGAGCGGGCCGAGCAGCGCCTCTTCGAGGTCGCCCACGGCGGCCACCAGGAGGACTTCCGCAAGCTGGACGACGTGCTCTTCGACGAGGTCGACCGGCTGCACAAGCGGATCAGCGGTGAGCTCAAGGCGGCGGGCGTGCCGACCGGCTTCGATGATCTCGACGAGAAGACCGGCGGCCTCCAGCCCTCGAACCTGATCATCCTCGCGGCCCGGCCCTCGGTCGGCAAGTCCGCCTTCGTTGCCAACGTCGCCGAGAACATCGCGGTCGACCAGGGCAAGGCGGTCGCCTTCTTCTCGCTCGAAATGTCGGAGTCCGAGCTGGCCCAGCGCTTCATGGCCTCACAGTCCGGGGTCAAGGGCGACCTGCTCCGCAAGGGCAGGCTGAGTGTGCAGAAAGGTCAGGACCGGGATTGGAAGAAGGTCAACCGGGCCCTCAACCAGCTCAATGACGCACCGCTCTTCATCGACGTGACCTCCGACCTCGGGCTGCTGGACCTGCGGGCCAAGGCGAGGCGGCTCCACGCACAGGTGCTGCGGAAGAACCAGGGCACCGAGCGTGAGGGCGAGGGGCTTTCGCTGATCATCGTCGACTACCTCCAGCTGATGCGGATGGACGAGCGGATCGCCAACCGGGCCGAGCAGGTCGGCCAGGTGAGCCGTGGCCTGAAGCTGCTCTCGAGCGAGCTGAACGTGCCGCTGATCGCGCTCTCGCAGCTGAACCGGGCGAACGAGAACCGGCCGGACAAACGGCCGATGCTCTCCGACCTGCGCGAGTCCGGCAACATCGAGCAGGACGCTGACCTGGTCCTGTTCCTCTACCGCGACGACGTTTACAAGAAGGATCCGAACGAGCGGGACGGCACCGCCGAGGTGCTGATCTCCAAGAACAGAAACGGGCCGATCGGCATGAGCCCGCTGATCTTCCTCTCCAACATTCCCAAGTTCGTCAAGGCAAGCCATGAACACCCGGCCGGTGAAGGCTCGCCCAACGCGGTGCGGGCCGAGGCTGAAGCGATCTGATGGCCGTCGAGGAGTACGGCACCCCGGCCAATGGCCTGCCGCCCTGCCCGTTCGGCCGCTGCGACGGCTCCGGCTACATCCTGGGCGAGGACAACACGGCGATCCAGTGCGAGTGCCTCGAGCCGCGGCTGGCCAAGGCCCGCGCCTCCGGCATCAACTCGGTCCTGCCGAAGCGCTACCGCGGGGTCTCCTTCGACCGCCCGCCGGTGACCGACATCAACCCCGACGCGGTCCGCGTCGTCCGCGATTGGGTGAACGGCATGGATCGCAACCTCGATCAGGGCAGCGGCCTCTGGCTGATGGGTGACACCGGCACCGGCAAGACGACGCTGGCGATGCTGGTCTCGAAGGAGGCGCTCCGGCGCAACCGCACGGTCGCGATCTACTCGATGCCGAAGCTGCTGGCCCGCATCCGCGCGACCTACGGGGCCGAGGCGGGGGAGGAGTCATACGTCGAATTCTTCGAGCGGCTCTGCGAGGTGGACCTGCTTCACCTCGATGACCTCGGTGCCGAGAAGCAGACCGAGTGGGTGCTGGAGCAGCTCTACGCTCTGGTCAACGAGCGCTACGAGCGCGAGAAGTCGATCGTGGCTACGACCAACCTCACGGATCAACAGGAACTCGAGCAGCAGATCGGTTCGCGGACTGTCTCTCGTCTGGTCGAGATGTGCGGTGAGCACACAATCCCGATGCTTGGTGACGACGCCCGTCAGAAGCCCCAGCTGCGGGACTGACCGGCCGCCAGGCTTCCATCTAGACTCACTCATTCATGTCAGGACTCGTACTAGTCGGAACCCAGTGGGGCGATGAGGGCAAGGGCAAGATCACCGATCTGCTCGCCCGCGATGCCTCTGCGATCGTGCGCTTTCAGGGCGGCAACAACGCCGGCCACACGATCGTGCTCGACGGCACCGAGTACAACTTTCACCTGATCCCGTCCGGGATCCTGCACCAGGACAAGTTCTGCGTGATCGGCAACGGGGTCGTGGTCGATCCCCGGATCCTGCTGGAGGAGATCGAGGGTCTGCACCGGGCCGGCGTCTCCGCCTCCAACCTGCGGGTCTCCGCCAACGCTCACCTGATCATGCCCTACCACGTGCTGGTCGACACGGCCGAGGAGATCAAGCTGGGCAAGCTCTCGATTGGCACCACGCGGCGCGGCATCGGCCCGGCCTACGCGGACAAGGTCTCCCGGATCGGGATCCGGGTCCAGGACCTGCTCGACGAGAAGATCCTGCGCAAGAAGATCATGGCGGCCCTGCAGCACAAGCAGAAGTCACTGCAGGAGCTGACGGTCCGCCGGCGCAAGCTGCAGAAGGAAGCCGAGCCGGACGAGATCGAGATCGACGAACGGCTCGACCTCCACACGATCACCGAGCAGTACCTGAGCTACGGCCACCGGCTCGAGCCTTACATCGCAGACACCGCCCGGCTGCTCTGGAACGAGCTGGACTCCGGCAACAAGGTGATCTTCGAGGGTGCCCAGGCGGCGCTGCTCGACGTCGACCACGGCACCTATCCCTTCGTCACCTCCTCGAACCCGATCGCCGGCGCCGCCTGCGTCGGGGCCGGGGTCGGACCGACCGACATCGAAGAGGTCTGGGGCATCGTCAAGGCCTACTCGACCAGGGTCGGCGCCGGACCGTTCCCGACCGAGCTCTTCGATGAGGTGGGCAAGCACCTCGGCGAGAAGGGGCATGAGTTCGGGACCACGACGGGGCGTCCGCGCCGCTGTGGCTGGCTCGACCTGGTCGCGCTCAAGTACGCGGTCCGCCTCAATCGGCTCTCGCACCTCGCGATGACCAAGCTCGACGTGCTGGCCGGTCTCGAGACGATCAAGGTGGCGGTCCGCTACCGCTCGAAGGAAGGCGCGGTGCTCGACGACTTCCCCTACCACCAGACCATCCTCCACAACGCGACTCCGGAGTACGTCGATCTGCCCGGCTTCAGTGAGGACATCAGCGACTGCCGGAGCGAGGCGGATCTGCCGCCGGCAGCCCGCGACTACATCGCCTTCGTCAGTGACTTCGTCGGAGTGCCGATCAATCTGGTCGGGGTCGGCCCGGGTCGAGACGAAGTCGTCTGGCTCCAGGGACGATAAACGGGCGTGAAACGAATTTTTCGTGGTTGGCACATAAACGCGTGTGTTTGGTGTACTATCTCGTATCAGCAGTTCAATCACTGGACGTGATAGCTGCGAATACATCGTTGACTGGGGTCCCTCCCTACCCTCAGCAGCGCTTAGTCGGTGAAGTCGGGTTGGCCCACTCTCCCTTGGGTCAGCCCGACCACCGACATTTTTTATGCCTGATGCGCGTCAGCGAACCTCGTCGCCACGCGGAATCGGGAAACTCGCATCACGCCGGGCAAAACCTGCAGTTCGCTACACGGTCGGGGCGGACAAGATACGGAAACGTTGCAAAATAGTACGCCCGTGTCTATCGGCTGGAGAACCGGCAAGGTACGAGCGTGTTCATTCCCTCGCCGGGGCTATGAAGACGGATGCGGCCAGGGCACGACCGAGCTCATCTGATCGTCGGGAGCGGGGATCTCTCCCGCCTCCTCCTGCCGGGCCTCGCCGCGACCGAGGATGCGGAGGGTCAGGACCGTGGCGCCCAGGGTGGCGCCGGTGGCCAGGGTCAGCTGCACTGAGAAGAGCCCTTCGCGGCTCCAGTAGACGTCCTGCATGTCGAGCAGCAGCGCCGCCTCGTCGAAGGTCAGGCCCATCCCGACCCCGAGGGTCCGGGCGATCCGCCGGTCGGCCTTCTCGCCGCCCACCATCAGCGCCGCGATCCCGGAAGCGAAGGCGATCAGGATTCCCGGCACGAAGTGGTGGATGTGGCGCCCGCCGACCTTGACGTTGCGGAACGGCCCCCAGTCCTCGCGGATCGCCCAGGTGGTCAAGCGGACCGCGGCGAAGCTACCCAGGAACCCGGACAGCAGGTTGAAGAGCACGAGCTCGCGGGCGGGGGTCGCCGAGTAGCCCTCGACCGCGACCCCGACCGTGTCCACCGCGGCGGCCGGCGCCGAATCGATCAGGCCCTCGTTCTCGGGCAGATGGCTGCGGCGGCTGAGCAGGCGGGTGTACTGGGCGGCCAAAACCCCGCCGGCGATCGCGATCGTGCCGACCGCGAGCGCCGCGGTCGCCTTGTCGCTCTTGATCTCCCGCCAGTGGGAGTGACGCCGGCGCCGGGGCACCAGTCTGCTCGCGCCTGCTGCCACTCTTCGGAGCACCGGGCTAGAGCCTCGTCACGTTGCCCGGGTTCTTGAGCTCCCGGGTCACCCCGCGCAGGTCGAAGAGCAGCTTGCTCGCGGCGATGACCGCGGGCCAATCAAACTCCGGGTGGGCGGTGACGATCACGCTGAGGTCGGCCTCGGCCAGCGCCCGATCGAGGTCGGGTGAGTTGCTCAGCCCGGTCTCGGCCAGCTCGGGGACGTACGGGTCGTGGTAGCGCACATCGGCGCCCAGCTCCTGGAGCAGCCGGATGATCTTGATCGCCGGCGACTCCCGGGTGTCGCCGACCCCGCCCTTGTAGCTGACCCCGAGAATCAGGATCCTGGTGTCCTTGACCGGCTTGCCGTTCTCATTCAGGACCCGCTCGATCCGGTTCACGCAGAACAGCGGCTGGGATTGGTTGATCTTCCCCGCCAGCTCGATGAACTCGGGGTAGAAATCGTGCTCGCGCGCCTTGAAGGCGAGGTAGAAGGGATCGACCGGCAGGCAGTGGCCGCCCATCCCCGGGCCCGGCTCGAAGCGCATGAAGCCGAACGGCTTGGTCGAGGCTGCGTCCACCACTTCCCAGACGTCGACCCCGAGCCGGTTGCAGAGCTGGGCCAGCTCGTTGACCAGAGCGATGTTGACCGAGCGGAAGATGTTCTCCAGCAGCTTCGAGAGCTCGGCCGCCTCCGGGCCGGAGAGCGGCACGACCCGGTCGCAGATCGTCTCGTAGAGCGTGACCGCCTTCGCGGTGCAGGCCGGGGTCAGGCCACCGACCAGCTTCGGTGTGGTGCGCACCGTGTAATCGGTCCGGCCCGGATCGATGCGTTCCGGCGAGAAGGCGAGGTGGAAGTCGGTTCCCGCCTGGCGCCCGTCCGCCTCCAGCGCCACCGCCAGGAGATCGCGGGTGGTGCCGGGGTAGGTGGTCGATTCCAGTACCACGGTCTGGCCGTCGACCAGCACCGCGGCCAGCTTGCGGGACGCGTCCTCGAGGTAGCTCAGGTCCGGTTCGCGCGAGCCGGTCAGCGGGGTCGGAACGCAGATGATCACCGCCTCGCAGGCAGCGAGCTCCCCGTAATCGTCGGTGGCCCGCAGCCGTCCGGCCAGCGCTTCGAGGGTCTTCGAGGGGATGTCCTCGATATAGCTCTCGGCGCGGTTGATCCGCTCGATCTTCCCCGGGTCGGTGTCAAGGCCGACCACGTCGCGGCCGGCCTCGGCGAAGGCCACGGCGATCGGCAGACCGACATATCCCAGGCCGATGATGCCGACCGGCCCGCCGGATGATGTCTCAGCGTTCACGCGAGGGAGTCTAATGCGACGTTTCCAATCGTCTCCAACCGACCTGATCTGGGTCGACTTTACGTTCGTGACTCCTTGTGGCGGGGTAATATCTGGCTATGCCAGAGGAGGAGCTACAGGAAGAACTCGACCCGTTCGGGACGGGAAAGCTTCCCAGTGGCCGGCATGGGCTACCGCGGGACGTCGTGGTTCGCTCTCAGCGCGAGCGTATGGTCGAGGCGATGATCGGCGTGGTCGCCGACAAGGGGTACACCGAAACCACGGTCGCCGACATCATTTCCACGGCCGGCGTGTCACGCGCCACCTTCTATGAGCAGTTCGCCGACAAGGAAGACTGCTTCATCGCCGCCTACGGCACCGTGATGGAGCGGATGCTGACCTTCGTCGCCGACGGCTTCGCCCACGAAGGCTCGGATGACTGGGTGGTCCAGATCCGCGGCGGCATCTGTGCGCTGCTCACCTACCTGGCCGACAACCCGGTCGCCGCCCGGGTCGGCATCGTCGAAGGCTTCGGCGCCGGCGCCCGGGCCCGGGACCGCTACCAGCAGGCGGTCTCCTCGTTCTTCCCCTTCCTCGATTCGGCCCGGAACATGGTCGACGAGCCGGACCGGATCCCCACCCAGGTCGCCCGGGTGATCGTCGGCGGGGTCTCGGCTCTGATGTTCAACGAGGCCGCCGGCGGTCGGGCGGCCGATCTGCCCAAGCTCCTGCCGGACATGATGTACCTGGCCGTGGCCCCTTACTTCGGCCATGAGCAGGGAATGGTCGCGATGCGCGAGACGAAGGTGCCCGCGTGAACGAGATAACGCCCTCCCGCCTGCCTTCCGGCCGCCACAACCTGCCGCGTGAGTTCGTGATCACCTCGCAGCGCGACCGGCTGCTCGACTCGATGGCGCAGGCCTGCGCCGAGAAGCGCTACGCCGAGGTGAGCGTCGCGGACATCGTCTCCCGGGCCCGGGTCTCGCGTTCCACCTTCTACGAGATCTTTCCCGACAAGGAAGCCTGCTTCCTCGCCGCCTACGACGCGATCCTGGGTCGTTTCGTAACCGAGGTGATCAAGGCCTGTGACGACCCCGCCCTGACCTGGCCGGAGATGATCGAACTGGGGATCGAGGCCAGCCTCAACTTCCTGGCGGCCGAGCCCGCCTTCGCCCGCATGTGCATCGTCGACATGTTCTCGGCCGGACCGGCGGCCCTGGAGCGTTACCTCTCGGCGGTGCGGATGATCTCCGCCTTCGTCGACGGCGGCCGCAAGATGATGCCGGACCGTGAGGACGTGCCCGAATCGATCGCCAACATGGTGGTCGGCGGGGCCGCCGTGGTGATCCGGGCGGAGATCGTCGACGAGCGGACCGAGATGCTGCCGGAGGTCGGTCCCGACCTGCTCTACTCGATCCTCGTCCCGTACATGGAGAAGGAAGAGGCGCTCGAACGTTCGGAGCGTTACGCGGAACGGCTCGGCTTCGTTACGTCTTCGTAACGAGTTACGCAAGAAAGCGCAAAAAAATCCGGCATTTGCGGTCTGAAAGCCGGTTTCGGAACTTTCTGGGAGGCGGCCGAAGGTGGTTCGCAGGTAGAGTCAGTCGCTGATGGCAAAGGACACCGAGAAGCTAATCCGGCAGCTCTCGTTGATCTCGTTTCTGATGGCTCAGGGCCGGCCCGTCTCGGCCCTGGAGATCAAGCGAGAGGTCGAGGGTTACAGCGTGATGAACGAGGATGCGTTCGCCCGCCGCTTTTACGCGGACCGGGCCGAGCTTGACAGCCTCGGGATCGAGCTTCAGGTCGACCGGCCCGGCGAGGGCTTCTTCGAGGCCGAGCTCTACTCGCTGCCGCCGGAGAACTTCTACCTGCCGGAGATCAAGTTCACAGACGATGAGCTGGCCGCGCTCCGCACCTCGCTCAGCCTGCTGACCGAGGGTGAGTTTGCCTACGCCGAGCCGCTGCGGCTCGCGCTTCAGCAGGTCGCCTGGGGCCATCCCAACCCGCTCGCGGACCCGGACAACATCCCGGTCTCGATGGCCAAGTTCCCGGCCGCGTCCTCGCGCGAGCTGACCCAGCGCCTGGCCCGGATCGAGACCGCGATCTCGCGGCACAAGACGATCACCTTCGAGTACCACACGATCCAGTCCGACCAGGTCTCGGATCGCAAGGTGGACCCGTACCACCTGGTCTTCCGCGGCGGGCAGTTCTACCTGATCGGGCACTCGCACGAGCGGGACGCGGTCCGGGTCTTCCGGCTCTCGCGGATCCGCGGCAAGGTCGGCTACGCGACCAAGTCCGAGCATGACTTCAACCCGCCCGAGGATTTCGAGCGCCGCGATTACGCGGAGCTGGCCGATTGGCAGCTCGGAGAGGATGCCGGCCGGGCCCGGATCTTCTTCAGCGACCGGGTCGCCTGGCTGATCGAACGGGACTTCGGCAGCCACGGCGAGGTCAGCAAGGCCGACCCGGAAGAGACCGGCGGCCGCGAAGGAATCGTGCTGGAAACCTCCTACGCCAGCGAGCGCGAGCTGCTCGCCTGGGTGCTGCGCTGGCGCCAGAACGCCGAAGTGCTCGGTCCGCCCGAGTTCAAGGCGGCGGCCGAGGAGCGGATCGCCCTGCTCCGTGACCGGCACGTCAACGGCTTCGCCGTGGCCGAGGCACAGACCGACTTCCCGACCCCGATCCGCGAGCGCCGCCAGCGCAGCAAAGACCGTTCCGCCGCCGCGATCCGCCCGGAGCGCTTCGGTCGCCTGGTCACCCTGGCCGGCATGCTGATCGGCGCCGCCAAGGACGGGACGCCCCTTTCGATGTCCGATCTCTGCCAGCGCCTCGAGCTCTCGGAGGACGAGCTCCGCGATGACATCGACGTGCTCAACGTGGTCAACTTCGGCGGCGGCACCTACGTCCTCTACGCCGAGATCAAGGGCGACATCATCGAGGTCGACTCCGAGCCGTACGGGGATTCGTTCGCCCGCCCGGCCCGTCTGCTGCCGCTCGAGGCCAAAGCGCTGGTCGCGGCGATCGACCTGGTCGGCGATCACCTGCCCCAGGCCAAGCTGGACACCGCCCGCGAGAAGATCGTCGAGGCGCTCGGCCGCGACCCCGCCCACGAGGGCCTCGCGATCGTCAGCGAGTCCGGCGGGGCCGAGGCGGCTCGCATCGTCAACGAGGCGATCGCCGGCCGGCGGATCCTCGAGCTGAACTACTACAAGGAGAACGAGGACAAGTTCTCCCAGCGCACCGTCGAGCCCTACCGCCTCGAGAACGGGCGCGAGGGCTGGTACGCCGAGTGCTTCGACCTCGACCGTCAGGCGATGCGCCACTTCAAGCTGGACCGGATCAAGGAGGCCCGCCCGACTGGCGAGACGTTCGAGCCTCGTCCCGAGGCCGAGGAGCTGGCCGGGGTGGAAGGCTGGATGAGCGACGGCAAGGTGCCGGAGGCCTCGGTCGCCCGGGTCTGGGTCTCACCGGAGCGCTCGCGCTGGATGCGCGAGGAACGGAACGTGGTCGAGGAGCTCGCCGACGGCGCCGTCGTGGTCGAGCTGCCGTACGCCGGCACCTCATGGCTGGTCCGCGAGATCCTCAAGGGAGCCGGGGACCTGGTCGTCCTCGATCCTCCCGAGGCCCGCGAAGCGATCAGCAAAGAGCTGGCCGCCTAAAACTCCGGGCCCGATCGCGTCTGTTCCTGGTCCTGTCGGAACCGATCGACTGGCCCTGGCTTCGTGACGATTTCACCCCGACCGCCCGGTGTTCGTGTATGGTGGTGTTCATCTGGTCGAGGGGTAAGGGATAGGCGACTGTCAGCTGGGGATCCCCTCCAACGCCGGTGGTGTATTTCCTGGCCGTGCTTTCGTGCCTGGCCGGGTGGGTTTTCAAACGAGTTAAGACGACTTCGAAGGGAAACGGAGAGAAAATGAGGAGCATCAGATCGACGTGTGCGGCTGTGCTGGTTGCACTTGTCGCGTTGACAGGGTTCGGCGTACTGAGCGCGCCGGCGGCCGGGGCCGACACGGACCAGGTGACTCAGCTCAAGCAGGAGCGCGCCCAGAAGATCAAGGAGTGCAAGGCGCCGCTCTCGAAGGCCAACCAGCGCGTTCGCAACGCTAAGAAGCAGGCCAAGAAGGCGAACAAGCGGGTTCGCAAGGCTAAGAAGCAGGCCAAGAAGGCGAACAAGCGCTCTCGCAAGGCCAGGGCCACGCACAACGCGCGGCGGATCAGCAAGGCCAAGAAGCAGGCTCGCAAGGCCAAGAAGCAGGTTCGCAAGGCGAAGAAGCAGGTTCGCAAGAGCAAGGCGCGGGTCAAGAACGCATCGAAGCAGCTGCGCAAGGCCAAGGCGAAGAGCAGCTCCTGCGTCGCATCGGTAGAGGCCTGGTTCCAGGATGAGATCGGGAAGCTCCCGCCGCCTCCGCCTCCGCCGCCTTCGTTCAAGGCCAGGGGGAGCGTCGGCGATGCGTATGTGACCGATGCCATTCCGGGTAGCGAGCTGACCTTGCTCGACAGTGCCGGCAAGACCGTCGATACCGGCGTGGCCGACAAGTTCGGCTCGAAGATCTTTTATGACGTCACGCCTGGTGACGGTTACACGGTTCGGGGCAAGAACAGCGCTGGGACCGTGGTCAGCAGCCCGAAGTTCGAGGTGCTGAACCTGGATGAGAATCCGCCGCAGTCGTTCTATGACGGCAAGACTCTGAACCCGGGTCTCAATTACGTGACGATGCGCGACGGGATCGAGCTGGCGATGACGGTGCGTCTGCCCGCGGGCAAGACGCTGGCCGACGGCCCGTTCCCGACCTACATCGAACACTCCGGCTACCAGACGGCCGCTCCGCACGACCTGTTGAAGGGTCTGGTCGGAGGCGACCCGCTCGCTCCGGTCACGTCGACCGCGGTGGGCGGACTGATCGGCCCGATGGCGGACTTCGCCGTGGTGTCGGTGCAGATGCGTGGTTCCGGTTGCTCCGGTGGTGCGTTCGATCTGTTCGGTCTGCCGACTACCTATGACGGTTACGACATGGTCGAGACCGTTGCCGCTCAGCCTTGGGTGAAGGGCGGCAAGGTCGGGATGGGTGGCATCTCCTTCTCGGGGATCAGCCAGCTGTTCGCGGCGGGCACGAATCCGCCTCATTTGGCGGCGATCTCGCCGATGTCGGTGACCGATGACGTCTACCAGGGGACCGGTTTCCCGGGTGGCATCTTCAACAAGGGATTCGCTTACAGCTGGATCTCGGAGCGGGCCGCGGACGCGAAGCCGGCGCCTGAGTTCGGGCAGCCCTGGGCGAAGGTGATGTCCACGACCGGTGACCCGGACGTCAAGGATGCGGCCCTGCGGGAATCGCAGAAGCAGCATTGCCTCGACAACCAGGACCTCCGTCTCCAGACCCGTGACTACGACGAGGAGATCGAGAACAACCCGTTCCGGACCCCGCAGCTGTTCAAGTACCGGGCCCCTGGTTACTGGGTCAACCGGATCGACGTTCCGGTGTGGATCATCGGACAGTTCCAGGACGAGCAGACCGGCGGTCACTTCCCCGAGGCTCTGAAGGACCTGCAGGGGAAGCCGGACGTCTGGATCAACCTCCAGAACGGAGTCCATGTGGACTCGCTCGGTCCGAGCACGGTCACACAGTGGATCGAGTTCATGGATCTCTTCGTCGCGAACGAGGTGCCGAAGATGCCGGATGCGCTGGTCGGCATGGCCCCGCTGCTTTACAAGCAGTTGGCTGACGCAGGTGCCTTGCCGATCGTGCCGTCGGAGCTGTCTGACAGCCCGGACGTGGCAACTGCCCTGGCTGAGTACCGGCAGAACCCGCGGGTCCGGATCCTGATGGACAACGGTGCCGCGATCCCCGGTGATCCCGGGGCGATCGGTGCCGCCTGGGAGAAGGGCTTCAGCGACTGGCCGATCCCGTCGCTGACCCCCACGACGTACTACCTCGGCCCGAACGGGGAACTGAGCGACTCGGAGACGGCCGACGGGCAGTCGACCTACGACTCCGATCCGTCAGCCCGTCCGGCCAGGACGCTCGGGGCGAACGCCCAGGGCGACTCCTGGCTGG
>JBIQLL010000010.1:3830-78889 GCA_044464425.1 Solirubrobacterales bacterium | reverse complement strand
ACAGTTCAGGGGCCCCCAGCCGTGCGCTCCACCAAGGACGGCACGTGGTGCCCAGGGCCCTCCAGCCGTCCCGCTGGCGAGGAGACAGGGGGGGAATGACCGCGATAGTACGCGGGTACATGAGCTGTCATTCCCCGCCGCCGACGAAGCCAGCGGGCGGCTGGTGGGGTCTGGGCCCGCGTTCTCCTAGAACTCCTGGTCGATCCAGGGCATCATGTCGCGAAGCTCCTTGCCGACGATCTCGACCTTGTGGTCCTTGCCTTCCTGGCGCATGCGGTCGAAGTTCTCGTTGCCGGCCTGGTTCTCGGCGATGAACTCCTTGGCGAAATCACCGTTCTGGATCTCGCCGAGGATCTCCTTCATCGCGGCGCGCGATTCCTCGCCGATCACCCGGTTGCCGCGGGTCAGGTCGCCGTACTCGGCGGTGTTCGAGATCGAGTAGCGCATGCCCTGGATGCCCTTCTCGTACATGAGGTCGACGATCAGCTTGAGCTCATGCAGGCACTCGAAGTAGGCGAGGCGCGGGTCGTAGCCGGCCTCGACCAGGGTGTCGAACCCGGCCCGGACCAGTTCGGTGGCGCCGCCGCAGAGCACGGCCTGCTCGCCGAAGAGGTCGGTCTCGCACTCGTCCTTGAAGGTGGTCTCGATGATCCCGGCGCGGCCGCCGCCGATCCCGATCGCGTAGGCGAGCACGAGGTCGTGGGCGGTTCCGGTGGCGTCCTGCTCGACCGCCATCAGGCAGGGGACGCCGGAGCCTTCCTCGTACTGTCGGCGGACCATGTGGCCGGGGCCCTTGGGGGCGACCATGCCGACGTCGACGCCGGCCGGCGGCACGATCTGGTCGAAGCGGATCGCGAAGCCGTGGGCGAACATGAGGAGGTTGCCCTCGGCGATCCCGTCCTTGATCTCGTTCTCCCAGATCTCGGCCTGCTTCTCGTCGGGGAGCAGGATCATCACGATGTCGCCCTTGCTGGCGGCGTCGGCGACCGAGAGGACCTCGAGGCCGCCGGCGGCAGCCTGCTCGCGGCTGGCCGAGCCCTCGCGCAGACCGACTACCACGTTCACACCCGAGTCCTTGAGGTTCAGGGCGTGCGCGTGGCCCTGGGAGCCGAAACCGAGGATGGCGACGGTCTTGCCCTCGAGCTTCGAGAGATCGCCGTCCTTGTCATAGAAGATGTCTTGGGTGCTCATGATGAACCTGATGCTAAGGGTTACTCGCGCAGGGCGGCACGATGGAGCTTGCCGGAGGGAGTCCTCGGCAGTTCATCGACCACCTCGACCTGCTTGGGGATCTTGTACGGCGCGAGTTTTCCGTCGCAATGGCTGCGCACGGTCTCGATGTTCACCTCCACCCCGTCCCGGGCGACGAGGACGGCGGTCACCGCCTGCTGCCACTCGGGGTCGGGACGACCGATCACCGCCGCCTCGATGATCTCCGGGTGCTGGACCAGCACGTCCTCGACTTCCGCCGGGATCACGTTCTCGCCCCCGGTGACGATCATGTCATCGGTCCGGCCCTGGACGTAGAGGAAGCCGTCGTCGTCGATCCAGCCCACGTCACCGGTGTGGAGCCAGCCGTCGGCGTCGAGCGCTCCGGCCGAGACGGTCGGCCCCTGGACCAGGATCTCGCGGTCCTGGATCCGCAGGTGCGAGGTGAGCAGCGGCCGACCGACCGAGCCGACCTTGCGCCGGGCCTCCGCGACCTCGAGGGTCGTGACCTGCGAGCAGGTCTCGGTCAGGCCGTAGGTCTGGATGACCCGGGCCCCCCGGTCGAGCGCCTCGGCCAGCGCGCTGGGCGGGACCGGGCCGCCGCCGACCAGGATCGCCCGCGGCGCACTGATGTCGACGTCCTGGTCGAGCAGCCGGAGCAGCATGGTCGAGACCATCGAGATCACGTTGACGCCGTCGTCCTCGATCGCTTCGGCGACGGCCGCCGGATCGAAGCGGTCGTGCAGCACCATCGCGGTGCCGTAGATCACCGAGCGCATGACTATCGAGAGTCCGGAGATGTGACTGGTCGGCAGTGCGCAGAGCCAGCGGTCCGAGGGATCGACCCCGATGTTGAAAGCGGATCCCATGGCGCTGAAGAGGTGGTTGCCGTAGGTGAGTGAAACCGGGTGCGGGTGACCGGTGGAGCCGCTGGTCAGGATGCGGCAATGGGGGTCGGCCATGTCGTGCTCACCGAGCATCGGCATGTCGGCCTCGGTCTGGGTGAGCTTGCCGGGGTCGTCGAGGTCGACGGTCACGTCACAGGCCTCGAGCGCGCGGCCCCGCTCCTCCGGCGAGAGCTTCGGGCTGATCGGCAGCAGCACCGCCCCGGTCTTCATCAGGGCGTGGACGAGGATGATCTTCTCTCGCCCGGGACGCATGTTCATCGCCACGGTCGCACCTCGACGCACGCCCCAGGCGGCCAGGCGCCGGGCCGCGTGAACCGCCTCCTCCTCCAGCTCGGCATAGGTCATCGACTCGCCGTCCGCGATCAGGGCGATCCGGTCGGGGCAGCTCTGTGCTCTCTGTGCCAGCCAGTTGTCGAGTTTCAATTGACCTCGTTTATCGTGGGATCCCCAATTCTTGCGATCCGACGGCTCCGATGGCCGCCGCACTGATGAACGGAGTACAGGACTTGCCTGAAAGACACCGCAACGCACCGCCGGAAGAGACCCTCTACGAGCCGATCGAGTGGCTGCCCGCCGGAGATTACTCCGACATCCTTTACGAGAAGGCCGAGGGTATCGCCAAGATCACGATCAACCGGCCCGAAGTCAGGAACGCCTTCCGCCCGCAGACCCTGGCCGAGCTCCGCGACGCCTTCAACCAGGCTCGCGACGATCTCGAAGTCGGCTCGATCATCCTCACCGGCCAGGGCACCGAGGCCTTCTGCTCCGGCGGCGACCAGCGGATCCGCGGCGACGACGGCTACATCGGCGATGACGACGTGGCCCAGCAGGGCGTCGGCCGCCTCGACGTCGGTGACCTCCACGTGCAGATCCGCCGTCTGCCGAAGCCGGTGATCGCGATGGTCGCCGGCTACGCGGTCGGCGGCGGGCACATCCTGCACCTGGTCTGCGACCTGACCATCGCCGGCGACAACGCCAAGTTCGGCCAGAGCGGCCCGCGGGTGGGCAGCTTCGACGGCGGCTTCGGCTCCAGCCTGCTGGCCCGGAACATCGGCGTCAAGCGAGCCAAGGAAATCTGGTTCCTCTGCCGCCACTACAGCGCCGACGAGGCCGAGCAGATGGGGCTGGTCAACACGGTGGTACCGGTCGAGGATCTGGAGAAGGAGACCGTGGCCTGGTGCCGGGAGATGTCGCACCTCTCCCCGCTCGCCCTGCGTCTGCTCAAGTCGAGCTTCAACGCGGAAGAGGACGGCCTGACCGGCCTTCAGCAGCTTTCCCACGACGCGACGCTGCTCTTCTACATGTCCGAAGAAGGCCAGGAAGGCCGCAACGCCTACCAGCAGGGACGCAGCCCCGAGTTCGACAAGTTCCCGAAACGCCCGTGAGGATCTGGCTGAACGCGGCCCGGCCGCGCACCCTCCCGGCCGCGGTCGCACCAGTCCTGGTCGGCACCGCGGCCGCCGTGTTCGCCGCCGATGACCTGCCCCGCTGGGGCGGGTTCATCGCGGCTCTCGTCGCCAGCGTCCTGATCCAGATCGGCACCAATCTCGCCAACGATTACTCCGACGCCAGGCGGGGCGCCGATTCAGCGGACCGGCTGGGGCCGGTCCGGGTCACCTCGGCCGGGCTGATCACACCGCGGCGGGTCTTGACCGCGACCTGGATCGCCTTCGGGCTGGCCGCGCTGCTGGGGATCTACCTGGCCTGGCTGGCCGGCTGGATCATCCTCGTGGTCGGGGCCGTCTCGATCGCCGCCGGGTTCCTCTACACCGGCGGCCCCAGACCATACGGCTACGCCGGCCTGGGCGAGGTGTTCGTCTTCCTCTTCTTCGGCCTGGTCTCGGTCAACGGCTCCTACTACGTCCAGCTCGAAACTCTCGCTTGGCTTCCCTTCGGGCTCTCGGTCGCGCTCGGCATGCTCGCCACCGCGATCCTCGTGGTCAACAACGTCCGTGACATCGACTCCGACCGGCGGGCGAACAAGAACACGCTGGCGGTGAGGATGGGTCGCGAGAAGACCCGGCGGCTCTTTGTCTTTCTGGTCCTCGGCGCCTTCTTCGTGCTGGCCCTGACCGTGGTCCTGAACGACGGGCCCTGGCTCGCCCTGCTCGGACTGACCGGGATCCCGATGGCCCGCGAACCGATCGCCGCGGTCACCGGGCGCACCGACGGTCCCTCGCTGAACAAGGCCCTGGCGGGCACCGGCGCCCTGCTCGGCGTGACCTCGGTCATGACCGCGATCGGGCTGGTGCTCGGCGGCTGAGGCGACGATGGAGGCGGGTCCGCTCCGGGTCGAGGTCATCCCCTTTGCGCTGAGCTTCCGCCGACCCTATGTGACGGCGACCGGCCGCCTGGACCGGCGCCGCTCGGTGCTGCTGCGGGTCCGGGACGAGAACGGGATCACCGGGCTCGGCGAGGGGGTGCCGATGACCCTGCGCGGCGGCGATGGCCTCGAACGCGTGGCCGGAGAGCTCGAGTCCTGGGCGGCAGATCCTGCGCGGGTGCCGGCGGCCCCGCCCGCTCGCTGCGCGGTCGCGATGGCCCTGGCCGACCTGGCCGCCAAGCGCGAGCAGGTTCCGCTCTGGCGCTATCTCGATCCGGCGGCCACGCCCAGGTCGGTCAGATGCAACGCGACGATCACCGCCGGACCGACCGGGGATGTCGTCTCGCAGTGCGAGGAGTGGGCCGGCGACGGGTTCGATGTCTTCAAGCTGAAGGCCGGACCCGATCAGGCGCTCGAGCTGGCCGGGGCGGTCCGCTCGGCGCTGGGGCCGGAGGCGAAGATCAGAATCGACGCGAACGGCACCTGGGAGGATCGGGCGGCCGACCTGCTTGCGGCGCTCGAGCCGATCGGGATCGAGCTGGTCGAGGAACCCGTCACCGGTCTGGCCGATCTCGCCCGGCTCAGCGCCTCGACGAGCATCCCGCTGGTTGCCGACGAATCGGTGAACGATCCCTCGGAGGCGGCCGAGGCCGAGCTGGAAGCAGCCTGCGCGGCGGTCACCGTGAAGCTCAGCAAGATCGGCGGCCTGGATGCCTCGCTCGGCGATCACCTCCCCACCTACCTCTCCAGCGCCCTGGACGGCCCGGTCGGCATCGCCGCCGCCGCGCACGTCGCCCAGACCCTCGACCCAGCCCTCCCCTGGCCCGACACGGCCCACGGCCTCGCCACCGAACGCCTCTTCGATCAGACTCTCACCGCGTCAGGCCCGCTCTGCGACGGCAATCGCCTCGCTCCCCCCGACGATGGGCCGGGCCTCGGAGTCCAACTGGACGAGAACCTAATCGCCTCCTGTCGACTCGACTGACTCGCCACACCTCGCCCGACGACGCCAACCTGACCTCCCTGAAGCTGGTCAAGCACCCTGGGTGCAGTCAGACATACCTTCGTCCATCCATGAGATGTCGACTGGGAAATCAAATACCTTGTTTCTGGAGGCGTCATAGCCTTCAAGGTCGACGTCCTGGTGCCCAACGTTCGCGACGTAGACGTTGGACGAGACCGGCCAACTGTTTGTATCATTTCCGTCGCGGTTAGTTGTGGTGACGCTGACCACACCATCGGGTGCGAGGCCGAGAATCTGCCACCCGTCGCATCCATCAGGGGACTCCACTGTCAGGCCCTCGTTCCGCATGTCCTCGTCATCTCCACAGGTGCCGGCACCACGCTCCTCGAAGAAGCAGACGCTTTTGTCGATCCCGTAAATGTAGACCGAACGGCCGTCGGCAGTTGTGACGTGCGCCAGTGAATCCACGGTTACGTGCGGATCATCCCCATAGCTCGCGAAGCGGTCGGTCGTGATTCCCAACCGAAACGTCGCTTCCTCGTTCAAGTTCTCGAGATCCACAGCCTGGACAGGCTCGAGGACGCTGACCGGATGGGTTGAGGCCTGGTCTATCCGAGTGATCGTGGCATCGCTTTGATCGGAACCGGAGAAGAGTCCGAACACCACAACCGCAGCTAGCACGGTCATTCCGAGTACGAGGCCGACTCCGGATCTTATTTTTGTTGTTTGATTCATGTTGGAATCTCCTCAGTTTGACCTAATGCTGAGGATCGGGATAGTGGTAGGCCTCTCCATGGATTATGCGATTTCCGGACGCTCCATGATGCGTAAAAATCCACCCCGGACGCTGACCCGGCGCAGTCCAGTTATCAGCCTGCCCATCGTTGTCACATGCGATATGAGAAAAGTTACCGCTGGCATTCTTAATCGAAATACATACCTTAATTTTCGGAACATTTTTCGGGTTGTTTCCAGCCCAAACTCCAGCGAATTGCCAGTTTCTAAGTGTGACGTTAGCTGTGAACCAGTCACGAGTATGCGGCGCCAGGGAGCTGTTCTTCCAGTAGCAACCATAACCGCGTCCCGATGGCTTACAGTAGTCGGCCTTGGCGTAGATGGGACTCAGCGCGAACATCACGAGCAACGCGAACCCGACAACAACGCCGCAAAGCAAGGCTCTCGGCAGTCTTCGAACTCCTGTCACAGATCCTCCTTGATTGAAGTCAGCGAAGCGGCTACAGCACAGGTAAGATCGAGAGTCGACCCAGTTCTCCGCCGTCGTGACGACCGCTGCCACCTCGACGAGGAGAACCTATCATAGTTTCTCTATTACACAGTTTTACCTGGGCAATCTAGATCCGACAATCGTTTCGAGATCCCGAGGTGCCGTCTTGAGTGGTACGGCATTGTCTCGGTTTCCGACGCTAGGCTCTTGCCCGTGGACTCATCCAATGCGAATACCGCCCTGTGCACGGCTTTTGCGGAGGAGCTGGATCGCTGTGGGGTCGAGTTGGCCGTGGTTTCGCCCGGTTCGCGTTCGACGCCGCTGGCGGTCGCTCTGTGGCGCCAGGAGGGGATCGAGGTGGAGGTCGCGCTGGATGAGCGCTCAGCCGCGTTCTATGCGCTGGGAGCAGCGCAGGCTTCCGGACGCCCGGTCGCTCTGGTCTGCACCTCCGGCACCGCGGCGGCGAACTACCACCCCGCCGTCGCCGAGGCCGACCTTTCCTCGGTCCCGCTCATCATCCTCACGGCCGATCGGCCGCCCGAGCTGCGGGACACCGGGGCCGGCCAGACGATCGACCAGATCAAGCTTTTCGGGGACGCGGTGCGCTGGTTCTCCGAGGTCGGCAGCCATGACGCGGATGACGACGGGCTGATCCATTTCCGGGCGGTGGCCTGCCGGGCCTTCGCGACGGCAGCCGGAGATCCCAGGCCCGGCCCGGTCCACCTCAACTTCCCGCTGCGCGACCCGCTCGCCCCCGTCTCGGTCCAGGGGGCGGTCACCGCGACCGGCCGCCTCGCCCTGGAGGGCCGCCCGGACGGTCCGCTCACGGCGGTCGAGGCAGCGACCTGCGGTGCCGACCGCTCTACCGTCAACCGTCTGGTCACGATGGTCCAGTCGGCCGAGCGGATCCTGATCCTGGCCGGCCGGCAGCGCGACCTTTCGCTGAGGGAGCCCCTGGCCCGACTGGCCAACTCCTGCCACGCGCCGGTCCTGGCGGAACCGACCTCGCAGTTCCGGCTCGGTCCGCATGACCGCGGCGCCGTGGTCACCGCCTACGAGCGGATCGCCCGGCGCCGCGACCGGCGCCTCGAACCGGACCTGGTCATCCGGCTCGGTGAGTTCCCGACCTCGAAACAGCTCCGCCTCTGGCTGAGCGAGACGAGTCCTGCCCAGATCGTGGTCGACCCGGACTTCGGCTGGTATGAGCCGACCCGCACCGCCGATCTGATCGTGCGCTGCGATCCATCGACCCTGCTCCACCAGATCGAGAACACCGCCGAGCAGCGGATCGAGGGCCCGGCCAGCAGCGACTTCTTCGGCGACTGGATGGAAGCCGAGAAGGAGGAGCGCGCCGCGATCGAAGTCTCGTGGAGCGAGGCAGACGGGCTCAGCGCCGGCGCGATCCACGCACGGCTGGCCTCGCTGCAGGTTGACGGCGGCCTGGTCTACACCGCTTCGAGTCTGTCAATCCGGGACCAGGAGGAGGCGCTGACTGCGCTCGAGCGAGACCTGTTCTTTCTCGCCAACCGGGGTGCCAACGGGATCGACGGCCTCCTCGCCTCCGGCCTCGGTGCCGCCCGGGCGAGTGGCCGGGCGGCCACGATCATCACCGGCGACCTCGGCTTCTTCCATGACATCGGCAGCCTCGCCCTGGCTCGCGATCTGCAGTTGTCGGTGCGGATCGTCGTGCTCAACAACGAGGGCGGCGGCATCTTCGAACGCCTGCCACAACGAGAGGCGATGGCCGGCGACGAGTTCGAGGCCCTGATGCGCACTCCCTCGGGGCTCTCGGTCGAGCGGGCCGCCCGCCTGTACGACCTGCCCTTCCACCGCGCGGTCGATCTCGACTCGCTGAAGGCCGCCTTCGAGGCCAACGCGGATTCGGTCTCGGTGATCGAAGTCCCCGTAGCCGGCTGAGCTCAGCTGAGCAGCGGCAGCAGGGCGCCGAGCTTGATCTCGGTTTCGGCCAGTTCGGCGGCCGGATCGGAATCGGCGACCACGCCGACCCCGGCGAAGAGGTGGGCCTCGCGGTCGCGGACCAGGGCGCTCCTGAGCGCAACGCAGAACTCTCCGTCACCCGAGCCGTCCATCCAGCCGGTCGGACCGGCGTACCAGCCGCGATCCATCCCCTCGACCTCGGCCATCACCTTGTTGGCCTTCTTCCACGGCTCCCCGCCCACCGCCGGGGTCGGGTGGAGCAGCCCGGCCAGCTCGATCGCCGTGCGAGGCTGGGCCAGCTGGGCGTAGACCGGGGTGCCGAGGTGCTGGATGTTCGCGACCTTGATGATCTCCGGCTCGTCGGCCGCCTCGACCCAGACGCTCAGCTTGCCCAGGGTCTTGACGATCCTTCGCACCACGACGGCCTGCTCGCCGCGATCCTTGCTGCTGCCGAGGAGCTGCTGGGCCAGATGATCATCGACCGCCGGGTCGCTGCTGCGCCGGGTCGAGCCGGCCAGACCGACCGTCGCCACGCTCCGGCCGGAACAACGGACCAGCAGCTCGGGGCTGGCCCCGATGAAGACGGCCTCACCGGTGCCGACGCAGAAGTTGAAGCAGGAGGGAAAGCCGAGCCTGAGCGCCCCGAACACCGCGGCCGGATCATGCGCCGATGGGGCCCGCACCACCACCTCGCGAGCCAACACGACCTTCTCGATCTCCCCTGCTTTGATCCGCTTCACCGCCGCCGCGACCGAGTTCTCGTATGACTCGGGGCTGCGCACGCTCTCGATCGTCGGGGCGACCGACGGATGGGGATCGATCATCGGCAGTTCCTGATGGACCAGGCCGGCGACCCGGTTCACCGCGGCCGCCGCGAGGGGACCGCCGTCCTGGCCGGGACCAGCCATCAGGTTCAGGGTCAGGAAGGTCCCGGCCTCGGAGGACTGGATCGCCAGCTCCGGCAGGATCATCGAGGCGGGGCCGAAGGATGACCAGGCCGGATCCGGGCTGCCGCCGCCGGCCGGTTCGTCGTGGAAGGCGAAACCGCCGGTCCAGACCGGACCGGTGGTGAACCCGCCGCCGCCCCGGAGCACGGCATCGCCGGAAAGGTGGGCGCAATCGGCCGCGACCTCGACAAAGCGGTGCGGGCCGCGAGAGCTGATCTCGTGAACCCGGCCGAGCGCCGCCAGCTTCAGATCTCGATCCGGCTGCTCCCAGCAGAAGAACGGCTCGCCGGCGCGGCGAGAGGCGAAGACCGTCGCGACCGGGTCCGCGCACTCGAACGGCACCGTGACCGAGACCACGGTCTGCCCACGCCGGGCTTCAGCCTCGGCCAGCGCCTCGCCCAGCAGCTCTTCCAGGTTCGCCCTGATCGAGGGCGAAGGCATCAGTCGCCGCCGCGAGCGAGGGCGACTTCGCCCGTGCGCACCATCTCCAGCAGGCCGTGCGGCCGGAGCATGTTCTCGAAGGCCTCGATCTTGTCGTGTGAACCGGTCACCTCGACGATCAGCGCACGCCGGGAGACGTCGACGATCTTGGCCCGGAAGATCTCCGCGAACTGCACGATCTCGGCCCGGTTCTCGACCGCGGCGGAGACCTTGAAGAGCGCCAGCTCACGGGCCACCGTCTCCTCCGGCTCCATGTCCCGGATCTTCAGCACGTTGACCAGCTTGTGGAGCTGCTTGGTCACCTGATCGATCGGGTGGACCGCCCCGTCCAGGGTCAGAGTGATCCGCGAGATGTCCGGATCCTCGGTCGGCCCGACCGCGAGGGTGTCGATGTTGAAGCCACGTCGGGAAAACAGCCCGGCAACTCGCGCGAGCACGCCAGACCGGTTCTCGACCAGGATCGAAAGCACGTGCTTGCGGCCCGAGAGCCGGGAGCGCCCCGCGTGGAGATCCTCCAGCCTGACCATGTCCGTGGAAGCCATCAGCCCACCATGTCCCTTGCCGCGTTCCCGGCGGGAATCATCGGGTAGCAGTTCTCTCTCGGGCTGACCCGGACATCCAGCAGCGCCGGCCCGTCCGCGTCGAGAGTGGCGACGATCATCTCTTCGAGATCGGCCTCGTCCTCGCAGCGCAGCCCCTGGGCGCCGAACGCCTCGGTCAGCTTGACCCAGTCCGGGCTGGGGCCGTTCTCCACCCCGCTGTAACGCTCCGACCAGAACAGTTCCTGCCACTGGCGGACCATGCCCATGAAGCCGTTGTTCATCAGGAAGACCTTGACCGGAACCTCCTCGTTGACCGCGGTCGCCAACTCCTGGACGTTCATGATCAGGCTGCCGTCACCGGTGATGCAGACCACCTGGTCATCCGGACGGGCGACCTTTGCCCCGATCGCGGCCGGCAGGCCGAAGCCCATCGTGCCGAGACCGCCCGAGTTGATCCAACGGCGCGGGTGGTTGAACCCGTAGTACTGGGCCGCCCACATCTGATGCTGGCCGACGTCGGAGGCGACGATCGCCTCGCCCGCGGTCAGCTCATGCAGCTTCTGGACCATCAGCTGGGGCTTGATCTCTCCCGGTCCGCCGGGTTCGTAGGTCAGGGGGTACTCGCCCTGCCAGGCCTTGATCCGGCTCCACCAGCCGTCCAGCCGGGAAGAGTCCGTCTGCAGCGCCTGGTACTCACGGGTCAGCTTCGGCAGGACCAGCCTGGCGTCACCGACGATCGGGATGTGGGCCGGGACGTTCTTCGAGATCTCGGCCGGGTCGATGTCGATGTGGATGAACTTGGCCGAGGGCGCGAACTCGGAGAGCTTGCCGGTGATCCGGTCGTCGAACCGGGCCCCGATCGCGATGATCAGGTCAGCCTCGTCCATCGCGTAGTTGGCGGTGCGGGTGCCGTGCATGCCGAGCATGCCGAGCCACTGGTCGCTGTCGGCCGGGAAGTCGCCCAGCCCCATCAGGGTCGAGGTGACCGGGAAGTTGTCGGTCGCGCAGAGTTCCCGCAGTTCGGTCGAGGCGTTCGCGTTCGAGACCCCGCCGCCGGTGTAGATCACCGGGCGCCTGGCGTTCGCCATCGCCTTGGCGGCAAGCCGGATCTGCTTCAGGTTGCCTTCAATCGTCGGCTTGTACCCAGCCAACTCGACCGGTTCGGTCCGCGGCTGATAATCGATCTCCTGCCGGGCCAGGTCCTGCGGAACGTCGATCAGGACGGGTCCGGGCCGGCCGGTCGAAGCGATGTGGAATGCCTCGTGGACGAACTCGGGAATCTGCTCCGGTTCGGTGACCAGCAGCGAGTGCTTGACGACCGGCATGGTGATGCCGACGATGTCCGCTTCCTGGAAGCCGTCGGTGCCGATCAGATCGGTCCGGACCTGCCCGGTGATGAAGACGGTCGGGACCGAATCCATCATCGCGTCGGCGATCGCGGTGACCAGGTTGGTCGCCCCGGGGCCGGAGGTGCCGAAGGCCACTCCGACCTTGCCGGAGGCGTGGGCGTAACCCTCGGCGGCATGGCCTGCGGCCTGCTCGTGACGGGCCTGTACGTGCCGCAGATCAGCGTCGACCAGCGCGTCATAGGTGGGCAGGTTCGCTCCACCTGGAATGCCGAAGATGTGGTCAACACCTTCCGCTTCGAGGGATCTGAACAATGCGTCTGCGGCTCTCATCAGGCCACCGATCCTAACGAATTGACGAAGGTCAGCTCAGGGCTTCTCGGCGACCGGCAGGGCGCTGCCCTCGAGCTCGCCGGGATTCCACTTGGTCCGCGGCGTGATCGCCCGCGGGATCACCCGGTCCTTGTGCTGCTCGATGGTCGAGAGCACCGAACGGACCAGCTCCTCCCCGAGGTGATGCGGTTCGAGACCGAGGTCGAGCAGCTTCTGATGCTTCGGGTTGAAGTAGTGACGTTCCATCTCGACCCGCGGGTTCGGGAAGGACTCGATCCCGACCTCGTAGCCGACCTCGGCCGCACTGCGCTGGACCAGCTCGGCCAGCTCGGCCACGGTGAACTGCTCGGTGAACTGGTTGAAGACCCGGAACTCACCGCGCTCGGCCGGGTTCAGCGCGGCCAGCTCGACACAGCGGAGAGTGTCGCGGATGTTCAGGTAGCCGCGGGTCTGCCCGCCGGCGCCGTAGACGGTGAGCGGATGGCCGATCACCGCCTGGACGCAGAAACGGTTGAGCACGGTGCCGAAGGTCTCGTCGTAGTCGAAACGGGTCGCGAGCTCCGGGTCGAGCGCCGTTTCGTCGGTCTCGATGCCGTAGACCACACCCTGGTTGAGATCGGTCGCGCGCAATCCCCAAAAACGAGTCGCCAGGTGAATGTTGGTCGAGTCGTGGACCTTGGAAGCGTGATAGAGCGAGGCCGGCAGCTTCGGGAAGGGCAGCGTGTCCTTGCGGCCGTTGTGCTCGATCTCGATGAAGCCCTCTTCGATGTCGATGTTCGGAGTGCCGTACTCGCCCATCGTCCCGAGCTTGATCAGGTGGGCGTCCGGCACGTGCTCGCGCATCGAGAAGAGCAGGTTCAGGGTGCCGATCACGTTGGTCTGCTGAGTCTCGACCGCGGTCTTTCGCGAACGCATCGAGTACGGCGCCGAAGGCTGCTCGCCGTAGTGGATGACCGCCTCGGGCAGGAAATCGGCGACGACCGCGTCGAGGAACTCGCCGTCCTCGATGCAGCCGACCCGGGCCTCGATCCGACGGCCCGAAATCCGCTCCCAGGCGTCTAGCCGGTCCTGGAGGCTGGAGATCGGAGTCAGCGAATCGGTCGACTGGTCCAGGTGCCAGCGGCGCCGGGCAAAGTTGTCGACGATCATCACGTCGTGGCCGCGATCGGAAAAACGCATCGCCGTGGGCCATCCGAGATAGCCGTCACCACCAAGAATCAGAATTCGCATGACGGCCCAGATTACCGGAACCCTGAGGCTCTAGGATTGCCTGAGTGCGCCTGCTAGCCGTCTTTCTGATCGTCATTGCCGGTCTGGCTCTGAGGGTTGACGCGGCCTGGCAGGGAGCGGCCACGAATCTTCCCGATTCGGCCGCCTACGAGCGGATCGCCCGCGGCCTTCACGAGGACGGGGAGTTCACCCAGAAAGGCCCGGGCACGCCGGCCCACCCGCAGCCGGCCAGCAATTACAGTCCCGGGCTGCCGTTGCTGGTCGCCGGCATCTATGACCTCGCCGGGCACGAGGATGTCCGCCTGGCCCGGATCGTGCTGGCCCTACTGGCAACCCTGGCGATCCCCCTGGCCTGGCTGCTCGCGCGTCGGCTCACTCCGTCCGATGAGCGCGGGATCGCGGGCCTCGCCGCCGCCGGCCTGGTCGCCTTTTACCCCTGCCTGATCTCGGACGCCGGCCTGCTGCTGACCGAGTCGCTGGCCGGCACCCTGATCATCGGGGCTCTGCTGGCCATGCTCCGCGCCCGCGACCGGACCGAGGCTCCCGGCAGGTCGACCGCCCTGCGGGCGCTGGACTGGCTGCTCCCGGGAGCGCTGCTCGGCCTGGCCGCGATGGTGAGGCCCGAGTACCTGGCGATCGCCGCCGTCCTGATCGCGACGATGGCTTTCCTGAGCCGGAAAAGTGGCCTCCGGGCGACCCTCATGGCCTCCGGCCTGATGGTTGCGGCACTCCTGCTGGTCATCGCGCCCTGGACCACTCGCAACCTCGACCACTCGGGCCGGCTGGTTCCGCTCTCGACCGGCGGCGGCCAGACCCTGTTCACGGGCAGCTACCTCGCCTCCGCCGGAGATCCGCTCGAGGTGATGCCGGGAGTACTCGCGGACAATCCGGTCCTGGCCGACCGGATCGCCACCCAGAACGCGATCAGCGGCGAGGGGCCGGACTCGATCACGCCGGAACGGGTCCTGACCCTGCTCGCGGCGGCCCGGATGCCCGGCGTCCCCACCGATCTCGCCCTCTCCCGGATGGGCCGCGAGAACTACTTGCGCGCGCTGCGGACGGATCCGATCGGCCTGACCCGCTATCTGGTCGGCAAGTCGGCCCGGGTCTGGTGGCGCGGCCGTACCGACCTGACCGGCAGCGCGGCCGGTCGCGCCTTTCACATGACCCTGATCGCCGCGGCGCTGGCCGGCCTGGCCCTGCTCGGTTTCCGGCGCCGGCCCGAGTTCTGGCTGATCCTCGCCCTGGCGCTCGGGGTGACGGCGATCGGCGCGATCTTCGTCGCCTCGCCCCGCCGGACCCTGGCCCTCTGGCCGGTGATCGCCTGTCTTTCGGGAATCGGCTTCACCTTTGCCCTGCGACTTGCGCGGGACGCCGTAGCCCACCGGATGAAGCCCGTTCCCATAGCCTGACCGGCCCCGGATGCAGTCCTTCAAGGCCCACTTCACCCGCTACGGACGCGGGGCGCTGATCGCCCTTGCGGTGATCGTCTGTGCCGGTTTCCTGGTCCGGGCCTGGGTCGTCGTCAACCCGCTGGCCGACCCCGGTGACGACGCGCTGGCCTACCGCGCCTTGGCCGAGGCGCTTTACGTGGATGGAACCTTCGGTTACGAAAAGGGATCGAGCGGACCGGAGTTCAAGAGCCCGAGCGACTGGTCCCCCGGGGCGCCGCTGATCTACGCCGCCTCCTATTACCTGACCGGCGGGGTTCGCGACGGCGTCGCCCGCGGAGTCGAAGCCCTGTTCGGAACCGCCGCGATCCTGTTGGCCTTCCTGCTGACCGCCCGCCTGCTCGGCCCGCCCCGCAGGCCAGATGCTCCGGAGGCCGGCTTCCGGCAGGCGGCCGGACCGCTGGTCGCGGCCGCCCTGGTCGCCTTCTATCCCCCGTTCATCCACTCGACCGGCGCCCTGATGAGCGAACCGCCGGCGATCTTCATGCTGCCCGCTTCGGTCCTCGCCTTTCTCTGGGCTGACCGCCGCGCCCAGACGGTCGATGAGGCCTCTACCGGCACGCTCTGGTCCCGCGCCTGGCCCTGGCTCCTGCCCGGGCTCGGGTTCGGCCTGACCGCCCTGATCCGGCCCGAGTACCTCGCGGTCTGCGTCGCCTTCGCCGCCTTCCTGCTGATCCGCGCCTGGCTCAAGTCCGGTGTCGGCCCGGCCGTGACGGCCTCTGCCCTCTTCGTACTGGCGGTCCTGGTGCCGATCGTTCCCTGGACGATCCACAACTACCACGAGCTCGATCGGGTCGTTCCGCTTTCCACCGGCAGCGGCAAGGCTCTCTTCACCGGTACCTACTACCCGGGCGACGGCGAGTACCAGCGGGTCAAGGCGGAGCTGCTCTACGAGCAGACCGGCCGCCGGCTAGACCCCGATTCGGCCGCGCTCGAGGCGGTCGATCCGGTGCCGCTCTTCGACCGGGTCGCCAACGATTACAAGGCGGAGCACGACCTTCCCGACCTCGATCGCGACGACGCCCTCGGTCGGCTCGGCCAGGAGAACTTCAGCAAGTACTTCGGCGATCACCCGCTGGGATACGTCGGCATGACCTTCCGCAAGGTCGGGCGGATGTGGTCCGCGGGGGTCGGCGAGGCGATGTCCTCTCCCCTCGGCCGGGTGATCCAGACCCTGCTGGTCCTGGCCGGGCTGGCCGGCCTCGCCCTGCTCGCCTGGCGGCGGCGCTGGGAGGCGATCGCGGTCGGACTCCCGATCGCCACCGTCACCGCGGTCGCGGCGGTCACGCTCGCTCCGGCTCGCCGAAATGAGATCCTGATGGTGCTCGTCCTGCCTCTGGCGGCGGTCGCGCTCGACGCCCTCCTCAACCGGGAGTCGGAAGACGCCGGAACCGAAAGCCCATGATCGCCTCGATATTCCCTGCCCAGCTCACCGCACTCCGGACCACCGGCCTGGTGATCGCGGTCCTGATCATCGGTTTCGCGATCGTCCGGCGCCGCGAGATGCGGAACGCCGACGTGATCCTGCTGCTGCTGGCCGGGCTCGGGCTGGCAATCGTCTCCGGGACCGAGATCACCGACCGGCTGCTCTCCGCCCTCTCCTTCGAGAAAGGCAACGGCGGTCGCATCCTCGGCCTCGCGGTCATCGCGATCTTCATCCTCTTCCTGATGGCGCTGCGTGCCCTCTCGGTCGGCGCACACAACGCGCGGCAGCTCCAGGCGGTGCTCGAAGGGATCTCATCCGAGCAGTTCCGGGTCGGTGATCACCGCAAGGCGTTCAAGGGACGGATCGGGGTGGTCATCCCGGCCTACAACGAGGCCGACAATCTCGGCTACGTGCTCGATCAGATCCCGGCCGAGGTCTGTGGCCTCCCCACTGCCATCCTGGTGGTCGACGACGGGTCCCGCGACGGCACCGAGGAGGTCGCGGCCGCGCACGGGGCCGTGGTCGCCCGGCATGTGGTCAACCGCGGCGGCGGCGCCGCGCTCCGGACCGGCTACCGCCTGATGGTCGATTCCGAGGCGGCGATCGTGGTCACCCTCGACGCCGACGGACAGCACCTGCCGGCCGAGATGCCGAACCTGGTCCAGCCGGTCCTCGACGGCAAGGCAGACGTCGCCCACGGCTCCCGGGTCCTCGGTCACGCCGAGCAGAACCACTTCGCCCGTGAGCTCGGGATCGTCTTCTTCAACCGCCTGGTCTCATTCATCACGCGGACCCACGTCACCGACTGCTCCAACGGCTACCGCGCGGTGCGGACCAGCGTCCTGCCCACCCTGGTGCTGAGGCAGGAGCAATTCCACACCTCCGAGTTCCTGATCGAGGCGATCAAACGAGGCGTCCCCGCGGTCGAGGTGCCGGTCACGGTCGAACAGCGCCTCCACGGCCACAGCAAGAAGCCAGCCGTATTCCGCTACGGAATGGGCTTCGCCAACGCCATAGTCCGCACCTGGCTCAGGTAAGGCACGACGCAGCTAACGCGGAGGCATTCGGGTTTCTTCTGGCTTTGGGAGATAGAGGTCGTAGCCGCATCTCGGGCAGACCTGGACGTAGAGCTTGACGATGTTGTGGCAGTTGGGGCACTGCCTCTCCGGCTCGTTTACCTCGTTTCGCATCATGAAGACCGCGATCAGGCCGAGCAGAGGCAGGATGGCGCCGACGATCAGCCAGATGAAGAAGGAGCCGCCCTTGGCGCGGCCGATGATCCCCGTCGCGATGCCGAAGAGCAGCGCGATGAATACGTACTCGTACCCCATGAGCGCCTAATCGACGAAGTCGGGGTCGGGCCGCTCTTCCGCCTGCGCCTCCGCCTCGGCCCGGTCCTTGCCGGCCGCCGGCAGGTCACCCTCGACCGGGCGATGCGAGCCACCGTGGACGTAGCGATCGGGGCTGAGCACCCCGGGCCGGCCGATCGAGCCGACCTCGGAAAGGTCGCGGGAGAAGGGCAGGCTGGCGGTCCAGTCGACCACGGCGCGGATCTTGCGAGGCAGGCCCGGGATCTGACTCATGTGGTACGAACGGGCCAGCCACCAGGCCGGGAACCCGCGGAAGGTGCGCTCACCGATCTTGCCGACCGCCTTGTAACGGCCGAGGTTGACGAAGGAGGCGCTGCCCTCGTAGGTGAACTCGCGCGGCTTGCCGATCCCGATCGCGGCACCGACGTTGGAGGCGACGACCGGCGCCTGCCGGACCGCGTGTTGAGCGGTCGGCGGGCAGAGTCCGCCGACCGGGTTCGGCACGGCAGCGGCGTCGCCGAGCGCCCAGACGCCGTCCATCCCTTCGACGCCCATGCGATGGTCGACCTTGACCTTGCCGCGCTCATCCAGCGGCACGCCGAGGTTCTTCAGGGCCGGATGCGGGGCGACGCCCGCGGTCCAGACCACGGTCCTGGTCGGAAGGGTCTCACCGGTCGAGATCCGGGCGCTGCTCTCGGTCACCTCGTCGAGCGTGGTTCCCATCTTCACGTCGATGCCGCGGCTCCTGAGCTCATCGACCGCATAATCGGCCAGCTCGGAGTCGATCTCGGGCAGCACTCGGTCGGCCGCCTCGACCAGCACCCAGCGCATCCCGTGCAGGCGAGCCTTCGGGTAGTGCTGCATCGCGTCGGCGGCGAAGTCCTGGAGCTCGGCCAGCGCCTCGAGGCCGGCGTACCCACCGCCGACGAAGACGTAGGTGAGCAGCTCATCCCTGAGCTCCCGGTTCTCGGTCGCGTTCGCCATCTCCAGCGTCTCGATCACGTGATTTCGCAGGTAGATCGCGTCGGCGAGGCTCTTGAATCCGACCGCGTGCTCGCTCAGCCCGGGGATCGGCAGGAAACGGGAGATCGATCCGGGCGCGAGGATCAGGTGGTCGTAATCGAGCTGTTCGCTCTCTCCGGTATGGCTGCGGACCAGGACGCGGCGCGCCTCGCGGTCGTGGCCATCGATCACCCCGAGCCGCAAGTTGGTCCGATGGAGGATGTCCCTCAGCGGCGTGACGACGTGACGCGGCTCGAGCGTGCCGGCCGCCGCTTCGGGCAGCAGCGGCGTGTAGAGCAGGAAGTTGACGTCATTGACCAGGATCAGCCGTGCTGACTGCCTCGGCAGCAGCTTCTCGAGTTCACGGGCGACGTTCGCGCCGGCGAAGCCTCCGCCGGCTATGACGATGTTCCAGGCCATGGCGGCGAGTATAGGCCGCTATCCCGACCGGCCTTCGCAACTTTCAGTTTCCGATCTGTTCTAATGCGAGTATGGGTCTCACAGACAGGGCATGGGGAAGCGTTTTCGGGGCACTCGCCCTGGGCGTCGCACTCGCCGCCTTCCTCTCGTTCTCGTCCATTTCCGACGCCGCCGTGATCGTCGATCGGGGCGCTCCGGCGCCGAAGGTCTCGAAGCCCGACCGCAGCCTGGCTTCAGCCTCGCCCGTCTGGGCGACACCGGCCTCGGCCGACGGGTTCTGGACGCCGGAGCGCATGGCCTCCGCCAAGCCGCTCGACAACGCGCCGCGGGTGGATCCGCTCGACGTCCCTTCCTTCGGCCACGCTGCCTCCGCCTCGGCGGCCAAGGGGGACTTCACCCCGAACAACGTGACCGCCTTTCCCCAGGTGGTCCAGGGCAAGATCTTCTTTGTGCTCGGGCAGGACACCTACTCCTGTTCCGGGACTCTGGTCGACTCGGCCAGCCGCAACGTCGTCTTCACCGCCGGGCACTGCGTCTTCGATCTGACCGAGAAACGGTACGTGGACAAGCTTGCCTTCGTCCCCGGATACGAGAACCAGACCGCTCCCTTCGGCATCCTCTACGCCACGCGGGGATTCGCTCCCGACCAGTGGCGCAACAAGGGCAACAACAGCTACGACCTGGCGGCGGTGACTCTCGACACTCCGATCCAGTCGAAGCTGGGCGCCCGCCAGCTCGCGTTTGATCTGAACCCGATGGTCAGCAAGAAAAAGCGGCGCCAGTACACCGTCTACGGCTACCCGTCGCAGCCCAGCGACCGTTTCAACGGCGAGGTCTTGCGGGGCTGCCACGTCACCTTCGACTCGTTCGACAGCACGCCGCCGAACTCGCTGCCCTACCCGATGGCAGCCAACCCGTGCAACATGGAGCAGGGCGCCAGCGGCGGTGGCTGGATCACGCTCGGCAATTACCTGAACTCGGTGGTCAGCTACGGCTACTGCGAGAGCCTCCCCCGGACCTGTGGCACGATCTTCGGGCCGTTCTTCTCGAACGCGGCGAAGTCGCTCTACGGCCTGGCCGGTGGCTCCCCCGCCCCGACCTTGAAGGTGCTCAAGGCGCCGCCGAAGGTGGTCCGCAAGCGGAAGGTCAGGTTCAAGTTCGGCGGTTCGGCCGCCACGCTGCTCGGCTTCACCTGCAAGCTAGACCGCCAGAAGAAGGTCGGCTGCTCCTCCAGGATCTCGATCTCCAGGCTCAGCCCCGGCAAGCACACGCTGCGGGTCAGGGCGGTCGACCAGACCGGCCACATGAGCAAGCGGACGATCGTCCGCCGCTTCCGGGTGGTGCTGAAGCGCCGCTAAAGCCCGAGGTGCTGACGCAGGAGGCGGTTCACCTCGCCGCCGTCGGCCCGGCCCTGGGTCGCCTTCATCACGGCCCCGACCAGGGCGCCGATCGCCTTCTCGTTGCCGGAGCGGACCTGCTCGGCCGGCTTCGGGTTGTCCTCGATCGCCTGGATCACGATCTTCTCGAGCTCACCTGAATCGGAGATCTGCTCAAGCCCCTTGTCGGCGACGACCGCCACCGGATCGGCGCCGGAAGCGACCATCTCCTCCAGCACGGTCTTGCCGGCACCGTGAGAGATCTTCTTCTCGGCGACCAGGCCGATCAGGGCCGCAAGCGCGTCCGGCTCGACCTTGGCCTCGGTCAGGGGCTGGTCGTCCTGTTTGCGCAGTTCCGCCGCGAACTCGCCGGTCACCCAGTTGGCGGCGACCCGGGGATCGACACCCTTCCTCGCGGCGAGCACTCCCTCGAAGTACTCGGCCCACTCGGTCTCGAAGGAGAGCAGCAGCGCCGCCTGCTCGCTGACCCCGATCTCTTCGTAGCGGGCCGCCCTGGCGGCGGGCAGCTCCGGCAGAGAGTTCCTGGCTTCGTCCAGCATCGCCTGGGTCGGCACGACCGGGACCAGGTCCGGCTCCGGCAGGTAGCGGTAGTCATGGGCCTCCTCCTTCGAGCGCAGCGAGTGGAGCTCGCCGGTCGAGGGATCGAAGTGAAGGGTCTCCTGAACCACCGGCTGGCCGGCTTCGACCAGGGCCTTCTGGCGGGCGATCTCGGCGTCGATGCCGCGCTCGATGAAGCGGAACGAGTTCATGTTCTTCATCTCGGTCTTGGTGCCGAGCTCGTCGCTGCCAACCGGCCGGATCGAGACGTTGGCGTCGCAGCGCAACGAGCCTTCTTCCATGTTCACGTCGGAGACCCCGAGCTGCTTGATCGTCGCCCGGAGCAGCTGGCCCCACTCGCGGACCTGGGCGCCGGAGTGCAGGTCCGGCTCGGTGACGATCTCGACCAGCGGGGTGCCTCCCCGGTTGAAGTCCACCAGCGAGGCGTCCGAGCCCTGGATCCGGCCGGCGCCGCCGCCGGTGTGGATCGTCTTGGCGGCGTCCTCCTCCAGGTGGGCGTGGTGGATTCGCACCTCACCCAGTCTGCCGTCCACTGCAAAGGGGTTGACCGCCTGGGTGATCTGGTAGGCCTTGGGGTTGTCCGGATAGAAGTAGTTCTTGCGGTCGAAGGTCGAGACCGCGGGCAGCTCGCAGCCGAGCGCCGCGCCGATCTTCAGCGCGTACTCGAAGGCGGTCCGGTTGGGCACCGGCAGCACGCCCGGGAGGGCGAGGCAGACCGGGCAGGTGTGGACGTTCGGCTCGTCGCCGAAGGAGAGCTCGCAGCCGCAGAACATCTTGGTCTTGGTCGAGAGCTGGACGTGGATCTCCAGCCCGATCACCGCTTCGTACTCGGTGCTCACGCCACACCCCCTTCCAGGGCGGCCGAGCCATCGAAGCCGATCGCGGTCTCCAGGGCGAATGACGCTTCCAGCAGCTTCTGCTCGGCGAAGGCGGGCGCGGCGATCTGGAAGCCGACCGGCAGCTCCGGGCCCCCGCCTTCCGGCTCGGCGAGACCGGCCGGGATCGAGATCGCCGGGATCCCCGCCAGGGAGATCGGCACTGTGAAGATGTCGCTCAGGTACATGGTCCAGGGGTCGGCGGTCTTCTCGCCCAGCTTGAAGGCGACGGTCGGCGAGGTCGGCGTCACTACGAAATCGACCTCCGAGAAGGCCTGGTCGAAATCCTCGACGATGCGGGTCCGGACCCGCTGTGCCCGACCGTAGTACGCGTCGTAATAGCCCGAGGAGAGCGCGTAGGTGCCGAGCATGATGCGGCGCTTGACCTCGGGGCCGAAGCCGTCTTCACGGGTCACCTCGTACATCGAGAGCAGGTCCTCGTCACTGGAGCGGAGCCCGTAGCGGACCCCGTCGTAACGGGAGAGGTTGGTCGAGGCCTCGGCTGGCGCGAGCACGTAATAGGCCGAGATCGCGTGGCCGGCGTGCGGCAGCTCGATGTCCACGATCTCCCCTCCGAGCTCGGCGATCCGGATCAGCGTGTCCTCGAAGCGGGCCAGCACGCCGGCTTCGAGGCCCTCGCTCAGCAGCGCCCTCGGCACGCCGAAGGTGAGGCCGTCCAGTCGTTCGGCGGTCGGTGCCTTGACGCCGCCTTCGATCCCGACCGAGGTCGAATCCATCTCGTCGCGTCCCTGAAGGATGTCCAGCAGCAGCGCCGCGTCGGTCACGTTGCGGGTCAGCGGGCCGCACTGGTCGAGCGAGGACGCGAATGCGATCATCCCGAAGCGGGAGATCGCGCCATAGGTCGGCTTCAGCCCCACGATCCCGCAGAAGCCAGCCGGCTGGCGGATCGAGCCGCCGGTGTCGGTGCCGAGCGACCAGGGCGCGAGACCGCCGGCAACCACCGCGGCCGAGCCGCCGGAGGAACCACCCGGAACCCGGTCATCGCCCCAGGGGTTGAGACAGGCGCCATAGGCGGAGTTTTCGTTCGAGGAGCCCATCGCGAACTCGTCCATGTTGGTCTTGCCGAGCATCGGCAGGCCGGCGGCCGCGGTCTTCCTCACCGCCGTGGCCGTATAGGGCGGCGTGTACCCGCCCAGGATCTTCGAGGCGGCGGTGGTCGGCACTCCCTCGGTGCAGAAGATGTCCTTGATCGCGAGCGGCACTCCGGCCAGCGGCCCCTCCGAGCCGACCCCGGCCCGGGCCGCTTCCCGGTCGGCCTGCCAGAGGTAGCCGTTGAGCCGGTCGGCAGCGACGCGGCCCAGCCAGAAGTCGAGTACCTCGTCGGCCGAAAGCTCGGCCGCGGCAATCCGGGCGGCGGTCTCCGCCGCGCTCGCGCGCAGAAGCTCCTCAGCGGCCATGCTCAGGCCTCCGCCTGCGGCGAGGGAACCCGGAAGGCGCCGTCCTGCGGGTCGGGAGCCTGCGAAAGGGCGACGTCGCGATCGAGGCTGGCCCGCGGCTCGTCGGCTCGCAGGACGTTCTCCAGTGGCACGACATGCGAGGTCGGTTTGACTCCTTCGATATCGACCTCGGCCAGCTTGTCGACGTGGTCGAGGACCGAGGAAAGCTCACCGGTCAGCCGATCTATCTCTTCGTCGCTCAGCCGCAGCCGGGAAAGGCGGGCCACATGCAGAACCTGTTCGCGCTCAATCACGGAGCTGAGTCTATGCAGCGGACAGCCGCCGCGTCAGGTCGGCGGCCCCGACCCTCGGGACCGCCGGCCGGAACCGGATCTCAGTCTTGGCGGGAGAGGCCGCGCCAGAGCGCGAATGCCATCGCGGCCATCCCGACGAAGACCACCCAGAACCCGGAGTCGAAACCAGCATCAGGCGGCAGGATCGCCTTGATCAGCAGCACGAAGGCGAGAATCAGGGTGACCGTCCAGGCCGAGGTCTCGCAGACCACCGGCACGCTTGGGCGCGGGCTCGAAGCGACCACCACCGGCAGCAGGATGCCGGCGACCGCGCTGAGGAGCAGCAGGATGTCAAGCAGACCGGGCTGATCAAGCGCCGAGGAGCCGTCGCTCCAGGGCAGCAGCAGGCCGACCAGGACCAAGACGCCCAGCAGCGCGGCCAGCCACTCCCAGCCGTGGACCCGGGTGAGCTTCACCGGCTCACCGCCCGCGCCCGGGCGGCCGCCAGGGTGTTCGACATCAGCATCGCGATGGTCATCGGCCCGACCCCGCCGGGCACCGGCGTGATCGCGCCCGCGACCTCGGCCACCTCATCAAAGGCGACGTCGCCCTTGAGGCCGTCATCCGTGCGGTTCATGCCGACGTCGATCACCACGGCGCCGGGCTTCACGCCATCGGCCCGGATCAGTTCCGGAACTCCGACCGCGACGACCAGCACGTCGGCCCGCCGGGTGACCTCGGCCAGATCCCGGGTCCGGGAGTGGGAGCAGGTCACGGTCGCGTTGCGGCCCAGCAGCAGGCTGATCATCGGCCGGCCGACCAGGTTCGAACGGCCGACTATGACCGCCTCCGCCCCTTCGAGCTCGGCGCCCGCGTGGTCGAGCAGCTCGATCACTCCGGCCGGCGTGCACGGGACCAACCCTGGTCGGCCCCCGGCCAGGAGACCGGCGTTGGTCGCGGTCAGGCCGTCAACGTCCTTGGCCGGGTTGATCGCGGCGATCACCGCGTCCGGGTCGATGTGCTCGGGCGGCGGCAGCTGGACCAGGATGCCGTCCACCCCGTCGTCGTCACCGAGCGCGTGAACCAGGGTGACCAGATCCTGCTGGCTGGTCTCGGTCGGCAGTTCGTGGTGGACCGAGCCGATCCCGGCGGCCTCGCAGGCCTTGTGCTTGTTGGCCACATAGATGTGCGAGGCGGGGTCGTCCCCGACCAGGACGGTGGCGAGCACCGGCTGGTGGCCGCCCGACTCGATGAACGCGGCCACGTCACGGGCCACCCGCTCGCGGACCTCGGCCGAGACCTGTTTGCCATCAATGATTTTCGTGCTCAAGGCGTTGACCTTCCATCTGCTTTTTCACCCGAAGCCCGCCGGTCCGTTACTTGCGCTTCCGGATCGGCGCGTACTCCGCCATCAGTTTCCGCTCGCTGCCGTCACCGGCGAAACGAACGATGATCACGCCCCCCGGCTCGGCACCGATCACGACGCCGTCTCCGAAAGAAGCGTGGGTCACATCATCACCGACCTCGAGCTGGACCGCGGTCCCCGGCTGGACCGGGCTGGGCGCGGGGCCGCCGGACCGGGCGCGGCCCGGAGCCTGGTAGCTGCGAGCCCGGCCGGTGCCACCGTAACCGCCGGTCGAGCCGGTCGTGAAGCCGCCCTGCCCGACCGCCGACCCCTGCCGGTGGACCAGCTTCGCCGGCAGCTCGTCGAGGAAGCGGGACGGCATGGTCGCCTCGGCCCGGCCGCCGAACATCCTCCGGGTGCGAGCGCTGGTCAGGTAGAGGCGTTTGCGAGCCCGCGTGATCCCGACGTAACAGAGCCGGCGCTCCTCCTCTTCCTCGCCTTCGTCGAGCGCCCGTTGGTGCGGGAAGACACCGTCTTCGCAGCCGATCACGAAGACGGTGTCGTACTCCAGACCCTTCGCGTTGTGCAGGGTCATGAGCGTCAGCAGCTCTTCCTTCTTCGCGAGCTTGTCCTGTTCGGAGTAGAGCGATATCTGCTGCAGGAACTCCTCCAGCGGCGGCACGTCGCCTTCGCCCTCCAAGGCCCGGTTCGTGTCGAACTCGCCGGCCACACCGACCAGCTCCCGCAGGTTCTCGATCCGGCCTTCCGCCTCGATCGTCCGCTCGGACTCCAGGGCCTCGAAGTAGCCGGTCTCGTCGAGCACCTTCTCGAGCAGATCGGCCACAGGCCGGCCCTCCGCGTCCTCCTTCAGGCCGTTCATGGTGCGCTGGAACTCGCTCACCGCGCGGACCGCCGCGGTCCCGACCCCAGGCACGCTCTCGACCTGGTTCGCGACGTCCCAGATGTCCTCGCCGGTCGAGTTGGAGAACGAGAGCAGCCGGCCCTGGGTGGTGTTGCCGATCCCGCGTTTGGGCGAGTTGACGATGCGACTGAAGGCAACCGAATCCGAGGGGTTGGCGAGATACTGGAGGTAGGCGATCGCGTCCTTGATCTCGGCCCGGTCGTAGAACCGCGTGCCGCCGACCACCTGGTACGCGGTGCCGAAGCGGACCAGCGTGTCCTCCAGCACCCGGCTCATCGCGTTCATCCGGTAGAAGACGGCCACATCGAGTGGCGAGATGCCTTCCTCCTCGACCAGACGCTCGATCTCGCCGGCCACCCACCGGGCCTCCTCGTGCTCGTCGGCCAGCCGCACCACCTCGATCTCCTCACCCTGGCCGAGATCGGTCCAGAGCTTCTTCGGCCGCCGGTCGCGGTTGTTCTCAACCACCGCGTTGGCGGCCGAGAGGATGGTCTGGGTCGAGCGATAGTTCTGTTCGAGCTTGACCACCTTCGCGTCGGGAAAGTCCTCTTCGAAATCGAGGATGTTGCGGATGTCGGCGTGGCGGAAGCCGTAGATCGACTGATCCTCGTCGCCGACCACGGTCAGGTTGCGATGCTCGCCGCAGAGCAGCTGCAGGAGCCGGTACTGGGCGTGGTTGGTGTCCTGGTACTCGTCGACCAGCACGTAACGGAAGGCCCGGCGCCAGCGCTCGCGCACCTCCGGGAACAGCTCGAGCACGTTGACCATCCGAACCAGCAGGTCATCGAAGTCCATCGCGTTCGACTCGAGCATGCGCTGCTCGTAGAGCGCGTAGACCCCGGCCGCCGTGTCCTCGAAGTAGGAGCCGCCCTTCGCCTTGTACTCCTCGGGATCGATCAGCTCGTTCTTGGCCCCGGAGATCGCGTTCTTGATCGCCCGCGCCGGGAACCGCTTGGGATCGACGTCTAGCTCCTCCATCACCCGCTTGATCATGCGGATCGAGTCGGCCTCGTCGTAGATCGTGAAGGCCCGCGCGTAGCCCAGCTTCTCGGCGTCACCGCGCAGCATGCGGCCGCAGGCCGAGTGGAAGGTGGTCACCCACATCGCCCGGGCCTTCGACCCGATCAGCTCCTCCACCCGTTCGCGCATCTCGGTCGCAGCCCGGTTGGTGAAGGTGATCGCGAGGATCTCTCCCGGCCGGGCGCGGCGGGTCGCCAGCAGGTGGACGATGCGATGGGTCAGGACCCGGGTCTTGCCGGAACCGGCCCCGGCGATGACCAGCAACGGCCCGTCCCCGTACTCGACCGCTTCCCGCTGGGGCGGGTTCAGGCCGTCGGCGAAGAGGTGCGCGGGCGCCCCGGCCCCGGCCTCTTCCGGACCGGGCGAATCGGGCACGCCGCCTTCGTAGTTGCTGAGAGCCTCCACTAGGCAAGGGTACCCGTCGGAGCGGCGGGGACGGAGGCCGTCCCGTCGCTCCCGAAGCCCACTCAACCGCCGGCCGAGGAGCGTCCCTTTTTCGGTTCGGCGTCGGGCTCTTCGACTTCCGGCCTGGGTTGCCCCGAAAGCTCGGCGACCTGACGTTCGAGCTCCTTGATCCGGTCGGAAAGCGTCTTGACCGCGTCCTGCAGCGGGTCCGGGAGGTGGATCCAGTCGGCGTCGGGACCCTCGACCTTGCGACCGTCCACCCTGACCGGATGGCCCGGGTTCCCGACCACCGTGGAGCAGGGCGGCACGTCTTCGACCACGACCGTGTTGGCCCCGATCTTGGCACCGTGGCCCACCGTGATCGGCCCCAGCAGCTTGGCTCCGGACCCGATCGTGACGTTGTCGCCGATCGTCGGATGGCGCTTGCCGGACTGGAAGCCCGTCCCGCCGAGGGTCACGCCCTGGTAGAGCGTCACGTTCGCGCCGATCTCGGTGGTCTCACCGATCACCACGCCGGAACCGTGGTCGATGAAGATCCCCGGCCCGATCTTCGCGTCCGGGTGGATCTCGATCCCGGTGACGGCCCGGCTCACAAACGAAACCGCGAAAGGCAACAGCGGCACCCTGGAGCGACGCAGCCTGTTCGCCAGACGGTAGGCCAGGATCGCCTGGACCCCGGGCCAGGTGAGGACGATCTCCAGGCTGGAGACCCCAGCCGTCGCCGGATCCCTCCCGCGGGCAGCCGCGATGTGGGATCGAACGCCCCCAACGGCTCGCGTGATCAGGTCGGCTGCCACCGGCAAAGCCTATTCCCTCGTGCTTTTGGTCAGGTGGCGAAGAACGGGAGTGACATGTACCGGTCGCCGCTGTCGCAGATCAGGGTGACGATCCGCCCGCCGGCCAGGTCCGGCCTCGCCGCGAGTTGAAGGGCCGCGTGGACGTTGGCGCCGGCCGAGATGCCGCCGAGGATGCCCTCCCGCGAGGCGAGCTCACGGGCGGTGCGGAGCGCATCGTCATCGCTGACCGGGATCACCTCGTCGATCAGGTCCATCTCGAGCACGTCCGGGATGAACCCGGCCCCGATCCCCTGGATCCGGTGCGGTCCCAGCCGTCCACCGGAGAGAACCGGCGAAGAGGCGGGCTCGACCGCGAAGATGCGGGCGTCCGACTTCTGCTCCTTGAGATACCGGGCCACGCCGGTGATCGTGCCGCCGGTTCCCACCCCGCAGACGAAGGCGTCGATCTCACCACCGGTGTCGGTCCAGATCTCCGGCCCGGTCGAGCGGAAGTGCGCCTCCGGGTTGGCCGGATTCGAGAACTGGAGCGGCGTGTAGCCCTCCCGTTCCTCGGCGATCCGCTGAGCGAGCTCGACCGCCTCGTCCATGCCGCCCATCGAGGAGGTCTCCTGGACCTCCGCCCCGTAGGCGCGCAGCAGCTTGGTCCGTTCGCGGCTCATGCCTTCCGGCATCGTGAGGACTAGCTCGTAGCCGCGAGCGGCGCTGACCATGGCCAGCGCGATCCCGGTGTTGCCGCTGGTCGGCTCGACGATCACCGACTCGCCGCGGACCAGCTCGCCGCGGGCCTCGGCGGCGCCGATCATCGCCGCACCGATCCGGTCCTTGACCGAACCACCGGGGTTGAAGTACTCGAGCTTGGCGCAGACCTGTGCGTCGAGGCCGTCCCCGATCCGGGCCAGCCAGACCAGCGGCGTCCCGCCTACGGTCGCCGATGCCTGCGGCGCGATCAAATGAAGTACATCCTCCCCGCCGCTTCCTCGGCCTCGCGCTCGAACAGGTCCTGGATCGTGGTCTCGCCGAAAACGCCGCGCAGCGCCCGCACGCCTTCCGCCCAGATGCCGCCGGCCTCGTCCGCCTCCTGCCCGACCTTGCCGTCCAGCGCCTGAACCACTTCCAGGACGGTGATCTCCTCGGCCGGGCGGGCCAGGATGTAGCCGCCCTTGCTGCCCCGGCGGCTGCTCAGCAGGCCGGCCCGGCGCAGGGTCGAGAACAGCTGCTCGAGGAACTGGTCCGGGATGTCGCGCCGCTCAGCCAGCTCCTTGACCGGCATCGGGCGTTCCCCGGCACCGGCCAACTCGACCAGCGCCACGACCGCGTATCGGGATTTCGACGTAACCGAGATCACAAGACCTTTTTACCGCATCGAACGGCAGAAAGCAGACAAAGCCAGTCAGAAAACAGGGTTTTTCATGGTTTCAGGCTTCGGAAAGCCGGTTTCGGGCCGATTCGATCCGGGCCAAGGTCTCCTCGCGGCCCAGGGCCGCGACCGACTCGAAGATGCCGGGTGAGATCGTGGTGCCGGTGATCGCGACCCGGATCGGCTGGAAGACCTTGCCCGGACCCAGCTCCAGCTTCTCCGGCAGGGGTTCGATCGCCGCCTGGACCGACTCGATGGTGAAACCGTCGCCGTTCGGACCCTCTTCCCCGTCGGACACCCCGATCAGGGCCGCTTCGACCTCGGTCAGCACCCGCTCCGCATCGCCCTTCATCACCTTGCGCCAGGCCTTCTCGTCCTGCACCGGCGGTTCGAAGAGGAAACGGATCAGCGGCCAGACCTCGTGCAGGGTCTGGGCCTTCTCCTGGACGATCTCGCAGCCGAAGGAGAAGCGTTCCTCGTTGAGCGGCCGCCCGGCCGTCTCGGCCTCGACGAACCCGCGAACCGCGGCCTTGTACTCCTCGATCGGCATCTCCCGCATGTAGCGGCCGTTCATCCAGCGCAGCTTCTTCTCGTCGAAGACCGCCGAGGAGGTGCCGACGTCCTCCGGCCGGAAGCGCGCGACCAGATCATCGGTCGAAAGCAGGGTCTCGTCGCCACCCGGCCCCCAGCCGAGCAGCGCGACGTAGTTGCGGATCGCCTCCGGCAGGTAGCCGGCCTCGCGGAGCTCCTGCACCGAGGCGGCACCGTGACGCTTGGAAAGCTTCTTGCCGTCGGGGCCGTGCAGCAGCGGCACGTGGGCGTAACGGGGCGGTTCGATCCCCAGAGCCTGGAAGACGAGCAGCTGCTTGGGCGTGTTCGAGAGGTGGTCGTCCCCCCGGATCACCTCGGTGATGCCCATCTCGGCGTCATCGACCGCGACCGCGAAGTTGTAGAGCACCGAACCGTCGGCCCGGGCGATCACGAAATCGTCGTAGCTGCGGTTGGGGAAGCGGACCTCGCCTCGGATCAGGTCCTCAACCACGGTGTCTCCCTGGTCCGGAACCCGCAGCCGAACCGCGCCGCTGCCGTCGGCCGAGGGCGCGCCCCGGTAGCCCCGATCGGCCCCGTGCTCGGCCTTCCAGGCCTTGACGTCATCCGCCGTCGCCGCGTCACGGTAGGCCGCCCCCGACTCGAGCAGCTTGGCCAGGGCCGCCGCGTGCTCCTCGACCCGACCGACCTGCGAGAAGGGCCCCTCGTCCCAGTCCAACCCGAGCCAGCGCAGCGCGTCGAGGATCTGAGCCACGTTCTCGGGGGTCGAGCGTTCGAGATCGGTGTCCTCGATCCGCAGGATCATCTCTCCGCCGCCGTGCCGCGCGGCAAGCCAGTTGTACAGTGCGGTCCTGGCTCCCCCGATGTGCAACGCGCCGGTGGGAGAAGGTGCGAATCGAACCCGGAGGCTGCTTTTCTCGATGCTCATTGGCGCCCATGTTTCCACAGCCGGCTCACTGGCGAAGGCCGTGTCCCGAGGCGCGGAGATCGGCTGTCACTCGATCCAGATCTTCAACCAGAGCCCGAGAGCCTGGAAGCCGACCGACTACGGTGAGGATGATTTCGCCGCCTTCCGCGAAGCGATGGACGAAAGCCCGATCGAAAGCGTGATCATCCACGCGATCTACCTGATCAACACGGTCACCCCGGACCGCGATCTCGCGAAGAAATCACGCACCGCGCTGATTCACGCGCTGCGGGTAGGGGACGCGATCGGCGCCGACGGCGTCGTCCTCCACCCCGGCTCCCGCAAGCAGGAGGAGCCCGGAGCCGCGATCAAGCGAGGCGGGAAGCTGATCCGGGAAGCCCTCTCGGAGAGCGAGAGCTGCCCCCTGCTGATCGAGCAGATGGCCGGCCACCAGGGGATCATCGGCAACACCTTCGACGAGATCGCCGGCCTGATCGAGGCGGCCGGCGGCCAGAAGCGACTCGGCCTCTGCCTCGACTCCTGCCATCTCTTCGCCGCGGGATATGACATCTCGACCTACGACGGGATCGACCGCATGCTGAAGGAGTCCGACCGGGCGCTCGGCAAGCGCCGCCTGAAGGCCCTTCACCTCAACGACTCGAAGGAACCGCTCGGCAGCCGGCGCGACCGCCACGCCGACATCGGCAAGGGCGACATCGGCGAGCGCGGCTTCGCCCGTTTCCTCTCCGAGCCTCGTTTCGACAACCTCCCGGCGACCATGGAAACCCCCGGCCCGGAGCGCAAGGGCGCGGTCGCCGCCGATCTCGACCTTGCCCGGAACCTGAGGCGCCGGGGCCAGGGCGCCCGCCGCCGTCGCAGCACCTGAACCGACCGTCACTGCCGGTCGGAGCTCCCGAGTCAGCGCCAGGGCAGGTTCACGACACGCCGGGTGATGATGCCGGCCGGCATCGCGACAGCATTTCTCCGTGGCATGTAAAAAGAAGCCGTTGGAACTCGTCCAGACAGCGGTGGAGTTCGTCCTCGGCGCCGGTCTCGCGCTGATGGTCTTTGCCTTCTCGATGCGGGCCAACAAAGAGGACTTCATCTTCGTCGCGAGCGAGCGAAGGCTGTTCCTGATTTCCCTGCTTTCAATCTTCATGCTGGCCCCGACCGTGGCGATCGGGGTCATCTACTGGATCGAACCGCCGCTGGTGGTGCGGGTCGCGATCGCCTCGATGTCGATCTCAATCATCCCCCCACTTCTGCCCTGGAAGCAGATGCAAGACCGCGGCGACCACCACTACGCGGTCGGGCTGACCCTGGTCGCGGCGATCCTCGCGGTCGCGTTCGTACCGGCCGGAGCCGATCTGCTCGGCCGCATCAACCATCACCCCTACGGCGTGCCGCCGGGCGAGATCGCCAGCTACGTCTTCATCATCGTGATCCTGCCGTTCGCGGCGGGCATCGCGGTGGGCTACCGCTGGAAGAAGTTCTCGACCAGGATCGCGATTCCGCTGATCAAGATCGGCGGTATCGGAACTCTCATCTCGACCGGCGTGGTCCTGATCTCGGCCGCCCCCGACATCCCTCATGTGATCGGAACCAGAACGCTCCTGGCGATGTTCATCTTCAACATCATGGCGCTCGGGATCGGCCACCTACTGGGCGGACCAGACCCCAACCGGGCTACGGTGCTCGGCATCTCCACGGCCAGCCGCCACCCGGCAATCGCCCTCACCATCGCTTCGGTCAACTATCCGGGCGAGAAATTCACCGCTGCGGTGATGCTCTGCGTGGCGGTCAACCTGGTGGTGACCACCCCTTACCTGCGCTGGCAGACAAGGAGATACGCGGAGCGGAGCCCTCGGACCGACCTCGGTACGATCGGCCGATGAAGCAACCCTTCGCCTGCCTTTCAATCGTTGCGGTCGCGGCGCTTACCCTAGTCGTAGTCTCGGGCGCTCAAGCGGTCGAGCTACCCCCGAAGAAGCGCTGCGTGACGCCGACTTTGAAAACGGTGAAGAAGGGAAACCGGCAGTTCAAGACGGATCGCTGGTTCATACGCCGACTCCACCGAGCCGACTGCCTGGATCGCGGCACGCCAAGGCAGTTCAAGGCGTTCTCGGCGCAATGCAAAGCGAAGAGCCGCACGGCCGACGAGTATCTCTCCACGCTCCAGGAGAACTTCATCCGGCGGCTCGACAACTTGCTCCTGGAAAACCAGCCTCGACTACTGGCACTTGACGCCGACGAGAGTTCGCTCCTGAATCAGCGCAAGGCGGTGAACCGCAGGATTCGCAACTCGGGCGAGAGGAAGCGAACCTCGCTCGAGCGACAACGACGGAAGATCGACCGGCAGCTGATCACGGTCCGCACCAAACGGGCCCGGATCAATTACTCGATCAACACCCGCGCCATCACCCGCCAGGGGGCTGCCGGGGTCTGGCTCACCTACTTCGACGGGATCGCCCAGGGATGCCTCAAGGCCTTCCGAGGATCCCCCTATCTGACCGTCACCCGAGAGCACTTCCTTGTCCAGCTCGCAGCTGCCCAGCGTGTCTCACCGCCACCCACTCGCTCCAATGTGGCGACCTGGTCGAATCTGCTCTCCGGCCAGGCTCTCACCTCGGCCGGGAAGTAATCGCACCACTCGTCGACTCGCGCCTGGGTCGGCTCAACTCTCAGCGGACGCGGTGGCACTGCCCGCTTCGGGCAGCACCAGGGCCGACGCGACGAAGAAGCAGACGGCGCCGACGCAGGTCGTCCAGGCGGCGAGACTGGCGTTCTCCACCCCGCCCGAGGAAGTCACCACCGCAGCGACCGCCGAGACCCCGAAGGCGACACAGCCGGCCATGTTGACCCAGTTGCTCAGCCAGTCGCGGTCAAATGGACCCCAGAGGCGGCCCACCCGGGCGAGAGCGAGCAGAGCGAAAGCTCCACTGACGAGGAAGAGCACGGAGCCCTGCGCGTCGGGCGCCCAGACCAGATCCTCCTGGGCCGTGATCGATTCGGCATAGATCGCCGAGCCGGTGCTGACGTTGAACAGGATCGTGCCCACGAACTGCGTCGCTGCCGCCAGCCATAACGCTCTCAGCGCCCCACGCTCGTTGCGGCTGGGACCGCTGAGTTGAAGCTGGATGAAGGCCGCGCTCGTGAACCCCCAGGAACCGATGAAGAAGAGGACGTTGGAAGCCGTGCTTCCAATCGCGACCGAAACCGGGCCGAAAGAACCAACCGCGAAAAAGGCAGAGCCGATCATGAAACCCAGGCACTGGAGCTTCAGGTTGGGCGTTATCTCGATCCGCTGCAGCACGTCACACCTCGATCGACGGGTATAGCCGTTCCATCGTGTACTGGCGGTTGCGCCTGGCGACCAGGGCCGTGACCGTCAGCGCGACGACGATGATCGAGCCTAGAACGGCGATCGCGACCCAGAGCCGGTAGTCGATATCGGTGGCCACGGTGAGCTGCCTGAGCCCGTTAACCGTGTACGTCATCGGATCAATGGGATGAACGATCTGGAACGGCTTCGCGGTTGTCGGCACCGGGTAGATGCCGCCGGCCGAGATCAACCAGACCATGAGGAGCGCAAGGGTCACCACCCGTCCGATCGCGATGTCGAAGAGGGCGTTGAGAGCCTGGATGATCGCCAGGAAGGTCGCCGACATCAGGATCATGAAGAGCCACATACCCACCGGGTGGGTGGCCTCGAGCCCTAACGCGAATCTGATCACCAGGAAAAGGACGGTGGCCTGGAGCATGCCGATGATCAGCGCCGGCAGATAGGACGCCAGGGCGGTTCTGAGCGGGCTCAAACCGGAGACGACTGGTCTCGACTGGAGCGGGGTGAGCAACATCCAGCACAACACGGCGCCGATGAAGAGGGCCAGCCCGGAGAAGAACGGGGCGAACCCGGTGCCGAACGTGTCAGCCTCGTTGTGGGTGTTCTGCTTCAGATCGACCGGGGTCGAGAGCGTGTCGGCCAGATCCTGCAGCTGTTTCCGGTTCCAGCTCGGTACCTTGGCTAGTCCGGCTGCGAGGCCGCTCTCGAGTTCGTCCATCCCGTTGTTCAGCTCGCCACTGCCGTTCGCCAGCTTCTCGAGGCCGCTTTGCAGCGTCTCTAGCTTCGTCCTGAGCTCCGCCTCGATCGAGGTCAGCTGGGCCTGGAGGCTACCGTCCTGGCGGGCGTGGAGGTTTTGCTCCAGATCCTGAAGGTCGGTGGAGATCTGGCCCATCGCCTGGCTGGCGGCGGTCACGTCGCCGCTCGCCGTCTGACTTGCTGATTCCAGGCTCTGGGCAATCTGTTTCGCTTCCGGGTCGGGCAAGCTGTTCAAGAAAGCGATCGCGTCGCTTGCCGCCTGACCGAGCGAGCCGCTCTCAGCCTGCTGCACCAGTGGCAGCAAGGTCTCGGCCTGGCTGACCACCGACGCAACCTTTTCGTTAAACTCGGCCAGTTGGTTGCTGTCCAGCTGGCTCAATGCCGGAGTTATCACCTGGTCGAGCTGACTCTGAAGCTCGAGTATTCCATTGTTCAGCTCGGTCGAACCGGCCGCCAGCTTCTCCGCCCCGGTCACTGCTTCCTGGAGCTTCGGGATCGCGCCCTGGACGGTGACCAGTACCTTGTTCATGAGCTGGTCGCCGATCGCCTCGTTGACCTTGTTCAGCACCTGCTCGGCAGCGTCGCCGCCGATGACCGACGAGAGGTAGTTGTTCGCATCGTTGAAGTCGAAGACGAGTTCGGCCTGGAACGCGTTCTGGGCCGTCGGGGAGACGATCGCCTTGCTGAAGTCCGGTGGAATCGTGATCGTGTAGTAGAAGGTGCCGTCGGCCAGGCCGTCTCTGGCTTCCTTTTCCGAGGTTTCGTCGATGCCCAGTTCTCCGGACTTGATCAGGTTCGAGACCACCTGCTTGCCGGCGTCCAGACGCTGTCCCTGCGCCGTGGCACCTTTGTCAAGGTTCACGACGGCTGCCGGGATCTTGTCCACCTCACCGAACGGGTTCCAGAATGCCCAGAGGTACATGGCTCCGTAGAGCAAGGGCATCAGGATGATCGTGATCATCGCCAGCCGCGGCAGGTTGCCCCGGAAGTACCGCTTGTTGTCGCTACCGAGTGCGAGACCAGCGATCATGATTCTTCGCCGTTGCTCTCGTCGGAATGCGCTGCGTTTATAGGTCGTTCGTCAGCCAGTTCCCGGGCAGGCTTCATCCGCTGCTGGAACTCGAGCAAGCCGCGGACCTCTACGACCTCGCTCACCCTGTCCTCAATGTCGTCTGCGTTGACATCGGCGGCGATCACCGATTGCCTCTGGCCGAGCATCGCGAGGCGGTCGACGAGGTCGGCTTGCTGAACCTCATCCGAAATTGCGTCCAGGCGACCGACTACGAGCAACGGAGGCCGCCGGGTATTTGCCACGGCGATCCGGAGCAGCAACTGATGGAGCTCCGGCAGATCGGCAACAAAGGCATCGATGGGCGGCAGGGACAGGCCCTCGAAAAGGTACCCGCACATCTTCTTGAAATCCTCGGTCTTGGCCAGCGGAACCCACTTGAAGAAACCCGACTCCCAGCGGATCTGCTCGGTGATCAGGTCCTGGACCGTCACCGACGGATGCGGGGCGTCGAGCTCGTCGAAGCATGCGATGTTCGACTCGTTGAATATCGCCCGGTGATCATTGGTGTGCCCAAGCACTGTGAGATGGCCGCTCTTGAGCTTCATCCGGCCGCAGAGCGCCATCAGGAACGCCGTGCGCGCGGCCCCCTGTGGAGCCGCGATCAGGTTGAGGCCCCCGCGGTCGATATCGACATCCAGCGGGCCGAAAACCCGTCCCCACTGACCCGAAAGCACGATCTTCCGAGCCGACACGAGGCTGCCGCCCGGGAGTCGGCCGGTTCCCTCTCTCTTCGGCGTACCGGGCAGTCCGACCGAGCCCGTACTGCTGAAACCCCCAAGTCGTTTTTTCAGGAAGACGTTGAGCGACAATTGACTGAAGGAAACCGAATTCCCGATCCCTAAATTGGACGTTTTTCGACCGGATCTACGGTTCGACACCCGGCTTGCCAGACGCTGCGGAAGCTACCAGAGAACTCGGACAGAGCGATGCCTCAGGCTGGCACCATAATGCGGTGATCCCAGCCCTTGGAAGAACGTGAAAGACACCGCCGAAAAGCCCGACAGAACAGATCCGCCAAAAGCATTCACCAGGATTGAAGACTCTCCGGAAGGTGCTCGACTGGTCGAAGCCCTCTTGTTGCTCGGACGCCTGCTGCTGGCCAGCGGCGATGCGGTCTCCGACATAAACCTCCGTCTGCGCGCGGTGTCAGGTGCCTGGGGCGCCCCGGAGGCCCAGTTCATCGTCCTGCCGAACTTGATGATGGCTTCCTTCGACCCCAATCGTCCCGCTCACATCATGAGCCGGGACCTGGCTGCCGACCATCTGCGACTAGACCAGGTGATCAAGTTGATGCATCTGGCCAGTGCCGCGGAACGGGGCGAGATCCAGCCGTCGGAAGCGATCGTCCAACTCCGCGAGATCGAACGTTCGAAGGTCAGGCGCTCAATCCTGCCCGAGGTGATCGGCTCGGTGATCCTGACCTTCGGGGTCGCCCTGATGTTCCGTCCCGATGACGCCAACATCCCGCTATACCTGGGCCTCGGGGCTCTGGTCGGCCTGATGCAGGCAACCGCCTCGAGGGTGCCCGGACTCTCGGCGATCATGCCGGTGGTGATCGCCTTCGTCGCTTCGAGCATCGCTTTCCTGGTCACCGGCAGCAAGTACGACGCCACCCCGATCGAAGCGCTGATCCCAGCCCTGACCATCTTGCTCCCCGGCGCCCTGCTCACCATGTCGGCCGTCGACCTGGCCTCAGGCGAGGTGGTGAGCGGCTCGAGCAGGTTCCTCGAAGGAATGCTCCAACTGGCCTTGCTGGCATTTGGCATCTTCGCCGCCGCGACCTTGATCGGGGTCCACCCCTCGACCACAGCAGCCCACGGCGATGGCTTTGCCGGTTGGGCTCCCTGGGTCGGCATACCGATCTTCGCGGTGGGCATATCGATCCGTGAATCCGCCCCGGTGCGGATGTTTCCCTGGCTGCTGATGGTACTTCTGATCGCCCATTCGTCCCAGCTTCTGGGCGATGCCCTCTTCGGGCCCATCCTCTCAGGCTTCGTCGCCACTCTGATCCTGGTCCCGTTGGTCCAGTACTCCGAGAAGTTCAAGTCGACACCGCCGGCCTTCGCCCTATTCCTGCCGGCCTTCCTGATGCTGGTGCCCGGCGCGCTGGGCCTGCTCGGAGTCAGTGAGCTCGCGACCATCGAGCCCACCAACGGCATCGGTGGCCTGGTCAGCGCGATCTCGGCAATCCTCTCGATCGCCCTGGGAATCCTGGTCGGCACCCGGATCACTCGCATTCTCGACGCCGCCCGGGCCGCCCGGACGCAGATCCAACAGTCGCTCCGGCTGCCGTCAGACTGGTCCCGGTGACTCCCGAAAGTAAGTGAACCTGCCTCCGTGGAACGCTGCATGATTTCCGGGCGGCAACCGGGTATCGTCCGCCGCGAGGCACCACTCCAAACAACCGAGAGGATGAAGATGGCCGAATCGGCAGGCACCACCCAGACCACGCTCGCTGAATCACTGTTCACCAAACCTGCCGAGAAGCGGCGTTTCCCCGAGAGCGGCATGGACGCGCGCTCGACCAAGACGATGTTGCAGACCGAGATGATGCTCGACGGCGACCCGAACAAGAACCTCGCCACCTTCGTGACCACGTACATGGAGCCCGAGGCGACCGAGGTCATCGCCGAAAATCTTCACCGGAACTACATCGACCACGCCGAGTATCCGCGCACCGCCGATATCGCGAAGCGCTGTGTCCGGATGATCCACGACCTGTTCAACGGCCCCGGTGACCCGGAAACCCCGGGCACGGCGACGGTCGGTTCCTCGGAGGCGGTGATGCTCGGCGGCCTGGCCATGAAGTGGCGCTGGAAGAACCGCCGCAAGGAAGCCGGACAGTCCGATGCGAGCCCGAACCTCGTCTACGGAGGTGATGTGCATGTGGTCTGGGACAAGTTCTGCCGCTACTTCGACGTCGAGCCCCGCAAGGTCGACATCCCGGTCGGCAAGACCACGGTCGGGGTCGAAGAGCTCGGACCCCAGATCGACGAGAACACGATCGGTGTCGTCGGCGTCGCCGGCACCACCTTCACCGGCGAATGCGACGACCTGGTCGGCCTCGACAAGCACCTTCAGGAACTGAAGAACGACAAGGGGCTCGAGGTGCCGATGCATGTCGACGCCGCCAGCGGCGGCTTCTGCTTCCCCTTCTCCCACCCAGATTTCGAGTGGGATTTCCGGCTCGAGTCGGTCAAGTCGATCAACACCTCCGGCCACAAGTTCGGCCTGGTCTACCCCGGCGTGGGCTGGCTGATCTTCCGCGATGACGACCAGGTCCCGGACGACATCGTCTTCTATGAGGATTACCTGGGTGAGAAGGACTCGACTTTCACCCTGAACTTCTCGTGCAGCGCCTCATTCGTGCTGGCTCAGTACTACATGTTCCTGCGTGAGGGCCGAGCGGGCTATGCCTCCCTGGTCCGTGCCATGAACGAAAATCGAGACGCGCTCTCGAGCCGACTGGGCGAAATAGACGCACTGACCATCCTGACCAGCGAGCGTCCGATCATCCCGCTGATGATCTGCAAGGTAAACGACGACGAGGGCTTCACGGGCACCGACCTGGTTGGCGAGCTCGCCCGACGCAACGCCTGGCTGGTACCGGCCTACAAGATGCCGCCGAAGAATGACAACCAGCAGATCCTGCGGATGCTGATCAAGGTCAACCAGACACGTGAGCTGAGTGACGCCCTGGCCGATGACTTCGACGCATCGGTCAAATACCTGCGCGAAAAGGCTGCCGCAGGTGCGTTGAGCGGCCCGAAGCCGGCCCCTCACACGGGGCACGGCTACTAAGCCAAGAGAATCCGGCTGAGGGTTCGCTCGCGACCGCGGGCTGACCCTCGGCCAAACCCACAGGAGCCGAAACATGTGCACAACTCTCGTCTACTCGGACTCAAACGGCGGGCAGTACCTCGGCCGCACCCTTGAACTGGACGTCGAGGAGTTCTACGCGATCGCCTACGTCCCGGCAGGCACCAAGTTCGAAACCAAGCCTGAAGGCAGCAAGCCGCTCGACTTTGAGTCGAAGCATCCCTTCATCGCGATCGGTTCTCCGATCCGCAAGCCGACCGCGGACGATCCTTTCACCCCGTCCGACTTGAAGATCTGCGAGGGGATCAACCTGGCAGGCCTGACCTGCAGCATGCTCGCCTACCCGACCGCCGGCGGCGTCGAGGAAGCCAAGAAGACCACCCGCTCGCTGATCGACGCCAGCGACCTCGGAACCTGGATGCTCAGCAACTTCGGCACGATCGACGAAGTCAAGAAGGGCCTGGACGAACAGGATGTCTTCTTGACCCGCATCGCCCTGGTCGGCAACCTGCCCTATCCCTTTCACATCGTCGTTCATGACAACTCCGGCAAGGCCATCGTGATCGAGTGGAACAACGGCAAGATGGACGTCTTCGACAACCCGGTCGGGGTCATGACTAACGGACCCGATTTCCAGTGGCATCTGACCAATCTCGCCAACTGGACCCACCTGACCAACGTCGACGCCTCGGAAGCCAAGTTCGGCGACCTCGAGGTACGCCAGCCAGACTCCGGGATCGCCACCGCCTCGTTGCCTTCCTCGAACACTTCGGTCGGCCGTTTCATCAAGGCGCTCTTCTACTCGAAGTTCTCGGAGGAGACATCGGATCCGGACACTGCCCTGATGGCCGTGGCTCGTGCGATGAACAACTTCGATCGTCCCCGCGGGATCACGGTCGACCCGAAGACCGGTGGAGAAGGCATGAGCTTCGAGGGCAAGAGCCTCAACGAAGGGGCTCCCCCGACCGAGTACACCTCCTGGACCAATCTCTCCGACCTGGGTCGTGGCAAGTTCATGGTCCGTACCTACGGCTCGTTCAACTACACGTCGTTCGACCTGAACGCGCTCGCGGACAAGGACGAGGTCTACCTCACCCTCACTTCCCAGCTCGACCCGATGGGCGGCGATGGAACGGACAAGTTGGTCTCGTTCTCCAGTCTCCTCGGTGGATCTCAAACAGGAAAGTAGAAAACATGTGCACTCGAGTTATCTGGCCGGACGCCAACGGAGCCGTGATCGTCGGCCGCAACATGGACTTCCACAAGGACTTGATGACGAATTTGTGGAAGCAGCCGCGTGGAGTGAGCCGCGATGACGGCGTCAAGGGCAAGCTGACCTGGACCTCCAAGTACGGCAGCGTCATCGCGACGTCCTTCGACATCATCTCGGTTGACGGCATGAACGAAGCCGGCCTGGCCGGTCACGTGCTCTGGCTCGCCGAATCGGACTACGGGACACCCGACGACTCGCGCACCAGCCTCAGCCAGGCGATCTGGATGCAGTACTTCCTCGACAACTTCGCGACCGTCGCGGAGGCGGTCGATTGGATCGAGAAGACCGACGTCCAGGTGGTCCAGCTGGCCGATCCGACCGGTGGCAAGCCGCCCACGATCCACCTGGCGCTCGACGACGCGACCGGCGACTCCTGCGTCATCGAGTACGTCGACGGCGAGCCGCAGGTCTACCACAGCGCCGAGTACAAGGTGATGACCAACTCACCCACCTACGATCAGCAGCTGGAGCTGGTCAAGAAGGTGGAAGGCCTCGGTGGCAACCAGCCGCTCCCGGGTTCGACCGACGCCGTGGACCGGTTCGCCCGTGCCTCGTACTACGTGGGCCGTCTGGAGCAGCCGAAGAGCCAGCTCGAGGCGATCGCCGCGATGTTCAGCGTGATCCGCAACGCGGCCCAGCCCTTCCGCTCTCCGGACCCGGGCAAGCCCGACGCCTCGCAGACCATCTGGCAGACCGTGTCCGATCTGACCAACAGGCGCTACGTCTACGAGTCGACCACCCGGCCGAACATCGTCTGGGTCGATCTGGATCAGCTCGATTTCAGCGAGGGCTCGGGCCAGCTCAAGATCGACCTGACCAGCGACCTCGCCCTCGAAGGCGGCCTGGCCGGCAACGTCAGCTCGAAGTTCGAGGACAAAGGCCCGATGACCTTCCTCTCCCTCGAGTTGGAGAAGCAGCTGATCGAAGCCGCCGCCGAAGCCCAGGCAAAGCAAGACCGGTAGCGACAACAGCTAGATGAACGAGAAAGGGCCCGGCGTCGCCGGGCCCTTTCTCGTGTCGGTCGCTGCTCTGCGGACTACTTGATCTTGATGCCGGAGATGCTGCGGGCGATCACGAGGCGCTGGATCTCCGCGGTGCCCTCGAAGATGTCGTAGATCTTCGCGTCGCGGTGCATGCGCTCGACCGGGAACTCGCGGGTGTAGCCGTTGCCGCCGAGGATCTGGATCGCCCGTTCGGTGGCCCAGGTGGCGACTTCGCCGGCCTTGACCTTCGACATCGAGCCTTCCGCCTTGGTGAACGGGACCTGGTTGCGGCCCATCCACGAGGCGCGCCAGACGAGCAGCCGGGCGGCGTCGATCTCGAGGCACATGTTGGCGAGCGTGAAGGCGATCGCCTGGTTCTCGATGATGGCGCGGCCGAACTGGACCCGTTCCTTGGCGTACTCGAGCGCGTACTCGTAGGCGGCGCGGGCGATGCCGATCGCCTGCGCGCCGACGATCGGGCGCGAGGCCTCGAAGGTCGCCATCGCGGCCTGCTGCTTGCCCTTCTTGCCTTCGCGGACCCGGGCGAGACGCTCATCGAGCTTCTCCTTGCCGCCGAGCAGGCAGCTGCCGGGGACGCGGCAGTCGTCGAGGTGGACGTCAGCGGTGTGGGAAGCGCGGATGCCGAGCTTCTTGACCTTGGCGCCCTGCGAGCAGCCGGGGGTGCCGGGCGGGATGATGAAGGCGGCGTGGCCGCGCGAGCCGAGCTCGCGGTCGACCGAGGCGATCACCACGTGGACGTTGGCGATGCCGCCGTTGGTGGCCCAGGCCTTCTGGCCGTTGATCACCCATTCGTCCTTGGCCTCGTCGTACTTGGCGGTGGTGCGGACCCCGGACACGTCGGAGCCGGCGTCGGGCTCGGAGGCGCAGAACGCGGCGACCTTGACGTCGTCCTCGGTGCCGTAGCACTGCGGAACCCACTCGCCCATCTGCTCGGGCGTGCCCTGGCCGAAGATCGAGGCGACGGCGAGGTTGGTGCCGGAGATCGCCATGCCCAGGCCGGCGTCACCCCAGAACATCTCCTCGTTGACGATCGGCAGGCTGAGGCCGGTCTCGTCAGCGAAGAACTGTGCCGTGCCCTCGAAACCGTAGAGGCCGATCTTGGCGGCCTCCTGGACGATCTCCCAGGGGAACTCCTCGCGTTCGTCCCACTCGTGGGCCGCGGGGCGCATCACGTTCTCGGCGAAGCCGTGGACCCACTCCTGGATGTCCTTCTGGTCCTGGTTCAGCTCGAGGCTGAATTTGGCAGCAGAAGCCTCATCCACAGTGGTTTCTTCTGAAATTTCTGTAGCGGTCATGACCCAAATGTTACACGGATCGATGACAACGTTATGTGAGCGGCGGCACTGTGCTCAGGCGGCGCGAGCGGCGGTGCCTTCACCGAAGAGCTGGTCGATCTCGGTGGCCAGGCCCGGCGAGTGGCGGACCCGGTAGTCGGGACCCAGCTTGAGACGGTGCTCGCGCTCGCCGTCGATCACCATGACGACATCCGAATCGCCCTGGTGATGGCCGAAAACCGACTTCATCTCCTCCAGCGTGTCGAGCGACATCTGAGCGGAGGCCACCCTCACCACGAACGGCTCGTTCTTCTTCGCGTAGACCTCCTTGGCCTTCTCGATCTGGGCCGCGCTCGGGTTGAAGATCTCGGCGTCGCGCACCTTCAGCTTCGCGCCCTCTTCCGACTGGTCGATCGTCCCCTTGACCATGACGACCTCGTCGAGCTGGACCAGTTGCTGCTTCTCCGAGTCCTCGAGGTTGAAGAGCATGATCTCGATGTCGTGCTCGATGTCGCTCAGGGTCGCGAAGGCGATCTGCTTCCCGGCCCGGGTGCGGACCTTCTTGTAGGCGGTGACCAGCCCGCCCACCTTGACCCGGGAGCCGTCCTTCTGGTGGGCGAGGTCAGCCAGGCTGCAGTCCGCCTCGGCCAGGATCGCCTCCTTGAGCCCGTCCAGCGGATGCGAGGAGAGGAAGGTCCCCATCGTCTCCTTCTCCAGGGCGAGCAGCTCCTTCTGGTCGAACTCGGCTTCCGAGATCGGTTCGTGGCTGCCGCCCGGCGCCGCGTCCTCGGCCCCACCGAGGCTGAAGATGGACTCCTGCCCCATCATCTGGTCGGACTGGGTCTTGGCTCCAGCCGCCGCCGCGTCGGGCAGCTTCTCCAGCATTCCCTGGCGCGACCCGGGCAGCGAGTCGAAGGCGCCGCACTTGATCAGGCACTCGACCGCCCGCTTGTTCACGGCCCGGTTGTCAACCCGTTCGCAGAAATCCCAGAGTGACTCGAAGGGCCGTTCCTCCCGGCCCCTGATGATCGCCTCGACCGCGGAATAGCCGACGTTCTTGACCGCGTCGAGCCCGAACCGGATGTCGGTGCCGTCGACCACAAAGCTGTGGTCGGAGATGTTGACGTCCGGCGGCAGCACCTGGATGCCCATCGAGGTGCACCGGCTGATGTAGGCCGGCACCTTGTCCTTGGTGCTCATGACCGAGGAGATCACGGCGGCCATGAACTCGGCCGGGTAGTTCGCCTTGAGGTAGGCCGTCTGGTAGGCGATCAGGGCGTAACAGGCCGCGTGCGACTTGTTGAATGAGTAATCCGCCGCCGCGGTCATGGTCTTCCAGAGGCTGGCCGAGACGGCGGGATCGGTGCCGGAAGCAGCCGTCCCCTCCATGAACATCCCCTCCATCTTGGCCATCATGTCGCGCTTCTTCTTGCCGATCGCCTTGCGGAGATCATCCGCCTCGGCCGAGCTGAAACCGCCCAGCTGCTTCGAGATCTCCATCAGCTGCTCCTGATAGACCAGGCAACCGTAGGTCCCCTCAGCGATCTCCTTGAGTCGCGGATCGGCGTACTCGACCGTGGATGGGTCGGCCTTGCCCTTCGCGTACTTCGGGATCTCAGCCATCGCGCCGGGACGGTAGAGCGCGTTCAAGGCGATCAGGTCGTCCAGCTCGGTCGGGCTGACCAGCCGCATCGCCTCCCGCATCCCGTCGGATTCGAACTGGAAGACTCCCGTCGATTCGCCGCGGGCGAGCATCTCGTAGGTGCTCGCGTCATCGAGCGGGATCGAGGTGATGTCGACGTCCACGCCACGGGAACGCTTGATGATGTCGACTGCGTCGTCGATCACGTCGAGGTTTCGCAGGCCGAGGAAGTCCATCTTCAGCAGGCCGATCTCCTCGACCGGGCCCATCGAGTACTGGGTCACCGTCTTGAACTGCTTGGCCGGCTTGCCGTCCTCGCCGATCACCGGGCCCGCCGACTTGTCCTCGACCAGCTGCAGCGGCACGATCTCCTTCAGCGGCCGACCCGAGATCACCACCGCGGCGGCGTGGATCGAGGTGTTGCGGATCTTGCCCTCGAGCCCACGGGCGGTGTCGATGATCTTCGCCGCGTCCGCGTCGGAGTCGTAGGTCTTCTTCAGATCCTCCCCGTCCTTGAGGCAGTCCGCAAAGGAGGGCGAGCGGCCCATGATCGGCTCCGGGATCTCCTTGGCCAGGCGGTCCCCGGTCGCGTAATCGAAACCGTGGACGCGGGCCGCGTCACGCACCGCGGCGCGCGGCGCCATCTTGCCGAAGGTGATGATCTGGGCGACCGAGTCCGCGCCGTACTTCTCGGTCACGTACTGGATCATGCGGTCGCGGCCGCGGACCGAGAAATCGATGTCGATGTCCGGCATCGACTTGCGGCCCGGGTTCAGGAACCGCTCGAAGAGCAGGTCGTGCTCGACCGGGTCAACCTCGGTGATACGAAGCGCGTACGAGACGATCGATCCGGCGGCAGAGCCTCGCCCGGGACCGACCGAGATCCCGTTCTCCTTGGCGTAGTGGACGAAGTCCCACACGATCAGGAAGTAATCCGGGAAGCCCATCTCCTCGATCACGCCCAGCTCGAACTCGAGCCGCTCCCCCACCTCGGCCGGGATCGGGTCCCCGTAGCGCTGCCGGACCCCGTCGAAGGCCAGCCGTCGCAGCATCTCCTTCGAGTCCTCGCCGTCCGGGGTCGGGTACTGGGGCAGCAGGATCTGCCCCAACGGGATGTCGACGTCGGTCCGGTCCGCGATCTCGATCGTCGAGGGAATCGCCTCCGGCCACTCGGCGAACGCGGCGTGCATCTCCTCGGCGTCCTTGAGGTAGAACTCGTTCGTCTCGAAGGTCATTTTCGGCGCGTCGAGAGTCGACTTGGTCTGGACGCAGAGGAGCGCGGTGTGGTTGTCGTGATCCTCACGCCGCAGGTAGTGGACGTCGGCGGTGCCGACCAGCGGCCGCCCCACCTCGCGGGCGATTCGCGCGATCTGCTCGTTGGCCTTGTCCTGGTCGGCGATCCCGTTCTTCTGGACCTCCATGTAGACCTGCTCGGGACCGAAGACCTGGATCAGCCGGTCGAGATGCTCGCGGGCCTCGTCCGGGCGATCCTCGACCAGCCGCTTGACGAACCGGGCCTGCAGGCAGCCGGTCAACACGATCACCCCTTCGGAGTGACGCTCGAGCAACTCCATGTCCACGTTCGCCTTGCCGCGGTGATAGCCCTCGAGGAACCCTTCCGAGGAAAGCGCGACCAGATTCTGGAACCCGGTGTTGTTCTCGGCCAGCAGGGTCAGATGGTTGCGCTCGTAGCGGCCCATCTGCCGGACCGCTTCCCGGTCGTCGACGAAGTACGCCTCGATGCCGAGGATCGGCTTGATGCCGTTCGCCTTGCAGGCCTTGTACATGTCCAGCGACCCATTCATGACGCCGTGGTCGGTCAGCGCCAGGGCGGGCATCTCGAGCTCCGCCGCCCGGGCCGCCATCTCCTTGATGTTGCAGGCGCCATCCAGCACCGAGTGCTCACTGTGGACATGCAGGTGGGCTACTGGACCTTTGGACGTGGCGGAACTCATCGGACACCCATGATGGCAATCGGGCAAGACGCTACCGCCGTCCCGACGACCCGACCCGGGGCCTTTTCCCGCAAGGTGCGGGAACCCGTCCCGGCCCCGGTAGTCTCGAACCATGATCTACCTGCTCCGTCACGGTGACGCCGAACCCGATCAGGGTGCCGGGGACGCCGCCCGCCGCCTCACCGAACGGGGTGAAGCCCAAGCCATCGCGGCCGGGCAGGCGATCGCGAAGCTCGGACTGGAGATCGACACCTGCCTGACCTCACCGAGGGTCCGCGCCTTCGAGACGGCCACGCTCGCCTGCCAGGCGCTGGGGCTCCCGGTCGAGATCGCCGAGCCGATCGGCCACGGCGACTACGACACCCTGGAGCTGACGGCCGGCCGCGGAGACACGCTGATCGTCGGCCACGAACCGGTGCTCTCGGCCGAGGTCGCCCGCCTGACCGGCGCCAACGTGAAGATGAAGAAGGGCGGCCTGGCCGTGATCAAGAACAGCGTCCTCATGGCCTTACTCCGCCCGTCCGAGCTGTCCGCGATCGCAACCGGCGGAGCCCGCCCATCAAGTAGTTGATGCCTTGGGCGGGCGGGTTTCCGTGGCCATCCGGCGCAGACCGGATGGCCTGCGGTTTCTAGTCATATCTGGCGACCGTGAAGCCGATCATCAGCGGCACGTGGACCGCGAAGATGACCAGGGAGAGCGTGAGGACGACCAAGGTGCCGCCGCTCACGTCATTGCGCACGAAGGCGTACTCGATCAGCCCCGCGATGACCGCGTAGGCGAGCAGGGCCCATTTCGCGACCGCGAAGAAGCGATCCCAGGCGAACCCCTCGACTCGGGACAGGGCAAGCAGGTTCCCGGCCAGGAGCAGAGCCGAGAGCGCCAGCAGGATGATCGCCGGCGCGAGCGGGACCTGGTCCGGCAGATGCGAGGCGAGGTAGATCCCGCCGGCCACGATCAGGGCCAGTGAAACCATGCCGACCGGGGTCACCGGGGGAAGGTCTCTCTCCTCCGCCATCAGCCGGCCGCGATCCTGGTCATGATCACCAGCGTGGCGATCTGCATCGCCCCGATGATGCCCGAGGTGTAGATGAATCGCTTCATCAGCTTCTCGATCACCGCCGGATTCGGCGCCGGCTTCTTGAGCTCGGTCAGCACTGCGATGTTGGCCGGCTCGAGCAGGCCGAGCGCGATCACCGCCATCACCCCGACCACGATGTAGCTCGCGACCAACAGCCCGTGGTGGTAGTAGCCGCTGTCGACCGTGCCCATCTCAACCCCTAGCTGCCAACCCGCGGCCAGCGTCACGCTGACCACGGTCGGCATGATCAGGACCATCTTCGGCATCAGCTTCGTGGTCAACTCGATCCGGGCCGGCACCGACATGCGGCCGATGATCGGGCCGATCACGAACCCCATGAAGAGGTCGACGATCGTCCAGGCTGCGCCGAAGGCGACGTGGAGAAAGATCAGGGGCCACAGCTTCCCGGCCGCGATCGCGGCAACCAGCAGGACCAGGATCACGCCGACGATCGGCAGCCCGGCCCGGGGCACCACCTCAAAGTCAGCGCGCTCCGGGGCGGGGCCGGGAGCGACGTCGGAAGAGCCGGGAATGCTGGGCGCCGTAACTTCCCCCATCTTTCGATCCTAGCCGCGGCTCCCGGCGATCCGCAAGCTCTGCCGCCCCACGCTCCGGTTTGCGCGGATACCTATTTGATATTGGATTTTTTCCAATAGTTGTAAAGTTAGCTGCGGTGAGTCCTAGCTCAGGCAACAAGCGCGACCAGGGGAGACCTGAATTTCACCGTCCTCCCTCGACCCAGTCCGCCGTTCTGGCGGAGCTGCGCTTCTGGCTCACCGAGGGAGAGTTCACTCCGGGCAGCCGTCTCGTCGTCGACCAGATAAGCGCGCGTCTCAACGTCTCCCCCGTCCCGGTCCGCGAGGCGCTTCGCATCCTCGAAGGTGAGGGGCAGGTCACCTACACCCAGCACCGCGGCTACCGCGTGGCCGAGTTCTCGGTCGACGACCTGCGCGAGAACTACCGGATCTGCGACATGCTCGAGGCCGACGCGATCAGGGTCGCCGTGCCGCTGCTCGACGACACGACGGTCGAGCGAATCGCCAGCCACCAGACAGAAGCTCGCGAAGCGGCCGAGAACGACCAGCGCACCGGGTGGTCCCGGGCCAATCGCGCCTTTCACTTCGAGCTCTTCGCGGCCTGCAACAGGCCGGTCCTGCTGCGCACCCTCGACACGCTGTGGTTCAGCTCGGAGCCGTACCAGAGCATGCTGGCCAACTACGAGGAGCACACGAGGCTTTCGCAGACCGAGCACGAAGTGATCATGGCGGCGATCCGGGAGCGCGACGTCGAAGCGACCGTGGCGGCACAGTCGGCCCACCGCGCCTCGACCCTACGCGTCCTCGAGACCTCGATCATCGAAGGCACGGACTGACCTCAGACCAGCCGGGTCGGCGTGCGCCGCAGCTCGATCCGACGCACCCTCAGCGAAAGCAGGCTTCCGGCGAGCGCTGCCACGGCCAGCACCGGGCCGATCATCTGCCAGCCGCCGGTGACCGAGACCAGCGTCCCGACCACGATCGGCCCGAGGGTCGACGCCGTCTGGGCGATCTGGACCACGGTGCCGTTCGCCGCGGCCATCTGGTCCGGCCGGTCGATGAAGTCGGGGATCGCCATCTGGACGGTTGAGGGGATCGCCCCTCCCACCCCGGAGCAGAGCACCGCGAAGGCGAAGCTCACCGCGAACGGGATCGCGTCCGAGAAGATCGCGACCCCGCAGACGCCCATGACCAGGCTGGCGACGCAGATCACTTTCCATCGCCGGATGCCCCGCCTCGCACACACCCCTCCGGCGAGGTTGCCGAACACGTTCGCGCCGAGCACGACGGCGGTCAGCGGGCCCGCCAAGGAGAGGCTGATCCCGGAGTCCAGATAGAGGCTGGGCAGAAAGCTGGCGATCGTGATCCACTGGAAGGAGTAGGTCATGAAGGTGACCCCGAGCGAGAGGGAGTCTCCGGGCGGGCGCGGGAGCAGGCGACGACCCTCCTCCGGCCCGCGCGGAGTGCGGGAGACCGGCGCGATCCGGGGACGTCCTCGCATCAAGACCAGGTACGCGAGCAATGCCAGGGCGGCCATCATCGCCGCGTTGATCAGCCAGAGCCCGCGCCAGCCCCCCAGCTGCAGCAGCCACGGAGCCAGAGCGATGATCAAGGCTTGGCCGAACGGCATGTAGGCACCCCAGATCCCGAAGGCCAGCCAGCGATCATGGCGGCGCGCGTAGGCCGCGACCAGGGTCGGCGCCGAGACCTGCACGCAGAGAAACCCGATCGCCTCCACCCCGCGAGACGCGAGCAGCGGCAGAAACGACGGGGCCATCGCCCCCAGGATCCCCCCGCAGGCGCCCAGGCCGAGCCCGAACACCGCGGTGCGCTCGACTCCCGAGTGACGGGCGATGCTGCCGAGGCTGTAGCCGAGGGTGGCCCCGCACAGCCCGAAGACGGAGACCAGCAGCGACGCGGTCGACAACCCGATCCCGAAATCGTCCTCGATCAGGTCGAGCGAGATCGAAGCCTTCCCGAACTGGAAGGCGCCGAGGACGCCGGCGGCGACGGCCAGGGCGATGATCGCCCACTCGGTGACCGCCGGCTCGCCCTCCGGCCGATAAGGGCCGCGGCGCCCGACGGCGCCGCGGCCCTTCTCTGAAACCGCGGTGCTCAGTTAAACACCGGTTTGATGAACTCCTGGAACTCGGTCTTCACCTTCGGGAAATCCAGTGGGAGGATCTTCGGAACGGCCTCGTAGAGCTCCTGGTAGTCGGGCCACTCGGAGGGGTACTTGACGCCCTTCAGCAGAGCCACGCTGTTGCCCTCTTCGACGATCGCGTTCTGGGCTTCCGGGGTGATGAACCACGACTGGAAGAGCTTCGACGCCTCGGGGTGAGGTGCGCTCTTGATGATCGCGGTTCCCCCCAGGACCAGCGACGAGAGTCCCGGCACCGTCTTGTAGGCGATCGGCGCCCCGGCCTCCTTGGCCGTCAGGTACCGCATCAGCGACGCCCAGGGCATCATCTTCACCTGCCCGGTGTTCAGCTCCGCGTAGAACGGGGTCGTGCTGTCCACGACCTTGGCGTTCTCTTTCAGCTTCTCCATCGTCTCGAGATCGAGCTTGCCGTCCACGTAGAGCGGCATCAGACTGAAGGTGGAAACCGCTCCGAGCGCCGGATCGTCGATCACGAAGCCCTTGAGGTCAGGGTCGCTGACCAGCTCGTCCAGGTTGCTGGGAAGCTCGTCCTCGCTCATCTCGTTCGTGTTGTAGAGGAACCCGAAGATGTCACCGAACTGGACCACGAATCTGCCCTTCTTGTCCTGCAGCTCGGCGGGCAGGCCCTCGATGTTCGGCGGCACGAACTCGGTCAGCAGCCCCTCCTCCGCGGGCACGGCCACTCCTTCCAGGCCTTGGATCACCATGTCGCCTACACCGCGGCCGCTGGAGACCTCGGACTGCAGCGTCGCGACCGTGCCGGCACCGGGAATCGTCTTGGCGACGATCTTGATGCCGGGGAACCTCTCCTCGAAATGCTTCCAAAGGGGCATGTACAGCTCGGCGTATGGGCCGTAGATCACGACCTCGTCTTCGCCGGCCGCCTTGGCGTTCTCGTACAGGCCTTCGATCGCCTTCGCGTTCTTGGCGTTGCCGGCCCAGGAGACATCGTTCGACGATGCGGTGCTCTCGCCGCTGTCGCTGTCTCCATCATCGCCGCATGCCGAAACCAGCACCATCAAAAGCGCTGCGAACATGACCGCCAGATAGCGTTTGAACCTACTCATGACTCTCCTCGGTGGTTGGGGACTAACACGGGACGGGACACGGTTGCTTTCATGTGACCCTCAGATGCTTCGCTTTCGCATCAAGGCCTTGACGGCCGGTGCGATCAGTTTCATCAGGACGACGTAGATGACCCCGATCATCAGGATCACTCCCATCAGCAGGACGAGCATCGCCGCCGCCTGCGAGGGAAGCCCGGCGCTCTCCAGAGTCCCGTAGACCAGCGTCGCCACGTTCGGGTCCGTCGCCGGCAGCAGGAGCAGCGGCACGTCGAGGACGCCGACGATGACCACCCCGCAGACCAGCCAGCCCGACACGAAGCTGCCGAAGACCAGCGGCCCGAGCACGGTACGGAGCACCTTTCGCGGCGAGGCACCGGCCGTGGCGGCCGCCTCCTCCAGCTCCGGCGCGATCTGCGAGAGCGCGGCGAAAGCGGCGCGGCTGGCGATCGGCATGACCACCACGACCATGCCGATCGCGCAGAGCCACACCGTCCCGTACAGCTCGCGCAGCACCGGGAACGTGATGTAGGACCAGAGCAGACCGACCGAGAGGACCACCCCCGGCATGACGATCGGGGCCATGGTCGCGAAATCGAGGTAGCTCCGCACCTTGCCGCCGCGGCGCCGCCCCACGTAGGCGATCAGCATCGCGATCGACATCGCGACGAAGCCGGCCCCCAAGCCCAGCCAGACCGTGAGCGAGAACGCGCCGGGGACACGGGGATCGTCCAGGACGCGGGTGAAGTTGTCGAAGGACAGGTTGTCCATCACTCCGACGGTCGGCTGGAGCGCGGTGAGCACGATCTGAGCCGCCGGGAGGATCAGCGCGACCAGGCTGAACAGGACGATGATCGTCGTGCAGAGCGGACCCCACTTGCCCAGGTTCCAGCGATCCATCTTGTAGCTCTTGCCGGTCACGGTCACGTAGCTGGACCCGCGCATCACCACGTTCTGGACGAAGAGCAGGATGACCAGAGCCAGCACCATGAAGAGAGCGAGAGCCGAGGCGGCCGCGTAGCGCGGCGGGGTCTGCCCCACCACGAACTGGTACATGCGGGTCGAGAGAGTCTCGATGCCGGCCGGGGTGCCCAGGATCTGGGGGATGTCGAAGGCGCCGATCCCGAACACGGCGAGCACGATCACCACCCCGGCGATCGCTGGCGTCAGGATCGGGAGGTCGACGCTGACCACGCTGCGCAGTCGGCTCGCGCCCGAGGTCATCGCCGCTTCCTCGTACGACCGGTTCATGGTCGAAAAGGGAGCCAGCAAGAGGAAGTAGGCGAAGGAGGAGAGCTTCAGCGCCTGGACCAGGATCAACCCGACCCAGGTCTGCGCGTTCAACGGGGCGCTGTCGATCGTCGCCTTGAACGGCTCGTTGAGCACGCCGACCGAGGGGTTGGCCAGGAAGGACCAGCTGATCGCGTACATCAGCGTCGGCAGGATCAGGACCAGCAGCATCACCGGGGTGATCAGGCCCCGGAGCCTGACCTCGGTCCGGGTCGAGACGAAGGCGAAGAACGCCCCCAAGAAGGTGGCCAGAGCGGTCGCCCCGACCGTATATATGAGCGAGTTCTTCAGCGACGAGTAGGTGCTTCCCTCGCCGAGCGCCGAGGTCAGCTCGTTGAGGGTCCAGGTTCCACCCTGCCCGGGGGGTGCGCTGCGGAAGATGCCGACGATCAGCATCGCGATCGGGTAGAGCAGCAGGAAGGCGACCCCGACCAGGAGGAGGGCCAGGGCCAGCCTTCCGACCAGGCGATGCAGCGAGGCGCGACGCGCCACCGAGGGCTTCAGCCCGACCGGGACCGGGATCTGCGTCACCGCGCGCCCACTCCACTCGTCTCGGGTTCGGCCGGGATCCGATCCGGCCGGGACGGGATCACCGCCACGCTTTCGGGAGAGATCGCGACCTCCACCGAGGTGCCGGCGGAGCGGTCCCTGAACAGGCGCGAATCCTGGTCGCTGAGGGTGGCCAGGAGCTCGACCCCGGCGATGTCCAGCCGGGCCTCGATCGCGCTGCCGAGGAAGGTCTGGGCGCCATAGGAGGTCCGGAGGACGTTGTGGCCGCGATCGGCCGAGTCGCTGCCGGCCAGATGGACCGCGCTGGAGCGGATCGCAACCGTGACCTCACCTCCGACCTCGGCCCCATTGACGGGCAGGCCGACCAGCGGGGCGTCCCAGCCGGTCGGCCGGACGGTCACTTGCTCCCGGCCGACCTCCTCGACCCGGGCCTGGAAGATGTTCTCGAACCCGACGAAGCGAGCGACCCACTCGGAGGCGGGCCGGCTGAACACTTCGAGCGGGCTGCCGATCTGCTCGATCTCGCCCGACTTCATCACGACCACCCGGTCGGAGAGAGTCGCGGCCTCGAGCTGGTCGTGCGTGACGTAGATCGTGGTCACCGCCGCCTCACCGTGGATCCGCCGCAGCTCCTGGCGCATCTGGGCACGCAGGGCCGCGTCGAGGTTGGAGAGCGGCTCGTCCAGGAGAAGAACCCCCGGGCGGCGGACCAGGGCGCGAGCCAGCGCGACCCGCTGCTGCTGCCCGCCGGAGAGCGCCGAGACCGGGCGGCTGCCGTACCCGCCGAGGCCGACCAGCTCGAGGGCCTCATCAACGCGCCGCGCCCTCTCCCGGCGATCGACGCCGGCGACCTTCAAGGGGTAGGCGACGTTGTCGCCGACGCTCATGTGCGGCCAGAGCGCGTAGCTCTGGAACACCATCCCGATGTCACGGCGATGCACCGGCACCTCGTAGCGGCGGCCGGCGTCCACGACCAGCTCCTGGTCGAACCGAATCTGACCGACGGTCACCGATTCCAGCCCGGCGACGCACCGCAGGGTGGTCGTCTTGCCGCAGCCGGAGGGACCGAGCAGGGTGAGGAACTCACCGTCCTCGACGGTCAGGTCGAGCTGCTTGACCACGCCGACGTCGTCGAACGACTTGCTCAAGTCCGAGATCTCAACCCTGCTCACGATTCAGCTCCTCGTCGTGTGTGCTTTCAGCCATTCGACGATTCTCTGGTTCTCCGGCCCGGCTCCGGCCACGAACTCGGGGACCTTGTGGAACTCGTGATCGGCGTCAGCGACCACCGAGAGAGTCACCGGCACGTCGTTGTTGGCCAGTTTTTCGGTCATGCGCAGCGAGTGGCTGAGGAAGGCGTCCTCGGCCCCGCAGCTGATGTAGATCGGCGGCAGGTCGGCGATGCCCGGGTGCTCGATCGGGCTGACCAGCGGATCTCGCAGCTTGCCGGTGAAGTTCGGGCCCAGGTAGGAGGACACGAAGATCTCGCTGTCGCCGGCGTAGTAGTGCGGCTCGGCGATCCAGTGGTGCACGTCGAGCACGCCGAAGAGCCAGACCGACCCCAGCAGCTCGACCTCGACGTCGGCAAGGTCGCCACCGTCCAACCGGCCCATGTCGCCGCTGTGAAGCACCAGGGCGGTCTCGGCGCTGAGGTTGCCGCCGGCTGAGCCGCCCCCGATGGTGATCCGATCCGGATCGCCGGAGTAGCGCTCGATGTTCTCCTTTACCCAGCGGACCGCGTAGACGCAATCCTCCAGGCCGCGCGGGAAGGGGTTGTCGGGAGCGAGCGAGTAGTCGACGTCGACCACCACGAACCCGTTCGAGGCGATCATCCGGGAGAAGCGCTCTTCCTGCTGGGGAGAGCCGGTGAACCAGCCCCCGCCGTGAATGTGGACGAAGACCGGAAACGGCGCCTCGCCATGCGGCACGTAGATCTCGGCCAGCGGCATCTCGCCCTCACCCCGGAGCGGCACCTTGCGGTGGGCCTCCGCGACCTCGGGCATGTTCTCCTGGAGATGAGGCATCTCCTCGTGGCGGTGCTTGCGACCGCGCTCGGCCAGCTCCTCGACCGACCTGGCTTGAACCCGTTCGACCTTCTTGTTGCGGAATACCGACTGCCAGTGGGTCATGTCCGAGTGCGGCATCGACTCACCCTGCCTTTCTGGTCGTGTTGTGAACCTTGTGTTGCGTGAAGGAGCAAGCTCAGTCACCGTCCTTGCTCACGTCGACGATCGTGGCCGGCGCCAGGTCGGCCAGCTTTTTCTGCCAGGCCTTCGGGGCCTGCTCGTCACGCTCGGCCATCTCCTTCTTGGCCACGGCATGGCGGACCAGCCGTCCGCCCAGGTACCGGATCGGCTCCGGCGGGAACGGCTTCATCCGGTGGGTGCGGCTGTAGAGCTCACCGAGCTCGGTCCAGTGGTCATCGCGCCCCAGCACTCCGGAGGCGAGCACGTGTCCCGCCTCCGACGTGGCCGAGACCCCGTGGCCGGTGAACCCGATCGCGAAATGTATGCGCTCGTCACCGGCCAGCTGGCCGAAGCGCGGCAGGCCGGCCGGGGAGCGGTCCACCGGGCCGGACCACCCTCTGGTGAGGGGAACGTCGGCCAGCTCCGGGTAGAGGTAGCGAAAATCGCTCTCCACCTCCGCCGCCTGGCGGGGCGAGTAATCGAACTGGCGGTTGATCCGGCCGTCGAACGAGAGGGTGCCGCCTCCTCGGCCGAGATAGACGCGTCCGTCGGGGGTGAAACCGCCGTAGTTGATCATCATGCGCGAGTTCGCGCCTCCGGGGCGATCATCGAGCCCGCGCTCCGCCAGCAGCTCGGGGATCGGGTCGGTAGCGACGATGTCACTGGACACGACCATCACCCAGCGCCGGAACTCCGGCAGGTGGGCCATCCAGGCATTCGCCGCCAGGACGAGCTTCTCCGCCCTCACGCTGCCCTGCGCGGTCTGGACCACGATCCGGCCTTGTCGCGGCCGCTGGATGCGGGTGACCGGCGAGCGCTCATAGATGTCGACCTTGGGCAGGAGGACCTGCCGCAGGCCGCGGCCGAGCATGGCCGGCTGGATGCGCTGCCCCTTCGAGATCAGGGCGGCCCTGACCGGCGCGTCGCCGAACCGGGTGCTGATCTCCTCCCGGCTCATCTCGCGATACGGCGGCTCGAGGTCGAGCTCCTCGGCGGCTGCGAGAGTCGCCGACCAGGATCCGACCTGAGCCGAGTTGGTGGCCATCCAGGCGGAATCGCCCTCGCGAAACTCGCAATCGATCTCGTACTTCTCGGTCGTCGCCTTGATGTCTTCGCCCGCCTTGAGGCTCTCCAGCAGGAGCCGACGACCGTCCTCCGGCCCCAGAACCTTGATCAGGCTCGGGAGCTTGGCCCAGAGGTGGCCGACGCCGCCGCTGTTCCGGCCGCTGGCCCCGGCCCCGCAGAGATCCGCCTCGACCAGCGCTATCTCGAGCGACGGATCCTGCTCGTGAAGACGGAGCGCGGTCCAGAGCCCGGTGAACCCGCCACCGACGATGCAGACATCGGCCTGCCGGTCGCCGGTCAGCTGCCGTTCGCCCTCGCGGCCGAGGCGGTCCAACGCCTGCTCGACCCAAAGTGACCGGACTCGGTCTCGTTCGGGTACGTCGTCCCATGCGCGAAAGCGCAAATCGTCGCTCGTCTGCCTCTTCATCTCACCTCTCCGCCTCGATCGAGTCGACCAATTTCGACTCGTCCTCATCGGGCAGCGAAGAAGATAGCAGATTTCCTAAATCATATTGGATATCTAAACCCGCTCCACCCGGACGCAGCCCGGAAGGGCCAGCCGAAATAGCCGAAGCGTGAGCCCCTTCCTTCTATTCCCGAATGCCAGAGGAAGGGGCGGGTTGAACTTGGAGGGCGGGTTGGACCCCGCCCGACTAGCGAATGTCAGAGGGCGGGTCGGACCCCGCCCGGCTGCAGGTCCCTAAGCCTGGATCGCTGGACCCAGGCTTAGGCGCAGGACCAGGCGCTGGGGCCGGAGTCGGCCCAGATCAGAGCGGCGATCCGGTCCTGCTCGGCCTTGGAGGCATCCTGCGGCAGGCCCTCGCCGCCGTAGGCTTCCCAGGTCGAAGGCATGATCTGGTACGCACCGCCCGCCCCGCTGGACGAGTTCACGGCCGAGTAGTTGCCGCCCGACTCGCACATCACGATGTAGGTCGGGATCGAGTAGGGGCCGCCGAGATCCTGCTCGACTTCTTCTTCCGCCTGCTCGGCGGTCACCTGCTGCTGCTTCTCGATCTGCTTCCGCCAGCCGGCGATGTCGCCCTTGAGCGAATCGATCTGATTCGCTCGCTCGGCGTTGGCGGCGGCCAGGGTCGCCGCACTGGATTCAGCCTCGGACCGGACCGCGGCGATCTGGTTGCGCGCCGAGACGAGGGCGGCGTTGTGCTGGTCGATCGCCTCCTTGGCGTCACCCAGGTCGCCCACCCGGCCGTGGAGCTGCCGGCGCAGATCCCGCACGCGGTCCATCAGCCGCTGGTTCGAGTCTTCGATCGCGGTCAGGTACTCGGTGCCGCTGGCCAGCTGGGAGAAGCTGGCCGCGCCGAGCGCCATCTCGAGCGTGTCCGGCTCGCCGCCGCTCATGTACACGGCGACCAGCTGCTCGGCCAGGTACTTGCGGGCCCGGGCCAACCGTTTCTTCGAACGGGCCAGCGCCGCCTCGGCTTCCTCGAGCCGTTGACTCAGCTCGGCCGAGCGCTCCTCCCCGTTGGCGAGCAGTCCGGTCAGATCGGATTCGCGCGCAGCCGCGTCGGCCGCCTCCGACTGGGCCGCTTCGAGGTTGGCCCGGCCGGATTCAATCGCCTCCGAAGTCTGCTGGATCCGGTCGCGCGCAGCCGCCTGCTTCTGCTCGAGTGTGGCCGCCGAGGCAGGCCCGGAGGTCAGGGAAGCGAGCAGAAGCGCGCAGGCAAGAGCCAGCGCGAAGCCGCCCGCCAGGGCGGCGAAGACTGTACGAGTTGGAGCCAAAATGCGAAGCATTCACCGTAGCGGTGAACGCTCCGCACACCCGCGTCTCACCGCATGCTCGCAACAAGCCTTGCGCCAGCGGAGCCGGCCCATCCATTCTTTCTTCCGTGGGCCGGCGGGTTTGACTGGGAGGCCCGGCGCAGCCGGCGCCGACTCCTTGTGTCAGGCTTCCGGGGTCTCGCGGGTCAGGGCGTAACCGACCGTGCCGGCGATCGCGGCCAGCAGGGCGATTGCCAGAGCGGCGCCGATCCCGGTCAGCAAGCCCTTGTTGGCGGCCGCCTTGCGGCGGAGGAAGACCCGGCCGAGCTTGACGACGGCCATTCCGATCAGCTTGTAGATCACTTGCCTTCCTCCATGTCCTGAACCTACCCTAGTTGCCGCGGTTTCTCACCTGATGGGCCATCCGGCTCTGCAGCGAGAACAGCTCGATGAAGCCCGGTGCGGCGTTCTGCGAGAACTCTCCCCCGGAGGCCCCGAAGGAAGCGAGGTTCTCGTCGTAGACCGCGTAGTCCGACTTCCTGGCGACCGGAGTGACCGAGCCCTTGTACAACTTCAGCGTGACCTCGCCGGTGACGAACTCGTTGGCCGAGTCCATGTAAGCGTCGAGGTCGTGGCGCAGCGGCTCGAACCAGAGGCCGGCGTAGACCATGTAGGCCCAGTGCCGGTCCAGCGAGTGCTTGAAGTTGTTCTGGTGGATCGTCGAGACGACCTTCTCCAGATCCTGGTGGGCGGTCAGCAGCAGCGCGGCGGCCGGCACCTCGTAGATGTCGCGGACCTTGAGGCCGACGATCCGGTCCTCGATGTGGTCGACGATGCCGCAGCCGTGCCGGCAGCCGGCCTCGGCCGCCGCCTCGAGCAGCGGCACCGGATCCATGCGCTCTCCATTGAAGGTGACCGGGCGACCGGACTCGAAGCCTATGTCCACGTACTCCGGCTCGTCCGGCGCCTCTTCCGGCCGGGTGACCAGCTGGAAGACGTCGTCCGGCGGCGGCGTGTCGAGCTGCTCGATCACCCGTCCCTCGGAGGAGCGGCCCCAGAGGTTGTCGTCGATCGAGTAGGGCGAAACCTCGGTGCCGCCCTTGAGCGGGATGCCGTGCTTCCGGCAGTACTCGAGCTCTTCCTCGCGGCCGATCCGCCAGGCCCGAACCGGAGCGATCATCTTCAGCTCCGGGTTGAGCGTGGCGACGGTGCCTTCGAGCCGGACCTGGTCGTTGCCCTTGCCGGTGCAGCCGTGAGCCAGCGTGTCGCAGCCGTACTCGGCCGCAACCTCGACCCCGAGCTTGCCGATCAACGGCCGGCCGAGCGAGGTGAAGAGCGGGTAGCCGCCGCCGTAGAGCGCGTTGGCCTTGATCGCCGGCAGCACGAAATCCTCGGCGAACTCCTCGCGGGCGTCGATCACCACGGTCTCGATCGCTCCCATCGCCTTCGCCTTGTCGAGGATCGCGCTGTAGTCCTCGCCGGGCTGGCCCAGGTTTACGGTCAGGGTGACCACCTCGGCCTCGTAGGCCTCCTGGATCCAGTGCAGCATGACGCTGGTGTCGAGGCCCCCGGAATAGAGCAGCACGACACGGTTGACTTCCTCCGGGCGGGCTTCGTAGGAAGCGACCGGTCCCGGCAGCGAATCGAGTGATATCTCGGTCATCCGGGGCCGATCCCGCCGCTGCTGTTGCCGCTGTCGGTGCCGGTGTCCGGGCTCACGCCGCCGCTGCCGCCGGTTCCCGTGTCGGTCCCGGTTCCGGTGTCCGTACCCGTATCGGTGCCGGTGTCCGGGGTGACTCCGCCGGTGCCGTCGGTTCCGGTGTCCGGCTCGGTCGGGGTGACTCCACCGTCATCGTCATCGCTGCTCGTGTCAGTGGTCCCCGTGGTGCCGGTGGTCCCGGTCGGAGTGACCGGCACGACGGGCGTGGTCACCGAGGTCGCGCCGGTGGCCGCGGTCTTCTCGTCGCCGCTGTCGCCGCCGGAGCTGATGATTATCACCGCGATGATCAGGCCGACGATCACCGCCGCCAGGACGATGATCAAGTTGCGCAGATGCTTCTGTTTTTGTTCGGGCGTGTAATGCGGGCCGTCATCCCGCCGTCGGCGGGGCGGCTCGTCGTTTCGCATCACGCGTGTCGGTTCGTCGCTCAAGGAGATTCTCCAGTCACTTTGATTCGCCCGGATGCTACCCGGCCAGCGTGTCGGCGAACACCGTCACCGCCCGTTCGGCCTGCTCGTCAGTGAGTACGAAGGGCGGCAGCAGCCGCAGCGAGTCCGGACGGGGCGCGTTCGCGACCAGCCCGCGCTCGAGCAGCCCGGTGTTGACCTCGCCGGAATCGAGCCCCTCCTCGAGGCGCACCCCGAGCATCAGGCCTCGGCCCCGCACCTCGGCGACCCCGTCCAGTGCGGCCAGCCGACTGGTCAGATGCGCACCCAGAACCCGGATCCGCCGCAGCATGGTCGGATCGTCGACCAGCTCCAAAACCGCGAGGGCGGCGCTGGCCGCCACCGGGCCGGCGGCGAAGGTCGAGCCGTGATCACCGAAGCTCAGAATCTCGCCCGTCTCGGCGTTGCCGATGCAGGCGCCGATCGCGGTGCCGCCGCCGAGCGCCTTGGCCGTGGTCAGGAGATCCGGGCGGACCGGCCCCTGCTCATAGGCCCAGAGCGACCCGGTCCGGCCGATCCCGGTCTGGATCTCGTCGAAGATCAGCAGAGCCCCGGATTCATCACAGGCCTGGCGGGCCGCCAGCAGGGTCTCGTCGGAGAGCGGGAACACCCCGGCCTCGCCCTGGATCGGCTCGATCAGCACCGCGGCCGTGTTCTCCCCCACCGCTTCTCTGAGGGCTGCCGGATCATCGAAGGGAACCGAACCGAAGCCGGGCAGCATCGGCCCGAAATCCGGATTGCCGGCCAGCCCCGGCGTGGCCGAGAGGGAGCCGTAGCTGCGGCCGTGGAAGTCGCTCGCGAAGGAGATGATCTCCGGGCGCTCGATTCCCCGGGCGCGGGCCGCCTTGCGGGCGATCTTGATCGCGCACTCGTTCGCCTCGGTGCCGGAGTTCGCGAAGAAGACCTTGCCGCCCAGCGAGCTCTCGGAGAGCCGTTTCGCGAGCTCGACCATCGGAGCGGTGTAGAAGAGGTTCGAGACGTGGAGCAGCTCGCCGGCCTGGACCCGGATCGCGTGGACCACGTCCGGGTGGCAGTGGCCGACCGAGGCGACCGAGATCCCGCCCAGGAAGTCGAGGTACTCCCGGCCTTCGTCGTCGAAGAGCACGGCGCCCTCGCCGCGGACGAAGGCAACCTCGGCCCGCTTGTAGGTCTGCATCACGTATCTGGCCTCGGCGGCCTTGATCGCCTCGTTCACGGGGTCACCATGGTGCCGATGCCGGCGTCGGTGAACAGCTCCAGCAGCAGGGAGTGCGGCCGCCGGCCGTCGATTATGTAGGCGTTCTGGGCGCCGCCGCGGATCGCGTTGACGCAGGCGGTCAGTTTGGGCCGCATGCCGCCCGAGATCGTTTCCAGGGCGGCTTCGACCGCGCTCACGTCGGTGACGGAGATGCGACTGCCCTCGTCTTCGGGATCCCGCAGCCAGCCGACGATGTCGGTCAGGAAGATGACCTTGAACGCACCCAGCGCCGCCGCCACCTTGCCGGCGGCCTCGTCCGCGTTGATGTTGTAGGAGTCGCCCTCCCGGTCGGAGCCGACCGAGGCGATGACCGGGATGTAATCGGCGGCGATGTGGTTCAACACGTCCACGTCGACCCGCTCGATGTCCCCGACGAAGCCGACCTCCTCGGCGTTGGCGACCGGGGCCACCTCGAACAGGCCGCCGTCCTCGCCGGAGAGGCCGACCGCCCTCGAGCCGGCCCGGTTCAGGCGGCTGACCAGCTCCGCGTTGAGCTTGCCGAGCAGGACCATCTTGGCGACCTCGACGGTCTCGGCGTCGGAGACCCTGAGCCCGTGCTGGAAGCGGACCTCGATCCCCATCCGGTTCATGTACTTGGTGATCTCCGGGCCGCCGCCGTGGATGATCACCGGGTTCAGGCCGACGTACTTGAGCAGCACCACGTCGTCAGCGAAGGCCTGCCGGAGCGACTCGTCGCGCATCGCGGCCCCGCCGTACTTGATCACCACCGTCTTGCCGTGGAACTCTCGGATGTAGGGCAGCGCCTCCAGCAGCACGTTGACGTTGTCGTCATCGAGCATGCCGCCACCGGCGAGGGTGTTAGCGATCTGCTTGGCCTTGTCCTGGGGTTCCATCTGTTTTCCTTCGGTTCAACCGGCCGGGCCGGCAATCTGCAGCTACGTCTTGTACTCCGCGTTGATCACGATGTACTCATGGGTGAGGTCGGAGAAGAAGACGTGGGCCGAGGCCTCGCCGCGGTCGAGCCGCAGAGCGAGCTCCGCCTCGCGCCCGCCGGCCGCGATGTCGCCGGCCTCGATCACGTCGGGACCGAGGTCGCCGATGTCCTGGCCGGCCAGAGCCTGGCCGGCGGCCTGGGCGATCCGGCCCCAGTTCGGGTCGCGGCCGAGCAGCGCCGTCTTGACCAGCGGCGAGTTGGCGATCCGGCGGGCGACCAGTTCGGCTTCGGCCTGGTCCGCGGCCCCGCTCACCTCGACCCGGCCGACCCGGCTGGCCCCCTCACCGTCACCGACCACCTCGAGCGCCAGCTGGAGCAGCACCGCCTCCAGCAGCCCCTCGGGCAGCTTCCTCCCCGAGTTGCCGCCCGCCTGGAGCAGCACGGTGTCGTTGGTGCTCATCTGGCCGTCGACCGTGATCCGTTCGAAGGAGCCGGCCACCGCGCGCCGCAGATCCCGTTCCGGGTCTTCGATGACGGCGTCGGTCTGGACGAAGCAGAGCATGGTCGCGAAGCCGGGCTCGATCATTCCGGCACCCTTGGCCTGGGCCGAGAGGGTGACCCCGTCGACGGTGAGCGAGACGCGCTTCGGCCACTTGTCGGTGGTCATGATCGCCTCGGAAAAGCGTCCCGCTCCGCGAGGGCTGTCGCCCGCTCTGAGGTCGGCGCCGAGCGCCGGGATGCCGGCCAGCACGGTGTCCATGTCCAGCGGCACGCCGATCACGCCGGTTTCGGCGACCGCGACGGCCTGGGGATCCAGCTCGAGTTCGGCCGCGAGGCCCTCCCGCATCGCCAGCGCGTCGCGGATCCCCTGCTCCCCGGTTGCCGCGTTGGCGTTGCCGGAGTTCACGATCACCGCCCGGATCTCTTCCTGGCGCAGGCTCTCGCGGCAGACCCGGATCGGCGCGGCCGCTGCCGCGTTGGCGGTGAGCAGGATCGCCGAGCTGACCCGCTCGCTGTCGCAGACCACGGCACCCAGATCGGTCGCACCGTGGCCCTGGATCCCACAGGCGACCCCGCCGGCCCGGAAGCCGTCCGGCAGCACCGCGGGATCGTGAAACTCGGCCCCGGCCGGACCATCTACCCATTTCGAGCGGAAGAACTCGCCTTCCGGCGGCACGCTGAGGCTCGGATACTCGCTCATCTCAGGCCCTCGCCTTCATCGAGTCCCAGCATCAGGTTCAGGTTCTGGATCGCCTGCGAGGAAGCTCCCTTCCAGAGGTTGTCGATCGCCGAGAAGACCACGATCCGATCGTCGCCGACCAGGGGCATGATGTGGCACTGGTTGGTCTCCCGCACGTCCCGCATGCCCGGCGGCACGTCGCGCAGCTTGACGAAGGGCTCGTCCGCGTAGGCGTCGGCGAACAGCTGGTCCAGCTCGTCCTGGCCGACCTCACGACGGGGGGTGACGTAGCAGCTCACCAGCTCACCCTGGTCGAGCGGGACCAGGTGAGGGACGAAGGTGACCCGCTCCGGCGCGGCCTCGCCGTCCCCCCCGGCTGCCGCGATCAGGCCGAGCTTCTCGGCGATCTCGGGCCGGTGCCGGTGGCCGGCAGGCTTGTACGGCGAGACGTTCTCGGTCACGGTCACGAAGGCGGTCGATTCCCCCTTGCCGCGCCCCGCCCCGGAAACCCCGGAAAGGGCGCTGACCACCACGTCCTCGATCAGCCCGGCTCTCGCGAGCGGAGCGAGGCCGAGCAGAGTCGCGGTCGGGTAGCAGCCGGGGTTGGCCACCAGCTCGGCCTCGCGGATCCGCTCGCGGTCGAGCTCGGTCAGCCCGTAGACCGCGCCCTCGAGCAGCTCCGGCGCGCCGTGGGGTCCGTAGTACTCCTCGTAGGTGGGCAGGTCCAGGAGCCGGAAGTCGGCGGAGAGGTCCACGACCAGGAGGCCCCTCCCCCGCATCTCGGCGACCACCGGTGCGGCGGCGCCATGCGGGTAGGCGACGATCCCCACGTCGACGCCGTCGAGGTCGGAGTCCTCGAGCTCCTTCAGGGGGAGATCCACCGAGTAGCGCGGGTAGAGCTGGTTCAGGGGCCGGCCGGTCTCCGATCTGCCGGTCACCGTGACCAGCTCGAGCCGCGGGTGGTTCCAGACCAGCTCGGCCGCGAGCGCCCCGGCGTACCCGGTCGCGCCGGCGACCAGGACCCGCGCCTTCGCGCCTTCGGAGGAGATCGGCTGTTTCAGGTCAGCCACGGAGCTTCCCTCCGACCTCGCCGAGCGAACCGGTGATCTCGCGCCAGAGCGGTTCGATCTCCTCGTCGCTCAGGGTCCGGTCCGGGGCCCGGAAGCGCAGCCTGAGCGCCAGGCTCTTCTCGCCCTCGGCCACGCCTTCGCCGCTGTACACGTCAAAGACGCTGACCTCGGTGAGCAGCTCGCCACCGGCCGCGCGGACGGCCTCGATCACTTCCGCGGCCGAGCGCCCGTCCGGCAGCAGCACTGCCAGATCCCGGTCGACCGGCGGGAACGGCGTGAAGTCCGCGTAGGCCTCCTCGCCGAGATCGGAGCTTTCCAGCAGGTCGGCCAGGGCGATCTCGAAGGCGACGCCGCCCTCCAGGTCATACTCGGCGGCGACCAGCGGGTGGAGCTCGCCGATCCAGCCGATCTGCTTCCCACGGGCCAGCACCGCACCCGACTTGCCCGGGTGCAGGAACGGCTCGCTCGGCGCCCCGGCGATCCGCTCGACCGTCACCGCGGTCCCGAGGCCACCGGCCAGATGCTCGAGCACGCCCTTCAGGGCGAAGAAGTCCGCGGCCGGCGCTTCGCCCCGCCAGCCGGCGGGATCGATCGGGCCGACCGCGATCGCCGACAGGTGCTGCGGCTCATTCGAGGGGGGCCTGGTGTCGCCGGGAAAATCGCCACCGAGCGGGCCCGGGCCGAACTCGCCGGCCGGCAGGTAGACCCGGCCGGACTCGAACAGCGCGACCCGGTCGGCCCCCCGTGAGAGGTTCCGCTGGGCCGCGCCCAGGAGGGAGCCGAGCAGGATGGTCCGCATGACCGACTGGTCTTCCGAAAGCGGGTTGGCGAGCCGGACCGGAAGCGCCCGCGGGTCATCTTCCTCCAGCCTGAGCCGGACCGCCTCGCCGGGGTCGGTGAAGCTCCAGCCGACCATCTCGTCGAAGCCGGATTCCCGGAGCGAGTCCTCGGCCCGCCGCTGCAGCGTCTGTTGCCGGCTGAGCCCGCCCGGACGGCCGGCCCCGGCCGGCAGGGTCGCCGGCAGGTTCCGGTCCAGATCATTGATCCGGCCGACCTCCTCGATCAGGTCGATCTCCCGGGTCACGTCGTAGAAACGGTCCGGCGGGACGCTGACCAGCAGGTCCTCCCCGTCCCGCTCGACCCCGAAGCCGAGCATCTCCAAGGCGGAGGCCTGTCGGTCCGGGTCGATCGCCAGGCCGAGGATCCGCTCGACCCGGCCGGCCCGCAGCCGGATCGGCTTCGCCTCGGGCGACGGCGCCGCCACGTCGACCAGGCCGGTCATCGGGGTGGCGCCGCAGATCTCGATCATCAGCCGCGCGGCGACCGCCTGCGCCCGCAGGGTCAGGTCCGGGTGAAGCTGCTTCTCGAAGCGGGAGGAAGCCTCGGAGCGCAGTGCGAGGTCCCGCGAGGTCTTGAGGATGTTCGGTCCGTTCCAGTTGGCCGCCTCCATCAGCACGGTCGTCGTCGACTCGGACACCTCAGAGACCGAGCCGCCCATCATGCCGCCGATCCCGGCCAGCCCATTCCGGTCGGCCACGGCGATCATCTGGTCAGTCAGCTCGTACTCGTTGCCGTCCAGGGCGGAGACCTTCTCGCCGCTCTCGGCCCGGCGCACGATCAGCTCGCCTTCCGGCACCAGGTCCAGGTCGTAGGCGTGCATCGGCTGGCCGGTCAGCCACATCACGTAGTTGGTGATGTCGACCACGTTCGAGATCGGGCGCATCCCGGCACAGATCAGGCGGGCCTTCAGCCAGAGCGGCGAGGGGCCAACCTTGACTCCCGTGTACCCACGGGCGGTGAAGCGCGGGCAGAGATCCGGGTCCTCGACGAGGATCCGGATCCGATCGGCGCTCTTTTCCTCGCCGACCGGATCGTCGAGCCGCTCGATGTCGCCGGCCTCGGAATCGAGGCCGGGACCGATCGGGCCACCGTCCCAGGGGGCCGGGGCAAGCTCGGCGCCACTGATCGCGTGGGCTTCTCGGGCGACCCCGTAGATGCCGAAGCAATCGGTCCGGTTCGGGGTGACCTCGAGCTCCAGCACCGGCTCGGCCAGCGGCAGGAGCTCACCGGCCGGCGTGCCAGGCGACGGCCCGTCGCCGAGCACCAGGATGCCCTCGTGGCCTTCGCCGAGCTCCAGCTCCTTCTCGGAGCAGATCATCCCGTTCGACTCGACCCCGCGCAGCTTCGCCTGCTTGATCTCCATGCCACCCGGCATCACCGCGCCGGGCAGCGCCACGACCACGGTCTGGCCCGCCGCAATGTTCGGAGCGCCGCAGACGATCGTCCGTTCGTCGTCGCCGGTGTTTACCCGGCAGACGTTGAGCCGGTCGGCATCGGGGTGCTTCTCGACCGAGAGCACCACCCCGATCACGAAATTGTCGGCCGAGGGCGGGCCGAGCGTGACGACCCTTTCCACCTCGGTGCCGGTCATCGCCATCTGCTCGGCCAGGACCCGCGGCTCGAGGCCCGGGTCGCAGAACTCGGCCATCCATCCGTAGGGAACTCTCATGAGAACTGCTCCAGCATCCGCACGTCGTTGTCGAAGAAGAGACGCAGGTCACCCACCCCGTGCCTGAGCATCGCGATCCGCTCGATCCCGAAGCCGAAGGCGAAGCCGGTCACCTCGTCCGGGTCGTAGCCGGACTCGGCCACGAAGCCGAACACGTTCGGGTCGACCATGCCGGCCCCGCCCAGCTCGATCCAGCCGATCCCCTTGCAGAGCCCGCAGCGCGAGCCGTCGTCCAGCGAGCCGGAGCCGCCGCAGCGGAAGCAGGAGACGTCGAACTCGACCGAGGGCTCGGTGAAGGGGAAGAAGTGGGGCCGCATGCGGATCTCCCGGTCGGGACCGAAGGTCTCCCGCAGCATGGCCAGCAGGGTGCCCTTGAGGTCGGCCAGGGTGATCCCCTCCCCGACCGCGAGGCCCTCGACCTGGTGGAACATCGGGCTGTGGGTGGCGTCCGAGTCGCGCCGGTAGGTCTTGCCCGGCACGATCATGAAGAGCGGCGGCGGCGCGGCCTCCATGGCCCGCACCTGCATCGGCGAGGTGTGCGTGCGGAGCAGCACCTCGTCCTCGTGCCCGCCGCTCTCGACGTAGAAGGTGTCCTGAAGCATCCGGGCGGGATGGCCCTCGGGGTGGTTGAGTGCCGTGAAGTTGTAGTAGTCGTGCTCGACCTCGGGGCCTTCCATGACCTGATAGCCGAGCCCGACCATCACGTCCTCGATCAGCCGCCGGGTCCGGGTGATCGGGTGCAGGTGGCCGACCGCGCGGGCCGGGCTGCCGGGCAGGGTGACGTCGATCCGGTCCTCGGCCAGGGATTTCTCCAGCTCGGCGTTCCTCAGGCCCTCGACCTTGTCCTCGATCACCTGTTCTAGTGCCTTGCGGACCTTGTTGCCGGTGCTGCCGACCGGCCCGCGCTGCTCCGGCGGAAGCTCGGCGATCCCGCGCAGGATGCCGGTCAGCTCCGCCTTCCGGCCGAGGTACTTGACCCGGGCCTCTTCCAGTTCGGACGCCGAGTCCGCGGCTTCAACGGCCGCCTTCGCCTCGGCTTCGATTTCCTCTATCCGTTCAACCATTTCTTTCCCGGTTCCTGATTTTCCTTGCTCTTATGCGCTCTGGCCCGCCGGCGAAGATATCCGCTCACAGGCGATCGCCGCGGCGGCCGCGACGTTCAGCGACTGCGCGCCGCCGGGCCGCTGGGGGATCGTCCAGCTGATCCCGCATTCCTTCAATACATCGGCCGAAAGCCCTTCGCGCTCGGAGCCGAGGCAGATCGTTGCCGGGCCCTCTAGCGGGCCGGGCCGCTCGCCGCCCTCCGGCACCGTGGCAATCCGCGGCGCGGGAGTCTCGGCAACGCTCGCCCGGGCGACCGGCTGAGTGAAGATCGAACCCATGCTGGAGCGCACCGCGATCCCCGAGAACGGATCGGCGCTGCCCGGCCCCAGGACCACGGTCCCGCCGACCAGGGCGTCGGCGGTGCGGATGATCGTGCCGATGTTGCCCGGGTCCGAGACCGCGTCGAGGAAGACGCACTTGTCCGCCGTCAGCAGCTCCGGCTCGGCCCAGATCTCCGGCCAGACCCCGATCACCCTGGTGCCCGAGGCGAGCGTCGCGACCCCGTCGAGCAGTTCCGGCTCGACTTTCTCGCCGGGAATCTCGCTGTCAGGGTGGACCAGCAGCGCCCGCGGCTCGTGGCCCGCGCCCAGCCCCGCGAGGGCCAGGTCCTCGCCCTCCGTCACGAACAGGCCCAGCTTCCGCCGATGCTTCTTCTGGCTCAGTTTGCGGACCAGTTTGAGTTTTTCGTTTTCCTTGCTGGTGATCATTGCTCTGGTTGGTTGGTGAAACGGTCCCGAAAACAAAAAGGGCGGCTCGCAAGTCGCGAAGCCGCCCGGTGGGGTCGAGGTGCCGTCAGCGCACTAGGCGGCGGCACCCTCCCGGGCGATCTCGACAAATCGGCGAAAGTCCTCACGGTCGTTGACCGCGATATCGGCGAGCATCTTGCGATTGACCTCGACGCCGGCGGCGTCCAGGCCGTGGATCAACTCGGAGTAGCTCATGCCCTCGAGGCGCGCGGCCGCGTTGATGCGGGTGATCCAGAGGCGACGGAACTCGCGCTTGCGGACCCGGCGGTCACGGTAGGCGTAGGCGCCCGACCGCATGACCTGCTCCTTGGCCAGCTTGTACGAGGAGTTCTTGCGGCCGTAGTAGCCCTTGGCCTCTTCGAGAACCTTGCGCCGCTTCTTGCGGGCGTTGACTGAACGCTTCACGCGGGCCATTTACTTGCCTCCGAGGAGCTTGTTGACACGCGGGGCATCGACTTCGGCGATCTGGGCGGGCTTGCCCATGTTGCGCTTGCGCTTGGGGGACTTCTTCTCCAGAATGTGGCTGGAGTACGCATGCCGCCCGCGCAGCTTGCCCTTGGCCGAGCGCTTGAAGCGCTTTTTGGCCCCTGAGTGTGTCTTCATCTTCGGCATGAGCCGGGGTATTCAATCAAAAATCCGGGAGCACCGGCGTTTCGACCCCAGCCGAATGGCCCCCGTCAGGTCGGTCGAGGAGCTGCCGAGCAGCAGCACGGGACAGCGGGAAACCGGCTTCCAGTGCCGCTTGCGGACATCATAGACCCGCAGGTCGCGGGTTCGTACGATGATCTTTGCGGTCGAACGTTTGCCCGCCTTCACCTGGACGGTCCCGAAACCGGCCAGCCGCCGCGACTTGCGATTTCCCTTGAAACCCGGCATTTGCAGGTAGATCTGGGGCACCGCCTTGCCGTCGCGGCGGCCCACGTTGCGGATCGGCACCTTGAGCACATACTCGCCGCTCGCTCGGCGCTTCGCGAGACGCAGCTTGCCGTAGCGGAACTTCCCGTAGGAAAGCCCGAATCCGAAGGGATAGGCCGGCTTCTGCCGCCGCTGGATGTAGGAGCGATAGCCGACGTTCACGCCGTCGGCGTAGGAAAGCCGGTCGTCGACGCCCGGGTACAGCCGCTCGTTCCCGTACAGCGGGATCTGCGACTCGCGGGCCGGGAAGGTGCTGGGCAGCCGGCCACCGGGGTCCGTTCGCCCGTAGAGGATGTTGACGATGGCCGGCCCGAACGCCTCACCCGGATACCAGGCCTCGAGCAGCGCGCTCACCTTGCCCCGCCAGGGCGTCAGCACCGGCCCCCCGGTTTCCAGGACGACCACCGTGCGGGGATTGGCCTGGGCGACGGCTCTGATCAGGGCGTCCTGGTCGCCGTAGGCAGGCGGGCACTCGAGAGTCAGGCAGCGCCGGTCGACGCCTTCGGTCAGGTAGTCGGCGGCAAACACGATCGCCACCTCGGATTTCTTGGCCGCGGCCACGGCTGCGGCCTGGTCGCTGCCGTCGGCGTAGGCGACCCGGGCCTCCCCCAGCCTGGCCGTGAACGAGTCGAGCGGTGACTGGAAGAAGGGCGGATCGACGTTCGAGGAACCGCCGCCCTTGACCAGGTTGTCCGCGCCCTGGCCGATCACGGCGACGGACGCGCCCCGCTTCAGCGGCAGGATGCCGTCGTTCTTCAGCATCACCGTGCCCTCGCCGGCGATCGTCCGGGCGGTCTGGCGATGAGCTTTCCAATCGATCTTCTCGAGGCTCTTGGGGTAGGCCTCGCGATCGAAGACGCCGAAGCGGAGCAGCGTCTCGAGGTACTTGCGGACCCGGGCGTCGATCTCGGCCTGGGTCACCGCACCGGAGTCGACCAGCCCCTGAACCGAGGCCGGGCCGTAGAGCTTGCCGGGCCAGGGCTCGTAGTCGAGGCCGGCCTTGATCGCCTTGGCCGGGTCATGCAGAGCGTTGTAGTCGGCGATCACCATCCCCTTGAAGCCGAACTGCTTGCGCAGGTAGCCGTTCAGCAAACGCTTGTTCTCACAGGCGTACTCACCGTTCAATCGGTTGTACGAGCACATCACCGCGCCGGCCCGGCGCGCCAGCGCCTCGTAGGGCGCGAGGTAGATCTCGCGCAGGGCCCGCTCGCCGACTCTCGCATCGACCGTGAAGCGGTTGCCCTCGTGGGCGAGGCGGCCCAGGGCCACGGTCGGGTCCCCGGGCAGGGCCTGGTCCGCGTCCGCCCCGCCGTAGCCCTCCTGGTTGTTGGCCGCGAAGTGCTTGAGGGTGGTGATCACGCCCTGCGAGCCGGCCCCGCGCAGCCAGTCGGACCCGAACCGCGTGATCAGGTAGGGATCCTCGCCCATCGTCTCGAAGGCCCGCCCGGAGAGCGGCGTCCGCAGCACATCGAGGTTGGGCGCGAAGAGCACATCCATGCCCTTGCGCCGTGCCTCGGCCGCCACGGTCCGGCCGTACATCCGGGCCAGGCTGGGCCGAAAGCTGGCGGCCAGGGCCTGCCCGGAAGGCAGGGAGGTCGACTCGCCGAGGGCGATCCCGAGCGGGCCGTCGGCCGAGTAGAGCGGCGGCACGCCGAGCTCGGGGATGCCGAATGACAGGCCGGTGTGTTCCTCGCTGAGGATCGCCGCCGGGTCGTCGCCGCCGAGCAACGAGATCCGCTGCGCGGGAGTCATCGCCGCGAGCAGCAGGTCAGCCCGCTTCTCCGGGGCGAGCTTCGTATTGCACCAGGGTCGCTCGGTCGGGTTTCCGCAGCGGCCGGCCGCCGCAGCCTGGGAAGCGGTCAGCGCGACCAGTGAGAGAAGCCCGGCCAGCACCGCGAAAACTCTGTAATGCCTCAACTCACCCATCGGATCCCCTCCTCGTAGCCTTGCCCTGGAAAACAGCGGCGATCGCCGCCGCGGCCATCGCGTAATGAATTTCAACCGCCTCGTCCCTCTCGAGTGCCGGATTTTCGGACCAGTGCCGGGCCAGGTGCTCACCCTGACCGACCAGGCCGCTGGCCAGCATCCGCAGTCGCTCCGGGGGCACCGCCCCGGCCACCGGCCCCATCACATGGGTGATCATCGAGGCGACCGACTCGGCGTTCTCGGCCCTCATCCGGTTCGTCGCGCTCGCCGAGGCGTCGCCGTAGAGCAACCAGCTGCGGCCCCGGTGCTGATCCACGTAATCGAAGTACTCCTCGACGAAGGCGCGCAGCGGATCGGCCTCCTGCTGCCGGACCACGGCCTCGAGATGATCGAAGACCCGGCTTCGCTCGTGCTCGACGCAGGCGTCGTAAAGCTCTTCCTTGGAGTCGTAGTGCTCGTAGAGCAGGCCTTTGGTCACCCCGCACTCGGTGGCGACGTCGGCCATCGACACCCCGCGGAACCCGCGTTCGCCGAACACCTTCAGGCCGGCTTCGATGATCCGCTGGTGGCGTTCGGCTCGGCTCAACCGCCGCCGAACCGCCTTTTCCGGTGTCGCAGTGCTCAATCTGGTTCCCTCTCCTCATCCGGCTACTGAACCGGAGTCAGTTAGGCACTCTACAGACTCGACGACGAATCTCAACCAGGGACCGCAGCCGCCCCGGAGGGTAGGGCGCCACCCCGGTACGCTGCCCGGGATGCGGATCGTCCACGTGCTCGGAACCCGGCCCAACTTCGTGAAGATGGCGCCGCTGATCGCCGCGATCTCCCGGAGGTCGCCGGAGACCGATCAGACGATCGTCCACACCGGCCAGCATTACGACCACCTGATGAGCGAGATCTTCTTCGATCAGCTCGGTGTGCCGGCGCCGGACTTCATGCTCGAGGTCGGCTCGGGCACCCACGCCCAGCAGACCGCGCGGGTGATGGAGCGGCTGGAGCCGCTGCTGGTCGAGAACCGGCCCGATCTGGTCGTCGTGCCCGGAGACGTCAACTCGACCGTCGCCGCGGCTCTGACCGCGGTCAAGCTGGAGATCCCGGTCGCCCACCTGGAAGCGGGCCTGCGCAGCTACGACCGCAGCATGCCCGAGGAGATCAACCGGATCGTGACCGACCAGATCAGCGATGTTCTCTGGGTCCACAGCGAGGAGGCGTTGCGCAACCTGGAGCTGGAAGGCGTGCCGGCCGAGCGGGCCCACTTCGTCGGCAACACGATGATCGACAGCCTGGTCGCCCTCCAGGACCGCTTCCGCCCGCTCGAGACCTGCCGCCGCCACGGCCTCGACCCCGGCTCCTACCTGCTGGTCACCCTGCACCGCCCCGCCCTGGTCGACGGCCCGCTGCTCTTCGAGGCGGTCGCGGCGCTGAACCAGGTCTCATCGGTGATGCCGGTCCTCTTTCCCGTTCATCCGCGAACCCGCGCCCGCCTGGCCGGCAACGCCGAGCTGGATGAGAACGTCCACCTGGTCGACCCGGCCGGATACCTGGAGTTCCTTTCGCTCGAAGCCGACGCCGGCGCGGTCCTGACCGATTCCGGCGGCATCCAGGAGGAGACCAGCTACCTCGGGATTCCCTGCTTCACCCTCCGCGACAACACCGAGCGCCCGGTCACGATCGAGCTGGGGACCAACGTCCTGCTCGGCCTCGACCCGGCCCGCATCGCCGAGATCCCAGCGATCATCGCCGGCCAGGATCCGTCAGACCCGCCACCCGAGCCTCCCCCGCTCTGGGACGGCCACGCCGCCGAGCGCATCGCCGAGCTGCTCGCCGACCCCGGCTGAGACCTCGCTTTTCTAAGTTGAAGTTATCCGTTCCATGTGCGGATAACTTCAATCCAGGTGTCGCTCGGACGGTGGACGAATTGCCTGATGAAGGGCTTCGTTTCGGTCAAATGCCGAGCATGTTCGCGATCGAGTAGAGGAGCCCCATGATGCTCACCCCGCCGAAGATCCAGGTTGCGGCGATCGGATTGCCGACGCTGCTCATGTTGTCGACATCGCCCGATTTCTTGTGCAAGGCGGCTCGTCCTTTACCTTGCGGGTCGTAGATATCCGTCAGAGTTGACACTGCCAGCTCATACGCATGCCTGGGCAGCCGGGCAAAGTTAGCTTCAGACCTGCTCGGGCTCGCTGATCACCTCGTAGTCGACCCCGATCGCCTCGAAGTGCTTTTCACCGAGCTTAATCTTCAGCTTTTCGATCGGCCGCAGATCGTCGAGATTCCCGGTCGGCTTCGACTCGCGGATCAAGTAGAGGCGCTCCGTCCCGGCTTCCTCTGTCTTCACTGAGGTTGAATTTGTCAGCGATATTCGCTGACAGGATCAACCTCGCGGATCCACGGGCGTCAGTCTTAGGACTCGCCGGCTTCTTCGGCCGGACCGTCTTCGGTCGGGGCCGGGGTACCGGGCTCGGTGTCCGGAGCGACGGCGTTCGGGTGGTCCGGGATCGCGTCCGGGGCGACCGCATTCGGATGGTCCGGGATCGCCTGAGGATGATCGTTGGCCGGGGCCTCGGCGCGGTTCTTGCCCTTGCCCTTGCTCTTCTTCGTTGACTTGCCGGACTCCGCTTCGCGGCTGGCTTCCTTCGAGGGGCCGAGCAGCATACTCATGTTGCGGCCCTCCTGGAGCGGCTTCGACTCGATCACCGCGAGATCCTCGCCGAGATCCTCGT
>JBIQLL010000010.1:0-3730 GCA_044464425.1 Solirubrobacterales bacterium | reverse complement strand
CCCTCCTGGAGCGGCTTCGACTCGATCACCGCGAGATCCTCGCCGAGATCCTCGTAGAGCCGGTAGAGCAGGTCGCGGCCACGTTCCGGGTGGGCCTGTTCGCGGCCGCGGAACATGATCGTCACCTTGACCTTGTCGCCGGACTTGAGGAAGCGGGTGACGTGCCCCTTCTTCGTGTTGTAGTCGTTGTCGGCGATCTTCGGGCGCAGCTTGATCTCGCGCACGTTGACCTGGGTCTGGTGCTTGCGGGCCGCCTTCTGCTTCTGCTCCTGCTCGTACTTGTATTTCGAGTAATCGAGCAGACGGCAGACCGGCGGCTTCGCGCCGGCGGCGACCTCGACCAGATCGAGCTCCGCCTCACGGGCCATCTGCCTCGCCTTGTCGGTATCGACGATCCCCACCTGCTCGCCGTCGGCGCCGATCAGGCGGACCTTGGGCACGCGGATACGCTCGTTGATACGAGTGTTGTCCCGCTCGGGGGGACGCCGGTCGAACCTGCGCGGAATCGGCACTAGCTGAAAACCAACGTGCAGGTCAAGCGGACAAGAAACGGGTCGGCGAGCACGCGGGCGCGGCGGGGCGCGAAGTCTTGTTCGTGCTTCGAATCAACTGTCAAGCAGCATACAGAACTTTTCGACGCTCATCGAGCCGAGCTCCCCGTCGGCGTGCGAACGGACCGACACTTCGCCCGCTTCCAGCTCCCTGTCCCCGACCACCAGCATGTACGGGAAGCGGCCCAGCTCGGCCGCACGGATCTTCTTGCCGACCGACTCCGAGCGTTCCTCGACCGAGACCCGGGCACCCTCCGCCCGCAGATCCTCGGCCACCTGACGCGCGTACTCGAGGTGCTTGTCCGAGACCGGGACGATCCGGGCCTGGACCGGCGCCAGCCAGGTCGGGAAGCGACCGGCGTAATGCTCGATGAGGATGCCGGCGAACCGCTCCATCGAGCCGAGCAGGGCGCGGTGGATCATCACCGGGCGCTCCTGCTCGTCCTCGGAGTCGGTGTAGGTGAGCCCGAAGCGCTCCGGCATCTGGAAGTCGAGTTGACAGGTCCCGAGCTGCCAGGATCGGCCCAGGGCGTCGGTCACGTGGAAGTCGATCTTCGGCCCGTAGAAGGCGCCGTCCCCCGGGTTGATCTTGTAGTCGCGGCCCTGGGCGTCGAGGGCGCTCTTCAGCATGCCCTCGGCTTTCTCCCAGAGCTCGTCGCTGCCGAGTGACTTCTCGGGGCGGGTCGAGAGCTCGACCTCGACGTTGTCGAAGCCGAAGCGGGCGTAGAGCTCGTCAATCGCCTCACAGATCTCCGCCACTTCCGATTCGACCTGATCGATCGTGCAGTAGACGTGGGCGTCGTCCTGGGTGAACGAACGGACCCTGAGCAATCCATGGAGCACGCCTTCCCGCTCGTTGCGGGTGACCCGTCCGAACTCGGCCAGACGCAGGGGCAGATCGCGGTAGGAGTGGCGCTCCGCGCCGTAAACGAGGCAGCAGCCGGGGCAGTTCATGGGCCGGAGGGCGAAACGCCGCTCATCGACCTCCATGAAATACATGTCGTCCTTGTAGTTGTCCCAGTGGCCGGAGCGATGCCACAGCTCTTCGTCCATCACCTGCGGGGTGGCGATCTCCTTGTAGCCGCGACGGGCCAGCTGCTGGCGCACTTCCTTCTCGATCAGGCCGAGCAGGACGGTGCCGTTCGGCAGCCAGAACGGCATGCCGGGAGCCTCGTCGCGCAGCATGAAGAGATCGAGCTCGGGGCCGAGCCGACGGTGGTCGCGGGCCTTGGCCTGCTCGATCCGCTCCAGGTGCTGGGCCAGGTCGTCCTTCGAGAAGAAGGCGGTGCCGTAGATCCGGGTCAGCTGCTCCCGGTTCTCGTCGCCTCTCCAATACGAGCCGGCCACAGAGTTGAGCTTGATCACCTTGATCCGCTTGGTACCGGGGCCGTGTGGGCCACGGCAGAGATCCTCGAACGGCCCATTCCGGTAGAGCGAGACGGTCTCCGCCCCTTCGTTCGTGATCAAATCCTCGATCAACTCGACCTTGAAGTTCTCACCCTGCGCCTCGAAGATCTCGATCGCCTCAGCGACCGACACGTCGCGGCGCTCGAACTTCTCATCGGCCTTGATGTGGCGCCGCATCGCGTCTTCGATCGCCGGCAGCTCGGCGTCGGTGATCTTGACGTCCGCGGGGAACTCGAAGTCGTAGTAGAAGCCATTCTCGATCGCCGGGCCGATCGTCACCTTGGTCCCGGGGTAGAGCTCCTGGACCGCGGTCGCCATCACGTGGGCGGCGTCGTGCCGGATCAACTCGAGGCCCTCCGGGTCGCGGCTGGTGATGATCGAGATCTCCTCGCCATCGGCGACCGGGGCGCTCAGATCGCGGATCTCGTCGCCGACCTTGACCGCCAGCGCGGCCCGGGCGAGCCCTTCGCCGATCGCCCGCGCAGCATCCGTGCCCGTCGCACCGCTTTCCAGTTGGAGCGGGGTGCCATCGGGCAGGGTGACTGTTATTTCGCTTGAGTGGACGGGCATCGGCCAATCGTATTGAAGGCATCGCTGAGATCGCCGCAACCTCGGAGCCTCCCGCTGGTTTCCTGAGATGATGAATCCAATGTTCGGGAGAAAGAGCCTGCTGTGGCTGACCGCCGCGATCACTGTCCTTGCCGTCTTCGTTCCGGGTACCGCCTCCGCCCTCAGCGGACCGAATGCCTGCAACGGCGCGACCGAGCTCTGCGACCGGCCGCTCAATCAGGTGGTCCTGCCCGGCACCCACAACTCGATGTCAAACGAGGAGTACGGCTGGTCGATCCCGAACCAGCATTACGCGATCCCGACCCAGCTCAAGATGGGAATCCGGGCCTTCCTGATCGACACCCATTACGGCAAGTCCGATCCCGGCAATCCGAAGCGAGTCACGGACGCCAGCAAGGCCGAGTCGGACGGCGTTTACCTCTGCCACGAGAACTGCCTCCTCGGCGCCTCCGGTCTGACCGCCGAGCTCGGCAAGGTGGCGGACTTCCTCGCGGCTAACCCGCGCGAGGTGCTCGCCTTCATGGTCGAGAACTACGTCGAGCCGGATGACTTCGCAGCCGCGGTAACGGACAGCGGCCTGATCGATTACGTCTACACCGGCCCGACCGACCATTACCCGACCCTGAAATCGATGATCGACGCCAACCAGCGGGTGGTCATGTTCTCCGAGGGCGACACCGGGAGCGTGGCCTGGTTCCACAACGGTTACGCGGGCGCGGTCCAGGAAACCCCTTACGACTTCCGCCGCAACGAGGCCGGTGATGTCCTGACCACCCGGCAGGGAATGGACCTTTTGACCAACCCTGCGACGCTTGACTCGACCTGCCGCCCGAACCGCGGCGGGACCACCGGGGCGCTCTTCCTGATGAACCACTGGGTGAACGGCAAGCTCGACAACTCGAACGCCGTCATTCCGGACCCCGATGTGGCCAAGGTTCTGAACCAGAAGGACGTCCTGGTCACCCGGGCCCGGGCCTGCGAGACGCGGCGGGGCAAGCTGCCGAACATCGTCGCGGTCGATGATTTCGGTGACGGCGACCTGCTCGGCGCGGTGAACGAACTGAACGGGATCGCACCGGACCCCAAGCCCGAGCCCGACTCCGAGCCAGAACCCGAGCCGAAGGGTGTCCGGCTGACGGTGAAGACCCCGAAGAGCGTTCGCGTCAAGGCCGGCAAGGCGGCGATCTTCAAGGTCACCCTCA
>JBIQLL010000009.1:0-102689 GCA_044464425.1 Solirubrobacterales bacterium | reverse complement strand
CACCAAGCACTACTTACCCAATAAAAACCGTCTCCAACAAACCCGGGGCGGTTCACAGCAGCAATTGCTGAAGTGGAAGGACCGGAATTTGATCGGCGAGTCGGGCTTGTTGTGGAGAGACCTATCCCGGCCGAGGTGGATCTTGGAGTACGTAACGCATTCGCGAAGGTCACACAGCAAAAGCTGGATCGACTAGCGCGGAAACTGGCATGGCTGTGCGGAGCAGATTTCGAGTCAGCATTGGACGCTGTGCAAGAGGCCCTGCTTGAGGTCCTGGAAACCAGAGTTGAGCTGTTCCGGGTAGACCCGGAAGGTTGGTGGGGGGTGCTGCAGGGAACGGCGCGAATCTGTCTCTTGCGGATGCGATCCCAACGGCGTCTTCATTCGATCGACGGGTTGCTGGAGGAACGGGGAGATTCAGCCTTCCAGGACGCAAAGCCGTGTATCTCGCCGAGCGATTCGCCCCAACCGATCAATCAGGACTTTCGGATGCCACAAGGGAAGGATGGCTGGACTAGAGAACTAGTCATCGCAAGTCTCCAGGCGTTCAAGCTACGAACTGGCCGCCAGCCCAGAACCGGCGATTGTCGTCGCGTGAACTTGCTCCCCAGTTTGCGGACGATCTACATGCATTTCAAGTCCTTCAGCGATGCCCTTCTTGCGGCTGGGATGGTTCCCCCGATGACGAAACGCGCCCGGCGGAAGTGGACACCGGTAGAGGCCGCAATGAAATGTCGAAATTTTCGTTGGTATGAAGGACGCTGGCCCGACGAGGCAGATGCCAGGAGCCGTCGATGGGATTTGCCTGGATATTCGACGATGGTTCGCTTCTTTGGGGGAGCACGGGCGATCGACGTTCAGCTTGGATCGGAAGCGATACTTGACGGATACGACGGCCCCAAGAGTCGCTTTGCCAGGCCTAGGATTCGAGCTGCGTGAGCAAGCTCAGGATTGTCTCGCGTAGGCCTGGCAGTTCGGAATCGATCACGTTCCAGACCAGATCGAGGTCGAGCTCCAGGTAGTCGTGAGCCAAGACGTCGCGGAAACCCGTTATCTCGCGCCAAGGAGCGTCTGGTGCGAGAGATCGGGTTTCTTCGTCTACTTGTTTGGCTGCTTCGCCGAGAGTTTCGAGGTTGCGCAGCACAGCGTCTTGAGTCTTGTGATCGGTTCGGAAATGACTCTCGCCCGATTCGGTGTATTCCAGAACTCGCTCGATCGCTTCGAGCATGTGCTCCAAGTACAGACGCTGCGTTTTCAGACGGGAACCGCCTCGCGAAGAACGCGTTCTCTCAGGTGGCGAGAGAGGCTGGCCTCGGTGGCGATGTCAACCTCGATCCCCAGTTCTTCTTCGATGTCATGTTTGATCGCGATCAGATCCAGAAGGCTGCTATTCGCGTCCATGTCGACTAGTAGGTCGACGTCGCTGTCGGCTTCGGCTTCTCCGCGAGCGCGGGATCCGAAGATCCGCACGTTGCTGCCACCGTGGCGAACGGCGAGATTGCGCACAGCCTCACGCTGTCTGGCTGTCAGAGCCTGAAGCGCCTTGATTTCGGCGGGTGGAGCCACGCATTCATGCTACGCCCTGCTTCGAGAGATGTCGAGAACCTCCCCACGCCTGAAATAAGTCAATTGACGTGAAGACTACGAAACCAAAGGTCACAGGTTCGAATCCTGTTGGGCGCGCTTGCCAATGGGCACGGATTCCGCTCAACGGCGCGAAGTCCACTAGGCCGGCTGATTCGGGGCCCGACCGCCCAAATCCGCGTTTCGCTTGTTCAAGCGGGACAGGACTATCGCTCAAACAAGACCCGAGCAGCTTGGAGGCTTGTTCCTCCCGCGACGGTGTCGATCAAGTGGCTGATCGGCGTATGTAGGCGGCGAACTCGTCCAGGCGAGCCAGGATGTCGTTGGCCTGCCAGACCCGGTGGCGGACACGTTTTGTGCTCTCGGTGAGAACACCGGAGTCGACCAGACGGTCGATCGCGGTTTGGGCGGCCACCTTTGAGATCCTCAATGTCGCCGCGACATGACTGGTGTTTACCACCGGCTGAGAGATCAAGTGATCGTTGAGACGCCAGGCGGCGGCATCTCTACGTGCCCTTATCCGGGCGGCGCTTTCAAGGCGGATCGCATCCAGATCGTCGATTAGACGACGACCTTCGGCGGCTGCGAAGCGTGAGGCTCGGCTGAATTCTTGAAGGATAGGCCGGACGTTGCCATCTCGGTAGGCGGCCAGCCCAGAGAAATAGCGACTGGTGTCGACCAGCAACCCAGCCGAGACGGGCACCGTTGTTCGATCGGTCAGGCCCGTGTGCTTGAGCATGGCCTGGACTAGCGCTCTACCAGCGCGGCCGTTGCCATCGGTGAAGGGATGGGTCGTCTCGAACTGAGCGTGGGCTATGGAAATCTGAATCAACGGTGGGATGTCAAGGCGCGCGCAGAAGGCGATCAGGTCATGCAGCAGGGCGGGCACTCGATCGGCGTGGGGTGGGACAAATGTCGCGGAGTGGGGGCCCACGGACGACCCGCCGATCCACACCTGCTGAGTCCTCAGGCGGCCGGCATCTTGGTCGCTGTTTTCCAACAGACGTTGGTGAATTTCGAGGATCGATTCGATGGTGACCGGTCCGTCTAGATCCAGGGCGGCTTCCATCGACCTCACGTTTGAGTTGACCAGGCTCGCGTTGCCTGAGCTGGATGCCCCCAGCTCGAATAGGGCCAACTGCCTGGCTCCGACGGTGAGGTTCTCGATCTGAGACGACGAAGCACTTTCCGTCCGTAGCAGGACAGAACTCATCGGAGCTATCTCTATGGATCCCGAGGGCCATTTTGTGGCTACGTACTCGTCAAATCGCCTGAGTTCTTGGGTTGCTTCGTCCGCATCGGTCAAGGTTTGTGCGTCGAGGAGAGGGGCGGGGTCCAAATGGGCGATCTCGGGGAGAACAGCAGCTTTGTAAGGGCGGGAATGACGGCGAATCGCTCCGCGGCTCGCGTAGACACCGCGCGGATCCCATGGGTGCTCCTCGTAGCTGACGGGGGGCAGCCCTTGCTGGTTTTCGGCTGGCTGGGACATCCTTAGACAGTCCTCCTTCTAAGCAAAGGATACTACTGGATCATTTGCTTACGCCCGAGGTAAAGCAAGAAAACTTGGGTTGGCGATCGTGGACAGCATCCTTGGCGCTGCCCGAACTGCCTCTCCCTGGCCTGAGCGCCTCACCTCGTTGTGGAGTCCTAAGGTTCTTGGGAGCGTTTCATGAACTGGTCTGACTTCACTCACCGTCGTGGCAGTGTCCGTTCGGATGCGGCGTTGGTGATGATCGTGGTTGGTGGCTTTTGCGTGGTGGTCGGGGGTCTGGTCGCTGCGGTCACCGAGCCGCTTGAGCTTGAGCACGGCAGCTGGCTCGCGGCCTATCTGGTGCTGGTCGGCGGTGTGGCCCAGTACGCGATGGGCCGGATCCGGAAGTGGTGGCATTCCGAGAGTGCCCGGTCAACCTCGTGGGCCTGGGCGCAGCTCGGCGGATGGAACCTTGGCAATGCTGGGGTCATCGCCGGGACGCTGGCCTCTACGCCGCTGATCGTCGACGTCGGTTCTGTCCTCTTGGCGTTCGCCCTGCTGATCGCTCTGCGGGCCACCTGGTCCGCGGCGGCCCGGTTCACCGATCCGACCTCGACCCTGATCATCTGGACCTACCGGATCCTGCTGCTCGTCCTCGTCGTCAGCATCCCGGTCGGGATCCTGCTGTCCCATCTGCGCAACTCCTGAGGGACCAAACCGCTCCACAGCGAAGGACCCTGCTCCGGTGCCTCAGTTGAGATCCTCGGCGAGGCCGATGAGGATGTTCTCGGGGCCTCGGATGTAGCAGAGGCGGTAGGTGTCTTCGTACAGGACGACTTCGTTGCTGACTAGCTGGGCGCCCTTTTTGTAGAGGCGGGTGAGGGTGTCGTCGAGGTTGTCAACCGCGAACATGACGCGGAGGTAGCCGAGGGCGTTGACCGGGGCGTCGCGGTGGTCTGCGATCACGTCGGGCTCGAGAAAGCGGGAGAGCTCGATTCGGCCGTGGCCGTCCGGGGTGCGCATCATGGCGATCTCGACCCGCTGGTCGCCGAGGCCGGTGACGCTCCCGGCCCACTCGCCTTCCACCATCCCCTGGCCTTCGAGCTCGAGGCCGAGCTCACGGAAAAACTCGATCGCCACGTCGAGATCCTCGACCACGATGCCGACGTTGTCCATCCTGAATGCCATGCGGTCAACCTACCTCGTGGCCGGCTTGCCGTCACGCTTTTCCTGCGGTACGGTGCCGGCTCCTGCGAACCGCGCCGACCTGGAGGTCGCTGATGTCGGACACCACCTGCCACATGTCGATCTCACTCGACGGCTTCGTCGCCGGGCCGGACCAGAGCCGGGAGAACCCGCTGGGGAAGGGCGGCAAGGAAGTCCACAGGTGGCATCTCGGTGACGAGCGTGCCAACGAGGCCGACGCGACCGCGGTGAGCTGGCTGATGCGGCCGCGCGGGGCCTACGTCATGGGCCGCAACATGTTCGGGCCGATTCGCGGGGAGTGGGATGAGGAGTGGGACGGATGGTGGGGCCCCGAGCCGCCCTACCACGCGCCGGTCTTCGTGCTCACCCACCACGCCCACGAGCCGATCGAGATGGAAGGCGGCACCAGCTTTCACTTCGTCACCGAAGGCTTCGAGGCGGCGTACGCGCAGGCGCGGGAGGCGGCCGGCGAGGATGGGGTCGACATCGCGGGCGGCGCCTCGACGGTCCGACAGGCGCTCATCGCCGGAGTGATCGACGAGCTCACACTTGACGTCGCCCCCGTCCTGCTGGGCTCCGGCGAAAAGCTGTTCGACGGGACCGAGACCTTCGCGTTCGAGCCGGTCGAAACGCTCCACTCCCCGCTCGCCACGCACATCCGCTACCGGCGGGTGGACTGACGAGCCGAGCTCTGCCCCTCATCCGGGATCCGCACCCGCCTGATCAGATGAAATGCTTAGGGCGATGACTAACGACAGATTCCGGGGCGAGCGACGCTCCAAGCTAGCTGACGTTCGCCTCTGGCTTTGGCTCGTAGCCGCCGCTATTTGGTCTATCCCGATGGCTGGGGCGGCCTTTGGTGCCGAAGCGAACACCATCGACCTTTCGATCGAACCGGCTGTGCCGAAAGTAGACGAACCGTTCCGTGTGACGGCGACCGGAACAGTCAACGCGACCCAATCAAGCAACGTGTACCTCGTGGTGGTCCTCGGGCCGGGGGACAGGACTTGTTCGAGCAGCGGTGCTCTAGAGCAGGCGCGGGGCGAGAACGGTGATCGGAGCGCAGGGTGGCGAGTGTGGTGGGATAGCTTTCTTGGCGGTAACAGTCCGAGCGGAGTGCCATACGAAGAGTCGAAAGTCTTCAGCGGTCAGCCGCTGGGGCGGTACCGCATCTGTGCTTACACGATCGGTCAGGGAGAGGGTCCTGACCCGTATGCCTCCACCAGCTTAGATTTGACAGTGGGAGGCACCTGCCCAGCGGCGACCCAGCGTGCTGCGGCCCATCTGAAAGTCGTGGCTCGCGCCAAGAAACGCGCGCTGCGTGCGCGAAAGACGGTCCGTAAGGCGGTGCGCAAGGGGAACCTCAAACGCCTGAAGGCCGCGCGTCGGAAGGTGAAGGTGACGCGGCGTGCGCTCCGAAACGCTCGGTCGCGGTCAGTCAATGCCCGCGCGGCACGCAAGGTGCTATGCGGGGTTCTGCCCGAATAGACGGCAGAACCGTCGAAGCGACGATCTCCGTCGCGTAAGGTAGAGCGACGCCCATGCGGGCCGAGCGTGCCGGGTCGCCGCTTCTACTGCCGGCTCGGGAGCCACCGCGCCTGAAGGGCGGGCCAGGGTCCGGTGGCATCGGTTAGTCGCGATCGAGGCTGCCTATATTTGAGGCATGGCCCCGGATCTCCCCGCTCAAGTCGATGCTCCCGAGCGGATCAGCCACCGTTATCACCTGATCCGGGTCATCGTCACGCTCAGCACCGTCGGCGTCGTCACGATGGTGATCGGGTTCGCCGCCCTGGTCGACCCGGACAACTTCCACCCGCTCCGCTACTTCGGCGGTTGCGTGATCGTCGCTGTGGTGTGCGGCCTGGCGGTGCTCTACCTGGTCAAGGGCGGCGGTGAATCCACCACCTCGGTCGAGGCGGCGATGCTCGCCGGCCTGTTCGTGACCTACGGCAACACGATCTACGGCGGCCTGCTTGACGTCGACCCCTGGTGGCAGGTCTGCGGCTATCTGGTGGTGATCCTGATCGCCGCCGGGGTTTCGCTGCGCCGCTGGTCCACCTTCTGCCTCTTCATCGCGGCCGGCCTCGTCGCCTGGTCGCTCGCGATCGGGTCCGCCGACGAGTCCAGTGAGTTCCTCTTCGACAGCTACGTGCTGATCCTGCTCGGGGCGGTGGTCGCGGCGGCGATCCTGTGGCTGTTCCGGATCGAGCGCGACCGGGTCACCGAGCTGAACCGGGAGCTCCAGCAGAACGCGACGCACGACCCCCTGACCGGCGTGCTCAACCGGCACGGACTGTTGAGCGCAACCCTGCGAGCCGGTCGGCTCGACGGAGAGGCGTGGTGCGCCTACGTTGATGTCGATTACTTCAAGGCGATCAACGACCTCCGCGGCCATGACCACGGCGACGAGGTCCTGCGGGCGGTGGCCAGCTCGCTGGCCGAGGCGGGCGGCGAGCTCACCGCACGCTGGGGCGGCGATGAGTTCGTCACGCTCGGCTTCGGGGTGCCACCGGACGAGGAGTCGATCCAAGCGCGGATCGAGCGTGGAATCCGCGAGGTCGAGCCGGGCTCCGGGGTCACGGTCGGGCTGGCCACCGGAAGATTCCGGGACGGAGCCGATCTCGAGCGGCTGATGGGAGCGGCCGACCGGAAGATGTACGAACGCCGCGCGGCCGCCCGCGGCGCGCAGCCCCCGGCCACGGCCTGAAGGCGAGGTTCGACCGCGGGAACGCGCGGTCCCTGACGCTAAATTTCACCCTGCCCGGGGGTCGAAGTGCCGTCCGCCCCGGACTAACGTTGACCTCATGCTTTCGATCTCCCGGCGTGCCCCTGCCGTTTTCCTCGCGCTTCTGCTGGCCCTGCTCCTCACGACCGTTCTGCCGCGCCAGGCCGAGGCCTGGACCGGCTACGTGGCCAGCATCACCCCGGAGCTTCTGATTCCCTTCGATTCCGAAACCGGCGCGACCGGCGAACCGACCGAGTTCTTCAACAGTCCGCGGGACTTGACGATCTCACCCGACGGCAAGACCGCGTACATCGTCGCCTGGAACCCGGACCGCGTGATCTATTTCGACCTGGCGACGAGGCAGGAGAGGGATCAGGTCCTGATTCCGCGGGATCCGTCGAGGATCGCCATCTCCCCCGACGGAAAAACGTTGTACATCGCCTCGACCAACGCCGGACTGATCCGGCCGATCGACATCGCGACGAAGACCCTCGCGGAACCGATCGAGGTCGGATCCCAGGCCTGGGACATCGCGGTCACCCCGGACGGCGGTTCGATCTACGTGACGACGGGTGACTACCCGAGCTTTCCCGAAGGCTACGCCGGGATCGCCCGGGTTGACCTTGCCACGCGGGCGGTGAGTCAGGTCGGTGCCACTGGTTCCGCGATGGATGGCATCGGGATGCTCCCCTCGGGCGCGGCGGCGTATGGGATCGGCTCCGGACTGAACCAGGCCTACCGGGCCGACACCGCAACAGGCACGATCACCAAGCATTTCTCGGCCGGGCCCCAGCCGGGAGACATCGCGATCACGCCGGATGGGACCAAGGCTCTCGTGACCAACTTCAGCTATGACACGGTCACGGTCCTGGATCTGACCACGGACACGACCGGGCCTTCGATCCCGGTGGGCGATTACCCGGAGGGGATCACGGTCAGCCCGGACTCGTCGCGGGCCTGGGTGACCAACACCTATTCCCAGGACATGACGCCGATCGACCTCGAGACTCTGACCGCCGGTGACCCGGTGCCGCTCGGTGGCAAGGTGCGGGCGATAGCCATGACCCCGGACCAGCCGCCGACGGCCGCCTTCAGCCACGGGGAGGCCCGCCCGGGGAAGGCCGTGGCCTTCGACGCCGGAGCCACGGTCGATCCGGACGGCGAGACAACCAGCTACGCCTGGGATTTCGGCGACGGCAACACCACCTCGACCAGCCAGCCGACGGTTAGTCACGTGTACGCGACCGAAGGCGATTATCAGGTGAAGCTGACCACGACCGATGAGATCGGCTGCTCGACCGAGGTCGTCTTCACCGGCCAGATCGCGAGCTGCGGCGGCGGGCCGCAGGCGGTGGCCGAGCGGACCGTTACGGTCGCGGAGCCGCCTCCGCCGCCGCCCGGCTGCGATGACGTTCCGCCCCCTCCGGGCTGTTCCGACGATGGCGGCGGCGACAACGGTGGTGGCGACGGCGGCGGGAACACCGACTCGCCGCGGATCGCCATGTTCAAGGTCCTGCCGAAACACCGGGCGATCCGTCGCGGCGGCAAGGCGACCCTCAAGGTCAAGGTGCGAAACGCAGGGAACGCGACGGCGAAGTTCAAGGTCTGCCTGAGAGCCCCGAAGAAGCTGGTCCGGGCCAAGAAGTGCACCCGGCAGAAGTCGGCACCGGCTCACCGCACGGTGAAGCTCCGGTTCCCGGTCAAGCTCAAGCCGCGGGCTCGGCCCGGGAAGAAGATCAGGCTGCGCTTCAGGCTCGCGGGAGCGCCGGGCGGGGGAAAACGCGCCGTGGTCAGGATTCGCGTCAAGCGCCCCGCAGGACGAGGACTGCCAGCAGCGAGAAGGTGACGGCCGTGAAGGAGGCGCCCAGCCCGAGGAGGAGGGGGGTGGCGCCACGTTCCTTCAGGTCGGCGAAATCAACCTGAAGGCCGATCGCCGCGAGCGCGGCAGCCTGGAGGATCACGGCCGTGTGGGCGACGGCATCGAGCAGGGGCTCGGGGACCGGGACGAGCGACCGGATCACCATCAGCAGCACGAAGACGAGCACGAAGAAGGGCACCGCGGCAGGCTTGGCGCGTCCTGGCTCGGGATCGACCGTGCGCCCCCGGAACAGATCGACGGCGACCAGCGCCACCGGCAGCAGGGCGACCCGGGCCAACTTGACCAAGGTCGCGACGTTGAGGGTGGCGATCGAGATCGCGGCTCCGGCGACCGTGACCTGGGCGACCTCCTGAATCGAGGCGCCGATCCACATGCCGGCTGACTCGCGGCTGAGTCCGAGCAGCCCGGCGAGCACGGGCAATAGCAGCATGTTGACGGTGCCGAACAGGGTCGCGATCGCGATCGCGTATCCCGTCGACGCCCGGTCACTGCGGATCGCGGCGGAGGTGGCGGCGATCGCGGAGGCACCGCAGACCGCCGATCCCATCGCGATCAGGAGAGACAGATCCCGATCGACCTTGGCCTGCCTGCCCAGCCAGACCGCGGCGCAGAGCGTCACGAGGATGGTGCCGCCGGCGATCGCGATGCCGGAAGGGCCTATCGAGAGGGCCTGGCCGAGCGAGATGCCGAGACCGAGCATGGCCACGCCGACCCGGAGCAGGACCCGGGCCGAGAACTCGGTGCCGGACCCGGTGCGTACGGCCGATCGACGGACGAACGGAGCCAGCGCCAGGCCGATCGCGAAGGCCCAGATCATCGGGCTGGATTTCCAGATCGTGGTTGCCAGGACCGCGACCGCGGTGATTCCGGCGACGACGATCAGGCCGGGCGCGACGGCTCGAATCCGAACGCCGGGAACTGAGACCAAGGTTGACATCGCGGCGATGCTAGGTCAGGTCAGGCCGGCCATTCAGTCGACTTTCGAAGGGCTCATATTCCAACTTGGAATGACTATCTGTGATGCAATGGACGGGTATGACCGACCGCATCCGCCGCCACTCGGAGACCCTCTCCAGCCGTGACCTCGCCGCCTTCGCCGCCGCGATGGACAGCGGCTCTATTCAGGGGGCGGCGGAGGCGCTCCACCTGACCCAGTCCGCGGCGACCAAGCGCATCCAGTCGCTGGAACGGCACCTCGGGCTGCGGGTCCTGGATCGAGGTCGAAACGGTGTGACCCCGACCGAGGCGGGCCGTCGGCTCTACCCCGAGGCCCGGCGGGCGCTCGACGCGCTCGAGGCGGCGGTCGAAGCCGCGCTCGGGACCGGCGCCAAGGGCACGATCAAGTTGGCTTCGAGTCGAACCGTCGGCGGATACATACTGCCCGGGTTGCTGGGACGGTTCCGCGACTCGCACCCCGATCTCCGCCCCCAGGTCAGCGTGACCAACTCGCCCGGGGTGCTAGGGCTGATCCGGGAAGGTGAGGCGTCGATCGGCTTCGTCGAGGGGGATGACCCGCTGGATGACCTCCAGCAGCACGTGGTCGCCAATGACCGGATCGTCGTCGCGGTCTCCTCGGCGCATGCCTGGGCCGGCCTCGAGCAGATCGATTCACGATCGCTCGCCTATGGGGCCTACGTCACCCGGGAGCCTGGCTCGGGGACCAGGGCGGTGGCCGAACACCGGCTCGAACGGGTTGGGGTGTCGCTCGAACCGGAGATCGAGATGGCGAGCCTCGAGGGGGTGAAACGCGGGATCGCCCAGCGTGGGTTCACCTTGATCTCGAGCCGGGCCGTCGAAGCGGAAGTCAGGTCGGGCAGCGTCGTGACCCTGGCGCTGAGCGACGTGAACCTGGAGCGTCAGCTGACCGCGGTCCGCACGGGTGACGACGAGTTCAACCGCCCCGCGGAACAACTCTGGCAGTGGCTCCTGGCCCACACCGTTCGCTGATCGCGGCGCTAGGCTCGGGACGTGCGCGGGACCGGAGACATCGTGGCGGTTCGTGGGGCCGTTCGCGGCAGGGTCCAGGGCGTGGGCTTTCGCGACACGACCATCCTGCGGGCGCGCAGCCTTGGCTTGGCCGGATGGGTTCGCAACCTGGAGGACGGGAGCGTGCTCGTGCACGCGGAAGAGCCGGAACCGGAGATGGACGAGTTGGTGGCCTTCCTCCGGGTCGGGCCGCCGGCGGCTCGGGTCGAGGAGGTGGCGCTCGAGCCGGTCCGGGTCGAGGGTCACGAGCACTTCGGGATCCGCGGCATCCCCGCCGGGTCGTTCGTGGTCCAGGAGCACCTTGCCTCTTGGCGGCATTTCGACCTTCGCCTCGAGGTCGACGGGGTGATGCGTTCCTGGGCTCTCCGAGAGGCCCCGTCGCTGGACCCGTCGAGCAGGCGGCGGGCGACCGAGGTCCGGGATCACACCGAGCTCGACGCCAGGTTCGAGGGCCCGATCCCGAACGGCGGGGTGATCATCTGGGATCAGGGGGACTACGAGCGCGAGGGGCTCTTGCCGTGGCCCGCTTCGTTTGATCGCGGAGAGGCTGAATTCCTGTTGAGCGGCGAGAAGCTGCGTGGCGGCTTCGTGCTGAGGCGGTACGCCGGGCGCGGCGAGCGGTCCAAGTGGTGGCTCAGCAAACGCTCCGACCGCTACGCCCGACCGGGATCGGACATCTTCGCCGAGCAGCCGAGATCGGCGGTCAGCGGGCGCACGCTGGATGAGGTGATCGCGCGCCGATAGGAGGCCGGCAAGGCCACTCGGCTAACATGCCGACACTGTGTCGGTAAGTGTTCTGGAAAGTGCTCGTGTTCTACGCCCTGCGTGACCTGCGCCGCTCGGGGCGCCGCTTCCTGCTGGTCGGGACGGTGATCGCCCTGGTCGCGATGCTCTCGACCGTTCTGGTCGGGCTGACCGAGGGCCTGGTCAAGGACGGCACCTCCGGGCTGCGGGCCCTGCCGCTCGACCACCTGGCGATGCAGGACGGGTCCGATGCGGTCTTCTCCCGCTCGACCCTGGGGCAGAGCGAGCTCGACGCCTGGTCAGAGGTCGAAGGGGCGGAGGTCTCGCCGCTCGGGGTCTCCTTCGTCAACGCGGCCTCGGTCGGTGACGGGCCGAACCTGGACATCGCCCTTTTCGGGGTGCCGCCCGACAGCTTCCTGGTCGAACGCGAGGCGGGTCGAGACGCCCTCCGCGGAGGGCACGGAATCGTGCTCGCGGAGGAGGCAAAGGACGAGGGAGTCAAGGTCGGTGACCGCTTCCGGTTCGCCGGTTCCGACCGTCCCCTGCCGGTGCTCGGGTTCACCTTCGCCGGCTCCTACGGGCACGTCCCGCTCGCCTACGTGGGTCTCGACGAGTGGCGCGAGATCACCTATGGCAGTCGCCACACCGACCGCTTCTCGGCGGTCGCGATGAGACTGCCCGACGGCGCTGACACGGCGCCGATCGAACGACGGACCGGGACCGAGCTGCTGACCAAGAGCGAGGCCTATGACGGTTCGCCGGGCTACTCGGCCGAGATGTCGACCATGTCTCTGATCCGGTTCTTCCTGCTGCTCATCTCGGCCCTGGTGGTCGGGGCCTTCTTCACCGTGCTGATCGTCGAGCGACGCGCCCAGATCGGGCTGCTGCGCGCGATGGGCGCGACCGGGGGATACGTGATGAGGGACGGCATCGGCCAGATGTCGGTGGTCCAACTGGCCGCGACCGGACTCGGTTGCGGAGCCGGGCTGCTGGTGATCCTGGCTCTGGAGGGCGGCCCGGTCCCCGTCTCGCTCTCGCTCGGCGGGACTCTCGTCGCCGCGGCCCTGCTGATCGTGGCGGGACTGCTGGGCACCCTGGTCAGCATCCGCCGGGTCAGTCGCATCGAGCCGGCCACCGCACTCTCGGGGGCGGAAGGATGAGGGCCGACCAGCCGGTTCTGAGCCTGGAAGGGATCCGCGTGACCGTGCCCGACGGAGGCTCGAGGCGAACCATCCTCGATCGGGCCGACCTCGCCCTGGCCCGGGGCGAGTCGGTCGCGATCACCGGTTCCTCCGGGTCGGGCAAGTCGACCCTGCTCGCCGTCGCCGGGCTCCTCAAACGGCCGGACGACGGCCTCGTCAGGGTCGCCGGCGAGGCGACCGACGGGCTGCGCGACCGCGGGCTGACCCGCCTGCGTCGCGAGCGGATCGCCTTCATCTACCAATCGGCGAACCTGCTGCCGTCACTGACCGCCCGGGAGCAACTGGAGCTGATGGCACACATCAGGCGCGAACCGAGGGCGGCAGCGCGAGCGCGGGCCGAGGAGCTGCTTGCGCTGGTCGGCCTGGGAGGCAGGGCCGGTCAGCTGCCCGGGCAGCTCTCCGGCGGTGAGCGGCAGCGGGTCGGGATCGCCCGGGCGTTGATGTGCCGACCGGACGTGATCCTCGCCGACGAGCCCACCGCCTCGCTCGACCCCGACCTGGCCGACGAGATCATCGATCTGCTGACCGCCCGCTCCCGGGAGGCGGGAGTCTCGATCCTGCTCGTGACCCACGAGGAAGCGGCCGCCGAGCGCACCGACCGCCGCCTGCGCCTGGCCGAGGGAAGGCTCGAAGAGTTCTAGGATCCGGACATGCCGAAGATCGCCGCCGAGACCGTCGCCGAGCACGTCGCCAGACAGGAACGGAACGTGTTCGAGGCAGCGGTGCGGCTGTTCGTCGAGCGGGGCTACGAGCAGGTCACCTTCGGTGACATCGCGGATGAGGTCGGGCTGGCCCGCAACTCGCTCTACCGCTACTACCCGAGCAAGGCGGCGATCCTGGCCCGCTGGATCGAGGCCGAGCTGGCCTACGCGGTGGAGCGGTCCGCCACGATCCTCGGCGGCGACGGGCCCGCTCCCGAGCGGATCATGGACTGGGTCGAAGATCAGGTCACCTACTCCCGCCGGCCGGAGCACACGCTGCTGGTCGCCTTCTCCACCGCCCGTCCCGAACTGGATGAGGACACATTGCGGAGTCTGGGCGAAGCGCATGACCGCCTGAACGAGCCGTTGATCGCGACCCTCCGCGAGGCGGGAATCGGCGAGAGCGCCGATCTGGTCGCCGGGCTCATCTTCGGCCTGGTCGAACAGGCGGGCGCTTGGCCGGCCGAACGCGACGACGAGTTGCGGCCCCTCCTCCGGGCCGGGATCAAGGCACTGGTTCCGACGCCCTAGATTGCGTCCGCCCCCTCGAGGATCTCGACCAGTCGATCCGGCGGCAGGGCGTGGACCGTCACGCCTTCCGGGCCGGTCATCGTCTCGGCGGCCAGCATCGAGTTCAGGATCGCCTCCTCGGTCGCCTCGACCGTCGCGTAGAAGAGCTCGTTGATCACCCGGTTGGCCAGCATCTCGACCGGCGCGGTGAGCTCGCACTGCTGATCGAAGTCGGACGGCATCGAGTCGTTGCCGGTCGCGAAGCAGAGGAAGAGCTCGCCGCTGCCGTGCTCGCCGGAGCCGCCCGTGCGGGCGATGCCGAGCCCGATCCGCTGGGCCAGCCGCTGGCACTGGGTCGGGATCAGGGGAGCGTCGGTGGCGACGACGCCGATGATCGAGCCGGAGCCGGGCGGGAGCAGCGGCGTGAAGTCCGGCATCGGCACTTGGTCGGGGCCCAGGGCCTCGCCGACCGGCACCCCGTTCACCGAGAGCCGCTGCCGCATGCCGTGGTTGGTCTGTACCAGCACCCCGACCGTGTAGCCGCCGGCCTCCTCCGGGACCTGGCGGGAAGCGGTCCCGATCCCGCCCTTGAAGCCGTGGCAGATCATCCCGGTGCCGCTGCCGACGTTGCCCTCGGCCACCGGTCCGGACGAGGCCGCTGCGATCGCCTCCTCGACGTGAGCGGGCTTCACATGGAACCCGTTGATGTCATTGAGCAGGGCGTCGCAGGTCTCGCCGACCACCGGCAGCGAGAAGAAGAAGTCATCGGGACGCATTTTCACCTCATGCGCGATCAAGGCGTCACGGACCACCCCGACCGAGTGGGTGTTGGTGAGGCCGACCGGGCTCATCAGCATGCCCGACTCGCGCATCCACTCCAGGCCGGTCAACTCACCGTTGCCGTTCAGGCGGTGCGAGCCGGCGTACAGCGGGTGGTACCACGGCTCCTCGCGAGGCAGGATCGCCGTGACACCGGTCCTCACGGGCCCTTCGCCGACCCGGCGCGGGCCATCGCCTTCGATCACGGTCCGGTGTCCGACCTTTACGCCCGCCACATCGGTGATCGCGTTGAAAGGACCGGGTGGCAGGGTGCCGACGACTATGCCCAGGTCTCGCGCCCGGGCCTTCTCCTCGCTCATGGCCGCGAACATAGCATCCTCTCAGAGGGCGGCTGGCGGACGTCTCGCGCCGGGTTCTAGTTTCATTCGCGGCGACTTTCAGAAACGGATCGGGCGCCGGCAGAGCGTGGAGGGAAAGACCAATGAGCGAAAAGATTCGGATCGGCATCGCCGGCTACGGCAACCTCGGGCGAGGCGTCGAAGCGGTGATCCCGAAGAACCCCGACATGACCCTGACCGGGGTCTTCACCCGCCGGGACCCGGCGGCGATCTCCCCCGCCCAGGACGGGACCCGCGTCTTCGCCTGGGACTCGCTGGGCGAGCACGCCGAGGCGATCGACGTGATGATCCTCTGCGGCGGCTCGAAGGAGGATCTGCCGAAGCAGGGGCCGGAGCTGGCGGCGCTCTTCAACACGGTCGACAGCTTTGACACCCACGCCCGCATCCCCGAGTACTACGCCGAGGTCGACGGTGCGGCCAAGGCCGCCGGCAAGGTCGCGGTGATCTCGACCGGCTGGGATCCCGGAGTCTTCTCGATCAACCGGCTCTTCGGCGAGGCGATCCTGCCGGACGGCGCCACCCACACCTTCTGGGGCCGAGGGGTCAGCCAGGGCCACTCCGACGCCCTCCGGCGGGTCGAGGGGGTTGCCGACGCGGTCCAGTACACGTTGCCGGCGGATTCGGCGATCGAGGCGGTGCGAAACGGCTCCGGCGCGGGACTTACCGCCGCCGAGATGCACACCCGGGAGTGCTTCGTGGTGCTCGAGGAGGGCGCCGACGCGGAACAGGTGCGAGCGACCGTGGTGAACATGCCCCACTACTTCGACGAGTACGAGACCACGGTCAACTTCATCTCGGCCGATGAGCTGGCCCGCGACCACGCGGAGATGCCCCACGGCGGCTTCGTGCTGCGCGGCGGCGACACCGGCAACCAGCGGCAGCTGATCGAGTACGGCCTCACGCTCGAGGACAATCCCGGCTTCACCGCCTCGGTCCTGGTCGCCTACGCGCGAGCCGCCCACCGGCTGGCCGCGGACGGCGAACAAGGCGCGAGAACGGTCTTCGACATCGCCCCCGGCTTGCTCTCGCCCCGGTCCCCCGAGGAGCTCCGCGCCGAGCTGCTCTGACGCCTACTGCGGCTCCCGGATCCGGCGCAGGGCGAGGATCTGCCCTTGCGGGACCAGGTGGGTCGGCTCCGGCTCGTCCGATGAGACGGCGAGCGGGGCGATCCCGTTCTGACTGAGCAGGTCGGCCAGGCCCGAGAGGGGCAGGGGCAGGTCCCCGTTGTAGGTGAGCGTCTCCAGCCTCAAGTCCGGGTCATCCAGCATCTGCTCGCGGGCGGCGAGCAGGGCGGGGTCCGAAAGCGAAAGCGAGACGGTCTCCGCCAGCAGCCCCGCGGTCGAGACCACGGTCACGCCCGAGGCGACCCGGCGGCTTCTGCCGGCCGGTCCGGCGAAGGCCTGCTCGACCACGATCGGCGCCTCGGTCTGCTGGCGGGCGAGCATCCCGGTGACCAGCGCCGCCGAAGGGTCCGCCTCCGGGGCGGCGACCCAGACGATCTCCGGCGAGACCCGGGCGATCGCCGTGCCGATGTCCTCCGCTGAGGCCGGGTCGCCGGCGATCAGCTGCATGCTCGAACCGGTGTCGCCGTGGAACATCGCGGGAGGTTCGAGCTCGAGCAGGTGGAGCCGCTCCAAGTTGACGCCGCTCGCTTCCAGATCCTCGATCAGGGCCCGGGAGGCGTCGCTCCAGCCGAGCATCAGGATCGGCCCGGGGGCGGCGCGGGTGAACTCGATTCGGCCTTCGGGCGGGGCCGCGCCTCCGCCGGGCGGAGCCTCATCGGGAATCGCGATCAGGCGCTCGCCGGGCGCGATCGGGCGCTCGTCGGCCGGCAGGTAGGTCGCCTTGGCGTCGGGGCCGTTGCCGCCCAGCACGCCGAGCAGCGTGTGCCGCTCGAGCTGTGAGCGCGCCTCTCCGAACGTCCGGCCGGCAAGGCCCTCGGACGGGACCACGGTCGGGCCGATCGGGGTTACTCCGTCGTCGAGGAACACGGGGGCGAAAGCGGGGTTCATCACCGCGAGCATCAGGATCGCGCCGAGGTTCCGATCGTTCACCAGCGCGTCGAAGTTGGCCGGGAACCGCGGAACGAGCCGCTGCGAGCCGGGGTCATCCTGGTACCAGAACGCCTTCACGTTGCGTCCCCGCCGAAGCTCGACCGCGACCGCCGGCGCGGCCTGCCCGTCGCGCAGGTGCCGGTCCAGGATCACGGCACGATCGGTGACCGTGAGATCAGCCGTATCGGGCTCGCCCTCGGGAGAGAGGATCACGATGCTGCGGGCCTCGCGCGCACAAACCCGTTCGTAGCCGTCGTCGCCGGGGTCGGCGCCGACCACGGTAGCCCGGGAGGGATAGCCGTCCAGCGCCTGGCGCACCTCGTCTCGCTGCCCGGCCTGATCGAGCGGCAGCATCACGACGATCTCCGGCGGGATGGAACCGGCGTTCTCGCGAAGCCGGGTCTGCACCTCCGGCAGGGACTGGCTGTAGCCGATCACCAGCAGGTGGTCGCTCCGCCGAACCGCCGGGTCACCTTTCCGCATCCGGCGCAGCGCGTGGTCCACGACCTCGGTGAGCACGGTCAGCACCACGCCCGCGAAGAAGATGATCCCGGCGATCACCTGGACCAGGCCGACCGTCCGCTCGGCCGCGGTCTGGTCATCGCCGATCGAGCCCGGATCGACCAGATGTGCCGTCGCGCTCCAGAGGCTTTCACCGAAGCTCGGAAACGCGCCGAGCAGGTAATGCCCGATCGCCGCGGTGACGAGGCCGATCAACCCGACCGCGGCCAGCAGCAGGGCCAGGCGGCCCGGCAGGGTACGGGTCAGCACCTCCCACCAATGGCCCGCCAATCGCCGGGGCCGGCCGGTCAACCGGTTGTCGAGTTCGGTGCCAGGTTCCAAGGTGGGACGATTCTCCCACCCGGCACGACTTTCCCGCCCGAGGTCCGGACGGGCCGGTGCCTACCGGCGTTTGCGGAGCGTCAGCCGCTTCGATTTGGTCACCGGGGATCCGGCCCGGGGAGTGAACCTGACCCGGATCTTCACCGTGACCTTGCCCCGGCGCCGGAGCTTCTTCAGGGCCTTGCCGCGGGCTCTCACCTTGAGCTTCACCGTCTTCGCCTTGCCCGGGCTGCGCTTCGACGCCTTGACCTTGCGGCTCTTCAGTAGCACGACCTCGCCAGGGCCCGAGACGCGGGCAGGCAGCACGGCGATCCCCTTGGCCCGCTTGAACTTGGGCTTCTTGAGCTGGAGGGTCGCCCGACCGGGTGGGGGCGGAGGGGGATCCCCCGCCTCGACCTGGAAGGCGCGGGTCGATTCCGGACCGGTGTTGCCGGCCGGGTCGGTCGCCTTCACCGCGAAGGTGTGGGCGCCGGGCGAAAGGTCGGTGGCCGGGCGGTCCGAGGCGCTCCCGGAGCAGGCCCCGAACGCCTCCTGGTCGAAACGGCACTGGAACGTGGCTCCGGCTTCGCTGGAGAAGGTGAACTCGGGCCGGCGGTCCGTCGTCTTGCCAGTCGGGCCGGAATCGATCCTGACCTCGGGTGGGCTCGTATCGACCGTGAACGATCGCTCGGCCGGCGTCTGGTCCACGTTGCCCATCTCGTTGACCGCCCTGACCCGGAACAGGTGTGGCCCTTCGCTGAGGTCGGTGAGCGTGACCGGGCTCTTGCAGGCCGTGAACTCCTCGGCGTCATCGACCTGGCACTCGAAGGTGGACCCGGCCTCGCTCGACTCGAAGCTGAGTTCAGCCTCGGTAGAGCGGGTCACCGGAACCGGTCCGCTCAGGATGGAGGTGCCGGGCACGGTGTAGCTGATCTCGATCGAAGGCTCGTCCTCCGGCGAGGCGAGCTCCGACACGCCGCCTTCCGGGACCAGTGACGAGCCGCCGCCGCCACCGCCGCCACCGCTGAAGTACTCCGTCCCGTTGAAGACGTGGTACAGACCGCCGCCGCCACCGCCACCGCCGTAAAGCCCACCACCACCGCCGGCCCCCATGCTGGTGCCGGTGTTGGTCGCGCCGGGGCCGCCGTCGCCGCCCTGGCCGAGGGTGCCGTTGTCGCCGGCGTACCCGTCCTGGCCGCCTCCGCCGTAATTCCAGCCGCCCTGTCCACCGGCCCCGCCGGCGAGCGCGGTTCCCGGAGCGCCTCCGTAGCCACCCGATCCGAGCCCGTTCTGGGGCGTCGCGTTCTGGCCGCGTGCGCCGGACTGCTCCGCGTTGCCGCCGACTCCCCCGAGCCAGCCGCCGTGATCGGAGTTGCCGCCGGCTCCGCCCCCGCCCCCGGCGACCAGCAGCCGGCTGGCGAGAGTATCGAGGTACGTGGAATCGATCGTGCGGACATCGCTCGCGCCGCCTCCCCCGCCGCCGCGGACGCCGGTCCACGAAGGCTTGCTGCCGTCGCCGCCCCCGTTGAAGCCGCCGATCTGCGCCCCGACCGGGTTGGTGCCGCCATCCCCGCCGACCAGGACGAAGAACCGGCGCTCGGGCCCGACCGTGAGCCGCCCGGTCACCTTCGCCCCGAGGCCGCCCGGCCGGCCGGCCATGCTGGCGCCGGACCCTCCGATCGCGACCGCATCAACCGCGTTGACGCCGGGCTCGAAATCGATGATCTGCTGGTCCCCGGTGTACTCGAAGGTCTGATCGAAGCTGAAGGTCGGGTCGGTGCCCGGAGCATCAGCGGAGGCCGGCGAGACCGTGGTCATCAAAGCCAAGGTCAGCGCCGCCAGCGCCGATCCGAAGGCGAGCATCTGGGAAGTCTTGGTAAACGTAAAGGTGCGGGCGAGAGAATCCATCGGACAGACGGTACGAGCCAGGAGCTGGTTGCGCATCACCTGTTCCGGGGGGTTTTCTTGAGTGATCTCACCGGTGGGTCATACCTTTCGAATGATCCACCGCAACTATGTGATGCCCGTCAGTTAGAAGAAGTGAACGTCTAGTCAGTTCAAACTCCAAGAAAGGACCGATGCCTACCCCCGTCGGCCGAATCTTCGGCCTGAGTGTCTCTACCATTGTCCTGTTGACCATCTTCCTCGCCCCGTCTCTAGCGGACGCGGCCTACAAGTATCCGGTCACCGTGTTCCCGTCCCCAGGCACCCCCGTTGCCTCCGACGCAACCACCTTCAGTTTCCGCGGGGTGAAACCGCGGTACATGGGTCCGATCAAGGTCATCGGATCCCGGAGCGGCCGCCACTTCGGCCGCCGGCTCGCCCACTCGGATGGCAAGGGTGTGAGCTTCATCCCGAAGCGCAAGTTCGTCCGCGGCGAGGTCGTCCGCGTCTACACCGGCAAGAAGATCTGGGGGGCACGCAAGGGTGACTTCCGGGTCCGGATCGGCCGTTTCTACGGCAACGACGACAAGCGAGGGCATCCCGGGGCGCCGAACAAGTTCCCCCGCCTGCACTCCCGGCCGGACCTGAGGCCGCCGAAGATCGACGTCCTCAAGCGCACCGGCGAGGCTTACCCCGGCAGGATCTTCTTCGCTCCCAAGCAGACCGGCCTGACCATTCTCGACAGCTACGGTCGGATCAACTGGTTCCAGATGACCGGCTACGGCGGCAACGGCGAGCAGGTTCAGGACTTCCGGCCGCAGCGCTATCGCGGCCAGCAGGTGGCCAGCTACTGGAAGGGCGCCTCGACCTCGCGCGGTTTCTCCCAGATCGGTTACTTCACGATCCTGAACCGCAAGTACAACGTGATCGAGCGCTTCCGGATGGGCAACGGCTACAAGCCGGACGCCCATGACATGACCCTGACCCCGCGGAACACGGCGCTCGTCGTCGCCTACCGCGGCGTGCTCTGGAACGCGAAGCGGTTCGGCAAGTCGGGCAGCGCCAAGGTGATGGACAACATCGTGCAGGAGATCGACATCAAGACCGGCGCGGTGCTGTTCGAGTGGCACAGCCTCGGCAACGTCCGGCTCGACGCCTCCAACCGCAAGGCGCCGACCGACTCCGCGCCCTGGGATTACTTCCACGTGAACGATGCCGCGAACGACGGTGACAGCCTGCTGGTCTCGGCCCGTCACACCTGCACGATCTACCGCATCGACCGTCGCACCGGCTGGGTCCGCTGGCGGATGCGCGGCGACGGGCGGAAGCCGAAGGCGAATGACTTCAAGCTCGGTCCCGGAACCCGTTTCGGCTACCAGCACGACATCCGCCGGCTGCCCAACGGCGACGTCTCGATGTTCGACAACGGCTCAGCCGGGCCGGACAGCGGGATGTACGAGGTGCAGAAGCAGTCGAGTGGTCTCATCCTCCGCCTGAGCGGCGGCGGCAAGACCCCGCGGCGGGCGACCCTGGTCCATCGCTTCAAGCACACCCCCGATCCGATCCTCTCGGGCTCACAGGGAAGCATGACTGTGCTGCCGAACGGCAACGCCTTCATCGGCTGGGGGTCGAACCTCCAGATGAGCGAGATCACGCGCGAGGGCGAGGTCGCCTTCGACGCGGTCTTCCCTCAGGCCCCGACCAACTCCTACCGGGCCCGCAAGGTGCAGTGGATGGGGTTCCCGAAGTACCGCCCGGCGATCGCCAGCAAGGGCACCGTCAAGGGCGGGACCGTCTGGGCCAGCTGGAACGGATCGACCAACATCATCCGCTGGCGGGTGCTCACCGGTCCGGACAGCAAGCACCTCGACACGGTGGCGACCTATCCGTGGAAGAACCTGGAGACCGCGATCCCGGTCGACCGGTTCGGCAAGCTGGTCCAGGTCGAGGCGCTGAACGCCAAGAACGAGGTGGTCGGCCGCTCGAAGCTGACCCCGCTGGGCAAACAGGCTCGCTAGAGCCGCCGTCGTCGGTTCATCGAGAGCAGGGTTGTGCGCGCTATTTGCGCACAACCCTCTTCTCGATGCCCGGGGCGGCTACCGGGCGGGCTCTTCAGCGGGTGCGCGGCGCCTTGGCGCGGATCTCGTCGAGCAGGCGATCGGCGAGGAGTTGGTCGTCCTCGCCCGGGGCGGGCGGCCCGCCGGCCGGGGTGAAGAACTCGACCGTCACGCTGGGGCGCTTCGGGAAACGCTTGACCTCGGTGCTGCCGGTGACCGCGACCAGCACCACCGGCACCCCGGGACAGGCCCGGGCGAGGCGGGAGACGCCGCGCCGCGAGCGCAGGTTCTCGCCCCGGGACAGCGTGCCCTCGGGAAAGATGCCGATCGTCTCGCCCTGATGAAGCGCGTCAACCGCGGCCTCGAGCGCGGCGACGTCGCCGGCGCCCCGTCGGATCGGGATCTGGCCGGCCTCGTCGAGGATCAGGGCCAGCGGCTTGAACTTCCAGAGCGAGTGCTTGGCGAGGAAGCGCAGCTGACGCTCCCGCCACATCATCGCCTCGATGATCGCCAGCGGGTCCAGCCAGGAATCGTGATTGGAGACGATCAGCGCCCCGCCCTTCAAGGGCAGGTTCTGCAGGCCCTTCACCCGCAGCCGGGCCCACCACCGGAGCGGCCTCAGCAGCAGTCGGATCGACTGGTAGACCTTCCAGCCGCGACGCCCGGAGACCGCTTCGGTCACGTCCTCAGGAGTGACGAACTCGTCTGCTGTCGAGGTGCTCAAAGCGGTTCCACAGTGCCTTGCGGAGTCATGGGCCACTGACTCTAGAGGCTGGGACTTTGAAGACTCTCGTGTTTGCGGAAACGGTCAGCGACGCGGCATCAGGCGACGGACCAAAGGGCTCGTGAAGAGGCGGTAGGGGTCGAGCCGGTCGAGGGTCGCGGCACCGGTCTTCCAGGGGTTCTTCTTCGCCCCGCGGCGCCGGAACGACTTCGGGATCCGCTGGTTGAACATGGCGGGATCGGTCCAGGCCCCGGTGCTGCCGTAACCCCAGCCCTTCGACCACTCGGGGCGGACCAGCGCGTACGAGCCGTAATTCCGGTACATCCAGTTCTCGGTCTCGCGGTAGAACCCGGTCGCGTCGGCGGTGCCGGGGAGGGTGAGGATGTCAAACCAGACCGCGACCGTGAACTCGGGATGATCGGGGCGGGGCCGGATCGCCGAGAGGGACACCGGCCGGGCGCCCTTGATGCCGACCTCACCGGGATGGTCGAGGCCGGTCACCCTGATCTCGACCGGCATGTTCGAGGGGAAGGAGCCGCGGGCGCGGTACTCCTCCATGTGCTGCTGGTGGTAGGCGGTGAACTCGCTGACCACCCGCTGGACGTCCCGGCGGCGACAGTGGACGGCGTAGCCGTTCGCGGTGGCTCTCAGGGTGGTCGGCTTTATGTAGAGCAGCAGGTCCTTCGAGCGCCCCCAGAGATCAGTCGCCTCGCCCGAGGCGAGGCCGGAGATCGTCGTCTCGAGCTGGATGTTGCCGAAGGAAGGGGTCAAGGACGGGTCGTTCAGGAGCATCTTCCGGGTCGCCTCGCTGGTCTCGAGCGGGAGGTTGTCGGAGAAGGCGTAGTTGTAGGGCGAGTCGACGGCCCGCGAGTCCTCGGGCTTTTTCTTGGCGACGCTCCAGACCTTGAGCCAGGAGGTGGCCGTGAACGGGTACCAGATCGCCTCGGCGCGGCCGGTCTCGCGGAGGAACGAGTCAAAGGTGCGGGCGCCGGTGCCGGTCTGTCCGGGCCGGGCGAAAAGCTCTTCGTTCGGGATGTCGGTGTGGCTGACGCAGCGCAGGTTCCGGTCCTTGCCGACCCTCAGCTCGACCGAGGTCACGAAGGCGCGGCCGAGGTGGGCTAGAAGCGGCCCGATGTCGCGATCGGTCCGCTCGTAGCGCCGCAGGACGTAGCGCCGCTTCTTGCGGCTCCAGACCACGGCGGTCAGGGCCGTGACCAGGTTGCTGAGCGAGCCGAAGGTGTGGCCGGAGCGTCGCTTCTCGCCGTCGGCCGGGATCGCGCTGCCGTGCGCGTCGATCGCCAGAGCGCCCGCGATCGTGATGTCGCCCGGCGCCGGGGCGGCGGTGACCCCGTAACCGTGCTGGCCGGCAAAGGTCAGGAAGCGCTCCATTAGCACCCCGGCGCCGGCCCGGATCACCGCCGGGTGCTTCGATCTCAGCCCGATGCCGTTCAGATGCGTGGTGTCGACCATCACCACTTTGCTGTGGCAATCCATGCCGGGCGTGACCGAGAGTGGGGACCAGCCGTGCATCTGGCCGCGGGGCCGTACCCGATAGCCGTGCTTCGCGGCCCAGTTGACCACCTTGAGGACTTCCCGCGCGTTCCTCGGCGCACAGGACCAGAGCGGCTCGACCTCGATCTCTCGGGCCCAGTTGATGAATCCCTGCTGGTAGAGCTCGATCGATCCGGGGAACCCCCGTGGCGGCCTGCAGGTACGGGCGGCGTCGGCCGGGGTGACCCGAAAGGCGGGGGTGAGGGCGGCAGCGGCGAGCAGTGCGCCACGGCCGAGCAGCGCTCGCCTGCTCAGCGACGGTCCACTCCCGGTCTCCCCAGTTTCCTGACGCACGTCAACTATTCTAGCGGTTGCGCCGGTAGCTCTTCCCGGAGGCAGCTCAGGCCGACGGTTTGCCGGCGCGAAGCTCATGCAGCGCCGGCCCGGGCAGAGCGGTGGCTTCCCCGAGGATCAGCTTCCTGGTCAAGAGCACCACGGCGATCGCGAAGAGCGGAGCAAGGACGACGTTGGCGAGGGCCTCGCTCAGACCGGCCGCCACGAATGAGTGCCCGATCAAGAACTCGCAGAGACGCTCGATTCCCTTCTCGATCGAGCCGCCGACCAGTTCGATCGGGAAGAGCGTGAGGAAGACCAGCCAGAAGTTGCCGCGGACCAGCTGGAAGCTGCGTCTGAACGAGTCGAGGAACTTACGATCCTCGGTCTCGACCACCGGGCCGGCCAGGGCCAGATAGCCGAATGCGGCGAGGCCGGGCAGGATCAGCAGCACGAGTCCCAGGGCGATGATCGCCACGAAAACGAGATCCACCGCGATCAGGCGCAGGTAGCTGAGCCGGCCGACGATGAACCGCAGCCGCGGCGGGCGGCCTTCCTCGGCGTGGCTCAGCGAAAGCCCGATCGCACCGGCGAGCAGAACCTCGCCGAGCAGCGCGGTGGCGGACAAGGCCAGAGCCCCGACCAGCAGGGCGGCCAGCTTGAAGTCCTCGCCCGAACGGATCGACTCGATCCCGTGGTCGTCAGCCGCCCCGAGCAGGCCGAGCGGAACGAAGATCAGGAGCGACAGCACCAGGATGTCGGCCCACCAGGCCCGGTAGACCCGGAAGACCCCGGCGTAGATCCCGCCGACCTGGCGGAAGACCCCCTTGCTCTCTTGCCGGCCGTCGCTCGCAGTCATGCGCCGGGAACGTTAACCTGCCGGCATCCGTTGACGAGCAGGGAGGGAATGATGATTCGCAAAGTGGGGACTCTGGTCGCGCTGGCCATGTTGGGCATGTTCGCCCTGGCTGCCCAGGCCGCTGCGTCGGTGGCTTCGTTCCAGAAGGTGAGCGGCAGGCCCACTCTCGTCCTTCAGGCGAAGAAGAACGAGGCGAACACGGTCTACCTCACCCAGACCCACGCCGGGGAGATCGAGCTGCGCGAGACCGGCGACAACCTGGATTACTCGGACATCGAGATGACCTACTCCCCGGATTCGCTGCCGGGCTGCGAGTTCACCCAGGAGTTCAACAGCCCGGGCAACGGCCTGGTCACCTGCCCGTCGGCGGGGGTCAAGCGGATCCTCCTGCTGCTTGGAGACAAGGATGACTTCGTTCAGAGCGGCGAAAGCTTCAGCGACAAGAACAAGCCGAAGATCCCGGTCTTCGCCCGGGGTGGCAAGGGCAACGACAACTTGATCGGCGGCCTCGGCAACGACTACCTGTTCGGCGAGGCCGGTCGCGACATCATCGAGGGCGGCAAGGGCAACGACAAGATCTCCGGCGGTGCCGGATCGGACGCGATCTCCGGCGAGGAGCAGTACACGAACGACCGGCCGCCTGCCAGGGGCGGCAACGACCTGCTGCTCGGCGGGCCGGCGAGGGACTACATCTACCCGGGCAGCGGCCGTGACCGGGTCGGCGCTGGCGGCGGCAACGACATCGTCAGTTCGGTGACCGACCGGGATCGCGACCTGGTCGATTGCGGCGTCGGCCGGAACGACTCGCTGCTCGGCGTGGATCACCGCGGCGTCCGGTTCGCGGAGAAGGGGATCAACGGCTGTGAGACGGTCGGCTCCGGGACGTTCGGGACCGTCACCTGGAGTTGCGGCAAGCGGTGGTGCGTCGCCAACCGCATCCCGTTCGCGGCTCGCGAGGAGTAGGGCCGGGAGACGCAACGTCACCCGCGCCGGTTTCCCGGGCGATAGGTTGCCGCCATGCGTAATTCCCCGGACCGGCCCCTGAACGTTCAGCCCGCCACGGTGCGGGACTACCGCGAGCTCGCCCGGCGCCGGCTGCCGCGGCAGCTCTTCGATTACGCGGATGGCGGCGCCTACGAGGAGGCGACCATGCGGTCGAACGAGGCCGACCTCGAACGAGTGCTGCTGCGCCAGCGGGTCATGCGCGACGTCTCGGTCCGGGAGCAGGCGATCGAGCTGTTCGGCCAGCCGCTCTCGATGCCGGTCATCCTCGGACCGGTCGGCCTGGCCGGGATGTTCGCCCGCCGGGCCGAGGTCCAGGCGGCTCGGGCCGCGGAGGCGGCCGGGGTTCCGTTCACCGAGTCCACCGTCTCGATCTGCTCGATCGAGGAGGTGGCCGGGGCGACCGGCGTGCCGCCCTGGTTTCAGCTTTACGTGATGCGAGACCGCGCCTACGCCGAGAAGCTGTTGGCGCGGGCCGAGGCGGTAGGCGCCCCCGTCCTGATGCTGACCATCGACCTCGCGGTGGTCGGCGCCCGCCACCGTGACACCCGCAACGCGATGCTCGGGGACCCTTCCACCTGGGCCAAGATCAGGCGCGGCCTGGATCTCGCCTCCCATCCCGGCTGGATCAAGGAGGTGGCGCTCGGCGGCAAGCCGCTCACCTTCGGCAATCTGGCCGAGGTCGTGCCCGGCGCCCGCACCCCGGAGGACTTCAAGGAGTGGGTCGACGCCCAGTTCGACCCCTCGGTGACCTGGGATGACATCGCCTGGGTGCGCGAGAACTGGAAGGGCAAGCTGGTGGTCAAGGGCGTGCTCGACCCCGAGGACGCCCGCCGGGCAGCCGACGCCGGGGTGGACGGGCTGGTCGTCTCCAACCACGGTGGCCGCCAGCTGGACGCGGTCCCCTCAACCGCGGCTGCGCTGCCGGGGGTCGCCGAAGCGGTTGGCGATCAGGTCGAAGTGCTCGCCGACGGCGGCATCCGCAACGGGCTGGACGTGGTGAAGATGCTGGCCCTGGGCGCCCGCGCGGTGATCATCGGCCGGGCCTGGGCCTGGGCGGTCGCGGCCGGCGGGCAGCCCGCGGTCGAGCGGATGCTGAACGGCCTCCGGGCCGACGCCGACGTGGCGCTCGCCCTGACCGGCCAGAACTCGGTCGGTGATCTGGACAGCTCCGCCCTGATCGCTAATCGATCTTGACGACGAGCTTGCCCTTGTTCTCGCCCTTGAAGAGCATGTTCAGGGCGTGGGGCAGGTTCTCGAATCCCTCGACCACGGTCTGCTCCGACTTGAGCTTGCCCTCGGCCACCCACTGGGAGAGCTCGCGGATCGCCTCGCCGAAGCGGGCGTAGTAGTCGAGGATGATGAACCCCTGGAGCTTGACCCGGTTGACCAGCAGTCGGCCGAAGATCCTCGGATCGAGCGGCCGGGCCTCGTCGTTGTAGGCGGAGATCAGCCCGCACAGGGCGACTCGTGCGTTGACGTTGAGCCGGAGCAGCACGGCTTCCATGATCTCGCCCCCGACGTTCTCGAAATCGACGTCGATGCCGTCCGGGGTTGCGTCCTTGAGCTGCTGGCGCCAGTCGTCCGCCTTGTAGTCGACCGCGGCGTCGAATCCGAGCTCGTCGATCACCCAGGCGCATTTTTCCGGGCCGCCGGCGATGCCGACCACCCGGGCGCCCTTCAGCTTGGCCAGTTGGCCGGCGACCGATCCGACTGCGCCGGCGGCGGCGGAGACCACCACGGTCTCGCCCTCCTTCGGCTCGCCGATCTCGAGCATCCCGAAGAAGGCCGTGACCCCGGTCATGCCGAGGACGCCGAGCAGCGAAGCGGGTGGCGCGGATCTGGCGCTGTCTGGCACGACCATCAGCGGGTTCGAATCGCTGGCCACCGTGTACTCGGTCCAGCCGGTCAGGCCGTTGACCAGCGAGCCGACGGGGTAATTCTCGTTGTTCGAGGCGACCACCTCACCGAGCCCGAGCGCCCGCATCGTCTCCCCGATCTGGACCGGCGGCAGGTAGGTGGGCTCCTCGCCGATCCAGGTCCGATTGGTCGGGTCGACCGAGATCCAGCGGACCCGGACCAGAGCCTCGCCTTCACCGATCTCCGGGACCGCGCCGGTCTCGAGGGTGTAGGTGTTTTCGTCGATCAGCCCCTGGGGCCGCTCGGCCAATGCGAAACGCCGGTTCTCCTCGCTCATGCAAGGGACTTTAGCCGTACCCGAGCTCGGCGCGGGGACGAACCGTTCAGCGTTCGGGAATCGATGCTCTAACCTTGACTGTCCGGGCGAGTAGGGCCGCTTTCCGGGCCAAGGAATCCAGGGAGATGCACCTCTCTTCGCGAAAACTTCTCGTGGTCGCCGCGGGGCTGATGGCCCTCGCTGCATTCGCGTGGCCGAATACCCCAGCGGTCGCCGGCCAGTACGAGGTCTATTCCTGCCGTGGGCCGATCGGCCAGCCGCTCTCGGCCGAGGCGTGGAGTCTCCGCACCAGCGATGCCGCTGCGGGTGACGTCACCGCGACCGACGACTGCGCGGCCGGAGGGCCGTTCAAGCTGGATCTGACTGACAGCGGGACCGGGAACCGTCGGGCGCAGATCGCGCTCGAGTTCGATCTCCCCCGCGGCGCCGCCATCACCGAGTACCGGCTGAACCGCGCGATCCGCGCGGCCGCATACGTTCCTGGCGGTCCGGTCTACTCGTACGTCGCGGCGACTCGCGAAAGGACGGCGGGATCGACCGAGGACTGGGGCTGCGCCTCATCGCTCGCTATTCCCTACTTCAACTGTAGCTTCGACGGCTCGCCGACCGATCCGGACGACCCCACCAACGAGTGGCTCCGAATCGGCCTGGCCCTGGACGGCCTGAGCGTCTGGGCCGGGTGCACCGGCATCAACGGCTGCGACGCTCCGTTCTCGCCGCCCGCGGCCTACTTCTACCTCTGGGGCTCGCGGGTGACGATCGAGGACAACTCGACGCCGAACGTGGTCGGGATCGGCGGCACGCTGGCCGCCGGGCATCCGCTCAGGGGCAAGGCGGATCTCTTCATCCGGGCCGAGGACAGCATTTCCGGAGTGGCGTCGATGGGACTCGAGATCGACGGTGTCCCCGCGCAGTCGCTCGCGATCGGGACCGCGACCTGCTCCGAGCCTTACGAGGTGACCCGCCCCTGCCCGGCGGACACCGGCCGCATCTTCACGGTCGACACGTCGGCTCTCGCGGCCGGCCACCATCACGCTTCGGGGACGGTCACCGACGCGGCCGGCAACCAGACCACCTTCGGGCCGGTCCAGTTCACGGTCGCAGATCCCGATCCGGACCCCGACCCGGATCCGGACCCCGATCCCGACCCGAGCAACGGCATCCCGGCCGTCAACGACCCGCTGGTCAAGCCCGACGCCGAGCTGGTCTGGCACCGGCCGGGCCGGCCGGCCGTGGTGTCCGGGGTGGTGACCACCACGGCGGGAGCCCCGATCGTCGGCGCTCGGCTCGGGGTCGAGCTCAGCCAGTTCAGCTCGAAGGGAACCCGGGCCGTCGAGCAGCCGCCGGTAACCACGGGTCCAGCCGGCAGGTTCCGGCTGGAGCTTCGCGGCGAGGGCTCGCGAAGCCTGACGCTTTCGTTCTCGCCCGGCGAAGGCCAGGCGGTCACGACCCGTGAAACGGTGCAGGTGAAGACCAGGCTCAAGGTCAAGTTCAAGGCCATTCCGCGTCGGGTCAGGATCGGCAAACGGGTCAAGTTCCGCGGGCGGCTGATCGGGGCGGGGCCCGCGGCGAGCCGGATCCCGGTCTCGATCCAGGCCCGAATGGCCGGCAAATGGAAACCGGTCGGCGAGACGGTGACCAGGCGCCACGGCACCTTCGTCTGGCCCTACCGTTTTCGGTTCGTGAAGCGCAACGCGCTCTTCTCCTTCCGGGCGGTGATCCGAGGAGGCCCCGGCTGGCCCTGGCCGGCGACCCGGAGCCCGGTGCGCAAGGTGAAGATCAAGGTCACGCGATGACGCCGCCGGCTGACGTTGTCTCACTCGAGTACGAGCAGCACAAGGCCGAGGTGATCCGGACCGTCGCCTCGAAGCTTTCGGCGGCCGGGGTCAGCAGCCCGACCGGTGATCTCGAGGCCTCGTACAACGAGGCCTGGCACGCGCTCTACCTGGCGATGGCCGACGGCGAGGAGGTCGAGAACCGGATCGCCTACCTGGTCACGATCACCCACCGGCGAGCCCTGAACGAGGTTCGCGCGCTCAAGGTGAACCAGCGGGCCGACCCGGATGCTTTGGAGAACGTCGGGACCGAACTAGATCTCGACTCCCGGCTTGACGCCGAGATCCAGCTGCGGCAGATCCGCGAGGGCTTCGAGGCGAAGCTTTCCGCCCGCGAGCTCGAGGCGGCGACGCTCTGTCATCTCTACGGCTACACGCGGCCCGAGGCGGCCGAGGCGATGGGAGTCCGGCCGAAGCGGATGGAAAAGATCATGGACCGGGCCTCCAGCAAGATCAGCTCCGTGGTCGAGACCGTACGCTCTGGCCGGCACTGTGACGAGATGGGATCGACGGTCCGCGCCTACGCGCTCGGCCTGCTGGATCCCGACGGGGACAAGTACCGGCTGGCCGGCGAGCATCTCGAACACTGTCCGGCCTGCCGGCGTGAGGTCTGGACGACCCGGGGCCTCGCCGCGATCGGTCCGCCGCTGCCGGTTGCCTTCATCCTGCTTTCGAGCGGTGCCGGGCTGGGCGGATCGGCGGCCGCCGGCGCGGGCAGCTCAGCCGCAGGTGGCGGTTCCGCTGCGGGCGGCGGTTCGGCGGCGGGCGGCTCCGGCGGTGCGTCCGGTCTGGCCGGGATCGGCGGTGCCTTGACCGGTATGGGCCTGGCCGTCGGTGGCGCGATTGCCGCGGTCGCCGTGGTCGGGGCGGTGGCGCTGGCCGGCGGGTGGATCGGTGACAGCGAGCCCGAGCAGTCCGGCGGCGCTGACGCGGCAACCATGACGGCTGAATCCCAGGCCGCGGCGAAGGCCGCCGCCGCACGAGCGGCGGCGCGCAAGTCGGCTCGCCAGGCGGCCCAACGGAGGAAGACCCGGGCGAAGGCCGAGCGGCGCCGCAAGGCAAAGCTAGACGCGGCCGCCGCCGCGGCGGCAGAAGCCGCGGCAGCAGAGGCAGCGGCGGCGGAGGCGGCCCAGGCCGAAGTGGTCACGACCGCCGAGCCGGCCTACGTGCCACCTCCCCCCGAACCGGTCGTGACCGAGCCGGAACCGGACCCGAAACCGGACCCGAAACCGGACACCGAGCCCGGAAAGAAGCCGGATCGCAAGCCGGGCGGTGAGCGGGGCAGCAAGCCCGAGACCAAGCCGACGACCGACGCGGGCGAGGAGTTCGGCCTGCGCTGAGGCTGCCTCCGACCCTGACTCCAAATTAAAGGGGGGGGGAGTTTCCCCGGCTCCGGTGACGTCATTACAGGTGACGTTCCCGACTAAGGAAAGCGAAGTTTCTCCGGTCCGCCTCAGGGCTCTGGACCGTGACATGCGCAGCCCGGCGTGGCTGATCGTCGCGGTGCTGCTCGGTGCGGTGGCGCTGGTCACCCCGACCCTGGTGATCAATGACATCGCGATGGACCGGGCGGCGACCTTCACGATCTGCGTCTACGGCCTGCTGACCGGGTTCATCGCCTTCAACTTCGAACCCCGGCGCACCCGGATATTCGTGCTTTTGATCTGGCTCGGGCTCGGGCTCGCACTCTGGGCCCGCGCGGAGTCGGGCGAGGTTGTTTCCTGGCTGATCCTCGGGGTTGCCGGGCTGGCCGGGGCCGAGATGCTCAGCCGAGCCTGCGACTCGATCCGCTCGACCGCGACCACCGATCACCTGACCGGCCTCCTGAACCGGACTGGCCTGACGGTGGAGTGCGACCGGGCGGTTTCGATCTGCCGCCGGTTCGGTCATCCGTTGACCATCGTTCACATTGATCTTGATCGCTTCAAGTCGGTCAACGACAGGGAGGGTCACGCCCGGGGAGATCAGGTCCTCAGGCAGTGTGCCGAAGCATGGGCCGGGACGATCCGTTCCGGAGACATCCTGGCCCGCATAGGTGGGGACGAGTTCCTGCTGGTTTTGCCTGGCAGCGACTCGAATGACGCACGGCGTCTGATCGATGAACTCAAGACGGGTTCACCGATCGATTGGTCATATGGGGTTGCAGAACTCGCCCCCGGTGAAGAGCTCCAGGCCTGCGTCGACCGTGCCGACGCGGAGCTCTACACACAGAAATTCCCGCTGCACTGAAGTAAGATGGCACCATCGGCTCTGGAGGAGAGATGGTTCCGGTTCCGCCCAAAACAAGGCACATAGCTGGTTTACCTTTGGTCACCAGCCTCACCGCGTTGGTGTTGGTGGTTCCCTGCCTCGCCGGGCTCGGCCTCCGGGCGAGCGGCCTGGTCACCTCGCCGGTCCTGCTGGTTCTGATTCCGGTTCTGGTCTCGATCCTCATCTCGCAATCGATCGCCGAGTTCTGGAAGCGGCGCCGGGCCGGCAGCCCGCTCCTCTTCGAAGACCTGATGCTGTGGGGTTGGCTGCGCCGCCGCCGGTTCGAACGGCTGGTCGACCGCAGCGACGAGTTCGTCGGCTCTCAGGGGAACCTGGCCAAGAGCTCCAAGCAACGGGCCCGGGAGCTGGAACGGCTGGCGGGAGCGCTCGAGGCCCGCGACCCTCACACCCACGGTCACTCGAAGCGGGTGGCCCGACACGCGATCTCGATCGCCAAGGCGCTTCAGCTGCCGGCCGATGAGGTCGCCCGGATCCGCACAGCGGCCCTGCTCCATGACATCGGCAAGATCGAGGTTCCCCGGGAGATCCTCGAGAAACCCGCGGCACTGACCGACGAGGAGTTCGAGGAGGTCAAGAAGCACCCGGTGGCCGGCTCTCGGTTGATCAGCGGGATGGATGACCCGGAGCTGGTCGCGATCGTCCGGCATCATCACGAGCGGATCGACGGCAGGGGATATCCCGACGGGCTGGTCCGCGGGCAGATCCCACTCGGCGCGCGGATCGTCGCCGTCGCCGACACCTTCGACGCGCTGACCTCAGCCCGCGCCTACCGCGCTCCGCGATCTCACGAGGATGCCCTTGAGGTGCTGCGCGAGGAGGCCGGTTCCCAGCTCGACGCGAGAGCGGTACGTGCTTTCGACGGGCGCTACTCGAGCCGCGGGCCGGTCGCTCTGACGGCGGCGGCGCTCGGGATCGCGCGGCAGGCGGGCCAGACCTTGATCGGTTTCGGGACGGGTGCTTCGCAGGTCGCGGCGGTCGGCGGCGCTGCCGCGGTCATCGGGGTCGCGCCCGCCGTCCAGACCAAGCACCAGAAGGAACCGCCCAGGCAGCCCGCGGTGGTCCGCCAGGCCGAAGCTCCGTCCGGTGCCGTGCAGGCCACTGCCGAGGGCCCGGTGTCGGTCGCCGACGGGACTCCGACCGTCACGGTCCCCGCCGCCAAGAGCGGCCATGGTCCTCGCGTTCGCGATTCGAAGGGACGGGGAACCGGCGGGGTCTCACCGGGCAAGGAGCCCAACCCGTCGAATGGCGGCGGAGGCAAGCCGGAGAACCCGACCGGGGGCGGCAAGACCGAGCCTGGCAGCGGCGGCGGCGAAAACTCGGGCGGCTCGTCGGGCGGCGGAGGCGACCCGGGCGGCTCGACCGGCGAGGGCTCCACGGGTGGTTCGAGCGACGGGCCCGGCGGTGGTTCGAACGGTGGTTCAGGCGGTGGGTCGACCGGTGGTCCGAGTGGCGATTCACCCGGGTTGAGCGGGTCCCGTCCCGGGCTCAACCGGGTGACCGAGGTCGTGACCAAGCCGCTGCAGCAGGTCACCGAACGGGTTACCGAGACCATTCCCACCCTGCCTGGCAAGGACCCCGTGTCTCAGGGGATCAACGACACGGTCGCCGGCGTCAAGGACACGCTCGGCAAGTTGACCGGCAAGCCCTGAACCGCTGACCCGGTCAAGTGGCCGGGGCTACCAGCGGTGGCCGACGAATACCGGCTCCGGGACCAGGGCCACCCCGAAGACCTCTTCGACGCGGTCGGCGACGCCATGAGCGAAGGCGACGAGCTCGGCCGTGGTGCCGCCGCCGCGATTGACGATCGCCAGCGTGTGATTGCGGGAGAGGCCGATCGGCCCCTCGCCGAAGCCGCGCGTGAAGCCGGCCCGCTCGATCAGCCAGGCGGCCGAGGTCTTGGCCAGCCCCTCGGGGGCGGGGTAGGCCGGGGGCCGATCCTCCGGCCCGAGCAGCTCCTCGGCCCGTGACGCGAGCACTGCCATCTCGGTCTCGGTCAGCAGCGGGTTGGTGAAGAACGAGCCGGCGCTGACCGAGTCGGGATCATCCGGATCGACCACCATGCTCTTCGATCGCCGCAGCTCCAGGACGGTCTCGCGGGCGACCGGCAGCGGGACCCGCTCACCGGTCTCGACGCCCAGCGCGCCGGCCAGCTGGGCGTAGGCGATCGGGGCGGACTCCGAGGAAGGGTCGAGGATGAACTCGACCCCGAGCACCAGGAAGCGGGAGTCGCCCTTGAACCGGCTGGAGCGGTAGCCGAACCCGCAATCCTCCGCCCCGAGGGTGAGTACCTCCCCGCTCTGCCGGTCGAGGACCAGCACCGAAGCGAGCGTCGAGGAAACCTCCTGCCCGTAGGCGCCGACGTTCTGGATCGGGGTGGCGCCCACGGTGCCCGGGATCCCCGAAAGGCACTCGATGCCGGCCAGCCCGGACTCGACCGTGCGGGCAACCAAGCGGTCCCAGTTCTCGCCGGCCGCGACGGTCAGCGAGACCCGGCCGTCTTCGAGCTCCCGCTGCTCGATGCCGGTGGTCCGGATCCAGATCGTGGTGCCGGGAACTCCCTGGTCGGCGATCACCACGTTCGAGCCCCCGGCGAGGAAGAACAGCGGTTCCTCCTCGGCGTCGGCTGCCTGAACCAGACGGATAAGTTCCGCCGTGTCGGTCACCTTGATCAGCCGCTCGGCCGCTCCGCCCAGTTTCAGGGTGGTCAGCGGTGCGAGCTCGATGTCTTCTCCGGCCTCGGCCACGCCCCGATGCTCCCAGAAAGAACGGTTCCGGGAAGTCACGCGATAATCGGACCGTGGTCGTTTCAAACGTTTCGCGGCAGCTGCTCCGGGCGCGCGATCTCGCCGACGCCCGGTATGCCGAGCCGCTCGGGGTCGAGGACATGGCGAAGGCGGCGAGCCTCTCGCGGGCGCACTTCAGCGCCCGCTTCAAGGAGGCCTTCGGCGCCTCGCCCCACGCCTATCTGCTGACTCGCCGAATGGAGCGGGCGGCCGCGATGCTCCGCAACACCGATTACTCGGTCGCCTACATCTGCGTCTCGGTCGGGCTGGCCAGCGTCGGCTCCTTCACCACCAGCTTCAAGCGGATCTACGGCAAGACCCCGACCGCGTACCGCCGCGCCTACCCGCCCGACGCATCGCAGGTGATGGTTCCTCCCTGCGTGACGCGCTACTACGGCCGGCCGCAGAACCGGACGTTTCGAGAAGACAGGGACGAGGACCATTCCTAGGATCGAATCGTTCGAGCAAGCGATCAAGGAGAACGAGAAATGATCAACATCGGGTCAACGCAGTTGTGGGTCCGCGACCAGGATGAAGCGCTGGAGTTCTGGACCAACAAGGTCGGCTTCGAAGTGAAGGTTGACGTGACCATGGCCGAGATGGGCGATTTCCGTTGGCTGACGGTAGGGCCTCCCGGCGAGGACGGCACCAGCGTGGTCCTGATGGCGATTCCGGGCGAGCCGATGATCGACACCGAGACCAAGGCGAAGATCGAGGAGCTGATGTCAAAGGGCTTCGCCGGCACGATCTTCCTCCAGACCGACGACTGCCGGGCCGCCTACGAGGAGATGAAGGCCAAGGGAGTCGAGTTCACATCGGCACCCGAAGAGACCGCCTACGGAGTCGACTGCGGGTTCACCGACCCCTCGGGGAACAGCGCCCGCCTCGGCGAGATCAGGCAGGAGTACGTCGGCTGAAGCCCGACTGATGCTCACCGGGCGGCAGTATGCTGACCCGGTGAGCAAGAAAGTCGTGATTCTGGGAGCGGGGTTCGGCGGGCTCGAGCTGAGTTCGACCCTCTCCGAGGAGCTCGGGGACCAGGTCGAGGTCACCCTGATCGACCGCAGCGACTCGTTCTCGTTCGGCTACTCGAAGCTGGACGTGATGTTCCGCAGCGCCAGCCTGGACTCGGTCAGCCTGCCGTACCGGACGATCGCGAAGCCGGGGGTGAGCGTGCTCCGCCAGGAGATCACCGCGATCGACCCCGCTGCGCGCACGGTCACCACCGACGCCGGAACCCACCAAGCCGACGTGCTGGTGATCGCGCTCGGCGCCGACCTTGACCTGGACGTCACGCCCGGGCTGGCCGAGCACGGCACCGAGTTCTACTCCTTCGCCGGAGCCGAGCGAGCGGCCGGCCCGATCGCCGATTTCGAGTCCGGGCACGCGGTGATCGGCGTCTGCGGGGCGCCGTTCAAGTGTCCGCCCGCGCCGAGTGAGTGCGCGCTGATGCTGAGCGACTACCTGACCGGGCGCGGCGTCCGCGACCGCTGCGAGATAACCCTGGTCATGCCGCTCGGCACACCCGTCCCGCCTTCGCCGGAGACCTCGGCCGCGCTGATGGCCGAGTTCGAGTCGCGCGGCGTCAGGTTCGTCGGCGGCCGGCGCCCGGCGCGGGTCGAGCCGGGCCGGGTGACCCTCGACGACGGCTCCGAGCTTCCCTGCGACCTCTTCCTCGGGGTGCCGAAGCATCGCGCCCCGGATGTGGTGATCGCCAGCGGGATCACCGAGGACGGCTACATACCGGTCGAATCGTCGACGCTCAGGACCCGCCACGAAGGCGTGTACGCGATCGGTGACGTCGCCACCGTGGGCGTGCCAAAGGCCGGTGTCTTCGCCGAGGGCGCGGCGAAAGTAGTCGCGCGCGAGCTGATCGCCGAGATCAGGGGCGAGGCGGCGCCTGAGCCCTACGACGGCCGCGGCTCCTGTTACATCGAGTTCGGCGAGGACCGGATCGCCCGGGTGGACATCGACTTTCTTTCCGGTCCCGAGAAGACCGGCGAGTTCAACGCTCCTTCGCACGCCCTGCGCGAGGAGAAGGACGAGTTCGGCGCCAGCCGCCGCTCCCGCTGGTTCGACCTCTGAGCGGCGCCTGACCAGGAAGGCCCGAGCCCGGACCAAGTGCCGCAAGCTCAAGCCGGCAAAGAAGCGCAAAGCCTGGCCAGATTCACCGACAGCGGAGTTTTCAGCAAATAAGTCTGAAAACTCCGCTGTCGACGTTCTGGGTTCTTCGGTTACTTGACCCGGAAGGCGCCGCGCATCAGCGGGTGGATCCGGCAGAAGAAGGTGTAGGTCCCCTTCGGCAGGTCGGACGGAGTGGACCACTCCGTGTAGCCGACGGTCGGCTCCTTGCCCGGGCCCATCTGCCCCGACTCGAACTGGAACTTGCCGTCCGGGATCGGGTAGGAGATGCCGGTCGACTTGTTACACGGGGTCTTGCAGGAAGTGATCGAGTGCCAGATCTCCTTGTTGATGTCGTAGTCCGACAGCTTGAAGGTGAAGGACTGGCCCTGCTTGACCACCGGCGGGCGTCCGAGCTCGCCGGGGAGCCGGAAGTCGGCCCCGTTGTAGACGAAGTCACTGATCGTGAACGGGCCGCCTGTTTCCTGGCCGTCCGGCAGCTTGGTCGGGTCGGGACCGACCAGCTTGCTGCCGTTCTTCCCGCTCTCGCCGCCGTAGTCCTCGTTTTCCTTGTAGTGGCCGTGGTTGAGCACGCCTTCCTGATCGACCTTGGTCGAGTACGGGTCCGGGGCGTTGGCGACCACCGCGGGATCCGTCAGCGCCGTGTCCCGCGCCCAGTAGACGATGTTGATTCCCATCGATTCCGGCCATGACGCGCGGTCGGTCTCGTAGGTCGTCTGGAGCTCGAGCTTGTCGCCGGCCTTGACCCGGACCCGCCAATCGTCATCGGTGCTGTACATCGCCATGTCCCAGGAGATCGGGCCGTTCGGATCGAAGTACTTCGCCGTCGACTCGAAGAGGTGGACGCGGTTGCCGTCATCGACTCGGGGCTGGGTGGCGCGGCAATCCGCATCGCGCTTCCGCTCGGCCTTGTCCTTGGCCTCGATCGGAGCGAGCTTGCGGTTGTTGGCCTTCTTGAGCCGGTTGAGCTTGGCGATCTTCTTCGAGTTCGCCTTCTTCTTCCGCTTGAGCTTGCGGATCTGCTGCGCCCTGGCCTTGCTCCGCCGCTGCTTGAGCGCCCGCTTGAGCTTCTTCTGCTGCTTGCTCAGCTTCGCGTTCTTCTTCTTCAGCTTGCGGATCTTCGCCTTGAGGTTGGTCCGTTTCTTCCGCAGCGGCTTCAGCTTCGCCGCGTACGAGATCCGTTCCGGGCAGATCGGGCCGGCATACGTGGCACCCTCGCGCCGCAGGTAGAGGTTGGTCGAGAGGCCGCCGGTGTGGACGTGGCCGGTCGTCGCCAGCAGCACGCCGTCGGCCGGGATCGGCTTCACGTTCAGCTGCTTGCCATCGGGATAGGCCTTCGGGTCGTCCTGTGGGTAGGTGAACTTGCCGTCCGCGCCGCCGCTGTCGCGCCAGACGTCGAAGACCGGGTAGATCCCCTTCTGCACGTCCATCCAGATCGGCCGGGCGCGGATCACGCTGGCCGCCTCCGGAGCCGTGTCCGGGATGAAGTCGATCGTGTACTGGAAGTACAGCTCCATCGCATCCGGCGTCAGGTTGTGGATCATGTCGTTGAGGACCCAGAAATCGCCGGTCTTGTAGCGGTAGCCGTAGCCGTCCGGGATGTCGAGGATCGTCTTCTCCTCACCGGTGGCGTAGAAGTTCTCACCGGTCGCCATGTTGATCCAGACCCCGTGGTGGAACATCACCTTGCTCGACTTGGGGATCGAGCCGTCCGCGTAGACCAGGTCCGGCTTGATCCGGTTGATCCAGCCGTTCACGGCCGGCCGGGAGTTGCCGACGATCGGCCGGAAGGCGATCCGGTTCTGGCCTGGCGTCACCTCAACCGGACCGAGCCGGTAGGTGGTGCGTTGCACACCGCCGGGCATGGCCTCGGTCGAGACGACCTCGGCCCGGGCACCCTCGGCGACCGAGAGCAGCATCAGCAATGCGGCAGCGAAAACTCCGGCGAGCGCCATCAGGCGTCCGCTTGAAACCGTTCCTTCGGCAACGTCTCTACTCATCGACCCCTCTCCCACTTCGGACGAATACGAGTACGCCACGTTACTCCAACTTGCGGGATGCCGCATGAATCCGCATGCTCCCTGCGCTTCAGGCCTCGCTCGGGAGGGTCTACCAGGTGTCGACGAAGCGGTGCGGCGGGCGTTCGGCTACCCGCTCGGGAGCGGCAGCCAAGGTCGAGGCGATCACCGCCCTGGTCTCCGCCGGGTCGATCACGTCATCGATCTCGAAGAGTTGAGCCGCGTTCAGGGCGCGGGCGTTCTGCTCCGCCATCGCGGTCAGCTCGCGCACCCGCTGCTCACGCTCGTCCTCGTCGGCGATCGCCTCCAGGTCCTTGCGCATCGCGAGCCGGACCGCGCCTTCGAGGCCCATCGGCCCGAGGTGAGCGCTCGGCCAGGCCACGGTCAGCAGCGGTTCGTGGAGGCTGCCACCCACCATCGCCTGGGCGCCGAGCCCGTAGGCGCGACGCAGCACCACCGCGATCAGCGGCACGCTGAGCGCCGCCCCGGCGACCAGCAGGCGCGAGGTGTGGCGGACCAGCGCGGTCTGTTCGTGGGTCGGCCCGACCATGAAGCCCGGAGTGTCGACCAGCGAGATCACCGGCAGCCCGAAGCTCTCGCAGAGCTGCAGGAAGCGGGCCGCCTTGTCGGCCGAGTCGCTGGTGATCGTGCCTGCCATGTGGCGTGAGTCGTTGGCGATCACGCCCACCGGCCGACCCTCGATCCGGGCCAGCGCGGTGACCATCTCGGGCGCGAACTTCTCCCGCAGGAAGGTGACCGAGCCAGGGTCACCCAGCGTCTCGACCACCGGTCGCACGTCGAAGGCGCGGCGCTCGCGTTCGGGCACCATCTCCCGCAACGCGGACTGGTCGGACTCCTCGCCGGCTGTCCAGGGGGCGCGGCCCTGGAAGTATCCGATCAGCTTTTTCGCGGCCGCGACCGCTTCGGCTTCGTCGGTCACGACGAGGTCGAGCACCCCGTTCGGCTCCTGGACCGAGACCGGGCCGACCTCGTCGGGCGCCACGTCACCGAGCCCGCCGCCGGCGATCATCGCCGGCCCGCCCATCCCCAGCGAGGCGTCTTCGGTCGCGACGATCAAGTCGGCGCAGCCGGCGATCACCGCGTTGCCGGCGAAGCAGCGCCCCTTGACGATCGCGACCCGCGGGACCATCCCGGAGAGCTTTGCCCAGAGCGCGAAGGCCCGCACCTGCAGCGCCGAGACCACCGGGAAGTCGGTGTCGCCCGGGCGGCCCCCGCCGCCCTCGGCGAAGAAGATCGTCGGCAGCTTCATCTTCTCGATCAGCTCGAACAGCCGGTCCTTCTTCAGGTGGCCGACCGCGCCCTGGGTGCCGGCCAGAACCGTGTAGTCATAGGAGAGGACGGCGCAGCGTCCCGCCTCGCCGAAGAGCTCGCCGTTGATCCGAGCGGTGCCGGCGATCAGCCCGTCCGCCGGGGTCCGCTCGGCCAGGTCATCGGTCTCGAAGCGGGCCCGCTGCGCGGCGATCGCGTGGCGTCCGTACTCGACGAAGCTGCCCGGGTCGACCAGATCCTCAAGGTTTTCGCGGGCGGTGCGTCCGCCGCGTCCGTGGCGACGCTCGACCGCCTCGGGCCGGGCCTCGTCGAGGGTGAGTGAACGGCGGCGGCGGAGCTCGGTCAGGTCGGGTCGTTCATCGGGCTGCGACATTTCGCAGAACTGTTACACACGGGCCTCGGAGGTGCGCTTCGCGGTTTCCGCTCGCGTAAATCACTGATATGCGTCATTATGTTCAGCCGATGGGAGGGATGGGTTCCAAAATCAGCTTGGGCCTGGTGGCCGCGTTGACCGCCTGTGCCGTCATGGCCGGTTCCGCGAACGCGGCCGCGACGATCCAATCGAGCCCGAACCCGGGGGATTACACCTTCCTGCCGGGCCCCTACGTTCAGGGCCTCGGCGAGTCGGCCAGCTTCGACAACTCCGCCTCGCTCACCTACCACGACGTGACCGCGAATCAGAATGGCCCGGACGGTGAACCTCTCTTCTACGCGCCGGTGATCGCCGGCGGCCAGACTGAAATCGTCCAGGGCACCGAGTACCTCAAGCCCGGCAGCTACCCGTTCTACTGCACCCTGCACGGCCCCAGCATGAGCGGCGTGCTGGAGATCGACGGCTCGGAGGGCAAGGCTGTGCCGAGGCCCTCGGTCAAGGTTTCGCTCCCGGCCCGCAAGCTGAAGCAGATCCGCAAGTCCGGGGTGAAGGTCAAGGTGAAGGCGAGCACCGCCAGCCGGAACGTGACCTTGGTTGTGACCAAGGGCAAGGTCAGGCTCGGCGTGAAGAAGAAGCTCAACTTCAGGGCCGGTCAGACGAAGACGGTGACCATCCGGCTGACCAAGGCCGGCCGCAAGGCGGTCCGGAAGGGCAAGGCCGTGAAGATCAAGGTGAAGGCGTCGGTCGCGTTCGGCAAGCCTTCGACCGCAACCCGAAAGTTCAGGTAGCCGTTGAAACTCCGCAGGGTCTCCGTCCTCTGTCTCGCCCTCGCCGCTCTCTTCCTGCTTCCCCAGACCGCCTCGGCGCTGCTGCCGCACAGCTCGGTGCGCTACCTCGACAACGGGGCCGAGCGGATCACCTACCGGATCGGCCCGCTGACCGTGACCCCGGGCCAGAACCGGATCGCCTTCCGGCCGATGACCGGGCAGGAGAAGCCGGCCGTGGACGGCTGGATCACGCGGCTCAAGCCTGATCTGGTCAACGAGGACGGCTCGATCCCCCTTTCCAGCAAGGTGATGTTCCATCATGGCGTCTGGCTGAACGCCTCGCGGCCGGACGCGACCTACGGTGGCCCGGAGCGCTTTTACGCGACCGGCGAAGAGAAGACGATCACCCAGTTCCCGCGCGGCTACGGCTACGAGTACAAGGCGTCGGACTGGTGGATTCTCAACCACATGATCCACAACTTGACGCCGGAGCCGATGACGCTCTACGCGACCTACACCATCGACTTCATCCCGGCCGACTCGCCGGCCGCGGCGGGGATCAAGCCGGTCACCCCGATCTGGATGGATGTCCAGAACGGCCACAACATCTATCCGGTCTTCGATGTGTTCCGCGGCACCGGGGGCAAGGACGGCAAGTTCACCTACCCGGATGAAGCGAAGAATCCGTATCCGGACGGCGTGAAACAGAACGAGTGGACGGTCGATCGCAACGGCGTGCTGCTGGCCACCGCCGGCCACGTTCACGCCGGCGGCCTCTGGACCGATCTCTACCTGAAGCGGCCGGGCGCGAGGTACCAGGGCCCGAGATGCAAGAAGCCCGGCCGGCCGGCCAGGCGGCAGCCGGTCAACGACGGGCCCAGAGAGAGCCGACGACAGGCCAAGGCATACCGCAAGGCTCTGCGCAAGTACAAGGCGAAGAAGAAGAGGTACCGGGCCTGCGTCAAACGCAGCCCGAACGTCAAGCGTGGCAAGGTCCACCTCTACCGCTCGAAGGCCAAGTACTTCGAGCCGGCCGGGCCGGTCTCCTGGGACATGGCGATGTACGGCTCGCCCAAGAACTGGCGGGTCGAGGTGAAGAAGGGCGACGTGCTCTCGACCAGCGCCACCTACGAGACCAAGCGGGCTTCATGGCCAGAATCGATGGGGATCATGGTGGTCTACATGGCCGAGAACGAGCACGGCATGAACCCGTACAAGAAGCGGGTCGATTATCCGGGCCGGCCAAACCACGGTCATTACAAGGAGAACAGCGATCACGGCGGTGGCCTGCCGACCGTCGGCCGGGACGCGACCAAGCTGCCCGACGGGGCCACGGCCGGCTCGAACCCCTTCGTGATCAGTGATTTCGTCTATAACGGCGCCGACTTCCGCCTGCCCGGTTCGGCCGGCAACCCGCCCACGGTCAAGAAGGGCCAGAGCATCAGGTTCGAGCTCTCCGACTATGACGTCAGCAAGGAGATCTGGCACTCGCTCACCTCCTGCAAGACGCCCTGTAACAAGTCGACCGGCATCGCCTACCCGATTGCGGACGGCAAGTACCAGTTCGAGTCGGGTCAGATGGGCACGCTGCCCGGCAAGAACAAGGAGCCGACCGTGGACCGCACCTGGTGGGAGACGCCGAAGAACCTGCCGAAGGGCACCTACACCTTCTTCTGCCGCATCCACCCGCTGATGCGCGGCGCCTTCCGCGTCAACTAGCCGAACCGAAGGTCCGGCTGTGAGAGCATCCGGTCGTGGCTGATTACGGGCATGACCTCGAGTTTGGGATCTTCGTCACCCCGATCGCCGATCAGGCTGCCGGGGTGGTCGAGCTGGCCAAGGAAGCCGACGTTCTCGGGCTCGACTACGTCACCTTCCAAGACCACCCGTACCAGGCGAAGTTCCTTGACTCCTGGACTCTGCTCGCCTCGCTGGCCGGCGAGACCAGCAATGTGCGGCTCGCCCTGAACGTCGCCAACCTGCCGCTCCGGCCGGCCGCGGTCCTGGCTCGCAGCGTCGCCAGCCTGGATGTGATCAGCGGTGGCCGGGTCGAGCTCGGACTGGGCGCCGGCGCGTTCTGGGACGCGATCGAGGCGATGGGCGGCCACCGGTTGAGCCCGGGCCAGAGCGTCGACCAGCTGAGCGAGGCGATCGAGGTGATCCGCGCCTTCTGGGACACCGGGAACCGCTCGGTCAAGTTCGAGGGCGAGTACTACAAGGTGAAGGGCGCGCACCCAGGACCGGCTCCGGCCCACCCGATCGGGATCTGGCTGGGTGCCTACAAGCCCCGCATGCTCGCCCTGACCGGGGCGAAGGCCGATGGCTGGATTCCCTCGGTCGGGTACGCCGACCCGCCGGACCTGCCGGAGATGAGTGTCCGGATCGACGAAGCGGCCCGCGAGGCCGGCCGTGACCCGGGCGAGATCCGCCGGCTCTACAACCTGATCGGCAAGTTCGGCTCCGACGAGAGCTGGCCGCGCGGCGAGGCGAAGGACTGGCCCGAGCAGCTGGCCGAGCTGACCCTCGAGCAGGGCATGTCCAGCTACATCCTCTCGGTCAACGACGCGGACAGCATCCGGGTCTTCGCCGAAGAGGTGGCGCCCGCGACCCGCGAGCTGGTCGAGGCCGCGAGGGCGGGCGAGGGAACTCTTGCCGCGACCGAAGCGGCGCCCGCCGATCGCTCGGGTGGGAGCGGAACTTCCGGCGCTACCCCGTTCGCCGCGGTTGCCACGCCGGATGACGGCAGCCGCCTGAGCGAGGAGAGGGCCTGGGATGACTCGAGCCGGCCGACCGTGCCGACGCCCGACCCCGACCGGCTCTACACCCCGCACGAGCAGGCCGCCGGGAAGCACCTGATCGACGTTCACGACGGACTGCGCCAGGAGCTCGAGCAGCTGCGCGGCCTCGTCGCCCAGGTCGAGCAGGGCAAGGTCGAAGCCGACGAGGTCCGGTCGTACATCAACCGGATGACGATCCGCCAGAACAACTGGACTCTCGGCGTCTACTGCGAGTCCTACTGCCGGATCGTGACTGGCCACCACAGCCTGGAGGACCGCAGCGTCTTCCCGCACCTGCGGAGCAGCGCGCCCGAGCTGACCCCGGTGCTCGACCGGCTCGGCGACGAGCACGAGGTGATCACCGAACTGCTAGAACGGCTGGACGGGTCACTGGTCGACCTCGTCGCGGGCAAGCCGGGGGCGATGGCGGAGGTCCGGCGGGCCGTGGACCTGCTGACCGACGCACTCCGGTCGCACTTCTCCTACGAGGAACGCGAACTGATCGAGCCGCTGGCCCGGGTCGGGTTCTACTGAGGTTCGGGCCTGTCGAGCATCAACCGCTCGATCGCCTCGTACTCGGCACCCTCGGGGCTGAGGTGGGACGAGTAGAGAGTGACTGACTCGCCGGCGAAGGCGATCGACGGGCTGACCGGGAGCCGCAGGCCGCCGGGGTCGAAGCCGCGCCCGGTCCGGCCGCAGGTCAGATGGGCGCGGTAGGGCCTGGACTCCTTCCAGTCGAGTGAATCCCTGAGCGCCCGGGCCAGCCGTGACTGCAGTCCCGCCAGCTCGCCGCGATCGTCGTGGATGTCGAGGGCCAGGCTGCGAGGCCGCCGTCGCGGCAGCCAGACCGGGGCGCCGAGCGAAAGACCGGTGACCGTTCCCTCGGTCTCGGCGACCGCGGTCGCGATCTCGTCGATCTCGAGATCGTCACGTTCGCCCAGGAAGGCCAGCGTGATGTGTGAGTTCCGGGCCGGGACCACGCGGAGGCCCTGGGTGCTTCGGGCCAGGTGGCGGGCCCAGGCCTCGGCCTCGGATCGCACCTCGGCCGGCGGGTCGAGGGCGACGAAGACCCGGGTCTCGGTCCGCCTGCCCGACTTCATCGCGGTGCCCGATGGTCGTTCTCGACCAGGTCGCCCCAACGCTCGTCCGGCACGGCGGCGGGCTCGGTTTCGGCCAGGAAGCTCTCGATGATCGCCGCCAGCCCGTCGGGATCCTCGAGGTTCGGGAAGTGGGCCGCGCGGGCCAGGGTTTCGAAGCGGCTGTGAGGGATCGCGGCGTGCGAGCTGATCCCGTGGTCGATCGGGATCGTGTTGTCCCGTTCACCCCAGACGATCAGGGTCGGAGTCGTCTCCAACAGGTGCAGCCGGTCGGTGGCGCTGACCTTCTGGCCGCGGATGTCGATCACCGACCTCAGCGTCTCCAGGAAGGCGCGGCGGGCGCCGGGCGGGGAGAGCGGCCGGAGCGCCCGGGAGATCGCCTCGGTCTGGCGTCCGAGGTCGCTGCCGGCCCGCTTCAGCAGCCAGGTCACGAAACCGAGGCCGCCGGTCACCAGCCGGTTGGCGGCCAGGCTCAGGCCGACCCCGGCCCCGGGCAGCGCCGCGCCGCGCAGCATCGGGCTGACCTCGGTCCCCAGGCCGCCGCTCGAGATCAGGATCAGCCGTTCCGTGCGCTGGGGGAACTGGTAGAAGAACTGCATCGCGACCCCGCCGCCAAGCGAGTGGCCGGCGATCGTCGCGCGCTCGATGCCGATCGCGGCCAGCAGGTCGCGGATGCTCGCGGCGTGGGCGCCGAGCGAGTAATCGCCGCGCGGGGTGGACGCCTCGCCGTGGCCGATCAGATCCGGCGCGATCACCGTGTACTCGGCGGCCAGCTGATCCGCCACCTTGGCCCAGTGCCGGGAGGAGTTGATCATGCCGTGGATCAGCACGACCGGAGGCCCCTCTCCCGTCATGCGGTAGATGGCTCGATGACCGTGAAGGTCGATCTGACGGGCTTCGAAGTTCCCGCTCACTTCGCTCACACTATCGAGCGGAGATGATCTCCCAATCGAGCTCGAACCGCCCGAACTCGGCCAGGAATCCAGCCGGCTCGAAGGCGGTGGCCGGGGCGAGGGCGCCGCTGCCCCCGATCTCGCCGCGGGCCGCCCGGGCCGCGCCCTCGACGATCATCGCGGCGGTCAGCCCGTAGACATCGGTGCCGCTGATCCGGCCGCGGGCGACCCTCCGACCGGAGGTCACTTCACAGCCGACCACGAACCGCACCGCGTTCCGGGAGCCCTCGTCGGCACCCTCCGGCAGGGCGGAGACCGCCCTGGACATCAGTCGGCGCAGCGGGGTCCGCATCGCCAGCCCCAAGGCCCGGTTGACCGGCGGCAGGATCAGCTGCCCAGCCGCGCCCGGGGCAAAGGAAGCGACGCTCAGGCCGGTCTCGACGCTGCGGGGCGAAAGATGGCTGGGAACCGTGATGTGCTCGGCCGCCGGGTAATGCATCATCTTCTGTCTGCCCAGCGACCCGCCGAAATCGAACTCGGGCCGGGCCACCGCCTGGGAGGCGGGCCGCAGCGCCCACTCGCGCCACTCGACGTCGCCGCCCTTGATCATCTCGATGCCGGAGTGGACCGTGCCGCGGCTGGGCTGGAAGGGAGCGTGGTATCCGACCCGGACCTTGTCGACCGGCTCGTTCTCCCCGAGCTCGGCCGCGGTGAGCGCGGCCAGCATGTCACCGGGCACGTAATCGAAGCCCATCGCGGGTATCACCACGCTGCCGGCCTGCGCCGCCCGGGGACCGTAGACCTCGAAGGCCCGGCAGATGAAGCCCTGCTCGCCAGTGGTGTCGAGATAGTGGGTGCCGGCCTCGACCGCGGCGGCGAGGACCGGTTCGCCGTGCAGGGTGAAAGGTCCGGCGCAGGCGATCACGGCGGCACTGTCTTCGAACAGTTCGCGCAGCCCGCGCGGGTCGGTGTTGGGCACGGCCCGGACCGCCGGCCTCGGCCCCGGGCCCTCGAGGCCGGCGGCGAGCGCCTCGAGCTTCTCGCGGTTGCGGCCGGCGATGATGAAGGGGATCTCGCGCCGGTTCAACTCGGCAGCGACCAGTCGGCCGGTGTAGCCGGTCGCCCCATAGACGGTGATCGGAGCGGACTCTGAGCTCATGCGGGGATTCTCTCACCGGACGGGATCGCGGCGCCGGACCCGGCGATAGGCTGGGCCGGTGAGCTTCGAGACGATCCTCTACTCGGCCGAGGGACCGGTGGCGACGATCACTCTCAACCGTCCCTCGCGGCTGAACACGATCGTGCCGCCGATGCCCGACGAGGTCGAGGCGGCGGTGGGGCAGGCGACCCGTGACCCGGAGATCAAGGTGATCGTCCTGCGCGGCGCCGGCCGCTCCTTCTGTGCCGGCTACGACTTCGGCGGCGGCTTCGAACACTGGGACGAGTATCTGGCGACCGACGGCGAGTGGGATCCGGGCAAGGACTTTGCGATGGCGACGGCGCCCGAGCTCTCTCCGACCCAGAAGTTCATGAGCGTCTGGCGCAGCCCGAAGCCGGTGATCGCCCAGGTCCACGGCTACTGCGTCGGCGGCGGCAGCGACTTCGCGCTCTGCGCCGATCTGATCGTGGCCAGCGAGGACGCGGTGATCGGCACTCCGTACAGCCGCATGTGGGGCGCCTACCTTTCCGGCATGTGGATCTACCGGCTCGGGCTCGCCCGGACCAAGTTCCACGCGCTGACCGGCCGGCCTCTGAACGGGAAGCAGGCGGCCGAGGTCGAGCTGATCAACGAGGCGGTGCCCTTCGAGCGGCTGGAGGAGACGGTCGCGGAGCGGGCCGCCGAGCTCGCCTCGATCCCGTCCTCCCAGCTCGCGGCGATGAAGCTGGTCGTCAACCAGGCCTACGAGAACATGGGCCTGGCCTCGACCCAGACGATCGGCCCGATCCTCGACGGCCTGATGCGCAACACGCCGGAGGCACTCGAGTTCATTGAGGAGGCCGAGCGCAGCGGGGTGGGCGAGGTGATCCGCAAGCGGGATGGCCGCTTCGACGATTACTCGGAGGCCCCGCCAGAGCTGCAGCCCGACCCGAATCATGTGATCGAGCCGTGAACCAGAGGTTCTCCGCCCGGCGCGATCCGCAGAAGGCCTACGGCGCCTCGACCCTGGAGCTGTTCTTCGATCTCGTCTTCGTTTTTGCCATAACGCAGATATCGCACCTGCTGATCGAGAACCTGACCTGGAGAGGGGCGCTCGAGTCGGTGATGGTTCTGCTGGTGGTCTGGTGGGCCTGGAACTACACGACCTGGGCCACGAACGAGCTGGACCCGGACCGCATGCCGATCCGGATTCTGCTCCTGATCATCATGATGGCCAGCCTGCTGATGGCCGTCGCGATCCCTGAGGCCTTCGGCGACAAGGGCCTCCTCTTCGTCCTCGCCTACGTCTTCATCCAGCTCTTTCGCCAGAGTTTCCTCACCTTCAGCGCCGCGGAACCGGGCACCCTCGAGCGCAGCCGCGCCGCCCACATCCTCACCTGGTTCTGCTTCGCGGCGCCGTTCTGGATCGTCGGCGCCCTGACCGAAGGGGACACCCGGATCGTCCTGTGGCTGGTTGCCCTGGCGATCGACTACGCGGGCCCCTCCGCCACCTACTACGTGCCCTGGCTGACCAGCATCGGGACTGATGCCTGGGACGTCGGCAGCGCCCATTTCGCCGAGCGCTTCCAGCTCTTCACGATCATCGCTCTCGGAGAGACCGTCGTCATGACCGGGGCGACGACGGCGGAGCTCGACTTCAACCTGACCACCGCCCTCGCCTTCACCGCGGCCTTCATCAGCACCGCCTGCCTCTGGTGGCTGTACTTCAACTACATGGCGACCAACCTCGAACGGGTCCTCGACGAGGCCGACAACCGGACTGCGTTCGGACGTGACATCTTCACCTACGGTCACATCCCGATCATCGCCGGGATCATCCTCTGCGCGGTCGGGGACGAGATCGTCCTCGCCCATCCGAAGGAGTACTTGCACACCCCCGAGCTGATCGCGGTGGTCGCCGGACCGACGCTGTACTTGCTCTCCTTCGTGACGATCCGCTGGAAACTGACCCACGGGCTCCCCTGGCGCCGGATCAGCGGCGCGCTCGCCTGCGTCGCAATCGGGATCTTTGCCTACTTCGTCCAGCCGGCGGCACTGGTGACCGGCGCCCTGCTGCTGCTTGCCCTGGTCGGTGTGATCGCTCACGAGTATTTCTTCCGCTGGCACCGACGGGACGCGCAGGAACCCGACGACGCCCGAGCCGCACAGTTGGTGGATGGTGACGCACAGTAGATTTCCCGGGTCATGCCGGAACCAGTAGAAAGGCGATCCGGGCAGCGCTACATGCCCGGCCTCGACGGCCTGCGGGCAATCGCCGTGCTGGCGGTGATCGCCTACCACCTCGGTTTCGGTTTCGCCCCGGGGGGGCTGCTCGGCGTCGGCGTCTTCTTCACGCTCTCCGGCTACCTGATCACCGACATCCTGCTGGAGGGCTGGGCCACCCGCAAGCTCAGCCTGAAGAACTTCTGGCTGGCCCGCGCCCGGCGCCTCTTGCCGGCCCTTTTCACGATGCTGGCGGTGGTTCTGCTCTGGGTCTGGATCGGCGATCCGGACCTGCTCGGCACCCTGCGCGGCGAGACCGTCTCCTCGGTCTTCTTCGTCGAGAACTGGTGGGCGATCGGCCAGGGGATGTCCTACTTCGACCGCTTCGGGGCGCCCTCTCCGTTCAGTCACCTCTGGTCGCTGGCGGTCGAGGAGCAGTTCTACATCATCTGGCCCTGGCTGCTTCTGCTGCTGCTGAAGATCTCGCCTCACCGCGACCGGGGCCAGCGAGCCCGCCGCGAGCGGATCCGGCCCAACCTGGCCCTGGTCACCCTCGGCCTGGCGGTCGTCTCGGCGGTGCTGATGGCGGTCCTCTACGAGCCGGGCTTCGACACCACCCGGGTCTATGAGGGCACCGACACCCGGGCCTTCGCCCTGCTGTTCGGGGCCGCCCTGGCGATGGTCTGGCCGAGCCGACGACTCGACCGCAAGCTCCCGGCCAAGGCGCGGCGCAACATGGACCTGCTCGGGGTCGGCGGGCTGCTGGTCATCTTCCTGCTGATCTGGCAGACCTCAGAGTTCTCGCCCTTCCTCTACCGCGGCGGCATGGTGCTGCTCGCCATCGCGACCACGGTGGTGGTCGCCGTGCTGGCCCACCCGGCGACCAGGCTGGGCCCGATCATCGGCATCACGCCGCTCCGCTGGATCGGGGTCCGCTCCTACGCGATCTACCTCTGGCAGCTGCCGATCATCACCCTGACCACGCCGGCCGACGCCCACGGCTTCAGCCTGGTGCGTTCGACCCTGCAGGTCGGCGCCACCTTCCTGGTGGCCGCGCTCTCCTGGAAGTTCATCGAGGACCCGGTTCGCAAGGGTGCGATCGGGCGGCTCTGGAACCGGTTCCGGGCCGGCGAGTTCAACTGGAAGCGCTTCGGCCCGGAGGGCAAGGGCCTGACCCTCGTCGGCGGCACCCTGGCCCTGATCCTGCTGCTGGCCATGGTCGGGGTCGCGCCTTCGAAGTCGATCGTTCCGATCGTCTCCCAGGGCGGCGACTCGACCGAGGCGGTCAAGCAGATCGCCACCGCGGCCCCGGTCGCGAAGACGGTGATCAGTCCCGAGGAACGAAACGAGTTCCCCAAGAGCCTCTGCGCCTCGGTCGCCTACATCGGCGACTCGACCTCGGTCGGCCTGATGGAGCCGGACTACCTGCCCGACCCGAACGATCGGCTCGACGCTCGCCTGAAGGGCGTCGGGGTCTACGAACAGCACATCGACATCTCCGGCGCACGCTCATCGGTCGAGGAGGTCAACGGCCAGCCGAACGCGGTCGAGGCCGCCCAGGCGATCGCTGACGCCGGCTTCGACGGCTGCTGGATCTTCGCGATGGGAACCAATGACACGGCCAACGTCGCGGTCGGCTCGACCATCGGCATGCGAGAGCGGATCGACCGCCTGATGGGCGTCGCTGACGGCAACCCGGTCCTCTGGATCAACGTCCGGACCCTGAACCCGGGCAACCCGGCCTACTCGGAGGCGAACATGCAGGCCTGGGACGACGAGCTGCTCGACGCCTGCGACACGTACCCGAACATGCGGATCTACGACTGGGCCAACCGGGTCAAGGATCAGTGGTTCATCGACGACGGCATCCACTTCACCTCCGAGGGCTACCAGGTGAGAGCTCAGGCGATCGCGAACGCGGTGCCGAAGGCGTTCGGCATCTGGTCCAGCTTCTGGAACCAGACCGGCTGCCTCGTCGAGTAGGGCAGCCGGCCTGCGAGTGCTCCGCTCAGGCGCCGGCGTCGGTGCGGGGCACGACCATCACCGCCGAGGCGGCGTGATTGACCACGTCCGAGGAGACCGAACCGAGCAGCACGCGTCGCACCGGCCCGTACCCGCGTGAGCCGAGGCAGAGCAGGTCGAGCCGGTCCGACGCCTCGGCCAGCCGGATCGGAGCGGTCCCGTCGAGCAGTATCCGCTCGGTACCCAGGCGGTCCGGGATGATCGCTTCGACCTGATCCAGGTGCTGCTCGGCCGCCTCCTTGGTCGCCTCGGCCATCTCGGCCAGCGGGTAGGTGACTCCCCAGCGGCCCCACTCGTCGGCGAAGCCCGACGCGACGGCGATCAGCTTCAGGACCGCGCCGTCGGGCGCCAGCCCGATCGCGGTCTCGGCCGCCAGCTCGGACTCCGGCGAGCCGTCGACCCCGACCCCGATCTGGGCCAGGTCCGGTCGGTCGCGGAAGCCGTCCGGCGCGACCGCCACCGCGCTCGTCCCGCCGGACATCAGCTGGCGCGCCTTGCGCCCGGCGCGTGTGTGACCGCGCTCGGCCCGCGAGCTGCTCCCGAGCACGACCAGCTCCGCTCCGATCCGTTCGGCGACCGACTGCAGTCCGCGTGCGGGTGAGGAGGACTGCTCGATCTCGATCGGCCTCTCCTTGCCGACCGCGTCTTCGACGCAGGCCCGGGCCTTGGCAATCAGCTCGGCCTGCCCGTCGGCTGAGAGCATCGGCATGAAGTTCCCGCCGACCGGGTCCGGGACGACCGAGGCGAGCACCAGCTCGGCGCTGGACCGCTCGGCGATCAGGCGCCCGAGGGCGAAGGCATCGTCTGCGCGCTCGCCGCCGTCATGGCCGACCAGCACGCGCGTGAAAGTAGCCATGGCCCCATGATCCCGCCCGACCCGCGCCAGCGCAACCGGGAAGCAGGTCGAAGTAAGGAAAGTTGGCAGCTATTGCCAACTTTCCCTACTTCGATCCCTAGCGGGTCAGGCGCTTGTACGTGATGCGGTGGGGGCGGTCCGCTTCAGCGCCGAGCCGCCGGCGGCGGTCTTCCTCGTAGGCCTCGAGGTTGCCCTCGAACCAGACCACCTGCGAATCACCCTCGAAGGCGAGGATGTGGGTGGCGACCCGGTCGAGGAACCAGCGATCGTGCGAGATCACCACGGCGCAGCCGGCGAAGTTGAGCAGCGCCTCTTCGAGCGCCCGCAGGGTGTCGACGTCGAGGTCATTGGTCGGCTCGTCGAGCAGCAGCAGGTTGCCGCCGGTCTTGAGCAGCTTGGCCAGGTGGACCCGGTTGCGCTCGCCGCCGGAGAGGACGCCGACCTTCCGCTGCTGGTCGGAGCCCTTGAAGTTGAAGCCGCCGACGTAGGCCCGCGAGTTCATCTTGTTGGCGCCGACGGTGATGTTCTCGTCCCCGTCGGAGATCTCCTCCCAGACTGTCTTCTCGGGGTCGAGCGCGTCGCGGGACTGGTCCACGTAGGCAAGCTGGACCGTTTCGCCGAGGCGGATCTCCCCGCCGTCGGGCTCCTCATCGCCGACGATCATCCGGAAGAGCGTGGTCTTGCCGGCGCCGTTCGGGCCGATGATGCCGACGATTCCGGCCGGGGGCAGCTTGAAGGTGAGGTCCTCGATCAGCAGCTTCTCGCCGAAGGCCTTGTTCAGGTGCTCGGCGTCGATCACCACGTTGCCGAGCCGGTCCCCGGCCGGGATGTGGATCTGGACCTGGTCCAGCTTGACGTTCTTCTCCTCGGCCAGCAGCTCCTCGTAGCGGGCGAGGCGGGCCTTCGACTTCTTGCGGCGTCCCTTCGGGTTCTCGCGCACCCACTCGAGCTCGGAGGCGATCGTCTTCGCGCGGGCCGATTCCTGCTTCTCCTCCTGGGCGAGGCGGGCCTGCTTCTGCTCCAGCCAGGAGCTGTAGTTGCCCTCGAAGGGGATGCCGCGGCCACGGTCGAGCTCGAGGATCCAGCCGGCCACGTTGTCGAGGAAGTAGCGATCGTGGGTCACGGCGACGACGGTGCCGGGGTACTCCTCGAGATGCCGTTCCAGCCAGGCGACCGATTCGGCGTCGAGGTGGTTGGTCGGCTCGTCGAGCAGTAGCAGGTCGGGCTTGGAGAGCAGCAGGCGGCAGAGCGCGACCCGGCGCTTCTCGCCGCCGGAGAGCTTCGAGACGTCGGCGTCGGCGGGCGGCAGGCGCAGGGCGTCCATCGCCGTGTCCAGCATCTGGTCGAGGCTCCAGGCATCGACCGCGTCGATCTTCGCCTGCAGCTTCGCGAACTCGTCGGCGGTCTCGTCCGAGTAGTTGGCGGCCAGCTCGTTGAAGCGGTCGAGCAGGTCCTTGATCTCACGGACCCCGTCCTCGACGTTGCCGCGCACGTCCTTGCTCTCGTCCAGCTGCGGCTCCTGCTCCAGCATCCCCACGGTCGCGCCCTCGCGCAGGCGGGCCTCGCCCTTGAACTCGGTGTCGGTGCCGGCCATGATCCTGAGCAGCGAGGACTTGCCGGCCCCGTTCGGCCCGAGGATGCCGATCTTGGCGCCCGGCAGGAAGTTCAGCGAGATGTCTTTGAGGACCTCCTTGTCGGGCGGATGGACCCGGGAGACCTGGTACATGGTGAAGATGTAGTCAGCCATTGGCCCCGTAGCGTAGCCACCCGCTCTCGCCGGGGCCTCTCGCGCATCTCCCGGCCGGCACCCCACGCATCTCCCTGATTTAGTAATTGAAGAAATTCGCAAGTTATGAAATCATTGAGGATATGGGTCAGCCGCTCCATGAAGCCAAAGCCGAGCTCTTCCGCAACCTCGGCCACCCGGTCCGGGTGCGATCCCTCGAGCTGCTGCTGGAAGGCCCGCGACCGGTCCACGAGCTGCTCGCCGAGATCGACGTCGAGCCCTCCAACCTCTCGCAGCAACTTGCGGTCTTGCGCCGGGCCGGCCTGGTCAACTCGCGGCGGGAAGGCTCGACCGTCCTCTACACCTTGAGCAGTCCCGAGGTCGCCGAGATGATGGACGCGGCTCGGGCGGTGCTGACCAACGTGATCTCCGGCCAGCAGTCGCTGCTGGCCGAGCTGGCCGTCGAAGCGGGCTCCTGAGCCCCAGGCGGTCCCGGTGTTCGAAGCGTCGATGACGCGCCTTCGTGCGCTCCTGCCCCCGCGATCCGATTGGGACGCAGTCCGGCGGTCGCCACGGCGGGACCTCGTGGCCGGCCTCACCGTCGCCGTGGTCGCGCTGCCCTTGGCCCTCGCCTTTGGCGCCACATCCGGCCTCGGCGCCGAGGCGGGGATCGCCACCGCCGTCGTCGCGGGCGCGGTAGCGGCGATCTTCGGCGGCTCCAACCTGCAGGTCTCGGGACCGACCGGAGCGATGACCGTCGTTCTGGTGCCGGTGGTCCACGAGTTCGGGGCGACCGGCGTTCTCTTCGTCGGCTTCCTCGCCGGCCTCGCGCTGCTCGCCCTGGCCTGGGCCGGGATGGGACGGTACGTACGCTTCCTGCCGGCCCCCGTGGTGGAGGGGTTCACGGCCGGAATCGCCGTCGTGATCGCCCTGCAGCAGGTCCCTTCCGCGCTCGGCCTCGAGGCCGGTGATGAGGAAAGGGTCTGGGCGGTGGCCTTCGACGCGGTCAAGGAGTATCTCGCCGACCCGGTCCTCGCCCCGCCGCTGATCGCCCTGGCGGTCTGCGCGCTGATGCTGGCCGGCGCTCGCTGGCGCCCCGTCTTTCCCTTCTCTCTGCTGGGGGTCGTGCTGGCCACGGTCGCCTCCGCCGCGCTCGGGCTCGACCTGGCCCCGATCGGCGATCTGCCGGCCGGCCTGCCAGCCCCTTCACTCGGCTTTCTCGACCTCGGTGGCCTCACCACGCTGCTGCCCGCGGTGGTTGCGGTGACCGCGCTGGCCGCTCTGGAGAGCCTGCTCTCGGCAACGGTGGCGGACGGCATGAGCGTCGGCGAGCAGCACGATCCCGATCGCGAGCTCTTCGGCCAGGGCCTGGCCAACCTCGCGGCACCGGTCTTCGGCGGCATCCCGGCAACCGCCGCCATCGCCCGGACCGCGGTCAACGTCCGGGCCGGCGCCGGTTCGAAGCTGGCCGCGCTGACCCACGCGGTGATCCTCCTGGCGATCATCCTGGCGGCGGCGCCACTGGTTTCCCAGATCCCGCTCGCCGCCCTGGCCGGGGTGCTGCTGGCGACCACGATCCGCATGGTGGAGGTCAGCTCGCTCAGGGCGATGGCGCGAGCAACCAGGGGCGACGCGACGGTGTTGATCCTCACCTTCGCGGTCACCGTGATCTTCGATCTCGTCGCCGCCGTGGTGGTCGGTCTCGGCGTGGCCATCGTGATCGCACTGAGGTCGGTCGCGAGGAGCGCCAGCCTCGAGGAGGTGCCCCTGGATCACGTCGACCATTCCCGCGAGGAACGTGAGCTGCTCAGCCAGCACATCGTCGCCTACCGCCTCGACGGGCCGCTCTTCTTCGCGGCAGCCCACCAGTTCCTGCTCGAGCTGGCCGAGGTCGCCGACGTCCGCGTGGTGATCCTCCGCATGGCCCGGGTCTCGACCATGGACGCGACCGGCGCCCAGGTGCTAGGCGACGCGATCGCCAAGCTGGAGCATCGCGGCATCGTCGTCCTGATCTCGGGCATCTCGGAGGACCACAGCGAGGTGCTGGACCGACTCGGGGCCGCGACTCACCTGCGCGAGAGCGGCCGGGTCTTCGGCGACACACCCTCGGCGATTCGCCAGGCACGCAAACTCGCACTGGCCGAGCCGATCGCGGCCTGAGCCGGATCAGGCCGGTCGGAAACTTCGGTTGCGCGCGAATAGTTACGGGCAGGTAACGAGTTACGAAGAGGAAAGCGAGAAGCAAACGAGCTGAAAGGACGCAATGCGTAAGAGAGTCAACTGGCGAGTCGGCAAGCCTTCCCCGGCGATGATCGTCGCGGTGGTCGCCTTGGTCGTGGCCATGGGCGGAGGAGCCTGGGCTGCCACGAGCCTGCCGCGGAACTCGGTCGGGCCGCAGCAGATCAAGCGGAACGCGGTTACCGCGCACAAGATTCGCAACAACTCGATCAACTCGGCCAAGGTCCGGGACCGCTCGCTGACCGCGAGGGATTTCCGGAAGGGATCCCTGCCCCGGGGACAGCGGGGTGCGCGAGGGCCGCGTGGCGCGGTCGGTGCGACCGGCCCGGCCGGACCGATCGAGGGCACCCCGGCCGGCGGCGACCTGGCCGGGACATACCCCAATCCGACGCTGGCGCAGGTTCCGGCCGCACGGGCCTTCGCCAACGCCGCCCAGATGGTCCCGAACGTGACGGCCACCAGGCTGACCCTCGGGGTCGAGAGCTTCGACGCGGGTGAGATATACGCGCCGCCGGCGGATCAGTTCGTCGTCCAGAAGGCGGGCGTCTACCAGATCACGGGCCAGGTCGGCTGGGTCGACAACACGGCCGGCGGGCGCCAGCTCCGGCTGATGGCCGGCGGTGGCAGCGGCAGCCTGATCGCGATGGATCAAGTGCCGGCCGGCATGTCCGGCACGGTCAGGCAGACCGTTTCCGGCACGGCCAGGCTGTCCCAGGGTGACGTCATCTACCTGATGGGCTACCAGAACACCGGTGGCGATCTATCCACCCAGGTCAACGCGGGGCAGGTCGGCGGCGCCTGGCTATCCGCGGTCTGGTCCGGCCCCTGACCGATCGGTCGGCACCGAGATCGGAGTAGTTGGCGACTATTGCCAACTACTCCGGTCTCGACCGGCCGAAGGTGGTTTCAGCCCGGGGTCGTGTCCTCGGCGTGAAACTGTGCCAACAGCTCGAGTTCGCGGCTCTGCTTCGGGTAGGCGAAGAAGACGAGCACGGCGCCGAGGGCGATCGCGATCATGCCGACCGCGTAGGCGACGTCGTCACCGTGGAGGAAGGCGGTCTGGGCGGCGTGGATGATCTGCGGCGCGTACTGCTCGTGCTGCTCGGCGACGGTGACCGCGCTGCCGAAGGAACGTTCGAGCTCGGGCTGGACCGAGTCGCTCACCTTCTTGCTCGCCTCCGGACTGGCAGAGATCTGGGAGGCGAAGGAGCTCGCGTAGGCCGAGGTGAGCACCGAGCCGAGGATTGACTGCATCAGCGCTCCGCCCAGGTCGCGCTGGAGGTCGGCGGTACCGGAGGCCATGCCGGCTCGCTGCACTGGCACCGATCCGGTCAGTGAGTTGGAGGCCGGGGTGCCGGCCAGGCCGACCCCGATCCCGACCGGGAAGTAGCCGAGGAAGACCTGCCAGTAGGCGGCGTCTTCATCCCAGAAGATGAGCATGCAGGCGAACCCGATCAGGCAGAAGAGGAAGCCGCAGAGAAGAGTGAGGCGGGAGCCGTGGCTCTGGACCAGCCGGGCCGAGATGGGCGCGGCGAGCACCATGGCGACCGCGGCGGGCAGGATCGCCAAGCCGGCGTCGAGGGTCGAGTACTCGAGCACGTTCTGGAGGTACTGCTGGCCGATGAACATGGCGGCCATCAGGGTGCCGAAGACGATGATCCCGGCGGCCGCCGCGACCCAGAAGGTGCGGCGCACGGCGATCTTCAGGTCATAGAGCGGATTGCCGGCCCGGCGCTGCTGGATGATGAATCCGATCCCGGCGGCGACCCCGATCACGGCCATCGCCGCGGTGGTCGCCCCGTAGCCCGGCATCGAGACGAAGTTGATCGCCAGCACGACACCACCGACCATGATGATCGAGAGGATGCCGCCCAGGTTGTCGACCGGATCTGTGGTCTCGTTCACGTGGGAGGGGATCACCCGGACCGCCAATACCAGCGCGATCAGCGCGATCGGGATCGTGATCAGGAAGACCGAGCCCCACTCGAACTGCTCCAGCAGCGCTCCCGAGGTGACCGGCCCGAGGGCGGAGATGCAGCCGCCGATGCCGGACCAGAGCGCGATCGACCTGGTCCGGGCCGGGCCCGACCAGAGCGCCGTGATCAGGGCGAGCGTGGTGGGGAAGGCCATGCCGGCCGCCAGCCCGCCGAGAACCCGGGCCACGAAGAGAACGTCGACGCTGGGGGCGAAACCGGCCAGCAGGGCGGCCGGGATCGAGATCGCGGTGCCGAGGACCAGCATCATCTTGCGGCCGTAGCGATCGCCGAGCGCGCCGAGGTAGAGGACCGAGGCGGCGAGACCGAGCGAGAAGCCGACCGCGACCAGGTTGAGCCCGGTCTGGCTGGCGTCGAGGTCCTTGCCGATGTCCGGCAGGGCCACGTTGGCGACCGCGAGGTTCAGGTTCGCGACCCCGGCGATCAGGATCAGCGTGATCAGGACCAGGGCCTGCTTCGCGGGTGCCTCCCCCTTTTGGCTCGCTGCCATGCCCGGCATCCTAAAGGTGCCGGCAGCGGCCCTCTAGTCTCCCGGGTGTGAAAGCCGAGATTTTCTCCGACATCGCCTGCCCCTTCTGTTACATCGGCACCCGGCTCTTCGCCGAGGCGGTCGATGATCACCCTCGGCGGGCGGAGATCGAGATCGCCTGGCGGAGCTTCCAGCTCGACCCGGCCGCGCCGCGTCGGGCCGAAGGCGACCTGCTCGACCATCTCTCCCGCAAGTTCGGCGTCTCCCGGGACGAGGCCCGGGAGATGAACCAGCGGGTGGTTGCGATGGGGGCGGAGGTCGGGATCGAGTTCGATTTCGAGCGGGCCCGTGCCGTCAACACCTTCGACGCTCACCGCATGCTCCAACTGGCTGGACGTGAGGGGCACGGCGCGGAGCTGGCCGACCTGCTCTTCGGCGCCTACTTCACCGGGTCCGCTGATCTCTCCGAGTCGGCCGACCTGATCGAGCTGGCGAGTGCGGCCGGACTCGATCCGGAACGGGCGGCGGAGGTCGCGGCGGGCGAGGAGTTCGGTCCGGAGGTGCGGGCCGACCAGGAGGTGGCCGGGGTGCTGGGGATCAGCGGCGTGCCGACCTTCGTGTTCGACCGCGCGATGGCGCTCTCCGGGGCTCAGCCGGTCGCCCAGATGCGGGCCGCGATCAACCGGGCCTTCGACGACGCGGGATGAGCGGGCGCACGGTGACCGGCGAAATGCGAGATGCTGGAATCCCGTGACCCCTCGCGCCACAAAGCTCCAGGCAGCTCTGGCCGACCCGGACGAGCCGGCGGACTCCGGCCCGCTCCGTGCCCTCCGCCTCGGCGTCAGGACCTTCATGGGCAAGCAGCGGATCGACATGTCGGCGATGGCCCGCTCGCTCGGCGTGAACCGGGCGACCCTGTACCGCTGGGTCGGGTCCCGGGAGCAGTTCCTGGTCGAGATGATCTGGCAGTTGACGATCAAGAGCCTGGACCGGATCGAGGACCGGAACGAGTCGATCGGGCCGGACCGGATCATCGAGGTGACCACCGAGTTCGCCGAGCAGGTGATCGAGAACCCGGGGATGAAGCACTGGCTCGCGACCGAGGGAGAGGCGGCGATGTCGCTCCTGACTCGTTCGGGCGCCGGCTACCAGCCGCGGCTGATCTCGTGGCTCGATGACTCGATCAAGCGGCAGGTGGACGCCGGGGAGATGGCTCTGCCGGAGGGTGTCGATTCCTACGAGCTGGCCTACGTGCTCGAGCGCGTGATGGCCGGCTACATCTACCTGGACCTGATCACCGGCGAGAAGCCGGATGCCCGCCGCGGCGAGCCGCTGCTGCGGATGCTCCTCCGCGCGGCCGACCCGGCCTGACCCGGCCCCTCGGTCGCAGCGCGCTCAGACCGGCGTCCGCTGAAGCCACTCGGCGATGGTCTGGCCGATCAGCTCGCCCCGGTCCTCCTGCAGGAAGTGGCCGCCGCCCTCGATCACGGTCAGCGGCTCGGCCTTGGGGAAAAGCATCTGGACCATCCGGCCGACCGGGTCCAGCGGCAGAGCCGGATCGCTGTCGCCCCAGAGCAGCAGCGACGGCCGCTCGTCCTGGAGCAGGTACTGCGCGGCGGCCTGCCCCTCGGCGGCGCCGACGTCATCGGGGGTGACCGGGATCATCGGGGGGAAGGTCCGGATCCCGGCCTTGTAATCGGCGTCGGGGAAGGGCGCCTCGTAGGCGGCGACCACCTCGTCCGCGAGCTCGGTCGCGCAGCCGCCCCGAATCGGCATATCCACCCGGACATCCCGGTGCGAGGCCACGAAGTCGCGGAACTGGTTCCACTCATCGGACATCTTCTGGTGGCCGGTGAAGAGCCCGGTGTCCATGGCGACCAGGCGCGAGAAGCGTTCCGGGACCTCGATCGAGGCGGCTCGCAGACTTATCGGACCGCCCCAGTCGTGACAGACCAGCGTGATGCCGGTCAGGTCCAGCGCCTCGATCAGGTCGACCAGCGCCGCCGTGTGCCGGTCGTAGGTGTACCACTCGTCATCGGCCGGCTTGTCCGATCGCCCGAACCCGGGATGGTCGGGCACGATCACCCGGTAGCCCGCGTCGAGCAGTGGGACCATCACCTTGCGCCAGAGGAACCCCCAGGTCGGCTCCCCGTGGACGAGCAGCACAGGCTCCCCTTCACCCTCGTCGATATGGGCGAGACGCATGCCTTCCCATTCCCGGTAAACCGGTTCCCAGGGGAAGTCTGGAAGCGATTTGAAGCGTTCTTCGGGCGTGCGGAGGATTTCCATACCGGCAGCCTATCCACTTGAAGTTGATGTATGTCAACTTTCGTCTGGATCGAAATTCCTCCGGTAGATTGCCCGCGATGGCTGAGAAGAAGAGCGGTTACCTCGTCCTGGTCGCAATGATCTTCGCCGTGTCGATGACCTTCATCGATCAGACGATCGTCTCGATCTCCATCCCCGACATCCAGCAGCATCTCGGCCTCACCGAAACCGGGGTCCAGTGGATCGTCAGCGGCTATCTGCTCTCGATGGCCGCCGTCTTCGCGCTCGGCGGCAGGCTCGCGGACGTGGTCGGCCGCCGGACCATGCTGGTGATCGGGATCCTGATCTTCGTCATCGCCTCGGCCCTCTGCGGGGCGACTCCCGAATCCGACATCGCCGAGGCCTGGCTGATCGTCTTCCGCCTGATCCAGGGGGCCGGCGCGGCGATCATGTTTCCCGCCGCGCTGGCGATCACCATCTCCGCCTTTCCGATCGAGAAGCGCGGCCGGGCGCTCGCGATCTTCTTCGGCATCACCGGGGCGCTGACCTCGGTCGGCCCGATCGCCGGCGGCTATCTGACCGAGTGGACCTGGCGCTCGATCTTCTGGATCAACATTCCGATCGCGCTGATCTCGCTCTTCCTGATCTGGCGATCGAAGCCGGCCAACTTGAAGAATCCGCAGCCGCTCGACATGCGCGGCGCGGTGCTGATCGCGCTCGGCATGGGCCTCTCGGTGCTCGGCTTCCAGCAGTCGGCGATCTGGGGCTGGGGCAACCCGCTGACCTGGATCTGCATCGCCGGCGGGATCCTGGTCCTGATCGGCTTCTACCTGTTCGAGCGACGACAGGAGTCGCCGCTGATGCGGGTCTCGATCTTTCGCGAGCGCGCGTTCTCGGCTGACAACCTGGTGCTGTTCTTCCTCTCGATCGCCTTCGTGCCGCTCTTCTTCTTCGCCAGCATGTACTCGCAGATCGCGCTGGGCTGGGATGCCTCGGACGCCGGCATCTACCTGCTGGTCTTCTTCGGTGGGTTCGCGGCCGGGACGCAGTGGGGCGGTCGCATCCTGGACAGCAAGGGCGCCAAGCCGGCGACCGTCATCGGGGCCATCCTCGGCGCGGTCGGGTTCTTCCTCTGGGCCGGGCAGATGACCGACATCGATGCCGGTCTCGGCGGCCAGTGGATCTACATGGTGATGGCCGGAGCCGGGGTCGGGCTGATGCTCGGGCCGGTCAGCACCGATGCGATCAACCGCGCCCCGAACACCAGCTACGGCGAGGCGACCGGCATCACCCAGACCGTCCGCAACTACGCGGCCGCCTTTGGCCTCGCCGTGCTCGGCACCATCCTCACCACCCAGAACCGGATCAACGTCGAGGACAAGCTGGGTCAGCTGGGTCTCTCCACGGAGAAGGCCGACGCGATCGCCAAGTCGATGACCTCGGCCGGGGGCGGCAACTCGGATGCGATCTCGGGCCACTCGTCAGGCGCTACCGAGCAGGTGTTCCACGGTCTCCAGGAGGCTTTCGCCAGCTCGACCCAGACGGTCTTCTACATCATGGGCGGGGTGATGGTGGCCTGTTACCTGATCGCTCACATCGGCATGGTCGGCGGCAAGATGGAAGAGGTCATCGCCGACGAGGGCGAGGGTGCCCCGGCGTCTGACCCCGAGCCTCTGGAGCCGTCGCCCGAGCCGGTGGCGTCGGCCGAATCCGACCCGGCCTAGGGCTTCCGTGCAACTTCATCGCCCGGCCTGGGTTTACTATGTGGTCAAACACGAGGAATCCTCGTGTCTCACAACTCAAGACGGAGGTTGGGATGAAGTGGCTGCTTGGAGCGATTGCTCTGGTGATGGTGTTGAGCGGGACGGCGACCGCGCAGGCGGCCGGGTCCGGGGTCATCCTCAAGCCAAAGGCAGGAGGGATCGTCCAGGCGAAGCCACTGCAGGTCAAGCTCCGGGTCGGTAAGGCCGGCGTCCAACGGGTCACCCTCAACCGGACCGTGATCACCCGCGAGTTCAAGGGGGAAAAGGGGGCCGTGCGGAAGGTCGTGGCTGGTGCCAGCCACGGCCTCCGCCACGGATCCAACCGGCTCCGCGTCGTGCTCCGGGCCGGCGGGAGGCGGAAGGTCGGGACCGTTCGCTTCCGGGTCGTCGGCCGCCGGCCGATCGCCGGCGCCGGCCGTGACCGTCACTTGACGGTTGGTCACATCTCACTGCTCAACGGCCTGCGCTCCCGGGCTCACCGCCGCGGCGGCAGGGGTCTCCACTTCAGCTGGAAAGTCGTCCGGGCGCCGCAGGGCAGCGATCTGAGGCACCGGCTCTTTCCCGGTGCGGCGATGGCGGACGTCTCTCGCCCCAGGGCCCGCTTCCGGCCCCAGGCGAAGCCCCGCCCCCGGCTGCTGGCCGACGCGCCCGGCGTCTACGCGTTCCGGCTCAAGGTGAGAGACCGAAACGGACTGACCGGCACCGACCGGGTCCGGATCACCGTGGACCCGCTGCCCGCGGTCCAGATCGACACCATGGCCACCGAGGGTGAAAAGGATGCCCCGGGCATCAGGGTCGGAGACCAGTTCTACCCCGGCGCACGGGACTGGGCGCAGATCGTCGTGATCGACCTCTCCAACCTCGAGCTCAAGCTGAACAAGTCCTACGACTGCCCCGCCGCGACCGGGCTGAAGGCCGACGATGACAACAAGGTCGCGGGCTGCCTGGCCCAGGTCGACAAGGACATCCGCCCGTTCTACAAGCAGAGCAAACGCTTCGCGATCATCGCCACGAACCATCCCCCGGCCGAGCGGACGGTGGCCGACACGCCCGCCTGGAACACCCAGCCGCCGGTCGGCCTCGACAAGGCTCTGACCCTGTTCAACGTCAACACGAGCCGGTGGAGCCCGAAGCACGGGACGATCCGCCGCGGCCGCATCTCGGTGATCGACCTCACCCCGGGCGGCGGCAACTTCAGGGATGTCCGCCGCGTGTACCGCGGGTTCAAGTACCTCGACAGCGTCAACCGGATCGGGCGGATCACCGGCCGCCTCGCGGTGGGCCCCGACGGCCTCTATGGCTACCAGCCCACCGACCCGATCCGGGTGGATACCCAACCCGCGCGGGGAAGCGTGGCCGGCCAGAGCCGGATCTCGGTCGGTGACAAGGCTTTCACGCTGCCGACATCGGGCGCCCGCGGCGGCTTCCACATCCTCGCCCTGGACGCCGACGACCCGACCCGCGAGTTCGACGGCCAGCAGGCCTTCTTCGCAACCGGGTCGGCCGGCTTCGACCCGGTCACCGAAAACACGATGCGGACCCGGCTCGAGGCGATGCTGGCCTTTCTGCGGCGGCAGGCCCAGCGGGATGACCGCATCGTCATCGTCGCCACCCGCGGCAACCCGGCGATGAAGCTGACCGCCGGCTCCCCGCAGGCGGATGACGTCAACAACATCATCTTCGAGATCGTCAATGAATTGGAGCGGCTCGGCGCGACCCGCAACGCCGTGATGCCGGTCTTCTACTCGCACCTGAAGTACGGCGGTCACTCCTACGCGCTGATCGGTGGCGGCGGCCGGGGGATCGACGGTCAGGTGCGCCGCGACCGCGGCACCGAGATCAGCAGCGACGAGGTGGCTGGGGTGGGCGCTCCCTCGAAGGTCCGGGTCGGCTTCGATCTCTCCCGCGTCTACAACGACAACGAGTACGGGATTCTGAACGACACCCTGCCCGGCGAGGCATCAGAGCTCGGGGCGAAGTTGACCGAGCTGATCAACGACCCCTCCAGCCAGTGGCCGGAGGCCGGCAATTCGGCCCGCACGGCCGCGATCCGTCAGATCGGCCGGGACGTGTTCAGCACGCCCAGCCCGCGGACTCGCTACTGGACCGTGCCGTACTCGTTCGAGACCTGGACCTCTGACCAGAAGGCGATCGAGAAGTACTGCGACAAGGCGAAGCCGGCCGACGGGACCAACGCCGCCGCGCTCGAGTGGGCCTGCGGCGAGCTGAGCGACGAGATCGATTGGCTGACCACGATCAACGGTCGCATGCGGGCGATCGCGCTGCCATTCCGCAGCCAGTCGGTGTCCAGCTGGGCCGAGCTCGCGGCGGTGACGAATGACATCCGGACCCAGGTCGGCCTCGGTGAGAGCGACGCCGCCCGCAAGACCCGCAGCGACGTCAAGCTCGGCCTCGAGATGTCACTCAACGTGGCGAGCAAGCTGCCCGAGGTCGGCGAGGCGTTCGAGGCGATCCAGTTCCTCTACGAGATCGCCTCGTCAGCGGTGGAGATGGGCGTGACCGAGAATGACGACGAGGGTGAGTTTGAGTCCACGGTCGGCCAGACCGGGAAGGATCTGGTCCGCCGGATGAACGCCTTCCAGGCGATGATCGACAGCCAGATGCCAGACGAACTGGTCTCCGATTACCGCAAGCTGCGAACGGCCGGGCTCTGCCTGGCCGGCCGCAAGGAGTGCTCGAGCGCATACGGCGAGGATCCGGGCGACTGGCAGATCACCAAGAAGCAGCTCGACGGGGCGGCGGAGGCCTTCCCGTACGGGATGAGGGCCACCGCCTACGGCGCCCTGCTGCCCGCCCGCTACACGCTCTGGCGGATCCGGGACGCGCGGTACGACACCGGCCAGCCGGTCGAGACGGAACGCTGGCTTCACGGCCCGACCATCGGCCAGCCCTGCCCGGCCGACACCTTCAAGCAGTCGGCGGTCGGCTCGGTCGTGGCGCTGGGCACCTTCTACCCCTTCGCCGAGGCGGTCCCGCAGGGCTATCTCGACCGTCGGGTGTACGTCGACGCGCCGCGCAACCGCTCCGGCCAGTGGCTTCACGGCCGCACGAACCTCTGGGATGACCTCGGGCTCGGGTACATCACCGGCGGCGGCGTGGTCGGCAACCTGTACGAGATGCACGTGCCGACCGAGAAGGCGCTCTCCCCGCTGTTCGATGAGGTGGATCCGGCCAACCTCGCGGCCGGGGGTCTCGGCGCTGACCCCGAGACCTTCTACATGAGGAGCTTCAACCCGGTGCCGCTCGGCGGCAAGGGTGGCGAAGGGACCACGTTCCCGCAGAAGTATCCTTTCCGCGACAACCACATGGGCTACGACGAGACTCTCTGTCACACAGGAAACTGAACATCTGAGAAGGAGCCCGGTCCAGGAGCGGAGCCGTGAGCGGGTCGAGTTGCTGCTCGACACGGCCGCCGAGCTGCTCGACGAGCAGGGGATCGAGGGTGTCACCACCAGCGTGCTGGCCGAGCGGGCGGAGGTCTCGATCGGTTCGGTCTACCGATTCTTCCCGGACCGGATCAGCCTGCTCAGGGCCCTTGCCGGGCGGAACCTCGAACGCTTCGTGGCCGGCTTCACCGCCCGTCTGGATGATCCGGCCGTGAAGGAGTGGACCGACGCAGTGGACGTGGTCGTCGACACCTTCGTCGAGATGCACCGGACCGTGATCGGCTTCCGGCAGATCCGCTTCGGTGACGTGATCGACGAGCAGCTGCTGGACGGCCGCTCCTCCAACAACGAGCTCCTCGCGACGAGCTACCGGCGGCTGCTGATCGAGCGTTTCGGGGTTATCGACACACCGGATCTCGGGCGCCAGCTGGAGGTCGTGACCGAGATCGCCGACGGGCTGCTGACCCGGGCCTTCCTGACCGATCCCGAGGGCGATCCCTGGTTCATCGAAGAGTGCGTCGAGGTGGTCACCCGATATATGCGGGACCGCCTGCGCTTCGCGTCGGACTGACTCGGCCTTCCGCGTCAGAGCGGTTCGGCCGGGGTCTCCTGAGCTTGGCCGGACCGCTCGACCCGGATCAGCTCGTTGTAGAGGGCGGCGGACCCGATCGCAAAGATCGGGTTGATGAGCAGGCCGCTGAGGAAAGCGATCAACACACCCGCCAACACGCCACCGCCGAGCGGGGCGGCGACCAGCAGGACCAGCGCCGTCACCAGCAAGGTGAGCAACCCGATCACGAGCAGAAACCCGAAAACGCTCCAGCCGTCGCCCTTGACCAGGTTGAAGCTGCGCGAAAGCGAGTCGAGCACCTTCCTCCGCTCCACGACGACCGCCTGGCCCGAGACCGAGAGCATGGTGATCAGGATCAGGCCTGGCACGATCAAGGCGAAGGTGCCGGCCACGACCAGCACGCCGGTCAGCAGGGTCACCCAGATCAGGCGAGCCAGGACGGGCTTGACCGTGGCCCACAGATCGGCGACGCGGGCCGACTTGCCCGGCAGGCAGATGATCGCCGTGATTATGCCCCCGTAGGAGGCGCCGATAAGGATGGTGAGACCGATCGAGATGGCTTCCCCGGCGGGATCAGCGAAGTCCAGCAGGGCGGAGGCTCCGCTCAGCACGGCGAAGGCGGCGGTCAGCCTGATGATCAGATCGCGGTTCTCGTCGAACGAGGTTCGCGCCGCCTTGAGCGCTTTGCGAACTTCCAGTTTCTCGTTCGGCATCGTCGCCCACCCTATCCGGCGGGGCTCCCTCTATAGTTTCCGGACCATTCTGAGCGTCGCCCAGACGCGGCCGGGATGACACACGCGGATCGTGTGGCCGTCACCGGGCCGAGCGGGAACGAACCGGCAGACCCACCCCAGCATGGAAACTTCCGAGAACAAACTCAAATTCACGCCGTACAACCTCGCGGTGCTGTTGGCCGCGCTGTTTCTCGGCGTCGGCGCCGGCGCGCTGGTCTACCGCCAGTATCGGGCCGACCACAATGACGCCAAGGCCGCGAAGAAGGGTGGGGGCAAGGACCTGAACGGGCTGGCCCCGGTGGTCGGGGTCGAGAAGGGCAACGGCGACCCGGGCAAGGAGTACGACGCCCAGTTCAGCACCTCCTCGATGTGGCCAAAGTTCAACCCGGACCGCCACTACTACGTGACCCGCTGCGTCCCCGGCCGGGTGATGGTCCAGGTCCGCTCGAACCCGGACGTGAAGGTCAAGGTCTGGGCCAACCCGGCGACCGCCGGCCGTTACGGCGCCGAGGCCAGGCCGATGCCGGGCCAGGATTTCGAGGTGAAGATCCTGCGTGACAGCGGCACCGAGTCCTACCAGGTGCGCTGCCTCCCCTCGGACTTCCCCGAGTGGCGCTACAAGCGCTTCGCCAAGCCGCCGAAGGGCATGTTCATGGTCAGCAGCTACCTGACCCCGGGCTCGATCGGCGACGCCTGGATGATCGTCTTCGACCAGGACGGCACTCCGCGCTGGTGGTACCAGACCCCGACCAACACCCTGGGCGGGCAGGTCCTCGCCGACGGCACCTTCCAGGTGCCCCGCGGCTTCGGCGACGGCTTCGGCCAGGACGCCCGGACCGCGACCGAGATTCGCGAGCTGAACGGCAAGCTGGATCGCCTGGTCCGCTTCAAGGGCGCCCCGACCGACGCCCACGAGTACGTACGCCTGCCGAACGGGAACGTCCTGGTGATGAGCTACTACCCGCAGTACGGGGTGGACCTCCGCCCGGTCGGCGGCCGGGCCGACCGTGGCCTGCTGCCCGGTGCCTTCCAGGAGCAGACCCCGGACGGCAAGGTCGTCTGGTCCTGGAACGCCAAGGACCACATCTCGCTCGAGGAAACCCCGCAGCGCTGGTGGGAGCGCGCCTGGCGCAACCCGCATTACGACGAGAACGGCCGGATCCGCTACGACGAGTTCCACCTCAACTCGATCGAGCCGTGGGGCGACCAGTACGTGCTCTCGACCCGTCACACCGACTCGGTCTGGGGAATCAGCAAGAAGACCGGTGACGTGGTCTGGAAGTTCGGCGGCGTCCAGACCCCGAAATCGCTGAAGGTCCTCGGCGACGACCCCTACAAGGGCTACCCGATCTCCGGCAACCACGACGCCCGCATGATCGGCGATGTCCTCACGGTCCATGACAACGGCGTCCACATCAAGGGCCGCGCCCCGCGTGCGCTCCGCTACCGGATCAACCTCAAGGACCGCACCGCCACATACATCGGGTCCTTCCAGGACAAGGACGTCGCCCCCGGCAGCCACTGCTGCGGCTCCTTCCGCCAGTTCGGCGACGGTTGGATCGTCGCCTGGGGCGCCAACCCCTGGGTCACTGCCTTCACCAAGGACGGCCAGCGCGCCTTCCGCCTGGGCGTCCCGACGCCGCCCTACCGCGCGGTCCCGATCCCGCCCTCGGTCACCGAAGCCGACTTCAACGCCGGCCTCGAGGCGATGGAGCCGGAGCCGCCGATGACCAACCGGCCGATGACCCCGCTCCAATTCAACGACAAGCACAACCTCGAAGAGAAATCCCTGCCCGGCCGCAAGCTCAGCTCCCTCCCCGATGACTCAATGGAAGACCTGAGCCAGGGCAAGGGCGTCCAAAACGACCAGCCCGCCGACTAGCCAACCAACCCACCCACCCCGCTCAGCGCGAGAAGGGTTATGCGCATATATCGCGCACAACCCTCCTCTCGCGGCCTCGGACGGAATGCTCAATCGAGTCCGAGCAGGTCCATGATGCGCCTCACGACCGCGTCCGGATCGCGCTCGAGTTCCGCGTAGGTCACCCGGATCACGGTCAGTCCGCGCGCTTCCAGCTCCCGTTGCTTTGCGGCGTCGATCGATCGTTGGGCCGGATCGCGGTGAAACGCGTCTCCATCGAGCTCCAGTACGAGCCCTTGCTTCTCCCAGAAATCGTCGACCTCGTAGCCGAACACCTTCACGTTCACCTTCGGCATGGGCAAGCCCCGCTGCACCCACACGAGCAGGAAGAGGCCTTCCAGCACCGACCTGATGCGGTTCAGCTCCGGCACCCACAAAGCGAGCAGCGGCTTCAGCTTCTTCGCGCCCCGTCGACCCGAGATGCGACCGAAGCAGTAGGCCACCTCCCGCTGTTTGAGCAGGCCGAGCCGGCAAGCTTCCAGGAACGCGAAACGGACCTCCTTGCGGGAGGCCCGGGCGGCAAACTCGATCAAGGCCAGGGCCGGGCTGGTCAGCTCCAAACCCTCCCTGTGCCGGATGTCGCGCCGATCGACCTGGCGCTTCCACACCTTGACGGTCGTCCGGCGCAGCGCGGGGGACAGCCCCGGCAGTGATCTCGTCGCCCCTCTGGCCACGGCGACCTCCACCACGCGAGGCAGCTCGTCCCGTGGCTTGACGATGCCCCACACTTCGCAGGCGCTTCGTCCGATCAGGACCGAGCCGGGCCCTGCCGCAACCAGAGCCGCCCGGAACACCGACCCCCGCGATTCGACGTCCCGGCCGTAGCAGTAGACCCCTCGCAGTATCTTGATCATGCGCCCGTTGCGGATCCAGTTGTTGATCCTCGATCGCGTGAAGCCCGCGTCGACGAGCTCGGCCCGACTCGCGACGAACTTGCGCGACGCCATGAAGCGGTAAAGCCGACGAAGCAGGGCTGTTGCGGAATCGGCAGGCTCTTGGATAGCGGCCATGCCGTCAGCCTGCCCGGAAAATGCTCACACGTGGCTCTACAGGGGTGAAATTCCTGCAACATGTTCGCGGGCGATGAGCCCCCTCACCTGCCCGCTTCCCCAACCTTTCGAAGGTCAGCCGACCCATCGGCACCGCGGGGAGGTTTGTACGCGTTATTTGCACATAACCCTCCCGTGGCGTAACGGGACTGGCACCGCTGACGAGGGCGGGACTGGCGCCGCGGGACGAGGACGGGGCCGTGAAGTGTCGACTCGTGACCGCGATGAGCTTCGCGATCGGCGCTGCTGGCACTTTCGCCGGGATTGTGTATTATCTTGATCTATCGACTAGACAAACTCATGAATGTCTATGTCGACTCCGCCGGGCGGTGGGCTAGACGGCCCGGCTGGACGCAACGCGGGGGTCGGGCCGGAAGGTCCGGCCCTCGTCTCTCCCTCACCTCCCGGACAGGACGCTCAGATGACCCAGACCTCTCTTCACCCCGGATTCACACCGAACGTCGTCGCCGTCGTCGGCAACCAGCGGCCGGACAGCCGCACCCTGCGGCTCGCGTCCGGGATCGCCGACGGGCTGGCGACCCAGGTGGGCGAAACGCCGGCCGTGGTGATCGACCTGGTGAACCTGCCGCTCGAGGACGGTGTCTTCAGCCCCGAGCTGAACGGCCTCGTCCGCTCGGCTCGGGTCGTGATCGCGGCCAGCCCGACCGTGATGGGCAGCTACTCGGGGCTGCTCAAGCTCTTCCTCGACGGCCTTCCCGAGGCGGCGCTGCTCGGCAAGACCGGGATCCCGCTGATGATCGCCCGCCAGGCGCGCCATGCGCTGGCGGCGGATGTGCACCTCAGGCCGGCCCTGCTCGAGCTCGGGGCGACCTGCTCGACCCCGTCGCTGGTCGCGCTCGAGTCCGAGCTCGCCTCGCTCGGGGCCGACGGCCTGGTCACCGCGTGGCTGGAGCGCAGCGGGAGCTGGCTGGCGACGGTGCCGCCCGAGGAGCTCAGGCCCGGGGGACCGCCCAGCGGCCCGGGCTCAGCGGCGGACCCGGAGCCTGGAGTCAACGGTCCGCTTCGCGGCGTTCGTTGACTTCAGGCGGAAGCGGAATCTGGCCCCCCGGCGAGGCGAGCTGCGCCGGACCCGGACCCGGAACTTCCGCAGCTTCGTCGCGCCTGCCTTGAGCGAGCCGAACTTCCCGCAGCGCCACCGCACCAGCACGCCGACGCCCGGGCTGGTCAGGCAGACCCGGACCCCAGTGGCTCGCGCCTTGCCGACGTTCCGGACCTTCACCCGGAAGACGACCGTCTTGCCGGTCGCGATGCGGCGCTGCTTCGGCGAGACCGAGAGCCGCAGCTTCGGGGAGCCGGCGGGCGGGTCGATCGGAGGGTCCACTGGAGGGTCGGTCGGAGGATCGACCGGCGGGGCGATCAGCGTTCTGGTCAACGTGATCGCGCTCGGACCGAGGTCGAGGTCGTTGAGATTCGAGAGCAGGTCGGCCAGGTCGAGGCCACCGAGGTCGATCCCGCCGGGCAGCGCTCCGCCCGCGCCTCCGTTCAGCAGACCGGGCAGGTACTGCATCAGCATCTGGCAGGGATCGATCAGGCCCAGCAGCTTGGACCGCGCGGAGAACGGCCCAAGCTGCGACCACTCCGCGGTGATCGCCCCGGGCCCGTCCGGCCCGTCGACGAACCGGCTCCCGGTGGCCAGCGAGTTCGATTCGGTCGTGAAGTGGACATCCATCGGTGAGAAGCCGCAGGTCAGGTCGCTGAGCAGCGGCTTGATCAGGGACCCGACGTTGAACCCGCCCGCGCCGCCGCCGATCGCCCCGATCAGGTCGTTCACATCAACGCCGGCCAGGTCCAGGGCGGCGGCGACATCGACCGAGAGCCAGATCCCGGCCTTCGCGTCCAGCTCAAGCTGTCCGGTATCGCGGTTGAAGGTGCCGGTGGCGGGGCTCTCGATGCCCATGAACCCACGGACCTTGACCGGCTGGTCGAGGCCGAGTTCCGGCAGCTTGAAGTTGCCCTTCGGCACGGTCACGTTGCCGTTCTCATCGATCGTCCCCTCGAGGCTGGCGCCGCTGGCGATCGTGTCCAGCGGTAGGTCGGGCAGGGCGCCGATCTGGACGTTGCTCTTGTCGAACTCGATCTTGAACGGTTCGTCGGCCGAGGCCGCGGCCGGCAGGATCGCCGCGAGGACGAGCGCCGTGAGCACTCCGAACAGGGCCAGGCTGAACGATTCAGTGTCGGTGACCGTCAAGATTCTCCCTTTCCTGAGCGGAGTTCCCACCGCCGTCTCCTCGTAGGCGGCACCCGCTGGTGACCAGACTATAACGCCCGCTACAGGCGGTCCCTAAGCTTGTCTCAGCACCCACCGGCAAGGAGAAAGAGATGGCCAGAGCCCAGTTCGAGAAGGAAACCGATGCGAAAGGCGCGTTCGTTCGTCAGGAGAACGCCTTCCGTGACCGGGTGACGGCGGATGGATCCTCTGACTTCAAGGCCGAACCGGGCCGCTACCACCTGTATGTGTGTTACGCCTGCCCGTGGGCATCCCGGACCATCATCTTCCGCCAGCTCAAGGGCCTCGAGGACGTGATCTCGATGACTGCGGTCGATCCGGTCCGTGACGAGAAGGGCTGGAAGTTCTTCGCCGACGATCCCGATCCGGTCAACGGCTTCGAGTACCTGAGCGAGGCCTACCACCTGACCGACCCGGATTTCGACGACCGGGTGACCGTCCCGGTGCTCTGGGACAAGCAGACCAACCGCGCGGTCAACAACGAGAGCAGCGAGATCGTGCGCATGCTGAACTCCGAGTTCGACGAGTGGGCGAAGAACCCGGATCTTGACCTTTACCCGGAGTCGCTCCGGCCCGAGATCGACCGTCTCAACGACCGGATCTACGGTTCAGTCAACAACGGCGTCTACCGGGCCGGCTTCGCGACCAGCCAGGAGGCTTACGAGGAGGCCTTCATCGAGCTCTTCGAAACGCTCGATGAGCTCGATGACCTGCTGGCCGCGAAGCGCTACCTGACCGGCAGCTCGATCACCGAGGCGGACTGGCGCCTCTTCGTCACCCTGATCCGCTTTGACGCGGTCTACGTCGGACACTTCAAATGCAACCAGCGACGGATCGCGGATTACGACAATCTCGCCGGCTATCTGCGTGAGCTTTACCAGCAGCCCGGGATCGCCGAGACCGTCAACATCGACCACATCAAGCGGCACTACTACATCACCCACCCGAAGATAAATCCCACCCGTGTCGTCCCGGTCGGCCCGATGCTCGACTTCGAAAGCGACCCGGGGCGCAGCCACCTGTAGCCGTTGCATTTCCGTTGAGTTCGTTGCACTTCCGTGACAAACGGCCGGAAAGAGGCCGGTAACGCCGCTGCCACCCTTACCCTCGTAGCGAACAAGTGTTCGTATCGCGAGGTGGTGGAGGCAATGGAAAAGGAGCCGCGCATAAGGGGCAGCGACGACCAGGTGACCGAGCTCGACTACGAGCTTGCCGAGGAGATCGCCCGGTTCATCGCCAACCGGGCGTTCCTGTTCGAGGACCACGAGAGTCGGGCCTGGGCGCTGACCGATTTCGAGATCTGGGCGAGCCTGGCCGGGCGCGACGCGGAGCTGTCGTTGTCACCGCGCCGGGTAGAGGGCGGCGGCTCGGTCGGCTAGGCGCCGGAAGTGCGCCGTTTGGTCGGCTTTGCCGCCGCCGCCCCGCCGGTGACCGCTTCCTGCCTCTGGCGATGGTTGATCGGGATCTGGTGGGCTTGCTCCGTGGTCAGTTCGGGCAGCTTGGCTATCCGCAGGTCCTTGAAATTGTCCAAGACAACGTCGAAGTCATGAACCGACTCGTCGATCAGGTGGAGGACCAGGCGGAGCTTGTACTCCTCGTCGTCGGACAGATCGATGTCGAGAGCGTTGCCGAAGGCGACTATCGCTCTGATCTGCAAGACCTTCTTCCCGTAGAGCATCTCGCGGAGAGTCGAGGAGGCGTAACCGGCGCGATCGGTGTCCCGCGCCTCTTCGACCAGGACGTCGATGCTCATGCCGCGCGTCGAGGCAAGGCGCTTGAGCTCCTGGGCGAGGGGGGATGGGTCGTTCACACACTGGATACAAGATGCCGCGAGCGACGACGTCAATAGTCGAAACGCCACTGTACGTAACGTCTACTCCAATCGATCAGGAGGTTACGCCGGCCGCACTTCCGGTCAGCGCTGCGACGTCCGTCGCTTCGTGCGCCTCGCCTGTCCCGAGCCCTGCGCCACCGTCTCGCTCCGGTCCTGACGATGGCTGATCGGGATCCCGCGGATTTCCCGGTCGGACAGCTCGGGGAGCTTCGATACGCCGAGGCGGTCCAGGTTCGCGAGCACCAGATCGGCGTCATGGATCGACTCGTCGGTGAGGTAGCGGACCAGCCGCAGGCGATACTCCCGGTGCTCGGTTAGGTCGATGTCCAGCGCCTTGCCGAAGGCGAGGATCGCCCGCAACTGCAGCGTCCGCTTTCCGTGGAGCATCTCGCGGAGGGTCGAGGACGCGTAGCCGTCCCGATCCGTGTCACGGGCCTCTTCGACCAGGAGGTCGATGCTCATCCCCCGCGCGGAGGCAAGGCGCTTCAGCTCGTCGGCGAGGGGTGTCTGATCGGCCACTCCCGAGATACAAGATGTCGAGGGCGAGCACGTCAATATTCGAAACGCCAGTAGGCATTACGTCTACGACCGGGCGAGTCGAGCCTTCGCCGGGCTCCCCGGCGCGGCCGCTTGACAAGAGGCGTTACGCCGGTGTACGTTACGCCTACCAGCGCTAGCTGGTCGACGTTTGCGCCGGTGGCGCCGGTCCCGAACTGCTTCTGCCGATCGGGTGCAGGGCGGTGTCACCGGCACAGACGACGATAGGTCGCCAGCCTCGATGGCCGCCCCCCTTTCCGGGTCACGTGGGCGGGCATCGATGGCTGGCGGCCGACCTCTCGACCGAACCTAACGACCGAACGCCGCTTCGATCAGTTGCGCGGTGATCGGTTCGCTCGGATCAGCGATCAGCCGGTCGGTGTCCCCCAGCTCGACGATCCGCCCCTGGGACATCACCGCAACCCGGTCGGTGATCCGGGCGACCAGCCGCATATCGTGCGTGATCAGCAACATCGCCAGGCCGCGTTCCGTCCTCAGCTCATCCAGCAGCCCGATCAACTCGTCTTCGAGCTCGTGGTCCAGGGCCGTGAAGGGCTCGTCGAGAATCAGCAGCTCGGGGTTCGTGACCAAGGCCCGGGCCAGGGCGACCCGCTGCTGCTGCCCGCCCGACAGCTCAGCCGGCAGCCGGCCGAGCAGGTTGCGGTCGAGCCGGACCGAGCCCGCGGCCGCGAGCACGAGCTCCCGCCGCTCAGCGGCGGAGCGCAGGCCCCTTGCGCGCAGCGGTGCCTCGATCGCACCTTCGACCCGCCGCCGGGGATTGAGCGACGAGGCCGGGTTCTGGAAGACCAGGCTGACCGGGGCCAGCGGCCCCCGCACCCGACGCCGGGAAAGGTGGGTGACCGGTTCTCCCTTGATCGAGACCTCGCCGCCGGTCGGCTCGAGCAGTCGGGTGGCGCAGCGGGCCAGGGTCGACTTGCCACTGCCGGTCGGCCCGACCAGCCCGACCAGCTCCCCACTCCGCACCGTCAGTGACACCCCCCGCACCGCTGGTACCGGGTGGCTTGCGCGCCCTCGCCCGCCGAACTCCATCCGGAGGTCGGTCAGCTCGAGCATCGGCGGCTCCGTCGGCCCCTCGCCCTCACCGGACTTCCTGCCGAGGGCCACGGATACCGGTTGATCCCGCGGGCGTTCATCCTCGGTGAAATCGGGGGAGATGCGTCCGGCGCGAAGCTCGAGAGACCGGTCGGCGCGGTGCGCGAGCACGCGGCGGTCATGGCTTATCAACAGCATCGCCATCAGGCGCCGATTCTGGATCGAGCCGAGCAGCTCCATGATCTGGTGGCTCGCGATCACGTCGAGGGACGAGGTCGGTTCGTCGGCGATCAGCAGCTCGGGCTCACCGGCGAGGGCGGCGGCGATCGCGACCCGCTGCTGCATGCCCCCCGAGAGCTCATGGGGGAAACGTCGTGCGATCACCCCCGGGTCATCGAATCCGACCTCGCGCAGCAGGTCTTCGATCGATGCTCGATCGGCACGGCCGGCCTGGCCATCAGCCACCTCGGAAAGGAGGTCCCCGACCCGCCGCACCGGGGTGAGCGACGCGCCAGGGTCCTGTGGGACGAGCCCGATCTCGCGGCCACGCAGGGCCGCCCAGGCTTTCGGATCGAGGCCGACCAGCTCCCGCCCGTTCAGGCGAATCGACCCCTCGGGCGTGGCCGGACCGCCATCCGGGCCGAGTCCGAGCAACGCGAGGGCGGTCAACGTCTTGCCTACTCCCGATGGTCCGCTCAGCCCCACGGTTTCGCCGGCGGCGATCTCGAAGTCGATGCCCTGGAGCAGCGGCTTTTCTCCTGATCCCGACGGATGTCGTACGGTCAGGTCGCGCACCGCGAGGATCACCGGGGGCAGTCCACGTCCGTCGTCCTCGGGATTCGGGTCTGGCACGAGCCAATGATTCCACGTGCAGCCGGGCGCTTCATTGTCGGATACACTCGCGTTCATGGGGAGTGGGGGATGGGCAGGATAAAACCCGTACGCATCGCCTCATCGACGCTCGTCGGTCTCGCGCTGATCGCCCTGCTCGCTCCGGTGATCGTGTTCATCGCGGGAGCCCCCGGTCCCGATGCGGTGGACACGTCCGGTCTCTCAACCGCGTTCGGCACGCCGGAAGGCCCCAGCATCAGCCATTGGTTCGGGGTGGATTGGCTGGGCCGGGACGTCTTCAGCCGCACCGTCTACGGGGCCAGAGTCTCGCTGCTGGTTGCCGCGCTAGCCACCGTCGGAGCGATGACCCTCGGCGTGCTGATCGGACTCCTGGCCGGCTTCAGGGGCGGCCTCACCGACATGGTCCTCTCGAGGACGACCGAGGTTTTCCTGGTGGTCCCGTATCTACTCCTGGCCCTGGGCATAGCCGCCACCTGCTCCTCAGAGGAAGGCTGCCTGAACGGCACGCTCAAGCCGGGTATCCCGCTGGTCATCCTGATCCTGATCGTCACTTCCTGGCCGGCCCTTTCCCGGGTCGTGCGCAACGAGACGGTCTCGCTCCGGGAGCGGGAGTTCGTCGCAGCCGCCCGGGCCTCCGGCGCCTCGGATCTCCAAATCATCTACCGCGAGCTGCTGCCGAACCTGCTGCCGGTGATCACCGTCATCGCGATCGTTCTCGCCCCGCAGATGATCATCGCCGAAGCGGCCCTCTCCTTTCTCGGGGTCGGCGTGCCGGCACCCACTCCGAGCTGGGGCGGCATGATCGCCGCGGCGGCGCCCGGCTTCCCTGACGCCTGGTGGCTGATGGTCTTCCCCGGCATCGGACTGGTCGTCACCGTACTCTGCTGCACGGTGATCGCCGACCAGTTCCGACGGACCCGGACCCCCGGATGGAGCGGCTCGCTTTGAGGCTCCAGCTCAGATCGCCGCTGTTCCTCCTGCTGATGGCGTGCGCCTTCGGCCTCGCCGCCTGTGGCAGAAGCGAGCCCCGACGCGATGACTTCGCCCCCAGCTACCAGCCGCCGGCCGACGCTGAGAGCGGCGGCACCCTCCGGGTTCTGGCCAGCTCCGAGATTGACTCGCTGGACCCGGGCGTGACGATCAACCAGTTCGGCTGGATGGTCTCCGAGGCCACCCAGCGAACTCTGATCAAAATTGGTCGTGGCTCCGAGAAAGGTCTCCGACCAGACATCGCCGTAGCGCCGCCCAAGGTGGACTACCGCAAGGGTTTGGTCGAGTTCAAGCTACGGGATGACGTGCGCTTCTCCCCGCCGGTCGATCGCGTCGTCCGGGCGGGTGATTTCAAGTACGCGATCGAGCGTTCGCTGCTGCCCGGTGTGGCCAACGGGTACGTCAACTCGTACCTGAACAACCTGGTCGGGTATGCGGTGGCGAGGCGGGAAGCCATCCGTAGCCCGCACACGGCTCCCGACATCGTCGGCATCACGACCCCCGATCGCCGGACGCTGCGGCTCCACTTCAAGGGCCGGGTGCCACCGGTGGCGATCGACGTCCTGGCCCTGCCGCTCGGAGCACCGGTACCAGCGGCGTACGCCCGGCGCTTCGATGCGACCATCCCTTCGACGTATGACCAGCACGTGGTGGCCACCGGCCCCTACATGGTCGCCAACGATGCGTCCGGCAGCTTGACCGGCTTCCAACCGGGGATCGCGACACGTTTGGTCCGGAATCCGAGTTGGAAGCGCTCCACCGACGATCAACCGGCGTACCTGGACGAGGTGAGGATCGAGAACGGGTACACGAACACGGACGTGGCCTCGCGGCGGATCCTCAACGGGCAGTCGATGGTCAACGGCGACTTCCCACCCGAACCGGCCTTTCTGCGGTACGCCGCGACCGAGCGCCCCGACCAGCTGGTCATGATGCCTGCCCGGTCCACCATCTACGCGAGCCTGAACACCACGATCAAGCCGCTGGATGACCTGGATGTGCGACGGGCGATCGTCGCCGCCACGAACCGCGAACTGATACGGCTGTCCCGAGGTGGGGCGATGGTCGGGCCGCTGGCCACGCACTTCATCCCCCCGGGAGTCTCCGGATTCGAAGAGGCCGGCGGGCTCGAGGGCCCGGGCTTCGACTTCCTCCAACATCCCGAAGGTGACGAGCAAGTCGCCGCCAGTTACATGAAGCGCGCGGGCTACGAGGACGGGGTCTACGACGGCGATGCGGAACTGCTCATGGTCACCGACTCGACCGCAGCCGGTCGGCAGGTGGCCGAACTGGTCAGGCAGGTGCTCGAATCACTGGAGATCCCGGTGCGAATCCAGTCGGTCTCGCGTGACGTCATGTACTCGCGTTACTGCAACGTCCCTCGGGCGGAGGTGGCGATCTGTCCCAACGTCGGCTGGCTGACTCTGGTGGACGATCCTCAGACCGTATTGGACGAGGCCTTCAGCGGAGATGAGATCCGGCGGGTCAACAACTCCAACTGGTCGCAGCTCGCGGTGCCGAGCATCGACCGGCAGATTCGCCGGGCCCGATGGATAACTGACTCGGAGCGCCGGGCCCAGGCGTGGGGTCGGATCGACCGGGAGATCACCCGTCTCGCGCCGGCGATCCCACAGATCTGGAGCAAGGTGCCGTACGTATTCTCGTCCAACGTGAACCTGGTCATCGATCGTGCCACGGCGAGTCCGTCGCTCCCCTTGACCTCACTGACTGGGGACGACTGATCGTGAGTCTGTGGCGCGTGATCTTGCCGCGGCTGGCCTGGGGTCTCGGTCTGGTCATCCTGATGACGGCGCTGGTCTTCATCATCTTCAACGTGCTGCCGACCGGCGATCCGGCGGAGCTGAGGACGGGGGCGAGTCCGGGCCAGATCGAGGAGGTCCGGGAGGCACTCGGCCGGGATCAACCGGTCTATGCGCAGTACGCAGACTTTCTCGGCGATCTCGCGCATCTTGACCTCGGCACCAGTTATCGCTACGGAGTGCCGGTTACGGAACTGATCGCGGACCGATTGCCGGCGACCTTGATGTTGATGTCGATGGCAGCTCTGGTCTGGATCCTGGCTGGAGTGCTGTTCGGGGTGCTGGCGGCGGCTCGACCGGGAACGGCCCTTGACCGTCTCGGCGGGGTCGGTTCGCTGGCTCTGATCTCGCTTCCCGTCTTCGTGCTCGGCTACGTGATGCTGCTGCTCTTCGCGGTCGGCTCGGACGCCTTGATCCCGGTGCTTCCCGGAGTCGGCGCCTATCTCGAAGCGGATGACTTTCCCTCCCGCCTGGCCGCGCTGATCCTGCCGGCGCTGGCCCTGGGGCTCTGCTCGGCGGGCACGTACTTCCGTCTGTCCCGGGCGAGGATCGGGGAGGAGCTCCAGCGGTACTCTGTGCTCGGCGCCCGCGCTCGGGGTGTCGAGGAAGACCGGATCCTCTGGCGCCATGCGTTCCGCGCCGGACTGTCGCCGATGCTCACCTTGATCGGCCTCGACTTTGCGCTCGCGGCCGCCGGCAACGTCGTGCTGGTCGAGGCCGTCTTCAACGTACCCGGGGTCGGCGGTCTGCTGGTCTCGGCCATCCAGCGCTCGGATCTGCCGGTGATCGAGGGCGTGGTGATCTTCACCTCGGTCATGGTGATCGTCGTCAACATCGGGGTTGACATCTTCCAGTCTCGGGTAGACCCCCGGATCAAGCAGCCTGGGCTGATGTCGAGCACGACGAGCAACCAGGGTTCCGCTGGATCGGCTCGTGGTCCATCGCCATCGTCCTGAGGTCCATGATCAGGGCGCGGTCCATGGTCGCGGGCTGAACTGCTCCGGTCAGCAGGTGGATCACCTCCATGGCGATAATCGACCCGATCATCCCGGAGGCGGCGCCCAGCGTGCTCGCGGTCGTCTCCGCGCTTGCCCGGAAGCGCGCCAACTCGTCATAGAGGGGGTAATCGTCCTTGACTGCGTTCTCCTGGCAATCCAGGCAGGCCGTCCGACCTGGGACGACCATCGGGCCGACCCGGATGGTCGGCGGGAACTGCCCGGCGCTGATGTACGGCACGCCGGTCTCCAGCGCCGCCCGGTTCACCCAATGGGCGAGCTCGTGAGGTGGCCAGTCGGCGGTCGCGATCAGGATGTCGGAGCCTTCGATCAGATCGGCGATCTGGGGCCCGGACCTGACCCGCGTTGGATGGCAGGCGATGTCGATCCCGTGGTCGTTTCTTCGGAGGGTCTCGGCCGCTGCCTCCACCTTGAGCCGGCCGATGTCCGGCTCCCCGAAGAGCAGCTGACGGTTCAAGTTGCTGAGTTCGATCGTGTCGTCGTCGATCAGGCGCAGATGCCCGATACCGGCGCAGGCCAACCCGCAGGCAGCCCAGCTGCCGAGCCCTCCGCAACCGAGGATCGTCACCGTCGCCTCGGCCAGCCGAGCCTGCAGCTCCTCACCGGTCGTGCCGGCCGCACCGAGGTCGGCCAGATAGATCAGCTGCCGGTCGAAGCGTTCGGCCCGTTCTGGCTTGAGAGCTCCGGCGTCGCTCGCGCGCGTTTCCAGCAGCGCGATGTCGTCCAGCTCACTCAGTGACGTCTCGACATCGGTTGGGTCGAGTTCGCGCCGCGCGAGTTCCTCCTCGAGCTCTCTGGCGCTGACCGATTCCCGCTGCAGCAGCTCGAGGACGAGCCGGTCTTCGGGTCGTGGCGTCTCGACCCGAAAATGTCGCCCCAGTCCTTCCTGGATCAGATGGATCGAGCCGTCGCTGGCCGGAAACACCTCGACCGAGCGTTTCAGCCGGTGGCGACGCGGCGGTCGCCCGCTGGTTCGCGGACGACCGCCGCTCACGCTCAGCTCCCCTTCTGGATGGCGGAGCGCGGCGTGGCCGGCTGCTTGATCTCCTGTGGCTTCATGTTTCACCTCCCTTCCTCCAGGTCACTTTTTTCTGCGATGTAAACCGCCTTGGTGTGGCGGTCCTCCTCGACGGGTGCCTCAAGCACTCCGTCGAAGCCTTGTCCGAAGAGGTCGACGCACTCGAGCCCGGCCTGGGCCATCGATGCGAGCGCCTCTTCTCGGGGAACGTGGCGTTGCCGGTGAACGGTCCGGACCTCTCCGTCCGGTCCGTCGATCGACATCACCGATTCCGCAAACTCTCCTTCCAGGGCCGAGCCGTCGCCCTGTCCGCTCCAGCGCACGGTGCTGCCGGCGACCTCCACCTCTGCGACCTCCGCGTAGAAGGTCCGGTAGGTGGTGAGCGTGTTGAGGTCGAAGAGCAGCAGCCCGTTCGGGGCCAGGTTCTGCCTCAGCCCGGCGAAGACGCCGTCCAGGGGCCCGTCGGCGGCGCAGTAGTTGAGTACGTCCCCGAGGCAGAGGATCAGATCGAACTCGCCGAGCACGGGCATCCGCTGCAGGTCGGCGTGCTCGATCCGGATCTGCTCGCCGACCTTCCCGCGGAGCTGCTCCAGCATCCCGGACGAGTTGTCACAGGCGGTCACTTCCCAGCCGCGTTCGATCATCGGGATCGTGCTCTTGCCGGTCCCGCAGCCCGCGTCCAGGCAGCGGCTTCCCCGCAGGCCGTGCGCTTCAAGCGCCGGCAGCAAGGCAGCCAGCCACGCTTGATAATCATGGTGGCCGGTGAAGCCGTCGTAATGTCTGGCGATCAGGTCGTAGGTCCGTGCGGACCGACCGTCCGGAATTTCGATTCGAGGGTCCATATCGATATAGACCCTCTGAGTGATCAGGAACGTTTCATCGAACGGATCCTGGGACTGGGAGGCGGCTCGGAGGATCTGCTTGAAGGTCGCTCGCCGCTATGCCCGGGGACCCGGTGAAGCGGAGGACATGGCTCAGAATGCCTTGATCCGAGCCTGGCGATACCAGGAGCGCCTGAAGGACGGCGAGAAGCGCTCCGAGTGGCTGGTTCGGATCGCCCGAAATGAGGCCTTGCGGGAATTGGGCCGTCGCGTGCCCGAGCCGGTCGAGGCCGTCGAGACGGTCGGCGAGGAGGACTTTCGGCTTGACGCCGTGGTCGAGGCCGCCTCCGTGCAGGCCGTCCTCGCGAGGCTCTCCGAAGCCGATCGGGAGCTGATTTCGCTCCGATACGAGGAGGATCTGACACAATCAGCTATTGCTGAGCGTCTTGGAATCCCTGAGGGTACCGTCAAGGTCAGGTTGCACAGGGCGAGAGCCAAGCTTCGAGAAGGGCCTGATATCCAATGAGTGAGACGAGTTCCAAGACCAAGAAACGGACCAAGTCCGACGCGACCGTCGATGTCCGGGTGCTGAAGGCGCTGGGCCATCCGATCCGTCAGCGGATCCTGCAGGTCCTGAACGAAGAGGTCGCCAGCCCGAACCAGCTGGCCGGCAAGCTCGACGAGCCGCTCAGCAACGTGAGCTACCACGTGAAGATCCTCGAGAGTTGCGACGCGATCGAGCTCGTCCGGACCCAGCCCGTGCGCGGCGCCCTGGAGCACTTCTATCGCGCCACGATGCGCGCCCGCCTTGAAGAGGAGCAGTGGGCGCTGCTGCCGGAGTCCTCGAAGAACGATCTGACCAACCAGACGTTGAACCAGATCTGGGGCCATGTCACGGAGGCGGCCGGGAGCGGGGGGTTCACCGACCCGAAGTCCGCGGTCGTCTGGATCGACCTCGAACTGGATGCCGAGGCACATGCCAAGCTCGGCGACGAAGTGGTCCGCCTGCTCAACCTCGCCACCGACCTCCAGGCGGAGTCCGCGGTCAGGCTCGCCAAGCTCGAAGACGAAGAGCGCGAGCAGGCCACCCACCGCACCGAGCTGGATCTCCTCTACTTCCACCGCGCCTAGCTTCCTGCGCCGCAGTTCGGAGGCGCGCCGTACCGAGCGTCACCTTGCTCGGAACACTTGATAACCGCTGAGCGATCGGTTCTAATGGATGTGCCCGGTAAGAGAACGGGTTCTGGCGGACAACACGGGTTTGGTCTGTGGGTTCGCAGGGAAAGGCCAAGAGTCACCGGATGTGACCAGCCGACAGGGCCGGAGGAGGAATGAGGTCCATGAAGAGATTCAAGGTATTTCTGCTGGCGGTGCTGGCAAGCTTCGCGATCGGAACGACATCCGCGTCTACTGCATCTGCGGGAACCGTGACCGGCAGCGTGTTTGGCTGCACGTTCACTGCCGATTACACCGGAGGTCCTCCCCCGGCACTCGCGACGGCCGTCGGTAGCTCAGCAGTGATTGCGCCGCCGCCAAGCACGTGCGATCCGTCCCTCTTCAACAGCATCTCCGATGTTCAGATGAGCTTTCAGCATCTCAACTCGCCGAACAATTGGCAGGCCACACTCGGCATATTCACGGTGAATGTCCACGTCCCATTGATCGGGGACTGCGATTTCACCACCACCAGCCCAATCGCGACTGATCTTCCGGGCCCGACGAACGTGCTTGGTCCCTACTCGGCAACCGGCACGATGGTGCCGACAAGTGGCGGCGGCTGCTCGGTCGTTGGGCCCACGCCGGTCGCCTGGCTAAATGTGACTTTCATCTGAGCTGCTCCCGTGTGATCTGTAGCTGCATAAGGTGAATTCTCAATCAGCGGGCTTGATCGGAGCCCGCTGATCGGTTCTAATGGATGTGCCCGGTAAGAGAACGGGTTCTGGCGGACAACACGGGTTTGGTCTGTGGGTTCGCAGGGAAAGGCCAAGAGTCACCGGATGTGACCAGCCGACAGGGCCGGAGGAGGAAAGATTCATGAGGAAGCTCAAGGTACTGCTCGTGCTTGCGTGCGCCACGCTCGCCATGAGCGTGGTCTCAGCGCCCGCGTCAGCTCAATCGGGCACGGCGACCGGAAAGTTCGCGGCGAACGCACAGCCGCCGTACTTTCCGCCGCCCTCGCTGGCCTGCGACCTAACCGTTGATTGGGACAACGGCGTGGCTGCACCGCCGGCTGGCCCGAACCAGACGATCAATATCTCCAACGCGGCGACCGTTCCGGGTACATGTCCCAACCTTGAGATCACTGATGGGGCTGGTGTGCTGACGACCGACGGGGGTTCGGGCTGGGGGTACTCCTCCTTCTCGGGCTACATAAAGGTCCTGGCCTTTGGTTCGGTCATCTGTACCTATGACGCGTCCTCGAACGGATTGTGGGTCGGGGACTACGTAGATCTCTACTCCCCGTCGATGCCACTCACGAGCGGCAGCGCTCTCTGCCCAGGCTCGGTGCCGGACGCCCGCTTCTGGGTCACCCTTTAGGCGCGGATCCGCGGCCGACCGTAGAAAACATCGTCCGAGGCAGGTGAGTCGCCTGTCTCGGACGACTTAGTCCGGCACTATCGCGCCACGATGCGCGCTTGTCTCGAGGAGGAGCAGTGAGCGCTGCCGCCGGAGTCGTCGAAGAACGAGCTGACCAACCAGACGCTCAACTAGATTTGTGGTCATGTCACCGCGGCCGCCCCGCGCGGCGGTTCAACGATCCGAAGTCCGCGTCGCGGCGTCCTGGGTCCCGGACGCTTGAAATGTGCTGAGCGATCGGTTCTAATGGGTGTGCCCGGTAAGAGAACGGGTTCTGGCGGACAACACGGGTTTGGTCTGTGGGTTCGCAGGGAAAGGCCAAGAGTCACCGGATGTGACCAGCCGACAGGGCCGGAGGAGGAAAGATTCATGAGGAAGCTCAAGGCACTGCTGGTGCTTGCGTGCGCTGCGCTCGCAATGGGCGTGATCTCAACGCCAGCGTCGGCCCAAACGGGTACGACGGACGTCGAAATCGCCGGTGGTGCGCTACCTCCCCCCAACGCGCCGCCGACCGCCTCGTGCGGATTCAGGTTTGACTGGGACAATCACGTACCGGCGTCACCAGCTGGACCGAGTCAGACCATCGATGTCAACAACATGGTGACTACCAGTCTCGGTTGCGGAGTCCAAGTTGTGGACGGCAACGGCACGATCACGACCGACGCGGCTTCAGTTGTGGGCGTGGCGACTTTCGAAGGTGTGATCCGGCTCCAACTTCCCTCTCTTATCGAGTGCCAGTACGAGGCCTCGATGACCGGGCTCTGGACCGGTGACTATGTCGATGTATGGACTGATGTCTTGACACTGGACGACGGCAGCTTTCTCTGCCCAGTTGCCGTTTCGTCTGATCTTCGATTCTGGGGCACGATCAGCTAGGCGGATGGCTCGGGCCGACCGGAAAGCTCTGATTGCGGTCGCGTGTCGCCTTGTGACCCGCGGCGATCCGGACTACCGCACCAGAATGGGAAATATGACCCGGTCTGGACGCCGAATGCGACACCGGGAAAATGCTCAGTTTCCTCAGAAACAATCTTTTACTTGACAAATCTCGATTAATCGGTTCTAATCATCGGGACCCGGAGAGAGAACGGGTTCTGGCGGATAGATCGGGTCTTGGCCTGCGAAGCCGCAGGGAAGGTCAAAGGGTCACTCGGATGTGACCGACCGGCAGAATCGAGAAGGAGAGAGGTATGAGTCGAATCAAGATGGCACTCATGGCGATGGTCGCGGTGTTCGCGATCGGAGCGGTGGGTGCGAGCGCGGCGTCGGCTGCCACTGGAACCGGCAGCGCCGTTGTGACTGTCGGTACGTCCTGTACCGTTGGCTTCAACTGGGACACGGGAACCGGTAATCCTGCTCCTCCGTCGGGTACCCCGGCTACGCTGAGCGGTTTCGCTGCCTCTGGTTGCACGGCTTCGATCAACGAGCCGCCTACCAGCCTCACCGTGCAGTTCAACGCCGGTGGTGTCGCGGTCGTCAATGGTCTGATCGACGTGACCATCTTCGGCGTGGATTGCCAGTACGCGGTGAACAACGTCCAGGGCACCTGGACCAACCCGCCGCTCAACGTCACCGGCAGCGGCAACATCTCCCTGACCCAGGGTGACTTCCTGTGCCCGGACGATCAGGACTTCTCGATCGACGCTGATTTCACCACCTGATCGGCGAGAGGCATTGAGAAGCAATTAGTAGTCCAGACGGGCAACTCGCGATGGTCTCCATCGCGGGTTGCCGGTCTGACTTCCAGAGCTTCAACTAAACGGCAGTTCATCGAGCGAACACGTAAACGAAGAAGAGGGGAATTATGTGCAGCAGGGAATTTTTTCACGAGGCGAATGGCCGTCGAATACTCACGTGCCTCGCGGGACTCCTGGTCGTTGGGATGGCGATGTCTTCCTCGGCGGCGAAGGCCGATCCGGGAGAGACCATCCCGATCGACGACGTCGCCCACGTGGGCTGGACCGGTCCGGAGGCGCCTTCGAAACTTGGCGATCAGCTAATCAACGCCGGGGATGTCAACGGTGACGGCCGAGACGATCTAGCGGCCTCGGTAGCGGGAAGCGGGCCCAATCACCCATATCGAGGCATATGGATGCTCTTTGGGGGCCACAACGGTTCTTTGGCGGATTTGGATCCTTCCGACGGTTACATGATTCGTTTGACCAGCTCCAATTTCTCGCCGAACGATGTCTTCTCGATCGGAGACCAAAACGACGATGGCACACCGGATACGCTGTTGCGCGCTGCGTCGGAGACCTACGTGATCTATGGGGTTAAGGACCCGGCTGCGACGCTGCCCGAATGCGATCCGGTCGGGGCGCCGGTCACCCGTTGTCTCGACGTGCCGGCGCTGCTGGACGTCAACGGCGACCGACTCGGCTACAGAATCAGCAGCGGTCTCACCAGCGACAACTTTGGCTGGGCCGCGGCGGGTGGAGACTTCGATGGCGACGGGGCCAACGAGGTCATCTACGGAGCTCGTGGCACCGATGTGGTCGATAACAATCGTGGCGCCGTGTGGGTCGTCCAGAGTGGTTTGGACTCGATGTGCCCGGCCACGCCGACGGCATGTCAGATCGACCTGAACACGGTTGCGGCACCGGAGGTCATCAGGATCGACGGCCCGTTCAGCGGCGCTCAGTTCGGTTACTCCGCGATCGCGACGGGTGATCTGAATGGCGACGGCAAGGACGATCTCGCGGTTGCGTCAGAGCCCGGCACCAACCCTGCCGGTAACTACGTTATCTACGGCAAAGATTGGACCACCAGCCCTGTCTCCGTAGAGTCGTTCGGCGCGAGTGACGGTTTCCTTCAACAGTTTCCGTTCGGTGTCCTGAACGCCACGGCCTTCATGGCCGGCGATGCCAACGGCGATGGGCTGAACGATCTGTCGCTGCTCGGTTACGCGGGTGTGCCGCCCGTCGGCGCGCTGACCGTCGGCTACACGCCGTCTGAAGCACCTGCCGCGCCTATCCCTCTGGATCCGCTCGGGACCGATGCGGGATACAAGATCGAAGCGGCCGCTGGAGAGAACCTGGCCGGGTCCTCGTTCGGTACGCCCGGCGATATGAACCGCGATGGGTACGACGAACAGATGATCGGCAGCCCGGGTTTTGCAATTGACGGAAATGCCGGAGCTGGTGCCGTATCGATCGTCTTGGGCCAGGGCCCGTCTCCGACGGGTTCGGTGACGCTCGACGACGCGATGCCGATCACGTCCGGCTTCTCGATCGTAGGAAACGCCTCGACTACAGGCGTCGGTTCTGGGATCGCAGCGCTTGGTGACCTGGATGGCACGGGACAGCCCGTATTCGCAGTCGCCGCACCTGGCGCAAAGGGAGGTGCCGGAGAGATCTATCTCGTGCGCAGCGCAGAGATCTTCGGCAACGGCGTCACCGGTCAGGCTGCATCGGTTTCCGAGGACAGTGCTGAACTAGGTGGGTTTGCCAACCCGAACGGGCGGGCTTCCAACGCTTACTTCGAGTACGGCACCGCCGATTCGTACGGTTCCACGACGGCTGATACTGATATCGGTGGCAGCCACAAGGGCCAGGCTGTGTCGTCCTCGCTCACGGGACTCAGTGCTGACACGACCTACCACTACCGTCTGGTAGTAGAGAACGATCTCGGCCTGAAGTCCTACGGTCAGGACCGCACCTTCAAGACCGGGGCCAAGCCGGTCAATCCGTGTGCGGACCCGAACGCGGCGGGGTGCTCGAACGGCCCTGGTACCGGTAAGGAATTCTGTGAACTACATCCGGCAGACGAAATCTGTAAACCGGATGTGACGGAACCCGGACTGAGCGATCTGATTGCGAATGTCCGCTCCGCCAAGGTTCGGCGCGGAAAGAAGGCCGTCGTCTGGGCGTGGATCACCAGCACTGGAACCGCGAATGCCGATGGCGTGAAGGTCTGCGCCAACGTGCCGAAGCGCAAGGCGAAGATTGCCGGGAAGCGCTGCCGGACGATCGGGAGTCTCGCGCCCGGCAAGACCGCCAAGGTCAAGTTCAAGATCAAGGCCAAGGCTCGCAAGGGAGCCAAGGTCAAAGTCAAGCTCGTTGCCTCAGGCCAGGGAGTGAGCAACAAAAGACCCGCAAAGGTGAGGTTCACCGTCAGGTAACCGAAGCCACGCGGACTAGCGAGGCGGTACCGGCCCGGTCTCCCTGCGCCGGGTCGGGACCGCTCTCGTTTCGACTTTCAAATCAGGGACACGAAAGAAAGGCAGACAATGAGAACCTCAAAGAAAGTACTGGGAGTACTGGTAGCCGCATTCGCGCTACTCATCCTTCCCGCAGCATCCGCCCACGCGGATCCGTTCACCATATCGATCGACAATGCGATCCTGAATATGGGCGCCCTAAACGGTGTTCGCGCGATCGATTCCGAACTGTCGCCGCCCGATCCGCCGGCCACCTTGACCGGTGACGTGACGGGGGGCACAGTCAACGTGCCGAAGGCCGGGTTTGTGTTCCCAACCAAGCACACTGAGGCAAGTGGCGTCCCGATTACGATCGACATGGAAGCCAACGAGGACATCACGGGGACTTTCGACTCGGCGACCGGAAAGCTGGTCTTGGACGCCAGTCTCAAGGCTTCAGTCGAGGCGCTCGGGTCGACTTGCGTGATTTCACCGATCGAGCTCACACTTTCCTCCGACAATGCGGATCCGTATCTGGGTCAGGCGTTCACGGACGGTATCGACGGTGAAGGTGTGGTCAGTGCCCACTGGACGACTCTGCCCCCGGTGAGTGGTGGTGGTTTCTGCACGACGATAGGCGGATTGATCGCCGGCCCGGGTGGCATCGCGATGTCTCATGGAGTCCATGACTTCCCGACCTGCGAGACGGATCCTTCGAACCCGCTCTGCACCGTGATCGCCCCGCCCGAGAAGGAGCCGATGCTGAACTCGGCTCCGGCCAGCTCGACTGATCAGACCACCGCGACCTTCACCTACGGGAAGGGGAACGGTGAGACCCAGCCGGTCGAAGGGTTCGAGTGCAGTTTGGACAACGGTGCCTTCGAGGCCTGTGGTTCCGGCGAGTCCGGTTCCAAGGAGTACAAGGACCTGAGCATCGGGGACCACACCTTCTCGGTGAAGGCAACGAACTCCGCCGGAAGCGGTCCGGCCGCCACTCACAGTTGGAAGGTCACCAAGGGTGACGATCAGAAGTGCCCCGAGGGCACGACCGGCACGTACCCCAACTGCCAGAAGATCGTCGATCCGGCGAAGCTGGGTGCGCTGAAGGTTCAGCCGAAGAAGAAGACCGTCAAGCGTGGCAAGAAGGCCGTGATCAAGGTCAAGGTCAGGAACGTTGGTGGTTCTGCGGCTACGGGGGTGAAGGTGTGTGTGAAGGCCCCGAAGAAGCTGGTCAAGGTCAAGAAGTGCGTCAAGGTTGGTCAGATTGCGGCCGGGAAGACCAAGACCGCGAAGTTCAAGGTCAAGGCCAAGCGCAAGAAGGGCAAGGCTGCCCTGAAGTTCAAGGCGACGTCGAAGAACGCCGGCAAGAAGTCCGGCAAGGCGACGGTCAGGATCAAGTGATCTTGTGCCCCGCCTGGCATACCGGGCCGGGGCACTGAGTTTGGTCATGGAGGACCTTGATCCCCCGGCTCCCAAGATGGGAGCCGGGGGCTCTACTTACGACAGGTAGGACCCCGTGGGCCCCGACAGGGCTCGAGCAGGAACGGAGAGAGCAATGGGCAGGATGAAACTTAGATTCGTAACGGTGCTGGTAGCGCTGGCCGCGCTGATCGCCGCGGGGGTGAGCGAAGCCCCGGCTATCGCCAAGCCGGCCGCGAAGGACGAGTACGCGAAGCTGAAGCAGCAGCGCACCAAGCAGATCAAGCGGTGCAAGAAGCCGGTTCGCAAGGCGAAGAAGCGGCTGAGCAAGGCCAAGAAGCAACTGCGGAGATCGAGCCGGACCCACTTTCGGGCGAAGGTTCGCGTCGCCAAGAAAAAGGTCCGCATCGCCAAGAAGAAGCTGCGCAAGGCGAAACGGAAGCACACGAGCTGTGTCAAGCGGGCCAAGAAGACTTACAACAGGAAGCTCAAGCAACTCGCTCCGCAGGCCAACGCGGCCGCTTCCTACACCGCCCACGGCAGCGTCGGTGAGGCGTACGTGAAAGACGCGACGCCGGGCAGCAAGCTGATTCTGGTCAACAGCAAGGAGAAGGTAGTCACCACCGGTGTCGCCGACTCCTACGGCTCGAAGATCTTCTATGACATCGCGCCCGGCCAGGGCTTCTCGATCCGGACCCGGATCAACAAGAAGAAGGTGGAGGGCACCAAGAAGTTCGAGATCCTCAAGCCGGACGACAACCCGCCGCAGTCGTTCTATGACGGCAAGACGCTGAACCAGGGTCTCAACTACGTGACGATGCGTGACGGGATCGAGTTGGCGATGACGGTGCGTCTGCCTCCGGGCAAGACGCTGGCCGACGGTCCGTTCCCGACCTTCATCGAGCATTCCGGCTACCAGACGGCAGCCCCGCATGACCTCCTCAACTCGATCGTCGGCGGCCTCGGCGGCGGTGGGGGTGCGACCGATCCTCTGGCCCCGGTCACCTCGACCGCGGTCGGCGCGTTGATCGGCCCGCAGATGGGATTCGCCGTGGTGTCGGTGCAGATGCGCGGCTCGGGCTGCTCCGGCGGTGCGTTCGATCTGTTCGGCCTACCGACCACCTATGACGGTTACGACATGATCGAGACCGTTGCCGCTCAGCCTTGGGTCAAGGGCGGCAAGGTCGGGATGGGCGGGATCTCGTTCTCGGGGATCAGTCAGCTGTTCGCGGCCGGCACCCAGCCGCCTCACCTGGCGGCTATCTCACCGATGTCGGTGACCGATGACGTCTACCAGGGAACTGGTTTCCCGGGTGGCATCTTCAACAAGGGGTTCGCTTACACCTGGATCTCCGAGCGGGCCGAGGACGCGAAGCCCGCTCCCGAGTTCGGGCAGCCCTGGGCCAGGACCATGTCCACGACTGGTGACCCGGAAGTGGCCGACCCGAACCTCAGGGCCGATCAGAAGCAGCATTGCCTGGACAACCAGGACCTGCGTCTCCAGACTCGTGACTACGACAAGGTGATCGCGAGCAATCCGTTCCGGACCCCGCAGCTGTTCAAGTATCGGGCAGCGGGCTATTGGATCAACCGGATCAACGTGCCGGTTTGGTGGATCGGTCAGTTCCAGGATGAACAAACCGGACCGCACTTCCCCGAGATCCTGAAGGACCTGAAGGGGAAGCCGGACGTTTACATCACCCTGCAGAACGGCGTCCACGTCGATTCGCTCGGTCCGAGCTCGGTTACGCAGTGGGTCGAGTTCATGGATCTCTTCGTCGGCCATCAGGTGCCGTCGATGCCGCCGCTGCTGATCGCATTGAGCGGGACGCTCTACGACGAGCTGGCCGACGCCGGCGCCCTGCCGGTTCAGGAGTCCGATCTGGCCGGCATGCCGAACGCGGCTGCGGCTCTGGCGAAGTTCCGCCAAGAGAATCCCAGGGTCCGGGTGATGATGGACAACGGTGCCGCGATCCCGGGTGATCCGGGCGCGATCGGTGCGACCTGGGAGACCAGCTTCACCGATTGGCCGATCCCCTCGCTGACCCCGACCAACTACTACCTCGGGCCGAACGGCAAGATGAGCAGCGGACCTGAGCCCGCCGGTTCGGACAGCTACGTCTCCGACCCGAGCGCGAGGCCGGCGAGAACCCTGGGCGCCAACGCGCAGGGCGATTCCTGGCTGGCCCAGCCGCCCTACAACTGGCAGCCGCTGGCGGCCGGCAAGGGACTGGGCTGGACCACGCCTGCGTTGTCTCAGGACACGTTCATCGCCGGCCCGTCCAGCCTCGACCTGTATCTCAAGTCGAGCAAGACGGACACCGACCTGCAGGTGACCATGACCGAGGTCCGGCCGGACGGCAAGGAGACCTACGTCCAGAACGGTTGGCTGAGGGCGTCGCATCGAAAGATCGACCCGGCGCTCTCGACCCCGAACGATCCGGTTCAGGGACATCTCGAGGCGGACGCCGAGCCTCTGGAGGCCGGGAAGTTCAACCTGACGAGGGTGCAGATCTTCCCGGTGGCCCACGTGTTCCGGGCCGGCTCGAAGATCCGGATCAACCTCCAGGCGCCCGGTGGGGACCGGACGATCTGGGACTTCGACACGATCGAGAAGGGTGACACCACCAACACGATCGGCTACGGAGGGGCGACGCCCTCGAAGCTGGTCCTGCCGGTCATCCCCGGCCAGGACGCGCAGGGCACGCCGCTGCCGCCGCCCACGGCGCTGCGCGGCCAGCCGAGCCGCACTTACGTACCGGCATCGAACGGAGGCTGATTGCCAGAACCTCGGTACGCAACGTCATGACGACTACCGGGCATGAGGCCCCGGTTCAAGTCAAGAGGGCTTGGGTCCCGGACGGTGAGTCCGGGGCCCGGGCGGCCCGGAATCTCCCGTTTCCCTGCGGGCCCGGGCCGGCACGCGGACAGCCCGTTTCCCATCTAAGGCTGGTTCGCTCGCGAAGCGCCAGGACCCCCTGCCAGTCCTGGCGTAAGTGACCGGAATCACCTCCACGTACCCCGGTCACGAAGAAGCAGGCGCGGCCCCTGATCCCTCCGGGGGCCGCGCTCGCTTCACTCCCAAACCGAGCTCGGCGATGAAGCGTCCCCGGCGAATCGCCCGCGAAGTTTATTTTTTTTATGTACCAATCTGTTTTGCAATGCTAGGGTTCGTGGTAGAGAGGGTCACGTGGGGGTGCGGTCTGCCCCGCTGAGAGAAACAGGACGTTGGTTCTGCCGTCATCGGCGGGGTGCCTGCGACCAGGGATCAGGCGGTGTTGCCACCGGCCTTCGCCACATAGGGAAACCAACAGGGAAACGAAAGAAAGGCAGAATTTTGCGAATCTCAAAGAAGATCGCGGGAGCGCTGATTGCCGTTTTGGCAGTGGTGATCCTGCCCGTGGCGTCAGCTCAGGCGGCGCCGTTCACCATGTCGATCGACGACGCCATCCTCAACCTCGGCAGCGTTAGCGGAGTCCGGGCGATCGACTCGTCCATCCCGGACACGCCGGCGACTCTGACCGGAGACGTGGACGGCGGCACCGTGAGCGTGCCGAAGGCCGGGTTCGTGTTCCCGACCAAGAACGCGGACGTGAGCGGCATCCCGATCCAGATCGACATGGAGGCCAACGAGGACATCACCGGGACCTTCGACGCTGGTACCGGCAAGCTGGTTCTCGACGCCAACCTCAAGGCGACGGTCACTGCGCTTGGCGCAACCTGTGTGATCTCACCGATCGAGCTCACGCTCTCCAGCGCCAACGCACGTCCGTACCTCGGTCAGGCGTTCAGCTCCGGGATCGATGGCACCGGTGTGCTCAGCGCCAGCTGGACCGAGCTCCCGCCGGTCACCGGCGGTGGCTTCTGCGACACGGTCTCCGGCCTGATCGGCGGCCCGGGCGGAATCGCGATGGCGCATGGGGTCCACGACTTCAAGACGTGTGACACCGATCCGAGCAACCCGCTGTGCTCCGGTGTGGCAGCCCCGTCGGTCAAGCCGAAGATCACATCCGCTCCGCCGGCCAGCACCGAGTCCGACGTCGCTTCGTTCTCCTTCTCGAAGGGCGACGGTGAGACCGCAGAGGTGACCGGGTTCCAGTGCAGCCTCGATGGAGCCGAATTCAAGGCCTGTGACTCCGGCAGCATCTCCTACAGCGATCTCGCTGAGGGTGCGCACAAGTTCCAGGTCAAGGCCACCAACGAAGGCGGCGCCGGCCCGGTCGCCGAGCAGGGCTGGACCGTGACCAAGAGCGGCGGCCCCACCGGCAAGGCGAAGTTCGGCGCGCTCAAGGTGAAGCCGAAGAGCAAGAAGGTCAAGCGGGGCAAGAAGGCGACCATCACGGTCAAGGTCAAGAACGTCGGCAAGGCGGCAGCGTCCGGTGTGAAGATCTGCGTCAAAGCCGCGCCGAAGAAGCTGGTCAAGGTCCAGAAGTGCGTGACCAAGGGCAAGCTCGCGGCCGGTGCGACCGCGACCGCCCGCTTCAAGGTGAAGGTCGCCAAGAAGGCGAAGAAGGGCAAGAAGGTCACCTTGAAGTTCAAGGCCACCGGCAAGGGCATCGCCGCGAAGAACGCGAAGGCGAAGATCAAGATCGGTTGACCTTTCCGCTCCGCCGGGCGGAGGCGCTCTGGTCCCGATCGGGGTCAGAGCGCCTCCGCTTCGACGGGCGCGGACCAGCGGCGGTCCGCCTGGGCATCCCGTTTCTCCGCCCGGCGCACCACCGCAACTCCCGATGAACCACGGCGTTCATCTAGCTAGAGGTTTGCCGTATAGTGCCCGGTCGGCAGGGAGTGGAAGATGGCTTCCACGGGGGCAAGGGAAACGTCCCCGAACGAAAACTTAGGGATGGAGGAACACAGCATGCGCAGCATTCGGGTGTATCTGGCCGCGATGGCCACAGTCGTCATGGGCTTCGCCCTGATCGGTGGTGCGGCCTCGCCGGCGAGCGCCAAGCCGAAGAAGCTCAAGACCGCGCCGAAGATCACTTCCAAGGCGACCTACCAGGCGCGCGGCAGCGTCGGCGACGCGTACGTCAAGGACGCGAAGCCCGGCACCAAGCTGCTGCTCGTCAACGCGAAGAACAAGATCGTCCGCAAGGGCAAGGCCGATTCCTATGGCTCGAAGGTCTTCTATGACGTCGCACCCGGCAAGGTGTTCACCGTCCGCACCCCGAAGGGCAAGGGCGCCCAGGGCACCAAGAAGTTCCGCGTCCTCAAGCCCGGCCAGAACCCGAAGCAGTCCTTCTACCAGGACGAGGACCACAAGCTCAATCCCGGCCTCAACTACATCAAGATGCGGGACGGCACCGAGATCGCGATGACCGTCCGCCTGCCGATGGGCAAGACGATGGCCGACGGCCCGTTCCCGACCTTCGTCGAGTACTCCGGCTACCAGACCGCGGCTCCGCATGACCTGCTTGCCTCGATCATCGGATCGCTCGGCGGCGGTGGCGGCGCGAGTGATCCGCTCGCGCCGGTCACCTCGACCGCGGTCGGCGCGGTGATCGGCCCGCTGCTCGACTTCGCCGTGGTCAGCGTCCAGATGCGCGGCTCCGGCTGCTCGGGCGGCGCCTTCGACCTGTTCGGCTGGCCGACCACCTACGACGGCTATGACGCGATCGAAACCGTCGCGGCGCAGGACTGGGTCAAGGGCAAGGTCAGCATGGGCGGCATCTCCTTCTCGGGGATCTCGCAGCTGTTCACCGCCGGCACCCAGCCGCCGCACCTGGCCGCCGTCTCGCCGCTCTCGGTGACCGACGACGTCTACTACGGCACCGGCTTCCCGGGCGGAATCTTCAACAGCGGGTTCGCCTACAGCTGGATCACCGAACGGGCCGATGATGCCAAGCCCGCGCCGGCGGGCGGCCAGCCGTGGGCCAAGGTCATGACCACGACCGGTGACCCGGACGTGGGTGAGCCGCTCCGCAGCGAGCAGAAGCAGGAATGCCTCGACAACCAGGACATGCGGCTCCAGACCAGGAACTACAACAAGCTGATCAAGACCAACCCGTACCGCACGCCGAAGCTCTTCGAGAAGCGCTCGCCGGGTGCCTGGGTCAAGAACATCAAGGTGCCGATCTTCTGGGTCGGCGCGTTCCAGGACGAGCAGACCGGCGGCCACTGGCCGGATGCCGTGAAGAACCTGCCGAAGAACAACAAGGACGTCTGGGTCACGATGCAGAACGGCGTCCACGTCGACTCGCTCGGGCCGAGCACGATCACTCGCTGGGCCGAGTTCATGAACCTGTTCACCGGCGAGGGTCGGATCCCGAAGATTCCGGGTCTGGTCCTCGGCCTCGGCGGCACGCTGTATGACTTCCTGGCCGACGCCGGCGCTCTGCCCATCCAGCAGACGCGTTACGCCGACCTGGCCGAGACCCCGGCCAACGTCGCCGCCGCCAAGGCCGACTTCCGCAAGGACCCGCGGATCCGGATCCTGATGGACAACGGTGCCGCGGTGCCCGGTGACCCGGGGGCGATCGGCGGTGCCTGGGAGGCGGACTTCTCGAGCTGGCCGATCAAGTCGATCAAGCCGAAGAAGTACTTCCTCGGCAAGGGCGGTGCGCTGGCCTCGAAGAAGTCGAAGAAGGCCGCTTCCGCCAGTTACCGCTCGGACCCGAGCGCCCGCCCGGCCAAGACCCTCGGCGCGAACGCCCAGGGTGACTCCTGGCTGGCCCAGCCGCCGTACAACTGGCAGCCGGTCGCCAAGGGCAAGGGGCTCGGCTTCGTGACGCCCGCTCTGACCAAGGACGTGTTCATCGCCGGACCGTCCAGCCTCGACCTGTACCTGAAGTCCAGCAAGCGCAACACGGACCTTCAGATCACCATGACCGAGGTGCGGCCGGACGGCAACGAGACCTACGTCCAGAACGGCTGGCTCCGGGCTTCGCACCGGGCTCTGAACAAGAAGGCCTCGACCGCCTACGACCCGGTTCAGACCTGGCTGAAGAAGGACGGCAAGCCGCTGAAGAAGGGCAAGTACAACTACACCCGGATTCAGATCTTCCCGGTGGCCCACGTGTTCCGGGCCGGCTCGAAGATCCGGATCAACATCCAGGCTCCGGGCGGCGACCGGACGATCTGGGATTTCGACACGATCGAGAAGGGCAAGACCAAGAACACGATCGGCCTCGGCGGCAAGGCGCCTTCGAAGCTGGTCCTGCCGGTCGTGCCCGGCCAGACCGCCCAGGGCACGCCGCTGCCCGAGCCGACCGCGCTGCGCGGTGAGCCGAGCCGGACCTACGTCCCGGCCAGCAACGGCGGCTGAGTCCCAGCGGGCAAAGAAGTTCGTGAAGGGCCGCCTCCGGGCGGCCCTTTTCTTTGCCGCACGAGGCCCGTCGGTTCGGGCCTTCGGGAACGAGGTGTTTGTGGGAGCGCCCGGCTGGGAATGAAGTGAGGGCGCTCACGGCAGGTGGGACGAGCGCTCAGCGACCAAGAACTACGGGAGGTTCACAGCAAATGCGGAGGTTTCATCTGTCTCTGGCCGGTCTGGCCGCGATCGCCTTGAGCCTCGTCTTGATGGGAGCCGTGGCCGGCACCGCGAACGCCGGCAAGAAGCTGAAGAAGGCACCGAAAATCACCGCCACCGCGGACTACACGGCGCGCGGCAGCGTCGGCGACGCGTACGTGGAGGGGGCCGACCCGGGGCAGAACCTGCTGCTGGTCAACAAGAAGAACCGGATCGTCCGCAAGGGCAAGGCCGACCGGTACGGCTCGAAGATCTTCTATGACGTGAAGCCGGGCGCGGTCTTCACCGTGCGGTCGCGAACCGGCAAGAAGAAGGCGATCGGCACCAAGAAGTTCCGGGTCCTGAAGCCCGGCGCCAACCCGCCGCAGTCTTTCTACGAGACCCCGGACAAGCAGCTGAAGGCCGGGCTCAACTACGTGACGATGCGCGACGGCACCGAGCTGGCCGTGACCGTCAGGCTCCCCTACGGGAAGACCTCACTCTCGCAGGGGCCGTTCCCGACCTTCATCGAGTACTCCGGCTACCAGACTGCGGCGCCGCATGACGCCTTGACCGGGTTGATCGCGGGCGGCCTCGGCGGAGCCATCCCACCCCAACTCTCCGGTCTGCTCGGCAGCCTCGGCGTCGACGCGACCGAGGGGATCACGGACGACCCGCTGGTCCCGGCCAGCTCGACCGCGGTCGGTTCGATCATCGGCCCGTTGCTCGACTTTGCGACGGTGAGCGTGCAGATGCGCGGCTCCGGCTGCTCGGGCGGTGCCTTCGACCTGTTCGGCTGGCCGACCACCTACGACGGATATGACATCGTCGAAACGGTGGCCGCGCAGGACTGGGTCGCGGGCGACAAGGTGAGCATGGGCGGCATCTCCTTCTCGGGGATCTCGCAGCTCTTCACCGCCGGCACGCGCCCGCCGCATCTCTCGGCCGTGTCGCCACTCTCGGTCACCGACGACGTCTATTACGGGACCGGCTTCCCCGGCGGCATCTTCAACGACGGGTTCGCCTACAGCTGGATCACCGAGCGGGCCGATGACGCCAAGCCGGCCCCCGAGGGCGGCCAGCCCTGGGCCCGGGCGATGAGCACCGAAGGCGACCCGCTGGTCCTCGACCCCAACCTCCGCGAGTCCCAGAAGCAGCACTGCCTCGCCAACCAGACCATGCGGCTCCAGACCCGCAACTACAACAAGCTGATCGAGACGAACCCGTACCGCACGCCGAAGCTGTTCGCCAAGCGATCGCCGGGCGCCTGGGTGAAGAACATCGACGTGCCGGTCTTCTGGGTCGGTGCTTTCCAGGACGAGCAGACCGGCGGCCACTGGACCGAAGCGGTGAAGAACCTGTCCAGGTCCAACAGCGACGTCTGGGTGACCATGCAGAACGGGGTCCACGTCGACTCGCTCGGTCCGAGCACGATCACCCGCTGGACCGAGTTCATGAACCTGTTCACCGGCAGCGGGCGAATCCCGCGGGTCAACCCGGTGGTGATCGCGGCGGGGCCCCTGCTCTACAAGGTGCTCGCGGACGCGGGCTCCTCGCCGATCGAGCAGAGTCGCTACGCACTCTGGCCCGACACGCCTCAGAACCTGGCCAAGGCGAAGGCCGACTTCCGGCAGGACCCACGCATCCGCATCCTGATGGACAACGGGGCCGCGGTCAGCGGCCAGCCCGGGGCGATCGGCGCGAAGTGGGAGACCAGCTTCAGCGAGTGGCCGGCCGCGGGGACCAAGCCGACCAAGTTCTTCCTCGGGAAGGGCGGCACCCTGAGTCCGATCAAGGCGGGCAAGCGGGCCAAGGTGAGCTACCGCTCCGACCCGAACGCGCGCCCGGCGAAGACGCTCGGCGAGAACGCGCAGAGCGATTCCTGGAAGGCTCAGCCTCCCTACGACTGGAAGCCGCTGGTCGAGGGCAAGGGGCTCGGCTTCATCACCCCGCCGATGGCCGAAGACACGTTCATCGCCGGTCCGTCCAGCCTTGATCTCTGGCTGAAGTCGAACAAGCGCAACACGGATCTGCAGGCGACGCTGACCGAGGTGCGGCCGGACGGCAACGAGACCTACGTCCAGAACGGCTGGCTCCGGACCTCCCACCGGAAGGTGAACAAGAAGCTCTCCACCTCCTACGACCCGGTCCAGACCTGGCTGAAGAAGGACCGCAAGTGGCTGAAGAAGCGCAAGTTCAACTACGTACGGCTCCAGGTGTTCCCGGTCGCGCACGTGTTCCGCGCGGGTTCCCGGATTCGCCTGAACATTCAGGCTCCCGGTGGTGACCGGACGATCTGGGATTTCGACACGATCGAGAAGGGCAAGACCCGCAACACGATCGGCCTCGGCGGCGCGATCGCTTCGAAGCTGGTCCTGCCGGTGATCCCGGGCCGTGACGCCCAGGGCACCGCCCTGCCCGGGCCGACCGACCTGCGCGGTGAGCCCAGCCGCCCGTACCGTCCCGCCGGCAACGGGGGCTGAGCCGTATCTCATGCCGACAGGAGGGTTGTGCGCACATATCGCGCACAACCCTCCTCTCGCTGTCTGCTTGACTGAGTGCGATGGCGAAGAAGCGCAGAGCGAAGAAGCGGGCGCCGCGGGAGAAGGCCTCCACTTCCAGCTACACCGACAGCGAGGGCAACACCCTGGTCCTGCGGGACTCGCTCAGCTCCGGTTCGGTCGAGAAGATAAGCGAGCAGATCGAGAACCAGGCCTACTCGGTCGATGACATCTGGCAGCGCCGCACCGAGCTGGTCTTCGAGCGGCTCGCCGTCTCCTGGGAGATCGCCGGCCTGCCCCTCGACGACCAGAAGATGCTGCTCGGCCGCTACCGCATGGCCGACCCCGAAACCCGCCGCTGGGTCCGCAACACGCTGGAAGAACACGTCCGCGAGCACATCCCCGAGCTGGCCTGAGCCCAGCCGTTCGCTTTCTGGGTGACCCCTGTGGTCTATACGACTACCAACGTCACCCAGAAAGACCGGCCATTCAAGGTTTGAGGCGGTGGCCCGTGCTGAAGAGGAGCTGGGCCCAGGTGAGGAGGGCGAGGGTGATCGCGGCGACGATGCCGAGCGAGAGCCAGGGGGAGACGTCGGAGGCGCTGAGGAAGCCGTAGCGCATCGACTCGACCACGTAGAAGAGCGGGTTGAGGTGTGAGACCTGCTCCCAGGGGGAACCCAGTCGACTGACCGAGTAGAAGACGCCGCCCAGGAAGATCAGGGGCAGGATCACGATGTTGTTGATGAAGGACTGGTTGTCCCAGGACTGGGCGTAGATCCCGACGATGATCCCGAGCGCGCCGAAGGCGCCGATCGCGAGGATGACCGAGAGCAGCAGGATCAGCGGCTGCTCGAGCGGGACACCGGTGATCGGCAGGGCCAGGGCGGTCAGGACGACCCCGATGATCAGCGAGCGCATCGCCCCGCCGGCCAGGTAGCCGAGGTGGACCTGCCAGGCGCTCATCGGAGCCGAGAGGATGTCATCCAGGTAGCGGTCGTTGCGGGCCTGGAAGATAGTGCTCGAGTTGTTCGAGTAGGCCGACTGTGCCATCGCCATCGCGACCAGGCCCGGCACGATGAAGACGCGGTACTCGAACCCGTTCACCTCGGCGATGCTGTCCCCGAGCGAAAGCCCGAAGACGACCATGAACAGCAGCGAGGAGATCACCGGCGCCAGGATCGTCTGCT
>JBIQLL010000008.1:69241-132661 GCA_044464425.1 Solirubrobacterales bacterium | reverse complement strand
GGTCGGATTTCCGGCGTAGGTGCCGGAAATCCGACCCACTGCGTTTCCGGGTTCGGTTTCTCTGTCATGATCGGGGCATGAGTTCGGCTGAATCGAAGAACCTCGAGGCGATCTCGAAGGCGATCGATCATCACAACGCCACCTGCCCCTTCCCGGCGGCCGAGGTGAGGATGAACCCGTTCGAGGTCGAGCGCCTCGGCTGGGAGGAGATCCGCGGGCTGCCGATCGTGCCCGACGCCAACATCGGTACCGGCCGCTTCCACATCGTCTGCTCTCGCGACATGGAGGGCGACGAGCTCGAGGAGGTCGAGGCGATCGCCGAGGAACTGGTGACCGTCACCCCGGGGACCAGGGAAGAACCGGACGCGCCGGCCACGCCCGAGATGCCGGACAACCCTGGCCGCTGGAACTGACGGACCCGGGCTAAAAGTTCAATCCCAGATCCTGTGACCAGCGCTGCATCTCGATGTTGATGCGAGACAGCTCGCCGGTCAGGATGAGCACCCCCATCGCGATCAGGACGAGGCCGCCGATCATGATGATCACCCCGTAATGCTTCTTGACCACGGCGAAGGCGGTGGTCATCCGGTTGAAGGCCAGCGCGGTGAGTAGGAAGGGGATCGCGAGGCCAGCCGAGTAGACAGCCAGCAGGAGGCCGCCTCTGGCCGTCGAGTCGGCGTTGGAGGCGAGGGTGAAGATCGCCCCCAGGGTCGGTCCGATGCAAGGCGTCCAGGCGATCGCGAAGGCTGCTCCGGCGACCAGCGGGCCGCCCTTGCCGGCTCGTTTCATCAGGGCGTCGATGTGCCACTCCCGGTTCAGGCGGGTGACGAAGAAGGACGCGACGAAGAGCACGCCGAGAGCGATGATCAGGGTGCCGGAGATCCGTTCGAGCAGTTCCTGATTGTCACTGAGCGTCTCCCCGATCTTGGTGGCGCCCATACCCAGCAGGATGAAGATCAGCGAGAAGCTGCCGCAGAAGATAAGGCTCGGGACCAGCACCTTCTTCCAGTTCGCGTTCTCGAGTTCGTCGGGGGTGAGGCCCGAGACTGCGGACAGGTAGCCCGGCACGATCGGCAGCACACAGGGCGAGAGGAAGGAGACGATTCCCGCGACCAGGGCGGTGAGCAGCCCGACCCCGGCAACGGGGTCTGTGGCAGCGGTGGGCAGGCCCGTGAGGACGCTGATTGTCAGGTCTGCAAGTGGCACGGGATTGACAGGGTACTTTTGTCGCCGAGGCGGCGGTGGAGCGGCCCGCTGCGGACCGCCAAGGCCCCGGCCGATGACGCCATGTGGATGAGCGGGTTTATCCCGCTGGACACATACACCCGCCGAACCTCCTGTAAACTTCTCCGGCGGGTTGGCCTCAGTATTCCAGCGGTTCCCGCCGCTGCGCATACCCGACCCTGACCGCAAAACGCCGTCCTACGGCCAAAAAGAGCGCAAACAAATGACTGAATTTGCCCCGTCGTCCGCGTCCCGCGACGGCCTTTACGACTCGATAAACGAACACGACGCATGCGGCGTCGCGATGGTCGCGCGGCTGGACAACGTTCCCCGCCACGAGGTCGTAAGCCAGGGCTTGCTGGCGCTCGAGAACCTCGAGCACCGCGGTGCCGCCGGGGCTGACGCCAGCACCGGCGACGGCGCCGGGATCCTGATCCAGCTGCCCGACGTCTACTACCGCGAAGAGGCCGGGGTGGACCTGCCGCCGGTCGGCCAGTACGGCGTCGCGATGTGCTTCCTGCCGCGTGAGAACGAGGCCCGGCGCGAGGAGCTCAAGGCTCTGATCGCCGAGACCGCCGAGGCCGAGGGCCAGGTCGTGCTCGGCTGGCGGGACGTGCCGGTCGACACCGAACACGTCGGCAGCACCGCCAACGAGGTCCGCCCGCACGTCGCCCAGCTCTTCATCGGTGCCGGCGCCGGCTTCACCGAGGACCAGGACGCCTTCGAGCGCAAGCTGTACGTGATCCGCCGGGTCTGCGAGATCGCTGCCGGCGAGGAGCTCTACATCGCCTCCTGCTCTTCCCGGACCATCGTCTACAAGGGGATGCTCACCTCGTACCAGGTGCCCGGCTTCTTCCCGGAGCTCCAGGACGAGCGGGTCCGCTCGGCCATGGCCCTGGTCCACTCGCGATTTTCCACCAACACCTTCCCGAGCTGGGACCTGGCCCACCCGTTCCGCCTGATCGCCCACAACGGCGAGATCAACACCCTGCGCGGCAACATCAACTGGATGCGGGCCCGCGAGTCTCAGCTCGCCTCCGAACTGTTCGGCGAGGACCTGGAGAAGGTCACGCCGGTGGTCCGTCCGGATGGCTCCGACTCGGCCACCTTCGACAACGTGCTCGAACTGCTGATGCTGGCCGGCCGCTCGCTGCCGCACGCGGCGATGATGATGATCCCCGAGTCCTACCAGGGGCGGGAAGACCTCAGCGACGAGCTGAAGGGCTTCTACGCCTTCCACTCCTGCCTGATGGAGCCCTGGGACGGTCCGGCGGCGGTCTGCTTCACCGACGGCCGCGTGATCGGCGCCACGCTCGACCGCAACGGTCTCCGGCCCGGCCGGTGGGTCGAGACCAATGACGGCATGGTCGTGCTCGGCTCCGAGATCGGTCTGCTCGACATCGCGCCCGAGGACATCAAGCGGCTCGGCCGTCTGCAGCCGGGCAAGCTCTTCCTGGTCGATCTCGAGAAGAACCGGATCGTCGAGGACGAGGAGCTGAAGCGGGAGATCTCGACCCAGCAGCCCTACGCCGAGTGGTTCCAGAACTCCTCGGTCCACTTCGACGATCTGCCCACCGCCTACGTGACGATGACCGGCATCCAGCCGACCCCGCGTCGCCAGAAGGCGTTCGGCTACTCGCAGGAGGATCTGCGGGTGCTGATCACCCCGATGGCCGCGACCGGCGCGGAGCCGATCGGCTCGATGGGCAACGACTCGGCGCTGCCGGTGCTCTCCGACAACCGGCCACCGCTCTACAGCTACTTCAAGCAGCTCTTCGCCCAGGTCACCAACCCGCCGATCGACCCGATCCGCGAGGAGATCGTGATGAGCCTGTCGGCCGGGGTCGGGGCGGAGCGGAACCTGCTCAGCGAGAGCGAGCAGCACGCGCATCAGCTCAGCCTGAGCCAGCCGATCCTGCTGAACCAGGAGCTCGAGACGATCCGCCACGTCAACCACGACATCTTCCGGGCCGACACGATCGACACCACCTGGGACGTGGCCGAAGGCACCGCCGGCCTCAAGTCGCGCCTCGACGCGATCTGCCTCGAGGCCGAGGAGGCGATCGAGAAGGGCTTCAACATCCTGATCCTCTCCGACCGCCGCACCGGGCCCCGGCGGGTCCCGATCCCGGCGCTGCTCGCGGTCGGCGCGGTCCACCATCACCTGGTCCGGGCCGGCACCCGCCTGCGGGCCGGACTGGTCCTCGAATCCGGCGAGCCACGCGAGGTCCACCACATGGCGACCCTGATCGGGTACGGCTGCTCGGCGATCAACCCGTATCTGATGCTGGACTCGGTGGACGACCTCGTGGTCGGCGGTCTGGTCCCCGACATGGACTCGCCGGAGAAGGCCCAGCGGAACGTGGTCAAGGCGATCGGCAAGGGCCTCTTGAAGACGATCTCGAAGATGGGGATCTCGACCATCCAGTCCTACTGCGGCGCCCAGATCTTCGAGGCGGTCGGCCTCGAGAAGGACTTGATCGATCAGTACTTCACCGGGACGGCTTCGCGGATCGGCGGCATCGGGCTCGATGTGATCGCCCAGGAGACGATGGAGCGGCACGCCTCGGCCTTTCCGGGCTCCGGCGATGAGCTACTACCGGTCGGCGGGGTCTATGCCTGGCGCCGGGACGGCGAGTTCCATCAGTGGAACCCGGAGACCGTCTCGCTGGTCCAGCACGCGGTGCGCGGTGAGGGCGGCTCGGCCCAGGAGAAGTACGACGAGTTTTCCGAGCAGGTCAACGAGATCGCCCTCAAGCGGGCGACCCTGCGGGGTCTCTTCAAGCTGAAGGCGGCCGAGTCCGGCCCGATCCCGATCGAGGAGGTCGAGCCGGCCCAGGAGATCGTCCAGCGATTCGCGACCGGCGCGATGTCGCTCGGCTCGATCTCGCGGGAAAGCCACGAGAACCTGGCGATCGCGATGAACCGCCTCGGCGGCAAGTCCAACACCGGCGAGGGCGGGGAGGACCCGGTCCGCTTCACCCCCGAGGCGAACGGCGATTCGCGTCGCTCGGCGATCAAGCAGGTCGCCTCCGGTCGGTTCGGGGTCACCTTCCATTACCTGGCCAACGCCGACCAGCTTCAGATCAAGATGGCGCAGGGCGCGAAGCCGGGCGAGGGCGGTCAGCTGCCCGGCCACAAGGTCGACCGCTACATCGGCTCGGTCCGTCACACCACGCCCGGGGTCAGCCTGATCTCGCCGCCACCGCATCACGACATCTACTCGATCGAGGATCTCAAGCAGCTGATCTACGACCTGCGCTGCTCGAATCCGAAAGCCTCGGTCTCGGTGAAGCTGGTTGCCGAAGTCGGGGTCGGCACGGTCGCGGCCGGTGTGGCGAAGGCGAACGCCGACCACGTTCTGATCGCCGGCCATGACGGCGGCACCGGCGCCTCGCCGCTCTCGTCGGTCCACTCCGCCGGCATCCCGTGGGAGATCGGCCTGGCCGAGACTCAGCAGACGCTGATCAAGAACGACCTGCGCTCGCGGATCACGGTCCAGACCGACGGTCAGCTCAAGACCGGCCGGGACGTGGTGATTGCCGCGATCCTCGGGGCCGACGAGATGGGCTTCTCGACCGCCCCGCTGATCGCCTCGGGCTGCATCATGATGCGCGCCTGCCACCTGAACACCTGCCCGGTCGGCATCGCGACGCAGGATCCGCGGCTCCGCAAGCGGTTCAAGGGTCAGCCAGAGCACGTGGTCAACTACTTCTTCTTCGTGGCCGAAGAGGCCCGCAAGATCATGGCCGAGATGGGGGTCCGCTCGATCGACGAGCTGATCGGCCGGATCGATCTGCTCGAGGCCGATGACGCGGTCGATCACTGGAAGGCGAAGGGAATCGACCTTTCCGGTCTCCTGGCCTGGCCGGAGGGCGTCGATCCCTCGGTCGATCGCCGCCGCACGCGGCCACAGGAGCCGGTGCTGGACGACAACCTCGACTGGAAGCTGATCGAGCGGGCGGGGGACGCGATCGAGGGCGGTGACGCGGTCGAGCTCGACATGGAGATCAACAACGTCGACCGTTGCGTCGGCGGGATAACCTCGAACGCGATCGCCAACGCCCAGGGGGCCGAAGGCCTGCCCGAGGACACGATCAAGGTGAACTTCCGCGGTGCCGCCGGCCAGTCCTTCGGCGGCTGGCTCGCGCCCGGGGTCAGCTTCTCGCTGCGTGGCGAGGCGAACGACTACTGCGGCAAGGGGCTTTCAGGCGGCATCCTCGCGGTCTCACCGCCCGAGGGCGGCCGCTACCAGCCCGAGGAGAACGTGATCGTCGGCAATACCTCGCTCTACGGAGCGACCAAGGGACGTGCCTTCTTCCGCGGGATCGGCGGCGAGCGCTTCGCGGTTCGCAACTCCGGCGCGACCGCGGTGATCGAGGGCGTCGGCGATCACGGCTGCGAGTACATGACCGGCGGCAAGGTCGTCGTGCTGGGCCCGACCGGGCGCAACTTCGCGGCCGGCATGAGCGGCGGCATCGCCTATGTGCTCGATGATGAGGACAAGTTCGAGAGCAGGGTCAACCCGACCATGCTCAACCAGCTCGAGGAACCGGACGAGAAGGACCGGATCGAGCTGCGCGGCCTGATTCAGGAGCACCTGGAACGGACCGGTTCCGAGGTCGCCCGCCGCATTCTCGATGACTGGAGCGAGATGTCCTCGAAGTTCGTCAAGGTCTTCCCGGCCGATTTCAAGCGGGTTCTGGCCCAGCTCGAGGCCGAGGGCGAGGGCGAACCCGGGATCGGGCCGGAGGCCGACGAGGTCGATGTGATTGGTGAACCGGCGACCGGCGTCGCCTCGGAGAAGGGGGCCTGAGGATGGGCAAGCTCGGCGGATTTCTCGAGATCGAGCGAGCCGGGATTCCCTACCGGGACCCGGCCGAACGAGTCAAGGACTACAGCGAGTTCGTGGTCAAGCGCTCCGACGAGGAGCTCTCCGACCAGGGCGCGCGGTGCATGGAGTGCGGGGTTCCGTTCTGCCACAACGGCTGCCCGCTCGGCAACCTGATCCCGGACTGGAACGACCTCGTCTACCACGGCCGCTGGCAGGACGCGATCCGTCAGCTCCACGCAACCAACAACTTCCCCGACTTCACCGGACGTCTCTGCCCGGCCCCCTGCGAAGCGGCCTGCGTACTCGAGATCAACGAGGGCGACGCCGTCACGATCAAGCAGATTGAACAGACGATCGCCGACCGCGCCTGGAAGGAAGGCTGGATCCGGCCGCGTCCGCCGAAGCGCGAGACCGGCCGGCAGGTCGCCGTGGTCGGTTCCGGCCCGGCCGGCATGGCCGCGGCCCAGCAGCTGCGCCGGGCCGGCCACAGCGTGACTCTCTTCGAGCGGGATGAGGCCGCCGGCGGCCTGGTCCGCTTCGGCGTGCCGGACTTCAAGATCGAGAAGACCGTGGTCGAGCGCCGCGTCCAGCAGCTCGTCCACGAAGGGGTCGAGGTCAGGTGCGGGGTTGACGTCGGGGTCGACGTGACCGTCGAGGAGCTGCGCGAGAAGTTCGACGCGGTGGTCCTGGCGACCGGCTCCCGGGTGCCGCGCGATCTGCCCGCACCGGGCCGTGAGCTCGATGGCGTCCACTACGCAATGGAGTACCTCTACAGCCGCAACCGGTGGCTGGCGGCCGAAGTTGGCCCGAAGCCGATGGCCGAGGCGCCCGCGCCGGCGCCGATCTCCGCCAAGGGCAAGCACGTCGTGGTGATCGGCGGCGGTGACACCGGCGCCGACTGCGTCGGCCACTCGATCCGCGAAGGCGCGACCGAGGTGGTCCAGCTCGAGCTGCTGCCCGAGCCGCCCGAGAACCGTCCCGATGATCGCACCCCGTGGCCGCTCTGGCCGACCAAGTTCCGTCTTTCCTACGCGATGGAGGAAGCGAAGGGGATCGATCGCGGCGAGCAGGACTTCTCGGTCACCACCACCGCCTTCGAAGGCGAGAACGGACAGGTGACCACGCTCAAGGTCGCGAAGGCCGAAGACGCACCGCCGTTCGGCCCGGTCGCGGGCAGCGAGTTCGAGATCAAGGCGGATCTGGTCCTGCTGGCGATGGGCTTCCTCCACCCGGAGCAGGAGCTGCTGGACGGCCTCGGCGTGGACAAGGACCAGCGCGGCAACGTCAAGGCCGGCACCTACGAGACCTCTGTCCCCGGTGTTTTCGCGGCCGGTGACGCCCGCCGTGGCCAGTCGCTGATCGTCTGGGCGATCAACGAGGGCCGCCAGGCCGCTCGCATGGTCGACCGCTTCCTCGGCACGCTTCCCTCGCCTTCACCGGTGCCGCCGAGGCCCGACGTTCCGACTGGAAACGTCAACCCGGCCGACGAGGGGCCGGACGGACCGCCGAAGCACGTCGCCCCGGGCATGGGCCCGGATCCGAGCGCCTCGGCGCCCGGCTTCGCCAAGGAATAAACAAGCGGCCTGGTCTGCGCCAGGCCGCAACAGAAACCCGCCCTCCCATGAAATTCAAGGATGGTTGGGAGGGCTCTGGCTGAAGTCCCTCTAAGGGGCGCCGGCGGGCGGCGTTCCTTGCGGCGCCTTCGGGCCCCAGCTGGCGCTGGCCGGACCGCTGATCGGGACCGGGTCGCCGCCGACGACCGGAGCGTCGCGGAGCACGTCGAAGACCGCCTTCACCCGGGAGGCGACCTCACGGACATCGCTCTTGATGCCCTGGCCACCGTAGCCGTGGAGGTCAGAAGTGAGGCCGTTCGCCTCGAGGCCGGCCGCCTTGGCGAGGTAGAGCGAGCGCTTCATGTGGAAGCCCTGGGTGACGATGATCGCGTCGCTCACCTCGAAGATCCGGCGCGCCCGTTCCATGGTCGCGTGCGTGTTGAAGCCGGCGTGGTCGGTGTAGATCACGCCGGCGGGGACGCCGTCGGCCACCAGGGCGCGTCGCATGGTGGTCGGTTCGTCGTAGACCCAGTTGCCGTGGTCGCCGGAAACGAGGACCTTGTCCACCTTGCCGTCCTTGTAGAGGGCGGCCGCCTGGTGGACCCGGTCGGCCAGCATCATGCTCATCGTGCCGTCCGCGTTGACCATCGCGCCGGGCACGATCGCGACCTCCGCGTGGCTCGCCTCGGCCGGATCGCTGAAGATCTTCCCGTCTGAATCGAGCAACACGATCAGGTTGGTCACCAGGATCAGCAGCAGGCCCAGCGCGGCGATCACGGCGACCGCGAGGATCAAGCACCGCCGCCAGGGAGAAGGCCGCCTCTCGCCGGCTTCGGCAGGCGCCACGAGGGGCAGGGATTCGGCATGAGATCCGCTTTCCACACGGTTCACGGTAGCAGCGAATCCGGCCTCTCCCCGGCGGTGGGTCGGATTCCGGTACAGGCGCCGGAAATCCGACCCACCGCTGCGTAGACTCGGAAACAGCATGGGACACGGACATGATCACGGCGAAGCTGGGCACAGCCACGGGCCCGGGGCCTGGCGGGGTACAGACCGTCGGGCGCTGCTGATCGCGGCCGGGCTTACGGCCGGGTTCATGGTTGCGGAGATCGTCGGCGGCCTGCTCACCGACTCGCTCGCGCTGCTGGCCGACGCCGGCCACATGCTCTCCGACAGCTTCTCGCTGTTCCTCGCGCTGGGCGCGGTTGCCCTCGCCGGCCGGCCTGCGACGGCGCGACGCACCTACGGCTTCAAACGGGCTGAGATCCTGGCGGCGCTGATCAACGGGGTGCTGCTGGTCGTGGTCTCGATCTGGATCGTGATCGAGGCGATCGGCCGGATGGGCGACCCGCCCGACGTGCTCGGCGGCTGGATGCTGGTGGTCGCGGTCGCCGGCCTGATCGTCAACCTCGTTGCCGCCTGGGTCCTCTCGCGCTCGGCCGGCGAGAGCCTCAACGTCAAGGCGGCGCTCCGGCACGTGCTCGCCGACCTCGCCGGATCGGTGGGGGTGATCCTCGCGGCGTTGATCATCCTGACCACCGGTTGGGAGCTGGCCGACCCGATCGTCTCGATCATCATCTCGGTCCTGATCGCGCTCAGCGCCTGGTCGATCCTGCGGGACTCGGTTGACGTGCTGCTGGAAGCCGCGCCGCCCGGGCTGGACACCGAGAAGATTGGGTACTCGATGGCTGCCCTGAAGGGCGTGAAGCAAGTTCACGACCTGCACGTCTGGGAGATCACCTCCGGCATGCCGATGCTGAGCGCCCACGTCCTGGTCGGCCCGGACGATGATTGCCACCACATCCGGCGTGATCTCGAGCTGCTGCTCGAGGGGGAGTTCGAGATCGGGCACACGACCCTCCAGGTGGAGCACCTCGACCCCCAGAAGCCGATCACGGTTGAGGAGATGCTTCGGTGAGATCGAGGAATTGGTTCGTATAGGACCAATTCCTCGATCTCGCGAGTTTGGGTTTTTTGGGGCGTCCGGGAGCGACGGTACCTTCTGGATCGTGAACTGGTTTGACGGGCGACTGGCCGCCTTCGACATCGAGACCACGGGTACCGACACCGAGAATGACCGGATCGTCACCGCCGCCGTGAGCCTGGTCGGCGGGGGCGAGGAATCGGTCAGCAAGTCCTGGCTGGTCGACCCGGGGATCCCGATCCCGGCCGAGGCCACCGCGGTTCACAAGATCACCGACGAGATGGCCCGGCGCAACGGGGTTCCGGCCGCGGAGGCCGTCGAGGAGATAACCGCGATCCTGACCGAAGCGCTGGCCGAAGGGACTCCTGTGGTCGCCTTCAACGGACGCTTCGACCTGACCATCCTGGACCGGGAGGCCCGCCGCCGCGGCGTGATGCCGCTGATCGACCGGGTCGGAGGCAGCGACGGCCTGCTGGTCATCGATCCCTACGTCCTCGACAAGCAGGTCAACCGCTTCCGCAAGGGCCGCCGGAACCTGAGCCTGCTCTGCGAGGCCTACAACGTGCCGTTGGACGGGGCCCACGAGGCGGATGCCGACGCCCTGGCCGCGGCGCGGCTGGCCTGGCGCATGGGCACCACCTACCCCGAGCTGGGTGAGCAGGACATCTTCGAACTCCACGAGAACCAGATCGCCTGGGCCCTCGAACAAGCCGATTCGCTCCAGCGCTACTTCGCCGAGCAGGGCCGCCCGGAGCGGGTGGAAGGCGCCTGGCCGGTGGTCCCGGTCGCCGCTCCGGTCGAGTACCAAGACCGCCTCGCCGCCTGAGTCCGGCCGCCGCGGCGCCCGGGTCGTGCTCTCTCGCGTCTCTGGCTGAGACAATCCCCGCGTGAGCGAAGTTCACGAAGAAGAGGACCACGTCGAGGTGGAGCTCGACGAGCAGGAGGAGATCAACCTGCTCGACGAGCTCGGCGGACCGCAGGGGATCGCCGACTCGAGCATCCCGGGACTGGTCTTCGTGATCGCGTACACGGTCAGCGGCCAGCGCCTGGAGCTCGCCGCCGGGATCGCGGTCGGCGTGGCCTTGCTGATCGCCGTGATCCGGCTGGTCAGGGGGGAACGGGCGCGCTACGCGGCGTCGGGGTTCATCGGGATCGCGCTGGCGGCCTTCATCGCGACCCGCACCGGCAAGGCCGAGAACTTCTTCCTGCCGGGCCTGTTCTTCAACGCCGGCTACGCACTCGTCTACGCGGTCTCGATCGCGGTCCGCTGGCCCTTGATGGGCGTCTTCATCGGCCCGCTGATAGGCGAGGGCATGAACTGGCGCTCCGACCCCGAACGGGTCAAGCTGTTCAACCGGATCAGCTGGCTCTGGGTGGGTACCTTCCTGCTCCGCCTCGCGGTGCAGCTGCCGCTCTACTTCTCGGGAGCGCTGGTCGCCCTCGGGGTCGCCAAGACCGCGATGGGACTGCCGATCTTCGCGCTCGCGATCTATCTCAGCTACCTGATGCTGCGGGCTGCCGGCGTCGACCTGAAACAGAAGCCGGTGACCGAGTAGAAGCGCTTCGGGAGGGTCGAAAAGCACGATCCGGGCGTCGGGATGGAGGCCGCCGCGACGAAGACATACAATGTCTGACCGCCTTTGTCTCCATCCTCTTCACCCCCAAGAACCGGCGAGGCCCGTGACCGGGCCGGCGCCGACGGCGACGCCAGTGCCCGTCCCCGCCGTAAAGATGTGCCGATCCGGCTGCGGGTCGGCGCGTCCGAGGGCCTGTACCGGATCCGCCCGTTCGAGATGGTCGTCCGCGCCCATCCGCCGGAGCGGCCCGGCGAGTTCCGGGACGTGGCCGAGCTCTGGTCCCTCGACAAGGAGGAGTTCGGCTCGCGAGGACGGATCGACACCACCATGGGCGTCGGGATGGCCGCGGCCGCGTGGGCGCCCCTGCGCCGCCTGCTCGAGGCCGACGTCCCCGACCGGCTCGAGCTGCGAGACGAGGAGGTGCTGGACCTGCTCGACGGCGCGGCGGAGCGCCTGGAGAGCTCCGGGATCGCGCTGGAGTGGGACTCGACCCTGGACCAGAGCCTTGACGGCAAGGTCGTGGTCGGCAGCAGCGGCCGCTTGAGCCAGAGCGTTCCCGACGTCTTCGACCAGAACGCGCTGCAGGGCTTCTCCTGGCAGCTCTCGCTGGACGGGACGCCGCTCAGCGACGATGAGATGGCGGTGATCGCCGAGGCCGACGGCCCGGTGGTCCGGATGCGCGACCGGTGGGTCCTGGTGCCGCGGGTGATGTCAGAACGGGCGCGTGACCCCGATCTGAAGCCGCTCACCGCGATCGATGCTCTGAGCGTTGCGTTGACCGGGAGCACCATGGTCGACGGCGAGCGGGTCGAGGTGGAGGCGACCGGCTGGGTCGCGCAGCTTCGGGAACAGGTCACGGGTGACGTGGAGCAGGATCTGATCGAGCCGCCGGCGACGCTGAACGCGACCCTTCGCGAGTATCAGGTGGAGGGGCTGCGCTGGCTGAACCGGATGACCTCGCTCGGCCTGGGTGGTTGCCTGGCCGATGACATGGGGCTCGGCAAGACGGTGATGCTGATCTCGCTCCACTTGCACCGCCGGCTGAACCCGCAGACCGCGGGGCCGACCTTGGTCGTCTGCCCGGCCTCGCTGCTCGGCAACTGGGAGCGTGAGATCCATCGTTTCGCACCGGGCGAGCAGGTGCGCCGCTACCACGGGCCGAACCGCTCCCTCGATCAGATCACCGGCGGCTTCGTGCTGACCACCTACGGCACGATGCGGCTCGACGCCGAGCGCTTCGAGGCGGTGCCCTGGGGCCTGCTGGTCGCCGACGAGGCGCAACACGTGAAGAACCCCCGCTCGGCTGGAGCCAAGGCTCTGCGGACGATCCCGGCCCGCTCGCGGGTCGCGCTGACCGGCACCCCGGTCGAGAACAACCTCAGCGAGCTTTGGGCGATCCTCGACTGGACCACGCCCGGCCTGCTGGGCGGCCTCGGCTCCTTCCGCAAGAAGTGGGCCGACCCGATCGAGCTCGAGGGCAGTCAGTCCGCGACCCGGCTGCTGAACCGGCTGGTCCGGCCCTTCCTGCTGCGTCGCCGCAAGTCAGATCCGGGGATCGCGCCGGAGCTGCCGCCGAAGACGGTCACCGACCAGCCGGTGGAACTAAGCAAGGAACAGATCGTGCTCTACGAAGCGGCGGTGCGGGAGAACATGCTCCAGATCCGCACGGCCGCCGGGATCAACCGCCGCGGGCTCGTGCTCAAGCTGCTGACCTCGCTGAAGCAGATCTGCAACCACCCGGCGCAGTACCTGAACGAGGAGAACCCGAAGCTGGACGAGCGCTCGGGCAAGCTCGAGTTGCTCGACGAACTGCTGGACACGATCCTCAGCGAGGACAGCTCGGTACTCGTCTTCACCCAGTACGTGGCGATGGCCCGGCTGCTGGCCCGCCACCTGGAACAGCGCGGGATCGACGCGATGCTGCTCCACGGCGGCACCGCGGTGCGCCAGCGCGAGCGGATGGTCGAACGCTTCCAGAACGGCGAGGTCCCGGTCTTCCTGCTGTCGTTGAAGGCGGCCGGCACGGGTCTCAACCTGACCCGGGCCGACCACGTGATCCATTACGACCGCTGGTGGAACCCGGCCGTCGAGGAGCAGGCGACCGACCGGGCGCACCGGATCGGCCAGGAGAAGTCGGTGCAGGTGCACCGCCTGATCGCCGAGGGCACGATCGAGGACCGTATCGCCCAGGTCCACGAGACCAAGCGGGAACTGGCCGACGCGATCGTCAGCGCCGGTGAAGCCGCCCTGACCGAGCTCAGCAACGAGGATCTGGCCGAACTGGTGGAACTGAGGAACGCGGGCTGATGGCCGACTCGACAACTGAAAACGGCCGGACCTGGCGGGGACAGACGATCGAGGAACGCCAGGCCGACCGGCGGGAGCGGCTGATCGAGGCGGGGATCGAACTGTTCGGCACCCGCGGGTACGCGAACACTCCGGTCAAGGCGATCTGCGAGGAAGCCGGCCTGACCGAGCGTTACTTCTACGAGGCATTCGAGGACCGCGAGGGTCTGCTCGACGTGATCTTCACGATGCTGCTCGACGATTGTCGGCGGGCGACGCTGGAGGCGATCCACAGCGTCGGTGACGACCTCGACGGCTCGATGCGGGCCGGGCTCACCGCCTTCGCCCACGAGCTGACCCGGGACCCACGTCGCGCCCGGATCCAGCAGATCGAGGTGGTGGGGGTGAGCCCGGCGCTCGAGCGAAAGCGGCGCGACTCGATCCACGCCTTCGCCGGGATCGTCGCCGACCGCACCCGCGAGCTCGGCGGCAAGGAGCAGATCGGTCCGCTCAGACTGGACGTGATCGCCCTGGGCCTGGTCGGCTCGGTGAACGAGCAGCTGATCGATTACGTGCTCGGATTCCTCGAGATCTCCCTGGAAGACCTGATCGAGAACCAGATCGCGGCCTTCATCGCGGTCGCTAACCAGCTGCTGGACTGATCGTGCGAGCTTCCTCGGCGCCAAACCCGAAGCTGATCGCGATCACCGGGGCCGCGCGGGGGATCGGACTGGCCACGGCCCGGATCCTGATCGCAAGGGGCCACCGGGTCGCGATGTCGGACCTGGACGGCGAGCTCGCGGCTGAGGCGGCCGCGGGGCTGGGGGAGAAGGCGGCCGGATACGGCCTCGACGTCACCGACCGCGACGCGTTCCGCGAACACTTGACCTCGGTCGAGGCGGAGCACGGGCCGATCGACGTGGTAGTCAACAACGCCGGGATCGCTCCCGCCTCGCCAAACATCCTCGAGCTGGATCCGGAGCTGGTCGAGCGCACGATCGAGATCAACCTCAAAGGGGTGATGAACGGCACCATGGAGGCGGTCCGTCTGATGCGTCCGCGGCGCCGCGGCCAGGTGGTGAACGTCTCGTCGCTGGCGGGCCTGATGGGCGTGCCCGGGCTCGCCGCCTATGCCGCCTCCAAGCATGGGGTGATCGGCTTCACCGACTCCGTGCGGATGGAGTTCGCCGAGGATGGCCTCGAGTTCACCTGCATCATGCCCGGCCCGGTCGAAACCGGCATGATGGCCGGTACCGCGTCCTCGCCGGTGGTCTCGATGCTGACACCGGAACAGATGGCCGCCGGGATCGTCGGAGCGATCGAGAGCGGCAAGCCACGAGTCGCCTTGCCCCGTTCCAGCTACGCGCTGGCCAGGCTCACCGCGCTGTTGCCACCCGCCTTCGGGATCAAGCTCGCCCGGTGGACCAGGATCGACCGCATCTACACCCACGTGAACGCCGCCGCCCGGGCTGAGTACGAGCAGCGGGTCCGGCGCTGAATCGTTTCCAGCGAAGTTTCTCCGGCCTGCGATGATTTTCGCGGAGTTCGGTCGTCATAGGTGCAACAGGTCGGAAGTGCCGGCCCTGACCAGAGGAGACTGAGATGCGCTGCATGGTGATTGTCAAGGCAACCGAGGACTCGGAAGCGGGCGTGATGCCTTCGGAGAAGGATCTCTCGGAGATGGGTTCCTTCAACGAGGAGCTCGTCACCGCGGGAATCATGCTCGACGGGGCCGGGCTGCACCCCAGCAAGGAAGGGGTCAGGGTCACGTACGGTGACGACGGAGCAGTGGTGACCGAGGGACCGTTCGGACAGATCGGGGAGCTGGCCGCCGGCTTCTGGGTCTGGGAGGTCGGTTCGCTCGACGAAGCGGTCGAGTGGGCGCGCCGGATCCCCTTCAACCACGGAGAAGGTGTCGAGATCCGCCCGTTCTTCGAGCCCGAAGCGTTCGGTGACGCCTACACCGATGAACTGCAGCAGCGCGACGAGGAGCTCGAGAAGAAGATCCAGGCCCAGAAGGGATCCTGATCCCAGGGGAGTCCCGGCGCCACACCGGCAAAGAAAAAGGGCCCCGGAGCGGGGCCCTTTTCCGTTCTGTGCCGGCGCGTTGCTACTTGCCGCCGGGAAGCCGCGACTCGAAGAACGACATCACGTCGCTCTCGGCCGCGGCCACGACGCCGCCGTGGTCCACCCCTTCGTACACCTTGTAATCGACCCGGTCGCCCTTGGCGGCCAGGTCGGGCACCAGCCGGTCGGTCAGGATCTTCGGAATCGTGTTGTCAGCGGTGCCCTGCGCCAACAGGATCGGCGCGCTGGTCCTCACGGCCGGGTTCTGCGCGTCGAGAATCTCGTACATCCGGGTCCGGTCGTAGCCGGCCCTGATCATGTTCGCCGGCGCGAGCCCGCCGAGCTTGCTCGGTACGGCGAGCTCCGAGAGGCAGTCCGTCTTGGTGTCCTTCCAGAAGGGCAGGAACTGATCCGAGAGGAGCTGATTGGCATCGATCTCGGGGTAGACCGAGCTCATCCCGCGAACCAGCAGGGTCGCGAGCGCGCTCAGCGGGTTCGGGTCGCGGTAGCCGACCAGTGCCTGCGCGATGAACGTGAAGTTCGAGGCGGGCGCGTAGGAGACGGTCCCCTTAAGCTTGATGCCCTTGCCGTACTTCGCCGCCAGGCCGGCCGCCCAGAGTGCCGCGTGGCCGCCCTGTGAGTGACCGGCGATCAGGAACTTGTTCGAGATCTTCAGCCCGAGCTGACGCGAGGCGCTGACGATGTCCAGCACGCTGCGTCCGGCCGGGACACCGACCAGGAAGGGATGGATCCCCCGGGTGCCGAGCCCCTGGTAATCGGTGCGGGCCACCGCGTATCCGGCTCTCAGCCAGGCGTTCATCTCCGGGTCCGTGTACGAGATGTACGGATCGGCGACCCCGCCCTTGACGTTGCGTGAAGGGGCGCACTTGTCGGCGATCCCGGTCGTGCCGTGGCCGTAGCTGATGATCGGCCAGCCGCCCTTCGGTGCCTTGCCCTTGGGCACGCTCACCGAACCGGAGACCGCGACCCGCTTGCCGGCCGGAGAGATCGAGGTGTAAAGGACCAGCTTGGTCGCCGCCGCGCTCTTCAGCGGCACCGAACCGCCGGCCTTGCGTTGCCAGATCAGCTTGCCGTGACCAGCCGGCATCCGCTTCGGCGCCTTGTAGAACTTGAGCCCGGCCGGACCCTTGCGGGGACCTTTCTTCTTCGTCTGCTTGTGTTTCTTGGCTTTCCGCTGCTGTTTGCTCTTCGTCGCGGCGGCGGCCCCGGACGGTTGGACGGTCTCGGCCACCAGCGCTACGGCCAACAACATCGCCAGGGCGATCAGAGCGGCGCGAAGGTGGTTCATTTCAAAGGTCAAGTTCTCTCTCCCGTGGTTTGAGTAGAGCCGGTCGATCCGACCCGGGAACTGTACTCCTGAACCCTGTTCGGTAACGGGAGGTGCGGTCGCTGCGACATTTCAATGGTCCGTTGCGCAGACGCCGCGCATTTGCGCGAGACTTCCGGCATGACCGACATCCTCTCCCGCCGCGACCTTCAGTTCCTGCTCAACGAATGGCTCGGAGTGGAGCGTCTCGCGGAGCGCGAACGCTTCAGCGGGCAGACCGCCGACGACTGGAATGACGTCCTGACTCTGGCCGAGCAGGTCGCAAGCGAGCAGTTTCAACCCCACAACCGTAAGGCCGATCTGAACGAGCCGCGGCTCGATGAGGAGGGGAAGGTCGTGCTGATCCCCGAGGTCGCGGAGGCGCTCGGGGTGCTCGGCGAGACCGGCCTGGTCTCGGCGGCGATGCCCGAAGAGGTCGGGGGGATGTCGCTGCCGATGACGATCTCCAGCGCGATCTTCGCCTGGCTCCACGGAGCGAACGTGGGCACCGCCGCCTACGCGATGCTGACCGCCGGCGCCGCCAATCTGCTGCTGGCGAACGGTTCGGAAGAGCAGATCGAGACCTGGGTCAAGCCCATGGTCGAGGGTCGCTTCTTCGGCACCATGTGCCTCTCGGAGACCCAGGCCGGCAGTTCGCTCTCCGACATCACGACCAAGGCGGTGCCGCGGGACGACGGCAGCTACCGGGTGTCGGGCAACAAGATGTGGATCAGCGCCGGCTCGCACGAGCTGAGCGAGAACATCGTCCACCTCGTCCTGGCGAAGATCCCGGGCAGCCCGCCCGGGGTGAAGGGGATCAGCCTCTTCATCGTGCCACGCTTCCTGCTTGACGAGGACGGGAGCATCGGGGAGCGAAACGACGTGGTGCTGGCCGGCCTCAACCACAAGATGGGCTTCCGCGGCACGGTCAACACCGTGCTCGGCTTCGGCGAGGGCGAGTACCGGCCCGGCGGCGAGGCCGGGGCGGTCGGCTACCTGATCGGGGAGCCCAACAAGGGCCTCGCCTACATGTTCCACATGATGAACGAGGCCCGGATCGGGGTCGGCCTCGGGGCTACCGCGCTCGGCTACACCGGCTACCTGAAGTCGCTCCGCTACGCCCGCGAGCGCCCCCAGGGCCGTCCCCTCGCCTCGAAGAACCCGGAAGATCCCCAGATTCCGATCTCGGACCACGCCGACGTGAAGCGGATGCTGCTCGCCCAGAAGAGCTACGTCGAGGGAGCGCTCGGCCTCGAGCTCTACTGCTCCAGCCTGGTCGACGACGAGATGACCGCCCCGAGTGAGGACGAACGCGAACGGGCCGGGATCCTGCTGGAGATCCTGACCCCGATCGCCAAGAGTTGGCCCTCGCAGTGGTGCCTGGAAGCGAACTCGCTGGCGATCCAGATCCACGGGGGTTACGGCTACGCGCGGGAGTACGACGTCGAGCAGCACTACCGCGACAACCGCCTCAACCCGATCCACGAGGGAACCCACGGGATCCAGGCCCTGGACCTGCTCGGCCGCAAGGTGATCATGAACGGCGGTGCCGCCTTCGCCGCCCTCTTCGAGGAGATCACGGGCACCATCGACGAGGCGATCGCGGCCGGCGAGGAAGGGGCCGAGCTGGCTGAGCTGCTCCAGGCGGCGCTGGCGCGGCTGGCCGAGACGACGGGCAAGCTCTGGGCCGATCGCGACCCCGAACAGGCGCTCGCCAACGCGAGCGTGTACCTGGAGGCGGCCGGCCACGTCGTGATCGCCTGGATCTGGCTCCAGCAGTACCTGGCCGCCGCCGGCCAGGAGGGCGAGTTCTACGACGGCAAGCGCCAGGCGGCCCGCTACTTCTTCCGCTTCGAGCTGCCGAAGACCGGTCCTCAGTTCGACCTGCTAGCCAGCCTCGACCGGACCACCCTCGAGATGGAGGACGCCTGGTTCTGAGCGTGAGCGCGCCGGTTGAGGAACACCTGCCCGTTGGCCGGCTCGGGGCGGCCGAGATCGCCCGCCGGATTCGCGCGGGCGAGCTGACCGCCGCCGATGCGGTCGAGTCCTCGATCGCCCGGATCGGCGAGGTGAACCTCCGTCTCAACGCGCTCGTCACCCCGACCTTCGAGCGGGCCCGGGCGGAAGCTGCCGCCGCGGATCGCCTGATCGCCGAGCAGGGGCCCGACCGGTTGCCGCCGCTCTGCGGGGTGCCGATCACGATCAAGGACTGCTTCCCGCTAGAAGGGGTCAGGTTCACCGCTGGATCCTGGTTTCACCGTGATGACATCGCCGGTGAGGACGCGCCCGCGGTGGGCCGTCTGCGAGCTGCCGGCGCGATCGTGCTCGGCAAGACCAACCTCCCCGACATGTGCTGGGGCTTCGAGTCGGTCAACCCGGTCTTCGGCCGGACCGAAAGCGCCCGCGGCCAAGGCTTCTCGGCGGGCGGCAGCAGCGGGGGAGAGGCCGCGATTATCGCGGCCGGCGGCTCCGCCCTGGGACTGGGCAGCGACATCGGCGGCAGCCTCCGTAATCCCGCCGCCAACAACGGCTGCGTCTCCCTGAAGCCGACGACCGGACGCGTGCCCGCCGGAGGTCACGTACCGGAGGTTCCCCGGGCTGTCCAGGCCTGGAATCACGCCGGCCCTCTGGCCCGGCGAGTCGAGGACCTCGCACTGGCGCTCGGCGTGCTGGATGGCCGGGGAACCCCCGCGTTGCCGGAGATCGACGGTGTTCGCTGCCGATTTTTCACCGGCAACCGGTCGATGCTGATCACTCCCGAGGTCAAGAGCTCGATCAGACGGGCGGCCGCGGCGCTCGGCGGCGCCGGGATGAAGGTCGAGCCGAGCCCGTCACTGCCGGTCCAGCGACTGACCGTCCTCTACTCCCACGTGCTTCGCGAGCAGGCGCTGCCGGAGATCAACCGCCAGCTCGGCGGTGGCGAGGAGTTCAGCTGGCCCGAGGAGATGAAACGAGCGCTGGCGGGACGACCGCGGATCTCGGCCGAGGCCTTGAGTGTCTACGGGTACATCGCCTACGGTGGCCGCCTCAAGCCCGGGCCGGGAGAAAGCGTCGAGCGGATCGGGCGCCTGCGCGACCAGGTGATCGAGACGGTCGGCGACGGTGTGCTGGTCTGCCCGCTGCTCCTGGCCCGGCCGGCCAGAAAAGGGGTCACCTGGATGCCGTTCACGCAGATCCCGATGGCGGTGCCGTTCAACGTGAGCGGCTTGCCTGTGGTGATGGTGCCGGTCTACTGGACCGGCAATGGGCTGCCCCTCGCGGTGCAGGTGGTCGCCGGGCCGGGCCGCGATGAGCTCGCCCTGGCGGCCGCGAGCGCTCTGGAGAGCCGGCTCGGAGGTTGGCGCCCGACCGGCTGAGTGAAGCGCTGCAAGGATTTTCCCGCACACCGCACGGCCCGGTTCCGCTGCGGCGCGGAGTAGCATCAATCACATGGGTCTGCCCTTGGGAGGGTTCGCAAAAGTTCCGACGCTGCCGTCGATCGCCGACGGGGCCGGCTGGCTGGCCGGTGGCGTCGCCAGCCTGACCGACCGCCTGCATCTCCCGCACAATCAGCTCTATGACGAGTGGGCCTCGACCCGGGATCCCGAGACCTGGCCCGAACCTCCAGCCGGGGACGGCCGCCCGGCGATGCTGATCCCCGGTTTCCTCGCCGGAGACCCGAGCCTCGCTCCGATGGCCCGCTGGTTGAAGCTGGGCGAGTGGAAGATGACCCGGAGCGGGATCAACTGGAACGTGGGCTGCACCCAGGCGACCGTCGAGGCGATCGAGGGGCGCCTTCGCAGCGTGGTCGAGGAGACCGGCCGCCGGGCGCTGCTGGTCGGACAGAGCCGCGGCGGGGCGATGGGCAAGGTGATCGCGGTCAGGAACCCAGATCTGGTCGAGACCCTGGTCACCCTCGGCTCGCCGCTGAACGACCATTTCAACGTCCATCCCCGCGTCTGGTTCGGGATCGGGATCATCGGCGGTCTCGGCGAGCTCGGTTTCCCGGGCTTCCTCAGCCGTGACTGTGCGACGGGGGACTGCTGCCGGGAAACGAGGATCGCCTACAGCCGTCCCTTCCCGAAGGACGTCCGTTTCATCTCCTTCTACTCCCGCGAGGACAACATCGTCCGCTACCAGGCCTGCCTTCACAGCGCCGCGGAACAGATCGAGATCGAGAGCAGCCACCTCGGCATGGGCTTCGATTCGGAAGTCTGGGTACGCATGAGCGAGGAACTCCAGGCCGCCTGAAATGGCCGAGCTGAAGCAGCTCAGCGCGCTCGACGCCCAGTTCCTGGCGATCGAGACCGATCGCAATTACGGGCATGTCGGCGGGCTGGCGATTCTCGATCCAGCCACGGCGCCGGGCGGCAAGCTGACGATCGAGGACCTCAAGCGGCTGATCCTGGCGCGCCTGCACATGGTGGCGCCGTTCACGCAGCGCCTGGTCGAGGTGCCGTTCAGCATCGATTGGCCCTACTGGACCCACGACGAGCATTTCGATCTCGGTTACCACTGCCGAGAGATAGCGCTGCCCGCTCCGGGCAGCCAGGAGCAGCTGCTGGAACAGGTCGGGCGGATCTACTCGCGCCGGCTCGACCGATCCCGGCCGCTCTGGGAGGTCTACCTGATCCACGGGCTCGAGGGAGGCAGGGTGGCGCTGCTCACCAAGACCCACCACGCCGCGATCGACGGCATGTCGGGCAGCGAGATCCTGACCGCGCTCTACGACATCACGCCGGAACCGAGAGAGGTCGATCCGCCGGCGGGAGGTGAGGACGGGGGCGCACCGGATGGTCGGGACCTGCTCGCGATCTGGGCCCGGGGCCTGCCCCGATTCCCGCTCAACGTCGCCGACCGCCTCTCGACGGTGATTCCGCACGTGGACATGGCGGTGGCCGCCTTCGGTCTGCCCGGCAGCCGGCGGATCAGCCGGGTGATGTCGCGGGTGCGGATCCGCTTCGGGGCGGAGGAGGACGTGATCGAACGCCCGCCGGTCAAGGCGCCGCGCGGCCCCTACGGCGGGAAGGTGTCCCCGCACCGCGTCTTCGGGCTCGGATCGGTCTCGCTGAATGACGTGAAGAGCGTCAAGAACGCGTTCGGGGTGAAGGTCAATGACGTGGTGATCTGCCTGGTCGCCGGCGCGGTCCGCGAACACCTGACCCACATAGGCGAGCTGCCGGAGGAGCCGCTGCTGGGGATGGTCCCGGTCTCGGTCCGGACCGAGGAGGAACGCGGCACCTTCGGCAACAAGGTCTCGGCGATGATCGCTCCCCTGCCGACTCACATCGATGATCCGGCCGAGCGGCTCGAGTACGTCCACTCGATCATGCGGGTGGCCAAGGAGGGCCACGATGCGTTGCCGGCCGAGGCGCTCCGCGACCTGACCGCCTTCGTGCCGCCGGCGCTGCACGCCCGGGCCGCCCGGGTGGTCACCCAGCTCTCGGGGCGTTTCACGCGGCCGCCCTGGAACGTGATCATCTCCAACGTGCCGGGGCCGCCGATCGATCTCTACTTCGCCGGAGCGAGGCTGGAGGCGATGTACCCGCTCTCGATCATCTCGGACGGGATCGGTCTCAATGTGACGATCATGAGCTACCGGGACTCGGTTGACATCGGGATCACCGCCGACCGGGAACAGACCCCGGAAGTGCAGACCCTGGTCGACGGCATGCAGTCGGAGCTCGAGCTGCTGCTTGCCGCCGCCCGGGCCGCGGGCTGAGAATCGACCTAGGATCGAACGGTGGACCCCGCAGTTCAGACGCCGCTCTGGATCGACATCACCGCCTGCACGGTGGGCGGGCTGGCCGGCGCGGTCGCGGCGGCCCGGCTCAACCTGGACATCGTCGGGGTGTTCGCGCTGGCCCTGATCACCGGCCTCGGCGGCGGCATCCTGCGCGACCTGCTGCTCAACCAGGTTCCGGTCGCACTGAAATCTCCCTGGTTGATCGTCGCCGCCTCCGCGGCCGCGCTCGCGGTCTTTCTCTTCCAGGCGGGGATTCACCGGCTCAGCCTGCTCCTGGTCATCCTCGACGCGTTCGCCCTCGGCATCTACGGCGTGGTCGGCGCGGACAAGGCGCTGGTCAACGGGATCGATGTGGTGCCGGCGCTGCTGGTCGGGATCATCACCGCGGTCGGGGGCGGGGTGCTGCGCGACCTGTTCACCTCCAACACCCCGGAGATCTTCAAGGCGAACTCGCAGCTCTACGCGATTGCCGCCCTGGCCGGTGTCATCACCTACATCGCGATGCACCAGATCGGGGTGGCCCTCGTGGTCGACGCTTTCGTCGCGGTGGCGGTCACGGTCGGGCTGCGGCTGGTCTCATGGCGGCGCGGCTGGGCCGCTCCCCAACCGCTCGACGCGGATCTGCCGGCGACCGTGGCGAGAAAAATTCGCCGCCGTGACTGACCCGGGGCTCAATCGTCCTGATCGGAAAGCTGCTGGAGGCGGGCTTCTTCGAGGTCGAGCATCCGTTGGGCGTGGTCGATCACCTCGGCGCTGTAGGTGCCGACCGAACGGTGATGGAGCATGCGCTCCCTTTCCGCTTCGAGCACGATCAGCCGCAGCCTGATGTAGCCCTCGCGGCGCTCGTCGAAACCCTCGCGGGTGATCGGCTCCTCCTGAGTGCGGATCAGGCTGTCACGGCGGACCCGGTCCAGCAGCCCCGGGTCGAGCTCCCCCTTGCCGGGAACGTTCTCGAGGGCTTCGCTTCCGGCCTCTGACATCTCGCCGATCAGTGCGGCGTACTGCTCGCGGGTCACTGCCGCGGAATCGCCTTCCACGTTGAGCTTCCGGATCACCCAGGGCAGAGTGGACCCCTGGAGCAGCAACATCACGGCCGCGCCGACGTAGGCGATCAGGATCAGCTCCGCCCGATAGGGGGTGTCGAGCGGCAGCGTCTGGGCCGCGGCCACGGTCACGGCGCCGCGCATCCCGGACCAGGCCAGGACCGCGCCTGAGCGCCAGCCGAGCGACTCCCGCATCCGGAACTCGATGTCCGCGCTGACCGAGGCGATTCGCTTCTCGATCCGCTCGGTTCCGCGTCGCATCAGCCGTTCGGGCAGCTCCTCGTTCTCGAGCCGTTCCTTCCAGACCTCGACCCGCGGCTTCGAGTCGGCCGCCCGCTGGTCGTCACGTTTGATCATCGCCACCATGGGGACGACGAAGATCACCCGGACCAGGATCAGGAGAGCCGCCGCCGCCAGCCCGTACAGCACCGCCTGATCCAGGCTGAACCCCTTGTCGCCGGCGTCGGTCACGACGTCCTCGAGGCTGATGCCCATCAAGAGGAAGATGAAGCCTTCCATCAGGAAGGCGATGGTCTTCCAGTTCGTCTCCTCGGTGATCCGGTCCTCGGCCCGCAGGTAGCGAACGGCGAGATCATTGGTGACCAGGCCGGTCACCACGACGGCGAGGATGCCGGAGAAGCCGAAGTCCTCGGCCGGGATGTAGGCCAGGAAGGGAACGACGAAGGAGATCGCGGTGCTCAGCACCGGGTCGGCGAGCTTTCTCCGGATGCGGACGTTCACCAGTCCGATCACGACGCCGACCGCGACCGCCCCGACCACGGCCAGAGCGAAATCACCGATCACGCCGCCGGCGGTTATCCCGGCACCCATCGCCGCGACCGCGGAGCGCAGCAAGACCAGGGCGGTTGCGTCATTGACCAAGCCTTCGCCTTCGAGGATCGCCAGCAGCCTCGAGGGCAGGCCGAGCCTGCGTCCGACCGCGGTGGCCGCGACCGCGTCGGTCGGGCTCAGGACCGCGGCCAGGGCGAAAGCCGCCGGCCAGCCGATCTCGGGCAGCAGCAGGTGAAACAGCACTCCGGCCACACCGGTCGAGACGACGACGAGCAGAACCGCCAGGCCCGTGATCGGCTTGAGGTTCCGCCGGAAGTCGGTGGTCGGCATGTTGATCGCCGCCGAGTACAGCAGCGGGGGGAGGATGCCGCCGAGGATCCATTCCGGCTGGATCTCGGTCGCCGAGACCCGGGGCAGCGTGCCGATCGCGGCTCCGGCCAGGACCAGCAGCAGGGGCGCCGCGATGCCGAGCCGGCGGGAGAACAGAGCCACCGTGACGACGCTGACCACGCCGCCGACTGCGATTACCGAGAGCTCCACGGCCGCCTAGGCTATCTAGAGGGTGTGGCCGGGGATACCATCGCGATCATGGATTTCGAGACGATGATCTGTGAGACGGGGGAGGGGGTCGGGCGAATCACCCTGAACCGCCCCGAACGCGGCAACGGCCTGACCCCGGAGCTGATCAGAGAGCTCGCCGAGGCGGTCGAGCTGCTCGATCTCGACCCCGAAGTGCGAGTGATCATCCTGGCCGGTGCCGGCAGCGGATTCTGCGGCGGCTATGACCTGGTCGCCAGCGCCGAGAAGATACTCGACGGCGAGTTCGGCTCCGAGGACGCGCCGCCCGGCTCGCCGCTCGATCCCCGGGTCCAGGCGGCCAACCACGATCCCGCGAAGACCTGGGATCCGATGGTCGATTACGCCGGGATGAGCCGCAACGTACGCGCCTTCATGGCGCTCTTTCACTGCACCAAGCCGGTGATCTGCAAGGTTCACGGGTTCTGCGTCGCCGGCGGCACCGACCTCGCGCTGTGCAGCGATCTGCTGGTGATCGCCGAGGACGCGAAGATCGGCTATCCGCCGGCCCGGGTCTGGGGCTCGCCGACCACGTCCCTGTGGGCTTACCGCATCGGGGCCCAGCGAGCGAAACGCCTGCTGTTCACCGGGGACTCGTTGAACGGACGCGAGGCGGTCGAGTACGGGCTGGCGATCGAGTCGCATCCCGGGGCTCGGCTCGACGGGGCGGTCGAGGAGCTCGCGGCCCGGATCGCGATGGTGCCGCTCAACCAGCTGCAGATGATGAAGCTGCTGGTCAACCAGTCGCTCTACTCGCAGGGCCTCCAGCAGACCCAGGTACTGGGCACGGTCTTCGACGGGATCACCCGGCACACCCCGGAGGGATACGCCTTCCAGCAGCGAGCGGCGGAGGCCGGTTTCAAAGAGGCGGTCCGGGAGCGCGACGAGCCATTCGGCGACTTCGGCCTGAAACGTGAGTGAGCGGGCCTAGCCGGGAGCCGCTAGCGGACGATGGCGACGACCAGCATGGTTGCCACGCCGAGCAGGATCCCGCCGACCGCGACGAAGACGCTGCTCCCCGGGACGATCGGCTTGTCCTCGCTCGTGTCCGCCGAGAGCTTGCCCCGCTGGACGCCGAAATAGATCAAGCCGACCCCGAAGACGCAGTAGGCGACTCCGAGGCTCTCATAGGGCCAGGCGGTGGCGCCGCTGTCGAGGAGAGGCACCACCCGGGCGAGGCCGACCCCGACCGCGATCGCCGCGAGTCCGGTCCGTACCCAGGCGAGCTGGGTGCGCTCGCCGGCCAGCCGGGTCCGGGTCTGATCGTTCTGCTCGCGGGTGGGCATAGGCGCATCTTAAGTCAACAATGCGGATGTGCAGGCCGAGCGGCCCGCGGCAGGTCAGATCGCGCCGGTGCTGATCAGCAAGGCGAGCAGCGAGATCGGCACGCCGAAATCACTGAGCATGATCACCGTGTTCCCGGGTGCGTAGTTCTTCTCCCTGCGCATGTCGCGGACGTGGTTGAGACCGGCCAGGAAGAGGAAGATGCCGCCGGCCAGGGAGGCCACGACCCAGGCGGACGAGTCGCTGCTGTTCGCGGCGACGATCCCGGCCAGCCCGATCCCCAGGCTGGCGAAGCCGACCTCGTACTGGAAGCCGTTGCTCTCCCAGCCGATCGCCTTGGCCGTGTCTTTGGCGAAGATCGTGTGGGAGACGGAACCGCCGAGGATGCTCCAGCCCATGCCGAGGAAGAGCATCCACCTGAGCGCGTTCTCATCGAACGGGGTCCCCGCGTTGGCTCCCGGAGCTTCCCAGCCAAAGAGCGCGCAGATCCAGGAGATGACGAAGAGGGCGGGCGGGACGTAGGCGATCATGCCGACAGCTTAAGCGGCCCCTGTTACGTCCGGGTTACGTAATCGACCCCTTGGTGCATTACTTTTGGGTCATCGGATCAACGCCACCCTCAGGAACGCAGTACGAGATAACTCACGGTGAACAGCGGGCAGTCATCGTCGAGGTAGGTGGCGGGATCCGGGTTTACGAGGTCGGCGAGAGGACCGTCCTGGACCCGTACTCGGCCGACTCGATCTGCGATGGCGCCCACGGGACCCCGCTGATTCCGTGGCCCAACCGGCTGGCTGACGGCCGGTATCGCTTCGAGGGCGAGGATTTCCAGGTGCCGCTGACTGAGCCGGCCTCGGGAAACGCGATCCATGGTTTCCTTCGGTGGCAGCCCTGGAGGGCCGAACTCCACGAGACCGGTCAAGTCGAGATGAGCGCCCGCATCCATCCGCGGCCCGGTTATCCGTTCGATCTCGAGGCCACCGTCGCCTACTCGCTCGGTGACGACGGCCTCAGAGTCACGACCACGCTGGAGAATCACGGCGACCGGGCCTGCCCGGTCGGGCACGGCCAGCATCCCTACCTTTCGGCCGGCGGCGGCCCGATCGATGAGTGCCGGCTCCAGCACCCCGGCCGGGTCCGGGTCCTGACCAATGAGCGGCAGCTGCCGAGCGGACACGAGGAGGTGGCGGGAACCGATTTCGACTTTCTGGAAGCGCGCTCGCTCGGGTCGCTAGAGATCGACTTCGCGTTCACCGACCTGATCCGTGATTCCGAGGGTCGAGCCTGGACCAGGCTCACCCGCGCCGACGGCGTGACCGCATCCTTGTGGGTCGACCGGAGCTACCCGTTCGTCGAGCTTTACACCGGGGATACGCTCGCGCCCGCCCGCCGGCGCCAGGGGCTCGGAACCGAACCGATGACCTGCGCCCCCGACGGCTTCAACAGCGGGGACGGGCTGATCCGGCTCGAGCCGGGCGAGCGCACCAGCGCGACCTGGGGAGCGAGGCTCGAACCCTGACTCCGGGCGGCCCGGCGCAGAGCTTCGTGATCCTCGGCGCCACCGGCGACCTGACCCGGCGGCTGCTGTTGCCCGGGCTCGGCTCGCTCCTCGAGACCGGCCAGTTCAGTGATCTGCAGCTGGTTGGCTGCGGAATCGAAGAACTCTCGGACGACCAGTGGCGCGGTCGGCTCCAGGACTCGTTGACCGATGCGGGAGTGGCTCACGAGGTTCGCGAGTCACTTGCCGAGACGACCCGCTACGTCCAGGCTGACGTGACCGCACCGGCTGATCTCTCCCGATTGCTCGGCGAGTGCCGAGACCACGTGGTGCTGTACTTCGCTCTGCCTCCAGCCATCACCCTGAAGGCCTGCCGGGCACTCAAGGAGGTCGGGGTGCCCACCGGAGCGAGGCTCGCTCTGGAGAAGCCCTTCGGGCAGGACGCTCGCTCCGCGGCGGAGTTCAACGAGCTGCTGGCCGGCATGCTCTCCGAAAGCCAGGTCCACCGGGTCGATCACTTCCTCGGGCTGGCCACCGTGCTGAACATCATCGGCCTGCGGTTCGCCAACCGCACGATCGAGCCGCTGCTGAGCAACCACCACGTGGAAAGCGTCGAGATCGTCTGGGACGAGGATCTCGGGCTCGAGGGGCGGGCCGGCTACTACGACCACGCCGGGGCTCTGGTCGACATGATCCAGAGCCACCTGCTTCAGGTGCTGGCGTTCTTGACCATGGAAGCGCCTTCGGCGATCGAGGCCCGGGACATCCGTGACGGCACCGCCCGCATCCTCCGGGCGACTGCGGTCTGGGACGAGGACCCGGTCCGGTTCACCCGCCGCGCCAGGTACACGGCCGGAGAGGTCGGGGGCCGGCGGTTCCCTTCCTACCGGGACGAGGAAGGGGTCGATCCGGCGCGTGAGACCGAGACGTTCGCGGAGATTACCCTCGGGATCGCGACCTGGCGGTGGTCCGGGGTCCCGTTCCGGCTCCGCTCCGGCAAGGCCCTTTCCAACCCGCGCAAGGAAGCGATCATCAACTTCCGACCGCCGGAGCAGCTGCCGGTCGGCCTGGCCGGGTCGCGGAACCCGGGCCGCTTCCGCATCGGGCTCGGCTTCGGGGCCGACACTCTGCGGGTGGATCTGACCGTCAACGGCCCGGGCGACCCTTGGATCCTCGGCGCCGCGACCCTGGAGGCCGAGCTCGGCCCGGGAGACCTTTCCGAGTACGCCGAGGTGCTGCGGGGAATCCTCGATGACGATCCCACCCTCTCGGTCCGGGACGACGCCGCGGTGGAGTGCTGGCGAATCATCGAACCGGTGCGCGAAGCGTGGGCGAGGGGAGAGGTGCCGCTGCTGGAGTACCCGGCGGGCAGCCAGGGGCCGGTGGGTTGGCCGGAGGCCGGGCTTCCCGGTCGGGACGATTCTCACTCCTGACGCCGGCGCCAGGCCTCGAGGTCGTCAGCCGTACCCTGCCCCGCGTAAGGACCCCGGCCGGTCACGTTCCGGGCGCCGCAGAACGCTCCGATCGAGACCGCGTCGGGTAGAGAAAGGCCGCTCGCCAACCCGAAGGTGAGGCCTCCGGCGAACGAGTCGCCGGCGCCGTAGCTGTCGACCCAATCGCCGGGAGGAGCAACGGAATGCCACTCGGTCACGTCGCCGTCGTGGGTCTCGATCGTGCCGCCGCGCTTGCCGTCGGTCCGGACGATGGCCCGCGGGACGAGCTCGAAGTCCCGGGGCGATACCTGCTCGCCTGGGTCGTTCCGGCTCGCGACCAGGGCGTCGATCCGGATCCCCGACCTGAAGAGCGCCTCCGAGGCTCGGACGGTGGCGACGACTCGGCGGGCCCGGCCGGCGGCGTGAATCGCGGCCTCGTCACCGGCCGTGACGTAAACCGCGTCGATCCGGTCCAGTTCGTCCCAGGCGAGGTCATCGATCCCCCGGGGGCTCAGCCGAGGGCCGAGCGTGGTGATCGTGCGCTCGCCGCTCCTTTCGAGGTGAACGAGGGCTCGCCGCTGAGCCGCGTGGCGACGGGCGGCCCGGACGGTCACGCCGAGGCGCTCGAGCCCGGGGATGACCCGGTCGGCCACCATGTCGTCGCCGAGCGCGGTGAAGAAGAGGCAACCGCCGGCGAGCTTCGCGATCTGCACCGCCGCGACGGCTCCGCCGCCCGCGGCCTCGTCCCAGTTCTCGCTGGCCTGGACGATCTCACCCCGCAGCGGCATGCGGTCCACCACCGCGAACTCGGCCCACTCGACGTGGCCGACCACGGCCACCTTCGGGTTCTGGATGGTGCCTGCTTCCACCTGTGCCATGTTCGCACGGGTTCAGCGACCAAGCGGCTGGAGCTCGGTTGAGTGTCCGTTCGGCTGCGTCGCCCCCTGGGGAGAGCCGGTCAGCTCGGTCAGGCGGTTGAGGATCTGCTTGAGCTTGCGCGAGACCTGCATCTGGGAGCAGCCGACCCGGGTTGCGATCTGCGACTGTGAGAGTTCATGCCCGAACCTGAGCGCGATGATCCGGCGCTCCTCGGGAGCGAGCTGCTTCAGGGCGGCGTTCGTGGCGATCCGGTCCTCGACCAGATCGAACGCCTGATCGAGAGCGCCGAGGTGCTCCTCGAGGACGCCGTGTTCCCGGTCGGCATCGTCGCGCCTGAGTGGGGTGGGATGCCTGGAATCGATGCCCTGGGCGGCCTCCTCGACCTCGGTCGGGGAGCAGTGGACGGCCGCGGCGATCTCCTCGGTGGTCGGTTCGCGGCCGAGCTGCCCCCTCAGGCTGTTGCCGGCGATCTCGATCCGTCCGATTCGCTCATAGACGCCCCGGGGGAGCCTGACGGTGGAGACGCGGTCCCGGAAGTGGCGTTTCAGCTCGCCGTTGATGGTCGGTGAGGCGAAGGCGACGAAGGGGTTGCCGGAGGCGGGGTCGTAGCGCTTGATCGCGTTCATCAGGCCGACGTTCGCGACCTGCACCAGATCATCGGTGGACTCGGCCCCGCCGGCGTAGCGGAGCGCGATGCTCTTCGCGAAGGCCATGAACCGGCTGACCAGCTCGGCTCGTACCTCCGGCTCATCGCGCCGTGGCCAAAGATCCTCCTCCCGCCAAAGTCCCGGGCTGAAGGGAACTGCTTCCTGGTGAAGATTCATCGACGACCCGCTTTCTCGCAATGTAAGGGCTAGCCCTTGAGTCCCGAAGGACTGTGCTGCCGAGCGTCTAGGTCCTGACTAAAAAATACCCCTCACGAGGAGGGACGTCCAGTCGAGTAGATGCCTACCCGGCCGGAAGACCCCCGAATCATGGTTGCGGGATACTCCGCGGATGCCTGTCGCATTCATCACCGGGGGCGCTCGCGGCATAGGCGCCGCGACGGGGCGGGCCTTGGCCGCTTCCGGATGGCGGGTCGCGCTGATCGACTCCGGGGGAATGGTGAGCGATGCGCCCGGCGGTCCGCCGCCGTCCACGGCAGAGCAACTCGAGGAGGCCGTCGCCTCGTGCGAGGGTGCCGCCGTGGGGATTGCCGCCGACGTCCGTTCGGCCCGGTCCCTGAACGACGCGGTGGTCGAGGCGAGGGGCGAGCTCGGAGTGCCGGACGCGGCCGTCGCGGCGGCTGGTCGGATCGGCGCGGGACGCGGCTGGGAGACCGATCCGAGAGTCTGGGAAGAGATGCTCGCCGTCAACCTCCACGGGGTCAGATACCTGGCCGAAGCGGTGATGCCCGATTTCCTGGAAGGGGGCGGACCGCGTCGCTTCGTCGCCGTCTCGTCGGCATCGGCCGCGGTCGGCCTGGAGAGGCTCGCGGCCTACTCCGCCGCCAAGAGCGCCGTGGCCGGCTACATAAGGTCGCTGGCCGCCGACCTGCGTGGAACCGAGACGACCGCGAACGCGATCTGCCCGGGATCGACCGACACGGCCATGCTGGAGGCTTCGGCGGAGATCTACGACCTCGATGGTCCCGACGAGTTCGCCTCCCACCAGCTCCTCGAACGTCTGCTCGAGCCGGAGGAGGTGGCCGCGATGATCGCCTTCCTCTGCGGTCCAGGAGGATCGGGCATCACGGGAGCGGTGCTCCCGGTCGACGGCGGCATGACCGTCTAGGACCCCCGGTCGAAGGAGAGCTCGGCGAAGGCCTGGTCGAGGAGCGCCTCGTGGTCGGAGCCCGGATTGCGGACCCAGGCCGAGAAAGCCGCCATGGCCGCGCCCAGCGCCACGTGGCCGGTCACTTCCGGCCGGAGGTCGTGCGGCTCGAATCCTTCTCGGTCGGCGACAAACTCGGCGACGACCTCACGCCAGGCCCGGTAGCGGAGCATCGAGTGACCCTGGAGCGCGGGAACGGTGGTGATCAGTCCCATCCGGATCCGCAGCTCCTCGAGATCGTCCGCCGGATAGGAGTTCGACGAGACGACCGCGCGGCGCAGCGCCGCGGTCACCGATTCACCCACGGGACCCGAGGAGAGGTCCCGTCGCAGCCGATCGAGGACCGCGTCGAAGTCACCCCACACGATGTCGTTCTTCGAGGCGTAGTAGCGGAACAGCGTCCGGCGCCCGACGCCGGTGGCGGCGGCGATGTCAGCCATCGTCGTCTGCTCGAATCCGTCGCGCCGAAAGAGATCAAGGGCGATCCGGCCGACCTCTTCCCGGGTGGTGCTAGGGGGTCGGCCGGGACCTGCCCGGCCTGTCTTCGCGGCTTGTTCGGTGGCCATTCAGAGAACCTTCTTGGAATATGGCACTCAGTGCGCTAACGTCGCGACGATCGAGTATTCAACCGAACCTACAGGAGGTTCAGCATGATCGAGGAGAGTCCTGACACGACGGAGCCCGAGCCGGCCGAGCCCGTGGCCGAGGGTGCCGACGCGCTGGTCGAAGAGGAGCTGTTGGTCGAGGACGTGTCGATCGACGGCATGTGCGGCGTCTACTAGTCGGCCATGGAATTCGAGGCCGGAAGGGCCTGGCAACTCAACCCTCAGGTGGCGTTGCGTCCCGAACGTTTCGGGGCGCTCGCCTACCACTTCGGGACCAGGCGCCTTTCCTTTCTCAAGAGCACGCGACTCCGAGACCTGGTCGAAACGCTCGGCGAGCACCGGTCGGCCAGCGAGGCGATCACGGCGGCCGGGGTAGGGGACGAGGAGAGACCTCGCTACGAAGCCGCCCTGGCCGCCCTGGCTGAGACGGAGATGATCACCGAGAACCTCACGGAGCGGGCCGTATGAGCCCGGCAACGGCGGCACCGGGGTCAGCGGGCCGGCTGATCGACCAGTTCGAACTTGGCCTCGATGCCCCGATCTGCCTCACCTGGGAGCTCACCTACGCGTGCAACCTGGCCTGCGTGCACTGCCTGTCCAGCTCGGGACGACGTGATCCGCGTGAGCTGACCACGGCGCAGTGCAAGGACGTGATCGACGAACTGCAGAGGATGCAGGTCTTCTACGTCAACATCGGGGGCGGCGAGCCGACGGTGCGCAAAGACTTCTGGGAGCTGCTCGAGTACGCGGGGTCGCATGACGTCGGCGTCAAGTTCTCGACCAACGGCAGCCGGATCGACCGTGAAAGGGCCGAGATGCTGGCCGCCAGCGAGTACGTCGACGTCCAGATCTCGCTGGACGGTGCCACGGCCGAGATCAACGATCGGGTCCGGGGCCCGGGCGCGTTCGAGACGGCGATCGGAGCGATGCGCGAGCTCAAGGACGCCGGATTCGAAGATTTCAAGATCTCGGTGGTCGTCACCCGGGAGAACGTGAGCCAGCTCGGGTCGTTCAAGGCCATCGCGTACCACTTCGGAGCCCAGCTTCGAATCACCCGCCTGCGACCGTCGGGACGCGGGGCGGACGTCTGGGACCACCTTCACCCGACCCAGGCCCAACAACGCGAACTCTATGAGTGGCTGCTGGCGAACGGAGAGGACGTGCTCACGGGCGACTCGTTCTTCCACCTCTCGGCCTACGGCGAGTCGCTGCCCGGGCTGAATCTCTGCGGGGCCGGCCGAGTGGTCTGCCTGATCGACCCGGTCGGAGACGTCTACGCCTGCCCGTTCGCGATCCACGATCAGTTCCTCGCCGGCAACGTGCTGCGGGACGGTGGCTTCCAGAGCGTCTGGCGGGAATCCGACCTGTTCCAGGAGCTGCGCTCGCCGCAGTCCGGCGGTGCCTGCTCCTCCTGCGGCTTCTACGACTCCTGCCGGGGCGGCTGCATGGCGGCCAAGTTCTTCACTGGCCTGCCCCTGGACGGGCCGGACCCGGAATGCGTGCTGGGCCGCGCGGAAGGGAGCCTCGCGACTCGTCTGGGGTCCCCGCCGAAGTCATCAGTCGACCACTCGCGCAAGCGCATCATCGACGGGATCGAAACGCCGAACCCGCTGCCGAGGCCGATGGGCGAGATCAAAGGCCGGCCGAGCAAGCCCTGCGAGGAGGATCCGCTGGCCGGGTTCTGGCGGGAATCGACGAAAGCGGCCTCCTGATGGCGAGCACCCGAACCTGGTTCGAGTCTGTCGCGGAAGCTCGGCGACTGGCCCGGAAGCGGCTTCCTCCGTCCGTCTACGAGGCACTGCACGCCGGGGCGGAATCGGGCGAAACCCTGCATGACAACGTCGCGGCCTTCGGTGAGATCGGGCTGATCCCGCGGATCGCGACTGGGATCCGGGAACGTGATCTCGCCACGTCGGTGATGGGAGAGCAGATATCGATGCCGGTGATGATCTCCCCGACCGGGGTTCAGGCGGTCCATCCCGAGGGCGAGCTGGCGGTCGCCCGAGCCGCCGCCGGGGCCGGGACCGCAATGGGTCTCAGCTCATTCGCCTCGCGGACGGTCGAGGAGGTCGTAGAGGCCAACCCGTCGCTGTTCTTCCAGATGTACTGGATGGAGGACCGGCCCGCGATGGAGCGGACGCTGGACCGGGTCCGGGCGGCCGGCGTCAAAGGAATCATCCTCACCCTCGACTGGGTCTTCGCTCATCGACGGGATCGGGGCAGCCCGGCGATCCCCGAGAAGCTGGACTTCAAGACGATGGCTTCTCTGGCGCCGCAGGCGCTGAGCCGCCCGCGTTGGCTCTCGCGCTACATGGCGTCCGGATCGCTGCCGGAACTGACGGTTCCGAACGTCGGTGACCCGGGTGGCGTGCCACCCGGCTTCTTCGGGGCCTACGGACGGTGGATGACAACGGGACAGCCGAGTTGGGACGATCTGGCCTGGCTGCTGGAGACCTGGGGCGGGCCGGCGATGGTCAAGGGCGTGATGCACCCCGACGACGCCCGGAGAGCCGTCGAGATCGGGGCGGCCGCGATCTCGGTCTCCAACCACGGCGGCAACAACCTTGACACGACCCCGGCCTCGATCCGAGCGCTGCCCGGGGTGGTGGAAGCGGTGGGCGGCGAGATAGAGGTTCTGCTCGACGGCGGCGTCCGCCGCGGCAGCGACGTTGTGAAGGCGCTCGCGCTCGGCGCCCGGGCGGTGATGATCGGCCGCCCCTACCTCTGGGGACTCGCGGCCCGCGGGGAGATCGGGGTCACCAACGTGCTCGAGATCCTTCGGGCCGGGATCGACGAGACGTTGCTGGGCATCGGCAGGAGATCGATCCAGGATCTGAGCCCGGCGGATGTGCTCCTGCCCGAGAGCTTCGCGGTCGCTCCGCGCGCATGAGCAGCCTGGCCGACGCGACCTGGCCCGAGGTGGAGCGGGGCGGGGTGCTGGTCGTGCCGCTGGGGGCGACCGAGCAGCACGGCCCGCACCTGCCGACCGGGACCGACACGGTCATCGTCGAGGCCCTGGCCGAGCGGCTGGATCGGGCTCGAAGATCCTGCTGGGTAGCCCCGACCCTGCCGATAGGGGCGAGCGGCGAGCACGCCGGGTTCCCGGGCACGATCTCGTTCGGCACCCGGGCTCTCGCCGTCGCCTTGATCGAACTGGGTCGCTCGGCCGATCACTTCGACGGGATCTTCTTCCTGAACTGGCACGGCGGCAACGCGGAGGCGGTAGACGAGGCGGTCTCGGCGCTGCGGCGCGAGGGCCGTCAGGCCACGCGCTGGAGATCCCCGCCGTCCGCACGTGAAGCTCCTGGAGACCTGCACGCGGGACAGATCGAGACCTCCCTGATGCTTGCGATCGCGCCCGACTCGATCCGCGAGGACCGGGTGGAAGCGGGACCAGCCGGCGTGCCCGGGGAAATCGTCTCGAGGATCAGATCTGGGGGAGTGCGGAGCGTCTCGGGGACCGGCGTCCTCGGTGACCCGCGAGCGGCCACCGAGGCGGCCGGCCAACGATTGCTGCGAGTTCTCGTCGAGAGCCTGACCGAGTCATACGACGAGTTCGAGGCCGGCCTCGGATGACCGGCTGGCCGCCTCGGCGATTCGCGATCAACCGCTCGGTGACCGTGTTGAACGGAGGGCGCACCCTGCTCGGTGGGGCACCGCCCCGGATGACCACCTTGACTGCGGCCGGAGCCGAGCTTCTCGCGCAGAGCGTCACGGGAGCGCGCCGGGAACGATCCCGGGGCGAGTGTGCCCTGCTCGCGCGATTGACCAGAGCGAACCTGCTCGACCCCATGCCCGATCGCGACGAGGAGGCCTGGAGGCGGACCACCGTCGTGATTCCGGCGAGAGATGAATCGGCCAGGATCGGGGAAGTGGTCGAGCGGGCCCGATCCTCCGCCGCCCGGGTGATCGTGGTCGATGACGGATCGCTGGACGAAACGGCCCAGATCGCCGCCCGGGCCGGAGCCGAAGTCATCCGTCACCGGAGCTCCGAGGGACCGGGAGCCGCGCGGAACACGGGCGTCGAGGCGACGACCACCGAGCTGATCGCCTTTCTGGATGCGGACTGCTTGCCCGAAGCCGACTGGATCAACAGCCTGGCGCCCCACCTCGAGGCTCCGGGCTGCGGGCTGGTCGCGCCGCGAATCCGCGGTGCCGCGCCGCGGGCGTCAGGCGAGAGGCTCGTGACTCGGTGGTTGAGCCGCCACGAAACCGATTTCTGCCCGCTCGACATGGGGGAAGAGCGGGGCATAGTCGGTCCGGGCCGACCGACCGGCTTCCTTCCTTCCGCCGCGATCGTCGCGAGGACCGAGATCCTCCGCGAGGCCGGTGGGTTCGATCGGTCACTGCGCCACGGGGAAGATGTTGACCTGGTCTGGCGGCTCGCCGATGCCGGGATCGATTGCCGGTACGAGCCGGCGGTGGTGGTGAGGCACCATGCCCGTGGCGACCTGGCCGGGTTCATGCGGCAGCGGTGGGGATACGGGGGCTCGGCGGCCGCGCTCGACCGATCGCATCCGCGCAGGGTCGCGCCCTGGCGCGGAAGGCCGGCGAGCCTGGCGGCGGCCCTGTCCGTGCCGTGGCTCGGTCCGTTCGGGCCTCTCGCCGCGGCGGTGGCGGGCGGGTTCCGGTTGCGGCGATCGGTTCCATCTCTGCCGCTCCGGCAGGCGGCGGCCATGTCGCTCGCGGCGCAATCGAACGCGGGCGCGACCCTGAGCCGCTCCTTGAGCCGTGAGTGGCTGCCCCTGACCGTGCTCGGCCTGGCCTCCAGTCGGACCCGGCGGATCGCGCTGCTGGCGGGGGCCGCCCTGATCGTGGACCAGGCCAGGGGTCAACCGTGGAGGCGGGCGCCGATCAGCGTCGGTCTGGGTGCTCTCGATCGCGTCTCGTACGCGGCCGGGCTCTGGGCCGCTTGCCTTCGCGATCGCAGGCTGGCAGCGCTCCGACCGGATCTGGTCGGCCCTGCCGGCGACGGGCCCGCTTCAACCGCCGGGCGTCAGGTCACCCATCCGGCCCAGGGCGATCATGGGCACGAAGCAGTTGGGTGAGAGCGAAAGCAGGAAGCGCACGGCCTGCGCGACGTCATCGGGCCGCAGCATCTCCTCCGGCGGGATCTCTCCCTGGGCGTAGGCGGTCATCTCGGTCTCGACGGTGGCGGGGCAGAGCGCGCTCACCTGGATGCCACTGCCGGCGAGCTCCTTCTGGCTCGAGGCGGCAAAGCTGTTCAGGGCCGCCTTCGTCGCCCCGTAGACCGACAGCCAGGCGGGCGGGTGCACCGCGGCCCAGGAAGAGACGTGGGCGATCAGCGCCTTGCCGTGCTCGGCGCCGGCCCGCTTCAGCTCGGGCAGCGCCTCGCGGGTGGCGATGACCGCCGCACGGAGGTTGACCCCGACCTGGAGATCCAATGATTTCGCCTTGATCTCGTCGACCGGCTGGCCGATCCCGAGGCCGGCGCTGTTGACCAGCACGTCGAGCCTGCCCCAGCGTTGGACGTGGCGGCTCACGACCCCGACGATCTCCTGCTCGTCCGAGAGGTCGGCGGCGAGACCGAGTGAACCGGCGATCGCCTCGCCGGCCGCGGTCACGCGTTCTTGGCGACGCCCCTGGATCGTGACCGCATAACCCTCGGCGGCGAGCATGCGGGCCGTCGCCAGCCCGATGCCTCCGGAACCGCCGAGGACGAGTGCGGCTCTCGCTGCCACGGGTTCAGAGGTTGAGCGCGGTCATGTCGACCAGGCCGCGGAATTTCTCTCGCGCGAACTCCTTGCGCGCCGGCACGTACTCGGACGGGATCTCGTGCGCCTCGTACCCGTTGAGGATCCGGCGAGCGACGTTCTCCCGGTGCACCTCGTCGGCGCCGTCGTAGATCCGCGCGGCACGCGCGTTCCGGTACATCGACTCGAGCGGCAGGTCGGTCGAGTACCCGAGGCCGCCGTGCGCCTGGATGGCCCGATCGATCACGTTGATCATCACCTCGGCCCCGAAGTACTTGATCATGCCGATCTCCTGACGGGCATTACGGGCGCCTTCCTTGTCGATCTTCCAGGCGGCGTGGAGAGTCATCAAGCGGGCGGCCTGCATCTCCGCCGCCGAGTCGGCGATCCACTCCCGGATCACGCCCTTCTCGGAGAGCAGAGAACCATGGGCGTAGCGTGAGACGGCGCGCTCGCAGAGCATGTCGAAGGCCCGCTGGCTCTGGCCCAGCCAGCGCATGCAGTGCTGGATCCGACCCGGCCCGAGGCGGCGCTGGGCCAAGAGGAAACCCTCGCCGGGACTGCCGAGCACGTCCGTGTCGGGCACGTACACGTCCTCGTAGAGGATCTCGGCGTGGCCGAAGCCGCCCGCCCGGAACCGCCCGATCTCGCCCTCCGGATCCTCCATGGTCGGTATGTCCCGCAGGATGGTGAGTCCTTCGGCGTCGGTCGGCACGATCATCATCGAGGCCCGCGAGCGGGGATCCGCGTCCGGGTCACTGACCACCATCGCGATCAGGAAGTCGGCGGTCGACCCGCTCGAAGTGAACCACTTGCGCCCGTTGATCCGCCAGCCGTCGCCGTCCTTGGTGGCCGTGGTCGCGAGCAGGGTCGGATCGGAGCCGGCGGTATGCGGCTCGGTCATCGAGAAGGCCGACTTGAGGTCACCGGCCAGGAGGGGGTACAGCCACCGGTCCTTCTGCTCCTCGGTGCCCGAGGCGGCCAGGAGCTCGGCGTTGCCGGCGTCCGGCGCCTGGGAGCCGAAGACGACGGGGCCGAAGACCGAGCGACCGGTGATCTCGTTCATCAGGCCGAGCTCGAGTGCGTTGAAGCCCTGCCCGCCGAGCTCCGGCGGGAGGTGCGCCGCCCAGAGGCCCTGCGCCTTGACCTGATCCCGCAACGGCTTGAGCAGGCTGTCGAACTCCGCTTCGGTCATGCCTTCGACGGCTTCCAGCGGATACACCTCGGCTTCGACGAAGTCGCGCATCCACTCGAGCTTCGCTTCGAATTCAGGCTCGGTCGAGAAATCCCACATGTGTCAATGCTCCTGTTCGTGGTTCGGTGAAGTTTTGCCTAGGAGAGACGTTCGACGACCATGGCCATGCCCTGGCCGCCACCGACGCACATCGTCTCCAGGCCGACGCTCTTGTCCATCGCCTCGAGCTCATGCAGCAGGGTGGTCATGATCCTGGCGCCGGTCATGCCGAACGGGTGACCGAGCGCGATCGCGCCGCCGTGAGGATTGAGCTGCGCCTCGATGTCGATGCCGGTCTCGTCGCAGATCGGGATGACCTGGGCGGCGAACGCCTCGTTGAGCTCGACCACGTCGATGTCGCTGATCGACATGCCGGCCCGCTTGAGGGCCAGCTCGATCGCGGTGATCGGGCCGATGCCCATCAACTCGGGGGCGCATCCCGTCACGGCGGAAGAGACGATTCGGGCGCGGGGGGTGAGCCCCAGCTCGGCGGCGCGGGTGTCAGACATGACCAGAGTGGCGGCGGCGCCGTCGTTCAAGGGGCAGGAGTTGCCGGCCGTCACGCGACCGTCCTCGCGGAAGACGGGCTTCAAAGCGGCCAGCTTCTCCGCGGTGGTACCGGGACGGGGGCCGTCGTCGGTGTCGATCACGGTGCCGTCCCCGAGGGTGACGGGGGTGATCTCGTCACGGAAGAAGCCCGATTCCTGGGCCGCCACGGCGCGGTTCTGAGACAGGGCGGCAAACTCGTCCATCGCCTCCCGAGTCACGCCCCAGCGGTCGGCGACGTTCTCGGCGGTGAGGCCCATCGAGATGTAATGGTCGTTGACGTAGTCGGCCCGGGAGGGGTCCGTGAAACGGGGATTGGAGTCCACCTCGGGGTCGAAGGCACGGCCGCCCACCCGGGAGACGCTTTCGACTCCGACCGCGAGGTAGGCGTCGCCTTCACCGGCCTTGATCGCGTGCGACGCGATCCGGATGGCCTGCAGCGAGGAAGCGCAGAAGCGGTTGACCGAGCTGCCGCCGACCTCGTCGGGAAAGCCGGCCAGGGCAGCCACGATCTTGCCGATGTTCATGCTCTGCTCACCGGCCTGGATAGCCGAGCCGCAGATCAGGTCTTCGAGCTCGGACGCGTCGAAGCCATCGAGCTCCTCGACCAGGGTTCGGCTGATGAAGCCGGCCAGGTCATCGGGCCTGACCGAAGTCAACGAGCCCTTGTGGGCGCGGCCGATTGGGGTGCGACGACTGGAGACGATCACTGCTTCTGACATGTCCGCAGAGTGATTGTCACCGGCACCGACGACAAGGAGATTCTGTCGAGAGAACGGATCGAAGGCGAACTCGCCAGCGTAAATTCTCTCCAGAGAAAGAGATTCCGGATTCGGAAACTCGCTGGAACCATCGCGTTCGAGCTGCGAGAGCGGCTCCGAGAGAGGAAGACCATTGACCGTCCTGACCGAGACCAGAGGCAAAGCCACCCCGTCCAGTGAGCGCGGGGTGCCGGCCGTGCGCCACACGATCTCGATCTTCGAGTTCCTGCGCGACCGCGGCAACGAGCCGGCCTCGATGACCGAGATCGCGCAGGCGCTGGAGATGAACCCGAGCACCTGTTTCAACATCCTCAAGACCCTGGAGAACGGGAACCTGCTCAATTTTCACCCGGTTACCAAACGCTACGAGCTCGGCACCGGTCTCAGCGACCTCGGTGCCGCGGTCTCCGAGGAGGGTTCGGTGCTGACCACCGCCCGGATGAAGGCCCTGGAGTTCGTGCGCCGGTACAAGCTGATCATGCTGATCTGCCAGAAGGCGGAGGACGACTCCTTCCTGGTGATCGACAAGATGCGGGGTCGTCCCGACCCCAAGGGCACCGCCCCGCTGGGCGGGAAGGTGCCGCCGAACGGCGCCGTGCTGGCCAAGGCCTACTACGCCTACAAGCCGGAAGCGGAGGTCGACGAGATGCTCGAGCTCCACGGGCTGCCGTCGCGGACGCCGAAGTCGATAACGACGATCGCGAACTTCAAGGAGGAGCTGCGGGAGGTACGTGAACGCGGGTACTCGACCAGCCTTGGCGAGTACGAGCCGGACTACAACGCGGTCGGCGCGGCGATCCTCTCACCGACCATGCAGCCGGTCCTGCTGATGATCGTCACCGGGCACTCCTCCTTCATGCCGGGCCGTCTGATCCCCGCGATCGGCCAGCGACTCCGCGAGGCCGTTCAGGACGTCTCCCGCGCCGTCTTCCACCTGGAAGGGGCATCCAAAGCACATCTGGACCGCCTGCGAGACAGCGTGTCCTTCGAGCAGAACAACCAACCAACACCCGAGCCAAGCAGTTGAGCGAGGGGGAATGAGAGCAGCGTGAGCCGATACGAGAACTACACGTTCCTGAAGACCGAAGTTCGAGATTCGATCGCCTTCGTCACGATCGACAACCCGGAGAAGATGAACGCCTGCAGCCATGAGGACCATGGCGAGTTCGCGACCATTCTCCGGGATGTCGCCGCCGATGACGAGGTCAAGGCAGTAGTTCTCACCGGCGCCGGCAGGGCGTTCTCGGTCGGTGCCACCTACGACTACATGAAGCAGCTCACGGAGGACCGCGAGGCGCTGGAGGAACTCCAGATCCAGGTCCGAGAGCTGGTCAAGTCGCACATCGAGCTCGAGAAGCCGGTCGTCTCGGCGATCAATGGCGTGGCCACCGGATCCGGCCTGATGCTCGCTCTGCTGTCCGACTACGTGATCGTCGAGGAGAACGTGAAGATGGCCGACGGCCACATCCGGGCGGCGCTCGCGGCAGGTGACGGCGGCGTCCTGATCTGGCCGATGGCGGTCGGGATCACCCGGGCCAAGCGCTACCTGATGACGGGTGACTGGATCGACGCGGCCGAAGCCGAGCGGATCGGCCTGGTCACCGAACTGGTGCCGGTCGGCACCTCGCTGGACCGCGCGACCGCGGTCGCCGAGGATTTCACCCGGATGCCCGAGCAGGCGGTGCGCTTCACGAAGCGCGCGATCAACCAGTGGCTCTCGGTCGGATCGACGATCGGATTCGAGCTCTCGGCGGCTCTAGAGATGCAGACCTTCGGCATGTACGGCGACCAGGTTCGCAAGGCAGTCGACGACCTCGACGAGACGGCCAAGCAGGTCGCAGCAGCCCGCAAGGCGAAGGCGGCGGCCAATGGCGAGGTTTGAGGGCAAGACCGCCCTGGTGACCGGGGCGGCCCGAGGCCAGGGACGGAGCCACGCCATCGCGTTCGCCCGGGAAGGCGCCGATCTCGTGCTCTGCGACATCGGTGAGGACATCGACACCGTTCCCTACGGGCTGGGACGGGGCGAGGATCTCGAGGAGACGGTCGCGCTCGTCGAAGCCGAAGGCGGAGAGGTGACGGCGATGACCGTCGACGTGCGGGACACGGACGGGCTCGAGCGACTGGTCGCGGCCGGGACGGAAAGCTTCGGAGGTATCGACATCGCGGTCGCCAACGCGGGGATCGCCGGAATCTCCACGGTCGCCGAGATGAGCGATGAGGAGTGGGGCAACATGATCGACATCAACCTGTCCGGAGTCTTCAAGACGCTCCGGGCCGTGACCCCGCAGATGGTCGAGCGCGGGGCCGGTCGGATGATCGCGACTTCATCGATCGTCGCCCGGCAGGGCTCACCGAACATCGCGCATTACGTTGCCGCCAAGTGGGGTGTGCTGGGCCTGGTCAAGAGCCTCGCCCTGGAGGTAGCCGACAGCGGGGTCACCGTCAACGCGGTCTGCCCGACTTCCGTCGACACCGTGATGATCCAGAACAAGGCTTTTCGCGATCTCTTCCTGCCGGGGCAGGAGGAGTACACCCTCGAAGACGTAGAACGGGCCTACACCGACCTCAACCCGATCCCGATCCCCTGGGTCCAGCCGGAGGACATCACCGACGCGGTTCTCTTCCTGGCTTCGGATCAGGCCCGCTTCATAACCGGCGACGCGATCCCGGTCGCACTCGGCTGGAACGCAAGGACGGCCGCCTGATGGCCCGCTTCGAAAACCGCCGGGTTCTGGTCACCGGCGCGGCTCGTGGCCAGGGCCGCAACCACGCGGTCCGGTTCGCTCGCGAAGGCGCCGATGTGGCCCTCCTCGACATCGCCTCGGAACGGATCGAAAGCGTGCCCTACGAGATCTCCTCGAACGCGGACCTGGAGGAGAGCGTCGCCCTCGTGGAGGCGGAGGGCCGCCGGGCCGTCGGGATCACCGCTGACGTTCGCGACCTCGGCCAGGTCACCGACGCGGTGAAGCGGACCGTGGACGAGCTCGGCGGAGTCGACATACTCGTGGTCAACGCCGGAATCTGCACCTTCGGCCCGATCGAGTCGATGGACGAAGACCTTTGGCGCACGATGATCGAGGTCAACCTGACCGGTGCCTTCAACTCGGTCCGGGCGGCGGTGCCGGTGATGCTCGAAGCCGGCTACGGCCGGGTCGTCGCCACCTCGTCGATGGCCGGCCGGGCCGGCTGGGAGAACATCGGCCACTACGCGGCCGCGAAGTGGGGGCTGATCGGCATGATCAAAAGCCTCGCCCTGGAGGTCGCGGACCGCGGCGTCACCGCGAACGTGATCTGTCCCAGCTCGGTCAACACGCCGATGATGCACAACGACTTCTCGTACCGGCTGTTCCGGCCCGACCTGGAGGCGCCGACGATGGATGACGCACTGCCCGCCTTCCAGAGCGTCAACGTCCAGCCGGTGCCGTACGCGGAGACCGACGACATCTCCGACAGCGTGCTCTTCTTGGCCTCGGAGGAGGCCAAGTACATCACCGGGGCGACACTTTCCCCGTCTACCGGCGTCAACGCCAGGAACGTGTGATGAACGCCGTGGCACCGCCGGGCATAGAGCTGGATCGTCTCGCCGACTTTCTCTCCGGCCCGTTGGGGTTCGAGGACGGTTCCAGCCTCGAGGCCGAGGTGATCGAAGGCGGACGGTCGAATCTCACCTACGTGCTCACCTACGGGAACAGCTCGTGGGTGCTCAGGCGGCCCCCGCTCGGGCACACCCAACCGACCGCGCACAACATGAAGCGGGAGTACGAGGTGCTGGCCGGGCTGGCCCGGACCGCCGTGCCCGCGCCGGTGCCGCTCCTCTTCTGTGAGGACGAGTCGGTGCTCGGGGCGCCGTTCTACGTGATGGAACGGGTCACGGGACAGGTCTTCCGGGAACCGGGGGAGGTCAACCTGGACCAGACGGGACGTCGCCGGGCCTCGATGGCGCTGATCGCGACCCTCGCCGACATCCATATGGCCGATTACGAAGCAGCCGGGCTGGGAGCTCTCGGCCGTCCCGACGGCTATCTGGCCCGTCAGGTGAGCCGGTGGACCGGTCAGCTCGAAAGCGGTATCCGGGTATCGCCCGGGCTGCGCGAGCTCTCTCGCCGGCTCGCCGCTTCGGTGCCGGCGGAAGGTCGCCACTCACTCGTCCACGGTGACTACCGGATCGACAACGTGATGCTCGACCCGGAGGACCCGGGCCGCGTCAACGCCGTGCTCGACTGGGAGATGGCTACTCTCGGCGACCCGCTCGCCGACCTCGGGATGCTGCTCATGTACTGGCGTCAGCCTGGCGAGCGCTGCGCCTCCGATGCGCACGCGATAACCGCCGAGCCCGGGTTCATGGAGCGACGCGAGCTGGTCGAGCGATACGAGGCGATCACCGGGTTCGACGTCGAACATCTGGATTTCTACGAGGTGCTGGCGCATTTCAAACTGGCGGTGATCGTCGAGGGCATCCACCTTCGCCACGCGGCCGGCGAAACCGTCGGTGAGAGCTTCAACCAGATCGAGGGCATTCCGTCCGCGCTGGTCGATGTCGCGCTTGACATCGCCGACCGCTCGGGCCTCGAGGGACTGAACGGAAGGAACGGCTGATGCCGATAAGTGAACTGCCGGTCGAAACGCTGAGCTTTCGGCCCGAGGACGAAAAGCTCCGGAGCGAGATCCGAGCCTGGATGCGGGAGAACGATCCCGGGGCGCCGCCGGAGGATTTCGAAGCGAGGCTGAAGGCTCTGCTCGAGTGGCAGCAGCGGATCCACGCCGCCGGCTACATCGGGCTCTCATGGCCCGAGCGATACGGCGGCTCGGGGCTCGACCTCCGAGCCGAGGCGGTGTTCTCGGAAGAGCTGGCGGCGACCGGAATGCCCGAGTTGATCAACCGGATCGGTGTCTACATGTGCGGCCCGACGATCATGGACTTCGGCGATGAGGGCCAGTGCGAGCGGTACCTGCGACCGATGCTCGACGCGTCGGAATCCTGGTGCCAGGGCTTCTCGGAGCCCGAGGCCGGCTCCGATCTCGCGGCGATCCGGACCCGCGGGCGGGTCGAAGGCGACCGGATCATCATCAACGGCCAGAAGGTCTGGACCTCGCGGGCCCACATCGCCCGTCGCTGCGCCTGCCTGGTGCGGACCGAGCCCGGTTCGGAGAAGCACCGCGGCCTCTCACTGGTGATCGTGGACATGGAGCATCCCGGCGTGGAAGTCGTGGCTCTGCCGCAGATGCTCGGCGAGCGCCACTTCAACGAGGTGTTCCTCGATGAGGTCGAAGCCAGCGTGGAGGACGTGATCGGCGGCCTCGGCAACGGCTGGGCGGCGGCGATGCAGATGCTCTCCTACGAACGCGGGCTGTTCGTGCTCGAACGGCAGATCCGCCTGCGGCGGGCGCTCGACGAGCTGGCCGATCGGATGATCGAGTCGGGCCGAGACAGCGAGCGAGGCGTGCGCCAGCGTCTGGGTGAGATCTCCGCCGATCTCGAACTGCTCAAGGCACAGGGATATCGCACCCTCGCCGGCCAGGCGGACAACAGCCTGCGGCCCGGTTCGACCTCGATCGACAAGCTTCATCTCTCGCGCGTCGAACAGAAGCTCTTCGCCGCGGCGGTCGACCTGCTCGACCGCCGTACCGCGCTCACCTACAACCAATGGACCCATGACCTGCTCGAAGGAAGATCGGTCTCCATCTACGGCGGCAGCACCGAGATCCAGCTCAACATCATCGCCAAACAGCTGGTCGGGGTGGGTGCCCGATGAGTGAAGGAATCGAACTCGCCCGCTCGCTGGACGAATCACTGGAGAAGATCCTCAGCCCGGAGATCCTGCTGGATTCGGTCCGGGAGGACCTGCCGCTCGAACCGTCGGTGACCGGCACCGTGAACGAACTCGGCCTGGCCGGGGTCGGCGTGACCGAGCGACAGGGCGGGCTTGGCCTCGACCTGGCCGACCGGGTCCGCCTGGCGGCCGTGCTCGGCAGAAGGCTGGTTCCGGCGACGATCCGGGACGAGGCCTTCGGTGCGGCGCCGGCCCTCGCCGCCTCCCGGGAAGGGGAGGAGCACCTTGACGACCTCCTTGCGGGGGAAACGCGGGTCGCGGTCGGACTGGCGGGCCGCGATGGCTCCGTCTTCGCCCTGGTGCCGGCCGAGACCGAGCTGATCGCCACGATCCGGCCGGATCGGGTCGAGATCCACCGGATCGATGACGTGACGGTCCAGATCGAGCCGATTCAGGGACTTGACGCCGGCCAGGGGCTCAGCGTGATCGACCTGGACGGGTCCGTGCCCCTGTTCGCCTATGACGGCGAGGACGCGATGAGAGTCCGCCGGGAGTACGAGGTCTGCCTGGTCTGCGAGACCCTGGGCGCGGCCGAGCGCACGTTGGAGATCTCAGCCGAGTACGCGGACGACCGCAAGCAGTTCGGGCGGCCGATCTCCTCGTTCCAGGCGGTCACCCACCTGCTCGGGGAGATGAAGCTCGCGACCGAGACCTCACGGGCCGGGATCTCCCGCTTCGTCGATCTCGACCGTGAGCAGGAGGCGACCCGGGCGGAGCTCGAACGCTGGCGGGCGACGCTCGTCCATTCCGTGCCGGCCGCGTCGCGGCGGGTCTGTGAAGGAGCCATCCAGGTTCACGGCGGGATCGGCTTCTCCTGGGAGCTCGGCCTTCACCTCTACTACCGGCGGATCCTGGCCGACCAGTTTCTGCTGGGGGGTGAATCGGCGACCGCCGAAGAGATCGGATCTGTCTATCTCGAGAGGAGACGAGCAAGGTGAGCGAGCCCATGGTGTTGGTCGAAGACCGCGGACCGGTGCGTTGGTTGACCCTGAACCGCCCGGAAACGCACAACGCGCAAAGCCCGGAACTACTGAGGGAACTGGAAGCGGCCGTGCTGGACACCCGCGATCGCAAGGAAGTCCGCGTCGTGGTCATAGCCGGCGCCGGCAAGTCGTTCAGTTCCGGCCACGACCTGAAGGCGGCGGCCAAGAATGAGGAGTACCGCGAGAACCTGAAGACCGTCGAAGGGCGGATGTGGCAGGAGGCGGAGCTGTTCGTGCGGCCGGTCGAGTTGCTGAGGGACCTGCCGATGCCGGTCGTCGCCCGGGTCCACGGCTACATCATGGCGGCCGCCCTGATGCTGGTCTCGGCCGCGGACCTGGTCATCGCTTCCGACGACTCGAAGTTCAGCTCCCAAGTGACCCGTGACCAAGGGGCCGACGATGTCGAGCTGCCGACCGTGGCCTGGGAGCTCGGTGAGCGGCGGGCCAAGCAGATGCTCTGGCTGAGCGAGGCGCTCGATGCCAAGCAGGCCCTGGCCGCGGGCCTGGTCAACTGGGTCGTGCCGGCGACGGAACTCGACCAGAAGGTCGCCGAGGTGACCGACGGGCTGATCCAGGTGCCACGCGAGGCGTTGGCACTCTCGAAGATGAGCTTCCGCTTCAACGAGCGCCGGCGAGGGCGGGATGACGCCGCCTCGTACCACTTTCTCACTCACCAGCTGAGCCACAACACGGAGGAATCGAAGGCTCTCTTGGCCGCGCGAGTGGCCGAGCTGGAGAAGAAGCTGGCTGAACGCGGTTGAGCGTCTCCCGGGTGAGTACCGTCGGTGTGGTCGGGGCCGGCACGATGGGTGCCGGCATCGCCGAGGTGTGCGCCGTCGGCGGCTTCCCGACCCGGGTGTTCGATCCGGTGCCGGACGCGAGAGCGGGGGTGACGGACCGGATCCGGGCCTTCCTCGAGAAGGGCGTCCGCCGCGGCAAGACCACGCCGGAGCGCGCCGACGAGGCGGTGGCGAGGATCGAGGTGCTCGACGGCTTGGAGGGCATGGCGGGCTGCGATCTGGTCATCGAAGCCGCGCCCGAGGAGCTGGACCTGAAGCACCGCATCTTCGGGGAGCTGGCTGCCATAGCCGGTCCTGAAACCCTGCTCGCGACCAACACCTCGTCGCTCTCGGTGACCGCGATCGCGGCACCGGTCGAGAGCCCGGAGCGGGTGCTTGGCCTTCACTTCTTCAACCCGGCGCCGGTGATGCGACTGGTCGAGGTCGTGTCCGGGGTCCGTACCTCGCCGGAAAGCGCCGAGTCGGCTCGCGCCGTGATCGACCAGATGGGCAAGGTTGCGATCATGGCCGCGGACGGGATCGGCTTCGTCGCCAACCGTTGCGCCCGGCCGTACACGCTCGAGGGACTGAGGATCGCCGAAGACCTGGGACTCGAGCCGACCGAGATCGACCGCGTCTGCCGGGTCGTCGGCGGCTTTCCGATGGGGCCGTTCGAACTGATCGATCTGGTCGGCGCGGACATCAACCTGCACGTGGCCCGGTCCTTCTTCGAGCAAGGTTTCGGCCTGGCCCGTTGGCGGCCCTCCCGGCTGCAGGTCAGCCAGGTGGACGCAGGTCTGCTGGGAAGGAAGTCCGGGCAGGGCTTCTACCGGTACGGCGAGGGGCCATACCGGGAGCCGGACCCCGAGCTGGATGATGCCCACCCGATCATCGACCGTCAACGCCAGCTGGCGCTAGCGGGGCCGAACGCGCCCGCGGTGATCGACCGAATCGCGGCCCAGATCGTCAACGAGGCCGTGTTCGCGCTCCGGGAGGGGGTGGCGAGCGAGGCCGATATCGACGCGGCGATGCTGCACGGATTCAACTGGCCGCTCGGCCCCTTCGAGTGGGGCCGGCGGCTCGGGGCGGCCCGGGTGCGATCGGTGCTGGACGAGCTCAGGAAACTTCATGGCGAGGCCTATCTCGCCGCACCAGACCTGGAGAAGGCGCTCTCATGAAGCCCTTCGGGACTGGTCGATTCTCAGTACAGAATCCACTTTGCGGATCCTCGCCAGGGGCGCAGAATCGCATTGCAGTGGAGCGATCAATTCAAGTCGCACCTGAGAGAGGGTGGAGCGCCGTCCGGCGTGTCCTAACCGTTCGCGCCCGACCGGTGCGACGTAAATGGAGGAGAAACATATGAGAGAGAAGTTCAAGCTCGTCCTCGCGGTGGTGGGGTGTGCCGCCGTCGGGGCTTTCGTCTTCGCCGGTTGCGGCAGCGACGACGATTCCGGTGATTCGGGAGGTGGCAGCGTGGACAGCGGCGTCGTCGAGACATCCCAGGCGGCGGTCGACGAGGCGAGCCAGATCCCGACCAAGATCGTTCAGACCGAGAAGCTCCAGCCGGAGGCGGACGGATTCATCTATCACGTCGGTTGCGACCAGTCGCTCGAGGGCTGTGCCGACAAGGCCAAGTCACTCAAGGCCGGCGTCGAGGCCCTCGGCTACAAGTTCGAGATGTGCGACGGCGGCAGCACGCCGGACCAGATCTCGGGTTGCTACAACAACGCGATCAACGCGAAGCCCGACGTGATCGTCACCAACGGCATCTCCGCCGAGGACGCGGGCGACAGCTACACGAAGGTCGCCGATTCGGGTATTCCTCACATCGGCATGTTCACCGGCAACACCCCGGGCAAGGTCGACGGGATCGTGACCGAAGTCGGCGGCACCTCATGCTCCGAGGGCGCTAAGGACCTGGCCAACTGGGTGATCGCGGACAGCGAGGGTGAAGCGAACGCTCTGTTCGTCGGCACCAACACCTTCGCCTGCAACGTTCAGCGACTGAATGAATTCACCAAGCAGATGAAGACCTGCGAGACCTGCAACCTGGACACGCTGAAGTTCTCGATCGACTCGATCCAGTCGACGTTGCCGCAGCAGATCCAGGCGGAGCTGCAGTCGAACCCCGACATCGACTACGTGATCGGGACCTTCGACGCGGTCGCGCTGGCCGCGGCTGACATCGTGCGTCAGGCCGGCAAGGCGGACAGCATCAAGGTCGCCGGCTTCGACGGTGACGGCCCCAACCTGGAGCTGATCCAGCAGGGCGACATCCAGGCGGCGGACGTCGCCACCGGTGGCCTCGAGCCCGGCTGGGTCGCGGCTGACGCCGCCGCCCGGGTGATCGCCGGCGAGAAGCTGGAGCCGAACACCCCGGTGACCAACGTTCTGATCACCGGGGACAACGCCGCCGAGATCGGAGGATCCTACGACGGCCCGGAAGGGTTCGAGGATCAGTTCCGCACCCTCTGGGGCAAGTAGCAGCAACGCCTGGCAGAGCCGGATCCGCCCCCGTGGCGGGTCCGGCTCGGGCCGGATGGGTCGTGCGAAGATCCGTCGGCCCGCAGGCGTTCCGCCAACGGGCGGAATGAGGAGAGTGAGTCCGGTATGAGCAGCATCCTGTCGATTTCCGAAGTTTCGAAGACTTTCATGAGCACGAAGGCGCTCGACGAGGTGACCTTCACCGTCGGTCCGTCAGAGGTTCACGCCCTGGTCGGGCACAACGGTTCTGGCAAGTCGACCCTGATCAAGGTCCTCTCCGGTTTCCACGAGCCGGATGCGGACAGCGGCGAGATGCTGGTCGATGGAGCGAAGGTCCCGTACGGTGACCCGGACGCCGGTCATCGCGCCGGGCTGCGCTTCATTCACCAGGAGCTCGGGCTGCTCGACGACCTGAGCGTGCTCGAGAACTTGCGTCTCGGTGACTCCTACGAGACCGGGACGGGTTGGCGCATCAAGTGGCGCAGCGAACGCCGTCGGGCGCGGGCCATCCTCGGCATCGTCGGGCTCGATCTCGACCCGGAGATCCTGGTCGAGGAGTTGACCCCGATCGAACGGACCCAGGTCGCGGTCGCCCGTGCCCTGCAGTCGGAGGAAGCAGTCCGGGTCCTGGTTCTCGACGAGCCGACCGCGACTCTCCCCTCATCGGAGGTGGACCGCCTGTTCGAGCTGATCCGCCGCACGATCGAGCAGGGCGTAGGCATCGTCTACGTCTCACATCGCCTCGAGGAGATTCACGCGATCGCGGACCGAGTGACGGTGCTCCGCGAAGGGCAGATCGTCGGCAGCGGTCCCAGCTCCGAGTTCGACAATGAGCGTCTGGTCAACCTGATCGTCGGTTCCACCGAGGAGGAAAGTGCGCCTCTGGCCGCACGCGAGGCATCGCGGGTGCGCGAAGCCGGTGAGGTCCTCGTGTTCGACGAGATCACCGCCGGCGAGTTGAACGAAGCGAGTTTCACGATCCGCTCCGGGGAGATCGTCGGCATGGCCGGACTCGCGGGCTCAGGCGTCCACGACGTCCCGGCCGTACTGCTCGGTTCGCTCGAGACGGACTCCGGAACCGTTCGGGTCCACGGCGAGGAGGTTCCCGCGCCGGACCCGGAGAAGCTGCGAGGCAAGGGAGTCGCGGTGCTGCCGTCGGCTCGCGACCTCAAGGGGATCGCCGACATGACGATCCGCGAGAACCTGACCCTTTCAGACCTGAAGCCTCTGACCCGCGGCCGAGGGGCTAAGCTGGACCTCGGCGGTGAGAAACGCGAGGTCAGGCAGCTGATCAAGCGGTTTGACATCAAACCGCCCGAGCCGGAAAAGCCCCTCGGGGAGCTTTCCGGCGGCAACAAGCAGAAGGTCGCCGTGGCCAAATGGCTGCGGGTCGACCCTGACCTCCTGGTGCTCGACGAACCGACCCAGGGAGTGGACGTGGGGGCGAAGGCGGAGATCCTCGATCTCGTCGCCGACGCCGCCGGCCAGGGGGTGGCCGCCGTCCTTTGCTCGTCCGACCTCGATGATCTCGCCGCGATCTGCAGCCGGGTCCTGGTCATCCGCGGGGGCACGATCACCGCGGAGCTGACCGGCTCGCAGATCACCCGCGAGGCGATCACCGAGGAGTGCTACCGAAGTTCCGAGCCGGTGTCGTCGTGAGACCGGAGCGGATGACCGAGAGGAATGGAAGTTCAAGTGAGAGAGGCGAGGCATGACTAGTACGCAGCCGGACGAGACGGGCGGCGATGGTTCGGGCGGCGTGCTGGGCTGGTTCCGGCGCAACGAAGAGGAAACCCGCAGGGCTTCCTTTCTGGAGCGCTACGGCGGAGTGGTGCTGCTGGGAGCGATGATCGTGATCTTCGCGATCACCCTGCCGGGCAAGTTCCTCACCTACGACAACCTGATCGGCATCGTCGGCAACCAGACCATCGGCGGCATCGTCGCCCTCGGGCTGCTGCTGCCGCTGGCGGCGGGAGTGTTCGACATCTCGATCGGCGGCGTGATGACCGTCGGGATCGTCCTGGTCACCTGGCTCTTTCAGACCACCGGCGGTGACATGCCGATTCCGGCGGCCATCCTGATAACCCTGGCGGCGGGCCTGCTCGCCGGCGTGATCAACGCCGGGCTGGTGGTCAAGGCGAAGGTAGACCCGTTCATCGCCACGATCGGCACCAGTTCCGTGTTCCTGGGCATCTCGGAGCTGATCGCGAACGGCGAGACGATCGCCCGCGACATCCCGTCGGCCTTCACCAGCATCGGCCGGACCGAGGTCTTCGACGTCCCGTTGACCACCGTCTACCTGATCGTGCTGGCCGTGATCGTCTGGTACACGCTGGATCACACGCCCTTCGGACGCAAGGTCTACGCGACCGGCGCCGGCCGTGAGGCGGCCCGTCTTTCCGGCGTGCCGACCTCGAAGATCATCTTCATCACCTTCCTGATCTCCGCCCTGTTCGCGACCCTGGCCGCGGTGGTCTACGCGGCCCGGCTGGGTTCCGGACCGCCGAACACCGGTGCCAGCTATCTGCTGCCGGCCTACGCGTCGGCCTTCCTCGGTTCGACGATGATCAAACCGGGCAGGTTCAACGTGCCCGGCTTGATCGTGGCGCTGTTCATCGTCGCGGTCGGGATCAACGGCCTGCAGCTGTACGGAATCCCGTTCTGGGTGGTCGACACCTACCAGGGGCTGGCGCTGATCGTGGCCGTCGTCCTGGCCAAGACCAGCACGACCCGCTCGGCCAAGCGGGCCAAGCGTGAGAAGCAGCAGGGCTCCGGGACCGGGACCGGTGCCGTCGAAGGCGCGGCGAGGGCATAGGTGCGACTCGGAGTCGACATCGGCGGCACCTTCACGGACCTGGTCCTGCAGGAAGAGGCCGGCCGGCTTCGGCGGTGGAAGACACCGTCGACCCCGCCCGACTTCGAGCAGGGCGTGTTCGACGGGGTCGATCTGATCGCCGGGGCGCTCGGTACGGACGCCCGCTCTCTGCTCGGGCAGACCGAGGAGTTCATGCACGCCACCACGGTCACCACCAACGTGGTGCTCACCCGCAAGGGCGAGCGCGTGGCCTTGATCACCACCCGTGGCTTCGGTGACCTCTACCAGCTGGCCCGCATGTACCGCAACCAGCAACGGGACCCCTCCGAGGTAACCCACCCGGTGCCCCTCGTGCCGCGTGACGACGTCGGGGAAGTGCTCGAAAGGGTCGACTACCAGGGCCGAGTGGTGGTGCCGCTGGACGAGGAAGGTGCCAGACGGGCCATCGGTGCCGCTTTGGAGAAGGGCATCCGCTCGTTCGCGGTCTGCTTCCTCTGGTCGTTCCGCAACCCGGCGCACGAGCAACGGGTCAAGGAGCTGATCCTGGAGCTGTGCCCGGACGCCTATGTCGCGACCTCGTTCGAGGCTGCACCTCTGATCGGCGAGTACGAACGCATGAGCACCGCGGTGATCACCGCCTTCGCCGGTCCGGAGCTCCGGGCCTATACGGGCAAGCTGCTCGACGGCCTGCGTGGACGCGGCTTCGGCGGCCAGCTGCTCCTGATGAAGTCGGACGGCGGTCTCGGAAGCATCGAGAACACGGTGACCTCGGCCGGACAGACCATCTACTCGGGCCCGGTCGCCGGCGTCCTCGCCTCGCGGGCGCTGGGCGAGGACGTCGAGAACCAGAACCTGATCACCTTCGACATGGGCGGCACCAGCACCGATGTCGCCTTGATCGAGAATGGCGATGTGCGCTCCACCTCGCTCCAGTTCCTCGACCGACAGGCTCTGGCCACGACGATGGTCGACGTGACGACGGTCGGCGCCGGAGGCGGCTCGCTCGCCTCGGTTACCGCCGACGGCGCGCTGCGTGTCGGTCCCGAGAGCGCCGGCGCCCGGCCCGGCCCGGCCTGTTACGGGCGGGGCGGAAGCCAGCCCACGGTCACCGATGCCAACCTCGTCCTTGGTCTGATCGACCCGGAGTACTTCCTCGGCGGTGAGATGGCGCTCGACCGCGCCGCCGCCGATCGTTCGTTCGCGCCGTTGGCGGCCGAGCTCGAGCTGTCGGTCACCGCGGCCGCCGCCGGTGTGTTCCGGATCGTCAACGCGCGCATGGCCGATGCGGTGCGGCTGCGCACCGTCTTCGCCGGACTCGACCCGCGTCGCTTCTCGCTGGTCTCGTTTGGCGGTGCCGGCGGCCTTCACTGCGCCTCGGTGGCCCGCGAACTCGGTATGGAGCGCGTGATCATCCCCGAGTTCGCCTCCGTCTTCTCGGCTTCGGGATTGATTTCCACCGATCTCGCCTACAGCGTCAACCGGTCGACCAGAAGCCGGCTCGGACCGGGCGGCGTCCCTGACCAGGAGACCGGTGTGCTGCTCGCTGAGCTCTTCCGCGATCTGGAAGATCAGGCCCGCCAGTCCCTCTCCGGTCACGCGATCGGCGACGACCGGACGGAGATCCAGCACTCTCTCGAGCTCGCCTACGCCGGGCAGAGCCTCAACTTTGAGGTCGACCTCGGTCCCGGGTTCCCGGGGGAGAGCGAGCTCGCCCGTGCTGCCAACGCCTTCGACGAACGTTACGCCGCCACCTATGGCGTCGGCGCTGCCGCACCCGAGAACGGGTATGACGTCAAGACCTGCCGGGTGATGGGCATCGGCAAGGTGCCGAGGCCGCCGGCGAGGAGAGAGGACGCTTCAGCCGCCGGCTCCGATCCCGAACCGGTCGGGAGCAGGATGGCGCTGGCCGATGACGGCGACACTGAGCTTCGTGATGTCCGGGTCTACAGAGCGGAGGGCATGGGGCCGGGATCGAAGGTCGAAGGACCGGCGATCATCGAACTCACGGACTCGACGATCCTGGTTCCGGACCGCTGCGCGGCAGAGGTCGACGGCTTCGCAAACCTCCAGATCGAGGTGAACTGATGAACGAGCAGATCACGACGCCGGACGACGGAGATTTCGATCCCGTCCTCTCCGAGATCGTCTACAACTACGAACTGACCATGAACCGGGAGATGGGCCGGGCTCTGGTCAACCTCTCCGGCTCGTTCCTGTTCGTCTCGGCCTCGGACTTCGCCTGTGGCTGCCTCGACGCGGAGGGCAACATCCTGACCACGATCTCCTGGTCGCTGCAGATGGGCTACGCGATCTCGAACACGGTCCGCCACTCCCTCAAACGCTTCGGGGACGAGCTCAAGCCGGGTGACGTGATCTTTGCCAACGACCCCTACAACGGCGGTGGCCTGCACTCGCATGACGTGGTCATCGTCGCCCCGGTCTTCGACGGAGACGAGATCCTGATGTGGGTCGGGGTCTCCGCCCACGTGACCGACGTCGGCGGGGCCGTGCCGGGTGGTTATTCGGTCGAGCATTCCGATGTCTACGGGGAGAACATCCGGTTCACGCCGGTCAAGTTCTACGACGGTGGCGTCTTCCGCCAGGACGTGCTCGACGCCTTCCTCACCAACGTGCGCCTGCCGGAAGCGACCGAGGTCGACCTGAAGGCGATCACCGGCGCCGTCTGGATGGGCAAGGAACGCTGCAACGCGCTGATCGAGCAGCACGGCGCCGACCGGATTCGCGCGATCCACGCCGGCCAGATCGCGAACTCGGCCGCCGCCTTCCGCCAGCGCCTCGGCTCTCTGCCCGACGGTGCGTATAGAGGCGCCGCTCACATGGAGCACGATGGCGAGGATGACCTGATCTACACGATCCGGGCCACCGTCATCAAACGAGGCGACGAGCTCACGGTCGACTACGAGGGAACCGACGAACAGGCCCCGGGCGTCTTGAACGGCACCGAGGTCGGTGCGATCGGTGACGCGATGGCCGCGCTCGGCACCGTGTACGCCCCCGACCTGCCGTTCAACGAGGGCCTGCTCGACCCGGTGACCGTGGTCGCGCCGGAGGGCAGCCTGGTCAACGCGACCAAGCCGGCCCCGATCTCAGGGGCGACCGTTTACGCCTCCTGGTTCGGCACCGACGCCATCCTCGAGGCCTCGAACTATCTGCTCGCCGGTGATCCGGCGGCCTCCCGTCGGCGCAGCGGCCCCTGGGGCAGCTGGACCTTCGCCTGGCTGCAGGGTCCCAACCAGTACGGCGACCCGTGGTTCTGGAATGTCTTCACGGGCGGCTCCGGCGGGGCCAGTGCGGTCGAGGCCCGCGACGGCGAGAACGCGATGATGGGAATCCAGACGATCGACGCCTTCATCCCCAACATCGAGGAGTACGAGAGTCAGAGCCCGGTGCTCTTCCTCGACACCCGATTCGCGGCGGATACCGGTGGTGCCGGCAGGAACCGCGGCGGGCTCGCCCTCGAATCCCTCTGCACCCCGTACGACACCGAGAAGTGGGACATCGTCGTCTTCCACAACCGGATGTCCGCTCCCTCGTCGGCTGTGTCCGGCGGGCAGCCGGGCGCCGGGGCCTCGATCCGCTTCGCCCACGGGGCGATGGATTCGGTCCGCCGTCACTGGGACGAGAAAACCGAGCTTCCGGTGAGCGAGTACGCGGAAGCGGCCGAACGGCCCCCGGCTCGTGGTCGTGGTTTCTCGATCTCGCCGGACGACGCGTATTACATCCGGGCCACCGGTGGCCCCGGGTTCGGTGATCCGTTGCGCCGGGCGCCGGAGGCGGTTCTGGCCGACGTCGAGCGGGGCTGGGTTTCCGTCGAGTCAGCCGAGGCGAACTTCGGCGTGATGATCGCTGACGGCGTCGTCGACACGGCCGCGACCGAGGAACATCGCGAAGCGCGACGGGCGGAACGCAGAGCCCTGCCGCTCGGCTCCGACGTGCTGCCCGCCGGTAACGGGGAAGGCGGCGAACCGGTCGAACGGGATCCGGTCGCCCAAAGCTCCTCCCAGCGGCTCGGTGAGCTGCTCGAGATCGACAGCGCCGGCCGGTATCGCTGCCGGGAATGCGAGCACGACTTCGGCTCGAACGCGGTCAACTGGAAGTGGTGGGCGGCGACGGAAGAACGTCCGGTGAGCACCGAGTCGATCGGTGCCCCGATCCCCGTCCGCGAGGCCAGGGATCTCGTGTTCCGGCAGTACTGCTGCCCGGGCTGCGGACATCAGCTCGACACAGAGGTCGCCCTCGCCGGTGAAGCTCCTCGCTGGAACTACATGCCGCTCGAGATCCACGAGGAGCGAAACGCATGAGGATCGCCGACGACAACGAGCTCGAGCAGTTCCGCCGCGGGGTACGGGATTTCATCGCCGCCGAGGGGCCGGACATCCCGGTCCGGGCCGGCTTCCGCAGTCCCGAGGACGAGGCCGAAGACAGGCTGCGCAAACAGTGGCGAGCGAAGCTGTACGAAGCCGGGTACCTCGGCGCAGACTGGCCGCCGGAATGGGGCGGAAGCGGCGAATGGAACCCGGTTCACGACCTGATCGTGAGCGAAGAGGTCGCCCGCGCCGGCCTGCCGCCGCTTACCGACCAGACCCATCTCGCCGCGTTCGCCCTGATCAGGTTCGGGACCGAAGCCCAGAAGGCCCGCTTCCTGCCGGCGATCCGGGAGGGACGGGAGACCTGGTGCCAGCTGTTCAGCGAGCCCGACGCCGGCTCCGATCTGGCCGCGATGCGGACCGAGGCGATCGAACGGGAAGACGGCGGCTATCTGGTCAACGGACAGAAGGTCTGGTCGAGCAACGCGGCATGGGCCGACTTCGGCTTCCTGCTCGCCCGCAGCGACACCTCGAAGGACCGGCACCGCAGCATCTCGGCCTTCATCGTGCCGATGGACGCGGCGGGCATCGAGATCAGGCCACTACGTGAGATCACCGGCACCGAGGACTTCAGCGAGGTCTTCATGGAGGATGTCCAGATCGCTTCCGACTCGCTCCTCGGTGAACGGGAAGACGGCTGGCGGGTGGCGATGGAGAGCCTGGGCGCTGAGCGCTCCGGCATCGGCGCCGGGGGCGCCAGGCTGCGCGAGCTGCTCGAGATGATGATCGAGTTCGCGAGCCGCGAACGCGGGGGAGAGCGCCCGATCGAGCGCGACGACGTCCGACAGAGGATCGGCGAGTTCGCGACCGAGATCGAGGTGAACAAGCTGCTGGTCCAGCTCAAGCTCGGCCGGGAACTGCGTGGAGCGGAGCGGCCGTCAGACGTGCCGATCGGCAAGTTGGTCTTCAGCGAGCTCAACCTGGCGATGGCCGAGTACGCGCTGACGCTTCAGGGCTCGGAATCGATCCTGGTCGAAGGCGACCCGGGGGTGATCCAGGGCGGTCGCTGGCAGGACGAGTTCCTCTATGCGAGGACCTACACGGTGGCCGGTGGAGCCTCCGAGATCATGAGAAACATAATCGCCGAGCGCGCCCTGGGAATGCCCAGGGAGGCGCGAGGATGAAAGGCAGAGAATGAGCGGACTATTCGATCTCGAAGGGCACGGCGCCCTGGTCACCGGGGGCAACGGCGGCATCGGTCTCGGTATCGCGAGGGCCCTCGCGGAAGCCGGCGCCGATGTGGTCATCTGGGGCACCAACGAAGAGAAGAACGAGAAGGCAGTGTCCGAGCTGAAGGACATCGGCACCGAGATCAGCGCCATGACCTGCGACGTCTCCGATGAGGATTCCGTCGCGACGGCGATCGGCGAGACGGCGGAACGGCTCGGTCGACTCGACTCCTGCTTCGCCAACGCCGGAACCGGTGCGATGCCGACCTCGTTCGAGAAGCTCTCGATCGACGAGTGGCGCCGGGTCGGCGCGGTCAACCTGGAAGGTACCTTCCTGACCCTTCGTGCCGCCGCGGCCCGGATGGCCGAGCAAGAGACCGGCGGCAGCCTGGTCGCGACTTCCTCGCTGACCGCGATCGAGGGTGCGCCGCGCTCCGCCGCGTACGCCGCCTCGAAGGGCGCCTTGATCCCGCTGATCAGAACCCTGGCCGTCGAGCTGGCCCGCAAAGGCATTCGGGCCAACGCGATCATGCCCGGCTGGATCGACACCGATCTGACCCACCAGATGTTCGAGGACGAGCGCTTCGCCGGAGCGGTGATGCCGCGCATCCCGGCCCGGCGCTGGGGCACCCCCGGAGACATCGGCCCGGCCGCGGTGTATCTCGCTTCGCCGGCCTCCAACTACCACACCGGGGATGTGCTGAAGATCGATGGCGGCTACAGCATCTGCTGACGGGTCCGTGCGAATCCCCCTCGAACTCGATCTCGACGACGAGCAGCTCCAGCTGCTCGAAGCGACCCGAGGTTTCATCCAGCGCCATTACCCGCTGGGCGATGCCCGTCAAGTGGTCGAGTCGGAGCGCACCCTCGACCGCGAACGGTGGCGACATGCCGCCGAGATGGGCTGGATCGCCGCCCTGGCTCCGGAGTCGGCCGGGGGACTCGGGTTCAATCCGGCCGCCGGATCGGTGATCGCCTCCGAACTCGGACGCGGGGTCAACTGGACTCCCTTCCTGGGGTGTGCCCTGTCAGCGTCCGCTCTGCTCGACGCGGCCGGCACCGGCAGCGATTCGGAGCGCGTCCTCGGTTCACTGGTCGAAGGTGAGACCACGGCCGCCTGGTGCGGCCCCGAGCCTCTGGCCGGCAACTGGGGCCGGGATACCGTGCACGCGACCGCGACCCGGAGGGCCGATGGGTACGTCCTTGACGGCGTGAAGACCCTGGTTCCCGACGCCGACCTGGCGGACACGCTGGTCGTCGCCGCGCGGGATGGTGACCAGATCGAATCCTTCCTGGTTCCCGCCGACAATCCCGGTGTGACGGTCGAGGTCGAACGCACCCTCGATCTCACGCGACGCTTCGCCACCGTCCGCCTCGACGAGGTCGAGGTCGATGGCGGCGCCCGCGTTCCCGGGGACGGCGAGAGCTCATTTCAGCGGACGCATCAGCTCGCGGTCGTGCTGGCCGCCGCGGACGCGGTCGGTGCGGCCGAGTACCTGCTCGAGCTGACCGTCGAGTACGCCGGTGACCGGATCGCCTTCCAGCGACCGATCGCCAGCTACCAGGCGGTCAAGCACATGAGCGCGGACATGCTGCTCCACGTCGAGGCCGCTCGGGCCGCCACCCGGTATGCGGCACTCGCTCTGGGCGGGAACACACCGGACCGGGACAAGGCCGTGGCGGTCGCCGGTGGCTACACGGCCGAAGCGACCGCCGATGTGGCAGGCGACGCCCTTCAGATCCACGGCGGGGTGGGCTTCACCTGGGAGCATGATCTGCACCTGTTCCTCCGCCGGATCAAGGTCGATCAGGCGATTTTCGGCGACTCCCGTTGGCATCGGGAGCTGGTCGTCCGTGAGCTGACATGAGCGGCGGGCCCGGGACGGAAGACCCTCGGGCCGCGCTACCCGACGGGGTCAGGCAGCGGCGTGCGGCGATGGAAGCGGATTGGCGCGAGCGCGGCCTCTACCGCGACCTGACTCTCGCCGACGCCCTGGAGGAGGGCGCCCGACGGTTCCCCGATTGCCGGCTGATCTTCGATTCCGAGGTCCGGCCGGGTGAGCTGACCTTGCCTCAGCTGCTCAGCCGGAGCCGCCAGATGGCCGGCGCACTCGCCGATCGTGGGCTGGGTGAGGGTGATGTGATCGCGATCCAGATGCCGAACTGGGTCGAGACCGCGGTCGCCTACGGAGCCGCGGCGATCCTTGGCGCCGTGTTCGTGCCGATCGTCCAGATTTACGGTCCAGCCGAAGTCGGGTACATCGCGAGACGCTCCGGCGCCCGCGGCTTGATCGTGCCGAGCCGTTTCCGCCGGCTCGACTACAGCTCCGGCTTCGGGGCACTCGGCGATCTGCCCGACCTCGAGATCGCGATCACGGTCGGCGAGGAGACCCCACCCGGTGCCGTTGCCTGGGAGGAGCTGGAGGCACTTCCGGCGAGCTCGCCCCCGGCGAGCGGTCGCAGGCCCGACGACCTGGCCGCGATGATCTTCACTTCGGGTACCACCGCGGAGCCGAAGGCCGTCATGCACAGCTCTAACTCGATCCTGGCCGAGTTCGATTACGGGCCGACCCCGCCGCAGGGGATCCCCGGCACCATCTCCTTCCAGCCGTTTCCGGCCGGTCACACGGCCGGGCTCTGCGCGATGCTCGGACCCTTGGCGCATGGCTGCGACACCGTCCTGGTCGACCGCTGGGACGCACGGCGCGCGGCCGAACTGATCGAGACACACGGGGTGACCGCGATGGCGGGTACCCCGATCTTCATCGACACCCTGCTGGAGTCGGCCGCGGAGACCGGCGCCGATCTCTCGACCCTGGTCCACGGCATGACCGGGGGAGCGGGGGTACCGCCGGCGCTGATCGAGCGGGCCGACGCCGCCGGCGTCAAGGTCGTGCGCTGCTACGGCGCCACGGAGGGTCCGTCGATGACCGCCGGTGATGAGAGCGATCCGCTGGCCGTCAGAGCCCGAACCGACGGGCGGCCGCTGCCCGGCGTCGAGATCAGGATCCTCGGAACGGACGGCCGCGAGACCGCGCCCGGCACCCCCGGAGAGATCGTCGCGATCGGCCCGGAGCAGTTCATCGGGTACCTGGATCCAAGCCACAACCAGGACGCGTTCACCGCGGAAGGATGGCTGCGTACCGGCGACATCGGGGTGCTCGACGAACGGGGCGTGCTGACGATCACCGACCGGATGAAGGACATCATCATCCGGGGTGGCGAGAACATCTCCTCGAAGGAGATCGAGGATCTGCTGGTCGAGCATCCCGCGATCTCGGCCACCGCCGTGACCGGCAAGCCTGACCCCCGGTACGGCGAGGTGGTCTGCGCCTTCGTCGTGCTCGCCCCAGGTGCGCGCCTCGACCTCGACGCGGTCCGGAGCCACTTCTTCGAGGCCGGCATCGCACGGCAGAAGACCCCGGAACACCTGGTGATCGTCGAGGATCTGCCGCGCACCGCCGCCGGCAAGGTGCAGAAGCATCTGCTTCGCGCCGAGCTGCTCGCCCAGACCGGGGAGGCGAGGTGATCTTCGAGCTCGTCCGCGAGGGCGCGATCGCGAATCTGACGATCAACCGGCCGGAGAGGATGAACGCGCTGCCGCGAGAGGCCTGGCCGGAGTTGATCGAGAAGCTCGAGGAGATCGCCTCGGATCAAGAAATCCGGGCAATCGTCCTGTCCGGCCGGGGCCGCTGCTTCTCGGTCGGTGGCGACGTCCAGGACATGCGCGACCTGGATGATCTGGGTGCCCGCCGCCGCTTCCTGGCCGAGGCGGTAGAAGCGGTCCGCGCGTTGGAGGAGCTGCCGAAGCCCGTCGTGGCGGCGGTGCATGGCGCCTGCCTCGGCGGCGGTCTCGAACTGACTCTCGTCGCGGACGTCGTCATCGCCGGCGAGGGTGCGGTCTTCGGCGCACCGGAGTCACGGGTGGGCCTGGTCCCCGGTGTGCTGATCGCCCGGGGCCCGTCCCGGATCGAAGGCAGGTGGCTTCGTTACCTGGCGATGACGGGAGAGAGCGTCGATGCGGAACGGGCTCGCGAGGCGGGGCTGGTCCATGAGGTGATTGCCGACGGCGATCTCCTCTCGCGAGCGACCGAGATGGCCGTCGGGCTGTCGGAGCGTGCGCCGTTGTCGCTCGAGTTGATCAAGGAAGCCACGCGGGACGGTCGCGGCCGCCCGTACTCGGATGCCGTGGAGTGGGGAGCGACGCTTCAGTCAACCGAAGACTTCGCCGAAGGAGTCGCCGCTTTCAAGGAGCGACGCCAACCGGTGTTTCGCGG
>JBIQLL010000008.1:0-69141 GCA_044464425.1 Solirubrobacterales bacterium | reverse complement strand
ACTTCGCCGAAGGAGTCGCCGCTTTCAAGGAGCGACGCCAACCGGTGTTTCGCGGTCGGTGAAACGCGGTGCCGTAGGCTGGCGGAATGTCGTTCACGCGGAGGAATCTGAAGGAAGATCTGGAGGACGTCGGCGCCAACTTCGACGGTGCACCCGATCTGGAGTTCCGTCTCGCGACCCGGGCGCTCGGCCTCGAAGAGTCGGGGCTCGGCTACCAGCGGGTGCCGGCCGGCTACCGCTTTCCCTACGGTCACACTCACCGGACTCAGGAAGAGGTGTACGTCGTCCTCAGCGGGAGCGGGAGGATGAAGCTCGACGACGAGATCGTGGATCTGAGGCGTTGGGACGCGGTCCGGGTCGCGCCGGGAACCTGGCGGGGCTACGAGGCCGGCCCGGACGGCCTGGAGATCCTGGTCATCGGCGCCCCGAATCTCGGCGACGACCCTCGCAGCGACGTGGAAGGCGAACGCGACTGGTGGAGCGACCGGTAGCGGGGTGGGTAGGGTGGCCGAATGATTGACGTAGTTGAAGCTTCGATCGCTGATCTCGTTGACGCGCTCGCCGCGGGTGAGACCACCGCGGTCGAGCTGACCGAGGCCTACCTGGCCAGGATCGAGGCCTTCGACGGCCCAGACACGCCGACCGCCTTGAACTCGGTGGTGGTCCGCAATGAAGAGGCCCAGGCCGAGGCAGCCCGCTCTGACGAGCGGAGAGCCCGGGGGGAGACGCTCAGCCGGCTGGACGGGATCCCGTACACGGCCAAGGACAGCTACCTGGTCAAGGGCATGACCGCGGCGTCGGGCAGCCCGGCCTTCAAGGACCTGGTCGCCCAGCGCGACGCGTTCACGGTCGAGCGGCTGCGGCAAGGTGGAGCGATCTGTCTCGGCAAGACCAACATGCCTCCGATGGCCAACGGTGGCATGCAGCGCGGGGTATACGGTCGGGCCGAAAGCCCCTACAACGCGGATTACCTGACGGCTCCCTTTGCCTCCGGTTCCTCGAACGGGGCTGGCACCAGCACGGCCGCCAGCTTCGCCGCCTTCGGGCTGGCCGAGGAGACCTGGTCGAGCGGCCGTGGCCCCGCCTCGAACAACGGGCTCTGCGCCTACACGCCCTCGCGCGGCGTGATCTCGGTCCGCGGCAACTGGCCCCTGACCCCGACCATGGACGTGGTCGTGCCGTACGCCAGGACGATGGCCGACCTGCTGGAGGTGCTCGACGTCATCGTGGCCGACGACCCGGACCCCCGCGGCGATCTCTGGCGGCTGCAGGACTGGGTCGATATCCCCTCCGCCAGCGGTGTCCGCCCCGATTCGTATCCCGCTCTGCGGGCCGGTTCCGAGCATCTGGCCGGTCGGCGCTTCGGGATCCCGCGCATGTACATCAACGCCGACCCCGATGCCGGGACCGGCGACAGCCCGAGCCTCGGCGGGCCGACCGGGGAACGGATCGAGACCCGGCCCTCGGTGATCGAGCTCTGGGAGTCCGCGCGGCGCGACCTGGAAGCGGCCGGCGCCGAGGTGGTCGAGGTCGGCTTCCCGGTCATCACCAACTACGAAGGCGACCGTCCCGGAGCCCCGACGATCCTGACCCGAGGGTTCGTGACTCCGGAGTTCCTGCAGCAGGAGCTCTGGGACCTGACCGCCTGGGCCTTCGACGACTTCCTGCGGGCCAACGACGACCCGAAGCTCAACCGCCTGGCCGATGCGGATGGGCCGAACATCTTCCCGCACGAGCCCGGCACGCTCGCCAACCGCGAAGGGGACCTGGTCGCGACCATGGACGAGTACGTCCGGATCGCGGAGCGCGGGATCACCAGCTGGGACGAGATCCCCGGCCTGGCCGAGGGGCTGCGCGGGCTCGAGGAGACCCGCCGCACTGACTTCGAATCCTGGATGGATGATCTCGAGCTGGACGCGGTGATCTTCCCGGCGGTGGCCGACGTCGGCCCAGCCGATGCCGACGTGAACCCTGCCTCGGCGGACCTGGCCTGGCGAAACGGCGTCTGGGTCGCCAACGGCAATCTGGTCCCGCGCCACCTGGGCATTCCCACCGTCACCGTGCCGATGGGGCTGATGTCTGACATCGGCATGCCGGTCGGGCTCACTTTCGCGGGTCGCGCCTACCAGGACAACGTTCTGCTGCGCGAGGCATCCGCCTTCGAGTCGATCCGGCCTCGTCGAGTCAGGCCGCCCAGGACTTCATAACGAGGTCGGCGAGCTTCGCTCAGCCGCGGTCGGTCGAGCGTCTGGGCCGCAGGGTCGACTGCACGATCACGTGCTCCGGCTCCAGGCCGGTGTTCTCGACCCGTTCGATCAGGAGCTCAACCGCCCGGTGGCCGATCTCGTGGGTGTCGTGCTCGATCGCGGTCACCGGCGGGTCGGCGGCGCGGGCTCTCTCACCGTCGCTGCCCGCGGCGATCAGGACGTCCTCGGGCACGCTGAGCCCGTTCTCCTTGGCGGCGTGCATCGACCCGACCGCCAGGCGGTCAACCGGGGCGAAGATCGCGTCCGGGGGCTCGGTGCCCGCGAACCGGTCATAGGTTGCCCGGTAGGCGGTGCTCTCACTGGCCCGCGCCTCGGTGAAGATCACTTGGCTCTCCAGGCCCCGCTCCTGAACCCATTGTTCGTAGACGTCGATGGTGTCGATCGTGTACGACCGGATCGGCGGGTTCGAGACCAGAGCGACCCGGCGCGCACCCAGCTCGTACATGTGCTCGAGCGCTTCGCGGGCCGCGCCGGCGATGTCGCTGTCGACCCAGGTGTTCCTCTCGTTGCTGCGGTCCGGGAACCGACCGGTGGTGACGACCGGCACGCCGCGGGCAGCCAGGTCGGCCGCGATCTCGCTGCCCTTCACCGGGTCGTGCAGGATCACTCCGTCGGCGACCATCGGGTCGAACGATCGGACGTCCGGTCCGGGGGGCAGCAGGATCACCCCGTACCCATGTGACAAGGCCGCGGTCGAGGTCGAGGTGAGCAGCGCCGTGAAGTACTCGGCGCCTTCGAGGTCGACGTCGTCGATCGCTCCCTGGCGGGCCGGCGAGGAGTCGCCGTTCTGGGACGCCCCGGTCGCGACCAGCGAGTTGACGAAACCCAGGATCCGAGATCGTCCGCCGCGCAACATGCGGGCGTGGTGATTGGCCCGGAAACCGAGCTCGCGGGCCGTCTTCTCGACCAGCGAGCGGGTGGCCGCGCTGACCCGGCCGGTCCCGTTCAACGCATCCGAGGCGGTGGTCCGAGAAACACCGGCCGCGGCCGCGACGTCCTCGATTCGGATCGCCCTCGCTCTGGGCTCCTCTGGCATGCATCGAAGCGTACAACCGCCGGTAAAACCGCGTGTTCATGCGGATCCGCTCCCTTCGAATTGACAGGCGCCGCGCATGGTGCTAGCTTGCCGAATCGTTCCGGCATCCGTGGGAGGATCGGTACGAAATTGATTCGAAGCAACCAAAACGCAGGTCTCATTTCGCCCCAGATCGGGCCCGACCCGCTCCCGCTTCACCGCTGCGCCGAGGCCGCATCCGGCCCTGCCGGACGAAGGCAACAACACGACGAAGAAGGTATGTATGGAGCTCGCGTTTGACGTAGCCACCTACGATGAGCGGGTCAACTCGGCCCGCAAGGCGATGGAGGCCCACGGCCTCGACGGATTGATCGTGACCCTCCCGGACGCGATCAACTGGTTCACCGGGTTCGACACGATCGGCTATCTCTGGTCCCAGGCGCTGCTGATCGACGGGGGCGACGGCGGGCCGAAGCTGTTCACCCGCACCACCGAGGCGCCGGGCGTGCAGCAGACCACCGCGATCGCCGATCCGGTGCTCTACGACATCGCCCAGGTCGACCCGATCCAGGTTCTGGCCGACGCGGTCAAGGACTCCGGGATCTCAGCCGGGCGCCTCGGGATCGATCTCTCGGCTTTCACCCTGCTTCCCTCCAGCTGGGAGCGGCTCAAGCTCGCCCTGCCCGAAGCGGACTGGCTCGACACCACCGACATCGTCGCCGACCTCAGGCTGGTCAAGACGCCGGTCGAGCTGAACTATCAGCGGCAGGCCGCCGAGATGGCCGACCACGCGATGCGGACCGCTCTGGACGCGGTGCGACCGGGCATCTCGGAGGTCGAGCTGGCCGGGATCGCGGCCAAGGCGCTGGGGGAGGCCGGCAGCGAGTTCGTGGCCATCCCGCCGATGGTCGTCTCGGGCCCGCGGAGCGTCATGGTGCACGGGATGGCCAGCCGACGCACGATCTCGCGCGGCGACGTCGTCTGCATCGAGCTCGGCGCCTCGGTCTACCGCTACCACGCGATCGTGATGCGGACCGCGGTGGTAGGAAAAGCCACGCCACGGGTCAGAGAGGTGGCCGACTGCCTGCGCGAGGCCTACGAGGCGGCGGTTGCCGCGGTCGCCCCGGGCGTGCGGCCGGAGGCGCCCGATGACGCGGCCAACGCGGTGCTTTCGAGGCTCGACCTGGTCGAGGCTCGCTGCCACCGGATCGGGTACAGCCTCGGAGTTGCCTACCCGCCTGGCTGGCTTGAGCCGATGACCCTGGTCGCCGGTGACCAGCATGAGCTCGGCCCGGGTATGTCCTTCTCGATCGAACCCAACCTCACGCTTCCGCGTGAAGGGTTCGGGATGAAGCTGGGCGACACGGTCCGCTGCACGGCCGACGGAAGCCAGAGGCTCTCGGGAATCGAACCCGAGCTGCTTGAAGTGGTGTGAGGACGGATCGGCGAGGTCGATCCCGAGGATCCAAGTCAACCGAAACGAGAAACGAGGAAGGTATGAGGAGCAAAAACAGACGACTCGCGGTCCTGACGGGCCTCTTCGCGATCTTGTTCGCGAGCTCGGCACTGCTCGCCGCGTGCGGAGGTTCAGACGATTCCGGTGACGACTCGTCCTCGAACTCGAGTTCTTCCGGCTCATCCACCCTGGTGGTGGGAGGGTGGGGGTCCTCGTACAACGACGCCACCCAGAAGTACTACGCCGACCCGTTCAAGGCGGACGGCGGCGCGACGATCAAGTTCGACGACGCACCCGGCACCCAGGTGGCCAAGCTCAACGCCCAGGAGCGCGCCGGCGACATCACCTGGGACATGATCGACTCGGTCGCCGGCGCGGACGGATTCCTGCTCGACAAGCAAGGCCTGCTCGAGCCCCTGCCGTCGGACCTGAAGAAGAAGTTCGAGGACACGCTGGGCAAGGAAAAGGTCTCCGACTTCGGCTTCACGATGGGGAACCTGAGCTACGCGATCGTCTGCAACATGGACAAGATGGACACCTGCCCGAAGACGATGGCCGAGTTCTTCGACGCGGAGAAGTTCCCGCAGAGCCGCGAGCTGCCGTCGGCGGCGCCGATCGAGGTCATCACGATGGCCGAGGTCGCCCGCGGGGTGGACAACGCGGAGACCAGCACCACGGATCCGGACATGGATGCGGATTTCGACCTGCTGGACGGGATTCGCGACAAGGTGCGCGTCTTCTGGGAGTCCGGCGACCAGTCGGAGCAGGTCTTCAGGACCGGTGACGTCGACATGGGCCTGATCTGGAGCGGCCGCGCGTATCGCCTCCAGGACGAGGGCAGGAACCTCGAGATCAACACGGCCGGCGGCGGTTACGAGCCGGGGTACTGGACGGTGACCAAGGGCAGCGACAACAAGGACGAGGCCTTCAAGTTCATGGAGTGGGTCGCCACGCATCCGGAGGAGCAGGCGAAGTGGTCGAAGGCGCTGAGCTACTCGGTGCCCAACCCGAAGGCGCTCGACCTGATGTCGAAGAAGGAACGCGAACGGCTGCCCGACTACCCGCCGGTGTTCGAGACCCTCGCCGTGCCCAACTTCGCCTGGTACGCGGACAACGCCGAGCAGGTCAACTCAGCTTGGCAGGAGTACCTGCGGGGTTAGCTCTCCGGACGGGATCTCGACGTGAACGCAACCCCCACAGGCGCGCTCCCGGCCCAGGATCCGGCTCCTGGCGACCGGGAGGCGCGCGTGTGGGACCCGAACCTGGGCCGCTGGCCGGCCCTGCTGATGATCGGGCCGCTGCTGATCCTGCTGGTCGCCTTCGTGCTGTACCCGCTGGTCAAGCTCGGCATCGACTCGGTGACCGTCGGCGACGGGTTCGGCAACTACTCCGAGGTCTTCTCGAGCGAGTCGACCCGGAAGGCGCTGATCACCACGCTGCTGGCCAGCCTGGGGATCACCGCGGTGACGGTCGGCGTGGGGGCGGTGCTGGCCTGGTACATCTGCAACGCCAAGAGCGGCGCCGTGAAGGTGCTTCTCTGGCTGGCGGTGCTGACCCCGTTCTGGATGGGCACCGTGGTCAAGAACTACGCGATCGTCCTCCTGATCTCGAATGACGGTCTGGTCAACGACGTGATCGCGGCGCTCGGCTTCGACCGGGTCGAGTTCCTCTACACGGTCGGGGCGGTGATGATCGGGATCATCTACTCGATGATCCCGTACGCCGTCTTCGCGCTCTACGGGGTGTTCTCCGGCATCGATCCCTCATTGCCGTTGGCTGCCCGGAGCATGGGCGCCAGCCGCAGCCGGGCGATCCGCTCGGTCGTGCTGCCGCTGGCGCTGCCCGGGATCGTGGCCAGCGCGGCCCTGGTCTTCTCGATCAGCGTCGGGTTCTACGTGACGCCGGTCTTGCTGGGAGGAGGGCAGACCCCGTTCATGGCCTCGGTGATCGACGCCAACATCTTCGGCTTCTACAACTACGGGTTTGCCAGCGCGGCCTCGTTCATCCTGCTGGCGGTGACCGTGCTCGTGCTCGGTGTCGCCCTGAAATTGGTCGGGCGCGAGCGCCTGGTGAGGGCGGTGGCCTGATGCCGGCCCGCGCGGAAACGGCCGCCTCCCCGGCGCCCACCGACCGGCGGGCCCGTCTGAGAGCCCTGTCGGACCGGTTCACGATGGTCGGCAGCGGGGTCTTCGTCGGCATCGTGGTGGCCCTGCTATTCCTGCCGGCGATCCTGGTCGTGCTGCTCTCCTTTTCGGGCGATTCGCACTTCGCCTTCCCGCCCGACTCATGGGGCTTCCGGCAGTACGACACGCTCTTCGGCTCAAGCGAGTGGGGGTCGGCGATCCTCGACTCGCTGCGGATCGCGATCCCCGTGGTGGTGATCTCGGTCGGCATCTCGGTCCCGGCCGTTCTGGTGATCGGCCGCAGCCGGCTGCCCGGGCGGCACCTGCTGCTGGGCGGCAGCGTGTTCTCGCTGGTCGTGCCGATCTCGGCCTACGCGGTCGCGCTTTACGGCGTCTTCAGTCAGTTCCATCTGCTGGGCAGCTGGATCGGGCTGATCATCGCCAACACCCTCTTGGCCTTCCCCCTGGTGATGGTGGTGACCGCGGCCGCGATGAGCCGGATCCCGGTCGAGCTCGAACTGGTCGCGATGACCGCCGGAGCGAGCCGGATCCGCGCCTGGATGGGGATAACCCTCAGGCTGCTCGTCCCCTCGATCCTGGCCGGCGCGCTGCTCGCCTTCATCACCAGCTTCGACGAGGCCGTCTTCATCAACTTCCTGGGCGGGCCGGGGAAGGTGACCCTGCCGAAGGCGATCTTCGACTCGGTCAGGTTCGGGGTCGATCCGGTGATCACGGCGATCGCCACGCTCTTGATGGCAGGGACCGCGGTGCTCATGCTCCTGGCCCTGAGACTACGGAGGCACGGCGAATGACCGATGAAATTGCGTTGAACATCGAAGGAATCTCGAAGCGGTTCGGATCCACCACGGCGTTGGCCGGGGTGGACCTCCAGGTGAAGCGGGGCGAGCTGCTCACCCTGCTGGGGCCGAGCGGCTCGGGCAAGACCACGCTGTTGAGGCTGATCGTCGGGTTCGAGACCCCGACCGCCGGGACCATGCTGCTGGGCGGCCGCGACATCTCGCGGCTCACCCCGGCCGACCGTTCGGCCGGCATGGTCTTCCAGCAGTACGCACTGTTCCCGCACATGACCGTCGAGCAGAACATCGCCTACGGGCTGAAGCTCCGGCGCTGGAACCGGCAGCGTCAGAAGGACCGGGTCGAGGAGCTGCTCGGGCTGATCCAGCTGGAGGGCTTCGGCTCCCGCTTCCCGCGGCAGCTCTCGGGCGGGCAGCAACAGCGGGTCGCCCTGGCCCGGGCCCTGGCCTATGAACCGGAGATCATCCTGATGGACGAGCCGTTGGGCGCGCTGGACCGGGCGCTGCGGATCGACATGGAACGGGTCATCCGCCGGATCCACCGTGACGTGGGGGCGACCGTGATCTACGTGACACATGATCAGCAGGAGGCGCTGTCGCTCTCCGACCGGATCGCGGTCATGCGCGACGGCTCGATCGTCGGCCTGGGCACACCCGAAGAGCTCTACTACCGGCCGCAGAACAGCTTCGTCGCCTCCTTCTTCGCCGGGTCCAACGTCGTCCCGGCCGAGGTTCTGGACTTCGGGTCGAACGGCCGGGCGAGGGTGCGGGTAGCCGGGTCCGACGTCGAGGTGGAGACGACCGGCGGGCGGGCCGACAGCATGAACCTGGTCATCCGCCGGCGCAGCCTCGGGGTTGCCGCCAAAGATTCCTCGGTGCCGATCCAGGGCCGGGTGGCGGAGATGCTGCTGCTGGGCGATGACCGGGAGATCGTGCTCGAAGCGCCCGGCCTGCCCCGGCTCAACGCCCTGGTCGACGCCCGGGATTCGGGCGACCTCCGGGTCGGCGACGAAGCCACTCTTTACGTGGCGACATCGGAGGCCGTGCTGGTGCCGGATGACATCGGTACGCCGGCCGACGAGCAGATCGCCGCGCGGCAAACCTGACGAGAGGAGAAGCAAATGCCAGTTGAAAAAGTTCGACCGCAGGTGATCGCGGTAGATGAGGTGCCGAGAGTTCCGGGTGATCAGGCGCCGACCAAGGTCGACATCGCCCGGGTGATCACCCGGGAGCGGTGTGGCTCCAATCTCATGCTCGGGGTCTGCTGGATGGAGCCGGGCGACGAGACGAACCTATGGTCATCGAAGGCCGGGGAAGGCTCCCCCGAGGTCGGGCACAGCTACGGCGAGGTCGACGAGACCTACTTCATCATCCGCGGCAAGCTCGAGTTGACCTGGGACGAGGGCAAGTTCGAGCTCGGTCCCGACGACTGCGTGTACCTGGCGCCCGGTTGGCATTACCACCTCAAGAACACGGGGGGCGAGCCGGCGTTCTTCGCCTACGGCATGACGCCGTCCCCGGAGTAGGCAAGTCCGCCGATGGCCGCTATGGACGTCTTCTGGCACCCGGACGTGCTGCGCCACGACACGGGGAAGGGCGTCTTCGAAGCCGCGCCCAGCGAGCTGATCGACCGTCCCGAGCCTCATCCCGAGGGGCCCGCGCGAGTGGAGAACATGCGGTCGATGCTCAAGCGGGGGCCGCTGAAGGAACACCTGGCCTGGCATGACGGGCGGGCGGCCACCGATCGCGAGCTGGAGCTGGTCCACTCCCGCGATTACATCGAAGCGATTCGCGCGCTGGCCGAGCGGGGCGGGGGGCGGATCACCTCGACCACCGTGGTCTCCGGGCAGACTTTCCGGGCGGCTGCCGCGGCGGCCGGCACGGTGATCGCTGCGACCGAGATGGTGCTGGAAGGCTCAGGCCGGCCGAGCTACGCGCTGGTCCGCCCACCCGGTCATCACGCTCAGCCGGATCAGGTCGACGGCTACTGCTTCTTCAACAACGTGGCGATCGCCGCCGAGGTCGCGCTGGCCCGCGAGGGGGTGGACCGAGTGGCGATCCTGGACTGGGACGTTCACCACGGCAACGGGACCCAGCAGTGCTTCTACGACCGCGATGACGTCCTGACCGTCTCGCTTCACATGAACCACGGAGCGTGGGGACCGACTCACCTGCAGACCGGAGAGGCGGACGAGCTCGGGTCCGGCGGCGGGGCCGGCTTCAACGTGAATCTGAATCTCCCGCTGGGGACCGGAGACGGCGGATACTCACGCGCGATGACCCGGGTGGTGGCCCCGGTGGTCGACGCTTTCGGCCCCGATCTGATCATCGTCGCCGCCGGTCAAGATCCGGCGCAGTTCGATCCCAACGGCCGCCAGGCTGTCACCATGGCCGGGTTTCACGAGCTGGGCCGGTCCGCGAGGCGGTTGGCCGACCAGCTCTGCGACGGGCGGCTCGTGATCGCACAGGAGGGCGGCTACGGCCCGACCTACGCCGCCTTCTGCCTTCACGCGACCCTGGAAGGCGTGCTCGACCGGGGGTTGACGCTGTCCGATCCCCTTGCTTACATGCCCGATGTCCCAGACCACGCCGACCAGGCGATCGCTGAAACCGTGACCGAACTCACTCCTTACTGGCCCGCTCTCGCCGACCCCGGCGGCGCTGGGTGAGCATCCCCGCGAAGAACCGACCGCAGGGGTCGCTCGAAAGCATGGAGGCCCGCAACGGTGAGCTCGGGTACTGGCAGCAATCGCTCGGCGGACCACCGCCCCTGCGTCCGCCGCTGCCCGGGGCGACGGAGGTTGACGTGGCGATCGTCGGGGCCGGCTTCACCGGCCTCTGGACCGCCTATTACCTGAAAAAGGCAAACCCCGACCTGGACATCGCGGTGCTCGAGTCCCGATTCGCCGGGTTCGGGGCCTCCGGGCGAAACGGCGGCTGGCTGATGGCCGGCTGTGAGGGCGCCAGCGAGAAGTACGCCCGGCGGGGCGGCGAGGGCGCGGTACTCGAGCTGCGCCGGCAGCTGAAGGAGACGGTGCCCGAGGTCGAACGCGTCATGGCCGAGGAAGGGATCGACGCGGACCTGACTCGCGGCGGCGCGCTGACCGTCGCGATCGGCGCGGCCCAGGACCACCGGCTCCGCGAAGAGGCGGCCGACCTGGTCGGGAACCCGCTCGAGGGAGGCGAGGACGACCGCTTCCTGGAGTCTCCCGAGGTGGATCAGCGGCTGCGGATCGCCGGGGCCCGGAGCGCGATCTTTCACCCGCACGTCGCGCGGATCCACCCGGTCAAGCTGGTCAGAGGCCTGGCGGCCGCCGTGGAAGGTCTCGGCGTGCGGATCTACGAGTCGACTCCGGTCGGTGAGATCCACCCTCATCTCGCGGTCACCGAGCGGGGCGAGGTGCGGGCCGAGTGGATCGTCCGGGCCACCGAGGGCTACACGGCGAGCATCAAGGGCCAGGGACGGCGGCTGGCACCGGTGAACAGCTCGATGATCGTGACCGAGCCCCTGACCGAGGCGATGTGGGAGGAGATCGGCTGGCAGGGGGAGGAGCTGGTCGGCGACGCGGCAAACGTCTACTTCTACATGCAGCGAACCGCGGACGGGCGAATCGCGATCGGGGGGAGGGGAGTGCCCTACCGATACGGCTCGGCCCCGGACTTCGGAGCCCGGATCGCGCCGCGAACGGTGGACGAGCTGATGGCCAAGGTGCGGCGGATGTTCCCGGTGACCGAGACGGTCAAGGTGGCGCACGGCTGGTCCGGCGTGCTTGGGGTCCCGCGGGACTGGTGCGTGAGCGTCAACGCCGATCCGGGCACCGGGCTGGCCTGGGCCGGCGGCTACTCGGGAGAAGGCGTGGCCGCGACCAACCTCGCCGCCCGCGTCCTGAGGGACCTCATGCTCGGCGAGCGGATCGAGCTGACCGGGCTGCCCTGGGTCGGCCATGAGCCGGCCAACTGGGAGCCCGAACCGCTCCGCTTCGCGGCGATCCGGTCGATCTACGCCGGCTACGGCGCCGCCGACCGGATCGAGGACCGCACCGGCAGAACATCACTGCTCGCCGGTCTCCTCGATCGCGTCGCCGGCCGCTGATCGGAACCGACTGAACATAAAGATGTTCTAACAGAGTGTTAGCGTTGCCTTAATAAGAGCCGAGTCCGGAAAGAACCCGGATCGGGGGAACCAACAGGGGGCCGGAGACGGTCCAGGGGCGAATCGGCGGGCATCACGATCAAGGGGAAGCGCTGCGGCCGGGGTGATGCCTGGCTCAACTTCTGGGAGAAGGCGCGAACTCGCAAAGTCGGTGGCAGGCGCTGCGGCGGCTGGAAGGTGTCGCAGCGTCTGCCCGGGTACAACGAGACCCGATACAGGACGCTCATGGCCTACATCTCGGACTTCCTCTTCCTCGGGGTCGGTATCCGCGGTCAGGACGTCGGCGTTCCCCTGCTGATCAGGGCAAACGAACACCGGGCCCTGTACCTGTTCGCCCGGAACCCGGGCAATCGACCGGCGCACTCGATCAGGGCGGTCCGTCTCACCGGCAAGAAGGTGACGATCGAGCGGTACTGAGCGTCTGTCGGCGGACCGGGTTCCCGATCGGGCCCGGTCCGCCGACTCCTGATCCGGTGAAGCATTAGGATCTGGCCCATGGGGAGACTGACAGTAGGGATGCTTGTCGCCTTGTCGATGCTGCTCGCGGCCGGTCCGGCCGCGCACGGAGCCGAGATTCCGCCGAGCGCGAAATGCTCGATGACGCTGAAGAAGCTGCTGAAGCAGAACGTGGCGGAGAACTCGCGCGCGACCAGCAAGAAAGAGCGGCGCCAATCCGACCGGAAGGCGCTCCAAGGCCTGGTTGACGCCGGCTGCCTCTCGGACGCCGAGCCCTTGCTGAAGAAGGTTCCGCTCAGGCGCAACTCCGAGGTCTGCGCCAACGCGGCGGAGGCGACGGGCAAGCGCTGGAACAAGCCAACCGTGCTGCTCAAGACGATGTTCAACAAGCTGGAGGCCAAGTCACGGCCGATCGAGCGACGCCTGAAGCAGGTCGAGCGAAAGATCAACCGGCTCGCGAAGCGCGGGGCTTCGGCCAAACGTCTGCGGCCGCTGCGACGGGCCGAGTTCCGCTCGATCATGCGCCTGAGCCGCTTGTACTCGAAGTTCGGGACCAAGGCGGTCCGTCTGGTGCAGCCGCGGGCATTCGAGACCTTTCTCATCTACCTGGAGCTGGCTTCGCTGCGATGCGTGAGCCAGAACATGAACTTCCTCCGCGAGGACGCGAAGGCGGTCGGTCCGGCCGAGGCGGTCGTCAAGAAGAACGTCGACTACTTCAGCCTCTCCTTGCTGCTCGTTGCTATGCAGATGGACCCGGACATCTCGCGATCGGGTGACGCTTCGGCCTCATCGGTGGCGCTGCGCCGGCTTCCGGAGCTGGCCGAGGTCCGTCGCCGGCTTCCGCTGATCGACTGACCGCCAGCGCGTCGATGATGAGCTCGGCCAAGGTGCCTCGGGACCCGGATCCCGGCTGGAAGAGCGACCCGCGTAACCGGTCGAGGCTGAGGTACTGGGACGGCGGCGCCTGGACCTCGAGATCCCTGGCCACAGCACCTGAGATCGCGGCGACCTTCGCGGCGTTCGAGGAGGGGGCGAGCGTCGAGCCACCGCCGATCAGGATCGAGCCGCGATCCCTGCCGGCGCCGCGTCCTCGCAAGGCTCCGGACCCAGTGCCCCTGGTGACTCATCCCGGCGTTCTCCTGATCTCCTGCGGGCTCCTGCTCACGCTGGTTGGAGCGTTCGGGCCATGGACTGAGCAGCTGATCGCAGACCGGGCCTTCCTGGCTACTGAACCATGGGTCTCGGGGGCGTTCTCGGCCATCTCCCTCGTCTGCCTCGCCTTCTACCTCCGGGGCAGGGGGGAGAGATGGAAGGGCTCGGTCACCGGACTCAACGGCGTGATGCTGGTTCAGTGCGTCCTTACGATCATCGAGATCCGCCGGTTCCCTGGCGATCATCCGCGCCTGGACGTCGATCCGACGATCGGATGGGGGCTCTGGCTGACCCTCGCCGGAGTCGTAGTGGTCACGGCCGGATTGCTGTATCTGCACTTCCGTCCGCAGCCACGGCCGGAGACGGTCTGATTCGCAGGGATCGGAACCATGCGGTTAGGGTGGGAGCATGGACTGGAAAATCGAGTTGATCGGCGTGCCCGTCACCGACATCGACCGGGCCAAGGAGTTCTACGAGCGAGTCGGATTCAACCTGGATCACGACCACGAGGTGAGTGACCAGATCCACTTCGTCCAGATGACCCCACCGGGATCGGCCTGTTCAATCGCCTTTGGCAAGGGCATCACGGAGATGGAGCCGGGCAGCCTCGACAACATGCAGATCGTGATCGCCGACGCCGATGCCGCCCGGGAGCACCTGATCGAGAACGGAGTCGAGGCGAGCGAGGTCAACGAGTTCCCCTGGGGCCGCTTCGTCTTCTTCAAAGACCCGGACGGGAACGGCTGGGCACTGCAGCAGCTGGTCAACCCCTAAGGCCCGAAGTCGGGCTCGCGACGCTCGAGGAACGCGTTCACGCCCTCGGCAAAGTCCGGGTTCCTGGTGTTCTCAGCGAAGGAGCGGATCTCCGCGTCGAGATGGGAACCGAGCGGTGAAGACGGGCTGCTCTTGAGGAGACGTTTCGTTGCGGCGACTGCGTGGCTCGGCAGCGCGCCAAGGCATCTCGACCACCGCTCGGTCTCGGCGTGGAGCTGGTCCGGCGGCACGATCCGACTGACGATTCCGAGCTCTCGCGCTTCTTCCGCCGTCAGCAGCTCGGAGGTGAGGTAAAGCTCGAACGCCTTCCGGTAGCCGACGATTCGCGGCAGGAACCAGCTCACCCCGGCATCGGGGTTGGTCGCGAGCTTTGAGTAGCCCAACGTCAACGTGGTGTCGTCGGCGGCGATCACGAAGTCGCAGGCGAGCATCGGGCCGAGGCCGCCGCCCGCAACCGCTCCGTGAACCGATGCAAGGGTGAGCTTGCCCGAGCTATCGAGAGCTTCTACGACCCGGTTGATCCACTCGCCGATCTCAAGAATGTACTCATGAGCCTGGTCGGCTCTGGCCTGGAACTCCCGCAGATCGCCGCCGGCATTCCAGACCGGTCCGTCGGCCCGTACGACCACGACCGAAACGTCCTCGGTTTCGGCTCGTTCCAGCACCTCAAACCATTCGCGGGCGCTCTCGACGTTGATCCGGCTTGGTCCGGAGGGAGGCCTCAGGCTGATCGTCGCGATGGCACCGTCGATCGACAGTTCTGTCCAGCTCATCCGCCGAGTCTAAGCCTGGATCCACCGATCTGCGCGGCGCCACGCCGCCCATGGCTCGGCGCCACGCGAAAATCGGCGCTTGCAAGGGGTTCACCCCATGTGGCGCACCGATTTCCGCGTGACTTGGCCATGAACGCCGTGGCATCCACGGATACCGGTGGATCCAGGCTAAGCCCATCAAGCTGGCGAAGCTCGGGCGGCCGCGGACGGATACAGCTTGCGCTTCAGGTAGAGCGATACGTAGACCAGCCCGACCAGGACGGGAACTTCGATCAGCGGCCCGACCACCCCGGCGAGCGCCTCGCCTGAGGTGACACCGAAGACGCCGATCGCGACGGCTATGGCCAGTTCGAAGTTGTTGGAGGCCGCGGTGAAGGAGAGGGTGGCCGTCCGTTCGTAGCCGAGGCGCATGATCCAGCCGGCCCAGAACGAGACCCCGAACATCAGGCTGAAGTAGAGGAGGAGGGGCACCGCGATGCGGGCCACGTCGAGCGGCTGCTCGGTGATCGCCGTGCCCTGGATGGCGAAGAGCAGCACGATCGTGAACAACAGCCCGTAGAGGGCGAACGGGCCGATCCGCGGCAGGAACGTGTGCTCGTACCACTCGACGCCGCGACGTCGTATGCCGACGATTCGAGTGAGGTAGCCGGCCACCAACGGCACGCCGAGGAAGATCAACGTCGTCCTGGCGATCTCCCAGATCGAGACGTGGAAGCCCTGGCTGTCGAGGCCGAGCAGGTCCGGCAGCGCGGTCAGGTAGAACCAGCCCAGCAGGCTGTAGGCGACGATCTGGAACAGCGAGTTGATCGCCACCAGCAGGGCCGTCGCTTCACGGTCCGCACAGGCGAGGTCGCTCCAGATCAAGACCATCGCGATGCACCGGGCCAAACCGACGATGATCAGCCCGGTGCGGAATTCCGGCTGATCGGCGAGAAAGATCCAGGCGAGCGCGAACATGAGAAGCGGTCCGATGACCCAGTTGAGGATCAGTGAGCCGAGCATCAGCCGCGGCTCTCCGCTGAGATGCCCCAGCTCCTCGTATCTCACCCTGGCGAGAACCGGGTACATCATCAGGATCAGGCCGAGCGCTATCGGCAGTGAGATCGTCCCGATCCGCAGCGAATCGAGCGTGGACTCGATCCCGGGCAGGAGTGATCCAAGGGCGAGGCCACCGGCCATGGCCAGGGCGATCCAGAGCGGGAGGTAGCGGTCAAGCGTGCCCAGTTGCCTCATCGTTCACTCCGACCGGTCGAGATCGAGGATCAGTGCGTCGACGCGCCGCCCGATCTCGTCGCGCACCCGTCGAACCGCTTCGATGGATCGCCCGGCCGGGTCGTCGAGCTGCCAGTCGATGTACCGCTTGCCGGGAATGTAGGGGCAGGCGTCGCCGCAGCCCATGGTCACGACCACATCGGCCCACTCGGCCAGATCGCGCGTCAGCTCTCGCGGCCGTTCCCGGCTCAGATCGAGCCCGAGCTCAGCCATGACATCGACCACCTCCGCGTGGACCTGGTCGGCCGGCGTGGTTCCGGCCGATCGAGCCCGGTGCCGATCGTCGTTTACGGAGCCTCTGAACAGCGCTTGGCTCATCTGGGAGCGGCCGGCGTTCTGGAGGCAGACGAAAAGGACGTTGCTCATCTCGGGATCTCCTTGCTTTCCATCGATAGTGATCGTATCTATTGACAACCATCGATCGAACTGATTTGATGGATTTCGATGAGCTCTGAACTGACCCTCACCCCGAAGCAGAAGAGCCCGAACGGGCAGCCGTGCTGTGAGCCGGTGGTCTATCCGGACGTCGAGAGAGCGGAGGCGGAGCGCATGGCGAAGATCGCCAAGGCCCTCGGTGATCCGATCCGCCTCACCCTGATCGACGTGCTGCGCAAGCACGCCGGCAAGGTCTGCGTCTGCGAGCTGGTTCCGCTGTTCGACGTGAGCCAGTCAACGCTGTCACATCACCTCAAGAAGCTTCGCGACGCGGGGATCCTCGATTCCGAGCGCCAGGGCCTCTGGGCCTACTACTACGTGAACCCCGAGGAACTGGAGGAACTGAGCGCGTGGCTGAACTAGAGATCCAACTCAACGATCCTCAAACCCTCTACCGGCGGTGGGAGGATTCGCAGTGGAATCCCTTCACGGTCGATCTCGGCGCGGATCGCGAGCAATGGGACGAGATGGGGGAGCAGGATCGCGGCCTCGTCTACTGGGTGCTCGCTTCGCTGATGGTCGCCGAGGAGAGGATCACGACCAAGTTCTCTGGGCTGGTCGGAGCTCACGGCTCGGAGGAAGAAGCGAGCTTCCTCGCGACCCAGCAGGTCGACGAGGCCCGGCACATGCAGTTCTACGCCCGGTTTCAGGACGAGGTAATCGCCGATCCGGCGACCGTCGCCGCCCACGTGAACAGGTCGCGCGAACAGATCTCACCGGCCTTCGAACGGATCTTCGACGTAGAGCTCGTCGCAGCCCACGAGCAGCTGGTCGCGAACCCGAACGATCTCGCCTCGAAGGTTCGATTCGTGACGCTCTACCACCTGATCCTCGAAGGCACCCTCGGCCTGACGACCTTCCGGTTCGTAACCGACTATCTGAAGGACCACGCGATGCTGCCCGGTTTCGTCGACGGTTACTCGAAGATCCACCACGACGAGACCCGCCACATCGGCTATGGGGTCTGGTTCCTGCGCGAGTCGGTCCGGGAAAACCCCGAGATCGCCCCGGACGCCATCCGGGGGATGCTCCGAACGCTGCTGCCCTCGGTGGCTGAGTCGCTCTCGCCATCGAGCGAACCCGGGGGACCCGACCTCGACGCGCTCGGAGTCAGCGGCGAAGAGATCCGAGACTTCGCCCTCGGCGGGCTGACCAGACGCCTGAAGATCATCGGCGTCCCGCTGGACACGGTCTTCTAGACGGAGAACGGACCGACCGCCAGAACCGCGGTCGTTTACTCGGCGCCGGGGCGCAGGAGGGGAAGCCCGCTCGCGGCGGCGGCTTCCGACATGCGATTGTCGTAGGTGATCACGGCGCTCAGATGAGGTCGGATCTCGATCGCCGTAGCCAGGTGGATCGCGTCGAGAGAGCGCACGGTGGGCGGGTCGATCGTGACCGCCCTGGCGCGAATCGCCCTAGTGAGCGGGAGCAAGATGAGGTCGTCGAGGATCCTTCGCGCCCGCTCGAGCCGGTCGGGGGCATGCCGCCTGACGCTGCGCAGCAACTCGAGTTCCGCGATTTCCGCTGAGGCGGGGTGAAGGTCCGTTCCCTCGATCAGGGCGACCAGCTCGGCTGAGCCGGGTTCAGGCTTCACAAGCTTGACCAGCGCCGACGTGTCCAGATACATGGCCGCGGCGAGGTCACTCACTGTGACTCGTCCCGTTGCTCCTCCAAAGCGCGGGAGAGCCCGTAGCTGTCGCTCGCGGGCGGCGGTCCCAACGGCTCGGCTCGCAGGAGCTCTCGGAGATCCGCCTTGGGTGCCCGGACGCCGGGCAGAGAGAGAAGCTCATCGATCCCCGAGTGAGATCCGGCGGCGGTGACTTCGCGAGCCCCCAGGATTGCCAAGTCACGCAGCAGCGACGCCTGGCTGCGATGAGCCCGAACCCGACTCGCGGCTTCCATCGCCTCAGACAGTTCCGAGTCAACGACCACGCCAATCCTGCGACGTTTTGTGGGCATGAGCGAAGTGTACCACTGAGGTGCGACACCACTGATGTCGAAGTTCGCACGCCTTCTATGCTCGATAATGTGTCTTATGTCAACTTGGAGGGAAAGGCGCGAAGCCCTCGACCAGCGCGGCACTGCCGAGTTGCTGATCGAAGGTTGAGAACGTCTGGCACCGAGGGTCTCCCTCTCTGGCCCGGATGGCGCTTGCGAGCTGAATGGCGTCCACGGACCTAAGGCCATGGACCCGCGCCAGCCTGGCCGCTGAGTCGAGGGTCTCGGCGGTCAGCGGTATCGCCACGATCAGCTTGAAATTGCCCCCGGGCATTCCACTGAGGTCTGCCAGGAACTCACGCGTCAGCAAGTCGGCGGACAGTTCATTGAGGATGCCGTCCCGACATTTTCGCCAGAGTGCCGATGGCACTTCGACCCGGCTAACCGCCGATACGGCCACCAGCTCGAGACTTCGTGCTTCGACGGCACCCTCTTCGTCCGCGTAGAGCTTGACCAAGGTCGACGAGTCCGCGAAAACCGTCAATCTCGCCCTTCGATCACGTACTCGGACAAAGGCTTTCCCTTGCCGGCCTCCGCCCGTGCTTTCTCCAACTCCTCGCGATCCGGCCTTTCTCCCTCAAACGGCGGCCACTCCTGGAGCAGGCCCGCCCGACGAAAACGCTCTCGCATCCTTTCGGCCTCGGAGCCGCCGAACTCAGGGTCACTCGCTGACCTCAGGACGTAAGTGATGTAGCCGTTGACGCTCAGTTGCTTCGCACGAGCGTCAGCTTTGATGTCCTCAGCCAAGGAGTCGGGAATACGCAACGAGATCTGAGCCATGCTTTCATGCTAGCACTCGTGTATTCATGGGTTATGTAAAATGGGACCGATGCCTACAACGGGACGTAGTTTGCGGTCGACCGTCACTTCGGATGGAGCTCTTCAGCTTCGGCTGATCGAGGAGCCGGTCGCCGAACCGAGCGGCTCGCAGGTGCTCGTCTCGGTCGAGGCGACACCGGTCAATCCCTCGGATCTGGGCGTTCTGATCGGTCCGGCCGACGCCTCCACGCTCTCGCCCGCTGACGGCGGCGGGCTCGACGGCCAGCTGCCTGCGCAGGCCCTTCCGATCATGCGCGACCGGCTCGACAAGCCGCTCCCGGTCGGCAACGAAGGTGCCGGAACCGTGGTTGCGGCGGGCCCGGAAGCTCCGGACCTGGTCGGCCGGCATGTGTCCCTGGTCGGGGGTGCGATGTGGTCGGATTACCGCTTGGTCGAGGCGGCCGCGGTCATTCCGCTGCCCGCTGACGCGACTCCCGCGGACGGCGCCGCCCTGTTCGTCAATCCGATGACCGCGCTCTCGATGGTTGAGACGATGCGGGCCGAAGGCCACACCGCCCTGGTTCATACCGCTGCCGCCTCCAACCTGGGCCGGATGCTGGTCAAGATTTGCAGAGACGACGGGATTGGCCTGGTCAACATCGTGCGCAGCGCCGAGCAGAGCGCGGCCCTCGCCGCTCTCGGGGCCGAGCACGTGGTCGACTCCTCGCTTCCCGACTTCCACGACCGCCTTCAGGAGGCAGTGGCGGCGACCGGGGCCACGCTCGCCTTCGACGCGGTCGGCGGCGGCAACCTGGCCGGCGACATCCTCTCGGCGATGGAACGCAGCCTGCCGCCGGCCGAGGTCTGGACCCCGTATGGGTCCGCGACCCACAAGCAGGTCTACATCTACGGCTCGCTGGACTTCGGCCCGACCACGATCCAGCGCACCGTCGGCATGCGCTGGGCCGTCGGTGGCTACCTGCTGACCGACGCACTCGGCCGGCTGGGCGGCGAGGCGATCCAGCGAATGCGAGGTCGCGTCGTCTCGGAGCTCAAGACCACTTTCGCTTCTTCATACGCGAAGACGATCGGCCTCGCCGACATTCTCGACCCGGCCCAGCTTGCCGCGGCCGGAAAGCGCGGAACTGGGGCGAAGCTGCTGATCGATCCTTCCAGCGACCGGTCCTGATCCGATCGCCTAGACCGGAGGCCAGGGCTTCAGTCCGCGGTCAGGCCCGAGCGGTCTCCCTCGGATCAGGAGGCTCGTATATATGCCACGAAAGCCTTGGCGTGTCCGTGCCCCATGCCGTGTTCCGCCGGGAGCCAATTCACGGTTTCCATGTGCTTCTCGTCGGGCCGATCCCGGACCAGCCCGAGCAAATTTCGGATGAGACGTTCTGCGGGCAAAGACCCCGCTCATGCCAAAGCTAATCGGCACCCAGGTCCTCCAGCGCCTCCAGCAGCCTGATATCCGCCAGGTCTTGTGGCCGGCCCGCTGCACTTTTCAGTTCGAGAAGATCGAGTCGGTGTGCGATCAGCACGGTGATGTCGTCAATCTGCACCTCATGGGCCCTTGACCTGAGCTCGTCAAATGAGCCGAGGTGAGCCGGCGGCGTGAGCACATCCAGGCGCCCATGTGGAGTAATCAAGTGCCACTGGTCGCTGCCGCTGAGCAGATCTGCGGTCGGGACGGATGCTGATTGTTGCTGCTCTGGGCCGAGAATACGAGCATCGAGTTCAGCGAGAGCGGTCGCCAGTTTCACATAATTTTCGGATGTGGTCGCGATGATCACGTCCAAATCCTGGGTCATGCGCTGTCCCCCGTGCGCTTGTATGGCGACTCCACCGACCGTCACATATGCCACATCATGAGCGGTGAGCGACCTAAAAATCTCTCGAGCGTCGAATTTGGCGGTCATCCGCTGCTCTCCTGGCGCTCCATGCCCGCGCGGAGCTCGCTGGCCATCAGGTTCCAGCTGAGCGCGACCTGAAGCCGCTCGGACATCGGCCTGGACCGAGCCACCCGGACCGCTTCGGTGTCCGCGAGAGGATCGCGAACCGTGGCCTGAGACAGCACGAACTGTAGGGCCGCCAGCCTTGCCGGGATGAATTGTTCCGCCGTCTCGGCCTCCCTGAATACGTCGATCGGCGCCCTGTATTGAAGTTTCGAGTTGGTGCCGAGCAGCCACGACTTCGCAACTTTTTCATTGAAGGCCGCCGCGATTATTCCGACCAGCTTGTAAGCCTCCCGCAACCTCAGCTCGATCACCGGCCTCGGTCGCGGACCACCTCGCTTGCAGTAGCGCCCCAACTGTCGGGAATCACCGAGACCGACCAGTCGGGAGGCGACCTGTTGGCCCAGCTTTTCCTGAAGATCCCTGGCGATGGCCGAAGGGGCAAGTGATGCGGCACTATCGTCAAGCTGCTCCTCCACCGAAGCGCTCAGCCGGCTGCTACTCATACCTTCCATCTTGGAAGCCTAGCCCAACTACACCAGAAACTACACCGATATATCGGTCAGCGTCGGCGGATCACTCGGAACCGGATCACCTTGACCGCGCCGGCCTTGCCGTTCTTCACCGCTTTGATCCGGATCACGTGCCTGCCCGGCTTGATCCGCTTGTAGACCTTCGGGGACTTGCACTTCCGGAACTTCCGGCGGTCGATCCGGCAACGGAAACCAGCCCCGGCCAGGTTGCTCTTGAACGCGACCTTGACCCGGCGGAGCCGCTTGGCCTTGATCCTGATCTTGGCCCTCGGCCTCTTCTTGATGATGACCTTGGCCACCCGCACCGGGGCACTCGTTCCGGTGCCCGACAGCGAGATCGAGGTCGGGCTGGCACTCGCGTCGCTCGCGATGCGGATCGTCGCCCCGGCCAGGCCGAGCGCGCTCGGCTTGAAGCGGTAGGCCAGATGGCACTCGGTGCCTGGCGCATGAGCTCCGACACAGTCATTGGAGGTCTGGGAGAAGGCGGTCGCCCCCGCCCCGTCGATCGTCACGCCGCTTATCGTCAGGCCGAGAGTGCCGCTGCTCCTGACCGTGAAGGACTTCGCTGTGCTCTCCCGGCCCAGCTCGATGCTGCCGAAGTTGTGACTGGTCGGATCTGCCTTTATTCCCGGCACCGGGTCGGTCGCCGTGCCGCTGAGCGGGACCGAGATCTGCGTCTCATCGGAGTGGTTCGTGTCGAAGTAGAGGTGGCTGTCCCGGGTCCCTCCCGGTCCGGTCGGCGTGAAGGCGACCTGGGTCCGGCAGGAGCTGCCGACCGGCACGGGACCATCGAGACAGTCGCCACCGACGATCCGGAAATCGCTCGACCAGCCGCCGCCGACCGCGACGTTTCCGACCCTGAGCCGAGCCAGTCCGTCCTCGTTGCTGAGCGTCACCGTCTTCACAGCCGACTCGGTGCCCGAGGTCTGATTGCCGAAACCCAGCGACGTCGGTGACGGAACCTGACCCGGGTTGCCCTGGTTCAGGTAGATCGCGACGTCACCCGACTGCCCAGCGATCGAGGGGTCGGCGCGCCCGTCCCCGTTGAAATCGCCGATGAAGGTTCCGTGCGGACCAAACGAGTCGGCGGTCGCGAGCGATTCGGCGTAATTGAAGCTGCCGTCACCGTCGCCGACGAAGACGGTGCCGCTGTCGTTCAGGTAGTTGCCGACCAGCAGATCAGGGACTTCGTCGCCATTCATGTCCCTGGCCGAGACCGCGTACGGATTCGGGTTCAAGCCGTCGGCCAGCGGAACGTCGAAGCGCTGGCCACGGATGAAGCTGCCGTCGGCCTGGGCGAGATAGACGGCGACCTGGTCCTCGAAGAGCATCGTCGCGATCACGTCATCCCGACCGTCACCGTTGAGGTCTGAACTGGTGACGCCCCAGGGCGACTGGCAACCGCAGGTCGGTCCGAACCTTCCTGCCTCGGTGAAGGTTCCGTCACCGTCGCCTTCGTACATCAGGACCTGGCCTTCCCAGGTGGTGTAGGCCAGATCGTCCACGCCATCGTCATCGAAGTCCCCCGCGGCTATGCCCAGCGGCGTGTCCGCCTCCACCTCGGTGATGACCGGAGTGCCAAAGGTCCCGTCGCCCAAACCGGGAATGACCTCGATCGCGTAAGGCGAGTCGTCAGGTATGTAGCCGGCCGCGACGTCCAGATGCGAATCGCCGGTGAACTCACCCGACACCACCATCGCGTCGATGCCGTTGCCGTCATCCGGGACCGCGGTCCCGGAGGCCATCTCACCGCTGCCTTGGTTGAGGAACAGCGATGCCTGGCCCCCGCCCGCGGCGATCGCGTCGAGATCGCCGTCGTTGTTGAAGTCACCCACGTCAGCGGTGCCGGACGATCCACCGCCGATGATCTCGCGGCCGAAGAAGCTGGTGAGCAGCCCGTTCTCCTGGCCGAAGGCAAATCCGGCGTCGACGGAGTAGTCATCCATCTGCGAGGCGGTCACCACCCCGGATCTGCCCTCGCCCTGGAAGTCCCCGCCCGCGTACCCCCAGAGATCGCTGGAGCCGGCGAGCTTCGCGTTCAGGAGAGGATCGGCAAAGTCGGGCGCATTCCCGCGGACTCGACCCCGCGGCCGCTCAACGGCACTGACACCGGGTCACCGGAACTCGCGGTGAGCTCAACGGCTGCCGATCTGTCTCCGAGGGCATCCGCATGAAAGCTGACCAGGAAGACGCAGCCGGAGAAGTTGTCGATGTCGGTGCCGGAGCAGTAGTCCTCGACGTCGAAAGCAGCGGCGTCAGGCCCGGTGACCTCCAACCCGGTGATCGAGACCGGCGTCTCGCTGCCTCCGTACACGTCGACATACCGGCCGGTGTAGTCGAGACCGATCACGTGGTCGCCGAAACTAACCTGGCTCGGCTCGGCCGAGAACTCCGCGGCTGCCGAGGCTTGAGCACCCCCGGCAACGAAGAGTGCAGCAATCGTCAACAGCAGCAGCGCCCCAGACCTGAATCCCATACAGCACACTGTACGGGAAGCGCCGGTCACCTATGCGATCTCGACTCAGATGACGACGTTCAGCCCTTTCCACTCGGCCGGAGGAGCGAGGCGACCGCGGCGGCGAGGAGCACGATGCCGGCGATCGCCCAGCCGGCTGTCTCCTCGCCTCGCGAGAGGATGATCACCTGGATGGCCAACGCGAGGCCGAGCAGGGTGATTGCCACTGTGTTTCGGTTCATTTGCTCTCCAATGCCTGTTTCAGTTGGAACCGGGAGTGCCTCAGCGACAATGGCAGTCTGGCGGTCAGTTCGAGGGGAGTTCGCCGCATTTGCTCCAGGAGTCCAGCTTGGCGGTCGAGGTCGGGGCGATCTGGTTCATGAAGAACGGACTCGGTGCCAGGGCCGCGCCGGTCGGCCCGGTGTCGAGGGAGTCCGCGGGCGAGTCCATGAAGGGTGACCCGAACAGGTAGCTGCCGACCACGTCGGCACCCTCCGATGTGAGGTGAACGCTGCGCAACCGGGAATCGATCGGGAACGTGAAGGTGCCTCCGCCCTGGTCACGCAGTGCCGTCCAAGCCACATAGGTCGTCTTGTCATTCGCTGAACCACCGACGTCGCAGGGCTTGCTCACCGTGGCGATCATCCGCGGAAGCGTGTACTGAAGCGCCGCGAGCTGGTGCTGGAACTTGATCACCCTGGCGACGTCGTACTTGGTGCTCGGCAGCCCCGGGAGGCTCTTGGTCAGGTCCCAGACCGGAGCCTTGGTTGCGTTGAAGCCCTTGATGTTGTCGAAGGCCTCGACTAGCTTCGTCGGATCGCTGACGATGATCGCCTCGGTCTCCTCCATGCTCGAGCTAGCCTGGCCGAATGCCCTCTGAATTTGGTGGAGGAGGGTTCCCACCGTGATCTCCTCCGGGGCGACCTTGTCGTCACCCCCCGCGCTCTGTGTCTCGCTGGCCAGGCTCAGGGCCGAAGTGCCCAGCCCCAGGGTCGCGGCAACCATCTTGCCCGCGAAGATGCTGCCGCCGCCGGTCTCCGGTCCGAGCACGACTTCGGCCGCTTCTACCGCAACTGAAACGAGCTCACCCAGGATCGCTCCGGCTTCGCCGCTGATCCCCAGGAACTTGTTCTCCTTGGCGAGGTCGGCGTCTCTCTTCAGCTGCAGGTACCCCGACACGATGTTGCCATTGGCGAGCAGGTCGAACGATTCGTCGCTCCTGAGGTCCGAGTAGAGCTCGGCGAGCGGCTCGAAGAGGTTCGAGTGGACCATCTGCATCATTTTCAGTTCCCGGCAGATCATCGTCCGCAGCGCGTCGAGCTGGGTCTGGCTGTAAATAGCCCGGGGGGCGACCGGGACCTTCCCGCCGCACTTCAGGGCCTTGATCGCGCTGGTCAGGTTGGCCGATTTGAGCAGAGTCGGATAGCCGTAGTTGATCCGCACTCCCCGTCGATCCGGGCAACTCGCGGCGGCCCGACAGAAGGGCCCGTCACTGACCAGGAGCTTGTACAGCTGTTGCTCCGCCGCGGCATACTGGGCATCGGTGCCGGGCACATGCGCCTGCCCTGGGACCGGGGCCGCGGTGTTCGGGTACCGGTAGGCGACCGGAGCCCGGACCGCCAGGGCCTGCAGGTCCTGATCCATGCCCTCGCCCACGCCGCTCGCCGTCGGGACCCAACGGCCGAGACTGTCCTGCTGCATCACACCGTCGGCGTTGAGCGGGCTCCCCGCCACCGCCGCGGTGCCCTCGATCGGCTGCCGGATCCCCGCGCCACCGAGGAAGACGTAATCGGAGCCGTCATGCGGCACCAGCGACGACTCCCCCGACCCGTTCGATCCGTAGCTGAGGCTGCGGATGAACATGTCACGATTTCCGCCCAGCCGGGCCAGCGCCTTCGAGACGTTCGACATCTCGACCCGGTTCCCGTAGAACCCGGTCGCCTTCATCTTGAACAGGATCAGCGCGTTCGGGTTGCTCGAGGCCTGCTGAAGCAGGGTCTCTACCGCTCTGAGCGCGTACCGGTCGGCGCTGGCGGGAGCGGTCGCGTTCACGACGGGTTCCAGGGTCGTCGCGTTGATCACCGTCACCCGCATCGCCGAGCTGTCGGCCAGAGGAGGCGCGTCGAGGGCGACATCGGCGCTGTCGCCGTCAACCGGACTTACCTTCATCGGCTTCGATGCGTCACCGATGTTCATGAGCCGGAAGTCGGGCTGTTCGAGCCCGAGGCTGCCGATCAGGTCCTTGGTGACTCCCACCGGTCTCAGGCGGGCGTCCAGGTTCCCGCTGAATGGGCTGGAGACGCCGGCGCCGGGCGCGTTCCCCGGTGAGCCGGCCAGCGCGAACGCACTGCCGTTCACGATCTGGGTCTGGAGGTCGTAGGTCTCTTCAAAGCCAAGCCCGGCGAGCTGCCTCGCGAACTGCAGAGACGACGAGTACGACATGCCTGGCTGGACGCTCGGGTCGGGGTCGGCCGTGCCCTCTACTCCGGCGATCACGGTCAGTTTGTCGGGGGCAACCTGCGAAAGCGCGGCGATCAGCCCCTTCACGTCGCGTTCACCATTGGGTCCGTTCGCCGGGATGGTGACCGCGTTGCCGACGACGCCGGTCATTTCGTCGATCGGAACCAGCACCATAGAACTGGCCGCGGTCGGCATCGGGATCTTCGTCTCGCCGATCACGATCTCGGAACCGTCGACGTGGAGCTGAAGCCCGTAGGGATCGATCGGCAGCTGCGCGTCGACGCCGACCGTGAGCGAGCTGGCGCCGCTCTTGCGGCCACTGGCGCTCGCGGCTTTGCCGGACTTCCCGCCGCCTCGACGCCGGACGGTCAGCCGGACGGCGTAGTGGCCCGGCCGGTCGGGCCGGAAGCTGCCGACCCGGCGCTTGGCGCCACGGATCTTCGCCTTGGAACCACGAGGCCGGGCCGAGAATCGCCAGCGGTAAGTGAACTTGCGGTTCGGGCCGCCCTTCGACGGCCCGGCGTCGAGTCGGACCGGGACCCCGGAACGGACCTGGTCCGGACTCCGCACCCCCGGGATCACACTGCGGCGTATCCGGAAGACGCGCCGCTTCACGGTCCCGTTGCCGCGGGCGTCGTTGGCCCGGACGACAAGCACGTTGCGGCCCCGGCGCAGGCCTTCGGTCGCCGTCAGCTCGAGCCGGCGAACCCCGAGTCGCGTCGCCTCGGAAACACCCTCGACCGGGCGGCCGTTGAGCTCGGCCGTCAGATAGATCCGGTGGGTCTTCGTGCGGAGGATTGCCACCGCCGGTCTCTTCAGCCCACCTCGCCGCAGCTTCAGCGACAGGAAGCCGCGACGGTTGCGCACGGCCTGAACCAGGACCGTCGCCCTGCCACGCGCGCGCTTGGTCCGGGCGGTGAACCCGAGGACGCTCGGGGGCCCCGCGACGAGCGCCCGCGGGACGGTGCCTCGGAGGATCTGCGTCTTGCCTTGGCGGCGGACTACGCGCAGGTGGAGCTTCCGCGTGACGTCCCGCTCGTCGATTGTCGCGCGCACCGCGGCCCGCCCGTGCACCTTCAGCTTGACCTTGGCGCCGGGCGTATGGATCCCCTCGCCGTGCCCGGGTCGCACTATCTGGATCAGGTTCGGGGAGAACTTCACCGTGGCGCCGGCGCTCGAAGTCGCAAGCCCCGCTGACAGCAGGACGAGCGCCATGACCTTCATCGCGTAAGTCAGGTTCCTCATGGTCGTCTCCTCGTGGTCAGCTTACGTCAACCATAAGTCAAGCCTCGGTCGCAGGTCGAGCACAGGCCGCTCGGACTATCCCGCCTCGAGACCCTTGATGGCCTTTTCGATTCGGCGCTTTCGGGTCTCGGGTTTCTTGGCCTCGACGATGTCGTGGACCAGCCACTTCTGCTTGCTGTAGGTCAGGGCGTCGTAGGCCCGCCTCGCCTTCGCCGATTTCGTCAGCGCCGCTGCGAGGTCTTCGGGAACCTCGACCGTCTTCTCCTCCGTGTCGAGGGTCAACTCGACCGAGATCTCGTCACCACCGGCGATTCCGGACGCCTCCCGGTGGGCGGCGCTGAACGGGATCATCGACTTGCCCTTCATCGAACCGACCGTCGAGCTGTACTCGTAGCCGTTGACCACCACCTTGACCGACGGTCGCTTGCCCGCTCCGAGGGACTCCAGTACCTCAGGAGGCACCACGATTCCGGTGTTGTTTCCGGTCATGTGCAATTTGGATTCGAACTCAGTCAACGTCTGCTCTCAACGGCTTCGGCGCGGACACCGGCTGAGGCCGTCGAGCAGGCGTGCTCGGATCGACCTGGCCAGGCGCCGGTAACCCAGATCGTTCGGGTGGAGGCCGTCGCCACTGTTGTAGCGAGCGGAGAGCCGGGCCGGGAAAAGCGGGTCTCGCAGGGCCCGGTCGACCTCGAAATACCCGTCGAAGTGCTTTGCGCTGCGGATGAACGCGTTGACCTCGCGCCGGGTTCGGTCGACCTCCGGGGTCGAGTACCAGGGAATCGCCGAGGGCTGGCCCGGATCCCCGGTCGGCGGGATCGTGCCGACGTAGACCTTCTTGCCCGCGGCATGGATCCTTCGGGTCAATGCCTTCAGGCCGCGGATCACGTCGGAGGAAGTGACGCCGGTTCCTTCCAGCACCGAAGACCCGATGTCGTTCATCCCTTCGATCAACAGAACCCCGGCCAGCCCGGGCTGGGAGAGCACGTCCGGGCGGAGCCGGTTGAGGGCGCTCGGCCCGCCAAAGGGAAAGAAGTCGGCGGCGTCCCGAAGGATCCGGTTGCCGCCGATGCCGGCGTTGACCACCGCCAGATTCGAGACCCGTCGGTCAGTGGCGAGCCGCCGGGCGAGCGCGTCCGCGTAGCGCCCGTTGCCGTCCAGGCTGGACCCGGTGCCATTGGTGAGGGAGTCGCCCAGCGCGACCACGGTCGCCGCGTCACCCTTGGCCCGCACCTCGACCCTGGTCAGGAAGTAGCCGGCGGCGCCGAACGGGACGTCGGGGATCTTCTCGAAGCTCGACGCCGAACCGTCGGCCACCTGGTTGCCCGCGGCCACATAGCTGCTCTGGACAGCCTCCGTGTGGATGGTCGGGCGTCCGGTCGCGGCCCGGCTGAAGAAGCTGGTCACTACGCTCTGTCCGCGTCGAACCCTCAGGTTGACCGGATCGCTGCGGACGTCCGCACCCGGTTTGATCGTCACCTTCCGCCGCCCGTTGAAGAGCACCTGCCGGGGCCGGCCCGAGGCGATCGCCGGCGAGCTCGAGCCACGGCCTCCCCTGGCGACGCCGACGCTCGCGGCCTCGAAGGTCACCGGCCGGTCACCGAAGCGGTTGGTCAGCACCACGCGAACCTTCGACCCGCCGAAATGCGTGTAGGAGACCGCCCGGATCGTCTGATTCTCGAAGCCGGTGTCATGGGCCATCGAAGGGCTGGAGCTCCAGGCGGACACCCAGTGGGGCCGGCACTGGCGCCGGTCCGACCGCCGAGCGGAGGCCCGAGCTTTGGTCCTGGCCACCACCCGGATCATCTTCTCGCGGCCGCCCGTGACCATGAAGGCAGCTCGGTTGCCCCGCGAGCGACCGTTGACCAGCACCCGAACCCCGGCACCGGACACCGGCAGCACGACCCGGCCGCGGGTGCCGGCCGGCGCCTTGATCCGGCCGCGGAGCAGAGTGCCCTTGCCGCGCCGGTCCCACTTCACGGTGATCGGACCGAACCGGGTCGGAACCTGGCCCACGGCCCAACGCAGCGAACCCAGGTCGGGTTTCACGCGCCAGCTCCGGTAGCCCGGCTTGACCGGGCTCACCCCGAGCACGGACTCCGAGAGCTGCGCGGTCGGGGCAGCCGACCAGCCGTGGGCCAGGCTCTGGTTGTCGATCGGGTCGTTCCCGGTCAAGACCCCCACCCCACCGCTCGGGCTCATCTTCTCCCAGAACGCACCCGAGTAGTCCGGGCCGGGACGGAGCATCCTGCCCCAGAGCCGCCGCATCAGCTTCAGTGCGTCGCCACCATCATCTGCCGCAAAGCGGGCCCCGGTCTCGAAGCCGGTCACGAAGGGACTGATCACCTCCGAGAAGCCGGTGCCTGGGCTGAACGGCCTGGTGCCGAACGGCGTCCAGAGGCGCGACTTCAAGCGGGCCAGGATCGAGCGGGCGCGGTCGCGCGGCGCTACCCCGTAAAGCACGGCCAGGGCGTTCGAGTCCTGGCCGATCTCGTCCGGCTCGACGTCACTGAGGCGGTACAGGCCACTGCCGGGATCAAAGAGCTCGGCGTTGATCCGGGCGCGCAGCGCTCGGGCCGAAGCCTCGTCTGCCGCCGCCCGCTGCCGGCTGCCCACCTCGCGCTCGAGGTACGCGGCCTGCTTCAGGGCGTGGAAGTAGATCACGTTCGCGGCCGTGACCGCTCCGGTCTTGGGGCCGTCATAGGGGCCGTTCCAGTCCATGCCGCAGCACAGGCCGGGGCCGCTGCCCGGCCGGCTGACCAGCAGACCCCGCTCGTCGGTCAATCCGCCGATGAACTCGAGTTGAGCGCGGACCAGGGGCAGGGCACGACGCGCGTAGCCGCGATCCCCCGTGTAGCGGAAGTAATCGACCATCGTGTTCGCGGCGTGCATCGAGTAGGTCTCGGAGTAGATGAAGCCGCCGCCGTTCAGGGTCCGGATGCCCGGCAGGGCGCCGCTCGGGTCAGCACCCTCGGCCAGGGTGAGCAGCGACTGCTTCACGTACTCGGAGCCAGGCTTGCCGAGCGTGTTCCAGATGACCGGGTTCTGGACGACCAGGTCACCGGACCAGATCGAGCGGTCCCGTTTGGCCCCATCGACCACCTGAGGCCGCCGATTGCCGCCCTGCGCGCCCGGGGGAACCATGTTGAGCTGGGCGGTGTAGGCGCCGGCGTACCAGATCCGGTTCAGCAGGTGATCGCTCGAGAGAAACCAGCCCCGGTAGTCAGACGGTCTGGCCCGCAATGCCTTGAAGTCGAGATCGACGCCACGGAGCTCGACCGTGCCGGGGCTGGTCAAGGCGATGCGAACGAAGCGCTGGGAGCCCTGGAGATAGGCGGTCTTGAGCACGCCCGGCCCGGCCGGCTCCCACTCGTTCCAGCGGAAGGGCTCGGCGGCTGGAGGGGCCGCGCCGCAGCAGGGACCGTTGCCGCCGTTGTCGCCGTCCGCGTCGATGTAGCGGCCGGACTCGCTGAAAGAGGCGCGCAGGGTCGGTGAACCGTTCACCCGCGAGACCTCGATTCGCGGGATGCCGCTGACCGCCCGGCCGAAGTCGAGCACCACGACCGGTTGCGCTCCCCCCTGCTCCATGGTCAGCCTGGCGACTCCACCGGCTCCGCGCAACAGCGCCTTCGCCCCGGTCACGGAACCGGAGGTCGCCCGAACCTTGACCGGCTCCACGAACCGGCTGTCGGGCCCGAGCACGAACCTCTTCCAGGCGGCCTGATGAGCTTTGGCCGCCTGCGCCGGCCCGGTCGGTGCGGCGAGCAGCGCCCCGGTGGCGAGGAGCAGGATCAGGGCGCCCTGGTGGAGCCGGTTCATGCGGGTGGCACCGGGGTCGTGAGCCCGTCGACCAGCGGCGTGCCGTGGACCGTCGCCAGGATCCACCTGCGGGTCGGCTCGACCAGCCGCAGCAGATCGGGCTCCTCCTCGGTGTCCAGGGCATCGCAGGCGAGCTGCCGCATCCCGTAGATCAAGGCCAGGTGGGCCTCGATCGAAACCGGGACGAAGGAGGGGTCTTCCCGCATCAGCGCTTCGTAGCGGGAGCCGATCACCTCGGCCATCTGCCGCAGTGCGATCCGGCGTCGGGAACGGGCCGCACGGCCGGCCGCGTCCATCTCGATCTGCATGGCCCGGGCGACGACCGGATCCGCCTGCAGCGCCTCGAGGTATGCGCGGATGCCGACCTCGACGTACTCCTCCCAGGGCAGTTCCGGGTCCAGCGCGAGGAAAAGCCGCTCGATCAGCACCGCGATGAACCGCTCGTAGGCGGTGTCCGAGCAGCTGTCGAGATCATCGAAGCAGTCGTAGAAAGCGGTTCTGGAGACCCCCGCGTGCGAAACCAGGTCGGTCACCGTGAGCCCGCTGAGCCCGCGATCGGCGATCACCTCGCAGAACGCGGCCATCAGCCGTTCGCGCTGCGCCTCGATCGCTTCCTCCCGGCCCAGCGCGTGACGCCCGCGGGGAAGCTCCTTCCGCGGAGAAAAGAAGACGCCGGCGTTGATGGTCGGTCTGCTCACCTGATCGGTTCCCTCGAGTTCCCTTGGCTTTGACTCCTCTCCAACGTACGATACTGTACTTTCGAGAGGAAGACGTTGCGCGGCAGGGACCGCGCGCCCATCCGAGAGAGAAGAGGACAGATGCCGTCGAAGCTTTCGCTGCTGCCGTCGCCGCCCAGGATCCTGACCGCGGTGCTGATGACCGCCGTTGCGCTGTTCGTGATCTCTTTCGGGTCGCCGAGCGGACCGGTCACGACCGGCACCGGCCAGGCCATCGCCGCCCAGCCCGAATGCCCGGCGGTGACCAACCCGGCCCGGATGGCGAGCGCCGGGCAACTGAGGCGGTGGACCGCCAAGTTCAACAGCTTCGGCCCGCGAATCCTCGGCAGCGCCGCCCAGAACCGGGCGATCGGTTGGCTCGAAAAGAAGAGCCGAGGGCTGGGAATGAAGGTGCATTCGCTGCGCTACAGCCCCTGGTCCTGGCGGCCGACGACGGGGTTCCGCAACCGTCCCGGCCTTGACATCGGCGCCGCCGGTGAGCTCAAGGTCACCCGGGCCGACGGCTCGCCCGTGACCGTCCCCGACGCCGGCGCTGTCCACTGGTCGAAGCCGGCCGCCGGCAAGGGCAGGACCGGCAAGCTGGTCTACCTGCCGCCGGAGGAGGAGATCACCCCGGCGAACTCGGCCGGCAAGGTCGTGATCCGGGATTTCCAGCTGGGATCTATCCCCTTCAACCTGCTGGGCCCCGTCCTCGGCCTCTGGCAGTCCTCCGATCTCGACGGGTACGACAGCTACGTCCGCCCCTATCTCAGCCCCAACCTCCAGACCGACTCGGTCGCTGCCGGCAAGGCGGGCGCGGCCGGCGTGATCTTCGTCTTCGACCTGCCCGCCAAGCAGGTCCGCGGCTACTACGACCCGCACACCGGCATCATCTACAGGCAGCCCGAGCTCTTCGTGGGCCGGGCCCAGGGTGAGCAGCTGAAGGCGCTCGCCGCCCAGGGCGCCAAGGCGACGGTCCGGGTGATGGCCCGGATCTCCCGTCGACCCTCCCGCAACCTGGTCGCCCGCCTTCCCGGCCAGACCAAGCAGAAGATGGTGATCGTCGCCAACACGGACGGGACCTCATGGGTGCAGGAGAACGGCGTGATCGGGATGCTGGCGATCGCGCGCTACTACGCGAAGTTGCCGAAGAGCTGCCGGCCCCGCACGCTGGAGCTCGTCTTCTCCACCGGTCACGACGCCTTCCGCAACGACGGGCTGCTGCCCCGGCATTACCCGATGGACAAGAAGACCATCGTCTTCGGCTTCGGCCTCGAGCATCTCGGGACCAGAGAGATCCTCCCCGAGGGCGAGGGAGCCGATCGGCACCTGAAATTCACCGGCCTGATGGATCCCTCGATCATCGGGGCCGGCGAGAGCCAGCCGATCCGGGACGCGGCGGTCGCCGCGGTCCAGCGACGCAAGCTGGCGCGCACCTCGGTCCTGAAGGGCCTGGGCGTCCCGGACCCGAACACCGCCCCTTCGATCTGCTCGATGGGCGGGCTCGGCACCTTCTTCCAGCGGGCCGTGGTGCCGAACCTGGCGATGATCTCCGGGCCCTGGTCACTCTACGACCCGGTCTTCGGCGCGAAGGCGCTGGACTTCAAGCACATGCGCCAACAGATCCTGGCCTCGACGGATGCGATCCTGGCCTTGGACGGCCTGCCCAAGGACGAGATCGCGGGCGAGTACCCGGCGCTCCAGGAGCAGATCGACCAGGGGCTGAAGCAGCCCTGCCCGCCCGAGCTCTTCCCCCTCCACGCCCCCGGTCCCGGATCGTGAACCGGCGATCAGGAGGTCTGGCCGCCGCCGGCTACTCGTAGATCCCGGCGATCTGGTTCAGCACTTGGCTGGCGGCCCGCAGGTCCTGCTCGGGGATCTCCGCCATGGCCTCGCGCCAGCGGTTCCTCCAGCCCTCGATGACCGGTTCGATGGCCTCCTCCCCGCGCTGCGAAAGCCCGACTCTGACCACCCGCCGATCGTCATCGGAGCGAGTCCGCTCCACGTGGTCATGCTCCGAGAGGCGATCGACCATCTGCGAGACGCTGGCCGGGCTGAGGCCCATCGCCTGAGCCAGCTCGCCCACTGCGACCGGCCCGCGTTTGCGCAGTTCGATCATCAGCTCGAACTGCGCCTGGCTGATCTCGGTGCCGCCGACCAGGTGGGTGTCCTGGCCCTTGCGCCGGTTCAGGCTGCGGTAGGCGTGCTTGAACGCCTGCTGCACCTGCCGGACATCTTCGGTCAGTTCGTCTTTGGCTTCAGGTTCCGAGCGGCTCAATCTCAGCCTCCGCAATTCTTTCTTCGTCGGATACGCGGGATCCTCCTGGTTTCTCGGCCCGCCAGAGCACGACGCAGGGGATCAGCGAAAGCACCGCGATCGCCAGAGACCAGAGATATGCGGTGCCGAAAGCATCCGCGGCGCCGGACATCGTGGTCACTCCGACGCTGGCCCGCTGGAGCACGACCGCGAGCACCGCGGTGCCGATCGCGCCGCCGACCCGCTGGACCACGTTCATCTGGGGCGTCGCATCCGAGAGCTGGTCCTTCCGCAGCGAAGCGAAGGCGACGGTCGTGGTCGGGATGAAGGAGAGGCCGATCCCGACTCCTCGCACGAGCAGCATCAGGGAGAGAAAGGCGATCGAGGTGTCGGCTCCGATGAAGACGAACGGGACCGAGCTGAGGCTGAGGATCGACACGCCGACGAAGGCGACCCGGCCGCCACCGAAGCGCTCGGCGAGCCGGGCGGCGAAAGGCGCGCACATCAGCATGCCGAGGCCCTGGGGCCCGACCAGCAGGCCGGTGATGACGACGCTCTCGCCACGTACCTGCTGGTAATAGAGCGGGATCAAGATCATCGCGCCGAACAGGGCGGCGCCGAGCCCGAAGGTGGTCAGCGAGGCGGCGCTGAACACCCGGTTCGCGTAGAGCCGGACGTCCAGCAGAGGGCGCTCGACGCGGAGCGCATGCCAGACGAAGGCGGCGATCAGGGCCAGGCCGCCGGCGATCGGCCAGACCACTTCCGGCGCGGTGAAGCTGCCGGTCGAGCCGATCTCGGAGAGGCCGAAGACCAGAGCCGGCACGCCGAGGATCATCAGGATCAGGCCGGCGACGTCGAGTTTGCCGGGATCCCCGAGCTTCGAGTGCGGCAGCACCTTCAAGCCGAGGATCACGGCGATCACCCCGACCGGCAGGTTGACGAAGAAGATCCAGGACCAGTGGAGGTTCTGCAGGATCAGCCCGCCGACCACCGGGCCGAGGATCGGGGCCAGCATGGCCGGCATCACGACCACGCTCATCACCCTCCCCATCCGCTGCGGGCCGGCGACCTCGGCGGTGATCATCTGGGAGACCGGCATGATCATGCCGCCGCCGATGCCCTGGAGGACCCGGAAGAAGATCAGCGAGGTGCTGCTCTCGGCGATGCCGCAGAGGGCCGAGCCGATCGTGAACAGGACGATCGAGATGATGTAGACGCGCTTGGCGCCGAACTTCCTCGCCGCCCACCCGGTCAGCGGGATCACCGCCGCGAGCGAGAGCAGATAGCCGGTCGCCACCCACTGGATGTCACTGATCGTGGTGTGAAGATCCTTGGCCAGCGTGTCGAGCGCGACGTTGACGATCGTCGTGTCGAGGATCGACATCATCATGCCGAGAATCACCACGCCGGCGATCTTCCAGACGTAGGGCTCGATGCGGTCGGTGGCGCTTGGCGAAGAATTCATTAGGAACCTAATGTTAGGCTCCTAACCATCTTTCGTCAACTGTGTATGCGTCACACAGCGGGCACCGTGACTCGCGGCCGTCCGTACGCTCACTCGAGCGTGATCGCTACCGATCCGGTCAGCGGAACGTTGCTGAGAAGGCCGCCCGGGCCTCCGAAGCGCGCGTCAACCCCGTAGAAGCCAACCGATCCGGCGGTGACCGGCACATCGAGGTCACGGCAGGTGAACGCGTAGATGGATCCAGCGGGGATTGCGCCCGTAAGAGGTGGCGTGCCGCATCTGGTCGCGACCAGCTCGCTCGGGACAGGGACTCCATATGACAGGTACACGCTCGCGGTGAGCCAGAGCGGGCCGACCAGGTTCAGAGGGGTCTCGGTGCGAAGCCAGCCGGAGATCGAAGAGATCGTGCCGTCCGCCGGGATCAGCTGAGTCACGTCTTTCACCTGGTCGAAGAAGGCCGGCAAGGATGCCTGGGTCACCGCCTGTCGGCTGCCGGAAAGCGGAAGCAGGCTGATCTGGTCCGGAAGGCCGACCACGTCCAAGGTGGGCAGCAGCGGTCCGTTGGCCGTGAGCAGCGTCCCGGGGCCGGCGGACCCCGTCGGGCCGGTCGGGCCGGTCACTCCGCTCTCGCCGGTCGGTCCCGTAACGCCTGCTGCGCCGGCCGTGCCCGGGGCTCCCCTGCTGCCGGTCGCACCGACCGGTCCCTCCGGCCCAGTCGCGCCCCGCGGGAGCTGCCCCTTCTTGAAGTCCTTGGCCAGCAGCGAGTGATCCTTGACCTTCTTGCTGTTGACCGCGTTCTTCTTCAGCTGCTTGGTGCCGACGCTGTTCTTCGGGATCTTCACCGCCGCGTATGACGCACCGCCGAGAGCGATGAACAGCGCGATCAAGGCGATCACGTTCGAAAACGTAAGGCGATTCTTCAGTTTGGCGATCACCGTCTATCTGGCCCAGGCCGGAGGTTTTTCGGGCGGCACGAGGTACGGGACGAACACCAGCCCGAACGGGGTCGGCCAGAAGGACTCGATCCTGCTGGGAGACTTCAACCAGGACGGCAAGCCGGACCTGCTCACCACCGGTCGTCAGGATCCGGTGCGCTTCGTCGTCTATAACGGAATCGGTAACGGCACCTTCCCCCAAGCCGCCGATTTCAAAGGCTCCTTCGCCGGAACCGGAAGCCTCGCCGGGACCAGCTCCAGCGTCGTGGCCGACGTCAACAACGACGGCAAGCCGGACCTGGTCTCCGGGCTGGCCAACCACAGCTTCGCCGTGGCGCTCGGGAACGGCACGGGAGGCTTCACCGCGGTCAGCGGAAGCCCGTTCAACGTCCCCACCACCGCCAACTCGACCAGTGACGGGGTCATCTCCGTGGCGGTTGGGAACTTCAGCGGGTCCCCGGCGGCTGACGTCGCGACGCTGGTCCGCAACGACACGGAAAGCGGGATCTACGTCGCCGAGGGCAACGGCAGCGGTGCGTTCACCCCGGTGTCCAACGCCCCGGTGCTGCCCGGCAACTCGGGACGTCCTTTCACCTCGATCGCCGGGATCAACCTCAACGGCGATGGCTACACGGATCTGAGCATCACCCAGCCCTTCAGCGATGTCAACGTCCTGGACACCCCGATCCTCCGGACGATGGTCGGCGGGCCGACCGGGCTCAAGCTGAACCCGGACGCCGGCGCCCTGGATCCCGGCCACGACCCGAACAGCCAGTTCGTCGCCGATATGGACGGCGACGGCGACCAGGACCTGCTGGTCGGCCTGCGCGCCGGCCAGGGAGCGGCGGTCGTGCTGAGCGACGGGGCCGGCGGTCTTTCGCCGGCTCCCAACTCGCCCTACAACCTGCCCGGCGTCGGGATCTCCCCGAACTATGAGGCCAACGGAGTGGCCTCCGGAGACTTCAACGGCGACGGCTTCCCGGACATCACCTCGGCGATGTACCAATCCAACTACGCCAACCAGGGCGTTGACGTCCTCCTCAGCCGGCCCAGCCCGACGGTCGCTCCCGACTACGCCGAGTTTCCGGTCACCATCCCAGGGCAGCAGTCCCCGCCGGTCGCGGTGACCGTCGCGAACGATCCCGGGTCCCCTCCCTTCGAGTTGGCTGACGTAACTCCCCACGACCAGTTCGCCATCGACCGCTCGGCCTGTGCCACGCCGGTCCCGGGCGGCAGTTCGTGCACGGTCAGCATCGCCTTCACGCCCGAGTCAGAAGGCAGGTTCGACCGAACGCTGACCTTCGAATTCGCCGATGGCCAGACTTTTGGTTTTCCGGTGCTCGCGAACACCGGCGAAGCCTCGGCCGAGATCGACCTGGACTCCGAGTGGCAATGGATCGAGTTCGGCGACATGGTCGCCGGCTATCCGCCGAGCTACAAGACGAAGACCGTGACCGTGACCTCGAGCGGAACCCGCGACCTGATCATCGACGGGGTCGAGCTGGGCGGGGACGATGCGGCCAACTACCAGCTGGTCGATCCCGGCGCCTGCCAGGGCACCTTCGGCCCCGGCGAGAAATGCGAGATCCCGGTGAAGTTCACCCCGGTCGGCACCGAGCCCAACGACTACTTCCGTTCGGCCACGCTCACCATCAAGACGGTCAACGACGAACTCGGCCCCTACACCTACGACCTGGCCGCGCTCACGTACCGAGCCACGCACAAGATCACCCCGACCTCGGGCGAGTTCGGCCAGGTGACGATCGGAGCCGCGACGGGGTCGAGCCGGCAGTTCCAGATCAGCGCGGGCGGCACCAATGACTACCTTCCGCTCAAGGGAGTCTCGGTCAGCGGTCCCGACGCCGGCGACTTCAGGATCAGCTCGCCGCCCTGTGACGCTTATCTTCGTACCCTCATCCCCTGCCGGGTGACAGTCGACTTCAAGCCCGCCTCCGGCAGCCCCGGCCAACGCCGCGCCAGCCTCGACTTCGATGTCTTCACGACCAGCGACGGCCCCACATCGATACCGCTGACCGGTACCGCGGTCGCGGCGCCGATTCCCCCGCCTCCGGGGAAGCCAAAGCTGAGTCTGAGAGTCTCGGCGCCGAAGAAGGTGAAGCGCGGCAAGGCGCTGGCGGTGAAGGTGACGGTCAGGAACATCGGCGATGCCACCGCCACCTCACTGGTGATCAAGGCATCGGCGCCGAAGAAACTGGCCGCGAAGGCGAAGCGGGTGAAGATCGCCCGCCTCGCCGCGGGCGAGAGCCTGACCCGGAGGATCAAGGTCAAGGTCAAGAGGAAGGCCAGGCGCGGCAGCAAGCTGAAGGTGAAGGTCTCCGTGTCGGCGACCGGGCTGGCCGCGAAGCGAGCTGCCACGCGGCCGGCGAAGATCCGCTAGAACCCGCCCGGTGTCGGGGGACGGCGCCGGGCGATCCCCCGATGCATGAGCCGGCGAATGCTGGAATGCTGCCGGGAGCAATTTCTGAAACGTGCCTGAACGGGAGAATATTTTGGGTCATTACAAGAGCAATGTCCGGGACATCGAGTTCAACCTCTTCGAGATGTTCGACACCGATGAGGTGCTGAAGAGCGGTGCCTTCGGCGATCTCGATTCCGACACCGTCAAGGTGATGCTGGAGGAAGCCTCGAAGCTGGCCGAGGGACCGGTTGCGGCCGCGTTCGAGAGCAGCGACCGGGTCCCGCCGACCTTCGACCCCGAGACCCACGATGTGAGCCTCCCCCAGGCTCTCAAGGACTCGGTCAATGCCTGGACCGAAGCCAGCTGGGACAAGCTCGGCGTAAGCGAGGAGATCGGCGGCATCTCGGCGCCCTCGACCGTCTCCTGGGCGATCAACGAGTTCATGTGCGGCGCCCTGCCGGCCGGCTTCTTCTACCTGGCCGGCCCCGCCTTCGCCAACCTGCTCTACAAGAACGGCAACGAGGAACAGAAGCACTGGGCTGAACTGGCGATCGAGCGGAACTGGGGCGCGACCATGGTTCTGACCGAGCCCGAGGCCGGCTCCGACGTCGGCGCGGGCCGCACCAAGGCGATCGACCAGGGCGACGGCACCTGGCACATCGAGGGCGAGAAGCGCTTCATCACCTCCGGTGACTCGGACGACCTGTTCGAGAACATCTTCCATTACACGCTGGCCCGCCCCGAGGGGGCCGGCCCCGGCACCAAGGGCCTCAGCCTCTTCGTGGTGCCGAAGTTCCACTTCGACTCCCAGACCGGCGAGCTCGGTGCCCGCAACGGCGTCAACGTGACCAGCATCGAGCACAAGATGGGCATCAAGGCCTCCGCGACCTGCGACATGGCCTTCGGCGACGGCGACAACCCCGCGGTCGGCTACCTGGTCGGCGACGTCCATCAGGGCATCCGCCAGATGTTCGACGTGATCGAGTTCGCCCGGATGATGGTCGGCACCAAGGCGATCGCCACCCTCTCCACCGGTTACCTGAACGCGCTCGAGTACGCCAAGGAGCGGGTCCAGGGCGCCGATCTCACCGAGATCATGAACAAGACCGCGCCCCGCGTGACGGTGATCAACCATCCGGACGTCCGCCGGTCGCTGATGACCCAGAAGGCGTACGCCGAGGGGCTCCGGGCGCTCTACCTGTTCACCGCCCTGCATCACGACCCGGTTGCGGCCGAGGTGTCGCAGGGCGTCGACGCCGATTTCGCGGCCCGGATCAACGACTTCCTGCTGCCGATCGTCAAGGGCGTCGGTTCGGAACGGGCCTACGAGATCCTGACCGAGTCACTCCAGACCTACGGTGGCTCCGGCTTCCTGCAGGACTATCCGATCGAGCAGTACATCCGCGACGCCAAGATCGACAGCCTCTACGAGGGCACTACCGCGATCCAGGCCCAGGATTTCTTCTTCCGCAAGATCGTGCGCGACGAGAGCAAGTCGCTCAACCATCTGCTGGAGAAGATCAAGGCCACTGCGGAGGGCTCCGGCGCCGGCCTCGAATCGGAGCGCGAGCGTCTCGGAGCCGCCCTGGAGAACTTCAACGCGATGTTCCAGACGATGATGGGCTACGTGATGGGCTCGCAGGAAGACCCGAAGAGCATCTACCGGGTCGGGCTCGGCTCGGTCCAGTTCCTCAAGGCCTTCGGGGACCTGATCATCGGCTGGCTGCTGATCACCCAGGCGGAGGTCGCCGCGGCCGCACTCGAGAACGGTGCCGCCGACCGGGAGCGCGCGTACTACGAGGGCAAGGTCACGGGCGCCAAGTTCTTCGCCCGGAACATGCTCCCCAACCTGCTCGCCTTCCGCACCGCGATCGAGCAGATCGACAACGACGTGATGGAGCTTTCCGAGGACGCCTTCTAGTCTAGGAACAGGTGACTGACCCCCGGGACGAGACCAGCTGGCAGCGGACCGACCGAAATCTCGGTGAGCTGCTGCAGGAGCTCAGGATCGCGCTCCCGGGGGTTCAGGTGCTGTTCGCCTTCCTCCTGGCGGTGCCGTTCCAGCGCCGTTTCGAGCAGGTCACCGATTTCCAGAAGTCGGTCTACTTCGCAACCCTGATCTTCGCCGCCGCGTCGATCCTGTTGCTGATCGCCCCGACCGCCTTCCATCGCCTCACCTTCCGCCGCCAGAAGAAGGAGCGCATGCTCCGGCTCTCGAACCGGTTCACGATCGCCGGCCTCGCTTTTCTCGCGCTGGCGGTGACCGGGGCGATCATCCTGATCACCGACTTTCTCTACGGGACCACCGCGACGGTGATCGTCGGCGCGCTTTCTGCCTTTGCCTTCATCCTGATCTGGTTCCTAGTGCCGCTCTGGGCCCGCCGGGCTGGCGAGTAGAGCCCAGGCTCAGGCGAGCCAGAGCACCAGAGCGACGAGCAGGCCGACTCCGGTGACCAGCATCGAGGTCAGGGCCATGAACTTCTCCCAGATCCCGGTGTAGCGGACGCTCTCGAAGAAGAGCAGGCCGACCACGTGCGCGACGTTGATCAGGAAGGCGGCGATCGCGATCAGCAGGATCACCGCGGCGCGCCCCGAGACCTCCCCCGCATCCGAAGTGCCCGCTGCGACGGCGATCATGCCCAGCCCGACCGTGCCGATCAGCCCGATCAGGATCGCCGCGAGGTCACGGCGCTCCAGCGGCGGGAAGTTCCGGGTTTCCCGGATCACCTCCTCTTCGGTCCGCCGGTGGGCCGGCGCGTGCTCGGTCTTGATCACCCCGGACACGTCACCGCCGACCGGATGTACGACCTGCAGCAGTGTGACCGGCTGGTGGAAATCGGAACTGAGGCGGTCCCAGATCCCGCGTTCGGCCGGGTCGGCCTCGCTGCGGACGTGGCAGACGACGACGATCTCATCGGCCGGAAACTCAGCCAAGCCGTCATCGATGGCGACCAGCGGGTCGGAGTCTCCGATCGTGCCGTGAGCCCGGAAGCCGAGCTCGCCAAGTTCGCCGATCACCGAAACCATCCGATCACCGGCCTCGGGCAGCACCGGGTCGATGTTCCCGGACTCCTGGTCGAATCGGTTGTGGGAGATCGCCGGTGAGACGACCAGCACCTCAACCGTCTCCGGTTCCCGGTCCAGGTGGGCGCCGAGCTCGCGGGCCAGATCCCGGCCGCGAAACAGCTCGTCAGCGACGAGCAGCACCCGGTAGGAGACCTCTCCGCGGCGAGCCGGCGACCCTGATGATCGGTCTGGTGTTCTGGTGATCGGCATGTCCGGGAGGTACCCGCTGGAGGGCCGTTCAACCGGTCCGGACGAGGTCCCGACCGACCTGGGATGGCATCATCTGCCGGGTGAGCGACAGTGACAATCGGGAACGTCTCAGTGATCTGGAACGGCTACGCCGAGCCCGGGACCGGATGGACAGGGAGTACGCGCAGCCGCTGGATGTGGAGGCATTGGCCCGCGGCGCCCACATGTCGGCCGGCCATTTCAGCCGGCGGTTCAAGGAGGCCTACGGCGAGTCGCCGTACAGCTACCTGATGACTCGGCGGATCGAACGGGCGATGGCGCTGCTCCGCAGGGGCGATCTCACCGTCACCGAGATCTGCTTCGAGGTCGGCTGCTCCTCGCTCGGCACCTTCACCACCCGGTTCACCGAGCTGATCGGCGTCTCACCGGGCGTCTACCGGCGTGAAACTAACGGTCACGACGCCGGCATCCCGGCCTGCGTCTACAAGCAGGTGAGCCGACCGATCAGGAATCGAGAAGCCACGGCGATCGTCCGCGGCTAGGTTCGAGGCATGGACATCACAATCAACAGCTCATTCCTTCCCCAGAACGACCCCGAAGCGGCGATCGCCTTCTATCGCGATGTGCTCGGATTCGAGATCCGCAACGACGTCGGCAAGGGCGACCTGCACTGGATTACGGTCGGCCCGTCCGGTCAGCCGGAAACCTCGATCGTGCTCTACCCGCCGGAAGCCACCCCGGGCGTGACCGACGAGGAGAAGCGGACCATCGCCGAGATGATGGCGAAGGGCACCTTCGGCACCCTGGTGCTCTCCTCGACGGATCTCGATTCGACCTTCGAGCAGGTCCAGTCGCGCGGCGCCGAGATCGTTCAGGAGCCGACCGACCAGCCCTACGGGATCCGCGACTGTGCGGTGCGCGACCCCGCCGGCAACATGATCCGCATAAACCAGATCGCCTGAAGGATCCCCACCCACCCATGCCAAGGAAGAAGCAACTGTCGGCCGCTCTCGAAGCGGCCGACAGTCATGATCAGATCCGCGTCCGTGGGGCGCGGGTCAACAACCTTCGTGACGTCGACGTCGAACTGCCTAAGCGGCGGCTGACCGCCTTCACCGGGATCTCCGGCTCGGGCAAGAGCTCGCTCGTCTTCGGAACGATCGCGGCCGAGTCCCAGCGGCTGATCAACGAGACCTACTCGACCTTCGTCCAGGGGTTCATGCCGAACCAGGCCCGCCCGGACGTCGATCTGCTGGAGGGGCTCACCACCGCGATCCTGGTTGACCAGGACCGCCTGAGCGGCGACTCGCGCTCGACGGTCGGCACGGTGACCGACGTCGGCGCGATGCTGCGCATCCTGTACAGCCGCATCGGCAAACCGCATATCGGCTCGCCGCAGGCCTTCTCCTTCAACGTCGCCTCGGCCGAGGGAACCGGCGTGTTCAAGAAAGGCGACGAGAAGCGCAAGAAGGTCACCTTCAAGCGGGTCGGCGGGATGTGCCCCAACTGTGAGGGGCGCGGCACGGTCTCCGACTTCGACCTCACCGAGCTCTACGACGAGACGCTGTCGCTGAACGAGGGCGCGCTCAAGGTTCCCGGCTACAGCATGGAGGGCTGGTACGGGCGGATCTTCCGGGGTTGCGGGTTCTTCGACCCGGACAAGCCGATCCGCAAATACACGAAGAAGGAACTGAACGACCTGCTCTACAAGGAGCCGGTGCGGCTCAAGATCGAAGGCACCAACCTGACCTACGAGGGCGTGATCCGGGTGATCGAGCGGTCGATGCTGACCAAGGACCGAGAGGCGATGCAGCCCCATATCCGGGCCTTCGTCGACCGGGTGATCACCTTCACGCCCTGCCCCGAATGCGAGGGGACCCGCCTCAGCGAGGAAGCCCGCTCGGTGAAGATCAAGGGCAAGAGCATCACCGATCTCTGCGCGATGCAGATCACCGATCTCGCCGACTGGATGGTCGGCTTGAAGGCCAAAGAGGTAGCTCCCCTGGTCCAGGCCGTGCGCGAGAGCCTCGACTCGTTCGTGGAGATCGGCCTCGGCTACCTCTCGCTCGAGCGGTCCTCCGGCACGCTCTCCGGCGGCGAGGCCCAGCGGGTGAAGATGATCCGCCAGCTCGGCTCCTCTCTGACTGACGTGACCTACGTCTTCGATGAGCCGACCGCCGGTATGCATCCCCATGACATCCAGCGCATGAACGATCTGCTGCTCCGCCTCCGGGACAAGGGCAACACGGTGCTGGTCGTCGAGCACAAGCCGGAGGTGATCCGGATCGCCGATCACGTCGTCGACCTCGGCCCGAAAGCCGGTTCGGCCGGCGGCGAGGTCTGTTTCGAGGGTGATTTCGAAGGTCTCCGGAAGAGCGACACGATCACCGGCCGGCACCTCGATGACCGGGCCTCGCTGAAGGAGACGGTGCGCGAGGCCGACGGCAGCCTCGAGATCCGGGGCGCCAACGCCAACAACCTGCAGAACGTCGATCTCGACATTCCGCTCGGGGTGCTGACCGTGATCACCGGCGTCGCCGGCTCGGGCAAGAGCTCACTGATCGAGGGCTCCGTTTCCGGCCGCGAAGGCATTGTGACCGTCGACCAGGACCCGATTCGCGGCTCCAGGCGGAGCAACCCGGCGACCTACAGCGGCCTGCTCGATCCGATCCGCAAGGCATTCGCCAAGGAGAACGGGGTCAAGCCGGGCCTCTTCAGTGCCAACTCCGACGGGGCCTGCCCAGTCTGCAAGGGCGCGGGCGTGGTCTACACGGACCTCGGGATCATGGCCACCGTCGCGACGACCTGCGAGGAGTGCGAAGGCCGCCGCTTCCAGGCCGCGGTGCTCGAGTACAAGCTCGGTGGCAAGAACATCAGCGAGGTCCTCGGGATGTCGGTCGATGAGGCCGCCGCGTTCTTCGGTGACGGCGATGGCCACACCCCGGCCGCCGCCAAGGTGACGGGGCGTCTGGCTGACGTCGGGCTCGGCTACCTGACCATCGGGCAGCCGCTCACCACCCTTTCCGGCGGCGAGCGCCAGCGCCTGAAACTCGCCACCGAGATGGCCGGCAAGGGCGGGATCTACGTGCTCGACGAGCCCACCACCGGGCTCCACCTCGCGGACGTCGACCAGTTGCTCGGGCTGCTCGACCAGCTGGTCGACTCGGGCAAGTCGGTGATCGTGATCGAGCATCACCAGGCGGTGATGGCCCACGCCGACTGGATCGTCGACCTCGGTCCCGGCGCGGGGCAGAACGGCGGCAAGGTGGTCTTCGAGGGAACCCCGGCTGACTTGGTCGCCGAACGCAAGACGATCACCGGCGAGCACCTGGCCGAGTACGTGGCCTGAGCCCGGCCGGCCACGGCTATCCCTCCACCCCGTCTCGATGCCGCCCTCGCCCGGGCGGCATCGAGACGGGGTTCCTCAAGGAGCCGAAGAGATCGCTTCGACGAGTTCTCCGGTCGCTTGCTCCGGCACCTCCGTGGCCAGATCGCCCTGGCTGACGATGCCGATCAGGTCGTGCCCGTCGATCACCGGGAGTCTCCTCACCGCGTGATCCTTCATGGTTTCGATCGCTACCTCGACCGAGTCGTCGGCACCGATCGTGACGGGTTTGCCCTGGCCGAACTCTCCCGCGGTAACCTGAGCCGGGTCCCGGCCCTCGGCTACCACCTTGGTCACGATGTCGCGATCCGTGAGCATGCCCTTGAGGCGATTGTCATCTCCACAGATCGGCATCACGCCCACGCCCAACTCGGCCATCCTGCTTGCCGCTCGGGCAACTGTCTCGGACTCGCCGATGCACTCGGCTCCGCCGGTCATTATCTCGCGTGCTGTCTTGCTCATCTCTGCCTCCTTCCCCGGTCAACGACCGGGCTGTCTCTCAGTGGTTGCGGAGGGCGCTGATCAGTTCCTTCTTGTTCATGTCCGAGCGGCCCTCGATTCCGATCTCCGCCGCCCGGTCGCGGAGCTGGTCGACGGTGCGATCCTCGTAATCGGTCGCTTCGCCGCCCTTCTTGCCGACGTTCTCTCCGCCCGCCTTGGCGTTCGCGATCCGGGCTGCCTTCTCCTTGCTGGCGCCGCCTTCGCGCAGTTCCTCGTAGAGCTTGTCGTCCTTGACGCTCGGTCCGTGATCTGATCCTTTTGGCATGTGGCACTCCTTCCGATCCGGCCGGCGAGCGCCGCCGGGCGCTGAACCGCCAGCCTGTTCCAGAGACGGGGCTACCCGCTGGAAAGTCGGGCAAACACGCGGGAAACGCTCACTTCCGCAGCGCGGTGAGCAGCTGCTTCTTGCTCATTGAAGAGCGGCCCTTGAGTCCTCGCTCGCTGGCCAGCTCATAGAGCTCGCTCTTCGAGAGCCCGGCGAGATCGCGTGGCCGTCGCCTCTTGCCGCGCGACCTCTCGAGGGTCTCCTTCAGGGCCGCCATCAGGTCGGGCGCCGCGGTCGGCTTCTCTTCCGCTGCCGGCGCGGGTGCCTTGATCTTGCGACCACGACGCTTGTTCTCGATCACCTTCTTCAGCCGGGCGCGATGCCTGTCCTCGAATGAGGCGGGATCCCACTCTCTGGTCCTCTCCCCGATCACCGCGATCGCGTTTCGCACGGCCTCGGCGTCAGCTTCTTCTTCTGGCCCCGGAACGTCGTCGAGCGAACGTATCTCGGCCGGGAAATGCATGGTCGAGAGCGCCAGCGCGCCGCCCCGGACCCGGATCGCGGCCATCTGCTCGCGGTTTCTCATCACGAACTTGCCCAGGGCCAGGAGATCGCTCTCCCCCATCGCCTCGACCAGCAGGCGATAGGCACGGACCGTGCCGACGGTGTCGTTGCCGGGCACCAGGTAGTACGGGTGATCGAAGCGGACCGGGTCTACCTCGCCGCGGGCGACGAAGCTCTCGATCTCGATGGTCTGCGTCTTCTCCGGGGCGAGCTCCTCGAGTTCCTGGTCGGTGATGCGCAGCAAGCGCCCGTCGTCGAGCTCGTAGGCTCTTCCCACCTCGGACTGGTCGACCGGCTTCTCTTCCGCGGCGCAGTAGCGCACATGCTTGACCGGCGATCCGTCCTTCACGTGGATCTCACGGAACCTGATGCTGCGGTCCCGCACCGCGGAGAAGACCTCGACCGGAACGCTGACCAGACCGAAGGAGACGGTTCCTTTCCAGAGTGGCCGCGGCATCAGCTCTTCCCCGTCGCGGCGAGACTCTTCTCCAGCGCCGCGGTCAGATCGTCGGCGGTCCGGCGCGGGCGCCGTTTCTTCTTTGGGGCCTTGCGCCCGGCTGCCTTTCGCTCGATCAGGTCCATCACCGCGGCCCGGTACTCATCCTGGAACTCGCCTGGATCGAAGTCCTCGGTCAGGCCCTCGATCAGCCGGCCCGCCATCGTCACCTCCTTGCGGCTGGGCGCTTTGCCGGAGGCAAGATCGAGTGAATCCGGCTCGACGACCTCATCGGCAAAGCGCAGCGTGTGCAGCATCAGCCTCTCCTCCCGGGCCCGGATCGCGACCAGATACTCGCGACCGTGGAACGTGAACCGGCCGATCCCCGCCTTGCCGGTTTCCCGCAGCGCGGCGAGCAGCACGGCGTAGGGCGCGGCATGCTCGCGGATCCCCAGGTAGTAGCTCCGGTTGAAGCTGAACGGGTCGATCTCTTCGACCTCGACGAACTCATCAATCTCGATCGTCTTGGGACGCTCGTCTTCGGCCGCCTTGATCTCCTCCGGTTCGAGCAGGACGTACTCGCCACCGCCGAGGTCGTATCCCTTGACGATCTCGTCACGCTCGACCAGCTTTCCGTCGGCCCGGCAGACACGCCGGTGACGAAGCGGGGAGTCATCCTTGGCGTGGACTTCGCGAAAGGCGATCCCCTTTGGGTCGATGGCCGAGTAAAGCTTGACCGGCACCTTGACGAGGCCGAAGCAGACCGTCCCGTTCCAGATCGAGCGCAGAGCCATGAGGCTCTGATACCCGCGAACAGGCTTGATCAACCGGATCCCGGGTACATGAAATCTGTGGCGCACGAGGCGATGCCAGAACGGATCGAGCCGATGAAAGCCCGGCTCGAGGATCCGGACCCGACCCGGGATTGGCAGTTCGAGGTCAAGTGGGACGGATACCGGGCGATCGCCTTCTGCGGCGACCGGCTGAAGCTTCAGGGCCGCCGCTTGAACGAGATCACCGCCGACTTCCCCGAACTAGCGCCTCTCGCTGCTCAGGAGGGCTGCAGCGGATGCATCTTCGACGGCGAGCTGGCCGTCTTCGACGAGGGCGGGATCCCTGACTTCCAGCTGATGCAGGCCCGGCGGGATCTGGGCCTCGAGGTCCGGTTTCTGATCTTCGATCTCCTCTGGAGCGAAGGCCAGGATCTGCGGAGCCGCAGCTACCTCGAACGTCGCCGCCTGCTCGAGGGCATCGGGCCGGCCGGCTCGCACTGGTCCGTGCCAGAACGCCTGGACGGCGATCTCGACGAGGTCATGGCCGCAACCGCCGCGCTCGGCCTGGAAGGCGTGATCGCCAAGGATCCCGACAGCCCCTATGTCTCGGGCCGCCGCACCCGCTACTGGCGCAAGGTCAAGCACGTCCGCCGACAGGAGTTCGTGATCGGCGGCTGGCTCCCGGGCAGGGGCCACCGGGCCTCCACCCTGGGCGCGCTGCTGGTCGGCTACCACGATCCACCGGGCGGAGAGCTGCGCTTCGCGGGCCGGGTCGGCACCGGCATGAGCCAGCGGCTGCTCGCCGAACTGGCGCACGATCTCTCGTCCCATCGGCGCGAGACTCCCCCTTTTCGCGAATCCGACCTGGCCGCGATACCCCGGGACGCCGAGTGGACCGAGCCGCGGACCGTGGTCGAGGTCAAGTTCACCCAATGGACCCAGGACGGGTTCCTCAGAAACCCGGTCTTCGTCGGATACCGTCCGGAGAAGGCACCGGACGAAGTTGTACGAGAGGAGGCCTGATGGCCCGGGCGTCCACGGATCAGCCGATCACCGCCCGAATCGAAGGCGGTCGTGACGAGGGCGTACTGAAAGTCGACGGGCGCGAGGTGCGGGTCACGCACCTCGACCGGGTGCTCTTTCCCCGGACCGGGTTCACCAAAGGCGATCTGATCGACTATTACGCGGCCATCTCCCCGGTCATGCTCCCGCACCTCCGGAACCGTCCGCTCAGCATGAGGCGCTTCCCGGCCGGAGTCGACGAGGACGGATTCTGGGAGAAGCAATGCCCGGAATTCCGCCCGGACTGGGTCTCCACCGCGACGATCCGCAGCAAGTCATCACGACGCGGAAAGGTCGATTACTGCCTCGTCAACGACCTCCCCACCCTGGTCTGGGTCGCCAACCTGGCCTGCATCGAGCTCCATGTCTCGCTCGCCCGCGCCAAGACCCGGGATCGTCCTGCCTCGATCGTCTTCGATCTGGACCCCGGGCCCCCGGCGGACCTCATGGACTGTGCCGAGATCTCCCTGTTGATCCGCGACACCCTGGAGAGGCAGGGCCTCAGGTCGCTGGCCAAGGTGTCCGGCTCGAAAGGCCTCCAGGTGTACGTGCCGCTCAACCGCAAGGCTCGATACGGGACGACCGGGGAGTTCGCCCACTCGCTCGCCCGCACCTTCGAGGAGGCGATGCCCGACCGGGTGGTCTCCACGATGCGAAAGAAGAAGCGCCCCGGAAAGGTGCTGATCGACTGGAGCCAGAACTCCGAGCACAAGACGACCGTCGCCGTCTACTCCATCCGGGCGAAGGAGCGTCCCTCGGTCTCGGCCCCGGTCAGTTGGGAAGAGATCGAGGGGGCGCTGGATTCCGGTGACCCCGCGAGCCTGAGATTCGGTCCGTCGGTCGCGGTCAACCGGAGCTCCGCGTCAGGGGATCTTTTCGAGGCGGTGCTGAAGCTGAGGCAGAGCCTGCCCTGACGCCGCTCCGTGCTGCTCAGCCGCCGGCCCGGACGGCCCGGTGGCCTTCGTTTTCGAGGAACGCGATCACCTTGTCCCGATGGTCGCCTTGCAGCTCGATGCTGGACCCGCGGGCGGTGCCACCGACCCCGCAATGCTGCTTCAGGCGCTTGGCCAGGGCTTTGGTCTCGGCCTCACCGAACGGGATCTCGCTGATCGTGGTCGCGGTCTTGCCCTTGCGGCCCGAGGTCTCGCGCCGAACCTTGATGGTCGAACCGGTCGGAGCTGGCGCGGGCGCCGCGCTGGTTTGGCGAGCACGTTTCTTCTTCCCCCGGCCGGGCTTCCCCGGCCCCCTCAGGTCACCGGACTCGCTCGACCAGACCAGGTCGGAATCGTCACGTTTCTTTGCGGGTCGGGCCATGCCGGGAGCCTATAATCCGTGGCCTCGTGAACCGGGCCGTCAGCTCCCGAGCGGGTGCGGGGTCTCCAGCAACTCGATCGTTTCCTCGTGCATGCGGCGCTTGATCGCGCGGAGAGTCTCCGGATTCTTCGGCGCCTGGGCCGCGGCCCGCTCGATCGCGACCGAAATCAGCGCCTCTTCCGAGGCGACGCCGTCAACGATTCCCGCCGCGAGCGCTTCGGCGCCGCCGTACCGCTGCCCGCTCACCATCGCCTCCTGCGCGGCGCGGCGTGGCAGCCGATCCAAGAGCAGCGAGTTCATGCCTGGTGTGAACGGCAGACCGAGGTCAGCCTCCGGGAGGCAGAAGTATCCGCGGTCCTCTCGCATGACCAGATGGTCGTGGGCCAAGGCGAGCATCGCCCCGGCCGCGAAGCAGTGGCCCTGGATCGCCGCCACGGTCGGGATCCCGGCCCCGAGAAAGGCCGCGATCAAGCGCTCGGTCTGGTCGAGGGACTCCTGGACGCGCTCCGGGTTCGCCTGAAACCACTCCAGGTCGAGGCCGTTCGACCAGAACTTGCCCGTGGCCAGGGTGACCAGAGCCCGCGGGGTCGGCGTCGCCTCGACCTCGGCCAGTAGCTCTTCCAACCTGGTGTTGCGCTCTGGGTTGAAACGATTCTCGCGGTCCCCGAGATCGAGCAGGAAAACGTCCCCTTGGCGGCTGAGACTCGGCATCGTGGCGGTTCGGGCTTCCATGGTTCTCCTTGGTTCGCGGGCGGGCTGACCTGAATCGAGTTTTAGCACATCTGTTCTAGAACAGAAGATATGATTGGCCAGATGGCCCGCCCCCGCACTCATGACATCGACGCCCTGCTCGACGCTGCCGAGCACGTGCTCGCGGCCGAGGGAGAGTCCGGTGTCACGATCCGGGCGCTGGCCGACACCACCGGCGCCTCCAGCGGCACCCTCTACCACGCCTTCGGCTCCCGTGGGGATCTGCTCGCCCGGATGTGGCTGCGGGCGGCCGAACGGTTCCTGACCATGCAGGAGGCCGCGATGGATCAGCACCTCAGTGGCGCGGAAGAGCGGCAGGACGCGGTCGCGGCGACCGTCGCCGTCGCATCCGTCCCCGCCCTGATCCAGTCCGAGTCCCCGGACACCGCGACGGTCCTGCTCCGCTATCGCCGGGACGACATCCTCGGCCGGAAGGTGTCGGATGACCTTCGCGACCGGCTCGAGCAGCTCGATGGCCGTCTCCTCGCGATCCTGACGAGACTGGCGGAAAGCCTCTGGGGGCGCCGAGACCGGGCCGCAGTGGAAACCGTCGCGGTCTGCGTCGTGGACCTGCCGACCGCGATCCTGATCAACCGCCGTGAGCGGGTGATCGATCCGCTCGCGGCGCTTGAGGCGGCGGTGCGTGGCGTCCTTGCCTCGCCCCCGCCGGCTGGCTGAGCAGGGTCAGTCCTCCTGCTCCTCCTCGCTCTGCGCGAGGATTCCGTAGAGCTGCCGACGGGCTTCGTCGACGATCTTCCGGGCCGCTTCGAGCTGGGCCGGGGTTCCGGTATGGGCGAGCTGCCTCGCGGCGATCGCCATCGCTCGGCTCGACTTGTGCAGCGACCCGAGCTCCTTCGGCATGCCGCGGCCTTCCAAGTCCCAGGGTGAGCCGATCCGTTCCCGGTTCTCCTCGACCCAGGCCTTGCCTTCCGCGGTCAGCGAGAACTCTTTGCGTCCACCGCTTTCACTGAGGGAGACGAGACCTTCGTCCTCCAGTTGAGAGAGCGCCGGGTATACGGAGCCCGGGCTGGGCTTCCAGGTGCCGTCGCTGCGCTCCTCGATCTCCTGCATCAAGCCATAGCCGTTGCGGGGCTCCTCCTCTAGCAGCAGCAGGATGGCCTGGCGGATGTCGCCACGCCGGGCCCGGCGGCCACGCCCGGGACGAGCATGAGGCCCGCCCCGTCCGGGCCCGTGGGCACGGTGCCGATGCCGGCACCCACCTTCGCGGCCGAACCCGGCACCTTCGAAACGTCCGCGCTCACGCGGATCGAAATCTGAGTCAAACATGTGCTGTTCCTTCTCTTTCGGATATCTCACGATACATAACGATATATCGCAACACTAGATCTGTCAACCCAGGCTTTCGGGAAAATCCAGAGAAGTACCATCGAGCAGAGCCGGCCCAACCATCCATGAACCCCATGGGCCGGCGGGTTCGACTGGGAGGCGGAGCGAAGCTCGCCGACTTACTTATGCAGCCGGCTGTTCAACCGGCCGGCCGAACTGCGATGGCCGCCAAGGGACCCAGGAACGGCGCGGCACCACCCCGGCCTCTCGCTGGCGGGCCTGGAGATCGAAGTAGAGCAGTGTGGTCCCGGCCGTGGTGAACGGGATCGCCACCGCGTAGGTGATCGAACCGATCAGGTTGACCAACAGCAGCGGCAGCGGCGTGAAGATCAGGAAGAGGCCGAGCAGCGGACCGACCACGGCCAGCAAGATGCCCAGCGGGACCAAGGTCCGGACCGCCCGCCACCAGTGGCCGCGGACCAGGTCGGAACTGGCCCGGAAGGACTCCCGGATCGAGAGGTCGGTGAAGATCACCTCCTGCTGGACGAAGCTCCAGTTGACCAGGAAGCGGATCGCGAACGGGAGGCCGATGATCGTGACCGCGAGAGCGGCGGCCGCGACCAGCGAGAGCAGGCGCGCCACCACCACCCGCCAGAACCGCTCCCAGGTGCCGGCCAGGGCCGCCTTCACGGTGACCGGGCGCTCATGGACCAGTTCGCGGATGAAGACGATCACGAAGGCCGAGACCAGAGCCTGGGCGATCGGGGGTCCGACTCCCAGGATTAGGTCGGAGGCGGACTGGAGCGCGCCGTTGCCGCCCGAGCCGTCCCCGAGGATCCTGCCGAGAGCCTGGGTCCCCCCGACGATCGGGATCGCGAAAGCGCCGAGCACGGCGAAGGGCCAGAGGTGCCGGCGGTAGAGCTTCAGGCTGGTCAGGGTGATCTGGCCGTAGGCGCGCTCCCCTTCGAGCTTGGTGGCATCGGCCGGTCGCCACTTGGTGTACCCGAAGATCAGGAAGACGAGCAGCAGGAAGACGACCACGACGATCACCGCGGCCAGCGGATCGGCCTGGTGGAGGTTCATCACCGAGGTGACCTGCTCGATCACGCCGCAGAACGCGTTCACGGCGTCCGGGCCGACGAGCCCGCCGATCGGCATGCGTGGGCTGGACCAGCGCTGCTGCTCCATCCAGGTGAAAGGCTCGCTCCACTGGTCCTTGGTCTGCGGCCCGGTCGGTCCGTTGTTGAACCCCTTCTCCTTCTGCCCCCAGCGCCCGTCGAAGGAAAGCCAGGCGAACTCGCCCCGATCGGTCGCCTGGTCCGGCAGGAGGACCGCCTGCGGCCGGAGCTCGCGCAGCGGCTCGGCGGTGTTGTCGCAGCCGACCCCGGAGCCGTGCGAGCCGTTCTGCGGGTAGATCGCCGACTGGTAGAAGGTGGCGTGCGAGCCGGCCGCCGGGTAGACGACGGGCCGGTCTCCCTCCTTTTCGACCTTGCTGTCGCCCCACTCGGCCCGCTCCCCGCCGGCGTGCTGGAAGAGGATCATCTCGTCGGGCTCCTGCTTCAGCGCCTCCGCCGGCGTGTCCGCGTCAAAGGTGATCTGCATGCCCTCCCAGTCGCTTTCATGCAGATCGTTGAACTGGTTGAAGTACCAGTAGAACCAGTACTGGAGGGCGAGTCCGGATCGCCCCTGCTCGTGCGCGACATGGGCGTACACGGCGACCGGCGCCTCGCCCGCGCGCTTCATCCGGTCGAAGTCCTTCGCGTAGACGCAGGTGTCGCCCAGCGGGTCACCGGGCAGGTCCAGGTAGGCCTCTTCACCGCGGTTGCGGATGTCATCGAGGGTCGGTGCCTTGGTGATCAGGCTGGACTTCTTCCCCTCGTTTCGCATCAACTTCACGTCCGGGTTGCCGAACAGGGCGTCGACCTTCATCGGCTGGTACTGCTCGACCGTCGTGTCGCAGAGCTTCTCGCCCTGCTTGCGGATCATCATCACCGGCGCGTACTTCTCGGCCAGTTCCTGAGCCGTGGTCGGCGCAGCATCGCGAGCACCGGCGCCGGCCGGCGAACACAGGGAGAGCGCCAAGAGCAAGGCGCCCAAGGGCATCAGCAGCCACCGGCTGCCCGCCAACCCTCCTCTCGCTCTTCCTCCGGACGACACGAGACAAGGTTATTCAGTCGGGCTTCGGTAGTTTCGTCGCCATGCGAAGCGACGTCCCGGAAACGGTCGACCTGTTCCACTTCGACCAGCCGGGGGCGATCTCGGCTCACCTGCTCGACGGTGTGATCGTCGATCCCGGTGCCGAAAAAACCGTCGAGCGACTGATCGAGGCGCTCGGCGACGAGACCCCCCGGGCGATCCTCCTGACCCACATCCACTTCGATCACGCCGGCGCGACCGGCCGGCTGGTCGAGAAGTACCCAGAGCTCGAGGTCTGGGTCCACGAGAAAGGCGCCCCGCACATGGTCGATCCGACCAGGTTGCTGAGTAGCGCCCGCAAGGTGTTCGGCGAGCATTTCGACCTGATGTGGGGCGAGGTCGTGCCGGTTCCCGAGCGGAACATCAGAGTCCTTAAGGGTGGCGAGAGCGACGGTCCCTGGCAGGTCGAGTACACGCCCGGCCACGCCAAGCATCACGTCTGTTACTTCCACCGCCCCACTCGCACCGCTTTTACCGGCGACGTGACCGGCGTGCGAATCGACGGCGGCCCGGCCTTCCCGCCGACGCCTCCCCCGGACATCGATCCGCCGCTCTGGCATGAATCGCTGGAGATCGTGTCAGCCTGGCAGCCGGAGCGGATCGCCTTCCAGCATTTCGGCCAGTCCACCGACGTCGAGAATCAGATCGCCATGATGCACGAGAACCTCGATCTCTTCGCGGAGAAGGCCCGCGAAACCGATGCCGACGGGATGACCGGCTGGATTCGCGAGTGGCTGGCCTCCCAGGTAGAGCCTGGTGATCTCGACACGTACTGGCGAGCCGGACCGTTCGAGGGCATGTGGGACGGCCTGGCCCGCTACTGGCAGCAGCGGGACGCGGACCGCGGCGAGTGACCGGCCTCAGGGCTCCCAGAACGGCTTCAACCCGGCAAACCAGGCCTCGGGGTCCTGGATCTGCCCGAAGTGGCCGAGACCGTCGATTACGGTGAGCTCCGCGTCGGGCTTGACTTCGGACTTGAGCCGCCGCGCGATCGCGACCGGCGCCACGGCATCATCCCCACCCCAGCAGATGTGGACCGGCGCCTCACAGTCACGCACGGCAGGCAGCCAGCGGCAGGCCTCGAACCGGCGCCGCTCCTTCAGGTAGCCGATCAGCTGCGCCATCAGCCCGCGTGGCGCGCCGGTCGCCGAGGCTGAGTACATGTCGAGGATCTGCTCCTCGCTCAGCCGGTCGTTGCCCTGGGCGCTTCGCACCTGCTTCTCGAAGATCGTCGGACTGTCGGTGATCCGGGCCAGGAGCGGGCCGAGCGGTGAGACCAGCGCCCTCTGCCCCGCCCGCAGCTTGGCGTCACCGAGGATCATCGAGCCGTTGGTGAAGGTGACACTTAGCGCGCCGTCGCCGAACCAGTCGGGCCGGTCCCGGTTGAGCCGAGCCAGGATCTCGGTCATCACCGAGTCGCCCATGTCATGGGCAACGAAGTGGCAGCCGGTGATCCCGCACTCCCGGATCAGCCGCAGCGCCACCTCCGCCTGCTCGATCAACGAGTAGGAGAAGCCCGTCGATGGCTTGGCCGAGAACCCGAAACCGATGAAGTCGAAGGAGACGACCCGCTCGAACGCGTCGGCCAGCAGGGGAAACGCGCCGGAGTAGGAGTAGGAGGATTCCGGGAACCCGTGCAGCAGGACGACCGTCCGCTCGGCGGCGGCCTGCGGATCGCCCTCGTCGATCAGAAAGGCTTCATGGCCCAGCGGCGTCGCCGCGACCATGCGCCCGCGCTCATGCCAGGCGCGAAGATCGCCCGCGCTCACGCGGTCGCGAAGCGCTTGGCGGAGCGGGCGCGACGCTTCTCCGCCTCGATCTCGCGATCCTTCGGCGGCGCCGAGGTCTCGAGCGACGTGAGCAGGCGGGTCGAAACCGCGGCGATCTCCTCCACGGCCAGATCGAAGGCCTCCTGATTCACCTTCGAGGGCTTGTTGAAGCCACTGATCTTCCGCACGTACTGAAGCGAAGCGGCCCGCACTTCCTCGTCGGTCGCCTCCGGTTCGAAGTTGTAAAGGGTTCTGATGTTCCGGCACATGGGACGATCCTACGCTCCCCGGGCCGGAACCGGCAAATCTGGCCCAGCGGAGGGCGGGCAGGTACTAGGCTGCAGGGTGGCACCGCTAGTACCGGCTTGATGCCGCAAATCGAGGATTGGAGATTCATGAGCGACTACGCAGTTGTGAACCCGGCCACCGGCGAGGAAGTGAAGGCGTACCCGACCATCACGGACGCTGAGCTGGAGACGGCGATCGCCGCCGCTGAGGGCGCTTACCGGGACTGGTCGAGAAACAGCACGGTCGAGGAGCGGGCGGCGATCATCGGGCGGGTCGGCGAGCTGCACGTCGAGCGGCGCGAGGAGCTGGCCGACATCATCATCCGCGAGATGGGCAAGCCACGCGACCAGGCCCTCGGCGAGGTCGACTTCTGCGGCGACATCTACGGCTTCTACGCGGAGAACGCCGGCAAGCTGCTGGCCGACGAGCCGATCGAGCTGCTGGCCGGTGACGGTGACGCGGTCATCCGCAAGAGCGCGATGGGGCCGTTGATCGGGATCATGCCCTGGAACTTCCCCTACTACCAGGTGGCGCGATTCGCGGGACCGAATCTGATCGTCGGCAACCCGGTGCTGCTGAAGCCGGCGCCGCAGTGCCCCGAGTCGGCGGCGGCGATCCAGGCGATGATGGCTGACGCGGGGCTTCCACCCGAGGCGTTCCAGACGATCCTCGCGACGAATGACCAGATCGCTGACGCGATCGCCGACCCCAGGGTGCGCGGTGTGTCGCTGACCGGATCCGAGCGGGCCGGCGCCGCAGTAGCCGAGATCGCCGGGCGCAACCTCAAGAAGGTGGTGCTGGAGCTCGGTGGCTCCGACCCGTTCGTGCTGCTCGGCTCGGATGACCTCGAGGAAGCGGTCCAGGCCGCGGTTGATGCCCGCCTGGACAACACGGGCCAGTCCTGCAACGCGGCCAAGCGCTTCATCGTCACGGAGGATCTCTATGACGACTTCCTCGAGTCCTTCAGCGGCAAGATGAAGGAGGTCCAGCCCGGTGACCCGACCTCGGACGAGACGGCGATCGGCCCGCTCTCCTCCGACGCGGCCGCCGAGCGCCTCCAGGACCAGCTCGACCGGGCGATCGCCCAGGGCGCGACGGTGACGGTGGGCGGCGAACGGAACGGCAACTTCTTCCCGACCACGGTGCTGACCGATGTCACTCCGGAGAATGACGCCTACCGCGAAGAGTTCTTCGGCCCGGTCGCCACCGTGTACAAGGTGGCGAGCGAGGACGAGGCCATCGAGCTGGCCAACGACACCCCGTTCGGGCTCGGTTCCTACGTGTTCTCCAACGACCCGGACCAGGCCCGGCGGGTGGCCGAGAAGCTCGACACCGGCATGGTCTTCGTGAACGGAGTCGGGCTGGACGGCGCCGAGCTGCCCTTCGGGGGCGTCAAGCGCTCCGGCTTCGGCCGCGAGCTCGGCACCTACGGCATCCAGGAGTTCATCAACAAGAAGCTGATCCGCACCCTGAAGTGAGGGTCGGGACAATGCTGGCGGTCAGGTCGGGCGCGCTGTCGGCTCAGCGCCCGGCCCGGCACCGCCGGACGGTTGACCGTCCGCCTCGGCTTCGGTCGTTTCGAGCTCCTTGAGATCCCGCACGATCCCGCTCGCGGCGGCCACCAGCGGCGCCGCGATGATCAGCCCGATCGAGCCGAAGAGCGCACCCCCGGCGATCGTGACCACCAGCACGGCCAGCGGATGGATCCCGAGGGCGCTGCCCATCGCGAAGGGCTGGATCATCTGCTGGAGGGCTCCGTTGGCCAGGAGCTGGACCACCGCCATGGCGAGGGCGGCATCTGTGCCACCGGCACCGTAGGCGAGCAGCACCGTGAAGATGCCGGCCACCCAGGCGCCCAGGTAAGGCACGTATCCGGCGACGAAGGTCACCGCGCCGATCGTCGCGACCAGGGGCACCCCGATGATCAGCGCCCCGACCATCACCACCACGGCGCTGAATGCGGCAACGATCGTGACCCCGGCGAAATATCCCCGGAGCGAGGAGATGACGTGACCTGAGACAAGTCGGGCAACCGGCGGCGGCAGGCTCGTCGCCCTTTCGGCCCAGGCCCGGATCACCGGCCCGTCCTTCAACATGAAGAAGGAGCTGAGCAGGACCATCGCCAGGAAGAAGAGCGCCGACGAAAGTCCGGAGATCCCGGATGCGAAGCCCTTGAGCAGGGTGCCGATGCTGGAAGTCGCCCCCTGCTTCGCACCTTCCTTGGCCTTGTCGATCTGTTCCTGGTCCACGCCCTTGTCGGTCAGGAACTGGCCGAGATCGTCGGTGGCCTGGTTTAGATCCCGGCTGATGTCGGGCACTTCCTTGACGATGCCGTTGACCACCATCACCGCGCAGGCGGCCCCGATCAGGATCAACAGCAGCATCACCACGACCGTCCCGATCGCCCTTGGCACCCGCACCCTGTTCAGTCTCGAAACCAGCGGCGAACCGACCGAGCCGACGATGCAGGCGACGATCACCGGGACCACGATCACCTCGGTCAGAGAGGCCAGCCAGACCAGCGCCAGGAGCAGGATCGCTATCCCGACCAAGAACCACGCACTCGTCCCTGCATTGCGAAGCCAGTCGGGAGCCGCGAACATATCGCCGCAGGCTACCGGCGCAGTCAGACGCCGAAACAGGCGGAGCCGGTCGGTCTGATTGACTGCCCCGGTGCCCGCGATCGAACTTCACGGCTTGACCAAGACCTTCGGGCCGATCAAGGCCGTTGACGGACTTGACCTGGTCGTCGAGGAAGGCGTCTGCCTCGGCCTGCTCGGTCCGAACGGGGCCGGCAAGTCGACGACGATGAAGATGCTCACCGGCCAGGCGATCCCCGACTCGGGCGAGATCCGGGTCCTCGGCTTCGAGCTCCCGGCACAGTCCAAGAACGCCCGGGCGAACATGGGCGTGGTTCCGCAGCTGGACAACCTCGACATCGACGTCACGGTCGAGGAGAACCTGGCCGTGTTCGCCCGCCTTTACCGCGTGGCCGACGTCGCCGCGGCGGTCGACCGGACGCTCAAGATAGCCCGTCTCACAGACCGGCGCAAAGATGCGGTCGACAAGCTATCCGGCGGGATGCGGCGGCGGCTGTTGCTGGCCCGGGGGCTGATCCACGAACCGAAGCTTCTGCTGCTGGACGAGCCCACGGTCGGCCTCGATCCGCAGATCCGGACGGAGCTGTGGACCCTGATCGACGGTCTGAGATCCCGTGGCACGACCATCTTGATGTCCACCCATTACATCGAGGAGGCCGAGCGCCTGGCCGACGAGGTCGCGGTAGTCGCGGCCGGCAAGGTGATCGCACGGGCGACCCCGGGCGAACTGATCGCCGAGCACGCGGGCCGTCAGACCGCCGAGGTCTACGGTCCGCCGGAGCGGCTGGCCGAGATCCGCTCCGAAGTCGAGTCCGCAGGCCTGAGGGTCCGGCCGGCCGGGCCGGCGATCGCGATCGTGGGCGCTGAGATGGCGGCGCCGGGGCTGATCCCCGAGGACGCGATTCACCGGGCCGGCTCGCTCGAGGATGTCTTCGTGATGCTGACCGGCGAGGAGGCCGAGTGAACCGCGTGCGCCGACTCGAACCGGCCGTGATCCTCGCGGTGATGGGCCGTGAGCTGGCCAACTTCCGGACCTTCTGGAAGTCGACCGCGTTCACCAGCACCTTCGAGCCGGTCGTCTACCTGCTCGCCTTCGGCCTCGGCCTCGGATCGACCCTGGTCGCCGACGTCGACGGCATCGAGTACGTGCAGTTCGTCGGCACCGGGCTGGTTGCCACGGCGGTGGTCTTCTCCTCCGCCCTGCCGGCCATGTTCGGCACCTTCGTCAAGGAGCGCTTCCAGCGCACCTATGACGCGATCCTCGCGGCGCCGGTGGATGTCGAGGAGCTGGTCACCGCCGAGATGCTGTGGATCGCGCTCAAATCCGCGATCTTCGGCTGCTTCCCGTTGATAGTCACCATGTTCTTCGGACTCGATCCGAAGATCACGATGCTGCTCGTGCCGGTCTTCTCGTTCGTGACCGCCCTCGCCTTCGGCGCCTTCGGGATAACCATGGCGGCGTCGGTCTCGAAGATCGACCAGTTCAACTACGTGACCACGCTCGTGATCACGCCTCTCTTCCTGGTGGCCGGCACCTTCTTCCCGATCGACCAGCTTCCCCACGGCTTCCAGGTGGTCGCCCAGATCAACCCGCTCTACCAGCTGGTCGAACTGGTCCGCGGCGCCTGCTTCGGCTTCGAGGCGACCGATGTCCTTCGTTTCGCCGGCCTGCTCCTGCTGGCCCTGGTCATGTGGAGGGTCGCGATCCGCCGCATGACCCGGCGTCTAATTATTTAGCTTCGACTATCTCGGGGGCGTAGTTTTGGAAGAGGCCGGAGTCGAGTACGCCTGTGAGCTGCTTGATCTGTTCTTCTAGGCCGTCCTCGATCTGATCGAAGTGGCAGTCGAGCAGCAGGTTTCCCTGTTCGGTCAGGGTCGGACCGTCCTTGCCCGAGCCGGTCCGGATCGTCATCTCGGTTGCGCCCAGCGCCTTCAGACCGGCCATCGCCACCGAGGCGGCGCGTGGCACCACCTCGACCGGCACCGGAAAGTTCAGCCCCAGGCGATCGACCCGTTTCGAAGGATCGATCAGCACCCGCCTCAGCTGGCAGGCCGTGAACAGCACCTTCTCGCGGAAGAGCGCCCCGCCCCGGCCCTTGAGCAGGTTGCCGTCCGGGTCGACCTCGTCGGCCCCGTCGAAGAGCCAGTCGGGCGCGACCTCGGCCAGATCGGCCTGGGCGAGGCCCAGCCCGGCGATGGTCAGCTCGGACTCGATCGAGGTCGGGATCAGGCGGACGTCATGCAGCTCGCCGTGGCGGATCCGCGTCGCGATCGCCCGCACCGCGAGAAACGCGGTCGAGCCCGAACCGGCCCCGATGACCTGGCCCGACTCGGCCAGGGCGGCGACCTCCTCGGCCGCCTTGAACTTGGCCTCATAGTTGGAGATCTCCGAAGCCTCAAAGGGCTCAAACGTGACCTCACGATGGTGGGCAGATTTCATCCCGATGAGCCTACAACCAGAGCCCCTTCCCTCTATCGCTGAATCCTCGGGGAAGGGGCGGGTTTCTGTTGCCGCCCGGCGAAGACCGGGCGGCTTGCGGATGCCACCGCAACAAACGCGCCCGACCCGTTTTATGAGCAAAGTATTAAGAAACCCTCTACACTCCGTGTTCTGAAAAACCGATAAGCCGAGTTCCCGGCACCTCTTGGTCCGGGAAGCGGGGGAACCACGTATTTGGGGCGAACCCACCCGAAAAGGTGAGAGCGCTGCTCCCTTAGCGCCAGCCCGTCAGCTAACCCCGCAGGCAGAAAAAGGAGATCGGCATCATCACCTCCACCCCCGAAAACCAAAGATCCCTCATTTGCAGCGTGGCGCTCGGCCTGGCCGGGTTGCTCGTCTGCTGCCTTGCTCTCACGGGCCTGAACCTGGCCAACCCGGCCCCTGCTGCCGCGGCAGGCTGCCAAGCCTCCTCGTCAAGCGGCGGCCTCACGGTCGGCGGCAAGAAATGCCGTCCGTTCCGCAAGGCACGGCTGATCCGCGGCAAGGCGTACGCCCCGGCCAGCGCCCCCGCGCGGGTCAAGCGCGTGATCAACTGGGCCAACCGGATCCGCAACAAGCCCTACCGCTACGGCGGCGGTCACGGATCCTTCTTCGACAGCGGCTATGACTGCTCCGGCTCGATCAGCTTCGCCCTGCGCGGCGGCCGTTTCGTCCGCTACCCGCTCGCCTCGACCGGCTACATGAACTGGGCCCGGCGGGGCAAGGGTCGCTGGATCACCGTCTACTCGAACCCCAGCCACGCCTACATGATCGTGGCCGGGCTCCGGTTCGACACCTCGATGACTCCGGGCAACGGCCCCGGCTGGAGCAAGAGCATGCGCTCCACCTACGGCCGCTTCACCGCGCGTCATCCGGCTGGCTTCTAGCCGACCGGCACTTCCTCCCTCCCAGACAGGCACCCGCCGCCCCGGTCCCCCGGCCGGGGCGGCTTTAGTTAACCGAGCGCTCCGAGCCGAAGCCGCGTTCAGGCCTGGCGCTTCTGAAGAGCAGCCACGCCGCCGGTGATGAAGGTTAGAGCCTGGTCCAGCATGCCGAGCTGTTCGTCGAGCGGTGGCAACTCTCCGTCGGCGCGCTCCTTGCGCTCGTCTCCGAGCAGGTCGAAGACCGCGACGGCCGCCGCCGCGGCCAGCCGCGGCTCGAGATCCGAGGCCTGGCGACCGAGGTCCACGGCCAGACCGCCGGCCAGGATCAGTTCGAACTCACGGATCACCGCCTGCTCGCGAGCCTGCAGAGTCTCGTCGTTGTCGATCGCGAGGCGCTGGCAGACCATCTGATCGTGCTTCCTCTCCATCAGCTCACGCTCGTCGAGCAGCCACCGGCGCAGGGCGCTCATGGTGTCCATGCCCTCGGGCCGGTTCTCGATGCACGTTGCCAGCCGCTCCCCGGCCCGGTCGGTCAGGTAGAAGACGATGTCGTCCTTGGCCGGGAAGTAGGTCGCCACGGTCCGCGGTGAGACCTCGGCCTCCTTGGCGATCCGGGCGATAGTGGTGTTGGCGTAGCCGTCCTCCGCGAAGAGACGCAGGGCGACCGAGACGATGGTCTCTCGGGTCTTCGCCTTCTTCCGCTCACGGAGGCCATTTGCGGCTACGTTGGGCACAGGGCAAGCCTACCAGCTAAGTTGCAGCTGCTGCAGTTTTGCAGTCGATGTGATATTTTCCCGCCTTCCTCCTTCCCCTCACCTCTGGAGACAAATGTCTGACCTCCTCGCCCGACTCGTCCGATCCATAACCGGCCACTGGAAGCGCGCGCTCGTCGTCGCCCTGATGGCGGTTGTCGCGATCGGTGCCCTTTCCGGTACCGCGGCCGACCCACCCCCGGATGATTTCGACATCCCCGGCACCGAAAGCCAGAAGGCCTACGACCTCTTTTCCGCCCACAGTCCCGCCCTCGCGGGAGTCGACTCGACGGTCGTGTTCAACGTCAAGGACGGCACGCTCAAGCAGGGCGAGAACAAGCAGGCGGTTCAGTCGGCGATCGACGAGATCAAGGCGCTGCCGGATGTGATCACGGTCAGCAACCCTTACGCCAAGGATTCGGGAGCGATCTCGGAGAACGGGCGGATCGCCTATGTCGACGTCCGGTATGACCTCGACTTCGGTGACGTGACCAAGGTGCAGGGTGAGCAGCTGGAGGACGCCGCCCGGAGCGCCGAGAGTGCCGGCGTAGACGTGGCCATGAGGGGCGTCGTCGTGGATCTTGCCCAGGAACAGGACGCACCGGTCGGCGAGCTGATCGGCATCGCCGTGGCGATCATCCTGCTCTCGCTGCTCTTCCGCTCTATCGCGGCGATGATCGCGACCCTGATCGGCGCCCTGATCGGCGTCATGGTCGGCCAGATGCTGCTGGTCATCCTCGCTGCCCCGCTCGGCATGCCCGAGTTCGCCTCGACCATCGCGGTGATGCTGGGCTTGGGTGCCGGGATCGATTACTCACTGCTGATAATCGGCCGGTTCCGCGAGCAATCCGCGGCCGGAGACTCGGTCCGGGACGCGGCCGCGAAATCCGCGGCGACCTCCGGGTCGGCCGTGGTCGCGGCCGGGCTCATCGTCATGGTGGCGATCGCCGGCCTGCTGGTGATCGGGATCCCGCTGATCGGCAAGATGGGGATCGGCGCCGCGATCGGCGTGGCAGCGGTCGTCGTCTCGGCTATCACCATCCTGCCGATCATGATCGGCGCGCTCCAGCGCTGGCTGAAGCCGAAGAAGCTGAAGCACGTGCTGCCCTCGAACGCGTTCGGCAGCTGGGGCGAGAAGATCACCGCTCGGCCCTGGGTCGCGATCACGGTCGGTGTCGTGATTCTGCTGGTCTTCGCCTCACCGCTCCTCGACATGCGGCTCGGTTCGCCCGACGACGGGAATCAGTCCGAGGAAAAGACCCAGCGGGTCGCCTATGACTTGATCAGCGAAGGCTTCGGCAAGGGCGTCAATGGGCCCTTCCTGCTCGCCGTCAACACGCCGGACGGCGCCAAGCAGAGCCAGGCAGACCTCGACCACCTGGTCGACGAGCTGCAGCAGGTCGACGGGGTCGCAAGCGTCTCTCCCGCCCAGCCGAGCGAAGACAACGAGATGGCGAGCATCTTCCTGATCCCGTCCACCTCACCTCAGGACGCCGCGACCAGCGATCTGCTGGTCAACCTGCGTGAGAACGTGATTCCGAAGGCGACCGCGGACACGAGCCTCAAGGCGTACGTCGGTGGCAACACGGCCAGTTTCGAAGACTTCTCGGACAAGGTCTCCGAACGACTGCCGGTCTTCATCCTGGTGGTGATCGGCCTCTCGGTGCTGCTGCTGATGGCCGCCTTCCGCTCGCTCTGGATCCCGCTCGCCTCGGCCGCCTTCAACCTGCTCTCGGTCGGGGCCGCCTACGGGGTCGTGGTAGCGGTGTTCCAGAAGGGCATCGGGGCCAGCCTGATCGGGGTGGACAGCGGGGTGCCGATCATGTCATTCGTACCGGTGATGATCTTCGCGATCCTCTTCGGCCTATCGATGGACTACAACGTGTTCCTGCTCTCCCGGGTCCACGAGGCATACAACGAAGGTGATGGCCCGCGCGAAAGCGTGGTCCACGGTCTCGCGCGGATCGGCAAGGTCGTGCTCTTCGCGGGCTTGATCATGGCCTCGGTCTTCCTCGCCTTCGTCACCCAGCCCGACGTGATCGCGAAGATGATGGGCCTCGGTCTGGGTCTCGCGATCCTGATCGACGTCCTTGTGGTCAGGCTCCTGATCGCGCCGGCCGTCGTGACCCTGCTCGGCGACCGCGCCTGGTGGCTGCCGGGCTGGCTGGACAAGGTGATCCCCAACGTGTCCCTGGAAGGCCACCTGATCGCGAACAAGGACCCGCGCGGCGAGCCGCTCGCTCCCGAGCTGGCCGAGGACCCGATCCTCGAGCAGGGCTAGCCCGCCAACTCAGACCGCAGCCAGATCCGGTTCCGGCGCCTCGCCCGGGACCGGATCGTGCTGCCGGTGAAAGACGTGCATCGGCATGCCGTGCCGGGGACGCAGGGTGATCACCGCTTCGGCCTCCACCTCGGCCTCGGCCGGCAAGTCGAAACGGAGCCGCCGGGCGAACATCGCCGCCAGCAGCGTCGCCTCGACCATCGCGAAGGTCGAACCGACGCAGACCCTCCGGCCGGCACCGAACGGCATGAAGGCGTGACGCGGACGGCCCTTCGCGTTCTCCGGCAGGAACCGGGTCGGGTCGTATCCCTCCGGGTTCGACCAGATCCGCGGGTCACGGTGGATCAGGCTGATCAGCACCATCACGCTGGCCCGCTTCGGGATGCGATAGCCGAGGATCTCGTCCTCTTCCTTGGCCTGGCGCCCCACCGTCCAGACCGGTGAATCGACCCGCATCGATTCCTCGATGCAGGCCCGGGTCCAGGGCAGGCTGTCGAGGTCGTCCATGTCCGGCACGCGGTCCCCGAGCACGCTGTCGACCTCGGCGAAGAGCTGTTCGCGGGCGCCGGGGTTGAGCGAGAGGCGGCGCCAGGTCCAGGCCAGCGCGTTCGAGGTCGTCTCGTGGCCCGCGAGCATGAAAGTCATCAGCTCGTCGCCGATCTGCTCGCGGCTCATCGTCGCCCCGGTCTCCTCGTCGCGGGCCGCGAGCATCAGGCCGACCAGGTCATCCCCGGGATCGCTCTGCCGGCTGCGCTCCTCCAGCAGCTCGTCGATCACGCTCTTCAGGTCAGCCAGTGCCGCCTGGAACCGGCGGCCCTCCGGGTTCACGGCCATCGCCTTCTCCAGGTTCATCCCGGGCAGGTTGGCCAGCACGAAGGTCGGCAGCCGGCGGGTCATCTTGGTCCCGAGGCTGAGCACGTCGTTCATCGCCGGACCTACCTTGCGCGCGGTCTCGCCGCTCAGGTCCGCCCCGAAGAGCGCCCGGCCGACGATGTCCAAGGTCAGAGCCATCATCACCTCGGAGATATCGAGGGTGGCTCCCTCGGGGAGCTCTGCGAACGGCTCGCCGTCGAGCACCTCGGCGGTGGCGCGGGTCATGTGTTCGGTGAAGTTCTTCAGGTACCGCTTCGCGAACATCGGCTGAACCAGCCGCCGCTGCTTGCGCCAGGTCTCCCCTTCGCTGGTCAGCAGTCCCTCACCGAGCACGATCCTCAGCAGCTCGTACTCGAGTCCCTTGCGGTAGTTGTCCTGGTTGGTGATCAGGACGTGTTTGGCCGCTTCGTGGCCGCTGACCACGATGAAGTCCCGGCGACGGTTGCGCACGTGCGCGACCTCGCCGTACTCCAGCGCCATCTCGGTCATCGGCCGCTTGAAATCGCGGGTCGAGTTGATCAGGAACTTCGCCGCGTCGAGCCCCTTGGGGCCGGGTGGCAAAGGTTTCTCGTTCACGTTCACGCTGACTCCTGCCTCAGTAGCTCACTTGCCGATTCGAGCAGCCGGTCCCTGAGCAGCTGCCACTCCTGTTCTACGTCCTCGACGCCCATGGTCGCGACCGCCATGCCGCGGATCGCCGAGACCGACATCAAAAGCCAGGCGTCGAATCCCGGCCGCTCCTCGACTCCGGGCATCAGGGCGATTGCGCTCTCTCGCACCCGTACCTGATCCTCGAGGTGAAGCTCGCTGATCGGCTCCCGCAGCGTCTCGTCGGTCCGGGCCGCGAGGTGGAGCTCCATCGCGGCCGCGAAGGTCGGGCCGCGAAAGACCACGAAGAGGCGGTCGAGGGCGAGTGAGACCAGCTCCAGCTCGTTTTCCTCCCGGGGAATCGCCGAGACGAACTCGCCGGCCAGCCGGTCGGTGACGAACCGCATCGCCTCGACGGTCAGCTCGGCCTTGGTCCGGAAGTGATGCTGAAGGGCGCCCAGCGACACTCCGGCCTTCTCCGCCGCGAGCCGAGTCGAGGTCCCGGCGTAGCCACGCTCGACCAGGAGTTCGATGGTCGCTTCCAGCACGGCGGCGCGCGTTGCGGCCGTGCGGTCCTTTTGCTGACGCCGCTCCTCGCTCATAGCGGCAATATATACCAGTCGGTCAACTGACTTGTAAGTTGACCGTGTTCGGAGCCGGTCCTGAACGCGAAAGGGCCGGGATCTCTCCCGGCCCTCCTCCCGTTCGCGAACCCGGACTCACCCGTTCAGGGAGTCGGGCCGGTGTAGCCGTTCGCGTAGCAGTGGGCGTCGCTCGACGGGATCGGGGTGATCACCGCGCAACTCCTCAGAGTGGCGTTCTCGAGGAAGGTGGCGGCGTGATCGATGCCGTCGGGCGAGCGGCGTGGATCCTCATGTGGATCGCGTCCATACCCCCACTCGCTACGGGGCGGCAGCTCCTCGATCGGCGGCTTGCCGATCCCCTGTCCCCGGTTTCCGGTGAAGTCGGTCGGCCCGCTGTCGTAGTAGACCAGCATGCTGTCACCGGAGTGCGGGAACGAGCTGACCTCTTTGATCCCGAGGAACGGATCGACGTCCCAGTGACGACCGGCGTTCAGGGCCGGCGCGTATACGCCCGCCCCGATCGTCCTCGCCTCGACCTCAGCCGAGTA
>JBIQLL010000007.1:0-135905 GCA_044464425.1 Solirubrobacterales bacterium | reverse complement strand
ATTCTCGGCTCTCAAACGAAAGCCTTCAAGTGTCCGAAAAACCGGGGGAGTTCCAGAAGATCTCCAAGAGAGGGTTCGGCTCCTTCGAGTTAGCCGGATGGATCGACACCACCTCTGGAACCTCGCCCACGTCTTCACCAGCCGCGATGCGCCTGTAGAGGTCTAGATTCCCCGGGGCCGGCGCAGAAGCCAGATCCCACTCCTCGCCGTTCCAGTATCTGACCCGATCCTTGTAGTAGGGGTCGAGCTTCCAACCCGCGCTCAAATCCGGGGGAGGTTCGATCCCGGCGACCAACTCCGCGTCGTCCTTCCATGCCATCCCGTAGGTCGTGTCCTTCGGGAACACGACCGGCCAAAACGCCGTCGAACGATCGAATCCAAGTTCCTTCGCCCGGATCGCCGCAGCCGCGAACTCGACTCCGCTAAAGGCGTACTCCAACCGCGGCAGCAGGTTCTTAATCTCGACCACGGCCTCTTCCAGGCTCTCGCCCCAGGTACCGAACTCTAGCTCCTCGTCGGTCAGCCAATGCTTCTCGTTTCGGTGACCCGAGGAACTCATTGCTTCTTCCCGCTAATCAGGAACGCCCGGGGCGATTTCTTGGCCTGCCGGACCTCTTTGGCCTTGGTCAACCGGACCAAGCAGTTCGCGACCGCGCCGGCCGAACGGCCAATTCCCTTTGCGACGGCACTCACGGTGAGCGGACCATCCGCCTCACGGCTACATAGATGAGCCAGGACAAGCCCGTCCAGCTCCCCTGGACTCAGTCGCTTGGCTGGCGTTTTCTTCGCTTTCGTCTTGGAGGACATCAGGTGCTCCTTTCATTTGGAGCACCGAAGGCACGCTGCGATCAGCCCTGAAACGGGCTACGGCGGATACCGTGCATCTTGCATCGAAGCAGGGACTTCGGTGCCACGCCCCGGGGTGTTTGCGCACCGCCGGGGCACTTACATATCGGCACCGAACATAGCTCCGGACCTGACCGAAAGCGAGCCGAAACCACCGCAATCGACCCCAATCGACGCACATATGCCCCATCTTCAGGCACTTAGTGCCTGAACTACCAGGAAAATTCGGGAGGGTTCAAACACACTTGCAAACCGGAAACCCCATGCTCATGGGGTTTCAACGAGGGGTGGACGACGGGATTCGAACCCGCGACCGCCTGGACCACAACCAGGAGCTCTACCAACTGAGCTACGTCCACCGCGAGACGAGAGAATCTACCGGTCGGTGGTCCGTTACGCTGCGTCGGTGCCGAGCGGGATCTGTAAGGGAGAAGCCAATTGACGGTGCGTCGTGAGCTGCGTGGGTTCGCGATCGGCTCGTTGCTGTTCGCCCTCGGTGCCGCGCCCGGCTATCTCGGCCTGGTCGGGACCACCGCGGACGACATGACCTACTTCCTCGGCTCGATCTTCTTCACGATCGCCGGGTTCACGCAGTTCCGCCTGACCGGCCGCTGGCAGCGCGGCAACTGGTCCTCCCCGGACGCCTGGGACGATTGGTGGGCGGCCGCGATCCAGTTCATCGGGACCCTCGCCTTCAACGTCTCGACGCTCATCGCGACCTTGAGCACCGTCTACCCGCAGACCTTCCAGCAGGCCGGCTGGCGACCCGACTTCATCGGTTCGATCTGCTTCATCATCGCCTCGGTCCTCGCGGTCCGGGCGACTACCCATCGGGAATCGCTCTGGGACCCGGAAGCGCGGAACTGGTGGAACACCTGGCTCAACATGGCCGGCTCGATCGCCTTCATGGTCTCGGCGATCTTCGCCTGGGTCAACCCGTCCACCGGCGAGCAGCTCAGCACGGACTGGACGAACGCCGGCACCTTCGTCGGAGCGGTCTGCTTCTTCTCGGCGGCGCTGCTGCTCAGGTCAACCGCGAAAGGAAAGCCCGACCCGGCTCGGAACGGCAGCGGACCGGCCGAGCGCCGCTGAGCAAGTCGCTACGGCTCGACCGGGGCCGGGCCTCTACCGCTCCAGAGCGCCCCGGCCGAGGCGGAGACGACCAGCAGGATCGCCAGCACCTGGGCCCAGTTCATCCCCTGCGAGAGCAGCACGAAACCGACCGTGGCGGCAACTGCCGGCTCGAGGCTCATCATCACGCCGAACACATTCGAGGGAAGTCGCCGCATCGCCTCGATCTCGAGCGAAAGCGGAACGGTGGTGCTGAGCACCGCGACCGCCGCGCCGACCGCGATGACCGAAGGATCGAGCAGATCGCTGCCGCCGTCCGCCAGGCCGAACGGCAGGCAGACCAGCGCCGAGACAGCCATCGCGATCGCCAGGCCCCGGGCACCGGTCCAGATCTGCCCCACCGGCTTGCCGAGCAGGATGTAGCAGCCCCAGAAGAGACCGCCCAACACCGCCAGACCGATCCCGAACGGATCGAGCCCGTGGCTCTTGATTCCGCCCGAGAGGAGCAGGATGCCGGCCGCGGCCATCGCCGCCCAGATCATGTCGCGCCGGCGATGGGAGGTGATCAGAGCGACGGCGAGCGGTCCGATGAACTCGAGGGTGACCGCGGTGCCGAGCGGAATGCGATCGATCGCCTCGTAGAAGGAGATGTTCATGCCGGCCATCACGAGGCCGAAAGCGAGTGCGATCTTCGCCGCCTCCCGATCCATCCGGTAGGACGGCCGCCAGATGATCGCCAGCAGGATCGCCGAGACGAACAGCCGCAGAAAGACCGCCCCGGCCGGCCCCACCTGATCGAAGAGACTGGTCGCGATCGCCGCGCCGATCTGGATCGAGGACATCGCCCCGACCACCATCACGACCGACGGCGCGAGCGGCGGGCGGGAGACCGGCGTCACCTCGTCGGCAGCGGGAATGGTCTCGGTGGGCACCGTGGCAGTGAATCACCGGCGGCCAGGATCGTGCCCGGAGACCCAGTCGCGGCGCAACACAACGGCCCCGTGTCGCTCAGGGATAATCCGCGCATGACCGACCAGCCACCCTCCCTGGCCGACTACCCGCACCGCCTGACCATCCCCACCCGCTGGAAAGACAATGACGTCTACGGTCACGTCAACAACGTCGAGTACTACTCGTACTTCGACACGGTCATCAACCAGTACCTGATCACGGCCGGCGGCCTGGACATCCACGGCGGGGAGACGATCGGGGTCTGCGCCGAGTCGCACTGCCGCTTCATCGCCGCGGTGGCCTTCCCCGACCCGGTCGAGGCAGGCCTCCGGGTCGGCCGGCTCGGGAGCTCCTCGGTCCGCTACGAGATCGGGCTCTTCAATCCCGACGGGGTCGCGCTGGCCGAAGGCTGGTTCGTCCACGTCTTCGTCGACCGCGCTCACCGGCGGCCGACCGAGATTCCCGAGTCGATCCGTTCCGCCCTCGCCGATCTCGAGGTCGGCTCGTGAGGACCACCGCCAGCGTGCTGCGCGAGATGGGCCGGCCCGGCCCGTTCACCGAGACCATCCCGCTCGAACGAGTCGAGCTCGAACTGGAACCGCCGGGCGAGGGCGAGCTGCTGATCCGGATCCGGGCGGCCGGCCTCTGCCACTCCGATCTCTCCGTGATCACCGGCCAACGGCCGCGAGTGATGCCGATGGCGCTGGGCCACGAGGCGGCGGGCGACGTGGTCGCGGTCGGCCCTGGCGACACCGGGTTCGCCGAGGGAGATCACGTCGTACTGGCTTTCGTGCCGGCCTGCGGCGAGTGTCATTTCTGCAGATCCGGGCGACCGGCCCTCTGCGAGCCGGGTGGCACCGCGAACGTCAACGGCACGCTGCTTGGTGGTCACGTCCGCCTCTCCGAGGAGGGCGACAGCAAGGTTCACCATCATCTCGGGGTCTCGGCGCTGGCCGATCACGCCGTGGTCTCGGCCCGCTCGGCAGTCAAGGTTCCCGAAGACCTGCCCTTCGAGATCGCAGCGCTCTTCGGCTGTGCCGTCCTGACCGGAGCGGGCGCGGTCCTCAACACGGGAGCCTCCGCGCTGCCGGCCCGATCGATCGCCGTCTTCGGCCTGGGCGGGGTCGGACTGGCCGCGCTGCTCGCCGCCAGATCCCGGCAACCCGAGACCCTGGTCGCGGTCGACACCGTGCCGGACAAGCTCGAACTGGCCCGTGAGCTGGGGGCCGACTTGACCGTCCCGGCGGGACCAGATGCGGTCGAAGCGATCCGCGCGGCAACCGGCGGGGTCGACCTGGCCGTCGAGACCGTCGGCAGCGAGAAGGTGCTGGCCGAAGCCTATGCGGCGACCGGCCGGGGCGGCACAACGATCACGGCGGGCCTGCCCCACCCCGACCGCTCGCTCGAGATCCCGGCGATCTCACTGGTCGCCGAAGAGCGCACCCTGAAGGGCTCGTATCTCGGCTCCTGCGTGCCCCGTCGCGACATCCCGGAGTTCATCCGCATGTATCGCGAGGGCGAGCTGCCGGTCGAGAAGCTGCTCAGCCACCGGCTGCGTCCGGACCAGATCAACGAGGGCTTCGACCGCCTCGCCCGGGGCGAGGCGGTCCGCCAGATCGTGATCTTCGATTGACCGGGAGATTGAATCTGTCAGCGCTATTTGCTGACGGATTCAATCTCGTGGCCGATCGTCGCTACTTGACCCGCTTCTTGAGGAACGGGACCAGCGTCTTGATGAAGTCGTTCTTCTTCGGCACCGCGCTGAGCGGGTCGATGTGGGCATAGGTCTTTGAGCGAACCACGTTGCGGACCCACTTCTTCGGCACCTTCGACTGGGCCGCGAGGGCCAGGGTCGCCCGCTTGATCCGGCCGTTGCCGAGCGCGGCGTCGAACGAGTACATCGGCAGCTTGACGCGCTTGCCCATCGTGGTCCTGATCCCGTAGACCTTCTGGGCCGGGGTGGCGATGCCGTTGTTGATCGCGCCGGCGTCGATGGTCAGGCGCAGCGGGTGGTACCAGGAGGTTCCGTCCATGCCGTCGATCTCGGTGAAGACCTGAGCGGCCCGCTGGGCGGTGCCGAGCTGGCCGTTGACCCAGCCTCGCGGGTCGCCTGAATCGGCCAGCTGACCGATGTGGCTCTGGACCAGGCGCAGATTCTCGGGGCCGGTGTCGGCGTCCACCGCGTAGGCGTACTGAGCCAGGTTGGTGGCCGAGACCGGCGGCTTCAGTGAATCCGGGAGCAGCGGGAAGTCCGCGACCAGGGAGCGGGAGTCCGGGTCCTGGAGGGCCGCGGTCGATCCCATCGCGTTGAAGACCCCGGCCGCCCAGGGCAGCGGGGGGACCAGGGTGATGAAGGGCGATGCGCCCGGCTCGTTCAGGGCGTCGAGCTGCTGCCGGGCCGACTCGGCGCTGGGCAGGTCCTCGGCCTCACGGGCGCCGGCGCCGTCGATGAAGACCAGCCCGGCGAGGCTCTTCGCCCCCGGCTTGCCGTGGAAGTTCCAGGTCGCGTAGGCGGTGACGATCGAGCCGCCGAGCGAGTGACCGCCGAGCACTACCTTGCGGCCGCCCTTCCTCGCCACCTTGACGATCCGCCGGATGTCCTGGACCGCCACCTTCAGGCCCCAGTTCTTCGCGAACTCGGTCTCCTCGGTGGTCTTCGGCTGGAAGTGATTCTCGATGCCGGAGTTGGGCACAACCCAGCCCAAGTAATAATCGAGCATCTGCTGGTTGGTCGCCTTGCCCTTCAGGTACTTCTCCAGCATCGAGTGGTCCTCAAGCAGGTTCTCTCGGCGCTCGATCGACCACACCTGCCAACCCTCGAGGCGTTTGACGAGTGCATTGCCCAGGGGGCGGAAGTTGGTCGCGCCGGCCGAGGTGCCGGGTTCCAGCAGGAGAATCTTCTTGGCCTTCTTCGGACCCTGCTTTACGACTTTGACCGTGTTGTACTTGGCCGGAGTTCCCGGCGCCGGGGATCCCTTCAAGGTCATTACGTTCAGCTTCGCCGAAGCGCTGCCTGCCAGGCACAGCCCGAGTGCCGCCGCCGCGACGGCGAGTACGAGCGAGCCCCTGCGAACCACGTTCATCTATCTCTCCTCTTCCTCGTATCGGCCAACCATGAGACCGGACACGGTTGATTCTAAAGCCTGCAAACACGAAAAAGGGCCCGCCGGAGCGGGCCCTTCAAGACATCTGAGGCGACTCAGGCCGCCGTGTACGTCTTCTCGGCGCTCTTCTTCACCTTGCCGGCCGCCACGGCCTTCTTCGCGAGGCCGTTTGCGGCGCTGTTCTGAACACCGATGCCGCGGGCGATATCAGCCAGCCGCAAGCCGGGGTTGGCCTGCACGTATGCGATGAACTGTTCCTCACGCTCACCGCGACGGGCGCGCTTGCCACCGGAGGCGGCACCCTTCTCGGAACCGAGTGCCTTCTGGATCCGCGACTGGGCGTCCTTGATCGCCTTCTCCGCTTCGCGCGACTCCTTGCGGGCCTTGTCCTTCTTTTCCTTGTACTCGGCCTTGACCTTGTCAGTCGCTTCCTTCGTCGCTTCCTTCACCGCGTCACGGATCGCGCGACTCTCTTCTACCGAAAGCTGCTTGAGCTTCGAAGCTGAACTTTCAAGTTGCTGTATCGCATCTTCAATGCTTGACATTCGCACTCCTGGTGTTGACGTGTGTCATTTTGACTGCCATTGGGTCCTCATGACAACGGCATGTTGACTATAACCAAAAAGACGAAGATTTATTGACAATTCATTCGTACTGAGATACCGAGCGTCACGCGGTACCGAGACTCGAGAGGGCCGAAGGGCCCGCATTGCTACGTTCTGTCTCCCCTCTCCCCCTCTCTTTCCCATGTCCTCGCCCGGTTTCCTCACGCTCCAAAATCCCATCCCGCACGGCCGCGCCTTCTGGGCGATGGCCGCGATCGCCGTGACCTTTCCCGCGATCTCAGCCGTCCCCTCCCCGCTGTACTCGCTCTATCAGGACATGTGGGGATTCTCGGACAGCACCTTGACCGAGGTCTTCGCGGTCTACGTGGTCGCGCTGCTCGCTTCCCTGCTCGTGTTCGGCGCGCTCTCCGACCATGTGGGGCGACGGCCTGTGCTGTTCGGTGCGATCTTCTTCGAGGCGGTCTCGCTGGTCGTCTTCCTGACCGCCGACGGGGTCGTGGCGATCGCCCTCGCCCGGGCGATCCAGGGCCTGGCGACCGGCGCCGCGCTCTCGACCCTGAGCGCGGTGATCGTCGACCTCCAGCCCGAACATGCCCCCAAGCGAAGCGGCGTCGTCAACGGAGTCGCGCCGCTGGCCGGGCTCGCCTTCGGCGCGCTCGGCTGCGGCCTGCTGGTCCAGTTCGCCCCCTGGCCGACCTCCCTGATCTTCATCATCCTGCTCGCCGCGCTCGGGGTGGCCGCGGTCGCGGTCTGGATCTCACCCGAGACCTCGACCATGCGTCCGGGCGCCCGGCACTCGCTCAAGCCCAGAGTCGGGCTGCCGCCCGGCCTGCGCTCGGACTTCCTCTCGCTGCTGCCGATCATGATGGCCGGCTGGGCCCTCGGTGGCCTCTACCTCTCGCTCGGCCCCTCGATCGCCGGCACCTTCCTCGATCATCAGAGCTACCTGACCGGTGGCATCGTCGTCACCGCGCTCTGCGGCACCGGTGCGTTGACGGTCTTCACGCTCCGCGAGCGCGAGCCCCGCTCGGTGATCCGCCTAGCGGCCGCCTGGCTGGTCGCCGGCCTCTTCATCTCACTGGCCGGACTCGAGTTCGAGTTCGCGCCGCTGGCGATGGCCGGCACGGTCATCTCCGGGGTCGGCTTCGGCGCCAGCGCGCTCGGTTCCTTCGGGGCTCTGGTCAACATGGCCGAGCCCGAGACGCGCGGAGAGCTCTTCGCCCTAGCCTATGTGATGAGTTACCTCGCCTTCAGCCTGCCGGCCGTCGCCGGTGGCTTCGCCGCCGACCGGCTCGGGCTCCACACCACCGCGCTGATCTACGGCACGGTGATCCTGGTGGTCGCCGCGCTCGCTTTCCTCGCCGCCCACATGAGGCACCCCCGGCAGGATTCGAACCTGCGACATCCTGCTTAGAAGGCAGGCGCTCTATCCAGCTGAGCTACGGGGGCGCGGGTCTTTGACGTTAGCCGGTCCGGAGCCCGGAACGTGCAACCTCTGACTAGTTTGAATCCTTGGACTCGGCCGCCGCCTCCTCGGCGGCCTCTTCCTCTTCGGCTTCTTTCTCGCGCTCGGCCTTCTCCTTCAGCGCCTCGACGTGCGGAGCGTAAATCTCCTGGGTGTTCAGCTTCGCGCAGCGGGCCGGGTCGAGCTTGCCGTTGACCTGGTAGACGTAGTCCGGCTGGGGGGTGATGTTGTCCTCGGCGACCACCAGCTTGAGCGCCGGGTCATCCTCGATCCAGGCCTTGACCGGATACCAGTACTCGGCTTCATCCGAATCCTGGGTGAACTCACTGGTGATGATGTAGTCGTAATCGCCTTCGTTGATCTTGTTGATGAACGCGCGGCAGTTGTCGATCAGGCGGTAGGTGCCGTTCGGCCCTTCCTCGCCAATGTACTGAACGTGATTGGAGCGATCAACGCCGTAGAAGCCGTACTGGCCGAAGAAGATCTCACCGGAGCCGGCCAGGGCGATCCGCTTGTTCTTCAGGTCACGGGTGAAGGCAAAGGCGTCCTGCGGCCCGCCCTCCTGGAGGAAGAGCGTCGTCCTCGTGTAATGCTTCTCGGCGTAGCCGACCTCTTCCCCGCGGCCCCAGACCGCGGCGACGATCGCGATCGCGGCGACACAGCCGATGATCACGCTGCGCGGGACCTTCGTGTTGTCCTTGAACCAGCTCAGCCCGACCGGCGCCCAGACGATCGCCAGGGTGAGGAAGATCGCGCCGGGAACGAAGCTCGGATACCACTTGGGCGAGGTGAGAACCGTGATCGCGTAGATCGCGGTGAGGAAGATCAGCACCTTCTTCGCTCGCTCCTCCGGTTCCCGCAGCTGCCGGATCAACGGCAGCAGCACCGCCGCCAGCAGCAGGCCGGGCAGCAGGTAACGCGTGTTGGTGAAGAACCCGCGCGGCTGGAACTCCTGGCCGGCCGCGGTGAGCGGCGTGAAGACGTAGACCACCGCGGTGATCAAGGCGGCAGCCGCGATCACCCGGACGATCTTGTTGCGGGACTTGATCACCAGCCAGATCGACGCGGCGGCCAGCATGACCAGGATCAACGGGAACAGGATCCCGAAGGCGTCGTCGAGCCGGGGGAAGAACCACCATCGGTACGTGCCCGGGTCGGTGATGTAGTGGGCGACCGAGAAACGTGGCCGCGGATCCAGCGGCATCTGGTCCGGCTGCGGCAGGTGGAGCGGGCCCCACCCGATCGCGGGGACCGGGTTGCCGCCGGTGTAGAACATCGCCCGCACGTACCAGTAGCCGCCGACCAGAAGCATCGGAACGCCCAGGCAGAGCGTGGTCGTAAGCCAGCGAGCCCGGCCGCTGATCAGGATCATGCCGAGCAGGATCACGCCGACCGGGGCCAGCATCGAGACCTTCATCGAGATCGCCAGGCCGGCGGCGATGCCGGCCAGGATCAGCGGCCCCTTGTCGAGCAGCGGTGCGGTCGGGTCCGGCTTCTCGTCGACCGCCCCCAGCTTCGGCGCGTGCCGCTGGTGGCCGTTGATCAGGAACGCCACGAAGGCGATCAGGAAGGCAAAGCAGACGATGTCGTTACGACCCTCGCCCGGCTGGGTCTCGATCATCACCCCGGCCGAGAGCAGAACCGCACCGCCGACCAGGGTGGCGGGACCTACCCCGTAGGGGCGACCGACGCACCAACAGGCCAGCAGGGCGATGCCCAGCGGCAGCATGTTGAAGACCGGCGAGAGCCAGTCGCTGCTCATCAGCCCCATCAGGGCACCATGCATCAGCTCCGAGTTCTGCGGGTAGAACCAGACCGCGAGCCGCAGCGCGTCGGTGAAGTGAAGCGGGATCGTCGAGGCTTCCTGGATGAACCGGGCGGCCGCCGGCATGTGGTACCAGGTCGTGTCGCCGCCGAACATGCCCTGGTCGAGGCTGAGCTGAGTCGGGAAGGTCCACTCGGCCACGCACCAGGAGGCAACCGCGATCGCAACCAGGAAGGCCCACTTGGGCACGGCCGGCGCCTCGATCCGCTCGACATCGCGCGGGGCGAAGCGATAGGCCAGCCCGGCCGCGATCAGCGGGATGACGACACACGCAACGGTGATCCAGGCTTCCTTGAGCAGCCCGACCGAGCCGACCAGCTCAAGCGAAATGGTGATCAGCGCGAAGGCGAGCGTCAGCTCCGCAAGGCGGGCCAGCGCCCCCGAGAACTCGGGCACGATCCATCGCCGAAGCCACCAGGATCCGTACCAGACGGCACCGACGATGGCGGCGATCTGGAGAACTCCGACGACGTATGAGGCAAGGGACGGGGTCAAGGCCGTCCTGTGAAGAGGAAACGCACCGCGCGAATCCTAATTTATGGCCAGGCGCGAGGCCCCGCCCCTGCGGACGTGGTCAAACCATCCCACCCCGCGGGGACTGGAACGAGTCGGAACGAACTCAGGCCGGACCGCCGGCCAGCGGCACCTGGCAGGCGACTCCGGTCCCCGCCAGGCCGCAGTATCCGTTCGGGACCTTGTCCAGGTATTGCTGGTGTGGGCCCTCCGCGTAATAGAAGGGGCCGGCTTCCTCGATCGCGGTCGTGATCTCGCCCAGCCCGCGCTCGCTCAGCGCCTGCTGGTAGCTGTCCCGAGCCATCTCCGCGACCTCCTTCTGATGCTCGTCGACCGTGAAGATCGCGGAGCGGTACTGGGTGCCGACGTCATTGCCCTGTCGCATCCCCTGGGTCGGATCGTGTTCGGAGAAGAACACTTCCAGCAGCCGCTCGTAGCTGACGCGCTCCGGGTCGAAGGCGACCATGACGGCCTCGGCGTGCCCGGTCCGACCGCTGCATACCTCCTCGTAGGTCGGGTGCGGAGTGAACCCGTTCTGGTAGCCGACCGCGGTCGTGTAGACCCCGTCCAGCTTCCAGAAGAGCCGCTCGGCTCCCCAGAAGCAGCCCAGCGCGAAATAGGCGATCTCGATCCCGTCCGGGAACGGCCCCTGGATCGGCTCCCCGAGCACGGTGTGCTTCGCGGGGATCGGGAAGGCGCAGTCATCACGGCCCGGAAGCGCATCCTCCGGGCCCGGCATGGTGGTCTTGTCGCGGCCGAAGAGCATTCTTCGATGGTACTCCGGGCAGGGATTAGACTGGCGAAGTGGGCGCAAGGATCTTCGAGAACGGTGACATCGGGATCAGCTGGGTCATGGATGATCCGATGGCCCGCGCCTCGCACGCATTGACCGACGGTGAGAAGGTCTGGCTGGTCGACCCGGTCGATGACGAGGCGGCGATCGACCGGGCGGTGTCGCTCGGAGAGCCGGCCGTCGTCTTTCAGCTGCTCGACCGCCACAACCGCGACTGCAAGGAAGTCGCCGACCGGCTCGGGATCGATCTGGTCGTCCTTCCCCTCGAGCTGAGAGGCACCCCGTTCGAGGCGATCGAGGTGGTCGAGAACCGGTTCTGGAAGGAACGGGCGCTCTGGTGGAAGAAGGCCCGGACACTGATCGTCGCCGAGGCGATCGGAGCCAGCAAGATGTTCAATCCGTGCGCCGCCGGAGCAGGCGTCCACATCGGCCTCCGGGCGACCCCGCCCCGCGGGCAGCTCGGCACCTACAACCCGCAGCATCTGCTGATGGGCCACGGCAACCCGATCAACGGCAAGCAGGCGACCACCGCGCTCCAGGAAGCGCTCGACCGCTCCCGCCGGGACCTCCCCGGCGCCATGCTCAAGATCCCCTTCGCCTTCCGCTGAGCGCCCGGGCGGACGGCGGCGCCGGCTAGGTCTTCTCGATCAGCCCTGCTTGATGTAGGTGACCTTCTCCGGTTCCAGGGTGAACTTGACCCGTACCTCGTCCGGCCCCTTCCAGGGGTACTTCTCCTCGCCGATGTACTTCTGGGCCAGCATGTCGATGTCATCGTCAGCGCCCTCGTGGGTGTCACCGGCCAGCTTGCCCCGGATCGAGACCCACTCGTAGGGGTTGCCGTCCGCCATCATGGTCACCGTGCCGCGGCCCGCCTTGCGCAAGTTCGCCGGCCAGGATCGGCCTTCAGCGCTGTTCAGGGTCACGTTGCCCGCGTCATCCACGTGGGCCCAGGCGACCACGGTCTGAATCGAACCGTCCGCGGCCGGGACCGCGATCACCGCATAGTTCGAACCGTCCCTGACGATCTCCAGCGCACGACCTTCAAGTTCCGCCATCTCAATCTCCTCTCGGTAATCCGTACAAGCCGAATCTACAACCAGACCGGACCCGAGATGTGAAATCAGCCTCCGAACGCGTTGCGCGCCGCCTCCGGCCACGGGCTCGGGCTTCCCTCACCGTCGACGAGGACGGTGACCAGCTTCCCGCGGGCGCAGGGCTCTCCCTCCCGGCTGATCAGGAACCCGAAGGTCACCGAGGTCCGCCCCAGCTCCTCCACCTCGATCTTCGCCTCGACCTCGTCCATGAAATAGAGCGTCGAGATGTAGTCGATCTCGAGATGGGCCCGGGGCATCGACGTATAGATCGAGTCGAGCAGACCGAGGTTCGCCAGCAGCTCCACCTCGGCGGCCTCCAGCAGCCGGATCACCGTGCCGTAGTGGTAGCGGCCGGAAGAATCCACGTCCGAGAACTCGATCCGGCGGTGGACGGTGGCGACGGGACCTGAGGGTGAGGACATGGCCGTATTGAACCTGAGAGTCGAGGTCGCAGGCGCTCCGCCACCGACCGCGGTTCCCCGATAATCAGAGCGTGCAAGACTTCCTGATCGACGTCAGCCTCGCCTGCGCCGTGGGCGCCGGCATCCGGTTCCTGGCGAGCACCGGGAGGGAGTTCGCGTTTCCCCTCGCGACCGTGATCCTCGCCGGGGTCACGCTGGTGGTCAGTGTCGCGGGGAATCTCGACCAAGCCATTCTCGACGCGCTCGCCCGCAACCGGGAGCAGCTCCTTTCCGGCGAGCTCTGGCGGATCTTCACGCCCCTCTTCGTCCAGGACGGCGGCTGGGCCGGGACGATCTTCAACCTGGTCTCCCTGCTTTTCATCGGGGCGGTCACGGAGATCGCCTTCGGCCGGAAGACCTTGCTGCTCACCTACTTCACGGCCGGCCTGGCCAGCGAGATCGCTGCCTACACGTTCCTCCAGCACCAGGGCTTCGCCGGCAACTCGGTCGCCGTCCTCGGGCTGGCCGGCCTCTGCCTCGTCACCTTCGCCGCCCGCGAACGTACCTTCACCCGGGCCCTGGCGATCGTCGGCCTGCTCGCCGGAGCGACCCTGCTGGTCACCGGCAACCTGCACGGCATCGGCTTCGCAACCGGAGCGATCGTCGGGATCGTTCTACTTCTTCAGGCGCCCGCCGGGTCGACCGACCTGACGTAGGCGGTCTTGCTCGAAGTGAAGAACCGCCGGGCCGCCTTGCCCTGCTCGCGGTCCTGGCTGCTGGACGCCTTCACGCCGCCGAACGGGACGTGAGGCTCGACGCCCGCGGTCTCTCGGTTGACGTGAACCAGCCCCGCCTCCGAGTTCCGCACGAACCAGATTGCCTTGGCCAGGTCCTGAGTGAAGATCGCGGCCGAGAGGCCGTACTCGGTGTCGTTCGCCCGCGCCAGCCCCTCCTCCGCATCCTCGACCTCGACCACCACGAGCACCGGGCCGAAGATCTCTTCCTTGATCAGCGCGCTCTCGGGGCTCACCCCCTTCAGCACGACGGGGTCGACGAAACAACCGGCACCGTCGCGCGACTCGCCGCCGACCACGAACTCGGCTTCTTCGGTCCGGGCGATCTCGAGGAACGAGCTCACGGTCTCGAGCTGCTCGGTCGACGCCAGCGGACCGATCACCGATTCGGGATCTCTCGGGTCACCGACCTTCATCGCGGCGATGGTCTCCTGCAGCAGGCCTGAGAATTCCGCAGCCACCGAGCGTTCGACGTAGACCCGGCTGGTCGCGGTGCAGCGCTGCCCGGTGGCGAGCATCGCACCGCGGGCGACCTGGGTCGCGGCGTTCCGCAGGTCAGCGTCAGCCAGGACCACGGCCGGGTTCTTGCCACCCAGCTCGAGCTGCACCTTCACGTTGCGGTCGGCCACCGCTCCCCGGATCGCCTTGCCGACGTTGCCCGAGCCGGTGAACGTGATCGCGTTCAGCGCCGGGTCGCCGGTCAGGGCGCCGGAGAGCTCACGCCCGGATCCGGTGATCAGGTTGAGGACGCCGGACGGCAGACCGGCCGCCTCGAAGACCGCGGTCAGGAACACGGCGCTGGCCGACGCGGCCTCGGCCGGCTTCCAGACCACCGTGTTGCCGAACGCGACGGCCGGGGCGATCTTCCAGGCCGGGATCGCAAACGGAAAGTTCCAGGGCGTGATCGCCGCAACCACGCCGACCGGCTGCTCGATCGTCAGGAGCAGAGTCGAGGGATCGGCGGATGAGTAGGTCTCCCCGACCGGCTGACTGAGCTCGCCCGCGAAGTAGCGCAGGATCTCGGCACTCCGCCGGATCTCTGCCTCGGAATCCGCCCGGACCTTGCCCATGTCGCCGATCAGGCAGTCCGCCGCCGCCGTGATATCGGCCTCCAGGATGTCGGCGGCCCGCCGCAGGATCCGCGCCCGCTCCGGGGCGACCTGATCCCGCCATCCCTTCAAAGCGCCGACCGCGGTCGCGAAGGCCTCGGCCACATCATTCTCGCTCGCCATCGCGAACTCGCCGGTCATCCGCTCGAGGTCGGCCGGATCGAACCGCGGTCTGGTGCTGTCCGCGCCCCGCCACTGCCCATCCACGAAGAGCGTCGTTCCCCCCGAGAGTGCCGAGGCCACGTCGAGCCCGAGCCCTGTCTGCTTCGTATTCGTCTGAGATCTGGTCATCGGTTCCGGCTGGCGCTTCCTATTCGGTTGATGCGGGCGGGGCCCGAATCGTTCCGGCCCCGCCCTGCTGGAGGAGATCCCGCCGGTGGAGAGAGAAAAAGTGAACCGCCGGGATAGGCTGGTCATCCATTGAGGGTCCAGCTTTATAAATAATATACAAAATAGGTACGCATGGCGCAAGAGCTCAAACCTCAGGACGACAACCCCGCCCGACCCAAGACCAGCCAGGAGCACGTGGTCGAGTGGCTTCGCCACGCCATCGTCAACCGGGATCTGCGCCCCGGCGAAAAGGTCCGTCAGGAAGAGGTCGCCGAGCGGGTGGGAGTGAGCATCGTGCCGGTCCGGGAAGCGATGCGGGTCCTCGAGCAGGAAGGCCAGCTCACCTACCGCCCACGACGCGGCCATTTCGTGACCGAGCTTCGGATCGAGGACATCGAGGAGATCTACGGGCTCAGGGACCTGCTCGAGGAGCAGGCGGTTCGGTACACCATGGCCCGGCTGGATTCCGACATGAAAGTGCGTCTGGCCGCAGCAGCGCTGGAATGCCGGGAGGCGGCGGCACGTCGTGACGTGCTCGCCGAGCTGGCCGCCAACCGCGCCTTCCATTTCAGCCTGATGGACGCGCCGGGCCGCCCCCACACCCTGGCGATCATCCGCAAGCTCTGGGATCAGACCGGGGCATACCGCGCGCTCTACTACAACCTGAACGAAGAGAACGAGGCCGCGCTCGACGCTCATGACCGGATCGTGGCTGCAACCCTCACCGACCAGGTCGATGAGGTCGTCGGCCTGCTCCGCGAGCATCGGAACCGCGCCTTGGACGTCCTCCGCGAGATCCTCGCCGACTGAGGCGCCCGCCGAGCGCCGAACGCCGGGCGCAGCAGGTCATCGCCGATTCGTGGTCCGCTCATTTTTGTATATTTTCTATGATCTGACTGCTCCCAATCGGAAGGTGACATGCCCGGCCCCTCATCCCCCGCCGTAGACCCGCTCGACTTTCTCGACATCAGCTCCCAACTGACCGATGAGGAGCGCCTGCTCCAGGAAACGGTTCGCAAGTGGGTCGGTGACCGCGTGCTGCCCGAGATCGGGGAGTGGTTCGACCGGGGCGAGATCCCCCTGGAGCTGGCCAAGGAGCTGGGCTCCCTGGGGCTGCTCGGCATGCATCTCGAGGGCTACGGCTGCGCCGGCGCCAGCGCGACCGCGTACGGCGTCGCCTGCATGGAGCTCGAAGCCGGCGACTCCGGCATCCGCAGCCTGGTCTCGGTGCAGGGATCGCTGGCGATGTTCGCGATCTGGAGGTGGGGCTCGGAAGAGCAGAAGCAGGAGTGGCTGCCGAAGATGGCGGCCGGCGAGGCGATCGGATGCTTCGGCCTGACCGAGCCGGACAGCGGCTCCGATCCCGGCTCGATGCGCACGACCGCCCGCCGGGACGGCGACGACTGGATCCTGAGCGGCCAGAAGATGTGGATCACCAACGGCTCCGTCTCCGAGGTCGCGGTGGTCTGGGCCCGTGATGGCGAGAAGGTCCGCGGCTTCGTGGTGCCCCGAGGCACCAAGGGCTTCACGACCCAGGACATCAAGGGCAAGATGTCGCTCCGCGCCTCGGTCACCTCGGAGCTGCTGCTCGATGACGTCCGTCTTCCGGACTCGGCCCGGCTGCCGGAGGTCGACTCGCTGCGCGGCCCGCTCTCCTGCCTGAACGAGGCGCGCTACGGGATCGTCTGGGGCGCGGTCGGCGCCGCCCGGGCCTGTTACCAGTCGTCGCTGGAGTACAGCCTCTCCCGGATCCAGTTCGACCGGCCGATCGCCTCGTTCCAGCTGATCCAGGAGCGCCTCGCGAAGATGGCGACCGAGGTCAACCGCGGCTACCTCACGGCGCTGCGGCTCGGCCAGTTGAAGGACGCCGGCAAGATCCGGCCGCACCACGTCAGCATGGGCAAGTTCGCGAACGTGAACGGCGCGCTCGAAGTCGCCCGGACCGCGCGCCAGGTGCACGGCGCCAACGGCGTCACGGTCGAGTACCCGGTGATCCGCCACATGAACAACCTGGAATCGGTCGTCACCTACGAAGGCACGGCCGAGGTGCACGCGCTCTCGGTCGGCCAGGCGGTGACCGGCATCCAGGCCTTCCGTTAGGAGCAGACGATGAGCCAGTTCAAGCAGGTAGGAGTGATCGGCGGCGGCACCATGGGGTCCGGGATCGCCGAGGTCTGCGCCCGGGCCGGGGTGCCGGTCCGGGTCGTCGAGGCAGACCAGGCGGCCGCCGACCGGGCCCGGCAGCGAATCGAGCGTTCGATCCGTCGGGCCGAGGAGGCCGGCAAGGAGGATGACGCCGAAGGGGCGATCGGCCGGATCGCGGTCGGCAGCGACCTCGATCACCTCGACGGTTCCGACCTGATCGTCGAGGCGATCGTCGAGGACCGTGACGCCAAGCTGGAGCTGTTCGGCCGGCTCACCGAGATGTTCGGCGAGCAGGAGCCGATCCTCGCTTCAAACACTTCCTCGGTGCCGATCGTGGAGATCGCGTCGGCCGCCGGTGACCTCTCCTCGAGGGTGCTCGGTCTCCACTTCTTCAACCCCGCCCCGGTCATGAAGCTGGTCGAGATCATCCCCTCGCTCCTGACCGACCCGGAGGTGCAGCGGCAGGCCTCCGAGTTCGCCTCGGAGGCGCTGGGCAAGGAGGTGATCGTCGCTCCGGACCGGGCCGGCTTCACCGTCAACGCGCTGCTCATCCCCTACCTGCTCTCCGCGATCCGCATGTACGAGCAGGGCCTGGCTAGCGCCGAGGACATCGACACCGGCATGGTCCGCGGCTGCGGCCACCCGATGGGGCCGCTCCGACTCTCCGACCTGATCGGCCTCGACACCGTGATGAGCGTCGCCGAGACGCTCCACCGCGAACATCGCGAACCGGTCTACGCCCCGCCGCCCCTGCTGCAGCGCATGGTCTCCGCCAACCTGCTCGGCCGCAAGAGCGGCCGCGGGTTCTTCGAGTACCAGTGAATCCGGCCCCCGGAAAGCCGCCCCCCGAGACCCTCGGCGCGCTCGATGGGCTCGTGATCGCCGATTTCTCGCGAGTTCTGGCAGGACCGTTCGCGACGATGATGCTCGGTGATCTCGGCGCCGAGGTGATCAAGGTCGAGCGCCCCGGGACCGGTGACGACACCCGGGCCTGGCGGCCGCCGCAGGACGAGCGGGGCACTTCTACCTACTTCCTGGCCGTCAACCGCAACAAGCGGTCCCGGGTGATCGACCTGCGGACCCCGGAGGGAATTCACCAGGCCCGCCAGCTGCTGATCGGCGCCGACGTGGTCGTCGAGAACTTCCGGGCGGGCCTGATGGACGAGCTGGGTCTCGGCTACCGCGAGCTGTCCGAGTTGAACCCCGGGGTCGTCTACTGCTCGATCACCGGCTTCGGGTCCGGCGAGGGGGCTTCCCTGCCGGGCTACGACCTGCTCGTCCAGGCGGTCGGTGGCCTGATGAGCATCACCGGGCCCGCGGAGGGCGGGCCGCAGAAAGTCGGTGTCGCCATGGTCGACGTGCTGGCCGGCCAGTTCGCGACGGTCGGGATCCTCGCCGCCCTGCGCCACCGGGAAGCGACCGGGCAGGGCCAGAAGGTCGAGATCAACCTGCTTTCCTCGCTGCTCTCGGCGCTCGCCAACCAATCATCGGCCTACACCGCCGCCGGGTACGTGCCCGGACGGATGGGCAACGACCATCCCTCGATCGCCCCCTACTCCAGCTATCCGGCCGCCGACGGTGACCTCGTGATCGCGGTCGGCAACGACCGCCAGTTCGGCGCCCTCTGCGGCGCGCTCGGGCTCGACTCGCTCCCCGAAGACGACCGGTTCTCGAGCAATGAGCGCCGGGTCGAGAACCGGGATGACCTGAGACGCGAGCTGGAAGCCGCGCTGGCCGGACGGACGGTGGGCGAGTGGGTCGAGCTCCTCTCCGCCGCCCGCGTGCCGGCCGGCCAGGTGAACGACATGGCGGAAGCCTTCGGCCTGGCAGAGCAGCTCGGACTCGACCCGATCGTGACCATGCCCAGAGAAGACGGCACCACGGTCGACCTGCCCGCCAGCCCGATCGGTCTCTCCCGCACCCCACCGACCTACCGCCTCGCTCCTCCGGACTAGGTCGGTTCCGACCCGCGAGTCCGAGGAGCGCTAGCGGTCGACCTCTTCGGGCAGCTCGTACCAGCGCTTGCGCTCGCCGATCCGGGCACGCAGGCGCCAGCCTCTCGACTTGGGAGCCGCCTCCATGCGTGACCGCACGGCGCCGATGCCGGCCCTGATCCTGGACCGGGTCTCATCGTCCAGCGGGCAGTCGGCGAGGCCGTCCTCGAGCCTTTCGAGGTTCAGCTCGAGTGTGTGGTGCAGCCCCCAGTCGCGGGAGGTCAACTCCACTATCCGGTCTGCGTTGATCGCGGACTCGTCGTGGTCGGTGACGGGCAGACAGGCGAAGAGCGCGTACAGGTCCCCCTTGTCCTTCTCGTTCAGCGTCACCACCTGAAGCTTGGTCAGGGCGAGCTCCGCCGCCGGCAGGGTCCGCGGCGTCACGTCCATCCGCTCCGCGAGGGGCAGCTCGTGACACATCTCGAACGAACCGACGAAGACGTCGATCTTGTGACCGTGCGCCGGGTCGTGGTAGATCTGCCGCCGGTTCCCATTCAACCCGTTGAACTCCCGGTCGCCTTCCCAGCCGGCCTCCTCGAAGAAGGTCTCGGCTTCCCGCAGGGACTTCTTGTCGGTCAGATAGTCGAGGTCGTCGCTCGTTCTTCTCAGGGGGTCCGGCATGCTCTCGCCGAGCAGCATCCTGATCCCGACCCCGCCGAACAGGCGGATCCGCAGACCACGTTCGTCGGCCAGCGCCGCCAGGCGGCCGGCTTCGTCGATGAGCACTGGTTCCACTGTGGCCATCCCGCTAACCGGTCACGAACTGGTGACGGACTCCGGCCGGAGTCAGGTTGATGAGGCACCCGGCGATCCTGCCCGTGTGGTAGTCGCTGCCGGGGTTGATCGAGAGGGTCCGGCCGATGCTGGTCGCGCCCGGGCTCTCGTGGACGTGTCCGTGCAGGGAGAGCACGGGTTGGTACTTCTCGATCAGCTCGCGGACGGCGGTCGATCCGACCGGCACCAGCTTCGGCTCGGAGCCCGACATCAGAACGTTGAGCTTTTCGTCGAGGGCCGGGGCGGTGTCGAGCCTGGAATCGTACGGCGGCACGTGCAGGTTCAGGATCAGCTTGTCGGTGTCTTCCACCTGCTCGGCCAGTCGGCTCACCCGATCGTAGAGCTCCGGCTCTTCCAGCTCTCGCGGGGAATCGAAGGGAGTGCGATTGGACCAGCCGAGCGAGACCATCGCGTAGTCGTCGATCTCGACGATCCGGTCGTCACAGGCCTCGACGTAGCTCGCGTTCTCGATCGCCTGATCCACTCCGGCGGGATCATCGTTCCCGGGCATCATCAGGCAGCGGACCCCGGTCCCGTCCAATCGCTCGTTGGCGAGCTCGAGCCAGCGGCTGAAGGTCTCGAGCATCACCTCGGCAAACCATTCCTCGCGCTGGTCCTCCGACATGCCGGTGACCTCCTCGACCTGTTCCGCGGTCATCCGGTGCGGATAGAGCCCGCTGTTTCGAATCCGATCCTCGAGCGCCTTGATCTCTTCGTCCGTGGACGCCTGAATCTGGTCACCGTAGAGGTTCGCGGTCCAGGCCCCGTCGGTCGTCTCGACCAGGGGGATCACCACCTTGCCGGTCACGTCGCCGCCCATGATCAGGGTGTCGGCCTCGTAGACCTTGCCGGCGCTCAGGAACTTCTTCCAGAGCACTTCGGCTCCGTGGATGTCGCTGGCGAAGTAGAGGCGAAGACCCCCGGCTTCGGGGGCCTTCCGCTTTTTGAACAGTCCCATGCGCCTACTCCACCGGCAACTCGCGGTACGCGAGATCGAGGTCGACGCCCTGCCGCTTGCGGATCATGCGACTGACGAAATAGATCACCAGCGCAACCACGTAGACGATGATGGCGGTCAGGAGCTTGTCGGGATCGTTGGCCAGGCTCACACCCGAGTTCGGGTCGGTGAGCAGGATCGCGATCGCCCCGCCGAAGCCGAGCACCGCGAGACCGCCGACGACGGTGAGCAGCGGCATCCCGAGCACCCGCCGTCCGAACGATGTGCTCGCGACGAGGCGCGGATGCCTGAGCGCGAGGACCGTGCCCGAGAGCGCCGTGATCAGGAGCGTGAACAGGGTCTGACCGAACGGCGCCGAAAGTGGCGACACCCAGTCCGTGAAGGCGAACATCGCGGTGCTTCCGATGCAGAGCACGGTCATCACCGTAATCGCCAGCAGCGGCGATCGCGTGCGCGACTCGACCTGGGACAGGCGGTCGGGCATGACCCGGTCGAGCGACCAGGCGAACATGCTGCGGCTCACCAACAGAATGGTCTGCGGGAGCCAGACCACGAGGCCGACCGTGAAGCCGAGGATGATCAGCAGCCCGAGGATCTCGGACCCGGATCCGATCGCCATCAGCTCGGCGTAGCCGGGCGCCCCGGCGAACCCGTAGGTCGCGGGATCGGCGAACGAGAACTGACCGGCGACGTCATAGCCGACCATCTTCGTGAAGGCCGGGGTGATGATCAGAAGGATCAAGACCACCAGGGCGATCGCCCCCGGGATCGAGAAGAGGTGGGTCCTCCGCTTCTGCCGGATCTCCCCGGCGAAGTAGTTGCTGGAGTAGATGAACCCGAAGATGAACCACCAGAGCGAGACGGCCTTGAGCGTCGTTGCCCAGGAGAAGCCGGCCGACTCGAAGCCGGCCTCGTTCGCGGACGCGGTCATCTTCGCGAACGCGTCATTCACTCCGAGGTTGGCCGCGTACTCGTTGAAGTGGCCCGAGAAATCGCCCCCGAAGTAGCCGACCAGCGCCGGCAGCGCCAGGGCTCCGAGGACGTAGATCCCGAAGGCCCAGACCTGTACCCGGAAGAAGAGCCGGATTCCTCCCATGGCGAAGAGGATCGCCGAGAAGAGGAGCAGCACGACACCGACGATGAAGAGGCCCCAGTCGGTGGTCAGCCAGTTCGCCACGTCCAGCCATCCCTCGGCTCCGGTGAAGCCGGCGATCGAACGGGCCAGGGCCGCGAATCCGTACTCCGCGACATAGGTCGTGTAGACCCCCATGACGATCACCAGCCAGAAGCAGAAACTGAAACTGGAGGCGAACCCGACCGCCGGGTGAAGGGCGCGGCTGTTGAACACGTAGTCCCCACCGGTTCGCGGCATGACCTGGGTCAGCATCGCGTAGAGGAAGGCCCCCGGCAGGCCGAGCAAGGCGGCGACGAGGATGCCGACGATCGCGTTCGCGCCGGGGTAGGCACCGTAGAAGAGCCAGAAGAACGCGAACGTCAGCCCGACGCTGGCCCACATCACGTTGTAGAAGAGCGCGTCTCTGGTGCGGCCTTCTCTGACTAGACCGGTGGCTTTCCGTTCGAAGGCGCCGCCGCCGGTACCGATTCCCTTTCCAGGGTCACTCATTTCTCGCTCCCTCCACGGGGTTTTCATTGGGCCGCTGGACCTCCAGCGGGTCACGCATGTGCTGGTGAAAATCAACTTCTGGATCCGGCTGATCGCTCAGCGGGATCTCACAGATCAGGGTTTGTGGCGACGCGGCGCCGGCCAGGTCACCGGCATCGGTCTGGGCGATCACCGCACCGAAGATGTCGATGACACAGCTGCCTCCGACGAACGCCTTGCCCGACTCGCTGCCCGAGCGGTTCACGTACAGGTGCGGGCGGCGGTTCTCCAGCGCCCGCGCCCGTGCGGCCAGCCGCTGCTCGGTGGCGTAGGGCGCCATGTTGGCGGCGACGGTGACGATGACCTCCGCCCCCGCCACAGTGGCCTCTCGCGCCGGCTCCGGAAACTCGATGTCGAAGCAGATCAGCGGCGCGACCGACTTGCCGGCCAGTTCCGAGACCCGGTAGCTCTCACCGGCCCGGAAGCTGTCCCGTTCGATCTGCCCGGACAGGTGGGTCTTCCGGTAGACGTCGACGATCCTCCCCTCCGCGTCGATCAGCCCGACGCTGTTGGCGACACCCGCGTCGAGGCGCTCCGCGAATCCCACCACGACGGCAGTCCCGTTCCTCTTCGCGGCGGCGGTGCTCGATTCGAGCGCGACCTCCGCCGGCCGGGCGACGTCTCGGCAGTGCGCCGGGTCGTAGCCTTCGAAGAACAGCTCCGGGAAGACCGCGAGGTCGACCCCGGGATTCGCTTCCAGAGTCTCGTCGAGCGCGGCCTCGTTGGCGCCGATGTCCCGGGGCACGGGCGTGAGCTGGGCGAGAAGCGCCCTCACTTGCGCGCGTCTCCGCATCCGGCGTGAAACGCGAGGGCTTCGAGTGCCATGCGTCCCGCGATGAGACTGGTCGCCGGAGTGCTTTCGAGGCTCGGCGCGGTCTCGACCACGTCGAAGCCGATCAATCCCTCGGCGGCGACCGCCCGGGTTATCTCGATCGCCTCCCTCGAGGTCATCCCGCCCGGGGTCGGGCAGCAGGTTCCCGGCGCGTAGGCGGCGTCCAGGCAGTCGATGTCGAAGGAGAGGTAGATGCCGTCGCCGGCGCCGGCGGTCTCGATCGCCGCCTCGGCCGCCCAGGCCGTGCCCCGCTCCCAGATGTCCTCGAGCCAGATGACCTTGATGCCCCTTTCGAGGCAGTACTCGAGCTCGACCTTCGGGTTCAGCCAGCCGTTGATCCCGACCAGAGCGATCTTCTCCGGATCGAAGCCGGCGTCGACCGCCCGGCTCACCGGGCAGCAGTGGTTCAGCAGTTGGCCACCCACGTCGGGGGCGGTGTCAAAGTGGGAGTCGAGCAGGATCAGCCCCGGATCGGCGACGTAGTCCCGGATCGCCCAGGCCGCCGGGATCGTGGTCGAGTGGTCTCCGCCGAAGGTCAGCGGCAGGGCGCCGGCGGCGAGGATCTCGCCGATGTCGGACTGGGCCCGCTTGAAGGTCTCGGCGGCGTTGCCGGGAACGATCGTCGTATCGCCGCAGTCGATCGGCGAAACCGCCTCGGCGAGGTCGAACTGGAAATTGGCCGAGTAGGGGGAAAGCTGGCAGGAGTACTCCCGGATGCTCTTGGGTCCGTAGTTGGCGCCGCTGCGGCTCGTCTGAGTCCCGTCGAAGGGCAACCCGTAGAAGGCTGCCTTTGCTCCCGACTCCCGGATCTCGTCGCGCTTCGGGCTGACGTGAGGGAGCTTCAGGAAGGTTCCGGAGACCCCCAGGTGGATGAGGCTGGACCACATGGTGGGATCGGAAGATGTTGATGTCATGGCGTTTGGCACTCCGTGAATTAGCGTTTCTGCAAGTTCTGCACGGGAAGGCCAAATCTGAGCCTGTTAGCCCTCTCCTCGTTGCGAACTTACAGCAGAAACGTTTCTGCAGTCAAGCGATGCGGTAAAATCTCTTCTCGATGGCAGAATCGTCCGGAGGGAAGAAAGTCAGCATTCGGGATGTCGCTGGTGCGGCCGGGGTCTCGGTGACCACGGTGTCGAACGCGCTCAACGGGAAGGGGCGCCTGACCGAAAGCACTCGAGCTCACGTCCGGGAGACCGCGATCCGCCTCGGCTACCGGGCCAGCCTTTCGGCCCAGAAGCTCGCCGGCGGCAAGACGGGACTACTCGGCCTCATCGTCGCGCGCCAAGGCGCCGGTTCCCTGGCGACCATCACCCAGACCACGTACTTCGTCGAACTGCTCGCCGCCGCCAGCACCGCCGCCCTCGCCCACGGATACGCGCTCGTGCTCTCCACCGGCACGGCGGAAGGCACCGACGAACCTTGGCAGCAAGCCCCGCTCGACGGGGCCGTCGTCGTGGACCCGATCGCCCACGACCCGACCGTCACCTACCTGCAGGCCAACCACACGCCGGTGGTCACCACCGGCCGGGTCCCTGACACGGACTCCGGTCCGCTCTGGGTCGACAACGATCACGTCGCCGCCACCCGCGAGGCGCTCGAGCACCTCGAATCGAACGGCGCCACCCGGATCGCCCTGATCACCGCGGCACTCCGCACCTCCTACGCGGTTGACGTGGACCAGACCTACGCGGATTGGTGCTCCGAGCGCGGCTGCACTCCGATGCGGGAGGTGGTCAGCTCGGACCTCGGAGAGTCGGTCGGATTCGAAGCGGCATCCCGACTTCTACAGCAACCCGATCCGCCCGACGCGATCCTGGCCATATTCGAACGCCTCGCCCCCGGGGCGGCGCTGGCGGCTTCCACGCTCGGGTTCCGCGTTCCGGAAGATGTCCTCATCTCGGGATACGCGGATTCGGCCGCGAGCATCGGCTGCCGCCCGGAGCTGACCGCGCTCGCGCTCCACCCGGACCGCATCGGCGCCGAAGCCGTGAAAGCTCTAGTCCGCCTGATCGAGGGGCCCCGCAGCGAAGAGAACACCTGGGTCGAGTCGGAGCTGATGATCAGAGATTCGACCCAGCGAGATGCGAGTCCGGTCGTTTCGAGGATGAGCGCCGAGAAGGAGATCTAGCAATGCAGAAGGGCCAGATGGTCAATGCCTTCGACGGTTCGTCCACCGATGACCTGGACCCGCGGGTACGCTCGTTGCTGGTACGGAGAGCCAACGTGCTCGGTCCGGCCTACCGACTGTTCTACGAACGACCCGTGGAAGTCGCGCGGGGTTCCGGCGTCTTCCTCTACGACTCCGAGGGACGGGAGTATCTCGACGCCTACAACAACGTCCCCTCGGTCGGCCACGCCCACCCGCACGTGACCGAAGCGATCACGCGACAGGCGAGTCGGCTCAACACCCACACCAGGTACGTGACCGAACCGGTCGTCGATTACGCGGAGCGTCTCGTCGCGACGCATGACGACGGAATCGACCGGGTCATGTTCACCTGCACCGGGAGCGAAGCGGTCGACCTGGCGCTGCGAATCGCGCGGTTTCGAGGGAAACGCCGCGGGGTGATCGTCACCGAGAACGCCTACCACGGGGTCACCGCCGCCGTGGCCGCGATCTCCCCCAGCCTCGGCGCCGGGGTGCCGCTCGACGATACGGTCCGCACCGTCTCGGCCCCGCGATCGGCCGACGAGGCAGCGGCGAGTCGCTTGGCCGACGAGGTGCGCGCCGCGATCACCGACCTGGAAGCCAGCGGCATCGAACCCGCGGCCCTGATCCTCGACAGCATCTTCTCCAGCGACGGCGTCTACCCCTCGACCCCCGGGGTCCTGAAGCCGGCGGTGGAGACCGCCCGAGCGGCCGGCGCCCTCTACATCGCCGATGAGGTCCAGTCCGGCTTCGCCCGGACCGGGCAGACGATGTGGGGCTACCAGCGCCACGATGTCGCTCCGGACCTGGTCGTGATGGGAAAGCCGATGGGCAACGGCCTGCCGATCGCCGGCCTGGCCGCCAGAGCCGAGCACCTGGAGGAGTTCGGTGCGGCCGTCCGCTACTTCAACACCTTCGGCGGCAACTCGGTCAGCATCGCCGCCGCGGATGCGGTGCTGGACGTGATCGAGGACGAAGGCCTCGCAGCGAACGCCAGCGAGGTCGGCGGCCACCTCCTGGCCGGCCTGGCCACGATCGCCAAGTCCAGCGAACTGCTCGGCGAGGTCCGCGGAGCGGGGCTCTTCCTGGCCGCGGACCTGGTCGACCCGACCAGCGGTGAGCCTTCCCCGGCCCTCGCGGCCCGGGTCGTGAACGGGCTGCGGGACCGCCAGATATTGATCAGCGCCACCGGCAAGAGTGGCGACGCGCTGAAGATCCGACCCCTTCTCCCCTTCCAGCGTGAGCACGCCGACCGGTTTCTGGACTGCCTCGCGGAGGTCCTCGAGGACGCCGCGCGTTGACCGGCCCGGAGCCGCCCGACGAGGACATGAGGGGCCTGGCAACGCAGCTGGAAGCGCTGCACGCGATCGAGGATCCTCAGCTCGAGTTCATCCGTGACGGCGAGAACACCACCTACAAGGTTCTGACCGAGGCCGGCGCTTTCGCCCTCCGCCTCCACCGGGACGGTTACCAGACCCGGGAATCGGTGGCTTCCGAGGTCGCCTGGACCCGCAGCCTCGGCGCTGCCGGGATCGAGACTCCCGCCGTCCTCGACGGGCGCGATGGACTGCCCGTCCAGCAGGTGATCACCGAGTCGGGCCCGAGGTTTGCGGTTCTCTTCGAGTGGGTCGACGGCGCCTCGACCCGTTCCAGCCGGGATCCCGACCTGTGGCGGCAGCTCGGGGCCCGGATGGCGACGATCCATGCGCACGGCCTCACCTGGGAGCGCCCAGCCTGGTTCGAGCGTCGGAGCTGGGATCGCGACGGGCTCGTCGGAGCGGAACCGCACTGGGGCGACCCCCTGGCGCTGCACGACTGGCCGCGTGAGGATGAGAAGTCCCTGGCCGAAGCCCGGGATCTGGTTCGGGGCCGGCTCGATGCCTTCGGCACCGGGTCCGATCGCTACGGGTTGATCCACGCCGACCTCGGTTTCGACAACGTCCTCGCGAAACCCGACGGCAGCACCTACCTGCTGGATTTCGACGACGGCGGCTTCGGCTGGTTCAACTACGAGCTGGCGGTCCCGCTCTTCACCTTGGTCCCTCAGGGATCATCCGCCGTCACCAGCGCCCGCGACGCGATCGTCGACGGCTACCGCAGCATCCGCCCGCTTCCGGACGAGCTGCTGGCCGAACTCCCGACCTTCCTGATGGCCAGAAGGCTGGCCACGCTCGGCTGGACCCTGAGCCGCGGCAACACTGACCACGCCAAAGAGCAGAGCAGATGGAGGATGTCCACCGCCCCCGAAGCCGCCCGCGAATACATCACCTGGGCCAATCGGGGCGGCCGGATTTGAACCAGTAAGTCGGGGTGACCGGATTCGAACCGATGATCTTTCGCCCCCAAAGCGAACGCGATACCAGGCTTCGCTACACCCCGAAGCGAATCGGGATTCTACTTCCAGCCGGCCCGGAGTAGGTCCATCCATGCCCGCAGTTGCGCCGGGCTGGATCCTCGTCGCCGTACTCTGGGTTGAATCTGTCAGCGTTATTTACTGACAGATTCAACCTAGCGGCATCGAGCTGACCTGGATGGTCAGAGGCCCTGGGCCTGGCGCCAGGCGTGGAAGGCTTCGCGGGTCGTGTACTTCGGGGTGTAGCCGAACTCGTTCTTGAGGCGGCGGTTGTCGAGCACCGGGCGGTAGGCGAGGAAGTCGGTCTGGGCCGGGCCGTGCGGGGTGAGGTCGAGGAGGTCGCCGAGCCAGAGGCCGGCCTTGAGGGCCGAGACCGGGACCGGGAGCGTCTTCTTGCCGAGCTCGACCGCGATCTCGTCGACCGTCATCGCGCCGTCGCCGGCCACGTTGTAGATCCCGGTCTGCTCACCCAGCACCGCCTGCAGGATCACCCCGACCACGTCCTGGTCCCAGATGAAGACGAAGGGCGATTCGGAGCCGCGGATCTTCAGCAGGCGCTTCGACTTGAAGAGATCGGTGATCTGGTTGTCGACCGTCTCGCCCAGGATCGTGCCGATTCGGAGCACCACCTGCTCGAGCTCGGGGTTCGACTCTCGCAGGCCCGCCAGCATCTCCTCGACCAGCCGCTTGTGCAGGCTGTAGGGAAAGGTGTCCGTGCCGCGGACCGGATCGTCCTCGGTCAGCCAGGCCGGGTTGTCGGCGTGGTACCCGTAGGCGGCGCCACTCGAGGAGACCACGACCCGCTTCACGCCGTGAGCGAGACAGGCATCGAAGACGTTCTTCGAGCCCGTCACATCGACCGCGTACTCCTGCTCGGTGGTCGTGTCGGCGCCCGGGTTCACGATCGAAGCGAGATGGACAACGGTGTCGATCCCGTGCTCCCCGATCGGACCGGAGATCGCCGCCGGGTCGGTCACGTCGGCGACCACGTAATCCACCCCTTCGGTCCGGCGCTCGTCACTCGGGTGGTGCAGATCGGTCGAGACGATCAACTCGACCTGATCATCGGCCGCAGCCAGCCCGCGCACCACCGAGTGGCCGAGAAACCCGTTCCCGCCGGTGACCAGCACCCGTTTCAAGCTCTCATCCCGTTCACGCGATCACTGCCCTTCGGCTCTCGCTTCCAGCGTACTTTCGATCGGGTCGCCGGTCGAACGCTTCGCCCACCAGCCGGAGAGCACCAGCCCGGCGATCAGGTCCCAGACGCCCCACCAGGCGGCGACGATCGCCACCCCGGCGAGGCCCTCGAAGACGCTCAGCGCGATGCCGAGCCCGAGCGCCGTGTTCCTCACCCCGACCTCGAAGGTGATCGCCCGCCGGTTCGGCTCGGAGACCTTGAAGCCGGCCGCGATCCCGTAGCCCAGAGAGAGCGCCAGGGTGTCATGGAGAAAGACCGCCAGCGCGACCAGGGCGATGTGATGGACGAAGACGCCGATGTTGCTGGCCAGGGCGCCGACGATGAAGAGGACCAGGAAGATCATGCTGAACTTCTTGACCAGCGGCTGCACTTTCTTCGCCAGTCCGGGGCGACGGCTGGAGATCGCCAGCCCGAGGGTGAGCGGAATCCCGATCAGGACGACGATGTCGATCACCAGCTCGATCGCGCTCACGTCGACGTCCTTGAGGATCTGCGAGGCCTCCGGATGGAGGCCTCCCCAGAACGCGATGTTGAGCGGCATCAGGAAGATCGCCAGGAAGTTCGACAGGGCGGTCATCGAGAGCGACAGGGCCACGTTTCCCCGGGCTCGGTAGACGAGGATGTTGGAGATGTTGCCCGGCGGGCAGCAGGCGACCAGGATCATCCCCAGCGCGATCGAGGGCCTGAAGTTGAGGGCGACCGTGAGCAGATAGGTGATCGCCGGCAGACAGATGAACTGGGCCGCGACCCCGACCGCCATCGCCTTCGGCATGCGGGCGACGGCGCGGAAATCGCTGACCTTCATCTCGAGCGCGATCCCGAACATGATCACCGCGATCACCGCGCTCAGCAGAAGCAGCATGCCGTCGCTGGTGTTCAGCGAGGCGCTGTCGATGTCTTCCGCCCCGAAGGGCAGGCCCAGGGCGGCGAAGGTCATTCGAAGATCTTCAGGTGCTCGTGGATCTGGGCCCGGTAGGCGTCCTTGTTCACATAGAACGGGAGCCGGTCGAGCTGGCGGTAGTTGTAACCGGCGAAGAGGTCCGGCTTGGGGCCCTGGATGCGCCGCCACATCTCCTCGGCCCGGGCCGGGTCACGCCGGCCGGCCTCGATCATCGCGGCGGCGAGGTGAGCCTGGTTGTAGCGCCCCTGCCAGCCGAGCCCGGTCGCCTCGACCATGCCGAGCACGAACACGTTGCGGTGCTTCGGGGTGAAGATGTTGAGGTAGAGGTCGGGGCTGTTTCCGCGCCAGTTCAGGTGCTCCGGGTCGATGAACGGGTAGTGGAGCCGGTAGCCGGTGGCGAGCATCACGAGGTCGTACTCGCCGCTGCTGCCGTCGACGAACTCGACCCCGCCCTTCGTGAAACGGGCGATGTTCTTGCGGACGCGGATGTCACCGTGACCGGCGTGGTAGAGCACCTGCGTGTTCATCACCGGGTGCGTCTCGTAGATCCTCCCCTCCGGCTCCGGGAAGCCGAGCCGGGCCGGATCGCCGGTCAGGAACTTGATGAACTTCCCGTCGATCCGCGTCTTGAGGAAGGCGGGCAGGGCCTTGCCCTCGTTCAGGGTGTCGGAGGGGCGGCCGAAGATGTACTTGGGAAAGAACCAGTAGCCGGAACGCAGGCTCATCTCGATCGAGTTCGCGTAATGGACCGCGTCCACCGCGATGTCGCAGCCGGAGTTGCCGCAGCCGACGATCAGGGCCCGCTTGTCGCGGAAGACATCGGGCCGCTTGTAGGAGGCCGTGTGGAGCACCTCGCCCGCGAACTCATCCTGGCCTTCGAAGGTCGGGATGCTCGGCTCGGAGAGGATGCCGTTGGCGATCAGGACCCCGGCGTAGCGCCCGGTCTCCTCCTCCCCGGCCTCGGTCCGGCTCGTCACCTTCCAGACCGAATCGGCCGAATCGGGATCCTCCGGCTCGGCCCGGATCACCTCGGTCTCGAAGCGGTAGTTGCGGCGCAGGTCGAAGGTGTCCGCGTAGTCCTTGAAGTAGGTGTTCATCTCCCGGTGACTGGGAAAATCGGCGACCTCGTCGCGCATCGGGAACTCGTCGTAGGCGGTGGTCGTCTTCGAGGAGATCAGGTGAGCCGACTCGTACATGGTCGATTTGCGGCTGGTGATGTCCCAGAGGCCGCCCACGTCGCTGTGGATCTCGAAGCCGACGAAGGGGATGCCGCGGCGGGAGAGGTTGCGCGCGGCCGACAGCCCAGTCGGGCCGGCACCGATCAAAGCCCACGGAAGGGCGGTTTTTGCGTCTCCCTCTGGCGCCACCTTCCGGGCATCCTACGTCAAGGCCCGCCCGGTGCCGACACCGGTGACCGGTACGGTTGGCACATGGCCGATGTCGCTCCCTTCCACGCGCTCCATTACGACCTGAGTGCGATCGGATCGCTAAGTGACGTGGTCGCGCCGCCCTACGACGGGGTGAGCGACCCGCTGCGGGCCGAGCTCCTCTCCCGCTCACCCTTCAACGTGGTCGAGGTCGACCTGCCCCAGGCGGCGGGCGCCGATCCGTACGAGCACGCCGCCGGCACCCTGGAGGAGTGGATCCTCAGCGGCATCCTCCGTCAGGACCGCGAGCCCTCGATCTGGGCGCTCAGCCAGGAGTACAACGGCCCCGACGGCTCGCTCCGGACCCGGAACGGGATCCTCGCGCGGGTCCGGGTCGAGGATTACGGCCCGGGGCGGATCCGACCTCACGAACGCACCCAGCCGGGGCCGAAGCAGGATCGGCTCGACCTGACCCGGGCGACCCGCTTCAACCTCTCTTCGATCTTCTCGCTGACCAGCCGCGACGCGTGGCCGCAGGTCGAGCCCGCCACCCGCGACGAGCCCTGGGCCGAGGTGCTCGGCGGTGACGGCACCCTGAACCGGATCTGGCGGGTGACCGACCAGGAGATCCACCGGGCGGTCGCCTGGGAGCTGAGCCAGGCGGAGCTGCTGATCGCCGACGGCCACCACCGCTACGAGACCGCCCGGACCTACCGTGACGAGGTCGGCGGTGAGGGCGCCCACTGCTACACGCTGATGACCCTGACCGGCCTGACCGACCCGGGCCTCACGGTCTTCCCGATCCACCGCCTCCTGTTGGGCATCGATGATCCCGACCTCGCCGATCGCTTCAAGCGGGGCATCGAGGCGGCCTTCGAAACTCTCGCCGAAGGCGAGCTCGATCCGGCGGGCCTGGAAGGGATCGGGGCCTTCGGGCTGGTCGAAGCCGACGGCTCCCGGCGGCTGCTCCGGCTCCGCGACCCCGCTGCCCTCGACGCGCTGCTTGCCGGCGGCTCCGCCGCCTACCGGGAGCTCGACCCGGCGATCCTCGAAAAGGTCGTCTTCGGCGAGATCCTCGGCATGAGCGAGGCCGACGTCGAAGCGAAGAAGGGCCTCGGCTACGCGAAATCCGTCAAGGAAGCGGTCGCCGAGGTCGAGTCGGGTGCGGCGCAGGCCGCCTTCATCCTCCGGCCCACCCCGGTCGAACAGGTCCGGGCGGTCGCCGGCGCCGGCGAGACCATGCCGCCCAAGTCGACCTACTTCTTTCCCAAGATCCCCACCGGCATCGCCTTCAACCCCCTGAGCTGACCGGGACCGTGGGATTGGTTCGACTTGAGGGCGCTATATCCACCCAAATCGGACCAACCCCTAGGATCGGGGCATGGTGAAGATCTATACGAAGAAGGGTGACGACGGGACGACCGGGCTCTGGTACGGGGGACGGGTCGAGAAATCGGGTCTGAGGACGGACGCCTACGGCACGCTCGACGAGGCCTGCTCGGCGCTCGGGGTCGCTCGGGCGCTTTGCGGGGAGGGCCAGGAGGAACTGGCCGCCGACATCCTCGCCCTGCAGAACGAGCTTTTCGTGGCCGGCGCCGAGCTGGCGACCGCGCCCGAGGCGGCGGAGCGGCTCGAGGACGGGATCAGCCGGATCACCGCCGAGATGGTCGACGCACTGGACCCCGAGATCGACAAGTACATGGACCGGGTCGACCTGCCCCCCAAGTTCGTGATCCCCGGCGGCACCCAGCTCTCGGCTCAGCTCGACGTCGCCCGCACCATCGTGCGGCGGGCCGAACGGGCGACCGTGCGGATCCAGCTCGCCGATGAGCTCGCCTCGACCGAGATCCTGCGTTTCCTCAACCGGGCCTCGGACCTGGTCTTCTCGATGGCCCGGTACGCCGACGTCGACGATCCCGACCTCTTCGAGGGCCGGCGCAAGTCAGGTGCGTAGGCGGTGGACCTCGGGCTGAAAGGCCGGGTCTGCGTGGTGACCGGGGCCAGCGGCGGGATCGGCCTCGAGGTCACCCGGCAGCTCTGCGACGAAGGCGCGAAGGTGATGATGGTCTCCCGCGACCTCGAGCAGCTGGCCGCGATGTCCGAGGTGGTCCGGGCCGAAGGCGGCGAGGTCGAGGTCGTGGTCAAGGACGTAACCGACGACTGCGCCGGCGAGCACATCGTGGCCGCCGCGAAACAGTCCTTCGGCAAGGTCGACGTCCTGGTCAACAACGCGGGAACCGCCGAGTGGAAGCCCCTGGAGGAGGCCTGTGAGGAGGACTACCGCTTCCAGTTCGAACTGAGCGTGATCGCGCCGCTCAATCTGATGCGGGCCATGATCCCCGAGATGACCGGGCAGGGCTGGGGGCGGGTGGTCAACGTCTCTTCGACCGCGGGCAAGCGTCCCTCCTCGATGATGCCCGACTACTCGGTGGGCAAGGCGGCGATGCTTTCGCTCTCGAAGCAGTTCGCCGACCACTACGCGGCCGAAGGCGTGATGATCAACGCGGTCTGCCCCGGGCCGACCGCGTCCGACCTCTGGATGGCCGAGGGCGGGCTGCTCGACCAGTCCAAGGAGGCAGCCGGCCACGAAAGCCGGGAGGAAGCCTTGAAGGCGGTCGGGGCGAAGCGCCCGATCGGGCGGCTGGGCACCCCGGAGGAGATCGCTTCCGCGATCGTCTTCCTCTGTTCCGACCGGGCCTCCTTCATCTCCGGGACCGCCTGGGGCGTGGACGGCGGCGGCGTCCCGGTGATCATCTAGATAGAGCTCCCGGGCAGAGTGATCAGCGCCTTCGTCTCGTGAGGGGCGATTCGCTGGCGGCCGCCCAGGCCTTCCAACTCGACCAGGAAGCCGCAGCCGACCACCTGGCCGCCCAGCTGCTCGACCGCCCTGATCTTCGCCTCCGCGGTGCCACCGGTCGCGATCAGATCGTCGTGAACCAGGACCCTGGCCCCGTCGGAGAGCGCGTCGGCGTGGACCTCCAGCGCGTCCAGCCCGTACTCGAGCTCGTACTCGACCGAGACGGTCTCGGCCGGCAGCCTGCCCGGCTTGCGGGCGGGGATGAAGCCGATGCCGAGCGCCTGGGCCAGGGCACCGCCGAAGATGAACCCGCGGGACTCGGCCGCGAGCACGTACTCGGGCTTCAGCGTGCCCGCCCACTCGGCCAGGTCCCGGGTGACTGCCCGGCTCGCTTCTGGGTCGAGCAGCAGGGGCGTGATGTCCCGAAAGAGGATGCCCGGTTCGGGGAAGTCCGGGATGGCCCGGATCAGGTCCGCGTAGGCCGGGGTTGCGCTCATCGCGCGGCAGCTTAGCGTCCCGTCCCCGGTCCCGGTAAGGCATGATCGTCCTGTGGACTTCACCGCCATCGATCTTCCCGGGCTGCTCCTCGACACCGAGTCCGCGGTGGCGATGAAGGCGCACGGCAAGACCGAGGCGGCGGTCCTGCTGCCGATCTCGGGCTGGCCGCATGACCCGCGCCTGATCTTCACCGAGCGCCGGGCCGACCTGCGCAAGCACGCCGGCGAGATCTCCTTTCCCGGCGGCACGGCCGAGCCGGAGGATCCCGATCTCGAGGCGACCGCGCTCCGTGAGTCACACGAGGAGATCGCCCTGCGCCCGGACCAGGTCGAGGTGGTCGGCGCGGTGCCGCCGGTCGGCACCTTCGTGACTTCCTTCCGGATCCAGCCGATCGTCGGCCTGGTCGCCGAGGATGCCCGCACGGTCGCCAACCCGGATGAGGTCGCCGCGATCCTGACCCTCGGATTCGATGATCTGGTCGATTCCTACGCGATGCGCCGGCTGGTCCGCCGCGGAGTTCCGATCCGCACCCCCACCTTCGAGATCGGCCGCCACCTGATCTGGGGCGCGACCGCGCGGATCCTGACCGACTTCTTCCACCGGATCGGCGCCTTCCGCTGAGCCGCCCGGCTTCGACCACGGGTTCTATGCTGCTCCCGATGGCCGAACCGCACAAGTTCAGCGTCGACGGCGAGCTGCTGGCGCCCGGTCAGGCGTTCCTGCCGCTGCCCGATGACGGGCTGCTCCGCGGTGACGGCGTTTTCGAGGTGGTGCGGATATACGACGGTCGTCCGTTCGCGCTCGACCTCCACCTCGACCGGATGGAACGCTCGGCCGCGGCGATCGAGCTGCCGCTCGAACGCGATCTCCTGAGCGGGGACATCTTGCGGCTGCTAGCCGAGCTGGATCACCCCGACTGCCTGCTGCGGATCGTCCAGACCCGGTCCGGCCGCCGGATCGTCACGATCGAATCGCTGCCGGTGCACAGCCCGACGATCGCGCTCGCCACGGTCACCTACTCACCGACCGTGATCCTCAACGGCGTCAAGTCGCTTTCCTACGCCGCCAACATGCAGGTGACCCGACTGGCCAAGGCCGACGGCGCCGATGAGGCGCTCTTCATCCGGCCCGACCAGGTGGTGCTGGAGGCTCCTACCTCGTCGATCTTCTGGACCACTCCCGGGGGCGGCCTGCGAACCCCGGCACTCGAAGCGGGTGTCCTCGACTCGATCACCCGGCGCAAGATCGTCGAGCGGCTCGAGGTCGAGCAGGGCGAGTTCCCCCTCGAGGATCTGCTGAGCGCCTCCGAGGCGTTCCTCGCCTCAACCACCCGCGAGGTCCAGCCGATCACCAGAATCGACGACACGACCTTCCCAGAGGCTCCGGGCCAGGCCACCCAAGCAGCCGCTAACGCCTTCAACCAAGCGCTCGCCCAGGAGCTCGGAGACTAGAAAAGCGGAGCCCCGCCCAACCATTCTTTATTTCGAGTGGGCGGGGCGGGTTTGCCTGGGAGGCCCGCCGGAGGTGGTGCCGACTTCTTATGTCGGGCGGCTCGGACCCCGCCCGACTTACTTATGAGACGCCAGTCCCGCCAACCCCGTAGCAGGGCTTAAAATGTGGCGTCGCGGAGGTACCACTCCGCGTCGAGGGCGCCCTTGCAGCCCGAGCCGGCGGCGGTGATCGCCTGGCGGTAGGTGTGGTCAACCAGATCGCCGACCGCGAACACGCCGGCCAGGTTGGTCTTCGTCGAGGCGGGGTCGGTCACCACGTAGCCTTCGGCGTCGGTTTCCACCTGCCCGACCACGAGCTCGGAGCGCGGGATGTGGCCGATCGCCACGAAGACGCCGTCCACCGGCACCTCCTCGACCTCGCCGTTCTCGGAATGCTTGAGGCGGACCTTCTCCAGGGAGCCGTCCTCACCCGGCAGGAACTCCTCCGGTGACCAGGGGGTCTTGACCGCGATGTTGGCCTGAGACTCGGCCCTTTCCTGCATGATCTTCGAGGCGCGGAACTCGTCGCGCCGGTGCACCAGGTCGAGGTTGGAGGCGAACTTGGAGATGAAGACAGCGTCTTCCATCGCCGAGTCACCGCCACCGATCACCATGGTCGGGCGGTCCTTGAAGAAGGCGCCGTCGCAGACGCCGCAGGTCGAGACGCCGCGACCCATCATCTCCATCTCTCCGGGGATGCCGAGTCGCTTCGGCTCGGCGCCCATCGCGAGGATCACGGACTTGGCGCGGTGAACCTCGTCGCCGACGTATACCTCGTGGATGCCGCCGTCGGTCAGTTTGACCTTCTCGACGTCATCGGTCACGAACCGGGTGCCGAAGCGCTCGGCCTGGTCACGGAAGCGGGTCATCATCTCCGGCCCCATGACTCCCTCGGGGAAGCCCGGGTAGTTCTCGACGTCGGTCGTGTTCTGAAGCTGGCCGCCCCACTGGAAACCCTCGAAGACGAGTGGGCTGAGCTCGGCCCGCGCCGCGTACAGCGCCGCCGTGTATCCGGCCGGTCCGCCGCCGATGATGATCATGTTCTCGACTTCGGTTTCGCTCATTTCCAATTCCCTGATTTCTGGTCCAGTTTCATTACTTTACTTTCTGAAGTAAGTGTAGCGCTCCGGCTGGCGATCGACCTGCCCCATCTAAAGAACCTCTTCGATCAGGCTCGGCCGCGGCGGCCGGTCGATCGGCAGCTCTTCCCGCTTCCAGCGCTTGACCGTGTTCCGGAGCTGGAAGAAGGCGGCGACACCGGGCGGGATCGGCAGCCAGAAGGCAACCAGCCGGTAGATCAGGACCGCGGCGAAGACCTGCTCCTCGGGGAAGCCGAAGAGCACGAAGGTGCCGATCATGCCGGCGTCGACCGCTCCTACGCCGGCCGGCACGAAGGGGATCAGGTTGGCGACCATCCCGATGAAGAAGCCCATCACCACGACGCCCAGCGGGATCGCGATGCCGAATGCCTTGAAGGAAGCCCAGAGGATGCCGATGTTGGCCGCCCAGAAGCCGACCGCGCCAACCACCGCCAGGCCGGCCCGGGACGGGTTGGCGACCAGGCGCAGCGCCGCCCGGGTGCCGTCGGCGACCATCGCGGGCACGGTCGCCAGCCGGGCCAGAAAAGTCACCCCGGAATGCCGCTTGGCGAACTGGTCCATGCGCCGCTCGAAATCGGTCGGCAACAGGGCCAGCGCACCGAACAGCAGCATCACCACCCCGGCGATCGCCGCGGGGACGATGGTCAGCGAAACGGTGGTGGAGCCGTGCAGGACGCCGGTTCGGAGCAAGATCCCGAAGACCACGACCGCCAGCGGGTAGAAGAGATAGTGGAGGACGATGAAGGCGACCATCCTCGTCCCGACGTCGCGCCGTTCCATGCCGCCCTGCCGCAGCGCCCAATAGGTGAGGACGGCGCCACCCGCACCACCGGCGGAGAACAGCAACGTGGCCGCAAACCCGGCCATGTTGATCTCATAAGCCTCGCGCCAGCTGAGAGGGAAGGTCTCGCCGCCTACCACCGCGCGGAACAGGGCGATGTATGTGATGAAGGAGAGCACGCAGAACCCGACCGCGATCACGACGAAGACCGGCTTCGCGTCCCCGAGCATGCCGATCGCATCGCCGAACCCCGCCACCTTCGGCAGCAGGAAGTAGATCGCGACGATCAGCAGGATGATCAAGGCGACCGTCTGGATCGCACCTTTGGTCGTGAAAACGGGAAGGCCGTCGCCTTCCTCTTCTTCCTCCACCCGCCGATCGGCTGCGTCGCTCATCCGCCGGCTGCGATCGCCTCTAGTCGCTGGAGCCTGCGATTGATCATGTGCACGATCGGCCGGGCCAACGGCTCTCCCTTGCGGGCGAGCAGAACCACCCCGGCTCCGGCGAGCAGGTCCGTCACGTAATGCTCCCCCAGGTATATGAGCGCGAAGCCGAGCGACAGCGCGTAGGCCCAGCCCAGCGTGCCCTCGACCTTGCCGCCGGCGTCGCTGAGCAGGATCGCGGCCATCACGGCGGTGGCGAAGTGAAGCGACGGCATCGCCGCCCACGGATTGGACCCGAGGGTGCCGAAGATCCGGGTCCAGGCCGGCCCCCAGAGCTTCTCGCCGTATTCCAGCATCACCCTCTTCACGTGTTCGTCGGCGACCTTCGGATCCACATACCCGTTCTCGGCGGCCCACCAGGGCGGCGCGGTCGGAACCAGGAAGTACATCGCGCAGCCGAGGTCGAACACCGCGGCGAGCTGCCGGGCCGACTCCGGGAACTTCTCCTTGTTGCGGACCGCGATCCAGAAGATCGCCGCGTAGGGCTGGATGAACCAGAACCAGTGGGTCCAGGCGGCGAACTTGGTCAGGTCGTTGCCGTAGCGGCCCTGATGCAGCCATTTCTGCAGACGGGAGTTCGGCAGCTTGCCGCGGCCGATCCAACGGTCCACCTTGATCGGATACTCGACGTACAGCCGTTCCCGGAGGCGCTGAGGGTTGTCATAGGGAAGTTCGTGGCAGACCGCGAAGGCCCACATCTGGGCGGCGAACAGACCGAGGTCGCGGCGGCGGGAGCGGGGCCAGAAGACCGCGATCGCGAGTGGCGCCGAAACGGTCGAAGCGACCGTGACCGCAGCCGGGATCTTCAGTTGCCGACGGACGTGAGGAACGATCACGGCAGCCGCCATCGCACCCACTGCGGCGAGGCGTACTGCGGTCCGTTTCGAGGACCGTCGCGGCTTGAACGAGCTCGGCAATCCCATTCCGAGCTGACAGCGTATGCGACGGCGCGGCGCGGCCTCCGCTCCTGCGATTAGAATGGCCCGCGTCTTGCTGCCTCGATCCAGAAAACCAGTGTCTCTGTTCATCTCTCTCGCCGGTGCGCTTCTCGGAATCGCACTGACCGCGTCGCCGGCGATGGCGTTTTCGCTGAATCCGGACGCCGCTTCACCCGGAGTCAAGGACGCGAACACCTTGCACTGGATCCTGTTCATCGTGATCGTGGTCGTGATCGTGGCCGTCAACCTGGCCATCCTGAGGGCCGCCCGCCCGCGCACCCGTCAGGTCCAGCCCAAGCAGGGCAAGAAGATCTCCCAGGTCAAGCTGGCGATCGGGCTCGGCGTCGCCGCACTCGCTCTTTTCGTGGTTTCCACCGTCTTCTCCGACAAGTCGCGTGAGATCCCGGTCAGTCACGAAACGGTCTCCGGCCAGGTCAAGGATCAGCCGCTCGAGATCCTGGCCACCGGCCAGCAGTGGCTCTGGCGCTTCAACTACCCGAACGGCGCCTTCAGCTATCGCCGGCTCGTGGTTCCCGCCGGCGTCACCGTGAAGCTCGACCTCGTCTCCACTGACGTGGTCCACGGCTGGAACGTGCCCGAACTGACCGGCAAGGCGCAGGCGGTCCCGGGCAAGACGAACCACGTGTACTTCCGCGCCGATGACCCCGGTACCTTCACCAGCCGCTCCTCCGTCTTCTCCGGCCAGGGCTACGACACGATGGAAATCGAGGTCCAGGTGGTCCCGCCGGCCGAGTACGAAGCAGCGATCGAAACCCTGAAGAAGGATGTCCAGATCGCCCAGGACAAGGTCGAAGCCGAGTTCCGGGCTGGCCTCAGGGAAGCCGTGGTGGCCGAGGCCGAAGGCGAGAAGATGGAATCCGAAATCAACCAAGCCGACATCGAAAGCGCTGACTCCGAATGAGCCGCACCTCCAGCTACCCCCAGACGATGCCGCCGACCCGGCCCGAGCTGGCCTCGGACGGCCCCCAGCCCCGTCAGACCCGCTGGACGGAACTCGCGACCAGCGCCGATCACAAGGACATCGGCCGGGTCCTGATCTCGGCCGCTTTCGGCTCGATCTTCCTGGCCGCCCTGGAGCTGCTCCTGATGCGGGCCCAGCTGGCGGTCCCCTCGAACTCCTTCATGAGCGGCGTCACCTTCGACCGTCTGCTCTCCGTCTACGGCGAGACCTCGATCTTCCTGGTCGCCCTGCCGCTGATCATCGGGCTGCTCTATTACGTGGTTCCGCTCCAGATCGGCAGTCGCGGCACCGCCCTGCCCCGGATCGGCCAGATCGGGCTCTGGCTGTTCATCTTCGGCGGCATCCTGCTCTACGGCTCCTTCCTCTTCACCCCGCCCGAGGCCGGCATCAACCCGCTTCCGCCCTTCTCTGACGCCACTTTCACCCCCAACAACGGGGTCAACGTCTGGATCGGCTCGACCGGCCTGATCACCCTCGGTCTGCTGATGGTCTCGATCGACCTGCTGACCACGCTGCACAATCTCCGTGCGCCCGGCATGGCCTGGCGGCGCGCTCCGCTCTTCACCTGGGCCGGCGCGATCGTGACTTGGCTGTTCGCCGTGATCGCTCCGATCTTCATCGCCGCGATCACCATGCTGCTGATCGACCGCATCTATGACGGCGGCTTCTTCGCCGGCGACGAGGGTGGCTCGCCGATCCTCTGGCAGCACCTCTCCTACATCTTCTTCACCGGCGTCTACATGGCCATCTCGATCACGATCCTGGCCGCGATCGGCGAGATCGTCCAGACCTTCACCGGCCGCCAGCTGCCGCGCAAGGCCGTCGTCTGGTCCTTCGTCGCGATCGCGATCATCGGCACCCTGGCCTGGACCCAGAACATGCTGACCGCGCCGATCCCGAGCGGCTGGAAGTACTACGGCATGCTGATGTCGCTTTCGCTGATCGTGCCTTTCGGCCTGATCTTCTACAACCTGATCGCGACGGTCAGCGCCAGTGACTTCCACATGCGCGCGCCCCTCCGCTTCGCCCTGGGCGCTCTCTCGCTGGCCTCGATCGGCCTCGCCGCCGAGATCGCGCAGTCGACGATCGCCGTCGCCACCCAGCTTTCCGAGACCTATGACGCCTGGGCCGCCACCCACTTCGCCCTGATCGGCTTCGTGCTCTTCGGCGGTTTCGCGGCGGTCACCTACTGGTACCCGAAGATGACCGGCAGCGAGCTCAACGAGGACCGTGCCGCCAAGTCGTTCGGACTCATGTTCATCGGCACCCTGATCGCGATCCTGCCGCTCTTCGGCGCCGGCGTCGAAGGTCAGGTCACCGACTCGTACCGCTTCTTCAGCGGCGAGGGACTCGACGCCTGGAACCTGATCGCCGCGATCGGCACGCTGATCCTCTTCGTCGGTGTCATCCTGGCGGTCGGCAACCTCGTTGCGAGCCGCAGCGAGGAACCGGTCGCCACCCCCGATCCGTACCGGGGCGACACGCTGGAGTGGCTGACCCTGTCACCGCCGCCGGCCCACAACTTCGACGTCCTCCCGGACGTCCGCAGCACCCGTCCGATGCGCGACATCCGCGAGGCAGTAGGTCGCCGCGATGCCGAGGTAGCAGAGGCCGAAGGCGCCGCTCAGCCGGTAGCCTGAGGTCATGACCCAAGGTGCCGACGCGCACTCGGTGCGCACTCGGCAGGCCGCTCAGCCCGCGCAGACCGGCCTGCAGCTTGACGTGATCCCGCTGGTGCGGGATTACATCTCGCTGACCAAACCGCGGATCATCAGCCTCCTGCTGCTGACCACGGTCGCGACCATGTTCGTGGCCGATCCCTCCGGCCCGGCCCTCTCGACCATCCTCTGGACCATGCTCGGCGGTTACCTTGCCGCCGGCGGCGCCGGAGCGATCAACCATTACATCGACCGCAACCGGGACTCCCAGAGCCGCCGGACCAGCAGTCGCCCGCTCGCCGACGGCCGCATAAAGCCGATCAACGGGCTGATCTTCGGCGTCGCGATCGGCGTCATCTCCTTCTTTCAGCTCTGGCTCACCGTCAACCTCCTCGCGGCCGGCCTGGCCATGGTCGGGCTGCTCGGGTACGTCTTCCTCTACACCCTCTGGCTGAAGCCGCTCACGCCGCAGAACATCGTGATCGGCGGCAGCGCCGGCGCGATGCCGCCCCTGGTCGGCTGGGCCGCCGCCTCCGGCGCACTCAGCTGGGACGCGATGTGGCCGTTCATGATCATCTTCTTCTGGACCCCGCCCCACTTCTGGGCGCTGTCCCTGATGATCAAGGACGATTACGCGAAGACCGGCATCCCGATGCTGCCGGTGGTCAAGGGCGAAGAGACGACCCGCCAGTCGATCCTGATCTACACCATCTTCATGGTCGGTTTCACCGTCGGCCCCTACTGCACCGGCCTGCTCGGCCCGCTCTACCTGGCCGCCTCGATCGCGCTCGGCCTGGTCTACATCGGCTTCTCCTTCGCCCTCTGGCGCAACCCGAGCCCCAAACTCACGCTGCAGGCCTACCTCTACTCCCTGGCCTACCTGGCCCTGCTCTTCATCTCCATGGCGGTAGCCGCCGTGGCCTCAGCCTGACCGGTTCTGGGTGACCTTAGGGGTCCATACGACCACCAACGTCACCCAGAAACCCCAACCACCCCCCCCGAAGAACCCCGAGCGGAGTCCGTTCATCAAATATTTGATGTTCTGAACGGACGGGTTCGCCTGGGAGGGCGGGTCGGACCCCGCCCGACTTATTTATGCTGATAAAACTCCCGTATATGGACCGCAATACCTCAAAGTCGAACTTCACTACCGGCATGCTTCTCGGTGCTGGTTCCACCGCGATCTTCGCCCTCACCTTCGTCTTCGCGGTCCTCTACATCGCGAACTAGGGAAATCAGATGAGCCAGATCACCAAGCCGACCGAGACCATCCAGCTTCCCGCCCCGTCCTGGGCCCCGGCCGTCTTCGCGCTGGGCGTGCTCGGCCTGATCGCCGGCACCTTCGCCAATGACTTCATGTTCCCGGCCTGGTTCTACGCCGCCGTCGGGTTCTTCTTCTGCCTCTTCTCCCTCCGCAGCATGATCAAGAAGGGCCGCCGCGCCTTCTACTCCCTGCCCCGCGAGCAGGAAGACAACCGGGCAGAGCTCCCGGTCGAAAGCTTCACCGCCCCCACGGCAGAGTAGGCCCAGCCGCACACGCACCGCGACGGTAGCTCCGGCTACACGGGCTGGCTGGTGGTCGCTCCGGCCTTGCTGGACGTGGCTCCGTCCGAGGTCCAGACGCGCATGATGTCGCGCATCGAGAGGACGCCCACCAGCTCGCCTTCACGGTAGACCGTGAGGTGGCGGATCCCCCGCTTCGACATCTCGGTCGCGGCCCGCTCCAAGCTCCACTCCGGCGAGGCGGTGATCACCTTCTCGCTCATGTGATCACCGACCTTCTCGAGATCGGGGTCCAGCCCCTCGCCGATCGCCTTCAGCACGTCTCGCTCCGTCAGGATCTGCGGCCCGGGCCACTCCTCGTGCTCCACGATCGCGGCGCCGACCGAGCGCTCCGCCATCATGCGGGCCGCCTCACGCAGGCTGTGGTCCGGCCCAACGCGAAGCACAACTTCGGACATCCCGACACTGACGCGCATTCGATTCCTTTCGCGAGTTTGTAACGATCGTTGCCAGCGTAGCTGATTGTGCGAGTTGTATCAAGGCCTGTCGGCCCACTTTTCCGGCCCAGCCGGATACCACCGCGAAGCCTCGCGGCCGTCCCGATATATAGAATGGCCGGGCCTCAACGATCCCCATGATGAAGAACAAGTTCTCGACCAAGCTGCCCGTCCTCCTCGCCTCCGTTGCCGTCCTCGGCGCGGTGATCGCCGGTTGCGGCACCACCTCTTCGGCGCCGGTCGAGAACTCCGCCAGTGACCGCGGTTTCCAGCTCTTCCGGACCAACTGCGGCACCTGCCACAAGCTGAATGCGGCTGCCACTTCCGGGACCCAGGGCCCCGACCTCGATGACGCTTTCGCCGCGGCGCGCGCCGTCGGCATGGACGGTGACACCGTCAAGGGCATCGTGCGCGCCCAGGTCCACCGCCCCCAGAAGGTCAACGGCGACTACCCCGGCGTGACCATGCCGGCCAACATCATCGAGGGCAACGATCTCGAGGACGTCGCTGCCTACGTCGCCTCGGTCGCCGGTGTTCCCGGCGCCGAGCCGCCCACCTTCCCCGGTGAAGGCCCGGGCGCTCAGGTCTACGGCCTGAACGGCTGCGGTGGCTGCCACGTCCTCGCCGCCGGTGAATCCGCCGGTACGCTCGGCCCGGACCTCGACGAGGTCCTGCCACAGATGAGCAAGGCCGAAATCAAGGAAGCGATCGTCGACCCCGGCAAGACCATCGCCAAGGGCTACCCGGATGCGATGCCCACCAACTTCGGCTCCACGATCTCTCCCCAGCAGCTCAACCAGCTGATCGATTTCCTGGTCACCTCGGCTGCGGCCGATGGCAAGGCCAACTGATTCATCTCTCCTGAACCGGGTCCGCCGATTCAGCATTTCACCTGAGCGTTATCGGGTCGTCACCCTGATCGCGCTGGCCGCGCTGGTGACGATCGTCTTCACCGGGGCTGCGGTGCGACTGACCGCCTCAGGGCTCGGTTGCCCGGACTGGCCGAAGTGCTACGACCAGTACGTCGCGCCGGCCCAGATCAACGCCTGGATCGAGTACGGCAACCGCCTGGTGACCGGGGTCGTCTCGATTGCGGTGATCGCCGCGGCCCTGCTCGCCTTCTTTCGCAAGCCGTACCGCTGGCACCTGGCCTTCTTCGGGATCCTGCTGCCGCTGGGCGTGATCGGCCAGGCGATCCTCGGGGCTTTCGTCGTCTACTACCACCTGCCCCCCGGCCTGGTGATCGGCCACTTCATCCTCTCGATGATCCTGATCGACGCCGCCTTCGCGCTCTTCTGGTGCTCACGCTACGAGCCCGGCGAACGCCGCTACTCGAGCGACTGGCTGGGCACCTGGGCGGTACGGGCGCTGATCCCCTTCGGCCAGCTGACCGTCCTCCTCGGCACGATCACCACCGGCTCGGGCCCCCACCCAGGTGACCACGACAAGGAACTGGTCCACCGTTTCGACTTCAAGGGCCAGGACACCCTGGAATGGATCGTCCAACGGCACGCGGCCGCCGCCGTGCTCTTCGCGGTCGCCGTGCTCGTCGTGATCTTCATCGTGCGCCGGCGGGGCGGCGATCACCGCGCGCTGAAACCGCTCGCCGTCACCTTCGGACTGATCTGCCTGCAGATTGCGATCGGCGTGATTCAGTGGCTGCTTCACCTGCCGGCCGCCATGGTCTGGGTCCATGTCGTGATCGCCACCCTGCTCTGGCTCGCCGTCCTCTGGTCGGTCGCCACGGCAGGACAGCTGGTCCCCGGCAGCAAGTTCGCCCTGCGCCGGGCGTAATTAAGCCAGGCGGGATCGAAGCCAGCACAGCCAGAGCCGGCCCAACCATCCAGGAATTTTCTGGGCCGGCGGGTTAGACATGGAGGGCGGGTCGGACCCCGCCCGACTTACTTATGTCGTCAGCTCGACTGCGGCCTCGCCCAGTGCAGCCGTGTGGGCGTCGACGTCCTCTGGCTTGGTCTCCGGGCACATCAGGGCCATCATGTGGAATGGGGTCATCAGAATGCCCCGGTTCAGCATGTAGAGGTGAAGCAGCGCGTCGAGGGCCGGGTCGAAGGCGTCCGAGGCCTCCTGACCTGACTTCGGCCGTTCGGCTCCCAGCATGTACTCCGCCCGGCAGCCCAGACGGGTGACCGTCCAGGCGAGCCCGGCCTCGTCGATGACCGACTGCACGCCCTCTTCGAAGCGCTCGCCCATCTCGATCATGTGTTCGAAAGCCTGGTCGGTCAGGACCTCGGCCAGAGTCGCCCGGGCCGCAGCCATCGAGAGCGCGTTGCCGGCCAGGGTGCCGCCGACGCCGCCGACGTCGGCCGCCTCCCAGACCGTCTTCTCGAGCACGCGTTCGGCCATCTCGCCGGTCATGCCGTAGGCGCCGGTCGGGATGCCGCCGGCGATCGGCTTGCCGATCGTGATCAGGTCCGGGTCGAGGCCGTACGCCTTGGTGTAGCCGCCTGGGCCGCAGCAGAAGGTGTGGGTCTCGTCGTTGATCAGCAGGGTGCCGTACTCGCGGGTCAGGCGCCGGACCGCGTCCAGGTAGCCCTCGACGGGCAGGACGATGCCGATGTTGGTGAGGGCAGGCTCCATCAGCACGCAGGCGACGTCGCCGTGGGCGAGCTCACGCTCGAGCCCCTCGAAGTCATTGAACTCGACCACCCGGGTGGTCTCGGCGATCGGGACCGGCGGACCGATGTTGCCGATCCGCTGAACCGGCTCGCCATCGACCAGACGGGCGACCGTCTCGTCGACCGAGCCGTGGTAGCAGTGGTTGAAGACCAGGATCTTGTCGCGGCCGGTGACCTCGCGACAGAGCCGGATCGAGAAGCGGTTGGCGTCACTCGCCGAGAGCGAGAACTGCCAGTGGGCGAGGCCGAAGCGGCGCATCATCTCCCGGCCGAGCGGCAGGGCGTCCTCGCTGGGCAGCATGGTGGTGATCCCGCGCGCGAGCCGACGGGTCGCGGCCGCCACCGTCGGCTCGGGTGAGTGACCGGTCATCGCGCCGGTGTCACCGAGGCAGAAATCGATCATCCGGTTGCCGTCGACATCGGTCAGGCGGTTGCCTTTGGCCTCCTCGAAGAAGACCGGGAAGGAGCCCGGCCAGCGAGTCATCCAGTTCATCGGGACCCCCGAGAGCAGGGCCTCTCCGGCCTGCTCGTGGATCTCCCGAGAACGTGGATGTGACGACTCGAAGGCCTCCAGCTCCCGTGACATCAGGTCTGAAACCCGATCCTTCGAAATTGTCTGAAAAGCCGATGAACTGGGCATTTGCGGGTGGTTCCTCTCTCCGAATTGCGGGGTCTGCACTTGACAGGTTAGCCGGATTCTGTTGTTTTGTGGAATGATCCAACAAAGTTCAGAGAAGAAGTGAATCCAAGGAGAACCACTCAATGACTCTCGTCTCACCAGTCATCACCGGCATCACCGCCCGCGAGGTCCTCGACTGCCGCGGCCTGCCGACCCTCCAGATCGACCTCGAGCTGGACGAGGTGATCTCGGCCACGGCGGACGTCCCCTCCGGCCGCTCGACCGGCGTCAACGAGGCCTTCGAGCTGCGAGACGGCGGCACCCGCTTCGGTGGCTTCGGGATGCTCAAGGCCGCCGCGAACGTGAACGGTGAGATCGCCGACGCCCTGGTCGGCCAGCCGCTGATCGACCAGCGCACCCTGGACCAGGCTCTGATCGCCCTCGATGGGACGAGCGACAAGAGCCGACTCGGCGCCAATGCCGTGCTCGGCGTCTCGCTGGCCGCCGCCCGCGCCCAGGCCGACGCCCACGGACTCCCCCTCTACCGCTCGATCAGCTCCAACGCCCACATCCTCCCGGTCCCCCTGGTCAACCTGATCAACGGCGGCAAGCACGCCTCGAACGATCTCGACTTCCAGGAGTTCATCGTGATCCCGGTCGGGGCCGACTCGATCCTCGAGGCCCTGCAGATCTCGACCGAGGTCAACCTCACCCTGGCCGAGATCCTGCTCGAGCGTTACGGCAAGCCGGCCCTGAACACTGGTGACGAGGGTGGCTACGCGCCGGCGATCAGCAATCCCCGCGAGGCGCTCGGCCTGCTGCACGAGGCGGTCGAGGCGGCAGGCCACAAGGGCCGTTTCCGCTACGGGCTCGACTGCGCCTCCAGCCACTACTACGACGACGGCACCGGCACCTATCTGGTCGCCGGCGAGAAGCGCGACCGCGACGGCATGATCGCCCTCTACAAGGAGCTGATCGCCGACTTCGACGTGGTCACGATCGAGGATCCGCTGAACGAGGAGGACTTCGAGGGCTTCGTCGAGGTCACCGAGGAGACCGGCGTCCAGATCGTCGGCGACGACCTCTTCACCACCAACCCGGCCCGTCTGGCCCGCGGCCTCGAGATGGGCGCGGCGAACTCACTGCTCTGGAAGTTCAACCAGATCGGCACCCTCTCCGAAGCCCTGGACGCGGCGGAGATGGCGCACAAGGCCGGCTACACGGTGGTCGTCTCCGAACGCTCCGGCGAAACCGAGGATCCGATCATCGCCGACCTCTCGGTCGCCCTCGGCGCCGGCCAGATCAAGACCGGTGCCCCGGTTCGCGGCGAGCGGACCGCGAAGTACAACCGTCTGATCCGAATCAGCGAGGAGCTGGGTGAGAACGCCACCTACCCGGGAGACGTCTTCTGATGCCGATTCGGCAGTCCCTGAATAGGGATTGCTCGGTTGTGGAATAATCCCACACATGGTCGAAAATCTGCCAGACATAGGAGTCCGAGTCTCCCCCGTTTCCACCGTCGAGGCGGCAGCGAACGCGCTGCGTGAGCTGATCCTCGACGGCAAGCTGGAACCGGGCGCGAGGCTGCGGGAGCACGACTTCGCCGAACGGCTGGGCATCGCCCGGCACTCCTTCCGGGCGGCTACCCAGATCCTGATCGGCGAGGGCCTGCTCAAGCGCGAGCCCCATCGCGGCGTGGAGGTGGCGATCCTCGCCGCCGATGATGTCGCGGACATCTTCAAGCTGCGCGAGGCGCTGGAGATCAAGGCGGTCCGCATCGTCACCCAGGCCGGCGTGGTTCCAGCCGAGGCGCAGCGCGCGGTGACCGAGATGTCCGCCCTCTCGAAGAACGCTCCCTGGCGCGACGTCGTCTGGCCCGACCAGCGTTTCCACCGGGCGATCGTAGACGCCACCAACAGCCCCCGCCTCTCCCGGGCCTACCAGGGCCTGCAGTCCGAGATCGTGCTCTGCCTCGCCCAGCTCCGGCCGGTCTACGACGCTCCGGCCGAAGTCGCCGCCGAGCACGAGGAGCTGCTCGGCCCGATCATCGCGGGGGATGTGGAGCGGGCCGAAGAGCTCTTCCGCACCCATCTCATCGAGGCAGCCGAGAACCTGATCCGGCTCCATCAGGAGCGCAGCCAAGAAGCGGAGCCGGGGGTCTGATGGCCCGGGCCGTGCGCCAGACGGGGGCCTCGATCCGCAACCTGGATCAGCTCTGTTCGCGCGGCCTGACCGAGCTTCGCCGCGACGCGCTCGAGATCGCGCAGGTCGGTCTCGCTTCCTGCGACGGCGGCAGCGCGACGCGTGAAGCGGTCAGCCTGATTCCCGACGGGGTGCTGATCGACGGGGTCGAGCATCGGCTGGCCGAGGGGCAGCGCCTCTACGTGCTCGGAGCCGGCAAGGCCACCCTGCCGATCGCCGAAGCGCTCGAGGACGTGCTCGGCGACCGGATCAACGGTGGCGCCGTGATCCTGCGCCGGGGCGAGACCGCGGACCTCCGGCGCATCGATTGCTACATCGCCGACCACCCGCTGCCGACCCGCGAATCGGTCGAAGGCGCGCTCCACCTGGAGGAGATCGCGGCGGAGGCCCAGGAGGGCGACCTGGTGATCGCCTGTTTCACCGGTGGCAGCTCAGCCCTCGCCTCCCTTCCCCCCGACGGCGTCACCTTCGAGGACAAGCGGCGCCTGCACGAGCTGCTGCTCGGGTCGGGCATGCCCATCTCGCTCGTCAACACGGTCCGCAAGCACGTGTCGACGATCAAGGGCGGGCGCCTCGCGGCCCACATCGCACCGGCTCGGATCGTCAACCTGACGATCTCCGACGTCGCCGGCGACGTCCATGACCTGGTCACCGACCCCTCGGTCCAGGACAGCTCGACCGTCCGCGACGCGATCGCCGTCCTCGAGGATTACGGGATCTGGGACCAGATCCCCGCTTCGATCGCGGCCCACCTCAAGTCACCGGCGGCCGAGTCCCCCGACCTGAGCGGGATCGAGATCCAGACCTCGATGCTGGTCACCGGGATCGGGGTCTGCGAAGCGATGGTCGCCGAGACCAGAAGCCGCGGCTACAAGCCGGTCATCCTGACCACGACCCTGGAGGGCGAGGCCCGCGAGATGGGGCGCTTCATCGCTGACATGGCCCGTTCCAGCAGCCTCGCCGGCTACCCGTTTGAACCGGGCACCGTGATCCTCGGCTGCGGGGGCGAGAACGCGGTCACGATCGCCGGCAAGGGTTCGTTCGGTGACGGCGGCCCGGGCCAGGAGGCGGCCCTCGCGGCCTCCGCCACCCTGACCGGATGCCCGGTCGCGTCGCTCTTCATGGACACCGACGGCGCCGACGGCGGCACCGACGCGGCCGGCGCGGTATGCGACGGCCGGACCGCCGCCCGGGCCGCGGAGAACGGTCTCGATCTGCGCCAGGCGCTGCTCAGCCACACCTCACGCGAGCCGCTCGACCAGCTCGGAGATCTGATCGACACCGGAGCCACCGGCACCAACGTAAATGACCTGTTCGTCACCGTCATCGGGAAGGAAACGCCTTGATAACCCTGACCAGCCTGACCAAGCAGTTCGGCGACGCAACCGCGGTCGACGCGATCGACCTGGAGATCGGCGACGGCGAGTTCTTCTCGATGCTCGGCCCGAGCGGCTGCGGCAAGACCACCACGCTGAGGATGATCGCCGGCTTCGAGGAGCCGACATCCGGCCAGATCGAGCTGGCCGGAGATGACGTCACCTGGACCTCCCCCCGGCGGCGCAACGTGAACATGGTCTTCCAGAACTACGCGCTGTTCCCCCACATGAACGTGCGCGAGAACGTCGAGTTCGGGCTGCGGATCAAGAAGCTGGGCAAAGCCGAGGCCAAGGAACGGATCGAGCGCATGGTCGCCGCGGTGCGGATGGAAGGCTTCGAAGACCGACACCCGGCTCAGCTGTCGGGCGGCCAGCAGCAGCGGGTGGCGCTGGCCCGAGCCTTGGTCAACCAGCCCGCCGCACTGCTCCTGGACGAGCCGCTCGGAGCCCTCGATCTGAAGCTGCGCAAGGAGATGCAGCTGGAGCTGAAATCGATCCAGCAGCAGACCGGGACCACCTTCGTCTACGTCACCCACGACCAGGAAGAGGCCCTGACCATGTCGGATCGGGTCGCGGTGATGAACGGCGGCAAGGTCGAGCAGGCCGCGGATCCCCGCACCCTTTACGAGCGGCCGGAATCCGCCTTCGTCGCCGACTTCATCGGCACCTCCAACCTGATGACCGTCCCGACCGGCCGGCGGGCCGGCGAGGACATGCGGATCGTCCTTCCCGGGACCGCCCCGAACGGCGAGGTGACGATTACCGTCCGGCCGGAGAAGATCAAGGTCGTCGAGGACACGCCGGCGGAGGGATCCTTCGCCCGGGGCACCGTGGCCGAGAACGTCTACCTCGGCTCGATGACCCAGCTGATCGTCCAGATCGGCTCCGGAGAGCGCCTGATCGTCCACCAGCTCAACGACGAGGACGGCCGCGAACCACTCGCGCCCGGGGCAGGGGTGACCCTCGCCTGGTCGGCTGAGCACAGCTACGTAATCCCCAAGAAAGGCACCCTGTGAAACGTCTCATCGCAGTCCTGTCCACGATCGCCGTAGCCCTGACCCTCGCCGCCTGCGGCGGCAGCGAAGAAAGTGACGTCGTCGCCAAACCGACCGGCGACGTGAGCCAGCCGGCGACCGGAACGCTCAGGGTCTTCGCCTGGCAGGACTCCCTGGTCCCGGCTCTGATGGACCCGTTCAAGAAGCAGAACCCCGACCTCGAGATCAAGACCGCGACCTTCGACAGCAACGCCGAGGCGGCGGCCAAGATCAGCAACGGCTTCAAGACCGACGTGGTCGAGATCTGCCTCGACGAGGCCAAGCCGCTGATCACCCGCGGCATGCTGAAGCGGATCGATCCGGACGCGGTCACCTCGTGGGACGACATGGCCTTCAAGGACGAGGACGGGATCCGCGACGAGGACGGCAAGGTGCTCATGGTGCCGCTCTCGGCCGGCCCTCACGGCGTGATCTACAACACGGACGAGGTCGACCGGCCGATCACCTCCTTCAAGGACCTCTGGGATCCGGAGTTCAAGGGTCGGGTCGCGATCGAAGGCGACTACCAGCTGCCGCCGATCGCCGTCACCGCCCTGGCGCTCGGGATCAAGGATCCGATGCAGATGGACTCGGACGAGCTGCAGAAGGTCAAGGACTACATGATCGACCACCGCGACCAGCTCCGCACCTACTGGCAGTCGGAGCCGGAGCTGACCAGCCTCTACAAGTCGGGCGAAGTGGTCATCTCCGACGGCAACAACGCCGCCGCGAAGGCGATCCGCGAGGCCGGCGTGCCGGTCAAGTGGGTCGCCCCGAAGGAGGGCACGATCTCCTGGGTCTGTGGCTTCGCGATCAGCGCCGACGCCGAGAACCTCGACGCGGCCTACCGCCTGATCAACTTCCAGGCCTCTCCCGAGGGCCAGGCGATCCGCGGCAAGCAGGGCTACGTGATGACCAACTACAAGGCGATGCCGCTGATCCCGAAGGCGGATCGCGAGATCGCCAATCCTAAGTTCCTGGAGACCACGATCCCCGAGGTCTGGTCGCCGATCAACGACGAGTGGGTCCGCGCGTTCGAGGAGATCAAGACCGGAGATTGATGAGCCCGACCCCGAGCCGGCAACCGATAAATGAAAGCAATCCCGAGGAGAGCATGAAGTCACTGAAGAAACTGATGTCCCTGGCCCTGCTGGGCCTGGCCGTCGCCACCTTGAGTGCCTGTGGAAGTTCAGGCGGTTCGACCGATACCGCCGCCGCGCCGGAGGATCCGAACGAGCCGGCTACCGGGAAGCTGCGCGTCTTCGCGTATGCGGCCGCGGTGACCCCGGAGATGATGAATCCGTTCAAGAAGCAGAACCCGGATCTCGACGTGGATGTCGCAACCTTCGATTCGAACAGCGAGGCGGCATCGAAGATCGCGGCCGGCTTCAAGACCGACCTGGTTCAGGTCTGTCTGGACGAGGCCGACCCCCTGATCAAGAAGAAGCAGCTGCGCCCGATCGACACCGAGGGCGTAACCGCCTGGGACAAGCTCGCCTTCCACGACAATGACGGCGTCCGCGTGAACGGCGACGTGATCGTGGTCCCGATCTCGGCCGGTCCGATTGGTGTGATCTACAACACCGAGGAGGTCAACCGGAAGATCGACTCCTACGCGGACATCTTCGATCCGGAGTTCTCCGGCAAGAGCGCGATCGACGGCACCTATCCGCTTCCCCCGATCGCCATGTCGGCCCTGGCTTCCGGCGTCGAGGATCCGTTCAGCATGAGCGAAGAGGAGCTGGCGGGCGTCGCCGACTACATGGACGAGCACCGCGACCAGCTGAGGGCGCTCTGGGCATCTGACGCCGACCTGAAGAACCTGCACAAGTCGGGAGAAGTCGTCATCTCGGACGGCAACCAGGGCGTCGCCAAGCAGATGGCGGACGAGGGCATCCCGGTCGAGTGGGTCGCGCCCAAGGAGGGCACGCTCTCCTGGGTCTGCGGATGGAGCATCACTGCCGACGCCGAGAACATCCCCGCCGCCTACCGCATGATCAACTGGCAGTCCTCCCCCCAGGCGGAGGCGATCCAGGGCAACAACGGCTACGTGGTCACCAACCCCGGGGCCCTGCCGCTGGTCGATCCCGCCAACCGTGAGATCGCCGATCCGTCGAGCCTGGCCGACGCGATCCCCGAGACCTACCCCCCGAACTACGACCAGTGGACCAAGACATTCGAAGCATTCCGGGCCGGCTAAGGCAATGGGCCCGGAGATAAATCCCGAGACGAGAGAGAGAGGCTTGTCCAATGAAGAAGTGGAGCTTCACAGCGTTACTGGTGACGATCTGCGCGGTCGCGATCGCGGCCTGCGGATCGAGCGGCGGCGACACGTCGGAAGCGACGGCACCGAGCAAGGCGGAAGCGGAAGAGCCGGCGACCGGGACCTTGAGGGTCTTCGCCTATGACGACACGGTCACCGATCAGCAGCTCGACCCGTTCCGTAAGGCGAATCCGGATCTCGACATGAAGATCGCCACCTTCAACTCGAATGAAGAAGCAGCGGCGAAGCTGGCGGGCGGCTTCGAGGCCGACGTCGTCGAGGTATGTCTCGACGAGGCGGGTTCCCTGCTCAAGCGCAATCAGCTGCGGCCGATCGACACCAGCGGGGTAACCGATTGGGACGTGCTCTCGTTCAAGGACGAGCCCGGCGTGCGCCAGAACGGCAACGTGATCATGGTGCCACTCTCCTCCGGCCCCTACGGCATCAACTACAACACCAAGGAAGTTCCAGGCGGCATCGATTCCTACAAGCAGATGTTCGACGGCGACTACGACGGCCGGATCGCGATCCCCGGCGACCCGCTGGCGACGCTCGGGGTGGCCGCACTCACGCTCGGCATCGACGACCCGTTCGACATGTCGCAGGACGAGCTGGACCAGGCCAAGCAGTTCCTGATCGACCACAAGAACCAGATCCGGGCCTTCCCCGAGTCGGACTCGGACATGGTCAACCTGTTCAAGAGCGGCGAGGCCGTGGTGGCCAACAACGGCCGCGGCACCAACCAGGACATGGAGGCCGAAGGCATCCCGGTCAAGTGGGTCGCCCCCAAGGAAGGGACGTGGGCCTGGGTCTGTGGCCTCGGCATCACCTCCAAGGCCAAGAACATCGATGCGGCTTACAAGCTGATCAACTACTACGCCTCGCCGAAGGCCCAGGCCATCTCGGCCGAGAACGGGTTCGTGATCACCAATCCGGAGGCGATGCCGCTGGTCCCGAAGCAGTACCGGGAGACCGCGGATCCGGACAGCATCGAGGACTCGATCCCGCTGACCGAACCGTCGGATCCCGAGGCTTACACCCGGGCCTGGCAGGAAGTCCGCACCGGCTGATCCGATGCCACTCTCCCGTCGCATAGAGCGGGCGCTCCCAAACGCGCTCGGCATCGGCCTCACGGGGCTTGTGCTGGTGGTGCTGTTCGGGCCCGTCCTGCTGCTCGCTCTGTTTTCGTTCAACGACTCCACGGTGATCTCCCTCCCCTGGGAGGGATTCACCACGCGCTGGTATTCGGAAGCCCTGAATGACGACGGCGCGATGACGGCGATCGGCCATTCCCTGGTGGTCGCTTCGGTCGTCACCGTCGCCTCACTCGTCCTCGGGACCCTCGCCTCCTGGGGCCTGACCCGGATTCCCTTCCGGGGCAGGTCCCTGGTGGCAGGCGTTCACGGGGCGGTGCTGGTGGTTCCGTGGCTGATCATCGGGATCGCCGGGCTGATCTTCTTCAGCCAGATCGAGTTGGCGCTCTCGCTGCAGACGATCACCTTGATGCACATCGTGGTCACCTTCCCGCTGGTCGTCGCGGTCGTATCCGCCGGGCTGATCCGCTTCGACCCGTCGCTCGAGGAGGCGGCGATCGATATGGGCGCCACCCAGTGGCAGATGATGCGCTACATCGTCCTCCCCCAGATCGCGCCATCGCTGGCCGCGGCCGCGATCTTCGCCTTTGCCTGGTCTTTCAACAACTTCGAGATCAGCTTCTTCACCGGCGGCTTCGAGCAGACCTTCCCGGTCTGGGTCTACGGCGTGCTGCGCCACTCTTCCAACCTGCCGGTCGTGAACGCGGCCTCGACCGTGATCGCCTTCGCCCAGGTCCTGCTGGTCTTCGGGCTCTGGTACGGGATGAAGCTGATGACCAGACGCCGCGGCGGCACCGACCGTGAAGCGGCCGAGATGATCACCGGGGCGGTGCGCTGATGGGCGTCCCGACCACACCCCAGATCACGATCGCCGGCGAGCGCCCCTCGCGGCTGTCCAAACTGCTCCGGCCGCTCGCCTTCATGAGCCTGCCGACCGCGGTGCTGGCGGTGCTCTTCCTGATCCCGATGGGGATCCTCGTCTACTTCAGCTTCGAGTACGGCGACCTGACCGGCGAGTCCGGGTTCACGCTCAGCAACTTCACCGACATCCTCACCGATCCGCTGTACCGCGAGATCGCGCTCACGACTTTCGAGATCGCGACGATCGCGATGGTCAGCCAGCTGATCGTCGGCATCCCGCTCGCCTACGTGCTCGCCTACAAGTCCGGACGGTTCGAGCTGCCTCTGCTGCTCGCCCTGGTCCTGGCCGACGAACTCAACCCGATGGTGCGGATCTACGCCTGGCGGATGCTGCTCGGCCGCGAAGGGCTGATCAACGACGCGCTCACCTCGATCGGCCTGATCGACGCGCCGATCGACGCCCTGCTCTTCAACAAGTTCTCGGTCATCGTGGTGCTCTCGACCAGCTACCTCACCTACACGGTGATCCCGATCTACGCCTCGATGAAGGCGGTCGACTCGGGGCTCTTCGAGGCGGCGAGGGACATGGGGGCCGGCTGGTTCACGACCTTCCGGCGGGTGCTGCTGCCGTTGATCGCGCCGGGCATCTTCATCGCCCTGCTGCTGGTCTACGTGCCCCTGTTCACCGACTTCGCCGCCCCCAGCCTGGTTGGCGGCACCTCCGGGATCATGCTCGGCAACGTGGTCGCCGACATGGTCCTGCAGAACGGCAACCTCAACATGGGCGCGGCGATGAGTTTCCTGATGCTGCTGGCAGCGGCCCTCTTCTCGCTGCTCGCTTACCAACTATCCCGGGTCAAGGGGGGAAACTAAGTGAGTTACGACGTAGCGATCATCGGCGGCGGCCACAACGGTCTCGTCGCCTCGTACTACCTTGCCCGCGAAGGGCTGAAGACCGTGGTTCTGGAGCGCCGCGACATCCTCGGCGGCTGCTGCGTGACCGAGGAGTTCACCCCCGGCTTCCGGGCCTCGACCGGGGCCTACGTGCTCAGCATGCTGCGGGAGGAGGTCTGGTCCGATCTGAAACTGGTCGAGCGGGGCGTGCAGGTGGATCCGGCCGGACCTTCGCTTCATCTCTTCGCCGACGGGACCAGGCTCTGCCTTTCCGATGACACCGACGAGGCGGTGGCGGCGATCCGCGAGCTCTCTCCGGCCGACGCCGATGCCTACCCCGCCTTCGAGGAGCACCTGGCCGAGCTGGCCGGGCTGGTCACACCGCTGATCGACACCACTCCGCCCTCCCCCAACCCATCCAGCGCGGCGGAGATCGCCTCGCTGCTCAAGGTGGGCAAGCTGGCGGCGGGCAAACGCGACCTGATCAACGAGGCGCTGTTCCTGTTCACCACTTCGGTCACTCAGTTCCTGGCGGAACGCTTCGAGAACGAGTACGTGAAGGCGGCGATCGGCTGGCACGCGATCAACGATTCGATCGCCGGGCCTTCCAGCCCCGGGTCCGCCTACATCCTGCTGCACGATCACGCCGGTGAGAACACGGACGCCGGAGCCCGCTCCTGGGGCTTCGTCAAGGGCGGCATCGGCACCGTCACCCAGGCGATGGCCGCGGCAGCCCGCGAGGCCGGCGCCGAGATTCGCACCGCTTGCCCAGTCGAGGAAATCGTGGTCGAGGGCGGTCGGGCGACAGGAGTTCGCCTGGCCGAAGGCGAGGTGGTCCGGGCAGCCACCATTCTCTCCAACGCCGATCCCAAGACCACCTTCCTCAACCTCGCGCCCGAGGGGTCCCTGCCTGATCCGTTCACCGCGGCGGTCCGGGCCTATCGCTGTCACGGCACCAGCATGAAGATCAACCTCGCCGTCGACAAGCTACCGATGGCGACGAACATGCCCGGCGAGGGGATCCAGGACTATCACCGGGGCATCATGGAGGTGAACCAGCCGCTGGCCGAGATGGATCGGGCCCAGGCCGAGGCCCGGGCGGGCCGGCCGGCCCTCGACCCCCACGTCGAGATGTGCATCCCGACCGTCCACGATCCCTCCCTGGCGCCGGAGGGACACCACGTCCTGACCATCGACGTGAACTCCCAGCCGTACGAGCTGACCGAGGGCTCGTGGGAGGAGATCGCCGATGAGGTCGCAGACCGGGCGATCGCCAAGTTGGAGACCTATTTCCCCGGCCTGACCGACTCGATCCTGCACCGCCAGGTCCTGAGCCCGCTCGGCCTCGAGCGGCTGCTCGGGATCTCCGGCGGTCACGCCCTCCACGGCGACATGGCCTTCGACCAGCTCTTCACCCTGAGGCCGGTCCGGGGATGGTCCGAGTACCGGACCCCGATCGAGGGGCTGTGGCTCTGCGGCGCCGGCACCCATCCCGGTGGTGGCGTGACCGGCGCCAACGGCCACAACTGCGCTCGCGAAGTCCTTCGCGAAGTCCGTGGGGGCCCGGTCAAGCGACTCCTCAACCGGAAGGGCTGAGATGAGTGAGGAGACCACGCCGGAGGAGCTCGAGAATGCCACCGCTCTCCTCTCCGAGCTCGTCTCGATCTACTCCCCCTCCGGCGGCGAGGGTCGGATCGTCGACCACGTCGAGGCGCTCTGCCGCGACTGGGGGCTGACCGTGAGGCGAGTACCGGCCGAGGTCGGCCGTGACAGCCTGGTGGTGGGTGCGGCCCGGGGGCCGGTCCTGGCGATCGCCGCCCACCTCGACACGGTCACTCCGACCTGGCCCGACGCGACCACGCCCCGGGTCGAGGACGGTCACCTGCACGGCCTCGGCTCGGTCGATGACAAGGGCGGGGTCGCCGCCTGCCTGCTCGCCGCCCGGTGGCTCACTCGGGACGGTGTCTCGCTGGACGACCTGCCCGCGGTCTTCGCGTTTCCGGTCGACGAGGAGACCGGTGGCAGCGGCTCCCGATCCCTGGCGATCGATCTCGCCCCTCGTTTCGCGATCGCGCTGGAGGGATCCGAGTTGAACGTAGGCTCGGTGGAGTGCGGTGATCTCGAGGCCCTCGTTCACGTACGGGGAGTGAGCGCTCATGGCTCGCTCGCCGAGCTGGGCGAGAACGCCGCCCACGCCGCCGCGCAGCTGATCGCCTCACTGGATGATCTCGGGCTGGAGTCCCACAGCCATCCGGTGCTCGGCAAGTCGCTGGCCAGCGTCACCGAGGTCAACACCGGCGACGGCATGAACGTCGTGCCTGACATCTGCACCCTGCGGCTCCGGCTCCGCCTCGTCCCGGGGCAGGATCTGCCCGGCACGATCCGCGAGGTCGAGGCGTTCGCGGCCCGTTTCGGCGCCGACGTCCAGATGGTCGAGGGCACGGTGGCCTTCGAGCTCCCGGACGATTCCCCACTGCGGCTCGCCGTCGACGAGGCGACCGTGGCGGTGGCCGGCCGCCGGCCGGAGTCGATCGGAGTGCCGTCCTGGACCGACGCCCACAACTTCGTCGATTTCGGCGGCGCCCAGGCGATGGTCTTCGGCCCCGGTTCGATCGAGACCGCCCACACTCCCGCCGAGAAGGTCGACCTCGAGCAGGTGGTCCAGTGCGCGAAGATATTCATGCGCCTGCTGTCGCCCGAGAGCCTGGCCGCGTTGACCGCCGCCGAGGCCCGGCTGGACCCCGCCCGCTACCGAAAGAACGAGCTATGAAGACCCATCCCGTCATCGATCAGCTCGAGCCCGAAGCGCTCGACCCCGACCAGATCGTTTCCGGGAGCCCGGAAGTGACCGAGCTGACCCTGATCGAAGCTGAGAACGGCCAGACCTCCGGCCTCTGGCAGATCACCCCCGGAGTAGTGACCGACACCGAGGTGGAGGAATCCTTCCTGGTCCTCTCCGGCCGCGGCAGGATCACCTTCGAGGACGGCAGCGAGCTCAAGCTTTCACCGGGCATCGCCCACCGCTTCCAGGGCGGCGAGAAAACCACCTGGACGATCGAGGAAACCCTCCTCAAGACCTACTGGATCAAGTAAGGCGGCCAGCCCGCGTCACGCCGCCCTCGACGGGTCCGTTCCACCGCAGGGAGAGGAGAAGGAGTGCCGCTGCCGGGATGAGGAACAGGCCGAACGCGGTCACGAACGAACCCAGCAGCAGGAGCACGCCGCAGGCCAGGGACACCGCGCGCGAATGGCAGCCCCCCACCACGGCCGGAAGGCAGGCAAGTCCCACGGCCACGGCCAGCACGGCCCAAAACAAGCCACCGACGTTGTCGGCAACGGACTCGCCGGAACTGTAGACCGGCAGCCACAAGGCCACCGGAACAGTCGCAATCCCCAGAACGGCCGCGGCCACTCGTAAATTTCGGGCCAGTGACATGACTTGCAGTCTACGCCCGCCTTTGCCTGAACGAAGCGGCCGCAGGTTAGATCACCGTGTTCGCTGCTTCTTGATCCTGAGGGTGAGTTTTCTGGACTTGGTCCGGGCCTTGCCCTCGGAGGGCTTGAAGCGCACCTTCGCAACGACCTTGAGCTTCCCCTTCCGGCGCAGCTTCTTCAGTGTCCGACCCCGGGCCGCAACCCGCAGCCGGACCGTTTTCGCCGCGCCGACCTTCTTCTTTTTCTGCGGCCGCAGCGACTTCTTCCTCACCAGGGAGACGGTCCCGGCCTGGTTGACCCTGACCGCGAGCCGGGCGAAGCCCTTCTTGCGGTTCAGCTTGACCGACTTGATGGTCAAGCGGGGACTTGCCCCGCTCGGCCCGGTGGGCCCCGTTGGGCTCGTCGGTCCGGTCGGTCCCGTCGGGCTCGTCGGTCCGGTCGGACTTGTCGGTCCGGTGGGTCCGGTCGGGCCGCTGCGATCGATGCGGAAACTCCAGGTCGCCGGTGAAGGATCGAAGTTCCCCATCCCGTTGACCGCGCGCACGCTGAAGATGTGGTCGCCTTCGGACGGATCCGGCCAGGCCACCGGAGAGGTGCAAGCTTCGTAGTTGCCCTCGTCGAGCTTGCACTCGAAGGTTGAACCGGTCTCGGTCGATTCGAACTCGAACTCGACCTGTTGTGCATCGGTGACTTCGGCCGGCCCGGAAGTGATCTCGGTTCCGGGGATGGTGTACTGGATCCGGATCGAGGGAGTTGCCGGATCTGCCGCCACCGCCACCGTACCGCCGGGTAAATACGAGGAGCCGCCGCCGCCTCCCCCGCCACCGGTGGAGATCGGGACCATGAGGCCGCCTATATATCCGCCGCCGGCCCCGCCGCCACCTCCGTACAGGCCGCCACCCCCGCCGCCACCGCCGCCGGGCGGGTAGTTGATCGGTCCTGGCCCGCCGGCACCACCCTGAGCCAGGCCGCCGGGATTTCCGACCGTCCCGTGGTAGCTCGCTACGGCGTAGCCATACCCGGCCGGATCACCGCCGGCCCCGCCGCCGGTGTCGGTTCCGGCCTTGCCGCCGAAGCCGCCGGAGCCAACTGAGTTATTCGGCCCCGCCGACTCCGCCCGGGCGCCGTTCGCGCCGGCGTCACCGCCGACACCGCCGGTCCTGGCGACATCGCTGGATCCGTTTGCGGTCGAACCGGCTCCACCGCCACCGGCCGCCACGACCAGCCGCGACTCGCTGGTGCCCGGAGATGATGGTCTGACGGTCCGGATGTCCGTGGCGCCGCCACCGCCCGCCCCGAAGGCATAAGTAGACGCAATGTAGCCACCACTGCCGCCGCCGTTGAAGCCGCCGACGTATTCCATACCGAGCCCGTCTCCGCCGTTGCCCCCGACCATCAGATAGAGAGTTTCGAAGGAGCCGACTTCGAGCCGGCCGGAGGCCGTGGCCGGAAGCCCGCCTTGGATCAACCCTTTGTCCGCTCCGTTGCCGCCGGTCGCCACCACGTCGATCGCATTGAGGCCATCTGGCGGATAGAAATTCTGCTGCTCCCCGGAATAGGTGAAGGTCACGTCCTCGGTTACGGTCGAGTCACTTTCGGGCTCAGCCGACGCGGAACTGCCGAAGGCGATGATCAAGGCGAACGCAGCTGCTGCCGCGAAGAGGATCGCGGTAGACCGCGTTGCGTGGAGAGACATTTGTCGTGTACATACCCTGCCTCGCCATTATCCACGCAGCGCGACTGAAGCGGTCTTCATCACCGCTACCGCGCGCTCCAGCTGCGATTGCTCCATGACCGCCGAGATCTGTGACCTGATCCGGGCCGTCCCTTCCGGCACGACCGGGTAGCCGAAGCCGGTCACGAAGACGCCGTCTTCCAGCATCGCGCGCGAGATCTCGATCGCCCGGGCGGTCTCGCCGACCAGAACCGGGACGATCGCGCTCTCGCCGGGAATCGGTTCGAGACCGGCCTCGGTGAGCAGACCGCGGTAGGTCGCGGTGTTCTCCCGGAGCTTGCCGACCAGGCCGGGATCGTCGCGAAGCTCGATCAAGGCCTGGCGGGCGCTGGCCGCGACGGTCGGGGGAAGGCCGTTGGAGAAGAGCTGCGGCCGTGAGCGTTGCTCCAGCACCCGGCAGAGTTCCTCCGAGCCGGCGACGAAGCCGCCGGCGGCCCCGCCGAGCGCCTTGCCGAGGGTGCCGGTGGTGATGTCCACCTTGCCGTGCAGGCCGAAATGCTCGGCGGTGCCGCGGCCGGTCTCGCCCATCACGCCGAGCCCGTGGGAGTCGTCGACGATCAGCACGGCCTCATGCTCGGCGCAGAGCTCGACCAGGCGCGGCAGCGGCGCCAGGTCACCCTCCATGCTGAAGACGCCGTCGGTGACGACCAGCTTGCGCTTCACTTCCGCGTGCTCCTGCAGGGCGGTCTCGAGCGCCTCCACGTCGGAATGCGGGTAGATGCTCTTGCCGCCGGGCCGGGCCAGTTTCATCGCGTCGATGATCGAGGCGTGGTTCAGCTCGTCGGAGAAGATGTGGGTTTCACGGTCGCTGAGCGCATCGAGGATCGCGTGGTTGGCGGTCCAGCAGGAAACGTAGGTCAGCGAGGAACCGGTCCCGAGGAAGTCGGCGAGATCCCGTTCGAGCTCCAGATGGGGCTCGAACAGGCCGCAGATGAAACGGACCGAGGCGGTGCCCGCGCCGTACTTCTTCAGCGCCTGCACCCCGGCCTCGATCACCGCCGGGTTGTCGGCCATGCCGAGATAGTCGTTCGAGGAGAGGACGATCACCTCGCCCAGGCCCCGGAGCCTTACCTCCGGACCCTGCGGTGATTCGTAGACCCGGAGGTCCTTCAGGGTTCCCTTGGCCGACATCTCGTCCAGCTCCGCCCCCAGTTCGGCGGTCAGCTTCTCGGCGGCGGTCATCGACCCAGTTCGGTCACGGCCTGGCCGACCGCCGCATCGATCCGCTCGAGCGCCGCGGCGAAGGCCTCGGGCGGCATCGAAAGCGAGGGCTGGATGTTGAGCGAGGTCGAGCTCGAGTCGGTGAGGATGCCGAGCGCGGCGGCCTTGGCGCCAGCCAGGTGCTGCAGCTCGGAGTCGCGCTCCCGGCTCTCGCGGTCACGGACGAACTCCAGCGCCTGGAAGCCGCCGAACGCCCGGGCGTCGCCGATCTGAGGGTACTTCGCCATGATCTCGCCGAGCTTCTCCCGGCCCACCGCTTCCAGCGCCCGGACGTTCTCGAGGATCGGTTCCCGCTCAAAGGCTTCGATCGTGGCCAGCGAGGCAGCGCAGGCCCAGGGCAGCCAGGACCAGGTCGACCCGGTCGGCACGTCGTCGTAGCCGCCCATTGCCCGCTCGCTGCCGAGCACCGCCCCGATCGGGGCGACGCCACCGCCCATCGCCTTGCCCAGGCACATCAGGTCGGGCTGGATCCCCCATTTCTCGACCGCGAACATCTCACCCGAACGGCCGAAACCGGTCTTCACCTCGTCCACGGCGAGCATCCACCCGTACTCCTCGCAGAGCGCGGTAAGCGCGTGCCAGAACTCCTGCGTGGGAGCGACGCAGCCACCGGAGCCGAGGATCGGCTCGATCAGCACGCCGGCCACTTCCTCCGGGTCGACCGCGTGAAAGAGCAGGTGGTCGCGGATGAAGTCGACCGTCGAATCCCCGCTGCCGCCCGCCCGCGGCGGAGCGAAGGGGCTGCGGTACGGGTTCGGGTACGGGGCATGGAAGAAGCCGGAGGACATCGGCCGGATGCCCTTGCTGATCTCCGTCTCCTCCGCTCCCAGCACGGCGGTCATCGAGGTCTCCCCGTGGTAGCCGCCGAGGAAGCCCAGGACCATCGGGCGACCAGTCGCCCGCCGCATCATCTTCACCGCGGTCTCGACCACCTCGGTCCCGTTCAGGCCGAGGTCCACCCGGGTCAGTGAAGCCGGCGTGAGCGCCAGCAGCTTCTCCGCGAGCGGCCGCATCAGGTCGGAGGCGACGCCGTGGCTGTCCTCGTTGCCGATCCGGCGCATCGCCTCGACCAGCGGGTCGATCAGATCGTCGCGACCGGCCCCGAGCGGCACCGAGGCCGAGGAGGAGACCAGGTCGACGAACGTGTTGCCGTCCAGATCATCGACCAGGAAGCCTCGCTTCGAGCCGATCACCAGAGGGGCCAGGTGGATCGCGGTGCCCGGGTAGATGAGCTCCCGCAGGCGGGCCAGCTCGGCCGCGCTCTTCGGTCCCGGGATCTCGCCCGGCGGCGGGGGCAACAGGCCATCTCCATGTTCAGGGTCCAATGCCAGGGTCATTTCCTCTCTCTCATGCATTTGAGTCTAGATGCTCCTTTTCGCTCTGCCGCCGGGTCTCCGGTGGCAAAAAGGAAGGGCCCGGGCAAGCCCGGGCCCTTTCCTCACGCGCTTCGCTTACCGGCTACTCCTGACCAAGGAGTGCGCGTTTGGCGACGTTGTGCACCCAGGTATTGGGGTGAACGCCAACCAATTCTTCGGCCAGCGGGCCGACCGCGGTCACCGGCACCATGCCGCCGGTGTGCTCCGGGGTGGTCCAGTCGACCTTGAACTTGCGGTGCGTGCCCTTGATCGTGACCGGGCCGCTGCGGATCGGGACCTGGCCCTTGGGACCGGCGTTGTTCAGCGCCTTCTTGCCCCAGTACGGGATCGGGTCGTCGCCGTCCGAGTTGGTGTTGGTCTCGCCCATCGGCTCGATCGTCATGCCGCCGGTCTCGTGGTCGGCGAGCACGATCAGCAAGACGTTCGGGTTGGTCTCCCGGTACTCCTGGATCGCCTTCACGACCTGATTCATGGTCCGGCCCGACTGGATGATGTTCCGGACGTCATGCTCGTGCCCGGCCGAGTCCATGTCATCGCTCTCCATCGCGAAGAAGAACCCGTTCGGGTTGTCATCGGCGATGTCGAGGGCCTTCTTGACCAGATCCACCATCGGGACGTAGTACGGATCCTTCTTGTACTTGTAGCCCTTCTCGTCTTCCCACTTCCGCTTGGCGCTGTCCTGGACCAGGGCCAGCACCTTGGGGCCGGTCAGGCCGGCGACCGTCTTCCGGTTGTACGCGTACTGGTAGCCCAGTCCCTTGGCCTTCTTGACCAGGTTCCCCTTGGTCCCTTCGCTGGCGTCTTCCTCCGGCTGGGTGTTCGGGATCTTGCCCTCGTTGCCAGGCGGGTACCAGTAGGCCTCGTTGCCGCCCATCAGGATGTCCACCTTGCCGTTGTGGATCTCCTTCGAGGCGATCAGCGACTTGTTGTCACGGTTCAGGACCGGTCCGCCGAAGGCGGCCAGGGTCGCGTTGGTGACGTCATGGTCGTTGATCAGCGCCGTCGTCTTGCCCTGCTCCTTGGCGAGGTCGAGCAGCGTCGGAATCCGCTTCTTGTTCCGGGGGAGGCCCGTGTAGCCGTTGATGGTCTTCTTGCCGATCGACCAGGCGGTCGCGCCCGCCGACGAGTCGGTCACGGTGATCGGGCCGGCCGAGATCGTGTCGAGGAAACCGGTGTAGGGAAGGGCGTCCATCGGCTGCCGCTTCTTCAGACCGTAAAGGGCATACTGGATCGCGGTTCGCTGCTGGATCCCCATGCCGTCGCCGCTGAGGATGATCACACTGGTGGCCTTCGTCGGCGGTTCAGCCTTGGACGAGTCACCCCTTGCAATCAGCATCACCAGCGCGAAAACCAGAGCCGCTGCGGCTGCCGCCGCCACCGACTTTCTGGTTGAGATTCGCTGAATCACTGACATCACGTACCTACTCCCATGTTGGAGGAATTGTTCAACAATTCGTTCATCCTACAGACTGGTACGGCTCTGTCAAGCCCTTTCGCGAATGCGCGATCCTCGACGGCGGACTTTTCAGCGAATAGGTCTGAAAAGTCCGCTCTCGTCCCCGTCGCCCGAGCGCGCGGCGGCGCGGCTACTCGTCGTCGTCAGGACTGCCGAGCTGATGCTTGATGCCCCGGAAGATCGGGACGCTGACGATCCCGAGCAGGATGATCACCCAGATCACCGCGGCCAGGGGCGAGATCAGCTTGCCGACCAGACCAACCGAGACCGCCGCGATGATCACCACGATCAGCCAGCTGAAAGCGGCGCCCTCGGACTCGATCGGATTGCCGAGGTTCAGGCCGAACCTCTCACCACGGGCCGGAACGGGAGACTCCTCCGGTTCTGGCTTCGTCATCGCCAGCTCAGATGATGTAGACGGCGAGGAACACGATGATCCACATGATGTCGACGAAGTGCCAGTAGATGCCTGGCACCTCGACGCCGAGGTGGTCCTTCTGCTCCGGGCCGAAGTGGCCGCGATAGGCGCGGATGTTGGCGAAGGTCAGCAGCAGCATACCGACGAAGACGTGGGCGCCGTGCAGACCGGTGAGGCTGAAGAAGATCGAACCGAAGGCACCGTCACGCGGCGTGAAGCCGATGTGGATGTACTCGTTGATCTGGATGAAGAGGAAGGTCGCGCCGAGCAGCCAGGTCGCGCTCAGCCCGAGTTTGAGACCGCGATGGTTGTTGTGCTTGATTGCCTCGAGCGCGTAATGGACGGTGAACGAGGACGAGATCAGCACGGCGGTGTTGATGCCGGCGATCAGGACCGGGAGCTCGATGCCCTCCGGCGGCCAGGAGGCCGGGTCGGCGACCACGCGGAGGAAGAAGTACGCGGCGAAGAAGGCGCCGAACAGCATGATCTCGGAAAGGATGAAAAGCAGGATCCCGAGAACGGTGCGATCGATCCGGGCACTCTGATGCGCTTCGGGCGGGCCGTGATGGTGGTCGTCGACGTGACCGTGGGCAGCGATGCTTGCGCTTTCCATCTCTATGCCTCGCTCTTTTCAGCGGTTGAATCTTCGGCTGCCGGCGCTTCGCCTTCGGCGACGACCGCGGCGACGGCCTCCGGCGGACGGCCGGCCTCGTGATGGGAGACCGGCTTGTCGGTGATCTCGCGCACCCGTCCGACCAGATCCTCCTTCAGCCAGTGTGACTCCTCCCCGCTCAGGGTGGAGATCAGGATCTCATCGACCCGGTAGTGCTCAATCGCGTTACGCACTGCATCAAAGGGATCCGGACTCATCGGCTGACCGGTCACGTCGATGTCGGCCTCGTAGAGCTTCGCCATCAAAGCGGCGAGGTTACGGGCGACCGTCGCCTCGGAGACGTCATCGGCGGCCGGGGCGATGATCGTGTAGCGGTGCGGGCGGGAACCGGAACGATCGAGCAGACGCTCCTGGAGATCCGGGCTGGTCAGCGTGCGGTTGGCCACCACGAGGGTGTGGGTCACGTTCATCGAGATCGAGTCGTCCTCGATCCGGACCGGGATGTGGGTGATGTTCGTGACCTCGCCGAAGGTCAACTCGGCCCATGACAGCAGATCACGACGGGTCAGGCCAAACCGGAAGTCGTAAGTGCAGGAAAGCAGCACCTCGCCGGGACGGTGACTGCGGATCGCGTCACCGAGCGCGAGATCGTACTCGGGGTCCAGCACCTGGCCGATCGCCTCGACACCGAACTCGTCCAGCACCGCCAGCGTCACGTCGACCCGGGCACGGGCCGCTTCCGCCCGCTCCTCGGGGTCGAAGAGCTGCCCGACCGAAGGCTGATTCTGAGGCGCGGCAACCACCACGTAGGAAGCGTCTGCGGCCTTCTCGCGGGCCGCTTCGATCAGCTTGCGCCCACCGGCAACCTCGTTCAGGAAGATGACAAGAGGCCTGCTCATGAGGGTGTTGCCACCGTGCTCGGCTCGGTCGCCGGGACTTCGGAGCCTTCACCCTCGCCGCCCATGATGACGTGACGGGCGCCCGGGGTGCCGTACTCGTACGGGCCGCCGACGACCCGCGGGATCTCATCGAAGTTGAAGACCGGCGGCGGCGAGGAGACCTGCCACTCGATCGTGTTGGCCCGCCAGGGGTTGTCGCCCGCCTTGGGGCCGAAGCGCCAGCTGACGATCATGTTGTAAAGGAAGACCAGCTGGACGGCACCGAGCAGGAAGGCAGAGACCGAGATCAAAAGGTTCCACTCACCGTACTGGCTGGCGTAGTCGGCGACCCGGCGGGGCATGCCGTCCATGCCGATCCAGTGCATGGGAGCGAAGGTCATCCAGGTTCCGGCCAGGGTCAGCCAGAAGTGGATGCGGCCGAGTCGCTCGTCGTACATGCGCCCGGTCATCTTCGGGAACCAGTGGTAGACCCCGGCGAAGATCGTGAAGACCGAGCCGCCGAAGAGCACGAAGTGGATGTGGGCGACCACGAAGTAGGTATCCGACACGTGGATGTCGATCGGGATCATGCCGAGCATCACGCCCGAGATGCCGCCGATCGTGAACGTGACGATGAAGGCGAGGCAGAAGAGCATCGCCGTCGAGTACGTGTGGATCTTGCCGTAGAACAGCGTGCCCAGCCAGGAGAAGACCTTGATCCCGGTCGGCACCGCGATCAGCATGGTCGTGATCATGATCGGCACCCGCAGCCAGCTGAACATGCCGGCGACGAACATGTGGTGCGCCCAGACCGAGTACGAGAGCACCACGATCCCGATCAGGGCCAAGGCCATCAGGCGGTAACCGAAGACCGGCTTGCGCGCATGGGTCGAGATGATCTCGGAGACGATCCCGAACCCGGGCAGCATCATGATGTAGACGGCAGGGTGCGAATAGAACCAGAAGATGTGCTGGTAGGCGATCACGTCGCCGCCCTCGAGGAAGTTGAAGAAGTTCATCCCGAGGATCCGGTCGAAGAAGACCATGAACTGAGCGCCGGCGATGAACGGGGTCGCGCCGACGATCAGCAGCGAGGTCGAGAGGTTGGCCCAGACCAGCAGCGGCATCCGCCACAGGTTCATGCCGGGGGCGCGCATGGTGATGATCGTGACCAGGAAGTTCAGCGCGGTCGCGATCGAAGACGCACCGGCGAACTGGACGCCGAGGTTGAAGAAGGACTGGCCTAACGGCGCCCCGGTCGAGAGTGGCGCGTACCCGGTCCAGCCCGCGTCGAACGAACCGCCCGGAGCGAGGAAGCTGGCCAGGAAGATGACCCCGGCGATCGGCAGCAGCCAGAAGCTGAGCGCGTTGAGGCGCGGGAAGGCCATGTCCGGCGCGCCGATCATTAGCGGCAGGACGTAGTTCGCCAGCCCGGCGAAGACCGGGATGATGAAGAGGAAAATCATCACCACGGCGTGGGTCGAGAAGAGGCCGTTGAAGGTGTTGGCCGCGACGATCTGCTCGCCGGGCTGGGCCAGCTCGGCCCGCATCAGAAGGGCAAGCAAGCCGCCGATCAGGAAGAAGAAGAGGGTGGTGACGACGTACTGGGTGCCGATCACCTTGTGATCGGTGTTGAACTTGAAGTAGTCCTTCCAGTTGGTGGCGCCGTGACCGGAGTGATCTTCGGGAACCGTCGGCTTGCCGGCCGCCCAGCGGAACCAGTAGTCGAAGGCGCCGAAGCCGATCAGGAAGCCGAACGGTGCGGTGATCAGCGGGACGATCACATGGGGGTAGCCGGTCTGCTCGGTCTGGAAGACATCGAGGCCGGAAATCGCACGCAGGGCGACGACGAGTCCGAAGCCGAACGCAGCGCCGATCAGGGCGCCGATCGCGCCGCGATACCAACCCGGTTGCCTGATTGCCGCTGCCATTACCTGACCTCCATCATCACCGTGGCCGAAGCCATCAGTTGCCTAGTTCCTCGGGGTTGTTGGTCTCGACGACCCCGCTGCCTTCGATTCCCCCGGACTCTTCCTGCTGTTGCTTGTCCTTCTCAAGGTACTGATCCTTGGTCAGGAGCAGGCTCTCGGGAACGGTGGCGGACTGTTTCTTCAGCCACGCCTCGTACTTTTCCCGGGACTCGACCACGACGATCGCGCGCATGGTCGTGTGACCGATGCCGCAGAGCTCGGCACAGACCAGCTGGTAGGTGCCCTCCTTGTCGGGCGTGACCACCACGTCGGTTGAAAGGCCTGGCACCGCATCCTTCTTGATCCGCCATTCCGGCACCCAGAACGAGTGGAGCACGTCCTGGGCCTGGAGGTCGAAGACCACCTGCTGATCGACCGGCACGTGGAACTCGCCTTCGGTCCACTTGTTGCCATCATCCGGGTAGCCGAAGGTCCACGTGAACTGCTGCGCGTAGGCGTTGATGTGGATCGCGTCGGCATCGGTCTGTTCGATGTCGTCCAGCACGGCCCACGAGTAGCCGGCCAGCCCGAGCACGATGACCACCGGGATCAGCGTCCAGATGATCTCCAGCCGGGTGTTGCCGTGGATCGGAAGGCCGTCGCCCTCGTCGCCCGGTTTGGCCCGCCACTTGATCAGGGCGTAGCCGAGAGCGACGCAGACGATCGCGAACATGAAGGAGGAAATCACGATCGTGACGTCCATCAGCGTGTCGATCGGACCGGCCGCGGTCGAAGCCGCTTCGCCGAACCAGTTGAACTGGAGCAGGACAATTGACTGGACCGCGCCGAGCACGATTACGGCCAGCACCATTTTCAAAATCGGGAGACGAGTCATGAGGCGCCCGCCATTCTATTGAAGCCGCAGACGAAAGGATTCTGCCCCTCTCTCACGTTGCGGAGACCCTCCGGACTTGGCCTGCTGATGCGGAAATCACGTCTCTCGCAACCCCCTCCCAACTCCAATTCCTATCCGCCGACTCGGCAATGTTTCGACCGATCCGCTCTCGTTCCGCGGGTTCCAGAGCCAACCACCGGTTGACCCGGCCGGCCAACTCGGCCACCGCACCGGGGCCGAGCGGCAGCCCGATCATCGGTTTTACCGCCGGCACCTCTTCCGTCAGGGTCGCGGTGACTTCGGCCAGACCGGAGTGTTCGGCGCAGACCGGAAGCACCCCCGAGGCCGCCGCCTCGGCCGCGACCATGCCGAACGCCTCGGGAAATGTGGAGGGCACGACCATCGCGTCGGCGGCCGGCACCGCGCGGGCGACTTCATCGTGTTCGAGCCGGCCAGCGAAGGAGATCGAGCCGGCGGCCGCGACCCCCGCCTCGTCGTAGCCGACCGGAGGGTCCGCGAAGAACGCGGACAGATAGGCGAGCGGCGCCTCGTCCCCGCCCTCCAGGGCCCGGCCGACCGCGGCGATCTCACGCGCCGACCGAAGATCACCGTCGGTGACCGCGGTGACCAGCGCGCGGAGACCCATCTCGTAGGCGCCGAACCCGACCAGCATCAGCTCCGCGTTCGGGTTCTGTCGGTGGATCAAGGGCCAGGCGGCGACCAGCAGGTCAACCCCCTTGGAAACGATCAGCTTCCCGACGAAGATCACCCGCGGGCCGGTCGCCGCTTCAAACCGGGCCAGGGCGGAGCCCGCCTCCTCGACGTCGCGGCCGAAGGTCCCCGAAGGCGGCTCGCCGGCGATCCGCTCGCGCAGGGCGGCGATCCGGGCCGGCTTCTCCCCCGCGGCGACCGGAGCGAACGCCTCGGTGTCGACCCCGGGTGGGCCGAATCCGGTCTTGTGCTCGAGGCCCACACCGGGAATCGCTCCCCACATCGAGGCGGCGGTGTGGTGCGAACCGACCAGGACGGCCGCGGCCGGTTCGAGCCCCTCGGCCGCCCAGGGCACGAAACGAGGGTGCGGCTTGATCGTGTACTCGAGGTCCGAGCCGTGGTTCTTCACCGCGTACGGCCGGATCCCCGCCCGGGCCAGGACGACCGGACCCATGATCAGATGGTTGGCCAGCGCCGCGTCCACGCCTCCGGTCAGCGCCTCCACTGCGCGCACCGCGGCGACGTTGACCCCGACGTAATGCTCGATCTCGGCGTCGGTCAGCCGCGGAAAGGCCCGTGCCTCGAAACCCTCGTAAGGATCCTCGACGTAGACCGGCAGCAGACTGCCGATCGGCGGTCGGTAGACCGTGACCGACCCCGCCCCGGTCGCCGACCTCAGTGCCTCGATCGCCACCGGTCCGATTCCCTCTCCCCCGGCCTCCGGCCAGGTTCCAACCGCGTTCACCCACTCGAGGCTTTCGGCCTCGCGCTCCTGGCAGAGCAAGTGGACCTCGTGGCCGAGCCCGGCCAGAGCCCGGGCGAGGTTGGCGTTATAGATGTTGCTCCCGGTTCCGCGCAGCAGGTACCCGTGAAAGATGAGGATCTTCATTGGTTGGCTATTCTCCACGCTGATGACGACTGAAAGCGCCACCAACGATCCGATCTACCGTCTGCGAGCCGCCGCCTCCGGCCGCGAAGCAATCGCTCCCGTCCGCGAAGGCGTCGTCTACCGGGACGCCGAGACCGGCGAGGAACTTGAACCGGTCGCCGCTGTGCTGCCGAACAGCGGCGAGGGCTCGGCCCTCCCCCGCACCCCGGTGAACCTCCGCGTCTGCCGCCGCTGCGAGCAGCTCACCCCCCGCGACCTCGACACCTGCGAGTTCTGCGGGCTCCCGATCCAATAAGGAAGTCGGTTCCCCACACCTCGTAGCAGGACTCACCCCGCCTTCCTTATCGGGCGACGACAGTCGCCTTGTAAAGGAGGCGCCCGGCGTCGTAGTAGCAGGCGTAGCGCTTGATCGAGTTGACCTTTTGCTGCGGGTGTGACTTCTCGAGGGCCTCGTTGGGGCGATCGTAGGCGTCGGTGCCGATCCCGCACTGTCCGGGCCCGCGACTGCCCCGCCAGGTGTTGTACTTCTGGGCCCGGGCGCAGCGGTCCGGCACCAGGTAATCGCCGCTGACGGTGCCGTTGCAGGCCCGGGGCACCCAGAAGGCCGGCGCCCAGGTCGGGATCGTGAGGGCCACGATGTCACCGCGGATCACGTTCAGCGGCTTGATCGCGAACTTGACCTCGGTGCCGAAGTAGCGGTTCAGGACCTGGGTTCCGCTGGCGCGGATCAGCCGGTAACGCGGCGGGTACTTCGGACCGCCCTTGACCGGTCTGAGGATCGAGATCCGGGCCTTCGAGGGAGTGCCGAAGAGCTTGTTGAAGTACGGCATCTGGGCCGGCCCGTAACGATCGCTTCCCTTACGGATCGGGTTGGACAGCTGGATCGACCAGGCGACGACCTTGCCCTTGCGGTACGGGACCACGAAGCTCCGGCCCTTGGCGCCCTTCTGGAAGACCTGGAAGCCGGTGACCTTGCCTTCGGCCCGGCAGTCCCGGCCGACCGCCCGGGTCCCGCAGTTCGGGGTGACCTTGTTCGTCGTCGCGCCGAGCACGACCCGACGGCCGCTTTTCCCCTCGGCCTCGTCGGCATAGCCGCTGAGCGAGACCCAGGCGCAGAGACCCAGAATGGCTGCGAAGAGCACGCCGGCACGGAAGGCCGGGCTGCTCACAGCCCAGTGTGAACTTGATTCGGCCATATAGAAAGCAACACCGAGGCTACGCACTCGTTGCGGAAGGTCAAGCCAAGCGAATCGCCGGGAAATCCTTCCCGGAAGGGATCAGCGGCCGACGATCAGGGCCGAGTACAGCAGCACGTTGCCGCCGTAGTAGCAGCCGTACCTGCGGACCGAGTTGACCTTGGTCTGGGGAGCGGTCTTCTCGAGCTGCTCATTCGGGTCAGGACTGTTCCACAGCGCGCAATCCACGTTCTCGGTGTGGTAATTCTCGCGCGGAACGCGGCTGGCCCTCCAGGTGTAGCTCTTCTCGGTCTGTTCGCAGCGCCCGGGATCGAGGGTTCCCGCCTCCGTGGCGTTGCAGGACCGCGGTTTCCAGAGCGCCGGCGCCCAGGTCGGGATGACCAGGGCGACGATGTTGTCCTTGTAGACGTTGAGCGGCGTCTCCAGGGCGAAGGTGACGCGGGTCCCGAAGTAAGGGTTGAGGATCTGAACCGGGCTGCGCCGCACCAGCTTGTAGCGCGGGCCGCCCTTCTTCTTTTTCTCGACCTGACGGAGGATCGCGATGCCCGCCTGAGCCGGAGGCCCGAAGATCGCGTTGAACGCGGGGAGTTGCGCGTCATACTCGTTGCCTTCGTACTCGATCAGCTTCCGCGTGGGGTTAGACAGCGAGATCGACCAGGCGACCAGCCTGCCGTTGAACGGCACCACGAAGTTACGCCCCGGATACTTGGCCGAGAGCGATTGGAAGGCGGTGATCTTGCCTTCGACTGTGCAGTCGCGGGAGAAGTCACGGCCGCAGTTCGGCTTGAAGCTGTCGAGGTTCTTGACCCCGAGCTCGATCCGCTGGGCCGACTTCGCCTGCGCCTGGTGGTCGACCGCGAAAAAGCCGATGGCAAGGGCGAGCAGGCAGATCAGGGGCGTCAGAATCCGGGCGGCCCGGGGGCCGTCGGTGGTGAGGGGGGAGCGAAGCATCGAATGTTGGAACACGGTCGGGTGCCTCAATGTTGCGCTCCGGGGCCCGGCCGGACCCCGACGCGTACGTCGGTTACTTGTACCGGTAGGTGATTCGACCTCGGGTCAGGTCGTACGGGGAAAGCTCGATCTTGACCCGGTCTCCGGGCAGGATGCGGATGTAGTGGCGCCGCATCTTGCCTGAGATGTGCCCAAGGACTTCGTGGTCGTTGTCCAGCTTGACCCGGAACATCGTATTCGGGAGGGCTTCGGTGATCTCCCCCTCCATCTCGATCTTTTCTTCTTTAGCCATGCGGAGATGAGGCTACTACTCACCCGGTTTCGAGGAAGCGACGGGCGTGTTCTACAGCTTCGTTTGCATCAACGATCTCACCGGCGTAGCGTGCCGCGGCCAGTTCGGCGATCACTTCGCCGAGCTTCGGCCCGGGCTCGATCCCCAGTTTCGCGGCCAGCTCGTTTCCGGGCAGGAACTGTGCTGGCGGTCCGTCCTGATCCCAGTCGAGAGCGTGGCCGACCATCTCCTGAGCCAGCTCGAGGTGGCCGGCGACCATCTCCCCGCTGGCGATGGAAGCGGTGCCGCGGGCGGCCAGGCGGTCCGCGACCGTGAGCAATGTCACATCGATCGAAACCGGGTCGGTCCGGTCCAGATAGGCGAATATCTGGCGTCGGTCCAGCGGTCGGGAGGCGACCATGAAGCCGAGGATCAGGTGATGACGGGTCAGGTCGCCCAGGTAGGAGATCAGCCGGCGGCTCGCGCGGAGCTCGCGAAACCGCTCCTCGATCCGCGTCGCCCCGAGCTGATCGTGCCCGCGGAAGGAGACGAAACCGCCCTCCTCGCTGCGGGTCTGCGGCTTGGCGCAATCGTGGAAGAGCGCCCCGAGCCGGAGCGCGGCCCCGCGGGTGCCCCCGTCGGCGAGCGGCCTCGCCAGATAGTCCGAGACCTCGGCGGCCCGCTCGCCGGTGAAGCGCTCGAGGTCGGACTCGATTCGCAGGATCCCCTCGACCACTTCCATCGTGTGCCCGTAGACGTCGAGGTGGTGGTTCGGGCCCTGGATCACCCCGTGGAGATCGCCGATCTCGGGCAGGAGCCAGTCGAAGAGCCCGATCCGGTCCATCACGGCGAGGCCGGCCAGCGGATCCCGGGCACCGATCAGCAGCATCAACTCGGCCAGGATCCGCTCGCCGGCCGGATCACCGGCCCGCGGGGATTCCTCGCGGGCCAAGCGGACGGTCCCCTCGTCGATCTCCCAGCCGAACTGGGCGACCAGCCGCGCCGCCCGCATGAGCCGGAGGGGATCATCGCTGAACGAGGTCGGGCCGCAGGCTCGGATCAGGCCGGACGCGAGGTCCGGCAGGCCACCTAATGGATCGAGTGCCTCTCCCCCCTCCAGCGAGACCGCGACGGCGCCGACCGTGAAATCCCGGAGTGCCAGGTCGGCCTCGATCGTTTCCGCTCTGAGCTCGGCCACATCGACCTGCCAGGCATCGCCCCTGTCCTTGACCCGCCAGGCCGGGAACTCGTCCGAAAGCTCGAAGGCGACCCCGCGAAGCGCGGCGGCGATCGCCCGGGCCGGTGCCTCCGGCGAGCCCGAAACCGCGATATCGAGGTCGCTCACCTCCCGGCCGAGGGCGATGTCCCGAACCGCGCCGCCGACCAGCCAGGCCGGGGTGCTGGCCAGCGCCGCGCGGACCTCGTCCACCCGCGGGGCCAGCATCGCCCGGCGGCCGAGCTCCTCCAGGCCGGGAACGCCGCCGGTCAAGCTCAGCCCTGGCCCACGCGAGGCACCCGGGGCGAGATCCCGCAGGTCACCTCGTAGTTGATGGTCCCGAGCGGCACCGCGACCTCCTCGGCGAGGATCCTCGCTTCCCCCTGACAGCCGATCAGGGTGACCTCGTCACCGACCCTGACCGTCGAACCGGGGCCGACATCGACCGTGATGTTGTCCATCGAGACGGTGCCCGAGATCGGGTGGCGCCGGCCGCCGATCAGCACCTCGCCCTTGTTCGAGAGACCGCGCCGCACGCCGTCGCCGTAACCGACCGGGATCGCCGCCACGCGGGTGGGGCGATCGGCCGTCCAGGTCCGTCCGTATCCGGCCGTCATGCCGGGTTCGAAATCCTTGACCGAGGCGACCCATGAGTGGAACGAGAGCACCGGCTTCAAGTTGTGGTCGGCGGGATCGTTGCCGAAGGGATCGAGCCCGTAGATCGCGACTCCGGGCCGGACCATGTCGAAGTGGCAGGAAGGGTCGGCGATCAGGGCGGCGCTGTTGGCGGCGTGCAGCTTCACCGCGGGGAACTCGCGTCGGGCTCGTTCACCGAGCTCGGCCAGGCGGTCCCGCTGCAGGTCGCGAAAGCTCGTGTCCGGCTCGTCGGCGGTGGCGAAATGGGTCCAGATCGCCTCGAGCCTCAGGTTCGGGTGGGAGTCGGCGGTGCGGGCCAGCTCCAGAGCCATTTCCGGATCGGTCGTGCCGAGCCGGCCCATGCCGGTGTCGTACTTCACGTGGACTCCGACCACCAGGCCCGCGGCGGCCGCCTGATCGGCCAGGGAAGCGATGAAACCCGGCTCCCATGCGGCCACATCAGCCCCGGCTGAGATCGCCATCTCGATCTCCCCGGGAGCGAGGGCGCCAACCACCAGCAGGGGTATCTCCGGCACCACGCTGCGGGCCAGCACCGCCTCGGAGGCAGTGGCGAAGGCGATCCGGTCGGCCCCGGACTCAGCCACCGCGGCCACGCAATGAAGCGCGCCGTGGCCGTAGGCGTCGGCCTTCAGGACCGGACAGAGCTCGGTCCCTTCACCCAGGCGGGACTTCAACTCGCGGCAGTTGTGCCGCAGGTTGGCCAGATTGATCCGGGCCTCTGCCCGCTCGTACATCAGGCGCCGGTGAGGGCGGCCAGAACATCGACCCGGGTGACTACGCCGACCAGTCGGCCCTCGTCATCGACTACCGGCAGGCGGTTGTGCTTCCGCTCGGAAATCAGGCGGCCGGCATGCTCGGCCGGCTCATCGGGCCCGACCGTGATCGGGTCCGCGGTCATCATGTCGGCCGCCGTGGCGGCGAAGGCCTTCTTGGCCCGCTCCTCCCAGTGCTTGGTCGACTCGAGAAAGACGATGCCGCCCATGATGTTCACGTAGTGCGGCAGGTGAAAGTCGGAATCCTCGTTCGAGATCACGAGGTCGGAATCGGTGATGATGCCGACGACCTTGCGGGTCTCGTCGACGACCGGCACGCCGGGCAGGTCATTGGTCTGCAGGACATCGATCACATCCTGGATCGAATCGTCCGGCGAGACGGTGGCAGGCTCGCGGTCCATGATTTCGGCGACGGTCGGCATCGGCGGCAGCTTATTTCATCCAGCCGGGGGAATCATTGCCCGCGGGATCGCGCCGATCACGTCGCCGGCGATCACGCCGTCGCGGTTGCCCACCTCGAGCGCGGCGATCTCCCCCGCCGCGGCGTGGGCGTAGACCGCCGCCGAGGCCGCTTGAAAGGCCTCCAGGCCGCGGGCGAGGAAGCCGCCGAGGATGCCGGCCAGCACGTCGCCGGTCCCGGCGGTGGCGAGCGCCGGCGCCGGGAGCGTGTTCACGGCCACCCGGTCGCCATCGGTGACGATGCTGTCATCGCCCTTCAGAACCACCACCGCCTTCGCCTGGCGAGCCAGCTCCCGAGCCGAATCGAGCCGATGCGCGGTGACCTCGGACGAGTCTCGGCCGAGCAGCCGGCCGGCCTCGCCGGGATGGGGCGTGAGCACGGTTGCGGCACGCCGCTCGGCGAGCGCCCCCAGGTCCGTCCCGAAGGTTGAGAGAGCGTCGGCATCGAGAACCAGCGAAGCCTCGCAGCCGGCCGCGACGGTCGCCGTCAAGGCCGTGGTCGAGGCGTCTCTCCCGATTCCCGACCCCAAGATCACCGCGGCCGCCCCGCCGAGGTGCTGGAGGATCTCTTCCGCCTGCCCCTCCTCCAGCCGGTCCGCTCCGCCGCCGAAGCCTTTGGTCATCACCTCGGTCAGCTTCGTTTCGAAGATGTCCTCCAGCCCGCCCGGCACCGCCGCGGTCGCGTACCCGGCGCCGGCCCGAATCGAGGCCTCTCCGGCCAGGCAGACCGCTCCGGTCAGGCCGCGTGAGCCGCCGACGATCGAGACCCGCCCCGATGTGAACTTGTTCGAATCGGCGCGGCGGCGCGGCAGCAGGTCCAGCACGCCGGCCCGGATCGCGCCACCCGCCTCAGGTGGTGGCGCCGCCGCCGGGATCCCGATCGGGACCACCTCCACCGGGCCGCAGAGATGCTTGCCGGGGGCGACGATGTGACCGAGCTTGCGCTGGTGGAAGGTGACGGTCCGGTCCGCCCGCACCGCGGTCTCCGCCGCCTCACCGGTCGAGGCGTTGACCCCGGACGGAACGTCGCAGGCGAGGACCCGCAGCCCGGACTCGTTCATCGCCCCGATCGCCCCGGCCACCGGCTCGCGCGGCTCGCCCTCGAAGCCCGTCCCGAGCATCGCGTCGATCACGACGCCACGCAGCGAGGACGACGAGAGCTGCCCGTCGAGCACCTCGGCGATTCCCTCCGGCAGACGGTCCAGGTTGGCCTGAGAGTCCGGGCTGAGCTGGTCGCGCTCGCCGAAAATGATCACCCGGACCTCGAAGCCGGATTCGGCCAGATGCCGGGCCGCGACCAGCCCGTCGCCGCCGTTGTTGCCCTTGCCGCAGACCACTGTTGCCGCGCCGTCAGCGGACCGGCTGGCCGCGATCAGGTCGGCGGCAGCGCGGGCCAGGCCGCGCCCCGCCGCCTCCATCAGCTCCAGCGAGGGAACGCCGGCCTGCTCGATCGTCCAACGGTCCGCGGCGGCCATCCCGGCCGCGTCGTAAACCGGATCGAGCCACTCCTCCATCAGTGGTCCTCTCCCGCGGCGGGCTCGGCGATCGCCACCGCGCCGGCCATCTCCCGAGCGTGGGTCAGGCTGACCTGGACGGCCAGGCCGCGAGCCTCGGCCTCGCTCCGGACCAGGCCCGAAAGGCGGATCCGGGGCGCCGGATCCTCCTCGTCGCCGGCCACGACCTCGATCTCGCGCAGCCTGGTCCCGGGCCCCAGCCGGAGCGCCTTGACCACCGCCTCCTTTGCAGCGAAACGGGCCGCCAGATGGCGGCCCGGTCTTCCCTTCGAGGCTGCGTACCGCAGTTCCCCTTCGGTGAAGAGGCGATCCGCGAGGCGGGGATGGCGATCGAGGGCCCGCTCGATGCGAGCCACTTCGATCAGGTCCATCCCCACCCCGTCGGTCATGGTTCCCTTCCGGCTCCTCCCGCTACTCCTGGAGGCCGAGGTTGAACTCGAAGCTGCCTTCGCTGTCGCTGGAGCCGGCCGCCGCGTACTGGAACTTGCGCAGGACCGAAGCGATCTGCTTCGCGTCCGGGTCACCGCCGCCGGCGTTGGTGACCAGCTTCGCGATGTTGGCCGGGTCGGCGAACATGTCGAGTCCGTCATCCGGGGTCGACGCGTCGGCGGCCTTGTAGGCGGCGCTGTCGGCGAGGGTCTGGCCGCCGCCGGTCAGGGCGTTCAGCGAGGCCCGCATGCCGACCCCGATCACCATCCGGTCACCCTTGACGCCGACCACGATCGGGCGGCCGGGGAGATCCTTGGTGAAGACCCGGAAGCCGGCCACACCGCCCGGCAGGGGCTGGACGCTGGCGTCGCCGGCCAGACCGATCAGCGAGGAGATCCCGCGCAGCGAGCTCTCGATCGGCTTGATGTCGGAGCTGGTCGCGACCAGGGCGCCACCGATCGTCTTCTCGCTGTTGCCATTGACGAAGAAGGCGACGGTGTCCAGCGACTCGACGATTCCCGTGATGTCGATCTGGCCCGAGGCCTCGTTGATGAACTTGTCGACCTGACCGGGCTCGAGCAGGCCGGGGATGCCCTCCTTGTTCAGGGCATCCATGATCTTGGTCGCGTTCGGTCCGACGTCGCCGGAACCGGTCGCGAAGATCGTGTTCGAGGGGAAGGTCTCGATCACCGCGGACGGATCGCCGCTGGTCAGGTCGGACTGGGCGTTGGAGTAGCCCTGGACCGAGATCTCGTTGGCCTCGGGCACGAGACTCGCCACGGTGCCTGAGCCTTCGAGCTCGATCCCGAGGGCCGAGTAAAGCCCGCCGAGGTCGAAGCCTTCCTTCTTCAGCGCCTGGAGGTAGGGGTCGTTGGCGCTGTAGATGGTCGCCAGGGCGCCGTCCGCGGCGTGGCCGGACAGGTCCGAGAACATGTCGGTGTCCGCGAGGTTGTCGCCCTTGGAGGCGTCGACCGCGGCCTTGAACTCCTCTTCCGAGGATCCGATGACCACGTTGTCATCAACGATGCCGACGGTCGAGCCGTCATCGGCGGCAACCTTGTACGAGAAACCCTCGTACTCGCCTTCCTTCGCGCCACCTTCACTCTCCGCCTGCTTGTCCACGAAGGCCTGCGCGGCGTCGGTGTCGGTGGTCTCGACGATCAGGCCGAACGCCTCGCTGTCGTCACCGCTGAGTTCCGCCACGGCGTCCTCACTCGACATCGAGTCGGACGAGGCGAGCTCTGAAAGTCCCGCGTCGGAGCTGAGTGCCGTGGGATCGAACTGGACGAAGATCCCGGCGTTCTCACCGAGCCAGGGCTGCACGTCCGTCTCGAAATCGACGTCGCTCTCGTTGCTGGCGTTGATCTGGTCCTTGATCATCTCGCCGAGATTGACGCCGGCGATCTTTTCCGAGATCGAGTCGACGTTGGCGGCGACATCACTGTCGGGCTGAACCGCGCCCTCGATGAAGACCGGAGCGTCGGCCGGGGCGTACTTGGCGAGTCCGTCATCACCGGAGTCGTCCGAGCCGCCACCGCAGGCGCTGAGCGCAAGGGCTGCGAGGCCGGTGGCGAGAATGCTGGGTACTGAGTACTTTTTGAATTGACTGGGCATGGCGGGCATCCTAACGACGCGCCTTGCGAACATCTTGCGGCCCACCCAATCCTCACGAGATCGAAAAAGTGGTCCCATACGAACCAATTCTTCGATCTCACTAAATCGAGGCTTCTCGCCTGACGATCCGCCGGCTAGAGAAACCCCAACTTCCGGGCCGTCTCGTCGACCGCCGCCCCCGGGTCGGCATCAAACACCTTGTAGGTGAGCCGATCGACGCTAACGCCGCGCGACTCCAGATGTCGCTGCTTTTGCCGGTCGATCGATCGTTGAACGGGATCGCTGTGGAAAGCGCCGCCGTCGAGCTCCAGTGCCCGGTTTTGCGCTGCCCAGTAGAGATCCACCTCCCTGCCGTGGATCTTCACGTTGACCTGCGGCATCGGATAGCCACGTTCGATCCAACCGGTTGGCGTCGCCACTTCGACCCACCGGGGAATGGGGCGCCGAGGCTTCACGATGCCCCATTTCTCCAAGGCGCTTCGCTCCGAACCCGCGACTCGATCTCCTTTGCGGCCGTCTCCATGCCTCCAGCATGACCAGGAAAAGCTCACGGGTGGTTCGATAAGGGTGACGTTTCCGTTACGAATCGGAGCGGGACTGGCCTACCCGTGCCGGTTCAACTTCGTCCGATCAGTGAGGTCGGAGAAATGGTTCGTATGGGACCACGTTCTCGATCTCGCGAGGCCGGGGGTGAGGCTACTCGACGGTGACGGTCTTGGCGAGGTTTCTGGGTTGGTCTACGTTGAGGCCGTTGAGGCGGGCCACGTGGTAGGCGAGGAGCTGCAGCGGCAGGATCGCGAGCAGGGGCTGGAGGACCCAGTCGGTGCGGGGCACCTTGATCGTCTCCTCGGAGACCTTGTCGACGCGGGAATCGCCTTCGGTCGCGACCGCGATCACGTCGGCTCCGCGCGCCTTCACCTCTTCCACGTTGGAGAGGACCTTGTCCAGGATCGGGCTGTCGGTCGCCACGCAGACCACCGGCGTCGACTCGTCGAGCAGGGCGATCGGGCCGTGCTTCATCTCACCGGCAGCGTAGGCGTCGGTCGGGATGTAGGAGACCTCTTTCAGCTTCAGAGCTCCCTCGAGGCAGACCGGCAGGCCGATGTGCCGGCCCAGGTAGAGGAAGAACTTCTGCTGGTAGTGGCGCTTGGCGATCTCCAGCATCCGCTCGGACTCGGAGTCGATCGTCGCCTCCATCTTGTCCGGGATCGCCCGCAGTTCACGGATCAGGTGGTTGACCTCGGAGAACCCGAGCGTGTCGCGCAGCTCGGCCAGGCGCAGCGCGACCAGGTACATGGCGGCAACCTGGGCGACGAAGGTCTTGGTCGCGGCGACCCCGATCTCGAGCCCGGCCCGAGTGAACAGCACGGCGTCCGAATCACGGGTCGCCTGGCTGCCCATGATGTTGGTGATCGCCAGGACCTTGGCGCCACGGTCGCGGGCCAGCCGCATCGCGGCCAGGGTGTCGGCGGTTTCACCGGACTGGGTGATGCCGATGACCAGGTCGTTCTCTCCGATCACCGGGTCGCGGTAGCGGTACTCGGAGGCGATGTCCATCTCGACCGGAACCCGGGCCCAGCGCTCGATCGCGTAGCGGCCGACCAGGCCCGCGTGGTAGCTGGTGCCGCAGGCGACGATCACGATCCGGGAGGCGTTGCGCAGCACCTCGTCGCCGAACCCGATGTCGGAGAGATCAACGCTGCCGTCATCGGAGAGACGGTCCAAGATCGTCTCGGCGATCGCCTCCGGCTGCTCGTGGATCTCCTTCATCATGAAGGTGTCGTAGCCGCCCTTCTCGGCCTGCTCGTCATCCCACTCGACATCCTCGGTCTCCCGCTCGACCGCAGCGCCGTCGGCCCGGGTGATGGTCACCCCGTCCGGGCGCATGGTGACGATCTCGCCGTCCTCGATAGTGATGACCGTGCGGGTCTCGTTGAGGAAGGCCGGGATCGCCGAGGCGATGAAGTTCTCCCCGTCGCCGATCCCGATGATCAGCGGAGTCTCCTTGCGGGCCCCGACCAGCTCGCCGGGTGAGTCGGCGTGCATGGCGACGATCGAGTAATGGCCGCGCAGGTCTGCGTACGCCCTGCGGACCGCCTCGGTCAGATCGCCCCGGTAGTAACGGCCGATCAGGTGGGCGACCACTTCAGCGTCGGTCTCGGAGCTGAAACGCACGCCGCTCGCCTCGAGCTCCTCCTTCAGCCGGACGTAGTTCTCGACGATCCCGTTGAGGACGATCTGGACCTTGCCCGACTCATCCGCGTGCGGGTGGGCGTTCGCCTCCGTGACCCGGCCGTGGGTGGCCCAGCGGGTGTGGGCGATACCGGTGAAGTGGCCGCCCTCGTCGGGCTGACCGGCGCCGGAGAGATCGGTCGCGTCAAGGGCGCCTCGCAACCCGTCGAGATTGCCGACCGCGCGCACGTTCTTGATCTCGTCGTCGGGAACGAGAATCGCCACCCCGGCCGAGTCATACCCGCGGTACTCGAGCTTCTCCAGCCCCGCCACGAGGATCTTCTCCGCAGGACGGCCGCCGACGTATCCGATGATTCCGCACATGAGCGCTAAATCGTACTTGCGCGGTTACGCGGCCGGAGAGACGGCCGTCACGCAGGTAGATGTCAGCCCAGCTCGGCCCGGACCAGCTCGGCCAGCGATTCGCAGATCGAGCTCGCCCGCTCGGCCGTGGGCGCCTCGGCCATGACCCGGACCAGCGGCTCGGTCCCGGAGGGCCGGAGCAGCACGCGGCCCTGGCCTTCGAGCTCGGCGTTGAGGCGGTCAACCTCGTCCCAGACCCGGTCGGCACCGGCGATCGCCTCGCGGTCCGCGACCTCGACGTTGACCAGTACCTGGGGCAGCTTGGTCATCGTCCGCGCCTCGGCCAGGGTCCGGCCGCCGAGCGCCTCCAGCAGCATCAGGGCGGCGGCGATGCCGTCCCCGGTCGGTGCGTAATCAGTGGAGATGATGTGCCCGGACTGCTCGCCGCCCAGCATCCAGTCCTTCTCGCGGAGAGCCTCCAGCACGTAGCGGTCACCGACCTTGGTCACCTCGACCTCCACCCCGGCCTCGTCCATCGCCCGGTGGAAGCCGTAATTGCTCATCACGGTGACCGCGACCCCGCCGCCGAGCCGGCCGGCCGCGGCGCGGCCACTGGCGATCAAGGCGATGATCTCGTCGCCGTCGAAGGGGTTGCCCTCACCGTCGACCGCCAGGACCCGATCGCCATCTCCATCGAAGGCGAAGCCGATCGTCGCCTCGGAGGCGGCGACCGTCTCCGAGAGCAGCTTGAGATCGGTCGAGCCGCAGCCGTCGTTGATGTTGCGGCCGTCGGGTTCGACCGCCAGCGGCTCCACCTCGGCCCCGAGCCGGGTGAAGATCTCGCCGGCGACCCGGAAGGTGGCCCCGTTGGCACAGTCGAGCACGACCCGGAGCCCGCCGAGGTCGAGCCGAAAGTGGCTCTCCAACGCGCGCAGGTAGTCCTGGTCGGCACCGTTCAGCCGGGTGATGCGGCCGGGCTCCTCGGCTGCGGTCGGGGGTTCGTGGATCAGCTGCTCGACGCCGGCCTCGGTGGCGTCGTCGAGCTTGCCACCGTCACCCCCGAAGAGCTTGATCCCGTTGTCATGAAAGGGGTTGTGTGACGCGGAGACCACCGCCGCCATGTCGAAGCCGTGGTGCTGCGAGACGAGCGCCGCGGCCGGGGTCGGGAGCACCCCGCCCAGGTAGACCTCACCACCGGACTCGGCGATCCCGGCGGCGAGGGCCGCTTCCAGCATCGGCCCGGACTCGCGGGTGTCGCGGATGATCAACACCCGCGGGCGCGCGACGCCCTTGGCCCGGCGCAGCGATTCGGTGCCGGCCCGCCCGATCGCGAGGGCCAGCTCCGCAGTCAGTTTCTCGCCGACGCGACCACGTACTCCGTCGGTGCCGAAAAGAGTGCGGGTCGGAATCGACACGCGTGCTTGTCCGATCCTAGCGCTTCGAGAACTGCGGCCGCTTACGGGCCTTCTTGAAGCCGGCCTTGCGACGTTCCTTGGCCCGGGCATCCCGGGTCAGGAAGCCGCGGCGCTTCAGCTCGGGCCGGAGCTCCGGGTCGACCTCGGTCAGCGCCCGGGCGATCCCGTGGCGAACCGCGCCGGCCTGGCCGGAAATGCCACCGCCGTGGACGCGAATCGCGATGTTCACGTTCGACTCGTAGCCGGTGGCGACCAGCGGCGAGCTGACGATGGTGCGATGGCGGGCGCGCGGGAAGTACTCCTCGATCTCGCGGCCGTTGATGCTGATGTTGCCGTCGCCGGGAAGGATGATCACGCGAGCGACCGAGCGCTTGCGCTTGCCAGTGGCGGAGTAGCGGGCGTCCTTCGCGAGCGAGATCGGGGCCGGGGCGACCGGGGCGTCCTCTTCCTCTTCCGCTTCGGCGGCCTCGCGGGCGGCGCGCTCCTCTTCCTCGGCCTCGCGGGCGGCGCGCTCCTCGGCGCTGAGCTCCACCTCGGGCTCGGGCTCGACCAGCGGCTCGAGGTCGGCGCCCGGGGGCAGGTCCGACTTCTTCTCGGTCTTCTGCTCGGCCTCGGCCACGACTTCTTCGGCGGCCTCGGTCGCGGCTTCCTCGACCTCTACCTCGCCGACGCCCTCGGCACCTTCGACCTCACCCTCGACCGCTTCCGGGGCCGCGTCTTCGACCTCGACCTCAGCGGTCTCGACCACTTCCTCGACGGCCGGGGTTTCCTCCGCGGCGGCCTCGGGGGTCTCTTCGGGGGTCACGTCTTCGGTGTTCTCTTCTTGGCTCAAGTTCGTCTAACTCAGTTCTGGATTTCCAGGGGCTTCGGCTGCTGGGCCTGATGAGGGTGCTCCGGGCCGGCGCAGACCTTCAGCTTCAGGAGCTGCTGGCGGGAGAGCTTGTTGCGCGGCATCATTCCCTTGACCGCCTTGCGGATCACCTCTTCCGGTTGCTTCTCGAGCATCTCGGCGAGAGTCCGGGACTTGATGCCGCCCGGGTAGCCGCTGTGCCGCCAGTAGGTCTTCTGGTTCAGCTTGTCGCCGGTCACCTTGATCTTCTCGGCGTTGATCACGACCACGAAATCACCGGTGTCGATGTGCGGCGTGTAGTCGGGCTTGCGCTTGCCGCGCAGCGTGTCTGCGAGCTGGGTCGCGAGACGGCCGAGGGTCTGGCCTTCGGCGTCAACGATGTACCAGTCTCTCTGGCGATTGGCGGGAGTGGCTACGTGAGTCTTCATGGCAAAAGGGCGCGGGACGACAGTCGGTCGCCGACGCGGACGAAGCATCATACGGAACGTTGCGAACCTCTGCAGTCGGGCGGGGTCCGACCCGCCCTCCAAGTCAAACCCGTCCGTTCAGAACATCAAATATTTGATGAACGGGCTCCGGTTGTGGCCACACCAGCCTGATCGCCCTTGAAGCACCCCGACCAGAGCCGGCCCATCCATTCTTTGTCTCTGTGGGCTGGCGGGTTGCGGTTGGAGGCTGGCGAAGCCATGCCGACTTGCAGATCCCCCCAAGCGTCTTAGCGTTTGCTTATACTTCTCGCAGCCATAGCCGAACCCTTCCCTTCGTGGGTGGGGGCGGAGGAACCAACGGGGAAGTTCTTCCCCAAAGGGGCGAATCGGAGGCCGTAGCCGCTCCGTAGCGCAACTCTTTCAGCGCGAGCCCGCCAGCTAACTCCGTAGGCGCCAGGAAAGAGATTGAAGCTGAGACGACCAAAGCCCCTCTCGCTCGCCGCCTTCGCGGCGATTCTCGCTTGCCTGGTTCCGGCCGCCTTCACCTCTAGCCCGGCGACCGGCGCGGTTTCCTCCGGCGGTGGCCTGCTCCTTCCCGCCGTTCCCCAGGTTTCCGACGTGATCTGCCTGACCGGCTGCGTGAAGATCCGTGAAGCGTCGGTCGGCGGCACCGTCCAGATCACCGGCTCGGACATGGGCTCCGTCTCCCACGTCGCCTTCCGGGGCCAGAAGAAGAACCTGCGGGTCGAACCGGACGAGGTGACCGACAGCCGGGTCGAGGCGACGATCCCCGACGGAGCGATCACCGGCCGGGTCCGTGTCGTCTCCACCAGCGGCTCGGTTTCCAGCCCTTCGAGCCAGATCCTGACCGTCAGCGCCCGGACCTTTGCCAGTCCTGGCAGGCTCACCATCACCGACGCGAGCACGACGCCCCGCAAGGCCTTCCAGTACGGGTTCCGGCGTCCCATCCTCAACTTCGTGGTCAACGCCTCGACCCCGAAGGTCAACCTCCGGGTCGATGTCGTGAACGCCAAGGGCGACGTGGTCCGCAGCCGCTTCCTCAACGGCGTCCCGACCGGCTCGACCCAGAAGGTCGGCTGGAGCGGGCTTGTCGCGAAGAACCGGACCGCCCCCAACGGTGCCTACCATTTCGTGGTCCGCGGCAACGACGGCACCGCGGCCTCGCTCTCGATGCGACTCAAGCGCGAGCGTCGCCGGGCCGCTCGGTCCACCCGGGCCCGCAAGGCGAACTCGACCACGGATCCGTTCGGCTTCCGCATGTACGCCTACATGTTCCCGCTCCGCGGCCCGCACACCTACGGCGACGGGATCGGCGCCGCCCGTTCCGGCCACACCCACCAGGGCCAGGACTTGCTCGCCCGATGCGGCCTGCCGTTGCGGGCCGCCCGGGCCGGAGTCGTCTACTACAACTCGTACCAGGCGGGCGGGGCCGGGAACTACATCGTGATCAACACGAAGGGCGCCGGCGGCAAGAGCCACGTCTACATGCACATGCCAAGGCGTTCGCCACTCAAGGTGGGCACCCACGTGAAGACCGGTCAGCTGATCGGCCGGGTCGGCACCACCGGTGCCAGCAGCGCCTGCCACCTCCACTTCGAGATCTGGTCGGCTCCCGGCTGGTATCAGGGCGGCACCTTCCTCAATCCCACGCCTTCGCTCCGGGCCTGGGATCGCTACAGCTGATCCGGCGCTATCCTCGCCTCATGTGCATGCAGTGCGTGACCACCGGAGCCATCGCGGCCGGCGCGACCGCGACCGGTCTGCGCGCCTGGCTCCACCTCCACAGGCCCGGCTGGGCCACGCCCCACAGGATGAAGGCCGCGACCGCAGTGGTCCTCGTCTTCGGGGTCCTGGCCGCCGGCGTCTCCGCCTCGCCGTCCACTCCTTCCCCTTCGGGCGCAGACGCACAGCAATCGCCGCCGGCGGGCTCAGTGCGTGTGTCCCCCTGAACCGGCAACCACCGCCGTCACTCTGGCAGCCAAGCCGGCATCGGATCTGGCAGGTCGGCCCAGGCCAGCGCACCTCTCTCCAGCTCCTCGTCGGTCAGCAGACATCCATCCAGCCGGGCTTCGATCTGCTCGCGATCGAGGCCGGCACCGATGAACGCCAGCTCCTGACGCCGGTCTCCCCACGGCTCGCGCCACGCAGCTTCCGCCGACTCCGAGAAGAGCTCTCGGTTCTGCTCTAGCTCGGCGGCATCGAGCGCGGCCCACCACATGCCGACCGGACCGACGCTGAGAACACGTCCGGACTGCGACCACTCGCCGACCAGGTTATGGCGGCTCGCGACCCAGAAGAATCCCTTGCCGCGGATCACGTCCGGCCAAGCGATCTGAAGCTCGCGCCAGAGCCGCTCCGGGTGAAAGGGCCGCCGGCGCGAGTAGACGAAGCTGGAGATCCCGTACTCCTCGGTCTCCGGGATCTCCTCCCCGCGCAGCGTCGCCAACCAGCCGGGCGCCGCGGCCGCCTCGTCCAGATCGAAGAGCCCGGTCTCGAAGACCTGGCCGAGCGGAACCTCGGCGTTGACCGAACGGACTACCTTGGCCTTCAGGTTGAGCGCGGAAACGATCTCCTCGATCCGCTTCAGCTCGGCGGACGACGCCAGGTCCGCCTTGTTGACCAGGATCACGTTGGCAAACTCGACCTGGTCGATCAAGAGGTCGGCGATGGTCCGCTCGTCGTCCGGACTCAGTGATTCGCCCCGGTCGCGAAGCTCCTCGATGCTGTGACAGTTCCCGAGGAAGGTCGAGGCGTCGACCACCGTGACCATGGTGTCGAGCCGGGCCACGTCGGACAGCGAGCGGCCGCTCTCATCGGCGAACGTGAAGGTCTCAGCGACCGGCATCGGCTCGGATATGCCGGTCGATTCGATCAGTAGATGGTCGAAGCGTCCTTCGGCGGCCAGCCTGCCCACTTCGACGAGCAGGTCCTCACGCAGCGTGCAGCAGATGCAGCCGTTGGTCATCTCGACCATCCGCTCCTCGACCCGGTCGATCGCGGCCTCGCCGGAACGGATCAGCTCGGCGTCCACGTTGACTTCGCTCATGTCATTGACGATCACCGCCACCCTGCGCCCCTCGCGGTTGGCGAGGATGCGTTCCATGAGCGTCGTCTTGCCGGCCCCCAGAAAACCGGACAGCACGGTTACCGGCAGTCGTCCCGCTCGGTCGCGGGGATCGCCGACCCTCGCAGCTCTCTCGTTCATTCACATCACGACCCTTCATTATTGAGATTGAATCTCAGTAATAACAGAGATGGCCCCGTCCGCGCATCTAAGTGAGATTGATTCTCAATCTGATATAACGCTGCGAAACGACCTGAACTGGAGTCAAGAACTTGCTGGAACCCTTCAACCTCCCCTTCGTCCAGGAGGGCCTGATCGAGATCCTTCTGCTGTCCGTGGCCGCCGGCCTGATCGGTTCGTGGGTCGTGTTGCGCGGCCTCTCGTTCTACTCGCATGCGGTCGGTACCGCCGCCTTCCCCGGGCTGGTCCTGGCCGATGGCGTCGGCTTTCCCGCCGCCTTGGGCGCCTTCGGCATGGCCGCAGTGTTCACCGCGGTGTCCTCCCTGCTCAGGCGGGCTCGCCGGTCCACGGTAGACAGCGTCACCGCCCTCACTCTGGTCGCGTGCATGGCAGCCGGAGTGATCATGGCCAGTGATGTCTTCAGCTCCGGGGCAAACGTGGACACGCTGCTCTTCGGCTCGCTGCTGGCCATCGACGGGGGCGACATCGCGCTCGCCGCAGCCAGCGCCGTGATCTCGGTCTTCGCCGTCGTCCTGCTCTCGCACCGCTGGATGGCGAAGGGATTCGACGCGGGGACCGCCGACTCGCTCGCCTCCGGCTCCAGGGTCTTCGACCTCGTGCTGCTCGCCGTCGTCGCGTTCACCGTGGTCGCCACGCTCAGCGCCGTCGGCGCCCTGCTGGTTGCCGCGATGATGGTGATCCCCGCGGCGACGGTACGCACCATCACCTCGCGCGCAATCAGCCTCCAGATCGGCTCGATCCTGCTGGTCGCGGCCGAGGGCACGTTCGGCCTCTGGCTCTCGGTCAAGACCGATGCCCCTCCCGGCGCGACGATTGCCGTCGTCTCCGGAGTCGTCTTCGCGCTTACCGGCCTGGTCAAGATGCTCAGGCCCCGGCGTGTAGTGGGGCTCGCGCTGGCGGCGGCCGCACTGGGCGGCTTCGCGGCCGGCTGCGGCGGTGGTGGCGATGACGATTCCGGGACGGTCAAGGTCGCGGCGACAACGACGCAAGTGGCGGACTTCGTCCGCCAGGTCGGCGGTGACGAGGTCGAGGTGACCGGCATCCTCAAGCCGAACACCGATCCTCACGAGTACGAGCCACGACCCTCCGATGTCGAGGCCGTAGCCAACGCCCAGATCGTCTTCAAGAGCGGCGGCCACCTCGACGAGTGGACCGACGAGCTGGTGGCCGACAGCGGCTCCGGCGCCGAGGTAGTGGACCTGTCCGCGGACCTGCCGGTGCTGCTGCATGGCGAGGAGGAGCATGAGCACGGCGAGGAGGGTGACGCCCACGCCTCGGACGAGCATTCCGCGGACGAACACGCAGAAGAGGAACACGCCGAAGAAGACGAGGGCCACGATCACGAGGGCGAGGAGGTCGATCCCCACTGGTGGAATGACCCGGTCAACGTGGCCGCCGCGGTCCGCGAGGTCGAGCGGGCACTGTCCGAGGCCGCACCCGAGAACAGCCGGGTCTTCGAGCGGAACGCCGACGCTTACATCGCCCAGGTGAATCGGCTGAAGCGTCAGATCACCCAATGCGTCGACTCGGTGCCGAAGGCGGAGCGCAAGATCGTCACCGATCACGACGCGTTCGGGTACTACACGAATCGCTTCGGCATCGAGACAGTCGGCACCGTCATCCCGGCCCTCACCACCCAAGCCCAGCCCTCGGCCGGCGACCTGGCCGAGCTCGAAGAGACGATCCGCGAGGAGCAGGTCAAGGCGGTGTTCCCGGAGTCGTCGGTCTCCGCAAAGCTCGCGGAGGCGATCGCCGGCGACACCGGAGCCAGGACGGACTACGTGCTGTACGGCGATACTCTCGGCCCGGAGGGCTCCGATGGAGCGACCTGGCTGGAGATGATGAAGAGCAACACCGAGAACATCGTCCGGGGCATGACCGGTGGCAAGCGAGGCTGCCAGTTTGCGGCCGACTGAATCCGAGAAACGATCCGGCGACCCGATCGCCGACCAGGCTGTCGTAGCCGGGCACGCAGTGCTCGGCTATGACGGCCGGCCTGCGCTGGACCGGCTCGAGTTCCAGATCCCGCGCGGGTCGCGAGTCGGCGTGCTCGGCCCCAACGGGGGCGGCAAGACCACCCTGTTCCGGGCTCTGCTCGGTGAGATGGCGCCGCTCGCCGGGAACCTCGAGGTTTCCGTGTCCGCCGCGACGGTTGCCCAGACCGACCGGTCTCGGCTCGACTACCCGGTCTCCGCCCTGGACGTGGCCACCATGGGTTCGCTCGCACGGCTGCCCTGGTGGAGGCGACCCGGTCGCGCCGAACGCGCCCAGGCCCTGGAGGCCCTGGCCGAGGTCGGGCTCGACGGGCTGGCGCGCCACCGCTTCGGCGACCTCTCCGGCGGTCAGCGGCAGCGTGTCCTGATCGCCCGCGCGCTCACCGCCGACGCCGAGCTTCTTCTTCTGGACGAGCCGTTCACTGGGCTCGATACGGCCAACGAGCAACGCTTGGAGAAGCTCATCGACGACCTCGCTCGGGCCGGCCGGACCGTGATGATCGCCACTCACGAGGTCGAGCAGGCCGAGCGGTGGGATCTGGTTCTCTGCCTGAACCACACCCAGGTTGCCTTCGGCCCGCCGTCGGCCACCCTGAGCAAGCCGGTGCTCGAAGCGACCTATGGCGGGCACCTCGTCGAGGTGCCCGGCCTGCCCGAGCTGGGGGTGCTCCCGGCGCATCACCATCACGACGATGAGCCGATCGGCGAGCGGGGCCTGCCGTGATCGACTGGATCGTCGAGCCGCTCACGTACGGGACCACTCTCCGGGCGCTGATCGAGATCGCAGTGCTCGGAACGGTCAGCGGCGTGGTTGGCTGCTGGGTCGTGCTGTATGAGATCTCCTACAGCGCCGAGTCGCTCGCCCACGGTCTCTTCCCCGGGTTGGTCGGCGCCGCCCTGCTCGGCCTTCCCCTGCTCGCCGGGGGCGCGGCCGGCATCCTGGTCGCGGCGCTCCTGGTCGCTCTCGTCACCCGCTTCGCCTCGGACACGGCCGATACGGCCGTGGCGGTGGTCATCACCTCGCTCTTCGGTCTCGGCGTTCTCCTCGCCCTCTCCCCCGACACGCCACCGGGTATCCAAGAACTGCTGTTCGGCGATCTGCTCGGGGTGACCGAGTCCGATCTCCTGGTCGCAGCGGCGATCGCCGCGGTGGTCTTGGGCCTGCTCTGGCTGACGCATGATCGGTTGATGGCGATCGGGTTCGATCCCGATTTCGGCCGGGTGCTGGGACTCGCCCCCGGCGCGGTCACCGCACTGCTCCTGACCTTGGTTGCGGCCACGATCCTGGTCGGAGTCCAGGGCCTCGGCAATCTGCTGGTCGCCGCGGTGCTCGTCGCCCCGGCCGCCGCGGCCCGTCTGCTCGCCACCCGCTTCACCTCGATGGCGGTGCTCAGCGTGGGCATCGCGGTCAGCGCGGGCGTCGCCGGGCTCTACGTCTCCTTCTACGCGAGGACCGCGGCCAGCGCTTCGGTGGCCGGCTGCCTGGTGCTGGCCTACGTGCTCTGCGCGATCATCTCCGCGCTCATCAGCCGGAAAGCGAAGGGGACGGATGGCACCCCCGCGACCGCGGCCGCCCCGATCGGCCGACCCCCTAAGCTGGATCCATCATGAGTACCACCACCCAGGAAACCGCTACCGACTGGTCGAGCCATGCCCGGCAGTCAATCCGCGAAGCGGGCCTGCGACGCAGCATCCCACGGCAACGGGTGATCGACCTCCTGGCGGACCAAGACTGCGCGATCACCGCCCTGGAGATGGACGAGCGGCTCAGCGACGTCGGCCGGGCAACCGTCTACCGGGCGATCGAGCAGCTCGAAGAGCTCGGCCTGGTCCAGAAGGTCGACCTCGGGATGGGCGCCCAGGGTTTCGAGAAGGTCGATCCGTCGGGCCACCACCATCATCACCTGGTCTGCGAGGAGTGCGGGCAGGTTCAGCCGTTCGAGGATGAGCAGCTGGAAAAGGCGATCCACGAAGTCCGGCGCCGCGGGTTCACGGTCGAGACCCACGAGGTCACTCTCCGCGGGCACTGCCGGGACTGCTCTTCCTGAACCGGCGCCGGCCTTCAGGGGCCGTAGGAAGGCGGCAGATCGCTGAGGTCAGTGCCCCAGGCGGTCGGAGCGTCGGTCAGGCCCCACTTGATCTGGCCGCCCTCGATCAGATCGCCGAACCGGAGCCAGGGCGCGTTGTGGGGGCGTCCGTTCACCGCCATCTGGGCCACGTAGGGACGATCGCGGGCGGCCTCCGGCGCGGTCATCACGAGCTCGCCCTTGGCCAGCTGGAGGCGGGCTTCCGGGAAGAGCGGGCTACCCGTCGCCAGCACGTCGGTGCCCGGCACCGCGGGATAGAGGCCTAGGGCGGCGAGCACGTACCAGGCGCTGGTCGTGCCGCCGTCGTCGTTGCCGGGCAGGCCGGTGGGGGTCGGCGCGTAATGGCCGACCAGCACGTCCCGCACCACCTTCTGCGCCCGGGACGGCAGCCCGAGCCAGTCGTACAGCCACGGAGTCAGCATGGTCGGCTCGTTGCCGAAGTACGCGTAGGGCGAGCCCTGCCCGGAGTTGAGCTGGGTGAAGAACTCGTCGAGCCGGCCGATCGCCGGGCCCCTGCCGCCCATCGAGGCGAACAGCCCGGCCGGGTTCTGAGGCACGAACCAGTTGTACTGAGCACCGCTGCCCTCGACCCAGCCGTCCTTGCCGGCCGGGGTGAAATCGGGGATGAAGGCGCCGGTGCTGAGACGAGGCTTCATCTCCCCGGTGGACGGATCGACCAAGTTGCGCCAGTTGCCGGACCGGGCGGCAAAACCGGCGGCCACGTCCCCCCGGCCCAGCGCCGCGGCCAGCCGGGAGATCGTGAAATCGGCCAGCGCGTACTCGAGCGTGGTCGAGGCGGTGCCCCACGGCTCGTCCCGCTTGAGCTGTGAGTGGACCAGGTCATCGACGTTGCGTTCCTGCGGCACGTATCCGAGCCGGAGGTAATCGTCGAGCGCTTCGCGCTGCGTGTAGTCGCCGTTCTCGGAGTGGCAGGGCTGGTTGCCGCCTTTGGCCATCGCCACGAGCGCCGCCTTGGCGTCGAACCCGCGCGCGCCGAGAGCGTAGGTCGAGGCGATCATCGGGTCGGACGGATCACCGACCATGATGTTCGTGTTCTGGTTGGCGTAGGGCCAGCGCGGCAGGCAGCCGCCCTGGCTCGCGTCGTCAACCAGCGACTGGGCGATGTCTGCCGCGACCTTCGGTTTGATCATCGCCAGCAGCGGGGTCTGGCTGCGGTAGACATCCCAGCCCGAGATGTCGGTGTAATGGACGCGATCCCTTGAACGGTGGACCTTGCCGTCCATGCCGAGGTACCGCCCGTCAACGTCGGAGGCGATGCTCGGTTCGAGCAAGGAGTGATAGAGCGCGGAGGCGAAGTTGCGGCGGTCCTGGTCCGCCCCGCCGGTGATCCGGATCGCGCTCATCTCGCGCTTCCAGGCCCGGTGCGCTCGGGACCTCACCTTGGCGAAACCCAGCCCGTCGCTCTCCCGCAGGTTGGCCCTCGCCCCGGCCAGGCTGACGAAGGAGAGACCGATCCGGACCGTCACCGCGCGGCGCCGGCGAGTGTGGAAGGTGACGTAGGCGCCCGCCTTCGCGTAGCCGGCGGACGAGTGCTCGGCGGCCCGCTTCGAACCGCGCCGGAGCTTCGTCCCGCGCCAGGTCCCGTAACGGGCGAAGGGACGGCTGAACTTGATCACGTAATGGATCCGGTACTTCGAAACCGGCTCGAAGCAGAAGTGGCCGCTGACCGAGGTGCCGGTGATCTCCCGCTTCCTCGGGTTGATCCGGACCCGGGCGTCGTGATTGCCCATGCGGCTCCCGCCGGCATCGAAGGTGAGTGTGCCGGACCCGGATCCCTTGAACCTGAAGCGGCCGACCGCGTTGCGTCGGGTCGCCGAGAGATCCGCCCGGATCTGGCGCCGCTTGCCGGGGTTGAGGGTGACGCCGTAGTAGCCGGGCGACGCCTGCTCGTGGGCGTGGTCGAACCGCTGCAGGTAGCGCGGAGCCCAGTCAGAGGCGTCGATGCCCGGACCGTTCAGGGTGCCGGGCCGGGCCACGATCGGGAGGTCCTGGTAGATCGCGCAGCCGGCCCCGCTGAACTGGGTGATGGTGAAGTCCTTGATCTGGTCCTCGTAGTGCGTGTATCCGCCGCGCAGGTTGGTGCGGTGCGACCAGGTGTCCGGGCTGAACCCGACCATCCCGAAGGGCAGCGTCGCGCCGGGAAAGGTCCCGCCGGGATCCGGGTCCCCCGCGTGGTCGGTCGCGGAACCGGCGGTACCGACCAGCGGGTTGGCCAGGTCGACCAGGCCCGCCGCGCCGGCGGGGGCCGGAGCAAGCGAGACCGCGAGGAAGCTCGCCGCGATCACGCCGAAGGCGACGAAAGCCCGCTGCGATCGGCTTCGTTCAGAACGTTTGAACCGCACTCTCTTCCCTCCTCACCGGGTGCCCGTCCCGAGTACCCATGAACAGTTTTATACACAATGACGGTGCGGAGCGGTACTGTCTCGGCATGAGATCGACACGAAGTCTTATGGGAGCTCTGTTCGTGGCGTTGGGTCTGCTCGTGATAGCGGCACCGGCAAAAGCCGCCGACTTTCACCTGGCGATCGATCACGCGCTGCTTGACCTGGGCAGCATCAACGGCGTCAAAGCCATCGACTCCATCAATCAGCCGCCCGACCCTCCGGCGACGCTGACCGGCACCATGAATGACGGCCGCGTCACCGTGCCGAAGTCCGGCTTCGTCTTCCCGCCGAAGACGACCGATGTCGCCAGCGGGGTCGAGGCGACGGTCAACCTCTACGCGAACGAGGACATCACCGGCCGCTTCGACGCGGCCACCGGCGAGCTGACCCTTAGCTTCAACCTCAAGGCGACCGTCGAAGCGCTCGGCCAGAACTGCGTCATCGACCCGATCAAGGCGAGTCTCTCCACCCGCTACGGCAAGCCCTACCTCGGGGTGGCCTTCAGCCAGGGAGTCGACGGCCCCGGCGCCCTGAGCGGCCACTGGGACGACTTGCCGACCCCGACCGGCGGATCGATCTGCCAGATCGTGGGCCAGTTGATCACCGGCCCGGGCGGCATCTGGATGGCGCACGGGATCTCCGAGGCGCGCAAGTGCGCGGACGATCCGACCCACCCCGGCTGCGACGAGTCGAACCCCTGCGCCAACGAGCCCTGCCCGGGCGAGGACGAGGGCACGCCGAAGCTTTCGCTCTCGGTGTCGCCGAAGTCGAAGAAGGTGAAGGCCGGCCGCTCCACCGTGCTGAAGGTGAAGGTCAGGAACAGCGGCGACGGCGCCGCCTCGGGAGCCCGGATCTGCGCCCGGGTCCCGCGGAAGAAGGCCCAGACCAGGAAGTGCTTCAAGGTCTCCGTGCCGGCCCGCAAATCACTGACCAAGAAGTTCCGGGTCAAGGTCAAGAAGAAGGCCCGAGGAGCCTTCAAAGTCACATTCAAGCTGACCGCCCCCGACACCCCCACCAAGACGGCCAAGGCAAGGGTCAAGATAGTCCGCAAGTAGGCCCAACCAGAGCCGGCCCATCCATCAGTTGATCCTGTGGGCCGGCGGGTTAGCCTGGGAGGGCGGGTCGGACCCCGCCCGACTTGCTTATGTCATTCCCATTCGATGGTTCCGGGTGGCTTGGACGTGATGTCGTAGGCCACCCGGTTTACGCCTGAGACCTCGTTGATGATCCGGTTCGAGACCTTTTCCAGGACGTCGTAGGGGATGCGCGCCCAGTCGGCGGTCATCGCGTCCTTCGAGGTGACGGCGCGGATGATCACCGGGTAGGCATAGGTACGCCCGTCGCCCTGGACGCCGACCGAGCGGATCACGGGCAGCACGCAGAAGAACTGCCAGAGATCGCGATACATGTTGGCGGCGCCGATCTCCTCGTGGAGGATGTGGTCGGCCTGCCGCAGGATGTCGAGGCGCTCCTTGTTCACCTCGCCGCCGACGATGCGGATACCGAGCCCCGGGCCCGGGAAGGGCTGGCGCCAGACCATCCGGTCCGGCAGCTCGAGCTCGGTCCCGACCGCCCGCACCTCATCCTTGAAGAGCATGCGCAGCGGCTCGACCAGTTCGAACTGGAGGTCCTCGGGCAGCCCGCCGACGTTGTGGTGCGACTTGATCGTCGCCGCGTGATCGGAGCCGCCCGACTCGATCACATCCGAGTAGAGGGTGCCCTGAACCAGGAAATCCGCCCCCTCGATCTTCGCCGCCTCCTCCTCGAAGACCCGGATGAACTCCTCACCGATGATCTTGCGCTTCGTCTCGGGATCGGTGACGCCGGCCAGCTTGGTCAGGAAGCGCTCTTCCGCGTCGACGTGGACCAGCGGGATGCCAAAGTGCTGGAAGTCATCGACCACCTGCTCGGCCTCGTTCATCCGCATCAGACCGTGATCGACGAAGACGCAGGTCAGCCGGTCGCCGATCGCCTCGTGGACCAGTTTCGCGGCGACCGAGGAGTCGACCCCGCCGGACAGTCCGCAGATCGCTTTGCCGTCACCGACCTGTTCGCGGATCGCCGCGATCTGCTCGGTCACGATCGAGGCGGCACTCCACTGCTCCTCGCAGCCGACCACCTCACGCAGGAACCGCTTCAGGACCTCGGTCCCGTAAGGCGTGTGAACCACCTCAGGGTGGAACTGGATGCCGTACAGCTTCTTCTCGGCCGACTCGAGGGCCGCGACCGGCGAGCCCGGAGTCGAGGCGATCGGGGTGAATCCCTCCGGCGCCTCGAAGACCGAGTCGCGGTGGCTCATCCAGCAGGTCTGCTCGGCCGGCAGCCCGCCCAGCAGGACGCCGCCGTCACCGGTGACGGTCAACTCGGTCCGGCCGAACTCACCGGCCTCGGCGCCCTTGACCTTGCCGCCGAGCGCCTTGGCCATCACCTGCATGCCGTAACAGATGCCGAGCACCGGGATGCCGAGCTCGACCAGGCGCTCCGGGAACTCCGGGGCGCCCGGGTCGTAGACCGAGGCCGGTCCGCCCGAGAGCACCAGCCCCTTCGGCGCGCGGGCCTCGATCTGCTCGATCGCCGTGCTGGCAGGCAGGAGTTCGGCAAAAACGCCGCACTCTCTGATGCGGCGCGCGATGAGCTGGGAGTACTGGCCCCCGAAGTCGAGGACCAGCACTTCCTCAGTTGTGGCGGCGATCATCAGTGGACGAGAGACCCGGAGGTGACCATTCAGTCGTCAGCGACCCCGACACCCGCCGAAACGGCGGCGCGGCCGTTCGAGCCCATCCCGACGGCCTGCTCCGTCTGGAGCTTCTTGCCCTCGGTCATGAGCGCCGGCGCGATCATCATCTCCGCCCGCTGGAAGGAGCGGATGTCCTCGTAGCCGGTGGTCGCCATCGAGGTGCGCAGCGCGCCCATCAGGTTGAAGGTGCCGTCGTTCTCGTGCGCGGGGCCGAGCAGGATCTCCTCCATGGTGCCGTCCTGGACGGTGGTCACCCGGGTGCCCCGCGGCAGGGAGGAGTGGAAGGTAGCCATGCCCCAGTGGTAGCCGCGGCCGGGAGCTTCCTTGGCCCGGGCCAGGGGCGAGCCGATCATCACGGCGTCCGCGCCACAGGCGATCGCCTTGGAGATGTCGCCGCCGGTGCGCATGCCGCCGTCACCGATCACGTTGACGTACTCGCCGGTCTCCAGCATGTGCTGCGAGCGGGCCGCCGCCACATCGGCGATCGCGGTCGCCTGCGGCACGCCGATCCCGAGCACGCCACGGGTGGTGCAGGCGGCGCCGGGGCCGACCCCGACCAGCACGCCGACCGCGCCGGTGCGCATCAGGTGGAGGCCGGTCGAGTAGGAGGCGCAGCCGCCGACCACGGTCGGGACGGGCACCTCGGCGATGAACTCCTTCAGATTGAGCGGCTCGACCGTGGTCGAGACGTGCTCGGCCGAGATCACGGTGCCCTGGACGACCAGGATGTCGAGACCGGCCTCGATCGCCACCTCGTAGTGCTCCTGCACCGACTGCGGGGTGAACGAGCCGCAGACCACGGCGCCTTCGGCCTTGATCTCGGCGACCCGCTGGGCGATAAGTTCCTTCTGGACCGGGGTCTCGTAGATCTCCTGCATGAGCGCGGTCGCCTGGTCCTTCGGCACGCGGGCGATCTCTTCGAGCTTCTCTTCCGCGTTCTCGAAGCGGGTCCAGATGCCCTCGAGGTTGAGCACGCCGAGGCCACCGAGCTTGTGGACGAGCACAGCGGTTTCCGGGCTTACGACACCGTCCATCGCGGAAGCGACCAGGGGCAGATCGAACCGGTACGGGCCCAGGGTCCAGCTGATGTCGATGTCGTCAGGGTCGCGGGTCCGTCGGGAAGGAACGATGGCTACATCGTCGAATCCGTAAGCGCGTCGGCCTTTCTTGCCTCGGCCGATCTCAATTTCCAATTAGGTCCTCCAGGGCTCCAGGGTGAAGAGGGGCAGGTTACGCACCCCTGCGGACGTTTGACCAGAGACTACGCCTCTGGAGAGCTCGGCGTTCCCGGGCAAAAGCGCGTACGTCCCCCTGAGCCGGGCTCAGACCTCGGCCGGGAGCTCGAGCCGCCGAACCTCGACGTTGCCGAGCAGGCTCTCCGCCCGACCGCGGTCGATCTGACCGGCGCCGAGGTGCTGGGTGGACTCGGCACCACAGGCGACGCCGTAGGCCAGGCACTCCTCGGGGCTGCCGCCGTCATAGCGGGCGGCGATGTACCCGGCCACGAAAGCGTCACCCGAACCGACCGTGGAGATCGGCTCAAGCGGCTCGATCACGGCCTCGAGGATGCGCTGGTCCGCCCCCTCGCCGACCATCGCCACGCAGCCTTCCGGCAGGGTGATCGCCGCTTCCGCCGGACCCATCTCGACCAGCTCCGACAGCACCCCGAGCATCTCCTCGCGGGAATCGAACTCGTGTCCGACCAGCTCCTCGGCCTCGAGCTTGTTCGGGGTGATCATATTCGGGCCCGCTTTCATCCCGGCTGACATCGCCTCGCCCTCCGAGTCGAGCAGGACCGGCAGCCCGGCCTGTTTCATCGTTTCGACCAGGCGGGCGTAGAACTCCCCATCCACCCCCGGGGGCAGGCTGCCCGCCAGCACGCAGAGCTTGGCGCCGCTGGCCAGATAGTCGAGCCGTTCGATGAAGGCGTCGAGCTCCTCCGGACTGACCCGGGGGCCGCGCTCGTTCACCTCGGTCTGCTCGCCCGTGGTCGGGTCGACCAGGGCCAGGTTGAACCGGGTCTCCTCGGCGATCCGGATGAAGTCGGTGAGCAGGCCTTCCTCGTCCAGCTGCTTCAGCACCCGTTCCCCGTTGCCGCCGCCGACCAGCCCGGTCGCGATGGCCGGTCGCCCGAGCAGCCCGAGCGCCCGGGCCACGTTGATGCCCTTGCCGCCCGGGACGGTCCGGGTCTCGACCGACCGATGGCGATGGCCAAGCCGGAAGTTCGGCACCGCGACTGTGCGGTCGATCGCTGCATTCAAGGTCACCGAGATGATCATCGTCTCGTCCGAAACACTCTCTGAACCCTCTTCCTCGTGTTCTTCTCACGGTGCGTGCGCACCAGAAGCAACACCACCAGTATGGCGAAGAGCACGAGGATGAGCAGAGCCGCGATCCAGAGCGGGTTTCCGAGCAGCCGGTCGGCCAGGGTCGGTTTCTCGACGCTGCGCCCGGCGAAGAGCGGAACCCGGGCGATCGGCTTCCCGTTGAGTCGCACCGTGGCTGTGCCCAGCTTCTCGCCGGCGCCGATCGGCCCTTCCACTTCGTCCGGAAGGTCGGTCGCGACGTTGAGGCTTTCGCCTTCGCGCACCCCGATCCGGACCCGGCGTTTGGCCTCGACCGGCAGGTCTTCGTCCTCGTAGCGGACCGGAAGCAGCTCGACCGGGCTGTCGACCTTGATCGGGACCCGCTTGTCGTAAAGCGAAAATCCCCAGTCGAGCAGGCGGATCGTCTCCGCGTTCCGGGCCGCCTCGGTCGGTGTGCCGATCACCGCCCCGATCAACTCGGTCGCCTTCCGGCGGCCGTCGGAGGCCAGCGTGTAACCGGTTTTGAGGGTATGGCCGGTCTTGATGCCCCGGGCCCAGGCGGTGTCGCGGAGGAAGCTGTCAGTGGTCTCGATCGTCACCGGCGGCTGGTAGCTGGTCAGCCTGGCCTGCCGGCTCCCGGCGATCTTGCGCAGGCGCGGCATCGACATCACGATCCGGCCCAGCTTCGCCAGGTCATCAGCCGAGGTGTAATGGCTCGGCCCGTCGAGCCCGACCGGGTTGTCGTAGTGGGTGTCATCCAGCCCGAGCTCGACCGCGGTCTGGTTCATCAGGGCGACGAAGCTCTGCTCGCTGCCGGAAACGGCCTTGGCCAGCGTGACCGCGGCATCGTTGCCGCTCAGCATCATCAACCCGTAGAGCAGATCCCGGACCGAGACGACCTGACCCGGCTTCAGGCCCATCAGCGACTCGGCGGGATCATGCTTGTATCTCCCCGCGGTGACCTCTTCGGAGAAGGGCAGGTTCTTGGCCGCGAGGTAGGCGGTCATCATCTTCGTCGTCGAGGCCATCCCCAGATGGCGGTTGACCGCGTGGCCGGCCAGGGGTTGGCCGGAGCGGGCGTCGATCACGATCCAGGCCTTGGCGTCCAGCTTGGGGCCCTGATTCGGGGCCGCAACGGCGCCGGGCCCGATGCCAAGGGTGACGAGCAGGGCCAGGATCGCCAGCCAGGCCCGTCTGGCCAGCCGGGCTCGTCCAGCGGATGTGGTCACCGCAGCTTGAGTTCCTGGCCCAGCTGAAGCGCCTGCGGATCGAGCTCCGGGTTCAGCTTCTGAAGGCGCTCGATCGAGATTCCGGTCTTCCGGGAGATGGTGGTCAGGGTGTCGCCTTCCTCCACCTCATAGGTCTTCTTGTGGGTCCTCGGCTTCCGCGCGTTCTGTTGCTTGGCGGGGTTGTCCTTCTTCGCCTTGCCGTCATCATCTCCGCCGGTCGCCCCGGAGATCGCGACGATCACGATCAGGACGGTGCCGATCAGAGCAAGCACGGCCAGGAGGCGGGCGGTCTGGGAGTTCTTCTTTTCTTCCATCGTCAGCAGGCGGAGAGACTGAGGCCGGAAACTTACCGTTACCGCGAAACGAAAGGCGAAGAAGGTGGCGCCGCGGGTGCGATCATCCGGAAACGGCCCAGACCGCGGCGCGCAGTTTCTCGGCGGCAGCGGCGGGATCCTCCGCCCCGGCGATCGAGCGTGAAGCGGCGATCATCGCGGCCGCCCGGCCGGGGGCGAAGGCTGCTCCGAGGTCTTCGGGCCGGCCGCCCTGGGCGCCGACGCCGGGGATCAGGAACATCGCCCGCGGCATCAGGCTCCGTAACCGCGCGATGTGCTCAGGGGCGGTGGCACCGACCACGGCACCCATCCCCGACAGCCCGCCTCCGCGGCTCCCGAGGCGATCGGCGAAACGATCGACGATCCGGGCGAGCTGCTCGTGGACCGGACCGTCCGGAGTCGAAAGGTCCTCGACATCAGCGGCCCCCGGGTTGCTGGTCCGGACCAGCGCGAAAACTCCGGCGCCCGCCTCCTCGGCCGCTTCGACCATCGGCTCGAGCGCGTCGACTCCGAGCAGCGGATTGGCCGTGAACGCGTCCGCCCCAAGTCCCTGGATCTCACCGAAGGGCGATTCGGTGCGGCCGACCATCGCCTGGCCGTACGCCCTGGCCGAGACCGGGACGTCACCCCGCTTGCCGTCGGCGACGACCAGCAGTCCCGCCTCGCGGGCCGCTTCGCAGACTTCCTCCAAGGCCTTCCAGCCAGGCCAGCCGAGCCGCTCGAAGCAGGCCAGCTGCGGCTTCACCGCGATGCAGGAGGGGCCGGCCAGTTCGATCAGCCGCCGGCAGTGGGCCGAAACCGCGGCTCCCGCGGCTTCGGCGGGCGAGCCCCCGGCCCGATCGGTGATCGAACCACCGAGCCCGGCCGGATCGGGATCCAGGCCGAGGCAGATCTGGCTGCGGCGCTCGTCGACGAGCGCCGCAGCCCGATCAATGAAGAGACTCAGCCCTTGACCTGCTTCTTCAGAGCCGATCCGGCCGAGAAGCGCGGAACCTTGCCGCCGGCGATGGTGATGCGCTCACCGGTGCGGGGGTTCACGCCCTGGCGGGCGCTGCGCTCAGCGACGTGGAACTTGCCGAAGCCGGTGAAGTTGACCTCGCCACCCGCGGTCAGGGTGTCGGTGATCGCGTCCAGGACGGCGTCAACGGCGTCGGCCGCGGCCTTCTTGCTGCCGATGCGCTCGTCACCGGCGACCTTCTCGAGAAACTCTGCTTTGGTCACGTCAGTAATCCTCCTGGGTTTAGGGAATGAGAGAACCGTAACACCGCATTCGGATGCCATTTCTGCCACCTCCGGCGGTGATGCCGGACTGCACGGATCAGCCGAGTTCGATAAGACGCCGCGCCGCGGCCGCGATCCGATCGGCCTCGGCGGTCCCGGAGGGCAGATCGGCCTCGGCTCCGCTCTGGAAGCGGATTCGCACGAACTCGCGACGATGGTGGCGGCGCCGGCGCATGAACGCGGCCGCCTCCTCGGTGTACGAGCTGACCTTGTCGAGCACGACTCGGTGTGGCTTAAGCATGGCTCGAATCTCCATTTTCGGCTTCAGAGGCCGGATTCCCAACGTCCCGGGGCGATCGATTGGAATCGGCGCGCGCGACGTCGCGAAGCGCCATGCGCATGTCGTAAGAAGTCAGCGAGGCCAGCACGAAGCGTCCGGTCACCGCGACCAGGGAGAGGTCTGACTCGCGGACCACGAACACCTCGCCCTCCGAGCTTGCGATGTGGGCGGAATCGAGCTTTTCCTCGCCGGAGCCCGCTTCCAGCGCGTCCAGTAATCCGGCCGCGCTGACCGGCCAGGCTTTCGAATCCGAGGTCACCGCGACCGGTTTCCCGTCTCGGTCGAAGATTCCCGCGCTGATCAGCTCCGGCTCCAGCTCGCCCAGGTTTTCCAGCACCCGAAGCGCTGCCTCGGGGGCGTTTTCGCTCAGATCACCGCTCTGTCGGGACTCGTCCGCCACGGTGTAGCAACATACCGGCCATGTCCCTCGCCAAGGCCTCCTGGATCACCGTCGTCACGATCTGCGCGATCGCGACCGTGGTCACCGCCGTCGCCGGCTATGCCGGCTACGCCGCAACGATCGGCGCGGTCGGCGTCGCCGCCTCGGTCAACCTGCTTCCACACGAAAACTAAGTCGGCGGGGTCGTTTAGTCGGTGAGATGGGCCGCCAGGAGTTGGGCGGCAGCAGCGCGGTGGCTGATCGCGTTCTTCTCTTCGGGGGTTAGCTCGGCCATCGTGCGCTGGTCTTCCGGTCCGGTCGCCTCGGGGACGAAGGCCGGGTCGTAGCCGAAGCCGCCGTCGCCGCGGGGCTCCGCGACCAGGCGCCCCTCGCAGGTGCCGCGGAAGAGGTGCTCGCCCTCGTCGTCGATCAGAGCGATCACGCAGACGTACCGGGCAGCGCTGCCGTCTGGTTCGGTGAACCCTCCCGCGGCAGCCAGATCGGCCAGGGCCTTGTCCAGGTTCTCGCCGTCGCTCGCGTTCTCGCCCGCGTAGCGCGCCGAGTACACACCGGGCCGTCCCTCCAGGGCGTCGACTTCCAGCCCGGAATCGTCGGCGATCACGATCTCACCGGTCACCTCTCGCGCGGCGTGGGCCTTGATCAGCGCGTTCTCCTCGAAGGTCGTACCGGTTTCGGGCGGCATCTCCACCGCCTCAGGCAGGGCCCGCAGATCGACGTCGGGCAGGATCTCGGCCAGCTCGCGAACCTTATGCCCGTTGCGGGTCGCGAGGATCAATGCCTACTCCCCGACCGCGGCCAGCTGGTGTTCCCGCAGCTGATTGATCCCGGCCTCGGCCAGAGCCAGCATCTCGTCCAGAGAGGCACGCGAAAGCGGCGTGCGCTCAGCCGTCGCCTGAACCTCGACCAGACCGCCCTCGCCGGTCATGACCACGTTCGCGTCCACCTCGGCCCCGGAATCCTCGGGGTAATCGAGGTCGCAGAGCGGCTGACCGTCAACCATCCCGACGCTGATCGCGGCGACCGAGGTGGTCAGCGGCAGGCGCTCGATCTCGCCGGCCTCGAGCAGCTTCCCGAGCGCGAGCCGGAGCGCGACCCAGCCCCCGGTGATCGAGGCACAGCGGGTGCCGCCATCGGCCTCCAGCACGTCGCAGTCGACGTAGACGCTGCGTTCACCGAGCGCCGCGAAGTCGACTCCGACCCGCAACGACCGGCCGATCAGGCGCTGGATCTCAACCCCGCGTCCATCCTGCTTGCCTTTGCTGATGTCGCGCTGCTTGCGGTCCCCGGTCGAGGCCGGCAGCATCGCGTACTCGGAGGTGACCCAGCCGCGGCCCCGGCCCTCCATCCACTTGGGAACCCGGTCCTGGACCGAAGCGGTGCAGATGACCCGGGTGCCGCCACAGGCGATCAGGGCGGAGCCGTCGGCGCTGCCGACGAAACCGGGCTCGATGGTGACCGGACGGATCTCGGCGGCGGATCGACCCCCGCTGCGGGAAACAGAGTTGCTCATTTGCCTTGAGTCTCCCAGACCGGCTACCGTCGCAACCGAATGGTTCAGGTACCGCAGACAGGCGAGTGGGGCTGGCCCGCTTTCGGCGAGCCGGAACTGATCGAGCGGCTGCTGCTGGGCGAGGCCGCCTTTCACGATCTCTGGCTCACGATGATGAGCCAGCTTCCGCCGCGCGAGTTCACCGCGGAAGCCTTCGCCCTGGGAACGGGCTACCCGTGGCCGCGGCCGGACGGCTCCTTCGTCTTGAGCGAAGGCGAAGGCAGGCTGCTCGCCGATCTCGACCCCGCCCGGCGCGCCGCGCTGGTCGATGAGTTCGCCGGGCCCTCGAGCAGCCGCACCCCGATGCTCGCGATCGGCTCCAACGCTTCCCCCGAAGGGCTCTGGCGCAAGTTCGGGCACTTCGAGGATCCGGCCGACCGGACGCTGCTCGCCGTCAACGGCCACCTGCATGACTTCGACATCGGGGCGACCGCCGAGCTCGCGCTCTACGGCGCCCTGCCCGCGACGATCTTCCCCAGTCCCGGGACCAGGGTGAACGCGATGGCGGTCTGGCTGACCGACGCCCAGCTGACCCAGCTGACCTGGGCCGAGATCCCGTACTGGATCGGCCGCCTCGACGCCCGCTTCGACTTCGAGCCGGAGGTCGCGGACCTCGGGAAGGGCGGATTCGACCGCGCCCTGGTCTTCGTCAACCGCTTCGGCACGTTCGCGCCCGAGGGCCAGCCGATCGCGCTCGGAGCGATCGCCGCCGAGGGCCGCACGGTCGACGGCCTGACCCAGATCGAGCTGCTCCAGCTGACGGCCGACCTGACCTACGGGTCCGGCATCACGCCGGAGGAGCTGGTCCGGCGCGCCTTCGAAGAGCCGGCCCGAACCGGGCCGGAGGTGACCGAGGTCATGCGGTCGAACTCGATCCCATTCGAGTCCGACCGCTGGACCCCGTTCCCCGGTTAGCTCTAGCGGAAGGCGATCTTGTCCACCGCCGACTGGATCTTGTCCACGATCAGCTCGGCCAGCTCCGTGCCCTGTCGGCCGGAGAACCCCTTCATCGCCGCGACCATGCCGAGCATCAGCAGCGAGACCAGCAGGATCAGGCCGACGTACTCAACCGTCCCCTGGCCCGACCTCTCGACTGCCACCCGGCGGGCCGCCTCACCTTTCGAGACGACCATCGCGTGTGCGTTTCCCAGCGCTCTGTAGACCATTTCTTCCTCCTCCGTCGAGTTGGTGTTTCCGTCGGAAATCGTCCGCGAAAAGGTGTGACGGAACAAGACGAGAGGGCAACAATTGCGTGACGCGGGAGTGAAGAAAGCGCACGGCCCGGGCCGCCCACGGAATGCCGGATCACCGCGAGGAGGGTTGTGCGCGAATAGCACACACAAACCTCTTCTCGAAGCCCGCCTGTGGTAGGCCGCCGGGTTCCTGGGTAACCTGCCCGAATGCGGGTTCTGGTCGTTATGAACTTCGGCGCCGACGAGGCCACGCCTCAACGCGGGCGCTGGGTGATCGACCAGGTCAAGGCGCTGCGCGAGGGAGGCCTCGACGTCGACCTGTTCAGCTTCCGGCCCGGCAAGGACCAGTACCTGCCGGCCACCCGCCGGATCCGCCGGATCCTGCGGGAGACGGCCTATGACCTCGTCCACGCCCATTACGGCCTGGCCGGCTGGTGCGCGCAGCTGGCGGGCGCCGACCCGCTGGTCGTCACCTTCCACGGGACCGACGTCCGTCACCGCGTGGTCGGGCGGATGTCCCGTGGGCTGACCCGCCGGATCGCGCTCGTGGCCGGTGCCTCGCGAGCGCTCTTCGAGGAGGAGGCGGGCCGGCCCGGCCTGCCCCTGCCGGAAGGGCGCAGCGCCGTGCTGCCCTGCGGCGCGGACCTGACCCGCTTCGACCCGATCGACCGGCGTGCCGCCCGGCGCCGGCTCGGGCTGAACCCAGAGACTCCGTTTCTGTTCTTCCCGGCCGATCCGGAGCGACCCGAGAAGCGGTTCGACCGGGCGCTCGAGGTCGCCGACCGGGCGGGCGCGAAGCTGCTCAGCGGGGGCAGCATCGAGCCGGACCGGATGCCGCTCTGGCTCAACGCGGCCAACGCCGTCCTCGTCACTTCGGAGTACGAGGGCTTCGGCCTGGCCTGCCTGGAAGCTCTGGCCTGCGACGTGCCGGTTCTCTCGACCCCGGTCGGGATAGCGCCTCACGCCCTGCGCGGGCTCGAGCGCAGTCTCTGTCTGGATTTCGAGCCCGAGACGTGGTCCGATTTCGCTTCGGCACTGGTCTCGGACCCGGATCCACGAGTCGAGGGGCGCCCCCGGGCCGAGGCTTTCTCGGCCCGCCGGATGGCTGAAAGAGTGTCCCTCGCCTACCGGGATCTGCTCGAGCCCGAGCCCGTGAGCGACCTTTCGAATTCTGCAAATTCCGCAGGCGGACGCGTTTCCGGCGGCGACTTAGGTAATTATGGGGTGAACTGATGAGGAAGGGTGCCCTGAAGAAGAAGCAGAGGCAGCTCGAGGAACTCCATCTCGACCGCCGGGAGGCGCTCGGGGAACTGGTCCTCGGGATGTACGTCCAGAACCGTTGGGACGACGACCTGCTGGCCCGCGGTTCCGCCGAGGTGGCCGAGGTCGAGACCGAGCTGAAGGAGCTGGCCGCCGGCAACGAACTGGCCGGGCCCTCGGCGACCGAGAAGGACTTCCCGGTCACCGGCGAGCACCGCCTGCCGACCGGCGAGCACCGGCTCCCGGCGAGCGATTATCCGGCGACCGGCGAGTACACGGCCGAGCACGCGATGCCCGAGACCAGCGAGTACACCGCCGAGCACTCGCTGCCGGAGTCGGCCGAGTACACGGCGGAGCACACCGCCGTCCACGAGATGCCGGAAGAGGCGCCGAAGCCGAGCCGGGCCGAGCGCAAGCGGGCCAAGAAAGAACAGAAAGAACGCGAGCGCCAGGCCAAGGAAGAAGCCCAGGCCACCGCCGAAGGAACGGCCGAGGCCGAGGTGCCGGAACCGTCTGCCGAGCCGGCCACGCCACCGCCCGCCCCGGCCGCGCCGACGCCGTCGGCCACCGCACCCACGCCGTCCGCCACCGCAGCGACTCCTTCAGCCCCGGCGCCTACCCCCTCACCCGCCGCCCCGGCCCCACCCGCATCCTCCCCTTCCCCCGCTCCGGCGACTCCCGCAACTTCGGAGGAGAAGGAGGCCGGTTCCGCCTCCGACAAGAAGCCGATCGAGGTACCGCCGCCACCGGCTCCACCCAAGCCGGAGCCGACCGACCCGCTCGACATCCTCGACAAGCAGATCGTCGAGAGCGAAGCCAAGGCGAAGACCGCCCTCGAGGCGGCCCGGGCGGCCAGCAAGGCCGACGCGAAGACCGAGCTCACCGCGATCACCCGCGAGGTCGAAACCGGCCGCAGCGAGCTCGACGAGTCACTGAGCAAGGCCGCCGCCGCGATCGCATCGGCCGAGGAGAAGGCCCGCCAGGCCGAAGCCCGCCTGCTCCGCGAGACCGCCGCCGGACGCGAAGCGGCCGCCGAATGGGTCCGCGGCCAGGCCGCGGAGATCGAAGCCGACGCCGCGCTCGCCGCTGAGATGAGCGAAGAGGAGGCCGGTCAGGCCAAGCCTGGCGAACCGGACCCGGTGCTGAGTGCCCGGGTCGCCTCGCTCGAAGCCGAGCTCGCCGCCGAGAAGGCCTCCAAGCAGGAGGCGCTGACCAAGGCGGCCGCCCGCCTGAAGGAGATCGAGGAGAGCGCGAAGCAGGCCGAGACCCGGGTCGAGGCGGCGGAAGCTGCCGCGGCAGCCGCGGCGACCAAGGCCACCACCTCGGCCGCCCCGTCCCAGGACGGGCCGCAGGCGAGCGAAGCCGAGGCTCGTGAAGCCGCGGTGAACTGGCTGCGAGGTCAGATCTCGGCCCTGCGTCAGGAGATCTCCAAGGGCGATGAACCGACCAAGGACTCGGGGGGCAACTGATGGGCCTTTTCAACCGCGGTGGACAGACCGGGCGTGAGCGTCGCGCGATGCAGGACCACCTGCGCGAGCTCGATGACATGCGACGCGGCCAGCTCGGAGACCTCGGTCAGATGACCGTCGAGATGGCCGCCCAGGGACGCTTCGACCGGAGTCGCCTCTCCGAGCAGGCAGCCGAAGTGGCGAAGATCGACCGCGAGGCCGATCTGATCGCCCGCGGACTCGAAGAGGGACTCACCCTCCAGGAGCTGGAAGATCTGGCTCGCGGAGGAAACGGGTCCGGCAACTAGCACGAATCCGGATTGACGGTTGCCGGACAGCCTTGAAGAGCGGGACCTCGGGACCTATGACCTGATCGTCGTCGGCGGCGGAGCGGCCGGGCTCTGGGCGGCTCTCTGCGCGGCCGAGGAAGGTGGCTCGGTCTGCCTGGTCTCCAGGAAGCCGCTGGCCGAAAGCTCGAGCTTCCACGCCCAGGGCGGCCTCGCGGCCTCACTCGATCCGGCCGACTCGCCGGCGCAGCATTTCGAGGACACGATGAAGGCCGGACGGGACCTCTGCCGCGCATCAGCGGTCGAGGTGCTGACCGCGGAGGCCCCGGAGATCGTCGACGACCTGATCCGCCGGGGCATGAACTTCGACCGCGAGACGGACGGCTCGCTCTCGCTCGCCCTCGAAGGCGGGCACAGCCACCGCCGGATCATCCACGCCGGAGGCAGCCAGACCGGGCGAGAGATCACCTCCGCACTGGCCCAGATGGTCGCTGACATGGACCGGATCGAGGTACTGGAGGAGACCTCGGCGGTCGCCCTGATCAGCGATCAGGAGCGTTGTTACGGGGTGATCACCGACGGCGGCACGATCACCGCCCCGGCGACCCTCATGGCCAGCGGCGGGGCCGCGGCGCTCTGGCGCCGCACCTCGAACCCGTGGGGCGCGATCGGGGCCGGCCCGGTCCTGGCCAGCGCCGCCGGGGCGGATCTGGCCGATCTCGAGTTCTGCCAGTTCCACCCGACCTGCCTCTCCGCCCCTGGAACCGCCTTCGACGGCGCCCTGATCACCGAGGCGATCCGCGGCGAGGGAGCGAAGCTGCTCGATCTCGAGGGCGAGCGGTTCACCGATGAGCTCGCCCCGCGGGATGACGTCACCGCCGCGATCCTCGCCCAGATCGAGAAGCAGGACGGGCGCGAGGTGCGCCTCGATCTGACCGCGATCGACCCGAACCGCTTCCCAAGCGTCTTCCAGCTGCTCGAGACCGCCGGGTTCGACGCCGCCCACGAGCCGGTGCCGGTGTCTCCCGGCGCCCATTACATGATGGGCGGCATCGCGGTGGACCTCGACGGGCAGACCACGATCGCCGGCCTCTACGCGGCCGGCGAGTGCGCCTGCACCGGCCTTCACGGGGCCAACCGCCTCGCTTCGAACTCTCTGACCGAGTGCTTCGTCTTCGGTCGGCGGGCCGCGGTCGCGGGTCTCGCTGAGCAGCCCGGACAGATGCCCTCCCGCCCGGAGTGGCGCTTCGACCCGCCGCTCCCCTCCACCCGCGAGTCGGTCTGGGAGTACGCCGGGCCGCAGCGCAACGCGACCGGCCTCGGTCATCTGGCCAACGATCCGTACCCGCTGGCCCGAGCGATCGGCAGCACCGCCCTGGGTCGTCGCGAGTCCCGCGGGGGCCACCGGCGCACCGACTGCCCGGCGACCGACCCCGGACTTGATTTCACTCATCTGATCTACCGTCCCGACGGAGAGATCGAGCTCCGTCGCTGGGACTGAGGGCCGGGGCCGGACCTTGGCCGCGGACTCCACGCCCGACCCGGTAGAGGTCCAGGTGACGGCCGGCGCGCTCGCCTCGGCCTGCGACGAGATGGGCGCGGTCCTGATCCGCTCGGCCCACTCGGCCAACATCAAGGAGCGTCGCGACTGCTCCGCCGCGATCTTCGGCCCGGAAGGCGAGATGGTGATGCAGGCCGAGCACATCCCCGTCCATCTCGGCTCGATGCCGGCCTCGGTCCGCGCGGTGGTCGGCAAGCCGCATCTGCCCGGGGTCTCGTGGTTCCTCAACGATCCCTACGCCGGCGGCACCCACCTGCCCGACATCACCGTGGTCACCCCGGCCTTCAGCGAGGGCCGACTGATCGGCTTCGCCGCGAACCGGGCCCATCACGCCGACGTCGGCGGCAGCGTTCCCGGCTCGATGCCGGCCGACTCGACCACCCTCGACGATGAAGGCGTGGTCATCCCGCCCCGCATCCTCGACGAGGAATCGATCCTCGAGGTGGTGACCCTGATGCGCCAGCCCGAGCAGCGCCGGGCCGACCTGCGGGCCCAGCTGGCCGCCAACCGGGCCGGTGTGGATCGCCTGGCGGCGATGGCGGCCGAGCGCGGCGTCGAGGGCCTCGCGGCAGCGATGGCCGACGTGATCGCCTACGCCGAGAACCGCACCCGGGCCGAGATCGAACGGATCCCGGACGGTGTCTACAACTCGGTCGACGTGCTGGAGGGACGGGATGGCGACATCGAGCTGAGACTCGAGGCGACGGTTTCGGGGAGCGAGATCCGCTTCGACTTCAACGGCAGCGCCGGCCCCGACCGAGGCAACCTGAACTGCCCCCGAGCGGTGACCGAGTCGGCCTGCTTCTTCGCGATCCGGGTCCTCACCGACCCCGACATCCCGGCCAGCTCCGGGGCCTGGCGCCCGGTCGAGGTCGTGGTGCCGGAAGGCTGTCTCCTGAACGCCGAGCCACCCCACGCCGTGGTCGCCGGCAACGTGGAGACCTCCTCCCGGCTCGCCGACCTCTGCCTCGGGGCCTTCGGACTCGCCCAGGGCCAGGGCACGATGAACAACCTCACGCTCGGCAACGAGAGCTTCACCTACTACGAGACGCTCGGCGGCGGCCAGGCCGCCTCGGATAAGGCCGACGGGCCCTCCGCGGTCCACGTCGCGATGTCGAACACGCTGAACACCCCGATCGAGGCGATGGAGACCGAGTTCCCGCTCCGCGCCGGCGAGTACTCGATCCGCCGCGGGACCGGGGGCCGAGGTCTCCACCGCGGCGGCGACGGGCTGGTCCGGGAGATCATCGCGACCGAGCCGATGAGCTTCGCCCTGCTGACCGAGCGCCGCCGTCACACCCCGGCCGGGGCCGCGGGCGGCGAGGACGGCGCGCGGGGACGCAACCTGCTGCTCGGCGAAGACGGCCGCGGCGAAGAGCTCGAGCCGAAGGCAGCCGGCAGCCTGGAACCGGGCCAGCGGCTGCGGATCGAGACGCCCGGCGGAGGCGGTCATGGCCGGGCCTGAGGACGGAACCGGCAACGGGGCGATCCTCGGGGTCGACGTCGGCGGTACCTTCACCGACGCGGCCCTGATCACCCGTGACGGCGTGTTCACCGGCAAGCACCCGACCACCCCCGACGATCAGTCGATCGGGGTGGTCGAGGCGACCCGCCAGGTGCTGGAGAAGGCGGGCATCGAGCCCGGTGAGATCAGCCACTTCGCCCACGGCATGACGGTCGCCACCAACGCCCTGCTCGAGTCGAAGGGCGCCGAGACCGCCTTCGTCGCGACCCGCGGCTTCACCGACCTGATCGAGATCGGCCGCCAGGACCGGGTCTCGCTCTACCGGCTGCAGGCCGACCATCCGCCACCGCTGGTGCCGCCCGAGCGTCGGATCGGGGTCGCGCAGCGACACGGACCCGACGGCGTGATCGAGGAGCTCGACGCCGAGGAAGCCGACCGGGTGGCTGAGGCGGTGGCCGGGCTCGGGGTCGAATCGGTCGCGGTCTGCCTGCTTCACTCCTACCGGTTCCCCGAGCACGAGCTCGAGATCGGCGCCGCGATCCGCCGGCGTCTGGGCAGTGAGGTCCACGTCTCCCTCTCCCATGACGTGGTCGGGACCTTCCGCGAGTTCGAGCGCGCCGCGACCACCGAGATCGACGCCGCCCTCTCCCCGCTCCTGGCCGGCTACCTCGACCGCCTGGCCCGGCGCGCCGCCGGCGAGGGACTGCCCGAGCCGGAGATCATGCAGTCGAGCGGCGGCGTCGCGAAGCTGGAAGAGGCCGCCGCCCACGCCGCCGTCGCGATCCTCTCCGGACCGGCGGGCGGCGCCGCGGCCGCTTCGCTGATCGCCGCCCAGTCCGGCGAACACAACCTGCTCTGCTTCGACATGGGCGGCACCTCCTGCGACGTCTGCGCGGTCGAGGACGGCAAGGTCCACGAGGCCGCTTCGAAGAAGATCGCCGGCCGGCCGATCGCGCTGCCGATGGTCGATATCGACACGGTCGGCGCCGGCGGGGGTTCGATCGCCTGGCGCGACAGCGGCGGCGCGCTGCGGGTCGGGCCGCAGTCGGCCGGTGCCCGGCCCGGACCGGCCTGTTACGGCCTCGGGGGCACCCGGCCGACCGTGACCGACGCGAACCTCGCCCTGGGTCGGTTGGAGGCGGGCGAGGAGCTGGCCGGCGGGATCGTCCTCGATCTCGATCTCGCCCGGGCGGCGATCGGCCATCTGGCCGACGAGCTCGGGATCACGGCCGAGGAATGCGCCGAGGGAATCATCCGGGTCGCCAACGCGGAGATGGTCCGGGCGCTCCGGGTCGTGACCGTCCAGCGGGGCCTCGACCCCCGCCGCTTCACCCTGCTCGCCTACGGTGGGGCCGGTCCGCTCCACGCCGCCGGCGTGGCCGGGGAGCTAGGCATCGAAACGGTCCTGGTGCCGGTCACCGGGGGCGTCTTCTCCGCGCTCGGCCTCGCGGCGGCCGACCGGCGCCGCGACGAGGTCCGAACCGTGCTGATCTCCGGCGAGGACCTCACCAATGAAACGCTGGTCGAGCTGGCCGGTGACGCCGACCAGACCGGCTGGGATCTCCGCTACCGGGGGCAGTCATTCGAACTGACGATCGACGATGACTCAACCGACCCCGACCGCCTGCGGGAAGGGTTTGAACGAGCTCACGAGGAACGCTACGGCTACGCCGATCCCTCAGCCCCGATCGAGCTGGTCACGGTGCGCCGGCGCTACGTGCGCCGCGGCCCCGGCTTCGCCCCGGCCCCGGCTCCCGAGGTCGAGCGGACCGGCCCCGGAACGGTCGACCTCGGCGAGGCGACTCTGCACGTCCCGGCCGGCTGGAAAGTGCTCGGAGAGCCCGGTGGACTGCTCCGGATGATTCGTGAACGCTGAGTACATATTGCGGGCAAATACGTAATTTCCAGCACAATGCCTTGATTTTCACCAGGTCGCTCTGTAAAGTGACGATTCCTTGCGGGGCCCGGGGCAGCCAATCGTGCCTCCTCTCGCCCTGTACAGGAGTCTGCAGTAGTACCTGTCCGTAGCAACCTCAACCCCTGACCATATACCTATGCCAATTGCGTTCAAGGAATGGGCCGTTACCGTGCGAGCCCTCGCCGAAGGAGAGCAGCTCCTCACTCTCCGCAAAGGCGGAATCCGCGAAGAGAACAAGCACTTCGAGCTCGAGCACGATCGCTTCTTCCTCTACCCCACTTTCGACCACCAGCAGAACGATCTGGTGCGTGCCTCCCATCACCCGGAGCTGGACCGTGCCCTCGAAGAGGGCGTCTGGCCGGATGAAGAGCCGCCCGCCCGTGCGCTGCTCCAGGACGGCGGGATCCCTCAGCCCGACCGGGTCCGGATCCGCGCCTGGGCCGAGGTAGCCGAAGACATCACGATCGAAGATCCGCGTGTCATCGACGCCCTCTCCCCGTTCTACATCTGGACCACCGATTACGCCCACAAGCGTCTGAGCTGGAAGCCGCGCCACCCGCTGCACCTCGTGCTGCTGCGGGTCCACCGGATCCCGCGCCCGGTGACCGTCCGGGTCCGCGAGGAGTACCACGGCTGCCGCTCCTGGGCCGAGATCGACCGCGACCTGCCCTTCGAGGGCACCCCGGTCATGTCGGACGAGGAGTTCGAGTTCGCCTCGGCTGAGATCCGTTCGATCTGCGAAGGCTCCCGCGAACGCGAACCCGCCCTCGTTTAACCGCAGGCCATCCGGTCTCCACCGGATGGCACAGGAACCCGCCCGCCCATTCGATTCATGAATGGTTGGGCGGGCTCCACCGGTTCTCGGCCCGTTACGGCGGGCCTTTTTCGTTCCCGTCCGTCAGGCGGATCACGGCGAGGCGACCGGTAGGTTTGGGCAGGTGACCGATCCCGCCGGAGTCCGCCCAACATTCGACCCGCTTAGGCCCGCGCCGAGAAGGACCCTGGTGACGCTGGTCATTCTCGGCGCGATCCTCTGGACGGTGTCTCTGATTCTGATCGCAATCGTGCTGAAGCAGGCCAGCGCGATCGGAATAGCGGCTGGGATCTTCCTGCTCTCATTCGTCATCGCAATCGTCGCCCTGCTGGTCTCGAGATTTCTCTCGAGACCCGGACACGACGTCAGAGAGAGATCTTGAGCTCCCTGGACCTGGTCACCTTGATCCTGCTCGCCGTGGGCCTTTATCCCGTGGTGACCGGTGCGATGTGGATGGCCGGGGGCTTGCTTTTCCGCCTCTTCGAGGAGGGTGGGCAACTCGATGCCCCACCCGAAGGGTGGCCGGGAATCTCGATTCTCGTTCCGGCTTTCAATGAAGAGCTCGTGATCGCCGAGTGCGTCGAGGCGGCACGCGGCGTGGACTATCCAGAGCTGGAGATCCTGATTCTGGACGATGGCTCGACGGACCGGACCGTCGAGTTGGCCCGCGGGGCCGCGGGCGATGATCCTCGAGTCGAGGTGATCCGGGATCCCGAGAACCTCGGCAAGGCGGAGCGTCTCAACCTGGGTATTCGCCGAGCCCGCCACGAATTGGTGGCGGTGACCGATGCCGATTCCCAACTCGATTCCATGTCGATGAAGCTCATGGCCGGTCGCCTGATCCGGGAGCCCGAGTGCGGAGCTGTGGCAGGCGCGCCGCATGTGACCAACCGGGTCAACCTGGTCTCCGGCCTCCAAGTGGTCGAGGCGGCAGCCGTGATCGGCCTCATTCGACGAACCCAGGCTCTCTCCGGACGAGTAGGCGTCGTTGCCGGCGTCTTTGGCCTTTTCCGACGAGCGGCGGTCTTGAAGGCCGGCGGTTACCGCGGAGACCTGGCCACCGAAGACATCGAGTTGAGCTGGCGACTCCTGCTGGCCGGCTGGCGCACGACCTTTGAACCCGATGCCCTGGTCGGGATGGAAGTCCCCACCACCCTGCGATCACTGTGGAGCCAGCGCAAGCGCTGGGCTCGAGGCCAGGGCGAGGTCCTTCGCCTGCACGGCCGCGAGTGCCTCCGCTGGCAGAACCGGTACATGTGGCCGCTGGTCGCCGAGGGTCTGGCCTCGCTGGCGTGGATCGTCTCGCTGCTGATCGTCAACCTGGTCTTCTTCTACCTGTTGGCCTCTGGTTTCTGGGGCGATCTCAACGTCGACGGGCTCACGCTGATCTTCGCCTGGGGCATCGCGGTTTCCGTGGTGGCCACTTTCCAGTACATATTCGGGCTCATTCTCGATGCCAACTACGACCGTCACTCGATGAGAGTCGTCCTGATCGGACCGATCTATCCACTCGCCTACTGGATGATCGCCGCCGCAGCCGCTCTGGTTTCCGAAATTCCGGCCTTGATCAGAGGACCCCGGGGGCGTCGGCTCACCTGGGACCTCGATCGCGATCCGCTCGGCCACAGATGACGTGGATCGAGACCACATCCCTGACCTTCACCGCCCGCCACGAGGACGGTGATCGTTCCTACGCCGAGGACCTGCTCGACCGGCTGGAGGACCTGAGCCTCAAGCTCGAGGACCGCTTCGAGGTGGTCCCGGGCGACGTCTCGATCGTGATCCACCCTTCACCGATCTGGCTCACCGCCGCCCACCCCTTCCTGCCCTTCGTGCGCTGGGCGGCCGCCCCGGCCGGGCGCCGCTACCTGGCCGGCTGGCCGATGGCGACCGAGGTGCACGTGCTGGGTGAGCGGGCAATGGAGAAGCGGGCGGCCGGCGAGGCCTCGTTCGAGGCGCTGCGCGGCACCGCGGAACGCCTTTACACCCAGATCGTGCTGGCGGCCAACAACGAGCGGTTTCCTCCGCCGTGGACGCCGATGCGCTTCCTGCGGTACCTCAGCTGGGCCTGGCTGGTCGAAGGCGGCGCCCAGCATTTCGCTCGTCAGGTCGACTTCTTCCGGGCCGCGGTGATGCGCCGCCTGCGTGAGGGTTCGCGGCCGAGCTTCCCGCCGTCGCGACGGGACGCGATCATCCTCGGCGGCACGATCTTCGACCTGCTCGAGGACTACCGCGGCGGCGGCGCCTGCGAGCTGCTGATCGGCCGCCTGCGCCGCGACGGGCCGATCGCCAACCTCGAGGTGGCCTTTGACCTCCCGATCCGAGAGGTCGAAGGCATGTGGCGCGACTACCTGCGCGACCTGGTCAGACCGCAGGCCGACAGCACCTCGCTGCCGTCACCGGAAGAGCTACTCGGCCCGATGGAACCAGAGCCCTAGCGCCGACCCTTCTTGTTCTTCCTGGTCTTCTTCTTGATCACCTTCGGCACGTTCACCTTCTTGACCGTGGTGAACGAGACGCCGGCGGCGTCGGTCAGCTTGACCGCGACCCTGACCTTCTTGGCCTTGACCTTGGCGCCCAGCGTGAAGGTGAGCTTGCGGGTGCCGGGATTGAGCGTCGGCGTCCGGGTGATCAGCTTGGACCCGGCTCGCACCTTCACCGTCGCATCGATCTTCTCGCCGGACTTCAGGACCACGTTGAGGACCCGACGGGTCTTCGTCTTGCGGACCGCCTTGGCCGAGGCGAGGTTGGCGGCGACGTTGCTGAAGGTGCGCGGCTTCTCGCCCGGGCTCAGCTCGTAGGCACCCATCGGCGGGTTCGCGTTGATCACCCGCCCCGGCGCGCAGGTCGCCAGGAAGCTGGCGAACCTGGTGTCCGGAGAGCTCGTGACGATGCGGTAGGCGCCGGTCGGGACCACCGGCCAGATGATGCCGCCGTCATGCGAGGAGTGCGGCTGGTTCGGATCGGGGATCACTTGGGCGTTGAAGTAGGTCGGCCCGGGCAGGCTCGGGAAGGCCTCCGAGGTCGCCCCCTCGACGCCGTGCGGCGTGTTCTCCCAGTAGGTCAGGTAATCGACGTCACGCACGTCGCGAGCCGAGGCCGTCGTCACGATCACGCACTGCGCCGGCCGGCCGTCCTCGGCCGAAGGCACGTCCAGGACCATCTTCAGCAGGTTGTACTCCTGGTCGCGCGGGGTCTGGAAGTTGGCGTTCTCAATGTTCTCGCCGCGGGTGTGGAAGGTCTGGAGATCAACCGTGTTCCAATGGGTGTTCGCGAGGACGCCCTTGGGAGAGCCATCCTTGTTGGAGCGGGCCAGATCGATCGGGCCGCCGGGCTCGATGTAGGGCGTGACGTTGGCGTCGTCGGGAACCTTGAGCTCATAATCGCCGTGCTCATCGGTCACCGCGGAGAGCTTGGGGAACTCGCGGACCTTGATCGTGGCGTTCGGGATCGGGGTGTCCATGAAGTTGAAGATGAACGCCTTGCCGCTGATCGTCACGGTCTTGGCGGCCGATGCGCCCTCGGCGCCGGCCAACATGAACATTGCGGCACCGATGATCGCCAGCCCCGCGGTAATTCTCTTCCTCACTCGTCCGTTTCCTTTCGCCCGGCCCGGCCGGTGTCGATCGATTGGTCTCGGAACCTACAACAGGTTGGACCAATGGGAAGTTGCGGCGATCAGTGATCGAGCACGAGGCCGAGGAACTTCTGGGTGCGTTCCTCCTGCGGGTCGCCGAGCACCTTGTCCGGCGGTCCCTGCTCGACGATGTAGCCACCGTCCATGAAGATCACCCGGTCGGCGACTTCGCGGGCGAAGCCGATCTCGTGGGTGACGCAGATCATGGTCATGCCCGAGTCGGCCAGTCCGCGCATCACGTCGAGCACTCCCTTGACAAGTTCCGGGTCCAGGGCGCTGGTGACCTCGTCGAAGAGCATGATCTCCGGGTCCATCGCCAGGGCCCGGGCGATTGCCACCCGCTGCTGCTGACCGCCGGAGAGGCGGTCCGGGTACTCGTCGACCTTGTCGGCCAGGCCTACCTTGGTCAGCTCGTCGAGCGAACGCTGGTCCGCATCGGCCTTCTTGCGCCCGCGGACCCGAACCTGGGCGATCGAGACGTTGCCCTTCGCGGTCATGTTCGGAAAGAGGTTGAAGGACTGGAAGACCATGCCGGTCTCACGGCGCAGGTCGTCCAGGTTCTTGGGCTTGTCGCCCTCGAACACCGATTCGCCCTTGAGCTCGATCGCGCCGCCGGTCGGCATCTCCAGCAGGTTCAGGCAGCGCAGCATGGTGCTCTTGCCCGAGCCGCTCGGCCCGAGCACGCAGATGACCTCGCCCTTCTTGATGTCGAGGTCGATGTCACGCAGGACCTCGAGCTTGCCGTAGCTCTTCTTCAGACCCTTCACTCGCAGGATCGTCTCGCCGCGGGCGACTTCCTTGGGCGTTGCGACGGTTTCGCTCACGGCATTCCCCTCTGGAACTTCTCGTTCTGTTTCTTGATCATGCGATCGACGAATCTCGCCAGCGGGATGGTCACGATCAGGAACATGAAAGCTCCCAGCGTGTAGCCCGACGGGTTGTAGAACTCCGAGTAGAGATCGCGGCCAGCCTGAACCGCCTCGACCAGGCCGATGACGCTGATCAGGGCGGTGTCTTTCATAAGCGCGATGAAGTCGTTGAGGAGCGGCGGGATGACCTTGCGGACCGCCTGCGGAACGATGATGAAGCGCATCGCCTGGCCATGGGACATGCCGAGCGAGCGCGCCGCTTCGGTTTGCCCTCGCGGCACGGCCTCGATGCCGGCCCGGTAGACCTCAGCCATGTAGGCGCCATACGTGAGGGTGAGGGCGATCACGCCGTACCAGAACAGATCGTCCTGGCCCAGCCAGTTCGGAATGCCGATCTCGCGCGGGATCACGCCCTGGGTCGCCATGGTCGCCATCCCGCTGGAGAGCAGCAGGACGGTGAGCAGCATGGGTATCCCGCGCAGGGCGTCGATGTAGGCGATCACGACCCAGCGGACCGGGGCCGTCACCTTGCCTGGCAACTGCCTGAGCACGGCGAGGATCAGCCCCCAGGTGAGGGCGCAGATCCCGCCGACGATCGAGAGCTTGAGGGTGATCAGGAAGCCATCGAAGACCACATCGAAGTGGTCCGACATGAACTGGAAGTTGAAGAAAATGTCGAAAAAGTCGTTCATGGCTTCTCTAATTCATACCCGGCACCGGAAGACACCGGGAAAAACACCAGAGAGGGCGCCCGCGGGCGCCCTCTCTGTAAAGCGGCCGGAACCTACTCGCCCGTGGTCCCGGTGTCGGTGGCTGCGGTGCCGCTAGTGATGCTCTTCGGCGGCGTCGCGTTGAAGTACTTCTTGAACAGCTTCTCGTAGGTGCCATCCTCGATCAGATCGGCGAGGGCACCGTTGACAGCCTTCAGAAGCTCCGGCGTGTTCTTGGCGAACGCGAAGCCGTAGTACTCGCCGGTCGGGATGTTGGTCGCGATCTCGAATCCAGACTGACCCTTGGACGCGGCATCCTCGACGACCGGGGCGTCAACGATGCCCGCATCGGCCTGGCCGTTGACCACCGCGGCGATCGCCGCGGCGCCAGTCGGGTAACCCCTGACCTGACCCGCATCGGTCTCGTCGTTGGCGTAGGCCTCGCCGGTGGTGCCATCCTGAGCGGCGACGGTCTTGCCGGCCAGATCCTCGACCGAGGTGATGTCCGAACCCGGCGGCACGAACAGAGCCTGCTCGGACTCGTAGTACGGGTTCGAGAAGCTCACCACTTTCTCGCGATCAGGAGTGATCGTCGAGGCCGAAGCGACCATGTCGAACTTGCCCTGGGCGACGTCCGTGAAGATCGTGTCGAAGGCCGTGTCCTGAATCTTCACGTCGAGGTCGAGACGGTTCGCGATGTCGTTGACCAGCTCGATGTCAAAGCCGGTGTAATCCGGTGCCTTGCCCATCTCGAACGGCGCGTAGGGAATGTCGGAACCGACGGTGAGCGTGCCTTCCGACACCAACTCGGACTGGAAATCGCCACCGGCGCTGCTGGTGGTGGTCTCATTGCCACTGCTACCGCCATCGTCGTCATCCGACCCGCAGCCCACGACGAAAGCCATCGCCGCGACGATCATCAGCGCCGAGAGCAGCGCGATCAAACGGGATTTCTTCATGAATGCCTCCTCCAGGAAAGGTTTAAATGCTGGACGCGCAACTTGGTCAGTATCTCACGATTTTCGGGGATGGCCGACAAGCCGAGCCCGAGCGACTACACTTAATGAAGTAAGGCCACGCATGGCCATGCGCGACGACTCGGAACCATGACTCCCTATTACGACCTTCTGAACAAGCCCTGCGGGGGGACCTTCGACGACATCGTCGATTCGATCGGCAACACGCCGCTGGTCGAGCTGAAGACTCTCTCCCCCAAAGAGGACGTCCGGATCTACGCCAAGCTGGAGTCGGCCAACCCGACCGGGTCGGTCAAGGACCGGGTCGCCCGCTCGATGATGCAGGCCGCCGAGGAAGCCGGCGCGATCGCCCCTGGCCAGACCATTCTCGAGCCGACCTCCGGCAACACTGGCATCTCGCTGGCGATGATCTGCCGGCGGAAGGGCTACCCGCTCAAGGTGGTCATGCCCGACAACGTCACCGCTGAACGCAGCCAGCTGCTCTCGATGTACGGCGCCGAGATCGTCTACTCGGAGGGAGCCAAGGGCTCCAACGGCGCGGTCGAGCTGGCCCTCGAGCTGGCCGAGGACCCGCAGTACTACATGCCCTACCAGTACGGCAACGAGGCGAACCCGAACGCGCACTATGACGGCACCGCGGTCGAGATCCTCGAGGAGCTCGACGAGGTCACCGCCTTCGTGGCCGGCCTCGGCACCGGCGGCACCCTGATGGGCAACGGCCGCCGCCTGAAGGAGGCCAACCCGGAGACCATGCTGGTCGCCGCGGAGCCGATGCAAGGCGAGCTGGTGCAGGGCCTGCGCTCGCTCGATGACGGCTTCATCCCGCCGATCATCGACCTCTCGCTGCTCGACCGCAAGATCATGGTCTCGAACATGGACGCGATCGTCTGGACCAAGAAGCTGCTCGACGAGGAAGGAATCTTCGCCGGCGTCTCCTCGGGCGCGGTCGCCGCGATCGCGGTCCGGATCGCGAACGAGATCGATTCCGGGAACATCGTCTTCCTGATCCCCGACGGCGGCTGGAAGTACCTCTCCTCCGGCGTCTACACGAAGTCGGTCGAGGAGCTCGGCGACATCGACGCGACCAACTGGTGGTAGCGACGTGAAAGTGTCGCAGGCAATGCTCGACGAGATGATCGAGCACACCAAGGCCGATGCCCCCGACGAGTGCTGCGGCCTGATCGGCGGGGTCGAGGGTGAAGCGGTCACGCTCCACCGGATGGAGAACACCGCCCACAGCCCGCTCCGCTACGAGATGGACCCGAAGGAGCAGCTCCAGGTCTACAAGGAGATCCTCGAGGCCGGCCACGACATCGTCGGCATCTACCACTCCCACACCAAGACCGCCGCCTACCCCTCGCAGACCGACATCAACCTGGCCAGCGGCTGGCCGGACGCGGTCTACTTCATCGTCTCGCTCGAGAACCCGGATGAACCGTACGTCCGGGGCTTCAACATCCGGGACGGTCAGGTCGAGGATGTCGATATTCAGGCGGTCTGAGAAGACGCCCGAGCCGGTCAAGGTCGCCTGGGCCGCCCATCAGGCCGAGGCCGAGCTGATCTCGAACATCCTGCGCGAGGAAGGCATCCCCTGCCTGATCAAGCGCAACAAGGGATTCGACGTGCCCGACTTTCTCGCCGCCGGGGCGCGGGACGTCTACGTCCCGGCCTCAGCGGCCGAGCGGGCCAAGGAGATCCTGGACGACCTCAAGGCCGGCCAGGAGCAACTCCCGGGATCCTGAAGCTTCTCGACCAGAGCCCCGCCCATCCATTCTTGTGTGCGATTGGGTGGGGCGGGTCAACATTCGTCCCCCCACCCAACGGGCGGGTCGGACCCCGCCCGACTTGCAGTTACTTCCCGCCGGCCATGGCGGGGAGGATCATCACGGTGTCGCTGTCGCTGACCGCGGTCTCGAGGCCGTCGAGAACCCGGACGTCCTCGTCGTTGAGGTAGATGTTGACGAAGCGGTTCAGCTCACCCTCACCGGAGAAGAGCTGATCCTCAGTGTCGGGGTACTGGGCCACGAGTGCGTTCAGCACCTCCCCCACGGTCGAGCCGGCGGCTTCGACCTCGGTCGCGTCACCGGTGTGTTTGCGCAGAACGGGGGGAATCTTCACGGACGGCATGGGCTGATCCTATCGGTCGGCTGCGAGGCGCGGTCAAGTCGGCTCAGGAGCCGACGTGACCGCCGCAAAACGCTTCGTAGTCAGGGAACTTGCCCATCTCGGACTCCGGCACCTCGGGGGCGTTCGGACCGCAGATCGGGCAATCCGGATCGCGCCGCACCTTGAGCTCGGTGAAGCGGGTGCCGAGGGCGTCGTAGAGCAGCAGGCGGCCGATCAGTGGCTCGCCGATGCCGAGCACGAGCTTGAGGACCTCGTTCGCCTGGAGCAGACCCATCTGGCCGGCCATCGCTCCGAGCACGCCGTTCTCCGAGCAGCTCGGGGCCATCTCGGCCGGCGGCGGGGTCGGGTAGAGGCAGCGGTAGCAGGGCCCCTCGTAGGGGACGAAGGTTGAGATCTGACCGTCGAAGGAGAGGATCGAGGCCGAGATGACGGGCTTCTTGAGCCGCACCGAGGCGTCGTTCATCAGGTACCGCACGGGGAAGTTGTCGGCCCCGTCGACGATGATGTCGTAGTCCTTGATCACGTCGAGGATGTTGTCGGCGTTGAGGTGGAAGTTGTGCTCGATGACGTTGACGTCAGGGTTCAGCTCTTCGATCGTCTGGCGGGCCGAGGCGGTCTTCGCCATGCCGATCCGGCCGGTGTTGTGGATCACCTGACGCTGCAGGTTCGAGGCATCGACCACGTCGTCGTCGATCAGACCGATCGTGCCGATGCCGGCCGCCGCGAGGTAGAGCGCGGTTGGGGCGCCGAGGCCGCCGGCACCCAGCAGGAGCACCTTCGCCTCGAGCAGCTTGGTCTGGCCCTCGACGCCGACCTCGGGCAGCAGGATGTGCCGCGAGTAGCGGTCACGCTGCTCGGGGGTCAGGTTGACGTTCGACTGGACCGGCAGGCCCTGGGCCTCCCACTCGAGAATGCCGCCGGCCATTGAGGCGACGTTCTCGTAACCGAGGTCCTGAAGCACCTGGCCGGCGTCGTAGGAACGGGCGCCGGAGCGGCACTGGAGGATGAGCCGCTGCGACTTGTCCGGGACCGCGGCGCCGATCCGGTCGGCGATCACGCCGGGCGGGATCAGCTCGGAGCCCTCGATGTGGGACTCCTCGTACTCGTAGGGCTCGCGGGTGTCGATCAGCTTGGCGCCACCGCCGTCGAGCTCGGTGTAAGCCTCCTGCGGAGTGATCTCTTCAACTGTCTGCTGTTCGGTCGCTTCCGGTGCCATGGGCAAAACCCCTGAATCTCGATCTGAATTTGGTTACTTCAAAAAGTATAGCGAGGTTCGGAAGAGTATTCCAACTCTCGGCCGCGACCACCAAGGGTACAGGTCATCGGGAAAACCCTGGCCGAAAGGATCAGTGCTCGAGGTCCCGCATCGCCTCGGCGAGGATGAGCGCGTGGTTGTGCTCCTGGTCCTTGAGGCCGTAGAGCAGGGTGATGGTGCCATCGGTCTCGGAGAGAAGGCTCCTCATCTCGTCCTCCTTGCCCTCGAGCTCGACCCGGTAGCGGGCCTCGAACTCGTCGAAATCGAAGTCGTGAGCGTGGTACTCCTCGCGTAGTTCGGTCGAGGGCGCGAGCCCCTTGGCCCACTCGTCGATCCTGTCCTTCTTCACCCCTCGCGGCCAGAGCCGGTCGACCAGCACTCTCAGCCCGTCATCCGGGCTCGACTCGTCGTAGATCCGCTTGACCTTGATCTCGGCCATGCCTCAACCCTACTCCGGCTGGGTTTCGGCAAAAAGAAGGCCCCCGGACCGAAGTCCGGGGGCCCCACTGCCAGCTGCGCTGGGAGGAAAATCCGGTTAGAGCGAGGGCCGCATCTGGCGCAGCCGCTTGACCCGCTCCTCGATCGGGGGGTGGGTCGAGAAGAGGCCAGCCAGGCCCTTCGCCTTGAACGGCTTGACGATGTAGAGCGGCTCCGAGGCCTCGCTCACGTGACCCTTCATCGGGATTGCGTCGGCACCCTGCTCGAGGCGGAGCAGCGCCGAGGCCAGCGACTCCGGGTTGCCGCAGATCGCGGCGCCCCCGGCGTCAGCCGCGTACTCGCGCTGGCGGGAGACCGCCATCTGGATGATCCCGGCGGCCAGCGGTGCCAGCAGCACCATGGCCAGCGAGCCGATCAGCCCGAGCGGCGAGTTGTTGTCGTTGCCGAACCACATCAGCATGTAGCCGATGTAGGTGATCGCGGCGCCGATCGTCGAGGCGACCGACTGGATCAGGATGTCGCGGTGCTTGATGTGAGCGAGCTCGTGGGAGACCACGCCGCGCAGCTCGTCGGTCGATAGCAGCCTGGTGATGCCCGAGGTGACCGCGACCGCGGAGTGGTTGTAGTTGCGGCCGGTGGCGAACGCGTTCGGCTGATCCTGCGGGATCACGTAGAGGCGCGGCATCGGGATCTCGGCCCGCTGGCAGAGCTCACGGACCATCTGGAAGTACTCGGGATTCTCCGACTCCTCCATCTCCTGAGCCCGGCTCATCTTCAGGGCGATCTTGTCGCTGAAGAAGTAGGAGAAGAAGTTCATGCCCGCCGCGATCAGCAGGAACATGAAGGTGGTGCTCGGGTTGCCGCCGCTGACCAGGTAACCGATCGCGACCAGCAGGCCCGAGAGCGTGGCCATGAGGAGGGTCGTGCGGAGCGTGGCGCCCCAGGTTGACTGCTTGGTGGTGGTCATAGGCCAGCATTCTTTCGCGGAAAGGCGATGCAGTCCATAGGGGCTACCCCCCATTCTGCGACCATGGTCGCCACCAGATGAAGCGCCGGCCGATCTTCACCGAAGTGCTGCTGCTGAACGCGGCCATGGTCGCCCTGGCTGCGGCGGCGGCCGCACTGGCGACCGGCTTCTCGGCCGAGCACGTCGAAACGCTGATCGTGATCGCCGCCGCCGCGGCCGCGATCACCTGCCTGCTCAACGTCGCGATCCTGAGACGGCGCTTCACGCCGCTGGAGGCGGTGATCACCGAGATGGAGAAGGTTGACCTGAGCCGCCCCGGAGCCAACCTGCCGGCGTGGATCGATGGGGTGGCGGAGACCGAGGAAGCCGAGCGGCTGGAGCTCGCCTTCCTGCGGATGATGCGACGCCTGGAAGCCGAGCGCCGGCGCAGCTCAAGCGCCGCCCTCACCGCGCAGGAGGAGGAGCGGGCACGGGTGGCCCGCGACCTCCACGACCAGGTCAACCAGTCCCTCACCGGAGTCCTCCTGCGGCTGGAGGCCACCCGGACCGACGCTCCACCGGAGCTGGCGGGGGAGATCGAGGAGACCAGCCGCCTGGCTCACCAGGCGATGGACGAGCTGCTGACCGTGGCCCGCCAGCTCCGCCCGACCGCGCTCGATGACCTCGGGCTCCGGGCGGCGATCGCCGGCCTGCTCGAGCAGCTCGACCTGCGAGACCTGAGCACTAGCTTCAAGTGCGAGGGCGACCCCGCCGACCTCGACCCGGAGATCCAGCTGGTGGTCTACCGGGTCTCGCAGGAGGCGATCGGCAACGCGGTCCGGCACAGCGGCGCCGGTCGGATCGAGGTGAGCCTGGCCCGCCAGGGCGATCGCTTCGAGCTGATCGTCGTCGACGACGGCAGCGGCTTCACCTTCGACCAGGCGACCTCGGGGCTGGGGCTCGGGGGCATGAGGGAGCGGGCGATCCTGGTCGGCGGCGAGCTGAACATCGAGTCCCGGCCAGATCACGGCACCTCGGTCCGCCTCACGGTCCCGGTCCGCGAGGAGGTGGCATGAGGATCGTGATCGCCGACGACCACGGGATCGTGCGCTCCGGGATCCGCCTGCTGCTGGAACGCCAGGACGACCTCGAGGTCGTGGCCGAGGCGGCCGACGGCATCGAGGCCCGCGACACCGTGGTCCGCGAACGCCCCGACCTGGCCATCCTCGACGTCAAGATGCCGGGGCTGACCGGGCTGCAGGCGACCCGTGAGATCAAGGCCCAGGCCCCGGAGGTGGGCGTGCTGATCCTCTCCATGCACGACGACGAGCGTTACCTCTTCGAGGCCTTGAAGGCCGGGGCCTCCGGATACGTGCTCAAGTCCCAGGCCGACACCGATCTGCTGGACGCGATCCGCTCGGTCGAGCGGGGCGAGCCCTTCCTCTCCCCGGGTGCCCAGCAGACCCTGATCCGCGACCTGCTCGAACGCGACGCCCCGTACGTCTCCGATCTGACCCCGCGGGAGGAGGAGATCGTGAAGCTGGTGGCCGAGGCGAACACGACGAAGGAGATCGCCGGCCTGCTCCACCTCTCCGAGAAGACGGTCGAGAACCACCGGGCCAACGCGATGAAGAAGCTCGGCATGCGCGACCGGGTCGAGCTGGTCCGCTACGCGATCCGCCAGGGGCTGATCGAGCCGTGAGCAGGCCGCTCCAGTTCGAGGACACGGGCGAGCACGCGCTGCCGGCCAGCGGCTACCGGGCGGTTCTCGGCGTGCCCGGCGTGTGGCGCCTCTTGACCAGCGCCCTGCTCGGCCGCCTGCCGATCGGCGCCACCTCGCTGGCGATCCTGCTGCTGGTCCGCGAGGAGAGCGACTCCTTCGGGCTGGCCGGGATCACGGTCGGGGCCTTCGCGCTGACCAGCGCGATCGCCGCTCCGATCCAGGGCCGGCTGCTCGACCGCTTCGGGCCCCGGCGCGTGCTGCCCCCATTCGCGATCGGCCAGGCGGTGGCGCTGGTGGCGGTGGTCCTGATCGCGAAGGGCGGGACGCCCGGGGTCGCGATAGTCCTGGCGGCCGGGATCGCCGGGGGGCTCGTGCCGCCGATCTCGGCGACCGTCCGGGTGCTGTGGCCCGAGATCGTCAACTCGCCGCAGGGGGTCGAGTCCGCCTACGCGCTCGACGCGACCGCGCAAGAGTTGATCTGGACCAGCGGGCCGCTGATCGTCGCGGCCGCGGTCGCTCTGGCCGGGCCGGCGACAGCGGTGCTGATCACGGTGGTCGTGCTGCTGGTCGGGACCTCGCTCTTCGTCACGGCTCCCCCGCTCCGTGCCTGGCCACGCCACGAGGAACCCGCTTCCCGGGCCGGTGCGCTCGCCAGCCTGCCGTTTCGCATCCTCCTCGGCTCGACCCTGTTGATGGGCCTGGGGCTGGGCGCGATCGAGGTGGGACTGCCCGCCCTAGCCGTCGCGATCGACTCGGCCCCGACCGCAGGGCTGCTGCTCGCCGTCTGGAGCCTCGGCAGCATGGCCGGCGGGATCGCCTACGGCGCCCGGACCTGGGGATCCCGCATCGATCTGCGCTTCGCGGCCTTGCTCGGCGTCAACGCGATCGCGATCCTGCCGCTGATCCTGACCGAGTCGCTCGGGGCGGCGATCCCCCTGACCATGCTCGCCGGGATCCCGGGGGCCGCCTCGCTCTCCTGCCTCTACGTGCTGGTCGGCCGGGAGGCGCCCGCGGGGACGATGGCGGAGGCCTTCACCTGGAGCCTCGCGGCCCTGATCACCGGCCTGGCGGCGGGCTCGGCGATCGCCGGCCAGCTGGTCGACTCGCACGGCGCCGGCCGCGCCTTCGCGCTCGGAGCCGTCTGCACCGCGGTCGCCGGGTTGATAGCGCTGGCTTATCCGCTCCGGAAGGGACTGGCCGAGACGTGAGCGACGCCGAGCGGGTCGCGCTCAGCCCCGGGCTCGATGTCCTGATCCGGCCGATCCGGGCGACCGACAAACGCCTGCTGAGCGAAGGCTTCGCCTCGCTCAGCCCGGAGGCCCGCTTCCAGCGCTTCTTCGCCCCGGTCCTGAAGCTGGGCGAATCGGATCTGGTCTACCTGACCGAGGTCGACCATCGCCGTCACGAGGCCCTGGTCGCGATCGACCCCGACGAGGGCGACCTGATCGGGGTCGCGCGGTACGTCCGTACCTCGCCCCACCGCGACCGCGAGGCCGAAGTCGCGATCGTGATCGCCGACGAGTGGCGGGGCCGCGGGCTCGGCACCGCGTTGCTCTCGCGCCTGGCCACCCGGGCCCGAGAAGAGGGAATCACGCATTTCCTCGCGGTGATCCTGGCGGACAACACAAACGCCACCGATCTGTTCGAGAACTTCGCGCCCAGGAAGACCCGGGTCAGCCGCGGCGATCCGGGCCAGGTCGAGGTGCGGATCGGCCTGCCCTGGAGCGGCGAGTTCTCCGACTCCGCTCTGGCCTACGCGCTGCGCTCGGCCGCCCGCGGCAGCCACGATTTCCGGTCCTGGCGACGCCTTCGACGCCGGCTTCGACGGCGGCGAAAGCGGCGTGAAGCCAGCAAAGCCGACTAGTGCTCTAGGATTTGTCTGATGCTCTTTTCGACTAAAGCCGAGTACGGAGTCCGCCTGATGGTGGAACTCGGACGCCAGCCCAACACCGGCCCCGTTTCCCTGAACGCGATCGCCGAGGCGGAACGTCTGCCTCTCTCCTACCTCGAGCACCTGGTCGCGAAGCTGCGCCAGGCCGGCCTGGTCACCTCGACCCGGGGTGCTCACGGCGGCTACAGCCTGGCCTACCCGGCCGAGGAGATCACCATGGTCGAGGTCGTCGAAGCCCTCGAAGGCCAGATCGCCCCGATGGAGTGCTTCCATGAGACCCCAGAAGGCAAGGTGCTCTGCTCGCATGAGGAAGACAGCGACCGGGCCTGCGCGACCAAGCTGCTCTGGACCCGGGTCCAGAGCGGTGTGACCAAGGCGCTGGCCGGCACCACCCTGGCCGAGCTGGTGGATTTCTCGCGCCCGGCCGCAGAGCGTCAAGACAGCAAGACCGCCGTCGGCAGCGCCGCCTGAGCGCCCGACCGACTGATCCGAACGGAGTAACCAGTGTCAGAACTTGAGATCAAGAACCTCCACGTCAGCGTCGAGGACAAGGAAATCCTGAAGGGCCTCGACCTGACCGTCGAGAAGGGCCGCATCCACGCGCTGATGGGCCCGAACGGTTCCGGCAAGTCGACCCTCGCGAACGTGGTCATGGGCCACCCGGCGCTCAAGGTGACCGAGGGCACGATCAGCTTCGGCGGCGAGGACATCACCGACGCCGGCCCGGATGAACGGGCCCAGCTCGGCCTCTTCATGGCCTTCCAGTACCCGGTCGCGATCCCGGGCGTGGCGGTCAGCAAGTACCTGCGGATGATCCTCAACGCCCAGCGCGAGGCGCGAGGCGAGCAGCCCCTCAAGATCAAGGATTTCGCCGCTCAGGCCCGCGAGGCGATGGAGCTGGCCAACATCCCTCAGGATTTCTCCAGCCGCTACCTCAACGACGGCTTCTCGGGCGGCGAGAAGAAGCGCATGGAGCTGCTTCAGCTGGCGCTGCTCAAGCCGCAGATCGCGATCCTCGATGAGACCGACTCGGGCCTCGACATCGACGCGCTCCGCACCGTCGCCGAAGGCATCAACAAGTTCGCCGGTCCCGACATGGGCGCCCTGGTGATCACCCACTACCAGCGGCTGCTCCACATGGTCCAGCCGGACGTGGTCCACGTGATGTACGAAGGGCGGATCGTCAAGGAGGGCGGCAAGGAACTCGTTGACCAGCTCGAAGCCGAGGGCTACGGCTGGATCAAGGAGGAGGTCGAGGCGGCCGCCTGATGGCTGCCGAGCCCGCCACCCCGGTTCCTGCCCCGACGGCGCAGCTGTCGGTCGACGAGGTCCGCAGCCAGTTCCCGGTCCTGAGCCGCGAGGTCAAGGGCCGGCCGCTCACATATCTCGACAACGGCGCCACCGCCCAGAAGCCGCTGGCGGTGATCGAGACGATGGACGCCTACTACCGCGAGCACAACGCGAACGTCCACCGCGGCGTCCACACGCTCTCCGAAGAGGCGACCGACCTGTACGAGGGTGCCCGGGCGAAGGTCGCCGGCCTGCTCGGGGCTCCCTCCCCTCGCGAAGTGGTGTTCACCCGCAACATCACCTCAGCGCTCAACTTGGTCGCTCAGTCCTGGGGCGCCGCCAACCTCGGCCCGGGTGACCGCATCCTGCTGACCGAGATGGAGCACCACGCGAACATCGTGCCCTGGTACCTGATCGCCCAGCGCACCGGCGCCGAGCTCGAGTTCGCGCCGATCGACGAGGAAGGCCGGCTCGACCGGTCCGCGCTCAGCGAAGCATTGGCCCGCGGCCCGAAGGTCTTCGCCTTCACCCACGTCTCGAACGTCCTCGGCACCAAGAACCCGGTCGCCGACCTGGTCGCCGAGGCGAAGGCGGCCGGGGCCCTGACCGTGATCGACGGCGCCCAGTCGGTGCCGAAGTTCCCGGTCGACGTGGCCGAGATCGGGGCCGATTTCTACGGCTTCACCGGCCACAAGCTCTACGGCCCGACCGGGATCGGGGTGATGTGGGGCCGCCGCGAACTCTGGGAAGAGATGGAGCCCTTCGAGGGCGGCGGCTCGATGATCAACAAGGTCACCCCCGAGAAGATCACCTGGGCCTCGGTGCCGGCCAAGTTCGAGGCGGGCACCCCGCCGATCGCCGAGGCGGCCGGCCTCGCCGCCGCGGTCGATTGGGTCCAGGGCGTCGGCTTCGAGACGATCGAAGCCCACGAGCGTGAACTGACCGCCTACGCCCTCCCCCGCCTCGCCGAGGTACCGGGCCTGACCATCTTCGGCCCGAACGACACCGTCGAACGCGAGGGCATCATCTCCTTCGAACTCGAGGGCGTCCACCCCCACGACGTCTCGGAGATCCTCGACCGCCACGGCGTCGCGGTCCGGGCCGGTCACCACTGCGCCCAGATCCTGATGCGCCGGCTCGGCGTCGCCGCCACCACCAGGGCCAGCTTCGCCGCCTACAACACCACGGCCGAGGTCGACACCCTGGTCGAAGCCCTCCACGACGCCCGCCGCGTGTTCGGGCTCTGAGCCTCCGACAGGAGGCGGCTCTGCCCGGAGCTTCCTCGCGCGAAGTAGCACACGTCTTTGTTCTCACCCTGGACAGCGTGAGAAGCGCCTTCCCTTTAGGGGAAGCGGCGCGGGATGGGCGAGTAGAAGGCGGTCAGCAGTCGCGGTGGCCCGATCCGTTTCTCGGGGTGACCGGACAAATCCCCCGCACGAGGTGAATCAGAGGTAGTGATCGACGAACTGCCGGGGTGTGAGAACCGGCGGTTTCAGGTCCGCGAGATCGGTCAGGTGCCGATCTCCCGAGACTAGGCAGTCGGCTTCTTCCACAGCCGCCAAAGCGACCAGATAGTCATCATCCGGGTCTGGCGTGACCGGTCGTTCAACCTGCGGATCGGGGAGCACCAAGGCTCCTTCTTCCAGGCCGCCCACATATTCCGAGGCTACCTCGGGGTCCACGATGTCTCGCAACTTGGAACGGGTGAAGACATCGCTCAACTCACCAAGCAGCTTCGGACACACGATCAGATCGAAAGACCCGGACGCCCAAGCTTCGACGATCCGAGCCGGAGCACCGCTGGACGAGATCAGGGCAGAGATCAGGACGTTCGCATCGCAGACGACCCGCATGTGCGTCTAGCGAGAACCTGTGTTTCGGCTCTCACGGAGCGCCTCGGCGGCTAGCTTCGTGGCCTCCTCTTCGCTCAACTCGCGGCCCATCGTCTCGGCTTGACGCTCCAGCGCAGCCCTCACTCGCTCCCGACCGCCAGCCAGCTCCAAGTACCGCTCATAAGAGAGCACCACGGCCTCAGGTTTACGCCGAGCACCGATCACGACCGGCTCCGCCTTGGATCCGGACCTGCGAAACCGCTCCAGCATCGCTGGAAGCTGAGCCCGCGCCTCGCGGGTAGCCAACACATCATGAGGTTTCGTCGCCATGACCAAAGTCTAGCAAACGTGTACACGTTCGTGTACCAATCCGTTTCGGATGCGCAAATCCAAGCGCCCCCACGATGGATTCGAATCGATCGTTTCACGAGAAGGAGTCGAAAGTCGGCGCTCGCTGCTACCGGCCGTCCTAGTAGGTTCGGAATCGTTCACGGGAGACAACGAAGCCGTGCCCGGTGTCCAGGTTCTCGCATAGGATGGCCAGCGGCGAACTGTCACACTCGAACGAGGCGAACCGGAGCCCGGTTCCATACTTCAAGACTCTCTCCCCAAAGCTTGCCGGTGGTTGCGAGGCGCAGATCATCTCACCGACACCTTGGAGTCTCACTTGGAATGAATGCCCCCAGCCCTGCTCACAACCGTCGGGTGTTGGTGGCAACGTGAAGACAAACTCGAGGATCCCGCAATTGGCGGAGTCAACGTCAACGCGGCAAGTGATGTTGCCGCTGGGTGACGTGAAGCTGACGTCTTCAACCTCATCTGGAAGTGAATCAGGTTTCGCTAGATCTCTCTCGGGCGGAATCGGTTCGCTCTTGCGGTTCGTAGGCGGAACTGGCTGGGGCGCTGGGATAGCTTGAGGTGCTTGGTCGTCGCCTAACGCAACAACCAGTGCAATGCTTAGCCCAACTACCGCCGCAAGAAGAATCCCCACAAGCAGACCCGTCCGAAAGCCTCCCATGGCCGAAGCGTATCGAGCAAGGCAGCCAGTTCGCCATCCTGTGGCAACCCGCGCCATCCACAGGGTGGCTGAGGTACGCGTCCCATACGCTCTGGGACATGCAAAAGACGGCCAAGGACTGCCGCCCGCGTTCCGCGCGACTTGCGGGTTACTGAATCGTCGGATACCCGGCCGGATTCGAACCGGCGTCTCAGGCCTGGGCTTCAGGCCTCAATGTAGAAGCGACTCGTTCATCACGAACCTCACGGTTCGCCGGACGTCTCAGGCCTGAACTTCAGACCTCAACGTAAAAGCCTGACTGGGAATGTCGGCGGATCCAGACTGAGCCGCCTCGGCTGCCGGCCGGGGCTAGGTCCGATTTGCAGGCGCTATATCCCCGTAAATCGAACCTACCTCGCAGGACTGCTTCCGTCCTGATCCCGCTTGGTGTCCGACACCCCGAGATCGAAATCCCTTGTCCTGTAGCCTCGATTCCGATGGAAGAGCTTTACCGCGAACAGATTCTTGAGCATTACAAGCGTCCCCACAACTTCGGGGCGGTCGAAGATCCGGACCTCGAGTTCGAGGACACGAACCCGTTCTGCGGGGACGAGCAGCACGTGACCATCCGCCTCGATGACGAGAACCGGGTGGCCGAGGTCAAGTTCGAAGGC
>JBIQLL010000006.1:0-136064 GCA_044464425.1 Solirubrobacterales bacterium | reverse complement strand
CCAGGGGATGCGCGAGGTGCTCGACTACACGCAGAAGATGACCAAGGCGGCGATCTCGCGAATCCCGAACGGCGTCTACGAAAGCTCCGACTACGTGGACAGCGACGGGGTCAGCGAGGACCCGGTTACGGTCAAGGTCAAGCTGACCGTTTCGGATGAGCGGGTCGAGGTTGACCTGACCGGCAGCGACCCGGTGACGGTCGGGCCGATCAACTCACCGTATGGAAACACGGCCTCGGCGGTGTACTACGCGCTGAAGTTCTTCCTCGGCCCGGACGCTCCCCCGAACGCGGGCCTTTACCGGCAGATCGACCTGATCATCCCGGAGAAGACCTGGCTCAATCCGGAGTGGCCGGCACCGACCTTGGGGTGCACCACGGTGACCTCTTCGAAGATCTGTTCGTCGATCTGGCTCGCTTTGGCCGAGGCCATCCCGGACCTGGCGATCGCGCCAACCTGTGCCGACGCCAACTGGCTGGTCGCCAGCGCCGCGGACCCCGAGACGGGTGAGGTTCACGTGCTCACGGACCTGCCGGCCGGCGGCTGGGGAGGCACCCCGTACAACGACGGGATGAACGTGACCATGGACCCGCTGGGCAACTGTCAGAACCTGCCCGCGGAGACTGCCGAGCTGCTGTTCCCAGTCCGCTACAAGGCATTCGAGATGGTCACCGACTCGGCCGGTCCGGGCAAGAACCGGGGCGGTTGCGGAGTCCGGGCCGAGATCCAGTTCCTCGGCCGTGGCGAGATGATCTGGATGGAATGCTCTCGTACGCGTGAGGGCTCCCCGGGAGTGAACGGGGGCGGCTACTCCCGCCGGCAGCGTCAGCTTCGCCGCAAGGTGGACGGCAGCCTCGAGTCGATTGGCGGCCTCGATGACGACGGCACGTGGCGGCCCCAGATGCTCGGTGGGATCCCGTTTGAGCCGGGCGAGTCATTTGTGTTCGAAAGTACCGGCGGCGGCGGATGGGGCGACCCGTTCGAACGTGATCCGGCGGCGGTGGCTGCCGACGTCCGAAACGAGATGATTTCCCGCGAGCAAGCTGAAGCCGTGTACGGAGTGGTCGTCACCGATGACTTCGAGGCTGACGTTCAGGCAACCGAGAGGCAGCGGGCGGGAAGCAATTGAGCTCGGGGAGGGAATTGAGGTTCACTGCTCCGCCCTCCCCGGAAAACAGTTCTCTCTGGCTCGCCCAGGTCGGCTCCCCGGAGTCGCGGGCGGACCAGGAGGGGCCGCCGCCGGTCAGCGATGTTTGCGTGATCGGGGGCGGTTTCACCGGGCTTTGGGCAGCGATTCAGGTGAAGCGGGCCGACCCGTCGGTCGAGGTGACGCTGGTTGAGGCCGGTACTTGTGGCGGTGCGGCCAGCGGCCGGAACGGAGGGTTCGTGATGACCAGCTGGTCGAAGTTCGGCACGCTCCGAAAGCTCTGCGGCACCGAAGGCGCCCTGGCCTACGGGAACGCCTGCGAGCGGGCGGTCGGCGAGATCGGCGATTTCTGTGCAGCCGAGAAGATCGACGCCGATTTCCGGCAGGCGGGCTGGGTCTGGGCTGCAACCAACACGGGTCAACTCGATTCGTGGAAGTACACGGTCGAAGAGTTGGCGGCTGCCGGGGCGGAGCCCTTCGAGTCGCTGGACGGCGAGCAGCTGCTCCGACGGACGGGATCTCCGGTTCACGTCGGCGGGATCTACGAGGCCGCGCCGGCGATCATCCACCCGGCGAAGCTCGTCAAGGGCCTGGTCGGCGTGGCGCGCCGGCTCGGGGTCAGGGTGGTCGAGGACTGTCCAGTCGAGAAGATCAGCCTCGGGAACCCCCACTCGGTCACGACGAGCCGTGGCGTGATCAGGGCCGAGAAAGTGGTCCTGGCGGTGAGCGCCTGGGCCTCCGGCGTGAGGGAGGCCGGGAAGGCACTCGTGGTCGTCTCCAGCGACGTGATCTCGACCCCACCCATTCCGGAGCAGCTGGCCGAGATCGGTTGGGACACCGGCCTCGCGATCTCCGACAGCCGGCGGATGGTCCACTACTACCGGACCACCGAGGATGGCCGGGTCGTGTTCGGCAAGGGCGGCGGCGACCTAGCCTTCGGCAACCGGGTCAGCCGGCGTTTCGACCGGAGCAAGCATCGAGCGGAGACCGTCCTCGCTTCCTTCCGACGGATCTATCCGATGCTCGCCGGGGTCCCGATCGACCGCGCCTGGCGGGGCGCGGTGGACTACTCGGTCACCGGCCTGCCCTTCATCGGCCCGCTGGCGGACTCCCCCGGGGTGTTCATGGCTTCGGGCTTCTCCGGCAACGGGGTCGGTCCGTCCTTCGTGGCCGGCCGAGGCCTCGCGCGGATGGCCCTCGGCCTCGAAGCTTCGGATATTCCCGACGGCCTGCGTGCCCCACGGGATGGGAAGCTGCCACCGGAGCCGTTCCGTCACCTGGGCGGACTCGCGGTGCGAAACGCGATCCGCAACAAGGAAAAAGCGGAGGACGAGGAACGGAAGCCGGGGATCATTGCGAGCCGGCTCTCGGAGTTCGACCCGACCAGTTTCGTCGAGAGCAGCTGAACGTCGCGGCCGCGACGGTCAGACGTCGGACTCGTAGACGACTCGCGAGATCAGCCGGCCGACCCGGTCGTACAGGGACCTGGCCGGGCCGTTGTAGGGCTGGGTGACCCAGTAGAGCCGCTCGGAGCCCAGCTCGCGGGCCCGGTCCTTCGTCGCCTGGATCAAGGTCGCCGCGACATCATTGCCGCGGCATTCCGGGTCCACGAAAAGGTCCTCGAGGTAGCAGTTCCAGCCTTCGCGCCAGGTGGACCGGTGGGCGACCCCGTGAGCCAGCCCGACCAGCTCACCTTGATCGTTCTCCGCGACCAGGCTGAACATGCCCTCCTGCCCGGAGCAGAGACGGTTGAAGGTGAGGTCGGTCTGCTCGGCGCTCAGACTGGCTCGATAGAAGTCCGTGTAGCCGGCCCAGAGCGTCTCCCATTGCTCTCGGTCCTCGGAGGTGAGGTCTCGGATCACGATGCTCATGCTGTCTGCGCTCGTCATCGGGACAATCTAAGCCAGTTCCTCCACGCTGACTAGGCCCGGACCTCGGGATAACCTCGATCTGCGAATCTTTCGGGGTGAGACGGGATCTCGAAGATGGCTATGAGCTGGATGACGATCCTGAGCGGATCGACCTCGGCGTGGTCTGCCGTTTCCTGGCCGAAGTGGCCTACTGGTCGAAGGGCCGGCCGCGGGAGCTGATCGAGAAGACGGTCAGGGAGGCCACGCGGGTGGTTGGTCTCTACGCGCCGGACGGCGCCACGGTCGGCTACTGCCGCGCCGCCTCCGACGAGGTCGTCTTCGCCTACCTCTGTGACGTCTTCGTGCTCGAGGGGCATCGCGGCCGCGGCCTCGGCAAGAGGCTGGTGCGGGAGATGGTCGACGGCAGTCCGCTCAAGGACCTCCGCTGGCTGCTGGGCACCGCCGACGCCCACGAGATGTACCGCGAGCTCGGCTTCCGCGAGCCCTCCTTCCGCATCATGGAGCGCCCCGGCCCCAAGTTCGCCGACGACCCGCCCCCGGAGTAACTCGGGACTCGAACCAGCGAGCTAGGTTCGACTTGCTCGGCTATAGGGCTTGCAGATCGAACCTAGCGGGCTCAGGCCGGGGGAGCGGAGCGGTCGATGATCGCCTGGAAGTCGGTGCCGGCGGGGAGGGTGCCGAAGGCGTTGCCCCACTCGCCCGAAAGGCGGGAGGCGCAGAAGGAGTCGGCTACGGCCGGGTCGCCGTGGCGGACCAGCATCGAGGCCTGGAAGGCGAGGGCCATGCCTTCGACTACCCGGCGGGCGCGGACCTCAAGGGTCTCGGGATCACCGGTGATCTGCTGCTGCAGGCTCTCGACGAAGGAGTCGAGCCGGGCGTCGGCCCCGGCCGCCTCGCCGACCTCGGCGAAGAACGCCTCGTAGGAGGCCGGGCTCTTGACCATCGCCCGCAGCGCGTCGAGGCACTGCACGTTGCCGGAGCCCTCCCAGATCGACATCAGCGGGCTCTCGCGGAACATCCGGGCCATCGGGAAGTCCTCGACGTAGCCGTTGCCGCCGAAGCACTCGAGCGCCTCGACCGCGTGCCAGGGTGCGCGCTTGCAGGTCCAGTACTTGAGCACCGGGGTGGCGAGGCGCTGCAGCAGGGCGGCGCCTTCATCGCCGGCCGCGGCCTCGTCGTAGGCCCGGGCGAGGCGCATGGTCGCGGCGGTGGCGGCCTCGGACTCCAGGCTGAGGTCGGCCAGCACGTTCTGCATCAGCGGCTGGTCGACCAGCCTGCGGCCGAAGGCGGAGCGGCCCTGGGTGTGGTGGGCGGCCAGGGCGACCGCGGCACGCATCCCGGCCGTCGAGCCGATCGTGCAGTCCAGCCGGGTGTGGCTGACCATCTCGATGATGGTGCGGATCCCGCGGCCGTCCTCGCCGACCATGCGGGCCCAGGCGCCGCGGAACTCGACCTCGGAAGAGGCGTTCGACTTGTTGCCGAGCTTGTCCTTGAGCCGCTGGATGTGGAAGCGGTTGCGCTCGCCGTCCGGGGTGAAGCGGGGCAGCAGGAAGCAGGACACCCCGGCCTCGGTCTGGGCGAGGACCAGGAAGGCGTCGCACATCGGGGCCGAGCAGAACCACTTGTGGCCGGTGATCTCGTACTCGGCGCCGGGGCCGCCGCCGTTCAGCGGAACCGCCCGGGTCGTGTTCGCCCGGACGTCGGAACCGCCCTGCTTCTCGGTCATCGCCATGCCGGCCAGGCATCCCGGCTTCTCGGAGGCCGGCCGGAGCTTGCCGTCGTACTGGAGGGAGGTGAAGCGCGGCTCCCACTCGGCCGCGATCTCCGGCTGATTGCGAAGCGAGGGGATCACCGAAAAAGTCATCGAGATCGGGCAGCCGACCCCGGCCTCGACCTGGGCCAGCTGGCTGAACAGCGCTGCCCGGGCCACGTTGGCGCCGACGCCCGGCTCCCGCCAGGGCAGCGCGTGGAGGTCATGCTCGATGCCGAGGCTCATAAGCTGGTGCCAGGCCGGGTGGAACTCGACCTCGTCGATCCGGTGGCCGAACCGGTCGAACGGCTTGAAACGCGGCGGGAAAAGGTTGGCTTCACGGCCGGCCAGCAGCGTGTCCGGCTGCCCGCAGATCTCGCCCAGGGCCCGGATCCGATCCTCGGCCCAGCCCGCGCCCTCGCGTTTCACCGCTTCCTGGAGCGGCCGGTCGATCTCGTAGAAGTTGACGTTCTCGAGCGGGGTCGCCTGGTTGAAAACCGTGTGAGTCGCGTGCTGGGGCGTTTCGGCTGTCTCGGGCATGCCTCAATCGTCGCACAGCCCCGGCCCGCCGGGGTGCGGGCAACCACCCATTCACGACTTGAACGCGTTTCGCTCTATAGCATCGCTTCCTGCAAGAGCCTTACGCCGAAATCGAAGGGAAGTACCTGTCGTGTCGAAGATCAAAGTGACCAATCCGATCGTCGAGCTTGATGGCGACGAGATGACCCGCATCATCTGGTCGTTCATCAAGGAGCAGCTGATCCTTCCCTACCTGGACGTCGATCTGAAGTACTACGACCTGGGGATCGAGAGCCGCGACGCGACCGACGACCAGATCACGGTCGATGCGGCCAACGCGATCAAGGAGCACGGGGTCGGCGTCAAGTGCGCGACCATCACTCCCGACGAGGCCCGGGTCGAGGAGTTCGGCCTGAAGGAGATGTACCGCTCGCCGAACGGCACGATCCGCAACATCCTCGGCGGCGTGATCTTCCGTGAGCCGATCGTGATCTCGAACGTGCCCCGGCTCGTACCGAGCTGGACCAAGCCGATCGTTATCGGCCGCCACGCTTTCGGCGACCAGTACCGCGCGACCGACCTCGTCGTCCCCGGCGAAGGCACGCTGACCATGACCTTCACCCCGAAGGACGGGGCCGAGCCGATCGAGATGCATATCCACGACTTCCCGGGTGGCGGCGTCGCGATGGCGATGTACAACCATGACGACTCGATCCGCGACTTCGCCCGCGCTTCCTTCCGTTACGGACTCGACCGCGGCTTCCCGGTCTACATGTCGACCAAGAACACGATCATGAAGCGCTACGACGGCCGCTTCAAGGATCTCTTCCAGGAGATCTTCGACGCTGAGTTCAAGGCTGATTTCGACGCGGCCGGCCTGACCTACGAGCATCGCCTGATCGACGACATGGTCGCCTCCGCCCTGAAGTGGGAGGGCGGCTACGTCTGGGCCTGCAAGAACTACGACGGCGACGTCCAGTCGGACACCGTCGCCCAGGGTTACGGCTCGCTCGGACTGATGACCTCGGTCCTGATGACTTCGGACGGCAAGACGGTCGAGGCCGAGGCGGCCCACGGCACAGTTACCCGCCACTACCGCCAGCATCAGCAGGGGAACCCGACCTCGACCAACCCGATCGCTTCGATCTTCGCCTGGACCCGCGGCATATCGGCCCGCGGTCGCATGGACGACACCCCCGAGGTCAGCGAGTTCGCGGAAACGCTCGAACGGGTCTGCGTCGAGACCGTCGAGAGCGGCAAGATGACCAAGGACCTGGCCCTGCTGATCGGCCCCGACCAGGAGTGGCAGACCACACAGGAATTCCTCGCTTCGATCGACGAAAACCTTCAGAAGGCGATGGCCTAGGGCCCGCCACCAGAAACCAAGGAGAAGAACGTGAGTTCAACCGCCAAGGTAACCGTGACCGGCGCCGCCGGCCAGATCGGTTACGCACTGCTTTTCCGGATCGCCAGTGGCCAGATGCTCGGCCCCGACACCAAGGTCCACCTGAGCCTGCTCGAGATCCCGGCCGCGATCAAGGCTGCCGAGGGCACCGCGATGGAGCTCGACGACTGCGCTTTCCCGCTGCTCGAGAAGATCAGCATCTCGGATGACCCGAAGGAAGCCTTCGAGGGCGCCAACATCGGCCTGCTGGTCGGGGCCCGTCCCCGCGGACCGGGAATGGAGCGGGCCGATCTGCTCGAGGCCAACGGCGGCATCTTCAAGCCTCAGGGCGAGGCGATCAACGCCGGCGCTGCCGATGACATCAAGGTGCTCGTGGTCGGCAATCCGGCCAACACCAACGCTCTGATCGCCGCCTCGGCCGCGCCGGACGTGCCGAAGGAGCGCTTCACCGCGATGATGCGCCTCGACCACAACCGGGCGATCGCCCAGCTCGCCAACAAGCTCGGCCGCTCGGTCTCCGAGGTCAAGCGGATGACCGTCTGGGGCAACCACTCGGCCACCCAGTACCCGGACATCAGCAACGCCTTGGTCGACGGCGCCCCCGCCCCCGCTCAGGTCGACGATGACGTCTGGGTCCGCGAGGAGTTCATCCCCCGGGTCGCCAAGCGCGGCGCCGAGATCATCGACGCCCGCGGCGCCTCGAGCGCTGCCTCGGCCGCCAACGCTGCGATCGACCACGTCCACGACTGGGTGATCGGCACTCCGGATGAGGACTGGGTCTCGATGGGGATCCCCTCGGACGGTTCATACGGCGTGCCGGAGGGCATCATCGCCGGCTTCCCGGTCACCTGCTCCGGCGGCGAGTACTCGATCGTCCAGGGCCTGGAGATCGACGATTTCTCCCGCGAGAAGATCGACGCCAACGCGAACGAGCTGATGGAAGAGCGGGGCGCGGTCGCCGAGCTCGGCCTGGTCTAGCTCCGTCGCCACCGAGACCGGAGTTGTCAGCAAATAAGTCTGAAAACTCCGGTCTCGATCACCGCGGGCCAGCGTCTGGATCGGCATTCCGCCGGATCGCCGCACGTCGCGCTGGCCAAAAGTCGGGTCTGTGGCATAAGTTGTTCTCATGGATAAGACATTCAAGGGGGCGTTCAAACGGCTGCGGCGACCGAGCTACGCCGAGATCGTGGCAACGCTGGCGCTCTTCGTCGCGCTCGGTGGAGCTTCGTACGCAGCAGTAAAGGTCCCGAAGAACTCAGTCGGCACGAAGCAGCTGAAGAACAAGGCTGTGACCGCCAAGAAGATCAGGAAGAACGCGGTCAACAGCTCGAAGGTCAAGGATGGCTCCCTGCTCGCGGGCGACTTCAAACAGGGTCAGTTGCCGACCGGCGCGACCGGCGCGACCGGCCCGATTGGTCCCGCTGGGCTGGCCGGCGCGACCGGGCCGAGCGGTGCTGACGGTGAACCAGGCGTAACTGGAGAGGCCGGCGTGACTGGTGCGACAGGCGAGACGGGCGCCACCGGGCCGAGCACCACAGCCGTGATGTCCGGGTCGACGAAGAATCAATCCCCCGGCACCCAGTTCTTCCCGATCAGCGGCTCGTCTACGGTCTCCGGAGATCCGTCCTCATCGCTCTCGCTTTCACCGGCGGTCGCGGTGGAGGCGGGCAACCTTTCGGTCAAGCTCACGCAGGGTTCCCCGTATGCCCGGTCATTCGCGCTCCTGGCCGACGGGGTTCCCGTGCTGACCTGCACGATTCCCGGGGCCGGTACGACCTGCTCCTCGATCGGTGTCGGCTCGATCGACCCCGGCAGCGAGCTGGTGATGTCGACCTCGGCTACCTCTCCGGCCGTTGCGCCCGAGGGGCAGGTCCGGTTCGGCTTTACCCTCGGCCCATAACGGGCCCCCGGTCCTGTGGGTGGTCCCTGTAGCTTCCCGTAGGTGAGCGAACGGGCAAGAGTCGTGATCCTCAGGGAGCTGCTGCCGGCCGGGCGGGAGCTGCTCGAGGGGCATTTCGAGGTCGACTCGCTCGGACTCGACGCGAGCCGCGAAGAGATGCTGGCCGCCGCGGCCGGCGCCGAGGGCCTGGTCACCGACCTGACCTTCGCGGTCGACGGCGAGCTGCTCGATGCAGCGGGCCCGCAACTGAAGGTGGTGGCCAACTTCGGGGTCGGATACGACAACGTGGACCTCGACGCCTGCGCGGAGCGGGGAGTCATCGTCACCAACACCCCCGATGTGCTGACCAATGCGACCGCGGAGCTGGCGCTCGCCCTGGCGATGGCGGCGGCACGTGACCTCCCGGGCGCCGAGCGGGATCTGCGCGATGGCCGCTGGAGAGGCTGGGACCCGGGCCAGTGGCGGGGATTCGAACTGAGCGGCGCGACGATCGGCGTGGCCGGTGCCGGTCGGATCGGGGGGAGGTTCCTCGAGTTGGTCTCCGGCTTCGGCGGCCGGCGGCTCTACACCGCGCGCTCGCCCAAGCCGGAGCTTGAAACCGGGCTGGGTGCCCGGCGGGTCGAGCTGGACGAGCTGCTGGCCGAGTCGGATCTGGTCAGCCTGCACGCCCCGGGCGGACCCGGGACTCGTCACATGATCGACGAGCGGGCGATCGGGCTGATGAAGCCGACCGCGGTCCTGGTCAACACCGGCCGGGGAACTCTGATCGACTCGGACGCCCTCGCCCGGGCCCTGGTCGAAGACCGGATCGGAGCCGCCGGGCTCGACGTGTTCGACGGTGAGCCAGAGGTGCCAGCCGCGCTGCTCGCGGCGCCCCGCGTGGCACTCGCCCCCCACATCGGCTCGGCCACCTACCGCTCCCGTGACGCGATGTCCCGGACCGTGGCAGCGAACGTGATCGCCGCGCTCTCCGGTGAGGATCCGCCGAACCGCGTCGTCCAGGTCTGAACTAGCGCCGGACGCGCAGCACCTTGGCGCGGGACTTGCCGCCCCTCGAGGCGACCTTGACCCGGACCTTGCGGACCTTGCCCTTCCGGATCGAGCGCAGGGCGCTGCGGCCGAGCTTGACCTTCGCCCGGCCCTTGCCGGCCTGGCCGAGACGGAACCTGCCCTTGCCGATCACCCGCTGCTTGCCGGGCAGACTGACCACGACCCGGCCGGAGCGGGTCGCTGACTTGAAGCGGACCACCAGCTTGCCGCCCCTCAGGGCTGCCTTGTAGATGGAGGGGGCGGGCGAAGCGCCGGAGCCTGATCCTGCCTTCGTCACCTTGACCGCGGCATCGTCGGAGAGGACGGCGCCCGGATCCTGGGCGGTGGTGGAGCTGACCGTGGCGGTGTTGACGTAGGTCTTCTCGCCGATCTCCCGGGCGGAACCGGTGCGCGCTTCCAGGCAGAGCAGGTAGAGCGTGCCGGTCAGCGGGTGCGAGGTCGGGTTCCAGACGTAGAAGACGCGGCTCTTCGGCTGCGGATCGTTGCCGAGCGGGACCAGGCCGTCATCGAACTCCCAGCCGCCGACGATGCCCTTGGCGTTCTCGCCGCAGATCAGGGCTTCGGTCGCCTTCTCGCCGGCGCCGACCGAGATCGGCTTGGTCACCTTGGTGAAGATCAGCTCGGAGCTGGCGCCGTTCACCTCGGTGGTCCGGTTCTCGAGGCAGCGGATGCTCGCCTTGACCGTGCTGGCGGCCCCGCTGACCTTCAGGGTCAGCCTGCGGCCGGTCTCACCGACCGGGGCGTTGGCCAGGACCAGGACCCGACCACCGGAAACGTTGATTCCGGGTGCGATCGGGGTTGAGCCGACCGGGCAGTTCAGAGTCACCTCGTGAACGCCGGGGTTGAGGGTGACGGTCTGGGTGACCGCTGGATTGAAAACCGTCAGGCTGCGACCCTCCGTGGTCTTGCCCGGCAGACAGACGGCGAACAGCTTGAGCTGGGCCTGGCCGGTCGCGTGGTTCGTGACCGTGGCCGCGTAGCTGCCGTTCGAAGCTGATTCGAGTTTGTGGACTTCGATCGAGTTGGCGTCGCCGGTGCCCTGATCGATGTGATCGATCCGCACCGCGGCGTCGGCGATGATGTCGCCCGGATTGCAGACGGCCGACTCGGTCACGGTTGCTCCGGGCTGCATCGAGATCTGCTGGTCGATCTTGTAGATCGTCAGCTGCTCGTTCTGCGTGGAGACCGTGGTCGTCGGCAGGGTCGTCCTGACCTTGATCCGGTAGGTGGCCGTCTGGCCCGGGGCCAGCGTGCCGGCGACGCAGGTGACCTGCTGGCCGGAGTAGGTGCAGGGCGAGTCGACCTCCATGATCTCGAGGCCCGCGGGCACGTCGTCGGAGACCGTGACGCCTTCCGAGCTCGCGCTGCCCTCGTTCTTGACCGAGATGGTGTACGTAACGTACTGTCCGGCGATCACCGCCGGGTTGTCGGCGATCTTCTCGATCTTCAGCTTCGGCTTGCCCTGGTTCGACTGCCAGCAGAAAGTGATGTGGCTGATCCCGTAGAACTTGCCGTTGTTCGGGTTGACCGGCGGGTGGAGGCCGGCCCCGGAACCTGCCGGCGGGGAGTAGAGCCGGCCCTGGCTCGGGCCACCCTTGACGACCACGTTAACCGGCCAGGACGACGAGTAGTCGAAGGTGTGGAGCGTGCTGTCGGTGCCCGAGATCGTCACGCTCAAGCCGGTGTCCGGATCGGTGTAGGTACCGTTCAGCTGACCCTCGTTGACATCGTCGATCTTGAACCCCACGTAACCCGGTCCGAACGCGTTGGCGCACTCGGTGGCAGGGGACCCGACGCCGTTGGCGGCAGCAGCGGTCGATGGCATGGCGAAAGCAGCCATGATCGCGGCCAGAGCGACCAGGAGGCAGGCGGCCGCGGAGATCGCAACCCGGTGGGCATGAACGGTCCGGTGAGTCATGTGGGTCCTTGCGTTATCGGTTTCAGTGCCGAATCAGAGCCGCTCCCTTCAACTCTGATCTGAAACGGCAACGCAGCGACCTCGAGGCGCTGACATGCGGCGGATCCGGACCCCCTGTCCATCGCCGCCGGGCAAGGCCGGCTCCGAAGAGCCGAAGATGCCGGCCAGACTGGCTTATGTCTACCTCAAGAAACCCACGCTTCGCGGCAAAGTTTCACTTCCACCCACCGCGAAAATGCCGGAATTTCCGGAGATTCAGGACTTGCGCTCGGCCTTGCGGGAGCGCGGCACGGTGCGGAAGACGTAATCCCAGAACGGGGACGAGACGCCGTACCCGAAGTTGTGGTCCTGGAAGTGGTGGCGCATGTGATGCTCGCGCACCTTCTTGCCGAGCTTCGACTTGGGCACGAAGTGGTGCAGGTAATAGTGCATGTAGTCGTAGATCAGGTAGCCGAGCAGGAAGCCGGCAAAGGCGGCAAAGCCGCTCGGTGAACCGAAGATCAGCATGAACAGGACGTAGAAGATCAGGGCGAGCGGGAGACTCGCGGCGGGCGGCATGACCAGCCTCATCTTGTCGTTCGGGTGGTCGTGATGGACCCCGTGGATGATGAAGTTGATCTTGTCGCCGCCCTTGAACTTCGGCGTCCAGTGGAAGAGCAGGCGGTGCAGCCAGTACTCGGAGAGGGTCCAGATCGCCAGGCCCGCAACGAACAGGCCGATCGTCCCGAGCGGCGAAAGTCCGCGGTCAACGCTCAGCCAGATCAGCACCACGATGATCGGTACGAAGATCAGCGCCGGTACAACCGGGTGGACCCTAGAGAAGAAATTGAGGAGGCGGTTCTCGAAAAGGTCGGGTGAAGCTGCGAGTCTTTCCGTGCGTTCCGAAGATCCCATAACGACTTTCAATGGTAGCGTGATTGCCCACCCTAACTCCCAGGAGACCGCCCCAGACGATGAGTAATTCCGCCGCAGCAGTTCAGGATTTCAAGGTTGCCGATCTTTCCCAGGCCGATTACGGCCGCAAGGAGATCCGCCTGGCCGAGCACGAGATGCCCGGTCTGATGGCGACCCGGCGGGAATTCGCGGACTCGAAGCCCCTGACCGGCGCCCGAATCACCGGATCGCTGCACATGACGATCCAGACCGCGGTCCTGATCGAGACCCTGGTCGAGCTGGGAGCCGAGGTCCGCTGGGCGAGCTGCAACATCTTCTCCACCCAGGACCACGCCGCCGCCGCGATCGCGGTCGGCCCGAACGGGACCCCCGAGGATCCGCAGGGGGTGCCGGTCTACGCCTGGAAGGGCGAGACCCTGGAGGAATACTGGTGGTGCACCGAGCAGGCGCTGACCTGGCCCGAAGCAGGCGCCGACGGCTCGGTCGGCCCGAACATGATCCTCGACGACGGCGGTGACGCCACCCTGCTGATCCACAAGGGAGTCGAGTTCGAGAAGGCCGGCGCCGTGCCGGACCCGTCCGGGGCGGACTCGGAGGAGTTCCGCATCGTGCTGCAGACCCTGATCGATTCGCTCGCCGCCGACTCGAGCAAGTGGACCGAGATCGCCAAGGGAATCAAGGGCGTGACCGAGGAGACCACCACCGGCGTCCACCGGCTCTACGAGATGATGGAGAAGGGCGAGCTGCTCTTCCCGGCGATCAACGTCAACGACTCGGTCACCAAGTCCAAGTTCGACAACCTCTACGGCTGCCGCCACTCGCTGATCGACGGCATCAACCGGGCCACCGACGTGATGATCGCCGGCAAGGCCGCCGTGGTCTGCGGGTTCGGTGACGTCGGCAAGGGTTGCGCCGAGTCGCTGCGCGGCCAGGGCGCCCGGGTGATCGTGACCGAGATCGACCCGATCTGCGCGCTCCAGGCCTCGATGCAGGGCTACGAGGTCCGCCGCCTCGATGACGTGGTCGACAAGGCTGACATCTTCGTCACCACGACCGGCAACAAGGACATCATCACCGCCGACCACATGGCCAAGATGAAGCACCAGGCGATCGTCGGCAACATCGGCCACTTCGACAACGAGATCGACATGGCCGGCCTTGAGGCCACGGCCGGGGTCGAGAAGATCGAGATCAAGCCGCAGGTCCACGAGTACCGCTTCGCGGACGGCCACTCGATCATCGTGCTCTCGGAGGGCCGGCTGCTCAACCTCGGCAACGCCACCGGCCACCCGAGCTTCGTGATGTCGAACTCCTTCACCAACCAGGTGATCGCCCAGATCGAGCTCTTCGCCAAGGCGGACGAGTACGGCCTCGGCGTGTTCGTGCTGCCCAAGCACCTCGACGAGAAGGTCGCCCGCCTCCACCTCGGAGCCGTCGGCGCCGACCTGACCGAACTGAGCGAGGAACAGGCCGCCTACATCGGAGTCAAGGTAGAAGGCCCCTACAAGCCCGAGCACTACCGGTACTGACCTGAACGAGGTCCGGTTTTTCCCTGCTGCTTTGGGCCTCGGTGGTTGACGGTTTCCCTGTTGCTTTGGGCCTCGGTGTTTGACTTTTCCTTGGTCAGCCGTATCGGACAAATACCCGGATCGGGGTCGTCTGCGCTCATGAAGCTGAAATGACGGTTTCGCTTGCGACCCCTTGGAAAAGCTCAAACACCGAGGCCCAAAGCAACAGGGAATATCGGGAGCGCTCTCAACTGACGCAGTTCTTTCTCTTCTTCTTGGGGGGAAACGGCAAGTCGGCGATGGCGGCGGTCTCGAGGTAGCGGTTCTCCATCTTCTTGCCGCTGCCCGCGAGCAGGGCGGTCCCGGTCTTGCGGAGCTTTGCCCGCCCGGCGTCCTTGCGGACCCACGGGGCGAGCGTGATGAACTGGCGCTTCGGCCCGGCGTAGCGTCGGTACGAGCGGGCGTCCTCGGGTCGTAGCTGGCGGTTGCCGACGTAATTGCATTTCTTCTTGCCCTTCAGGCCGCGCTGGGTGATCGCGGTCTGGCCGTCGAAGGGAAGGTCGCCGAGGTTGCCGACCATGTGCGGGGTGACGTTGTAGGTGAACTTCACGCCCGGGTCAACGACCGAACGCCAGGTCGAGCCCATCCAGTCGAGCGGCTGCCAGTAGGTGCCCTTCGGGGTCGCCCACTCGCCCGGATTGGCCTCGTCCTGCATCACCAGGTTGGTGCCGAGATGGCTGAGGCAGCGCATGTAGGTGACGCTGAGGTCGGCGCAGGGCGCGACGTCCGAGACCGGGCTGCCGAGGTCGTAGCCGAACTTGAAGGCGGGAAGGCTGGTCGCGAAACCGACCTTCGCCTTGGTGCCGGGGATCCGGTACGGCCTCAGGTTGGCGATCCCGTCGGCACCCGAGGTTGGCCCGGCGGTCACGCCGAGGGCGACCTCGATCTCGGTCAGCGGCACCTTGAGGTTGCTGGCGACCACGTTGCGGAGCGGCCGCGGCCCTTCCTGGCGGACCAGCTTCGGCCCCCACATGAAGGCCTCGTTGTAGACCTCCGGCCCGGTCGCGACGTAGACGCTCTTCGGCCGCGGCAGGTCGGGGTCGCGGAAGAGGCTGATCTCCGCCGGGTCCTGCGACTCCCTGAACTTCGGCTGGGTGTTCGAGCCGACGATGTAGACCCGGTATCGCCGGGCCATGTCCGAGAAGAGCTGCATCCAGCCGCGGGCATCGGTGTCGGCGGGCGCGGTGAAGCCGCGTGAGAGCGGGCTGGCGGCAGGAAAGCGCGCCGTGTACTCGGCGTTGGGACCGCCGTAGGCCGCGGTGACCCGATTCAGGCCGACCAGGGCCCGGCAGGGTGCCGGGGCGTCGGCGCACTCGGTCACCTGGGCGGGCCGGGCGAAGGCGGCTCGCGCACCGGCTCCGCGTGAGCCGGTGCCGAGGGTCATCAGCCCGACGTCCTCGTTGAAGGCGACCAGGTTCGGCCGGCCCTTCGCCTTGTGAGGGACGACCCACTTGCGGATCATGCACTCGATCTTCTTGCGGAAGCTGGCGTAGGTCTTGATGTGACGGGCTTCCTGCTTGAACTGCATGGCGAAGACGCGCGGGCCACCCTTGGCGTCCTTGCGCTTCAACATCGCCCTGGCCGGGCGTCGCGTGTTGCCGGCGAAGGTGGAGCGGCAGGCCCGGTTCGAGGGGGCCTTGGGGATCGCCGCCAGGGGCGGGGCGACCCGCTTCACCTGGGCCCGGGCCATGGTCGGATCGTTGGTGATGATCGCGTCAACCCCGAGCTCCGTCGCCTCTCTGACCGAGGCGGCATCGTCGATGGTCCAGGGGACGACCTGAAGGCCGGCATGGTGGGCGTCGGAGACGAACTGCTGGTCGATCGGCCACTGGGGTGAGACCCAGTCGACGCCCTTGCTGACCGCCGCGGAGATCGCGGCCTGGTTGAGGGCGTTGAAGGAGAGGAAGGAAGTCTCCGGCCCGGGATCGGCCTCATGGAACCTGGTCAGGTTGCTGACCAGGAACGACTGAATGATCAGCTGCGAAGAGGGGACCCCGGAGGCCTTGATCGCATCGGCGACGATCGTCACATACCCGTAGGTGGGGTCGAAGTCGTTGTCGGTCGGCAGGTTCTTGAGCTCGATGTTGGCGCTCGCCCCGGTCTTCCGGAGCAGGGCCAGGAGCTCTTTCAGGCTCGGGATCCGCGCACGGCGGGAATCCCCGGCCGGCAGATTCACGGCGGTGCCTTCGAACCCGATCACGTCGATCTCGCATTGCTCGAGCTGGGCGAACGTCTTGGCGACCACCGGTCCGGTGCAGTCGGTGGTGCGGTCGAGGGTGTCGTCGTGGATGACCACCGGCACCTTGTCGAAGGTCAGTTTCACGTCGGCCTCGAGCACGAAGCCACGGGCCGCCGCCTGGCGGAAGCCGGGCATCGAGTTCTCCGGCATCTTGCCCTTGCCGTTCTCGACCGGGCCGCCGCGATGCGCGTGGATCCAGGGTGAGGCGGAAGCCTCGGTGGTGACGAGCGCAAGGGTCAACAGCGTCGTCAGGAAAACAAGAAACCGGATCTTCATCGAAACCCCCTCAGGTCGACCAGTCGCTCCGTGGAGCGCCCCTCCAACCGTGAGGATAGCCAGAGGTCGCGGCCAAAACTCTGTCCGCGGTCTGCAACCGGGCCCCGGGCGAAGCCGCTTAGGTCTCCCGGCTCAAGGGTTCGCCCCCCTTGTCCCGAACGGCGCCCCGCAAAATGCGGGGGTTGTTGCAAAGTTGTGAATCAAGAATCCTGCGATTTGCGGAAACGGCGGCGACGCCGCCGGACCGGCCTTGCTTGGATGGCAGGCAGTGGCCCAGCGCAAGAAGAAGACCCCGTCCTGCGAGGACTGCTATTTCCGTCAGAAGATGCTCTGCGCGCTCGATCTCGAGGAGCCCTGCGGGACCTTCCGGGAGAGCCGGCCGGAAGGCCTGGTCCCGCCTCGCCAGCCGATGCTGCTCCTGCGTCCGCCCCGCTGGGCGGATCGGTAATAAGTAAGTCGGCGAGCTTCGCCCCGCCTCCCAGTCGAACCCGCCCTTGGGACCTGCTCAACCGGAGCCGTCCCAACTATTCATTGTTTCTCTGGGACGGCGGGTTTTACTTGGAGGGCGGGTTGGACCCCGCCCGACTCCTTGTTGCGGGGTAGAGTTTGGCTGATGAACGGAGTCTTTCCGCGGTCATGAAGCTCACGGTCCTTGGCAAATCTCCCGCTTGGCAGGATGCTGACGGCGCCTGTAGCGGCTATCTGGTGAGCGACGGTGACACGACGGTTCTGCTCGACTGCGGGAACGGGGTCTTCGGCAAGCTCCGCAAGTACCACGACTACGTCGACGTCGACGCGGTCGTGATCTCGCACCTCCACGCCGACCACTTCGCCGACCTGGTCCCGTACGGGTTCGCCCTCCGGTTCGCGCCGCGGCAGCAGCCGATCCCGGTCGAGCCGTGGCCCGGCACCGACAGCCCGGCTCGGCCCAAGCTGTTCGGCCCACCCGGGTCGCACCAGTTCTTGGAGGAGCTGGACGGATCCTGGAGCCTCGGCCGTCACTTCGAGCAGGCCTTCGAGACCAGCGAGTACGACCCCGATGGCTCGCTGGAGATCGGCCCGTTGACCATCAACTTTCGGGAGGTCCCGCATTACGTCACGACCTTCGCGATGGCGGTGACCGGTTCCGGCGAGGGGCGGCTCGTATACGGAGCCGATTGCTGCCCGAATGAGGCGCTGGTCGAGTTCGCCGCCGGGGCTGATCTGCTGGTGGCCGAATCGACCCTTCCGCGGCCGGAGCGGACCGGGATCCGCGGGCACCTCACCGCCGCGGAGGCGGGCGAGCACGCGGAGAAGGCCGGCGCAAAGCGGCTGATGCTCACCCACATCTCGGATGAGATCGATCCCGAGTGGGCAATCGATCAGGCCCGGAGCACCTACGACGGCCCCGTCCTGATGGCCCACGAGGGTCTCGAGATCGGCATTTGAGCCGGCAACTGTGCCCGACTAAGCTTCGAAGCCATGTCTGAACGCGATCTTTTTGCCAACTTTGCCCGCATGCGGCGGGAGATGGACGAGATGCTGAGCGGCACCTGGGGCCGGGCGACCTACATCAGCCGGCGGGCGAGCGGTTTCTCGCCGAACGTGGACGTCTATTACAGCGGCGATCCGCAGCGCGCGGTGGTCAAGTGCGACCTGGCCGGGATCGATCTCTCGACCGTCGGCATCGAGGTGAGCGGACGGCAGCTGACGATCGTCGGGGTCCGGCCGGTGCAGGAAACCGAGGGACGGGTCTACCAGCAGGTCGAGATCCCGACCGGGCCGTTCCGTCACGTGATCGAGCTCCAGGTCGACGTCGATCCGGACCGGGCCTCCGCCACCTATGAGGATGGGGTGCTGCGGGTCGAGCTGCCGCTGCGCGACGAGACCGAAGTGACCAGACAGGTGCCGGTCGGCCGGCCGCGCAAGGGGGACATCGATGGCTGACACCGGCGAAAGCGTGCCGGTGCTGGAGGTCGTCAGCGGCAGCGACGAAGAGGTCGCGGAGGCGGTGCGAGAGGAGCAGGACCTGCCCGAGGCGATGCCGGTCCTGCCGCTCCGGGACACGGTCGCCTACCCGGACACGCTGGCGCCGCTCGGGGTCGGCCAGGAACGCTCGATCAAGCTGGTCGACGACGTGCTGGCCGGCAATCGGATGCTGGTCATGGTCGCCTCGCGCGACCCCGAGGAAGACACCCCCAGCCCGAAGCAGCTCCACGAGGTCGGGGTGGTCGGCGTGGTCACCCGGATGCTGAAGGTCCCGGACGGGACGATCCGCATCCTGGTCCAGGGCAGCCAGCGGGTCCGGCTCGGCGATTACGTGACCGAGCAGCCGTATCTGGTCGCGCGGATCACGGCGATGCCCGACCTGATCGAGGAGACCCCTGAGCTCGAGGCGCTGACCCGCAACGTCCAGAAGACCTTCTCGGAGATCATCGAGCAGATCCCGTACCTGCCCGAGGAGCTGCAGCTCGCGGTCACCAACGTCGATGATCCCTCGGCCCTCTCGCACCTGATCGCCGGGGCGCTGCGGATCTCGACCGAGGAGAAGCAGCTGCTGCTCGAGGAAGTGGACGTGGCGAAACGGCTGCGGATGCTGTCCGAGATCCTCGCTCGCGAGCTCGAGGTGATCCAGCTCGGCACCCAGATCCAGTCCGAGGTGCAGTCCTCGATCGACAAGGGGCAGCGCGAGTACTTCCTGCGTGAGCAGCTCAAGGCGATCCAGGCCGAGCTCGGGGAGGAGGACGAGCAGGCCGCGGAGATCAACGAGCTGCGGGAGCGGATCGAGGCGGCGCAGCTGCCCGAGCACGCCCACCAGGCCGCCGAGCGCGAGCTCTCCCGGCTGGAGAAGCTGCCCCCGGCGGCGGCCGAGCACGGGGTGATCCGCACCTACCTCGAGTGGCTGGTCGAGCTGCCCTGGTCGCAGGAGACCGAGGACAACCTTGACATCGAGCACGCCCGGGAGGTGCTGGACGCCGACCACTACGACATGGAGAAGATCAAGGACCGCATCCTCGAGTACCTCGCGGTCCGCAAGCTGAACCCGGACTCGCCCGGTCCGATCCTCTGTTTCGTCGGCCCGCCCGGGGTCGGCAAGACCAGCCTCGGCCAATCGATCGCCCGCGCGCTCGGCCGTGAGTTCGAACGGATCTCGGTCGGCGGGGTGCGCGACGAAGCGGAGATCCGCGGCCATCGCCGGACCTACATCGGAGCGATGCCCGGCACGATCATCCGGGCGCTGCGCGACGCCGGCTCGAAGAACCCCGTCTTCATGATCGATGAGATCGACAAGATGGGCTCGGACTTCCGGGGAGACCCTTCCTCGGCGATGCTCGAAGTGCTCGATCCGGCCCAGAACGAGAGCTTCCGCGACCATTACCTCGACATGCCGTTCGACCTCTCCGAGGTCATGTTCATCGCCACCGCGAACGTGCTCGACACGGTCCCCGGCCCGCTGCGGGACCGGATGGAGATCATCCAGCTGGCCGGGTACACGGTGGACGAGAAGCGCCACATCGCCCGGCGCTACCTGGTGCCGCGCCAGATCAGGGCGAACGGTCTGAAGCCCTCCCAGATCTCCTTCACCGACCCGGCGCTGACCGCGATCATCGAGGAGTACACCCGCGAGGCGGGGGTGCGGAACCTGGAGCGCGAGATCGGCACGGTCTGCCGCAAAGTGGCCCGCACGGTCGCCGAGAAGGACGGCAAGACCAAGAAGATCAAGGTCTCCGGCAAGAAGGTGCGGGAGATGCTGGGACGCCGGCGCGTCTTCTCCGAAACCCGGCGGCGGACCCGGGTGCCCGGGGTCTCGACCGGCCTGGCCTGGACCCCGACCGGCGGTGACGTTCTCTTCATCGAGGCGACCGCGATGCCCGGCAGCGGCAAGTTGGTGATCACCGGCCAGCTCGGCGACGTGATGCGCGAGTCGGCCCAGGCCGCGCTCTCATACGTGAGGGCGAACGCGCGCGACCTGGTGCCCGGCCTCGATGAGAAATGGTTCGCGGGGAATGACCTTCACATCCACGTGCCGGCCGGCGCGGTGCCCAAGGACGGCCCCTCGGCCGGGGTTGCGATCACCGTGGCGCTGGTCTCGCTGATCACCGGACGCCCGGTGCGCAACGACGTCGCGATGACCGGCGAGGTGACCCTGACCGGCCAGGTCCTGCCGATCGGCGGGGTCAAGGAGAAATCGCTCGCCGCCCAGGCGGCCGGGATCAAGATCGTGATCCTGCCGAGCCGCAACGAAGGCGACGTCGAGGAGATTCCCGAGCACGAGCGGGCCGAGGTCGAGTTCTGTTACGCCGACAAGGTCGGGGACGCGCTGGCGATCGCGCTCGAGGGCAACCTCAAGGGCGGTTGACGGGACGGGTGGCCCGGTTCGGTTTTCTTTGAGCTGGGGTACCGGTATCCTCGAAACACCTACAACGGATCAAGCGAGGGGTACATGGGCAAAGAAAACATCTCAGGCAAGGCCGGACAGGCCTATTCGTCGGCGCGAGACAACCAGTACGTCCGTCGCCTGATCGAGGACGAGGAGCTTCGCGGCAGCCTGATCGCCGCGGCACTCGCCGGGCGCAAGGCGCTGCAGCGAATCCAGAACAACCGCGCTTCCGCGGTCGAGTCGGTCACCCAGGACCGGCGGGTCAAGAAGGAGCTGCAGAGCGCTGCTGACTCGCTTCGCGATGCGGCCGAGCGGATCAAGTCACCGCCGAAGAAGCGCCACCCGTTCCGCAAGCTGCTGCTGATCGGCGTCGTCACCGGCGGATTGGTGCTGGTCTTCAGCGAGTCGGCCCGCAAGAGCCTGCTCGACGCGATCTTCGGCGCCGAAGAGGAGTTCGTCTACACCTCGACGACCTCACCGGAAGCCTCCCAGACCAACGGGACGCCGGTAGCAGGCGAGTAGTCCTTACGTCTCACAAGTAAGTCGGGCGGGGTCCGACCCGCCCTCCAAGTTAAACCCGCCGGCCCACGAGGTTCAAGGATGGTTGGGCCGGCTCCGGTCGGGGTCAGACAGGGGCGGGGTTTGCGGTGAGGTTGAAGTTACCGCCACATAGCGCTCCAAACTTCAACCTCACCGACCCGAACCCCTCGACCACGCCCTGAGCGGCTGGCTTCCATAGACTGTCCGTCCTTTGGCTCGCAGGGATGACATAAGAAACGTCGCCATCGTCGCGCATGTCGACCATGGCAAAACCACGCTCGTTGACGCGATGCTCTGGCAATCCGGGGCCTTCCGGCAGGGCCAGGACGTCAATGAGCGGGTCATGGACTCGATGGACCTCGAGCGCGAGAAGGGCATCACCATCCTCGCCAAGAACACGGCGGTCCGGTACGGGGACATCAAGCTGAACATCATCGACACGCCGGGCCACGCCGATTTCGGCGGCGAGGTCGAACGAGGCCTGACCATGGTGGACGGGGTGGTGCTGCTGGTCGACGCCTCCGAGGGGCCGTTGCCGCAGACCCGGTTCGTGCTCGGCAAGGCGCTGGAAGCCGGGCTGCCGGTGATCCTCGTGGTCAACAAGGTCGACCGGCCGGACGCCCGGATCGGCGAGGTCGTGGACGAGGTCTACGAGCTGTTCATGGATCTCGGTGCCGACGGCGAGCAGATCGAGTTCCCGATCGTCTACACCAACGGCAAGAAGGGCTGGGCCTCGCTGGTCGAGGGCGAGGAGGGGGAGGACCTGAAGCCGCTGCTGGACCTGATGGTCGAGCACATTCCCGCCCCCGAGTACGAGGAGGGCCACGTCCTCCAGGCCTGGGTCACCAACCTCGACGCTTCGCCCTACCTCGGCCGGCTCGCTCTCTGCCGGGTGATGCAGGGAACGATCAAGTCCGGATCGACGGTCGGCTGGTGCCGAGCCGACGGTTCGGTCGAGCGGGCCAACGTCTCGGAGCTGTTCGTGACCGAGGCGCTGGAGCGAGTTTCGGCTGAGGAAGCCGGTCCCGGAGAGATCATCGCGGTGGCCGGCATCCCCGAGGTCACGATCGGCGAGACCCTTTCCGACCCCGAGAATCCGGACCCGATGCCGGTGATCGAGGTGGACGAGCCTTCGCTCTCGATCGTGGTCGGGATCAACACCTCACCGCTGGCCGGTCGTGACGGCGACAAGGTCACGGCCCGCCAGATCCAGAACCGGCTGGATCAGGAACTGCTGGGCAACGTGGCGATCCGGGTGCTGCCGACCGAACGTCCCGATGCCTGGGAGGTCCAGGGCCGTGGCGAGCTCCAGCTCGTGATCCTGCTCGAGATGATGCGCCGCGAGGGCTTCGAGCTGACCGCCGGCCAGCCTCGGGTGCTGACCCGCGACATCGACGGTCAGATGCATGAGCCGATGGAGCGTCTGGTCATCGACGTGCCGGAAGAGCACGTCGGATCGGTGACGCAGCTGCTGGCCGCCCGCAAGGGCCGCATGGAGAACATGACCGCCCAGTCCGACAGCTGGACCCGGCTCGATTACGTGATCCCGGCCCGAGGCCTGGTCGGCTTCCGGACCGAGTTCCTGACCGAGACCCGTGGCACCGGCATCCTGCACTCGATCTTCGAGGGCTGGGAGCCGTGGGCGGGCGAGATCGTGACCCGGGCTACCGGCTCGCTGGTTGCCGACCGGCAGGGTTCGACCGCCAGCTTCGCGCTCTTCGGCCTGCAGGAGCGCGGCGCGATGTTCGTCGGTCCCGGCGAGGACGTCTACGAGGGCATGATCGTCGGCGAGCACGCGCGGGCCAACGATCTCGACGTGAACGCGGTCAAGGAGAAGCAGCTGACCAACATGCGTTCCTCGACCTCGGACGTGCTGGTCCGCCTGACCCCACCGAAGCCGCTCACCCTGGAATCGGCGATCGAGTTCCTGCGTTCCGACGAGTGCGTCGAGATCACGCCGAACGCGATCCGCCTGCGTAAGGTCGACCTCAGCCAGAACGACCGCGTGAAGGCTGCCCGCAAGGTCAAGAACCTCTCCCGCTGACCCGGCCCCGGCGCTGAGGGACCGGGAAATGCAAGGTGGCGGGGCCTAGGGCCTCGCCACCTTCCCTGCTTCTGTCAGTCCCTGCCGTGCATCCCTCCCAGGCACGCGGACTGACCTACTAACCGTGCAACCGCCCAAGGGTTGCGGTGGTGGCAACTCTTTTCTGACGCGGTTGCGTGTCGCTTGATCGCGGGGCGAAGCGCGCACAGGTGAAGTTGACGTGTGTCAATGAATAGTTGACGCGAATCATTTTTGTGTTACGGTGAAAAAGGAGGGGGGAGGCATCCCCGAAGTGGATCTGTCCGTGCTTTGAGGAGGGACTCGTGTCAGAACATTCCCGGCTGGGGATTTCCGAGTGTTTGGTTGCTTCGTCCTGCGGTGCTCGCGAGTCCGGGCGACGCCCGAACCCCGTGCGGCTCCGCCTGCTGCCGGCCTTCCTGGTGGCCGCGATCACCGGCTTGCTGCTGCTCGCGGCGATGCCCGGGCTGGCCGGGGCCCAGGACAACCTGACCGATCAGAAGAAAGACAAGACCACCCTGATCGGCAAGACCCTGGACTTCGGGGTGGTCCCTCAGAGCAGCCTGCCGGCGGTCTACCAGATCTACATCAGGACCAACAACTCGAGCGGCGGGTGCAACGCGGCTGGTGGCAGCTGCGACCGACGCGAGGTCGACGTCAACGTCCGGCTGAACGATCCAGCCTACGAGCGGGGCGGAGGCAACTGCGACACGCGCACGCCGGACCCGGGCTGGACCTTTCAGGCGCGGCTCAGCTACAGGAGCAACAACGGCGGCAACTGCTCGATCGACCTCCACCTGAAGGCGGGCACCCCGCCGGGCAACTACGACACCACCCTTGATTTCGCGTCGGCCTTCGGTGGCTGGAACGGCAGCAACCAGCCCGGCAGCGCGACCATCCTCGGGACGATCACCCCGGAGTCCGGCAACGTCATCCGCGCCTACGACCAGGACGGCGCCGAGCTCTCCTCGGTGGACTTCGGCGAGGTCGCGGTCGACGACGCGGTCACCCGGACGATCACCCTGGTCAACCGCGGCACCACCGTGATGACCGGGGCCGACCGGGCCCTGAGCGGCTCCGGCGCCTACTCGATCGAGAGCACCACCTGCGGCGCCGCGCTCGGCCTGAACTCCTCCTGCGACGTCACGGTGCGCTACGCGCCCACCATGAGCTCCGACGCGGACCAGGCGGAGCTGGCCTTCACCTCGGCGAGCGGGCATTCCAGCTCGGTCCAGTTCACCGGATCCGGGATCGGACCGACCGCCGGCATCTCGGTGACGCCCGACTCGGCCGACTTCGGCACTTCCCCGGCCGGGATCCCGGTCCACAGGAGCTTCCTCGTCCAGAACACCGGCAACACCAACCTGGACCTCGGTATCGCGGCGGACCCGGGGCCCTACGCGGGCCAGGTCGAGTTCAGCGACGGCACCACGCCCTGCGGCGCGACCCTCGCGGTCGCCGCCAGCTGCGAGGTCCGGGTCGGGTTCGCCCCGGCCGAGTCCGGGGATTCCCACCAACAGGCATCGTTCACGGTGACCGGCTCCTCGGCGCTGGTCAGCGAGCCGGCCGGCAGCACCGTCGAGCTGGCCATCGAGCGGGTCGCCCCGGTCGCGGCGATCGAAGTGAGGGACGCGGCCGGCGAGACGCCGGTGAGCGAGTTCTCGTTCGGCGACGTGCCGGTCGGCACCACCGCCGAACAGACCTTCCAGATCGTCAACGCGGGCAACGTGAGCGTGCCTTCGCTCACCCCCTCGTTCGCAGGGCCTTGGGCGGCCGACTTCGAGGTGATCGACTCGACCTGCGGCGAGATCCCGCGGGACGGTTCGTGCAGCATTACGATCCGCTACCGCGCCTCCTCGGGCGCGGCGGCGAGCGGCAGCCTCCTCCTGGCTCCCGGCGAGGCCCCGGTCCGGGCCGAGCCCGTGGCCGTGGCGCTCTCGGCTCAGGGCAGCGGGGTCAGGATCCTCAATGACGACCTGCTCAACCTGAGCGGGGTCAACCAGAAGGTGTGGCTCGACACGCTCACCTCCGGCGCCGCCGCCTCGCCCGGCGATCGCATCCGGGTCGCCTTCGAGCTCCAGAAGGGATCGGCCGAGACGGTCGAGGACCTGCTGGTCAGCACCACCCTGCCCAAGACCGACACCGTGCCGGAACCGGACAGCTTCGTCCCGATCCCGAATGGGCTCGGCAAGGTCGAGATCCGGGAACAGCCGGGTTCGGCGACCGCCTTCGTGATCGGCGAGTTCCCGGCGGTCGCGATCTACGGCGCGAACGTGAAGACCTACGGGCTCGACGACGATTCCGGGACCCGCACCTACCTGGGGCAGAAGGTGCCCTACACCTGCGGTGGCGATCCGACAACCGGGATCGGTGACGGCAACGGCGGCAAGTCGAAGACGGACGACCGGCGCATCTGGCTCCGGGTGCGGACCGCTTCCGGCTCGCTCTCGCAGATCGTCGGCTCGATCGTCCGCTTCAGCGACGCCCGGATCCCACGGGCCTGCGGTGGCGGGGCGCTGTTCTACGACCAGCAGGTGACCGAGGTCGGCGGGCAGGAGCAGGCGCCCGGTGCGCTGAACGCCGTCGCCGACAAGGGAGAGTCGGTCTCGTTCAGCTTCCGCACCAACGCCAGCCGCAAGGCGGCTCAGGGCAATAGCGAGGCCAACGTGAACGGCATCAACTGGCGGATCCGGAACAGCCGCACCGGCGCCATGTTCGTCCGGACCGGTGACGGCTGGACGGCCTGCGCCGCCCCCTGCGTCGCCGACGAGAACTACTCGGTCGCGAACGGCAGCAAGATCGACTTTGCGGACGTCTCGCCGGATCTGGTCCGGACGCTCGCGCTTCCGTACGGCCTGCCTTCTCGAGGCCGGTGGATCGTCGAGTCCAACGTGTGGGGAACCGAGAACGACCGCGCACAGTTCCAGGAGATCGGATCGGTGCTCGTCAACTCCAGCGGGCCCAGCCCGACCGTCACGCTCAGCGGAACGCCGCCGAACCGGCCCGCCTCCGGCTCCGAGTGGACCATCCAGGCGAACGTCGACGACCCGCTCGATACGGTCGGCGATTTCGACGCCGTGGGCGGACGCCCTCAGGTGATCGAGTGGGACCTGAACAACGATCCTGCCGACGGCCCGGCCGGTGACGGTTTCGAGACCCGCTACGAAGCCAGCCCCTCGGACCCGCTGCCGGCGGCCTACCTGAGCCAGCCGTTCACGACCGCGGGCAAGGATCCCGGTCCGTACACGATCCGGGCTCGGGTGACCGACAACGGCGCGCTCGACGCGGCCGACGGGGCCAGCCGCTCCGAGGTCGCCAGCGCCTCGTTCACGATCAACGCACCGCCGGCGGCGCGATCGGAGACGGTCGAGCTCGAAGCCGACGACGGGCAGCCGGCCACGGTTGCCTTCCGGGCCGACGATCCCGATGAGGACTCGTACTCGGTTGAGGTGACCCCCGCCGCCGGCAACTCCGGCGATCTCGCGGGTTCCGGGAACAGCCGCGAGTACAGCTGGCCAGCCACCTTCACCGGCAGCGACCGGTTCGAGTACGTGGCGACCGACGACCTGGGCGGCACCGGAGCCGCCGGTCAGCTGACCGTCCGGGTGCACCCGGACACGACCCTGGATCAGGCCGAGATCCCGGCCCAGCTGCACAACCCGAGGCCGGGCGAGGGCTACCTCGGCGCGACCGCCGCGACCACCGCCGAGTTCGACTTCAGCTCCCCGCAGAGCCCGGTGGCCGCCTACCAGTGCCGCCACCTGCTCGACGGCGACCCGGTCTCGGACTGGAGCGAGTGCGCCGAGGGCAGCACCGGCAGCGAGCAGCTCGAGAACCTCGAGGATGGGCTCCACCGGCTCGAGGTGCGCGCGGTCAACGCGGACGGCATGGTCGACGGGAGTCCCGTCCACCGCGAGTGGCGGGTCGATACCGCCGCCCCGGAGACGGCGGTGCTGAGCGGTCCGGTCAGCGGCCTGCCCGATCAACAGCCGAGGCCGACCAGTGACAGCACGCCCGCCTACCGGTTCCACGCGACCGCGGCCGAACGCTCGCCGCAGCAGACCATGAGCTACGAGTGCCGCGCGCTCTGGGGTCCCGAGAACGGGACCTGGGTGCCCTGCGGCACGCCCGCGGACAGCGACGGCAGCGGCCCGATCGAGCTCACTGGGCCGGACAGCGGCTTCGGGATCACCGATCCGCTGCCCGAGGGCACCTACGAGTTCGAGGTCCGCGCCACCGACGAGGTCGGCAACCAGGGGCCGGCGAGCCACGAGTCCTTCACGGTCGATCTGACGCCCCCGGTCACCTCGGTCTCGAACGGCCCCGACGGGCTGATCGCGACCCGCGACGTGACCTACGACGTCACCTCGACCGAGCCGAACTCGACTTTCCGCTGCGAGCTGGTCGGCGAAAGCCAGGGTGTCGTCTTCGCGGCGGCGGAGTGCCCCGGCGGCGGCAAGCCGGCCTTCACCGGGCTCGCCGACGACGTCTACCACCTGACCGTGACCGCGCTCGACCCCGGCACCAACCCGGACCCGGATCCGCCGACCGTCGGCTTCGAGATCGACGCGACGGCCCCCGTGACTAGCGGTCCCGCGGTTGACTTCGGGAACGGTGAGACGGAGAACCGGATCACCGGCTCGCGCCGGATCACGGTTGCCTTCGACGGCTCGGACAACCGCCGGATGGATGGCTTCGAGTGCCGTCTCGATTCGGCCGAGGACGAGGACTGGATCGTCTGCTCGCCGCCCGAGACCTTCGGCGGTCTGGTCGACGGCGAGCACCGGCTCGAGATCAGGGCTAGGGATGAGGCCGGCAACGCTGACGGAAACCCGGTCATCGTGGAATGGACGATCGACAACGAGCCGCCCCTCACGGTGATCGAGGCGGGCCCGGCCCCGTTCACCAGCGAGCTCGACCCGCCGGTCGAGTTCACGAGCTCATCCGACGCGGTGGAGAGCTTCTGCCGGCTGGATGGAGGCGAGTGGCAGAGCTGCGCGAGCCCCGTCTCGCCGGCCGCACTGGCCGAAGGCGCGCTCGCCGACGGGATCCACCGCCTCGCGATCCGGTCGGTTGACCGGGCCGGCAACGAGGAGGGGACCTCGGCTTTGGCGGCCTGGATTCAGGACACGGTGGACCCGGTGGTCGAGCTGACCGCCTTTCCGGCCGGCGACGTGCCGGCCGGCGACGCCGATTTCGGCTGGACGGTCCGGGACGGCGACCCCTTGGCGATCGCCCCGGAGGTCGGGACCGAGTGCTCGCTTGACGGCGCCGAGTGGGAACCCTGCGAGCGCAGCTTCACGGTCGAGTCGCCGGAGCCCGGCAGCCATCTCTTCGCCGTCCGGGCGAGCGATGCCGCGGGCAACCGCAGCGAGGTTGTCTCGCAGATCTGGAACGTGGTCGGAGAGCCGCTCGCCGCACCTTCGATCGACGCGGCCGACCCGCCGGCGGAAGCCCGCACCCGGATGGCCACGGCGACCTTCGAGTTCTCCCATGCCGACGAGGGCGACGGCTGGTCCGGCCACTTCGAGTGCCGGCTGGACCAGACCGCCTGGGCGCCCTGCACGAGCCCCCACACCGAATCGGGCCTGGGCGACGGCTCGCATGCCTTCCGGGTCAGGGTGGCGGACGAGGTCGGCAACGTCAGTCCCGCGGTGACCAGCGTCTGGGAAGTCGACACCGCGGCGCCCGCCACCTCGATCGACGGCGGACCGAGCGGGATCGGGCGCCAGCGCGGCGCCACCATCCTCTTCTCGGCCGACCGCGCCGCCACCTTCGAGTGCCGGGTCGACGGCGGCGAGTGGGAGGCCTGCACCAGCCCGCTGGTGCTCGACGGTCTTGCCGACGGGGATCACAGCGTCGCGGTCCGGGCGACCAGCACGGTCAGCCCGGACGGCGTCACCGATCCGAGCCCCGCCGAGCGCAGCTGGAGCGTTGATGCCAGCCCGCCCGGCACCTCGCTCACCGCGGCTCCGATCGGGAAGACCGAGAAGCGCGACGCGCGCATCACCTTCGAGTCCGATGAGCCAGGCGCCGGCTTCCACTGCAGCCTGGACGGAGCCCCGTTCAACGTCTGCGAGAGCCCGCTCGAGCTCGAGAACCTGGCCTACGGCGAGCACACGCTCACCGTGCGGGCGGTCGACTCGGCCGGCAACGTCGACCCGGATCCGGTCAGCACCTCGTGGATGGTGCTGACCCCGCCGCAGAAGTGCCCGGAAGGGCAGCGGGGAACCCCGCCCAACTGCGTCGAACCGCCCGACGATGAGACTTGCCCGGCAGGCCAGCTCGGCACGCCGCCAGACTGTCAGACCCCCGGTGAAGTGGATCTGGTCACCACCGTGAAGCTCTCCAAACACAAGGTCAGATCGGGTGGCAAGGTAGCGGTCAAGGTTCGGTTGATCAACCGCGGCGGGGCCGACTCCGGGGCGCTCGAGCTCTGCCTGAAGACGCCGCGCAGGCTGATCCGAGGCAAGGGCAGGCGTTGCCGGAGCGTGTCGTCGGTGGCCGCCGGGGAAACGGTGGCCTTCCGGTTCAAGCTCCGGGCGAAGAAGGTCCGCCGCAAGCAGAAGGCCGTCCTCAAGCTCAACGTTCCGAGCGTCGACGGGGCCGGTCAGAGAGTGGTCAAGCGAAAGCTCACCGTGAAGGGCAAGGGAGGCAAGTCATGAATCGCCAACGGTTCCACCTGCGCGCGACGCTCGCGGCGTTTGCCGCCCTGGCCATGATGCTGGTGCTGGGTTCGGCCCCGGCCCAGGCGGTCAAGATCCAGAATCCCTCGCCGCCGGATTTCTCCGGCGAGCTGACCGGCGGGCTGATCCAGCTGGCCGGGCAGGACGAGAAGCTGCTCCAGCTGCCGCTCGACTTCCCGGTCGACCCCAGCACGGGGAAGCCGGCCAACCCGACCTTCCGCGGCACGATCGACGCGGCCGGAAGCATCCACATCCCCAAGGCGCAGCTCGTCTTCCCGGCGCTCAAGTACGACATCAAGGACTCCTTGATCGACATCTACCTGAAGGCGACCGCCGATGCGACCGGGTTCATCGACCCGCTGAGCGGCCGGGTCGACCTGGAGATCCCGATGCAGATCCAGGCGATGGGCAACGTCACCGTGACCGACCCGATCAAGATCACGGTAAACCTGGGCAACAAGTGCGTGATCGGCACCCCCGAGCACCCGATCATGGTCCGCGGCACTACCCACGTGGGTGAGCGCCCGGCAGCCGATCAGGTCTACGTGGCCGACTTCCTGGCCAACAAGAAGTTCGACGGCGGCCTCATGCCGGCCGGACCCTACTCGGACGAGCCCGGGCTCTGGCCCGACGGCCCCAAGCCAGAAGGGATCGGGTACGACCTCGTCCCGCGGGGAGCCGGCTCGTTTCGCCTGGCCGACGAGAACCTCGCCGCCCCCAAGGTCGGCAAGTACGACGGCAGCGACTGCGGCGCCGCGGTCAACCCGGTCCTCAACAAGGAACTCGGCCTGCCTTCGATCGAGGGCCAGAGCACCGCGATCCTGGACTTCCAGTTCAAGCCCAGCGTCAGCCGGCCCGGCTCGGAGGCCCTGGTCCAGAAGGGCGTCAAGTCGAACTTCACCATCCCGGGCTTCACCAGCGAGGAGTGGCTCTCGACCGAAGTTCCGGAGATTCCGACCCACGTGCCGTTCGAGGTCCGGGCGGGGCAGTCGCATTTCGCGGCGGGCGTCGGTCCGCACCCGGAGGGCGGCTTCTCGTTCGACCTCGGTGGCGGCTACGGCGCCTTCACGGACCAGGCGGTCCAGGAGCTTTCATTCGACACTCCCGGCGAGCGCACGATCAGGGTCCGCGCGAGGGACGCTGACGGTGACATCGACTCCAAGTCGCGCCAGGTGCTGATCGTCCCGTCGACCGATATCGCGGTCGGGACCGCCGCCGAAGGCGACTCGTTCCGGGCCAGCTCGGGCGGGCGCCTTTTCGCGGACGTCACCAACCAGGACGAGGAGCGGACCAACACGCAGCCGATCGAGCTCAGCCTCGACCTGCCGACCGGCTCTGCCTACAGCTCGCTGGACGCTCCCGCCGGCTGGGACTGCAGTGACACCGGACAGAAGGTCACCTGCGAGCTGCCGGCCGGTCGCCTGGGGCCGGGCGCGACCGACCGGGTGACGATCGACCTCGACGTGGCCGCGGACGCGGCCAGTGAGCTCGCCGCGACCGCGACCGTGCGGCAGGCCGGAGACCCGGTCCCGGAGAACGACAGCCAGACGGTCACGATCCCGGTCCGCAAGACGGATCTCGCGGTCGCGCTCTCCCATCAAGGAGACGTGGTCGCGAACGGGACCGTTGCCTTCGAGGTCGCGGTCAGCAACCTCGGTGACGCGGAGACCTCCGGAGAGGTGAGCGTCCAGCTGGACCTGCCGACCGGGATCAGCCCGCTCGCCGGCCAGTCGGGCGGTGAGGGCTGGGCCTGCTCCGAGGACGACGGCGGGATGAGTTGCCTGCTTTCCGAGTCGGGGATCGCGGCGGGTGCCGACGGCCCGGCACTGCGGGTGCTCGCGCGGGTTGATCGCACGGCCAGCGGCTCTCTCAATGCACGGGCGAAGGTAGCGACCAACGGTGACACCGGTGCTTTTGGCGGTGCCGATCAGTCGGACGACTCCTTCGAGGTGCTGGTTCTTCCCGACCTCGCACTCGAGGCGAGCGTCACCGGCGATTACGTGGTCGGTGAGGACGGCGCGGTCAGCTTCAAGGTGACGAACCAGTCGGTGCTGCCGATCGATGGCCCCACCAGGATCACGGCGGAGCTGCCCGATGGCCTCACGGTCGTTGACCTGTCCGGCTCCGGCTGGGACTGCGCCGCGACGGAATCCGGGAGCGACCGGCTTCAGTGCTCGTACGCGGCCGGCCTCGAACCGCTCGAAAGCGCACCGGATCTGATCCTCGGGCTGGAGGTCGGCCACGCGGCCTACCCGGTGGTTCAGGTGGCCGCCGAGCTGCAGAACGAGCTCGACGGATTCGCCGGCAATGACGGTGGCCAGGCTTCGGTTGATGTTCGCCGGCTCGACCTGGCGATGAGCAAGTCGGCGGTCCGCGATTTCTCGGTCGGGATCGAGGGTCAGTACCGGTTGAGCGTGTCCAACGTCGGCGACGCGCCGACCGTCGGCCCGATCCGCGTGGTCGATGAGTTGCCGCCGGAGCTCAGCCTGGCCGCCGTCTCCGGTGGCGGCTGGGACTGTTCCTCCTCGACCGTCGGCGGACAGCTGGTCGAGTGCGTCAGCGACGCGGTGGTGGCCGCAGGCTCCGCGGCGCCGGTGATCGCCCTCAAGGTGGACGTGGCCGGTGAAGCCGCCGACCTCGGCGAGGTGACCAACGTCGCCACGGTGGACACCGAACGGGACGACCGCGGCGTGGAAGCGGACCTGCCGGTCAGCGGCAACAACTCCGGCACCGCCGTGACCAAAGCGGTCTCGGTCGACCTCTCGGTCGAGTCCCGCCACGGGATCCCGTTCCGGGTCGGCACCGATCGCGCCTACTCGCTGAAGGTCCGCAACGTCGGGTTCTTCGCCACCAATCCCGGTCAGCCGGTCACCGTCGTCGACCAGCTGCCGCCCGGGATCGTCCCGGATGCCGCCGGGATCCGGGTCGATCGCGAAGGATGGGCCTGTGAGGTCACGACCGGGGACGAGGGGGCCGGCGAGCGCGTCACCTGCGTGCTCGCGGCACCTGACGAGGCAACCTCGGCGATGGAGCGCGGGCAGACCGCGACGATCGAGATTCCGGTGCACGTCACGGATTCCGCGGCCGACCCGTCGATGAACGTGGCCGAGATCTCGACCGCGCGCGATGACGACGTCGAACGCTCGCCCAACAACCGCTCCGAGGACCCGACCGAGGTGACCCGGATCGACCTTGAGACCAGGGCCGAGACCACGGTCGCGCCTCGCGCGGGTGGAATCGGCGAGCTCGCGATCAACCTGGCCAACCACGGCAACGCCGCGACAACCGGGCCGAGCCTGGTGACGATCTCGCTTCCGCCCGGCGTGACGATGCGTCCCGAGGGCTCGAGCCTGGCCGGCTGGCGCTGCGAGAGTCCCGACCCCGGCGCCCAGCTGATCTGCGAGCACCCGTCGGCGATCCCCGGCGGCGGGGAAGCACCGCCGCTCGGGATCAGGATGAACATCGGCTCGGAAGCGCCCGAGGAATGGGAGAACGAGATCACCGCCCGGACCGAGGGCGAGATCGAGTCCCGCCTGACCGACAACGATCTCTCGCTGCCGCAGCAGCTCGAGCGGGTCGATCTGCGGATGCTGCGCTGGCACCTGCCCGGTTCGGTCAAGGCCGGCCATCAGGCCGAGTACACCCTCTCGGTCGAGAACCTGGGCAACATCGACTCGGCCGGGGTGACCGCGATCGAGGAAACGTTGCCGGCCGACTTCGAGGAACCGAAGGCATCCGGGCCCGGATGGGCGTGCCGGATCGAAGCTCACCACCTCCGCTGCACTCGCACCGGCCCGGTCCCGGCGGGTGAAGCGGCGCCGCCGGTCACGGTCAACTTCCGCGTCCCCGCCGGCGCGAGCGGCGAACGCCGGCTTTCCGCCACCCTGCGGAACAGCAGCGACCCCTACCCGGACAACGACACGGCCGAGGACGCGATCACGATCATCGCCGCCCCGGACGCCGCGATCAGCGCCGCGATGCCGGCGATGATGCGGGTGGGCGAGCTCACCGACCTCACCTACCGGGTCCGGAACGTCGGGACCGAGCCGACCGCCGGGGATCCGGGCGTGAGCCTGGTCGTGTTCCTGCCCGAGAACGTCGAGCCGGTTGACACCGTGAGCTCTGACACCTGGAACTGCGAGACCACGTCGACCGATGGCTACCGCATCCTGACCTGCCACCTCGACGGTGAGCTGGCGCCCGGGGCGGCAAGCTCACTCACCGCCATGGTCCGGCTCACGGCCGCGGCCGGTCCGGTCACCGTGACCGCCTCGGTCACCGCGGAGGGTGATCCGAACAGTTCGAACGACTCGGTCTCCGGCGAGTCGAACCCGCTCGGGGTCGACCTCGTCACGGTGGTCGACGCCCCGGTCGAGGAGATGGAAGCCGGGACCGCGAACCGCCGGACCATCTCGGTCGCCAACCGTGGTTCGACGGCGACCACCGGCACGGTCCGAGTTCGGGTCCCGTTGCCCGAAGGCGTCGCTTGGAGCGACGAGGTGCCGCCCGGATCCGGCTGGGAGTGCGGCCAGCCGGCTCGGGCCGTGGTCTGCGCCAACAACGACGGCCTGGCTCCGCACGACGCGCTTCCCGGTCTGAGCCTCGATCTCGTGCCCAGCCGCTCGAACGCTCCCTCCGTGGCGATCGAGTATCGGGCCGAGACCGGCGGGGAACAGAACGAGTCCGACAACACCGTTACCCGCGAGGAGACCGTGATCTTCTCACCGGAGACGATCGTGAAACGCGGTCCCTCCGGCAACACGACCTCGAGATCGGCGCGGATCGAGTTCGGCTCCGATGATCCGGCCGCCGGCTTCGAGTGCCGGGTCGGGTCGGCGTTCGAAGCCTGCGTCAGCCCGCTCGAGCTGAGCGGGCTGCGACCCGGCGCGCACTCGGTCCTGATCCGGGCCGTGAACGAGCGCGGCATGAGCGACGCGACACCGGCCCAGGTGAGCTGGGTGGTGAGCGCCAGCGCACCTTCCGGTGAGAGCAGCCCGGTCCGGCTGACCCTGCGCAAGGGATCCCTCAACCTGGCCTCGCTGGGCAAGGTCGGTCTCGAGGCGGGTCAGCTCGTCCTGGCGGGAGAGGTGTACGAGAACGGAGCGCTGGTCCTGCCGGCCTCCGGGTTCGAGTTCGCTCCCGTGAAGCAGAAGGTCGACGCCCCGGGGCTCGGCACCCTGGACGTGGGGATTGCGATCACCCCGATCGGCCCGGGTTCGGGCAGCCTCTCAGTCGACGGCGAGGCTTCCCTCAGCCTGCCGGTCGAGGCGAAGCTGGAAGCCTCCCTCGGGGATTCGGTGCTGATCGGCCCGGAGGCGGACTGTTACCTGCGCCCGGTGCAGTTCGATCTCGCCGGCGGCCAGGATGAGGCGGCCAAGATCATGAAGGTCGGCTCGGATGCCGTGTCCCTGCCGGCGGTGAGTGCCGGCTGTGGCGCGCTCGGCGGCATCGTGGACTCGATGCTGGGCCTGCCCCGCGATGACATCGGCGCCTCCTTCGAGTTCGGCGTGGAGCGCTCCGAGCCGGGCTGCGCCGAGGGCGAGATCGGTTCGCCGCCGGATTGCCGGGTTGCCCGGATCGATCTGGCCGTGTCGAAGGTGACCCTGGGCAAGCGGAAGGTGAAGTCCGGCGGCAGCGTGAAGTTGAAGGTCCGGCTGAAGAACCGGGGCGAGCTCGCGGCCGGTGACGTGAAGGTCTGCCTGAGCACGCCCCGGAAGCTGATCCGCGGCAAGGCGAAGCGCTGCCAGACGGTCTCGGTTGGTGCGGGCGGTACCGTCACCGTGGCCTTCAAGGTCCGGGCGAAGAAGGCCAAAGCCCATCGCCAAGCCAAGCTCAAGGTGACGGTGCCGGTCGGGGACGGGTCCGGGCGCGAGACGATCAAGCGCAAGCTGACCGTGAAGCCGAGACGCTGAACCGGCGCAACCTCCAGATCAGACGGGCGGAAATACCTTGCGGAAGGTGCCAAGCGCCCGCGGCGAGCCCTTCGGGCGCAGCCTTCCGGTGGCGATCGCACGAAGCGGGTTGCGGTCGTTGAGGGCGATGCCGACCCAGTCGGCCCAGCTTGTCCTCAGGGTGAGATCCGGGTCCGGGATCGTCCCCTGCCCGGCCCGAGTCGAGCCGTTCTCGACGATCACGTTCCACGGTGCCGCGTCGCTGAAGTCCCACTGAACCTTGAACGGTCCCCGGCCCGCCTTGGCGGTGTCGGCTCGGCGGGCGGTCATGTCGAAGAGCAGACCCTGGATCTCGGGCGAGGATTCCGGGTTCCCGTGCGGGGCCCCGGTCACCCCGGCCAGCAGCAGGCGGACCTGGCGGGCGGCGATCTCCTCGGGGCTCATGGTGTGGTCGAAGGGCCAGACGTCGTCCGGCATCTCCTCCAGCGGGAAGCCGATCGTCTTCCAGCGCTGGCGGACCAGCTTCAGGCCGAAGGCGTAGATGTCCTCCAGCGAGAAGCCCCAGCACTCGGTGTAGCTCCGGTCGAAACCGGGTGGGCAGAACACGGCGACCGAGTAGCGGTTGACCTCGCGGAACAGCTCGATGATCGCCGCCTTGCATTCCTCTGACTGCGGCACGATCTCGGAGAGGGTCTTCACCCCGAACCCGATGTGACGCTGCTCATCGCGGGAGACGTTGGTCATCCCGGCGCTGAAGCCGGGCAGGCCGCCCTCCTTGTTGAAGAAGTCCTCGATGTAATGCTGGCCGGGCTGGGCGAGGGTGCCTTCGACGATCAGGTGGTAGAGCGTGATCGCCTGCGCGAACTTGGGCAGCGAGCGGTCGGCCCGGAGCTCGTCGGCCATCCGGTCGAGCCGGTCGAAGACCCCGCGATAGCCCCAGCCGAGCTGGGGGAGGGTCGCATCGAGCGTGGTCGCGAGATCGCCATCCACCCCGATCACCTCCTTGAAGAACCGGTGGAAGAGCACGGCGTGGCGGGCCTCGTCGACCTGCTGGGTGGTCAGGAAGTAGGCCTGCTCATCGGTCGGGGCGGCGTCGACGTAGGGCGAGAGGTTGTCGGTGACCGAGTCCTCGCCGTAGAAGAACATCGAGTACATCCAGAGCGCGGAGCGGCGCTGGAGATCCGAGAGCGCCTCCCAGCCGGCCCGGTCGGCGGAGAAGTCGAGGGCCATCGCGCTCCAGTTGTTCTCTTCCCAGCGGCGGTACAGGTCCATGTAGGAAATGGAGCCGGCTTTGGTTCCTCGGGGTTCTGCCTGGGCGACGGACATCTCATTCTCCTCGTTTCGACGGTCAGAAAATAGTAACTGACCGGCCAGTCAGTTAGTAGGATGCGGTCCGTGAGCGACCCGCAGCCAGCCGTTCGCCGTCGCCTGCCGGCGGCGGAGCGTCGCGAGTTGATCCTCGGCGCGGCCCTGGATGCCTTCGCCGAGGGCGGCTACCGGGAGACCACGCTCGATCACGTGGCCGAGCGGGCCGGCGTCTCGAAGGCGCTGATCTACGAGCATTTTTCCTCGAAGCGCGATCTCTACCGGGAGATCCTCGAAACCTGGGTCGGTGAGCTGCTGGGCCGGGTGCTGTCCGCCGCGACCGCGGCCGGAGAGCAGAGCGAAGACCGCCTGGTCGCCGGCCTTGACGGCTTCCTCGGCTTCGTCGAGGAGCGCCGTGACGCCTGGCGGCTCTTGATCCGTCATCGCGCGAGCGACGACGTGAGCGAGACCTTCGACCGCCTCTTCGAGGAGGTCGCCCGGATCATCGGCGCGATGATGGCCCCCGAGATGCCCAGGGAATCGCTGCCGGAAGGGATTGCCTTCGAGCTGGTCCTCGACGCGACCTCCCGCCAGCTGATGGGCTCGGTCACCGCGATCGCCAACTGGTGGGACGAGCACCCGGAGGTGCCGCGCGAGCAGGTCCTGGCGATGACCATGGAGTTCGCCTGGGTCGGTCTGGAGCGGGCCGCCGGCGGCGAGCGCTGGGAACCGGGCGACTGAGTCAGATCCCGAGCCGTTCCCTCGCCGAGCGGACCTGCTCGACCGCTTCCTCGTTGGTCATCCCGAGGCTGAGCAGCAGGTCGGTGGCAGCCGAGCGGACCTGGCCGACGATCACGCTGACCGAGAGGTTCGAGGTCTCCTCGAGCGAAGCGGTGGCCTTGGCGGCCGCCCGGAGCGCGGACTCGCGCGTGGCCGAGCCGACCGGGTCCCCGGCCAGGTGGCGGTCAAGCGATGCGACCGCGGCGGCCAGGTCGCGGATCGCGTCGGGGACGATCGGCGGGACGTTCTCCTCCAGGTCGATCGCCCGCTGGCAGCCGCGGGCCAGGACGCGGGTGTTGCGGGTCATCAGGTCGATCGGCTCCGAGGCGACGGCGAGTCGGTCGACCCGCCCGCGGAAGCGGCGGCGCATCGGGGCCATCGAGATCGACTCCTGGCCGCCCTCGATCGCCAGCTTCATTTCGCGGACCGCTGGATCCAGACCGCGAGACCGCTCCAAGGCGACCGCGATCCCCTCGCGGTCCCTGTCCTCGAGCGCGTCGGCGATGTCAACCAAGGCGCCGGAGAGGCGGGAGAGCAGCGGCTGGAGGAACTCTCGGATCAGGCGCACCGGCTCGACCGGGGTGATCGCATTCGCGGCGAGGGCGACGCCGCAGCCGACTATCACGTCCATGAAACGGTGGGTGGAGTCGATCAGGTCGGGGGCCGGCAGGGTGGCGACCAGTACGCCTGAGATCGCGGCCTGATTGACCAGCGGGATCCCGCCGCCGGCGAGCACCGCCGCGGACATCGCCAGCCCGAGCACCAGCATCAGCTGCCAGGTGCCGGTGCCGAGGGCCAGCACGATCAGGTCGGCGATGGCGATCCCGAGGGCGACCCCGATCGCGAGTTCGTAGGCCCGCTTGCCGCGCCGCTCGATCGTCAGACCGAGGATCAGCGCCACGGAGATCGGGGCGAAGAAGGGCTGGTAATGGCCAAGCACCTGGGTCGCTATCAACCAGGCGACGCCGGCCCCGACGCAGATCTCGAGGATCCGAGGGTAGGCGAACCGGAGCGTGGTGAGCCGGGCCGCGGCGAGCGATCTCACGCCACCAGCCTACTTACGGACCATCGACAGCCTATTCCCGGAGGGGTCCTCGAGGAGCTCCAGATCGCCGGAGCCGTCGACCCCGGGCCCGATCAGCTCGAAATGGCGCATCCCGGCCGTGCCCTCCGGCGCCTGCGGAGCGCCGATGCCCTGCCAAACGTTGACCGCGATGCGGTGCGGGAAGGTCCCGCCCAGCGAGAGGTCGGCGAAGCCGATGCCGGCGGCGTCCATGTGGCGGCTGAAGCCGATCTCCTCGTAGAAGCCCTGGGCTGCCTCGAGGTCGCCGACGTAGAGGTGGACGTGGCCGATCCGCGCGCCGTCGGGCAGCGGCCCGGAGATCTCTTCGTCCTCGCGGAAGGAGAAGACCTCCTCGAGACTGAGCGGCTCGGTCATCGCGTGGACCTTGCCGGCTGAGTCGATGATCTGCGGTCGTCCGCCGACGATCGAGATCTCGCCGACCCGATCGATCGTCTCGAAGGCGATCTCCAGGTTGATCCCGTCCGGGTCGTCGAGGTAGGTCGCCCAGTGGGTGATGTGATCGGTCGGCGCGTTCGGGTAACGGGCCGCGAACAGCCGGGCGAGCAGCCGGGCGAACTCGGCCTCCGAGGGCATGTGGATCGCCAGGTGGTACAGCGCCGAGTAGCCGCGCTGGACCGGGCCTGTGGCCCCGGGGTGGAGCACGAGCAGCTCGGCCTCACCGGTGCCGAGCCGGACCGCCCCGTCCCCGTCGGTCTCCCGCTCGACCAGGCCGATCAGGTCGCGCCAGAAGACCAGCGACCGTTCGAGATCGGTCACCTCGAGATGCACCGCGCCATAGGTCAGGGCATCGCCTGCCGTGCTCTCGAGCGGCGTCGGTCTCATGCGCCGAGTCTCGCAGATACCTCAGACCACGTCGGCGATCTGAGCGTCCGGCTCAGCCCAGCTTGGGGGACTTCCAGGGTTCGGCGAGCTTGCCGGCGATCAGCTCGGGCAGGCCTTCTACGGGCACGCGGACCTGTTCGAGGCTGTCGCGGTCGCGTAGGGTGACCTGGCCGTCTTCCTTGGTGTCGAAGTCGACGGTGATGCCCCAGGGGGTGCCGATCTCGTCCTGGCGGCGGTAGCGCTTGCCGATCGAGCCGCCGGTGTCGTACTCGGTCTGGATCCCGGCCTTTCGCAGGGCGAGGTTGATCTCCTGGGCGGTTTCCGGCATGCCTTCCTTGTTGAAGAGCGGCATCACCGCGACCTTGACCGGGGCCAGGCGGGGGTGGAGCTGGAGCACGGTGCGCTTCCGGCCCTCGACCTCTTCCTCGGCGTAGGAGTCGACCAGGAAGGCGAGAGCGGCGCGGTCGGCCCCGGCGGCCGGCTCGATCACGTGCGGTAGGTACCGCTCGCCGCTCTGCTGGTCGAAGTACTCGAGCTTCTCGCCCGAGTGCTCCTGGTGCTGGGTCAGGTCGAAGTTGCCGCGGTTGGCGATGCCCTCGAGCTCGGACCAGCCGATCGGGAAGAGGTACTCGATGTCACTGGTGCCGGACGAGTAGTGCGAGAGCTCGTCGGCCTCGTGGGGGCGAATCATCAGGAAGTCGGGGCGGATGCCGAGATCGAGGTACCAGCTGTGGCGGATCTCGACCCACTTCTCCCACCACTCCTGGGCCTCCGCGGGCGGCACGAAGAACTCCATCTCCATCTGCTCGAACTCGCGGGTCCGGAAGATGAAGTTGCCCGGGGTGATCTCGTTGCGGAAGGACTTGCCGACCTGGGCGATCCCGAAAGGCGGCTTCTTGCGGGCGAAGTTGAGCACGTTCTTGAAGTTGATGAAGATGCCCTGCGCGGTCTCGGGCCGCAGGTACACGCTCGAGCCGGCGTCGGCGACCGGGCCCATGTGGGTCTCGAACATCAGGTTGAAGTTGCGCGGCCCCGAGAGCTCGCCGCCGCACTCGGGGCAGACGATCGGGTCGTCGTAGTTCCCGCCCTTCTCGACGTTGGCCTCGCGCAGATGGTCTTCACGCCAGCGCCGCTTGCACTCGCCGAGGCACTGGACCAGCGGGTCGGTGAAGCCGGCCAGGTGCCCGGAGGCCTCCCAGACCTTGGGGTGCTGGAGAATCGCCGAGTCGAGGGCGACGATGTCATCGCGCTGGACCAGCATCGAGTTCCACCACTCGTTCTTGACGTTGTTCTTGAGCAGAACCCCGTAATGGCCGTAGTCATAGGTCGAACCGAGGCCGCCGTAGATCTCCGAAGAGGGGAAGACGAAACCGCGGCGCTTGGCCAGCGCAACGATCTCTTCCATGGTCACTTCGGTGTTCTTGTCGGTGGCGTAGTCGCTCATGGGCCGAACGGTATCGGGACAGATTCTGCGGCGCGCTGCGATAATCAGCCGCGCAATGCCGATTTACGAATACCGCTGTGAAAACGGTCACACCTTCGAGGTGATGCAGTCGATGACCGAGGACGCCCTGACCGAATGCATCGAGTGCGGGGCGCCGGTCCGCAAGGTGCTGCACTCACCCGCGATCCACTTCAAGGGCTCGGGCTTCCACAACACCGATTACGGGACCCGCAAGTCCAACAAGGCCAAGGCTGCCGCCGAATCCTCGAAGAAGGAGTCCGGCTCCTCGGATTCCGGTTCCTCGTCCAACTCTTCGGACTCGTCGTCCGGCTCCGCGGATTCCGGTTCCAAGGCCTCCTCCGGCTCTTCAAGCTCCGACTGACCCGGCCCAGAAGACCGAGTGTACCGTGGTGTACACTCGGTGCGTGAATCGAATCGGTATCAGGGAACTGCGTGCTGATCTGAGCAATCACGTAAAACGGGCGGCCGGCGGTGATCCGGTGGTCGTCACCATCGACGGTGAGCCCAAGGCCGTTCTAAGTCCATTTGTCGCGGGGCCTGGTGAGATGACGCTGGAAGAACTGATCAGGACGGGCAGGGTGATCCCGGGTCCCAGGGTCGACGAGCCGCGACCTCCCCGTACACCGGGGATCAAGGGAGGGCGTCCGTCGATGGAAGTCCTTGATGAGCTCCGCGAGGAGAAGATCTAATGTTGTGCTTCGATTCGTCGGCTCTCGTCAAGTGCTATCAGGAGGAAGAGCATTCGCCTTGGGTCCGCGAAGCTATGACGGACGACCAGGATTGGTGTGGCTCAGCCCTGCTGGCTGCCGAAGGACCAATCGCCTTGGCTCGCTTGTTTCGTGGAGGTGACGAACAACAGGTTGCTGACGCCAAGATCAGCCGAGATCTCGAGTTCTTTTTTCTGGTGGCGGTCGATGCGGATTGTCTGGTCAGGGCAGTCGACATCGGTCGCAATCATCGCCTAAGAACGTTGGATGCCATCCATCTTGCGGCGGCGCGGACTTTCCCTGCGGGATGTGGGTTCGTCACCTTTGACGAACGTCAGCGCGAGGCCGCCCAGGCCCTCGGCCTGAACGTCCTCACCCCGCCCGCCTGAGGGTCAGCCAGCGAGATCGGAAAAGTTGGCAATTATTGCCAACTTTTCCCATCTCGTTCGCGGGCGGATCAGCTCTCGAGGGCGTTGGCGGCGCGTTGACGCTCTGACTCGGGGATCTCGAGGCTGCCGGCCGGGCCGGGGCCGGACGGGATCAGGACGTCGGGCTTGGAGGAGCCGGCGAAGACGGTCGAGAGGGCGAGCTGGGGGAGGGTGAAGAAGCCCATGTCCGAGACGAAGGCCTTGGGGGCGGTCCAGCCGATGATCGGTCCCTTGATGAAGTTGTAGGGCAGGCGGAGCGGGTCGGTCAGGCGCTGCTTGATGCCATTCATGACCAGCTGCTGGGCGGCGGCCCGGTCGAGGTCGTCGTAGCCCTCCGAGTAGGCGCTGGGCTCGTTGCCCGGGCAGGGGCTCGGCTTGCGGGTCCGGGCGTAGGCCAGGGCGGTCTCGCCGTCGAGCGTGTTCGAGCCCTGCTTCAGGTCGATCGACCAGCCGCCGTTCTTCTTGCCGCCCGAGATGTCGGCGCAGAGGCGCAGCGGCACGTCCACCTTGACCCCGCCGATCGCGTCGATGAAGTCCTCGAAGCCGGTGAAGTTGAGGATCACCACGTGGTCGATCGAGATCCCGAGGAAATCCTCGACCGTCTTGACCTGAAGCGCGGCTCCGCCGAAGGCGTAGGCGGCGTTGATCTTCTGGCTGTCCTGGCCGGGGATCGCGGCGTAGCTGTCGCGGGGGACTCCGAGCTTCTTGAACTTGCCGCCGCCGGCCCGCACCACCATCAGCGTGTCGGCCCGGGCGCCGGGGCAACCGTCATGGGGCGCTTCGCCCTCGGCCTGCTGGTCGTAGCAGCGCTCCTCCTCGGCGGCACCCGGCTCCAGAGTGTCGGGCGGGCGCGAGTCGGTGCCGATGATCAGCACGTTCTGGGGGTTGGTCAGGATCCAGGGGCTGCCGCCGAGCGCGTCCTTGGCGTCCCCGGAGAGCTTCATCGACTGCATCTGCGCGGAGACCCCGAAGGCCAGCACGCTCAGGCAGAACCACCCGAAACAGGCGATCAGGATCCACTTCAGCCAGCGGCGTCCGCCGCGGCCTCCCGGACGGCCGAACCTGCGCCGACCGGGACGGTTTCCCGATCCGGGCGATCCGAACCGGCCTCCGCCACCACCGGAGCCGGAGCGATGGACTTCGTAGGGTAGGTCTTGCCGGTCGGCACGGGCCGCCCTTTGGCGATCCGCCGCCCGCTTCTCCTTCCCGCTGAGGGAGCCGAGGTCGGGCTTGCGGAACCGCGAGAAGAGGCCCCGGCGGGACCGATAGACGTTGTATTCCGGGCGTTCGGAATTCGATTTTGAGTCGTCGGGAGACATGGAAAAGGCGAAGCGTTAAGAATGGTGAGTCGATGAGACAGGTAGAAACGATCGGACTGGATCTGGGGGGAACCAAACTCGCCACGGGCGTGGTTGCGGGAACGCCCGAGGCAGTCTGGAGCAACGTCGTTTCATCCAAAGGGTATTCGCAAATGGAGGTTGTGGACCTGCTCGCGCAGGAGATCAACCGTGCGCACGACGCGCGGCCGGGAGCGGTCGCGGCCGGGGTCGGGGTTCCCGCGACCATCGATTTCGACCGTGGTCACGTGATCGCGACCGTCAACCTGGATCTCGACGACCTGCCGATCCGGGATCTCGTCGCGGAGAAGGTCGGCCTGCCGGTGGTGGTCGACAACGACGCCAACCTGGCCATGCTCGCCGAGGCCCTCTACGGCGCAGCCAAGGGAGCCCGCAACGCCCTGATGCTCACCGCCGGGACCGGGATCGGCGGCGGGATCTGGCTCAACAACGAGCTTTATCGCGGAACCAACGGGGCCGGTGCCGAACTCGGCCACACGGTGGTCGACATCGACGGCTACCCCTGCCAGGGCAACTGCCCCAATCGCGGCTGTGTCGAGGCGATGGCCTCGGGCACGGCGATCGGCCGGCACGGGCGCGAAGCCGCCGAGAAGTACCCCGACTCCGCCCTCGGCAAGCTCGCCGCGGAGGGCGTGGAGATCGAGGGCCCGCACGTGACCGAAGCCGCGCAGAAGGGCGACCGGGCGGCGATCGAGGTCGTCAACCTGACCGGGCATTACCTCGGCAACGCGCTGGTCTCCCTGGTCAACATCTTCCAGCCGGAGGTCGTCGTGCTGGGCGGCGGCGCGATCGCGCTCGGCGAGCACCTGCTCGAACCGGCCCGCAAGGAAGTCCTGGAGCGGGCGCTCAAACCGATGAACGAGACGCCGATCGTGGCCGCGCAGCTGGGCCCGTCCGCCGGCATGATCGGCGCCGCGGCCCTCGGCCAGATGGCCTGGGAAGGTCATCGCTGATGCCGGGCCGGCTCACCGTCTGCCCGACCCCGATCGGGAACATGGACGACGTCAGCAAGCGGGTCCGCGAAGCCCTGGTGATGGCCGATTACGTGGCCTGCGAGGACACCCGCCGGACCGGTCGGCTGCTCGACCGGCTCGAGATCCGGCCCAAGCCGCGCCTGGTCTCGAACCACGAGGGCAACGAGACCTCCCGAGCCGGCGAGCTGGTCAAGCGGATCGAACGCGGCGACCGGATCGCGCTCGTCTCCGACGCGGGCATGCCGGCGGTCTCCGACCCCGGCTACCGGCTGATCCGTGCCTGCATCGAGCGCGGGCTCGAGGTCGAGGTGCTGCCCGGGCCCTCGGTGATCCCGGTTGCCCTGGTCGCCTCCGGCCTGCCGACCGATCGCTGGCGCTTCGAGGGTTTTCTGCCGAAGCGCTCCGGGGAGATGGAACGGGTCCTGAACTCGGCCGAGACGGTGATCGCCTTCGAGTCTCCCCGTCGGATCTCGAACTCGCTGGCCGCGCTGGCTGAGCTCGCGCCCGACCGCCAGGCGGCGGTCTGTCGGGAGATGACCAAGCTGCACGAGGAAGTGAGTCGCGGCACCCTGACCGAGCTGGCGATGCGCTTCAAGGGCGAGGTCAAGGGCGAGATCGTGCTGGTGATCGGGCCGGCCGAGGCCGCGCAGCATGGGCAGGACATCGCTTTCGCGGTCGAGGCGCTGAAGCGCCTGGTCAAGTCCGGGGCGAGGCCGCGCGCCGCGGCGACCGTGGTCGCCTCGCTCACCGGCACTCGCGCGAACGATCTCTACAAGGCGCTCACCGGCCGGGAACCCCGTCGTTGAGCCGGGTTGCCTACGCGACCTGCGAGCCGCGGCAGGAAGGCTGGGAGGACGATCTCCTCTCGGCCGAGCTGCTGGCCGGCCGGGTCGGGGTGGACTTCGTCCCCTGGGACGACCCGGCCGTAAAGTGGGAGGCCTATGACCTGGTCGTGATCAGGTCCACCTGGGATTACACCTCCCGGCTCGAGGAGTACCTGGCCTGGACCGACCGGGTCGGCCCCGAACGACTCCGCAACGTGCCGGCGATGATCCGCTGGAACACCGACAAGCGGTACCTGGCGGAGCTCGATGCGGCCGGCCTGCCGGTGCCGCCGACCGCGCTGGTCGCTCCGGGCGGTCCGGTGCCGCCCTTCGGCGGCAAGGTGGTGATCAAGCCGGCCTCCGGGGCCGGCGCCCGGGACACCGGCGTCTTCGACGAGGAAACCACCGAGCAGGGTGCCGCCCTGCTGGAGAAGCTCGGCCGCCAGGACGAGATCGCGATGATCCAGCCGTACATCCCGTGGATCGACGAACGCGGCGAGACGGCGGCGATCTTCTTCGGCGGACGCTTCGCCTACGCCCTGAAGAAGAAGGCCTTCCTGCCGGAATCGGGGGTCGCGCCGCTGAAGCCCGGGACGGCCGTGGCCGCCGGCATGTTCGACGATGACCTCATGACCCTGACCGAGGCGACCGAAGCCGAGACCGAGCTGGGCGCGAAGACGGTCGCCTGGCTGGCCCGCCGCTTCGGTGGCGTGCCGCTCTACGCGCGGATCGACATGGTCTCCTCCCCCGACGGGGAGCCGGTGTTGATGGAGGTCGAGGTGACCGAACCCTCCCTCTATCTCGAGCGGGCCGCGGACCTGGAGATCCCGGGCGCCGAGCTTTTCGCCGCCGCGGTCGAGGCGGCTCTCGGCTGAGCCTCCATATGCTGGTCCCCCAGTGAGCTTCTACGTAACCACACCGATCTTCTACGGCAACGGCGATCCGCATCTCGGCCACGCCTACTCGACCATGGCCGCGGACATCCTGGCCCGCCACATGCGCCAGCGCGGGGAGGACGTGTTCTTCCTAACCGGCACCGACGAGCACGGCGAGCCGATCGCGCAGGCCGCCGAGAAGCAGGGCATCAGCCCGCAGGAGCTGGTCGATCGCAGCGCCGACCGCTTCCGCGACATGGTCGCCCGCGTTGACGCCACGAATGACTTCTTCATCCGCACCACCGACCAGGGCCACATCGAGCGGGTTCAGGCGGTGGTCGACCGGGTCAAGGAGAACGGCTACGTCTACGAGGGTGTCTACGAGGGCTGGTACTGCCCCCGCTGCGCCGACTTCAAGGGCGAGAACGAGATCGGCCCGGGCGACACCTGCCTGATCCATGAGATCCCGCTCGACCGCGAGCAGGAGCAGAACTGGTTCTTCAAGCTCTCCGCCTTTGGGGACGACCTCGAGCGGCTCTACGAGGAGAACCCCGGCATGATCCAGCCGGACTTCCGGCGCAACGAGGCGCTCGCCTTCATCCGGCAGGGACTGAATGACGTCTCGCTCTCCCGCTCCCAGATCTCCTGGGGGGTGCCGCTGAGCTGGGATCCGGAACAGGTCATGTATGTCTGGTTCGACGCCCTGCTCAACTACTACACGGCACTCGGCTACGCCCGCGAAGGCGAGGACTTGACCGACCGCTTCTGGCCGGCCTCCTGGCACATCATCGCCAAGGACATCCTCAAGTTTCATACGGTCTACTGGCCGGCCTTCCTGATGGCCGCCGGGCTCGAGGTTCCGCAGCGGATCTTCATCCACGGCTTCCTGCTGATGGGCGACAAGAAGATGTCGAAATCACTCGGCAACGTGCTCGATCCGTTCGAGGTGATCGAGAAGTTCGGCGCCGACGCCCTCCGCTTCTACTGCTTCCGGGAGGTCAGCTTCGGGCAGGACGGCTCGATCTCGACCGAGGGGTTCGAGACCCGCTACGAGTCGGAGCTGGCCAACGATTTCGGCAACCTCGCCTCCCGCACCCTGGCGATGATCGGCCGCTACCGGGACGGGGTCCAGCCCGAGGCCGAGCCGGACCCGCTGCTGAGCGCTGATTTCGAGGGACTGGTCGAGCGGGTCTGCGGACTGCTGGACGAGGCTCAGATCGGCCAGGCCCTGGAGGAGATCTGGGTGCTGGTGCGCCGCCTCAACCGCTATGTGGAAGAGGCCCAGCCCTGGGTCCTCGCCAAGGACGAGGCGGACGGCGAGCGACTCGATCAGGTTCTCTACAGCCTGGCCGAGGGCCTCCGAGTGGTCACTCTGCTGCTTCACCCGTTCCTTCCGGCTGCCTCCGGGACCCTGCTCGAAGCCCTTGGCCAGGAAGATTTGAAATTGGCCGCTTACGGGAGCCGTCCTGGGGGTAGGCAGGTCGAGAGGACAAATCCTCTCTTCCCCAAACTCTAGGAATGGAACATGAACATAGCCAGGAACCTGCTCGCAGGGGCCCTGATCGCCATCGTCGGGCTGGGCGTGATGGCATCAACCGCAAGTGCCGCTAAACCGATGACGGTAAAGATCGCTCCCTACGCCGGAACCAAGGTGAGGGTGGCCAAGAACCTCAAGGTGATCGTCTCTTGCTCGAAGGACTGTGCCGCGAAAGTGAAGATCAAGCTGCTGACCCCGGTCGGCAACTCCGCGGTTAAGGGCGGTCGTAACCTGAAGGCCAACCGGGCCTGGACGACCGGCATGGTGCTGACCAGCTACGGCGTCAAGATCCTCAAGAACCACTGGCGGTACTCCCGCCTGAGGGTAAGCGTGACCGCGCGGAACCTCAAGCACGGCACGATCCGGAAGAAGACGAAGACCTTCCGCTTCCGCCGGTAGCTTCGGAACGAATCAGGCCGGACCCCACCCGGGTCCGGCCTGATTTGAGAGGAGCCACCCTTGGGAGAGGGGAGAGATTGGCTCCGGGGGAGGAAGGTCAGTCCTGAAGCAGCTCCTCGGTGATCAGCACCTTGGCTGAACGCTCGGAGTCGAGTGCGGTCTGCATCGCGTCGGGCGCCTTGGCAACCGGGAACCGGTGCGAGACCATGTCCGCGAAGGGGATGTCTCCGTTGAAACGGTCCAGCAGAGCGATCGTGTTCTCGTAGGCGAGCAGGTCCTCGCCGCCGATCCCGAGCATGGTCAGGTTGCGGCCGCAGAGCACGGCCGGGTTGAAGGACTCGTCACCCATGTCGACGAACGCTCCGACCTCGATCAGGGTGCCCCCGTCCCGCAGCATCTCCACCGCGGGCCCGAAGGAGCCGGGGAAGCCGGTCGCGTTGACGACCAGGTCGACGCCCTCGCCGCCGGCCAGCTCACGGACGGTGCCTACCGCGTCCTCGCCGGCTCGTACCGCGGTGCCCCCGGCGAGCCTGGCCGCGAGCTCGTTTCGGAGCGGTGACTCGTCGACCGTGATCACCTGACCGGCGCCCATCATCGCGGCCTTGATCGCGTGGGCCTGGCCGAGCGCGCCGACCCCGATCACCGCGACCGAGTCACCGGCCCGGAAGCCGGAGGGGCTCTGGATGTTGGTGGCCCGGTCGAGGCTGTGGGTGACCGCGAAGATCTCGGTCAGCACGGCGACCTCGGAGGGCAGGCTCTCCGGGACCCGGAACACCGCGGTGCCCGGCTTGAGGTAGAGGTACTGGGACCAGCCGCCGAAGAGATGCGGAGCGGTCGAGCAGGTCAGCGAGTTGCCGTAGTTGTCGAGGTTGCGGCAGAGGTAGTACGGGAAGCCGCGCTGGCACATGTGGCAGTGGCCGCAGGCCCGGTTCGGCGCCGGCACGACGCGATCGCCCGGCTCGAGCGGCCTGCCGTCATGGGCGAAGGCGCCACCCTCGCCGATCGCCTCGACGAGGCCGACGTTCTCGTGGCCTTGGATGATCGGGAAGGGGGTGACTCGCTCGGTCTCGGCGCCCGCGTACTGACCCATCTCGCCCCGGTAGGTGTGCTTGTCGGTGCCGCAGATGCCGGAGGCGACCATGCGCAGCAGCACCGCTCCGGGCTCCAGCTGATCGGGGAACGGGTAGTCCCTGACTTCAAGTTCTCGGGGGGCGACCAGGGTCGCGGCCAGCACACTCGACATTCCTTCTCCTCTTCCGGTCCTGCCCACGGTCGCGGGCGCATGCAATATAGCGAGATTCGGTAGAGCGCTCTAATTTCCTGGGCGCCGGGGTTGCCGAAAACGTCGCTCGGTGACTCAGCCGCCGGCCCGGGCCGGGCCCGTGGTCGAGCGGGGCACCAGGGTCGGTACCGTCCGGCGCACCGACTGGCCCCGGCGGCCGTCGAGCCGCTCCTGGATCAGCCGCACCGCGATCCGGCCGATCTCGGCCCGCGGCTGATCGATCGTGGTCAGTGACATGTGGTGGAGGGCGGCCAGGAAGGTGTTGTCGAAGCCGATCAGCGAGATGTCCTCGGGCACCCGCAGGCCGGCGTCCTCGAGCCGGTCGAGCACCCCGCAGGCCTGCAGGTCGTTGCCGGCGAAGATCGCGGTCGGCAGATCCTCCGGCCCGTCGGCCTCGGCCAGGAGCCGTTCGATCGCCAGCACCCCGGCCTGCTCGGTGAACTGGCCGGGCAGGATCCGGATGAACTCCTCCAGCCCGGCCGCCTTCATCGCCCGCCGGTAGCCGGTGCGGCGCCCGGAGGAGGAGGCGGCCGCCCGGCCGTCGATGTGGACGATCCTCCGGTGACCCAGCTCGACCAGGTGATCGACCGCCAATCTGGCTCCCAGAGCCTCATCGGTGGTCACACAGTCGATCGCCGGGTTGGTCGTGGTGCGGCTGACCAGGACGGTCGGGGTGCCGTCCGTGATCTTGGCGATGTCGTTGATCTTCATCACCGGGGAGGCGACCACGATCCCGTCCACGCGGAACTCGGTCAGGGCCTCCAGCATCGCCTGCTCGCGTTGCGGGTCGCGCCCGCCGGTGGTCATCAGCACCCGCATGCCCTGGGAGGAGGCCTGGCGCTCGAGGCTGCCGGCGATCTCCGTGAAGAAGGGGTTCTGCAGGTCGTTCAGCATCACCCCGATCGAGTTGGTGCGGTGGCTGGCCAGGCTGCGGGCCATCGCGTTGGGGCGGTAGCCGAGCTTGCGGGCGGCCGCCTCGACCCGCTGCCGGCGCTCCTCGCTCACCTTGGGGCTGTTGCGGATCACCAGCGAGACCAGGGCCCGGGACACCCCGGCCTCTCGGGCGACGTCCTCCATGGTGGGTTTTTTCGACTTCAAAGGTGTCCGCCCCTTCCCGCTCTCCGCATGACTTGACAGTCGTCCTCCGAGTGGTGTAACAATAGACGAGTTAGAGCGCTCCAACAAGAAGCTTCGGCTTGGGGGCGTTGAAAGCGAGAGAGGAGAGTTACTTTGCTGCGCTTTGACCGAATGGTGAAGCTGATTTGCGCGCTGCTGGTGGTTGCCCTGGCTGCCGTGGCGGTTGGATGTGGAAGTGACGACGACAGTGGGAGCTCCGACTCGGGCTCATCGTCCAAGACCAAGTCGGACCTGACCTTCGCGATGGTCACGCACGGTGACGCGGGTTCGTTCTGGACGGTCGTCAAGAACGGGGCGGAAGCCGCTGCCGACGATCTCGGCGTCAACCTCAAGTACAGCGAGTCGGTGAACGACCCGCAGAAGCAGGCCCAGATGATCGACGCCGCGGTCAGCGACAAGGTTGACGGCCTCGCCGTCTCCGGCCCGGACCCCGACGCGATTCGCAGTTCGCTCAAGAAGGCCGAGAGCGCCGGTATCCCAATCATCATCCTGAACGCCGGTACCGAGCTCGTCGATGAGGTCGGAGCCCTGGAGTTCGTCGGGCAGGAAGAGTCGATCGCCGGTGAGGCAGTCGGTGAGCGGGTCAAGGAAGAGGGCGCGACCAAGGTCCTCTGCGTGATCCACGAGCAGGGCAACGTCTCGCTCGAAGACCGCTGCAACGGCGTCAAGAAGGGCTTCGGCGGTGACGTCGAAACGATGCAGGTCAAGGGCACGGCGGACATCGCCACCTCGCTGACCGAGATGCAGTCGAAGCTGCAGGCCGACAAGTCGATCGACTTCGTGGTGACCCTCAACGGGGAGATCGCCGACGCGGCGATCGACGCGGTCAAGGGCGCCGGCTCGGACGCCCAGATCGGGACCTTCGACCTCAGCGGGCCGGTGGTGACGGCGATCGAGAACGGAGAGATCCTCTTCGCGGTCGATCAGCAGCAGTACCTGCAGGGTTACCTGCCGATCACGTTCCTGAAGCTCTACAACCAGAACCAGAGCACGGTCGGCGGTGGCCAGCCGGTGCTCACCGGTCCGAGCTTCGTGACCAAGGAGAACGCCGCTGCGGTCGGCAAGCTGGCGGAGGAAGGCCAGCGGTGAACCCAGCTACTCAACCGTCGACACCGCCCGAGGGGGCGGTGTCGACCGTTGATGACCGCCGGGCCGAGGTCGGGCGCCTGACGGCGCTCGGCCGCCGGCCGGAGGTAGGAGCCGCGATCGCGGTCATCGTGGTCGGCGCCTTCTTCGCCTTCCAGTCTTCTACCTTCCTGACCCTCGACGGCATCGCCAACTGGACCGACGTCGCCTCGACCATCGCGATCCCCGCGGTCGCGGTTTCGCTGTTGATGATCGGCGGCGAGTTCGACCTGTCCGCCGGAGTCATGACCGGTACCGCCGGCCTGACGATGGGGATCCTGGGAACCGAAGTCGGGCTCAACATCTGGCTCGCGATCGCGATCACGCTGATCTTCGCGGCGACGATCGGTTTTCTCAACGGGTACATGGTGCAGCGCACCAAGCTGCCCAGCTTCATCGTCACCCTGGCTACCTTCTTCATGCTTCAAGGCATCAACCTGGGCGTGACCAAGGCGATCGTGGGCGGCGTGATCGTCGGCGGGATCGACGCTACCCCGGGGTTCGACCTGGCCCACAGCATCCTCGCCGGGACGTTCTGGAGTCCGCATGACTTCCAGATCACCCTGGTCTGGTGGGTCGCGCTCGCCGCGATCGGCAGCTGGGTTTTGGCCCGGACCCGGATCGGCAACTGGATCTTCGCGGTCGGCGGCGACGCCAACGCGGCCCGCAATACCGGTGTGCCGGTGGACCGGGTCAAGATCGGGCTCTTCATGACCACCTCGACCCTGGCCGCCCTCACCGGGATCATGATCGCCCTCCGGCTCGGCTCGATGCAGGCCGGTCAGGGCGTCGGCGAGGAGTTCACGTACATCATCGTGGCGGTCGTCGGCGGCTGCCTGCTGACCGGTGGGTTCGGCTCTGTGATCGGCTCGTCTCTGGGCGCGCTGATCGTCGGCATGGCCTTCATCGGGATTCAGTTCGCGGGCTGGAACACCGACTGGCGGTTCCTCTTCCTCGGCCTGATCCTGCTGATCGCGGTGCTGGTCAACAACTACATACGTCGGGCGGCGGAAGGAGCGAGAACATGAGCAACGCAACGGCTGAAGCGCCCGAGCGGAGCGAGACCCCGCTGCTCGAGGTCCGCGACGTGGCCAAGCATTTCGGCAACGTCAGCGCGATCTCGGGGATCAACGCGAAGATCAACGCGGGAGAGATCACCTGCATCCTCGGTGACAACGGGGCCGGCAAGTCGACCCTGATCAAGATCCTCTCCGGAGTGCATGAGCCCTCGGAGGGCGAGATGCTGGTCGACGGTGTGCCGACCGTGTTCTCTTCTCCGCGTGACGCGCGGGAGCGCGGCATCGCGACCGTGTTTCAGGATCTGGCCACGGTGCCGTTGATGTCGGTCTGGCGCAATTTCTTCCTCGGCTCCGAGCCGGAGAAGGGGTGGGGCCCGCTCCGGCGCATGGACATCCGCCGCGCCCAGGAGGTAATGCGCGAGGAGATGGGCAAGATGGGGATCGACGTCCGTGATCCCGATCAGCCGGTCGGCACTCTCTCCGGCGGTGAACGGCAGGCCGTATCGATCGCCCGAGCCGTCTACTTCGGAGCCAAGGTGCTGATCCTGGACGAGCCGACCTCGGCCCTCGGCGTGAAGCAGTCCGGTGTGGTCCTGCGTTACATCGTGCAGGCTCGGGACCGGGGGATCGGGGTGATCTTCATCACCCACAACCCGCACCACGCCTATCCGGTCGGCGACCAGTTCATCGTGCTCAACCGCGGCCACGTGGTCGGCTCTTGGAAGAAGGGCGAGATCGAACGGCAGGAGCTGGTCCAGCTGATGTCGGGCGGGGCCGAGCTGGAGGCGCTCTCGCATGAGCTGGAACAGGCGACCGGCGAGCATGGGCTCCCTTCCGACGCGGTTCTGCCGACCGGCGAGAACCCGCTGCCGCCGGGAATGGAGTGAGTGATGGCGTCCCTCGGCGAAGACTCCGGGCGTGCCCGGATCGGCGTCGGGCTGGTCGGCTTCGGCTGGCTGGGCCACGCCCACAGTCGCTCGATCCTGCGCATCCCGACTCTGTTTCGGGATCGCGGGTTCGACGCCGTGCCGGTGATCGTCGGTGATCCGGTGGGGGAGCTCCGCGAGGAGGCGACCAGCGCCTTCGGCTATCAGCGCGCGACCGCCGATTGGCGTCAGGTGGTCGAAGACCCCGAGGTCGATGTGGTCTACGTGGCGGCGCCGAACATGCTCCACGTCGAGGTGGTCGAGGCGGCGGCAGCCGCCGGCAAGGCCGTCTTCTGCGAGAAGCCGGTCGGCGGGACCCCGGCCCAGGCGGCCCGTGCGGAACGCGCGGCCTCCGAGGCCGGGGTGGTCAGCGGGGTCGGCTACAACTTCCGCTGGGCACCGCTGGTCCAGCACGCCCGACAGCTGATCCTCTCGGGGGAGCTCGGCGAGATCACCAATTACCGGGGGCGCTTCTTCTCGATGTACGGCAGCGACCCGATGGGCCCGCTCTCCTGGCGTTACCTGGTCGACGAGGGCGGGTACGGAGCCACCTCGGACCTGCTCAGCCACTCGGTCGACCTCTCGCGGATGTTGATCGGCTCGATCGCGCGAGTGGTCGGCACCACCGAGACCTTCATCCGCGAGCGGCCGATCCCGGCCGGCCCCCACGCGGGACGGGGAGCCTACGGGCGGGGCGGTGCCGACGACCCGATGGGCGAAGTGACCAACGAGGACTACGCCGGCATGCTCTGCCTCTTCGAGAACGGGGCCCGCGGAACCTTCGAGACCAGCCGCAGCATGATCGGCCCGGAAAGCCAGATGGCCTTCGACGTGTACGGGACCGAGGGCGCGCTGAGCTGGAACTTCGAGCGCATGAACGAGCTGCGCGCCTACCGTCGCAGCGACCGTCTCGACAGCGGCTACACGACCGTCTTCTCCGGGGACCGGTTCCCGTTCCACGGCAGCTTCGTGCCGGGCAGCGCCAACGGGATCGGGTACGAGGACCTGGTCACGATCGAGGACTACGAGTTCCTGCGCCGCTTCGCGGCCGGCGAGGAGTTCAGCCCGAGCCTGCGTGACGCGCTGGTCTGGGCCGAGGTCCAGGACGCATTGCTGAGATCGAACGAGTCCGGCCGGTGGGAAGACGTAAAACCGGTCGAGGTGGAGGCAGCCGCATGAGCGTGAACGGCCAGGCAGAGGCGATTCGCGCCGCCGAGGGAACCCGCTCGATCGGCGTCGGCCTGATCGGCACCGGCCGGATCGGCCGTCTGCACGCTGACGTGATCGATCGCCAGGTGGACGGCCTGACCCTGGCCGCCGTGTACGACCCGGTGCGCGAGGCGGCGGAGCAGGTGGCGGAACATCACCGGGTCAGGATCGCGGCCGATGACGTGGCGCTGATCCGCGACCCGGCGGTCGAGGTCGTCGCGATCTGTTCCAGCACCGATACCCACGCCCAGCTGATCGTCGAGGCGGCGGCCGCCGGTAAGGCGATCTTCTGCGAGAAGCCGGTCTCGCTCAACCTCGCCGAGGTCGACCGCGCCCTGGCCGCCGTCGAGCAGGCGGGGGTTCCCTTCATGGTCGGCTTCAACCGCCGCTTCGATCCGGCCCATCGGTCCGTCCGGACGGCGGTCGCCGACGGTCAGGTCGGGGACGTGCATCTTCTCCGCATCTCCAGCCGGGACCCGGCTCCGCCCCCGATCGAGTACGTGAAGGTCTCCGGCGGGATCTTCCTCGACATGATGATCCACGACTTCGACATGGCCCGGCACGTGACCGGATCGGAAGTGACCGAGGTCTTCGCCCGTGGGGCCGTGCGGGTCGACCCCGCGATCGGAGAGGCCGGTGACGTCGACACGGCGATCGTCACCCTGACCCATGCCGATGGCTGCATCACGGCGATCGACAACAGCCGCCAGGCCGTCTACGGCTTCGACCAGCGGGTCGAGGCGTTCGGCTCGCGCGGGGTGTCGAGCTCGCTCAACCCGCCGGCTCACACCGGGGTGACGATCACCGCCGAGGGAATGAGCGGCCCGCCCCTGCCCTGGTTCTTCCTCGACCGCTACGTACCCACCTACGTGAACGAGTGGAAGGCCTTCCTCGAGTACCTCGCCTCCGGTGGGGAATCGCCGGTCGGCACCCGGGACGCCCGCATGCCGCTGGTCATCGGCCTCGCCGCGAACCGCTCCCTGGCCGAGGGGCGTCCGGTCAGGGTCGAGGAGATCGAGGCGAGCAGATGAGCTCACGTCGCTGGAAACTGGCCGCTGCCCCGATCTCCTGGGGCGTCTGCGAAGTCCCGGGCTGGGGCCCGATGATGGACCCGGACAGGGTGCTGGCCGAGATGGCTTCCCTCGGCCTGCGCGCCACCGAGCTCGGCCCCGACGGCTACCTGCCGGCCGATCCTGATGATCTTCGGGCTCTCCTGGATCGGCACGGCATGGAGCTGGTCGCCGCCTTCGTGCCGGTCGTGCTGCACGAGGAAGATCGGGAGACCGGGCTGGAGCACGTACGCAGGCAGGCCGCGACGCTGGCCGCTCTCCAGGCTGGGCAGATGCTGTTCGCGCCGGTGGTCGACCTCGAGTGGACGCTTCCCTCCGGTCTCGACGACCGCGGCTGGCAGAACCTGGCCACCGGCCTCGACCAGGCGGGCCAGATCGCGGCCGAAGCCGGTCTCAGGTGGTCGGTCCATCCCCACCTCGGCTCCCTGGTCGAGACCGCTGCGGACATCTCGACGTTGAACTCGATCAACCCCGTCAACTGGTGCTTCGACACCGCTCACCTGATGATCGGCGGAGTCGACCCGGCGGCTTTCGCCCGGGAGCACGCCGACCGGATCACCCACGTCCACCTCAAGGACGTCGACGCCGCGCAGGCCTCCCGGCTCGCTTCCCGCGAGCTGACCCACCTCGAGGCCGCCGAGGGCGGGGCCTTCCTGCCGCTCGGGCAGGGCGACGCCCCGGTCGGCGAGGTGATCGACATCCTGACCGAGGCCGGGTACGACGGCTGGATGGTGCTGGAGCAGGACACCTCGCTGCCGAACCTCGATTACGCGGCGGGCGACGGGCCGATCCGCGACGTCCGGACCAGCCTCGAGTTCATCGAAGCGCGTGACGCTCCCTCGCGGGAGGCCGCATGAGCCGCGTCCTGATCACCGGCGCCGCCGGCTTCTTCGGGTCCAACCTGGCCCGGGTGCTGGGTGAAGCCGGGCACGAGCTCTGCTTGCCGGTCCGGTCCGCCCCGCCGGAAGGGTTCGGCGAAGGCTGGGTCCACCCGGTCGATCTGGAGGATTCTGCTCGGGTGGCCGAGGTGGTCGAGGAGTTCCGCCCGGAGGCGATCGTCCACAGCGCGATCCTCAATGATTTCAACCGGATCTACGCCGACCGCCGGGCCGGCTGGAACGGCTTCGTCGGGCAGACCCGCAACCTGGTCGACGCGGCCAACCAGGTTGGTGCGCGGATCGTGCTGGTTTCCACGGACTGGGTCTTCGACGGGACCGGCCACGACCTTCCGGAAGACTTCCCGCCCAACCCGGTCAATCTCTACGGCTTCCTCAAGGCGGCATCGGAACTGGTTGTGCTGGAACGGGCCGAGCGCGGCTCGGTCGCCCGCATCGCCGCCGTCAACGGACGTCACTGGGCCAGGCCGGATTCTCCGCGCGAGCAGGACGCCGGCTTCGGCTACTTCCTCGGCTCGGTGGTCGACGCGCTGGCGGACGGCCGCGAGTTCGCGGTCTGGACCGGCGACGGATTGAACGCGATCGCGACCCCCAGCCTGGCCAGTGATTCGGCCGCGCGGATCGGCCGGATCATCGAACGCAACCTGGATGGGATCTTCCACTGCGTGGGTGCCGAATCGGCCGGCCGGCTCGAGCTGGCCCGGCGGGCCGCGAAGGCCTTCGAGCTGGACCCGGGCCTGGTCACCGAGAGCCGCCCCCCGGCGGGAGCCCTGCCGGACGCACCGGTCCCCTTTGACACCAGCCTTGACGCGAACGCCACCGCCGAGCGGCTCGGGATGCCGGCGCTCGGCCTGGACGAGCTGCTCGGCCGCTTCCGCGAGGAGCTGGACGGAGCGACCGCCAAGACCGGAGCCGGCCGATGAGCGGCTTCGATCTGATCACGATGGGCCGGGTCGGGGTCGATCTGTACCCGAACCAGTCCGGCGTCACGCTGGACAAGGTCACCTCCTTCTCCCGCTTCCTCGGTGGCAGCGCCACCAACGTCGCGGTCGCCGCCGCGAGGTACGGGACCCGGGCTGCGGTGATCACCAAGGTCGGCGATGACGCCTTCGGCACCTTCGTGCGCGACGCGCTGGACGGCTTCGGGGTCGACGCGCGCTGGGTCGCTACCGACCCCGAGCTGCGCACCCCGGTCGTGTTCTGCGAGATCCACCCTCCGGATGACTTCCCCCTGCTCTTCTACCGCGAGCCGCAGGCTCCCGACATGATGCTTCGGGCGGAGGAGCTGGACCTCGATCAGATCCGCGGGGCCCGGATCTTCTGGACCACCGGCACCGGCCTCTCGGCCGAGCCGAGCCGCGAGGCCACCCTGACCGCGCTCGCTGCCCGTGACGACGCGGCGGAAGGCGCGATCACGATCCATGATCTCGACCATCGCCCAATGTTCTGGGACGATCCGGCCGAGGCGACCCGCTACGCCAGAGAGGCTCTGGCCCACGTCGACGTGGCGGTCGGCAACCGTGACGAGGTCGAGGTCGCGACCGGCAGCCGCGACCCGGAAGAAGCGGCGGCGAGGCTGCTCGAGCTCGGGGTCGGCACGGCGATAATCAAGCGCGGCCCCGAGGGGGTCTACGTGCGCACCGCCGAACGCGAGTTCGAGGTGCCGCCGATCCGGATCGACGTGGTCAACGGACTTGGTGCCGGCGATGCCTTCGGCGGCGCGCTGGCCCGTGGGCTGCTCGACGGCGATGACCTCCAACGGGTGATCGAGCGGGCCAACGCGGCCGGGGCCTACGTCTCCGGCCAGCTCGCCTGCGCCGACGCGATGCCGGACCGCGGCCAACTCGACAATTTCATGACGGAGGCAGATCGATGAGCACCACCCGCCTGACCACCGCCCAGGCCCTGATCCGGTTCCTCTCGGTCCAGGAGATCGAGTTCGAGGGTCGGCGCCAGCGCCTCTTCCCGGGCGTGGTCGGGATCTTCGGCCATGGCAACGTGGCCGGGATCGGCCAGGCGCTCCAGCAGGAGCAGAGCTCGATGCCGTTCATCCAGGGCAAGAACGAACAGGGGATGGTCCACATGGCGGTCGGCTACGCCCGCCAGGCCAACCGGCGCCAGGTCTGGGCCTGCACCTCTTCGGTCGGCCCGGGCGCGACCAACATGGTGACCGGTGCCGCCTTGGCCACGATCAACCGGTTGCCGGTGCTGCTGCTGCCGGGCGACACCTTCGCCAACCGGGCTCCGCACCCGGTCCTCCAACAGATCGAGGTCGAGAGCGACGGCACCGTCTCGGTCAATGACGCGCTGCGCCCGGTCTCGGTCTACTTCGACCGCGTAAGCCGCCCCGAACAGCTCTACTCGGCGGCGATGGAGGCGGTGCGGATCCTGACCGACCCGGCCCGGACCGGCGCGGTGACCCTGGCCCTGCCCGAGGATGTCCAGGCCGAGGCCTACGAGTTCGATGACGCCTTCCTCGAGCCCCGGGTCTGGCACCAGTGGCGGCAGCCACCGGCGCCGGAGGCGGTCGCCGACGCGGCGGCCGCCCTGCGGTCAGCCCGCAACCCGTTGATCGTGGCCGGCGGCGGCGTGATCTACGCCGAGGCGACCGAGGCGTTGCGCGAGTTTGCCGAGGCGACCGGCATCCCGGTCGCCGAGACGCAGGCTGGCCGGGGCTCGCTGCGATCCGACCATCCGCTCTCACTGGGCGCGGTCGGCGCCACCGGTACCCTGGCCGCCAACCGGATCGCCCGCGAAGCGGACCTGGTGATCGGCGTCGGCACCCGCTACAGCGATTTCACCACCGCCTCGAACACCGCCTTCCAGAACCCGCTGGTCCGCTTCGTGAATCTCAACGTGGCCGGCATCGATGCCTTCAAGCGGAGCGCGGTGCCGGTGGTCGGCGACGCTCGGGTCAGCCTGGAAGCGCTTGGCGCCCTTTCGGGCGAGTACCGGGTGCCCGAGGAGTGGGCGGCGAGGATCACGGCCGAACGGGACGAGTGGATCTCGGTCAGCGACGAGATCCGGGCTGATGACGGCGAGACACCGCTCAAGCAGGCGGCGGTGATCGCGGCGATCAACGACGCCGCCGCCGAAGACGGGGTGGTCGTATGCGCGGCGGGCTCGGCCCCCGGTGACCTTCACAAGCTCTGGCGCGCCACCCATCCGAAGGCCTACCACGTCGAGTACGGCTACTCCTGCATGGGGTACGAGATTCCCGGGGCGATGGGCGTGAAGCTGGCCGCCCCCGAACGGCCGGTCTTCGCGATGGTCGGCGACGGGTCCTGGCTGATGCTGCCGGGCGAGCTCGCCACCGCGGTTGCCGAGCGGATCGGGATCGTGGTGGTGCTGATCGAGAACCACGGCTACGCCTCGATCGGGGCGTTGTCCAGGTCACTCGGCCAGTCCGGCTTCGGCACTCATTACCGCGCGCGGGAATCGAAGGAGCAGGTGGTGGACGCGGACGGCAGGCCGGCGGGGGACAGCGGACCGCTGCCGGTCGACCTCGCCGCTAACGCGGCGAGCCTCGGGGCGGAAGTGATCCGGGCCGCGACCATGCCGGAACTCCGTGCCGCTCTCGAAGCGTCGCGCGGCACCGACCATCCGGTCGTGATCGCGGTCGAGACGGACCGCTACAAGGGCGTGCCCGATTTCGAGAGCTGGTGGGACGTCCCCCCGGCCGAGGTCTCAACCGACCGCCAGGTTCAGGAGGCCCGTGCGGCCTGGGAAGAGAACGCGAGAAAACAACGACTTCATCTGGAAGGAACATGAGCGAACTGCTGGTCAAGGCCGGTGTGGGTGAGGTGATCGCCGAGATCACTCCCGAGAGCGCCGGCTGGACATACGTTGGATTTGAGGTTCTCGCCCTGCACCCCGGCGGTGCCGCGGCGAGGACGGCCGAAGGAGTAGAGGTCTGCCTGGTTGCGGTGGCCGGTGGCTTCACCGTCACCACCGAGGCGGGAGAGCGCTTCGAAGCGCCCGGTCGCCCCGACCCGTTCTCGGGCCCGCCGGACGCGGTCTACCTGCCGCCGGGCAGCCGTTACGAGATCGCCGCCGGCGGCGTGGGCGCCGAAGTCGCGATCTGCTCCGGCCCGGCGGAGGGTGACCTGCCGGCCCGCGCCCTGCCCGGGGGCGAGCTCGACCGCGAGACCCGCGGCTACGGCAATCTCGAGCGACGGATCTACCCGATCCTGATGGCCGACCGCGAGGCTGAGTCGCTGCTGGTCTGCGAGGTCGTCACCCCCGACGGGCACTGGTCCAGCTACCCGCCGCACAAGCATGATCGCGACGCCCTGCCGGAAGAGTCGTTGCTCGAGGAGACGTACTACCACCGGATCCAGCCGGAACAGGGTTTCGCTCTGCAGCGCGTCTACACCGACGATGGCCTCGACGAGACGATGACGGTCGAGAACCGTGACACGGTGCTGGTCCCCCGGGGCTACCACACGGTCTCGGCCCCGCCGGGCTACGAGAACTACTACCTCAACGTGATGGCCGGTCCGAGCCGCGAGTGGGCGATCAATGACGATCCGGCCCACACCTGGCTTCAGACCCCGCCCGACGGAGACCGGAGTTGAGTCGCGTCGGCACGGGCTCCGCGGCTGAGACCGGTAGCTACCGACTCGGCTTTGAGGGTCAGATGTACGTGCTGGCCTTCGACCACCGGGGCAACTTCCGGCGGGCCCTGTTCGGGATCGAGGGGGAGCCCGACGCCGAGCAGACGGCGCGGATCGCGGCCGCCAAACGGGTCGTGTTCGACGGTCTGATCAAGGCGGTCGAGTCGGGCGAGCTGCCGCGCGAGTCGGCCGGGGTGCTCTGCGACGAGCAGTTCGGCGGCGAGGTCCCGGCCCTGGCCCGCGAAGCAGGGGTGCTCCTCGCGATGCCGGCCGAGAAGTCCGACCAGGCGGTCTTCGAGTTCGAGTACGGCGAGGAGTTCGGGGCCCACATCGCCCGCCACGGGGTCAGCTTCACCAAGGTGCTGGTCCGCTACAACCCCGACGCGGACGCGGCCGGCAACCGGGTCCAGCTCGAGCGCCTGAAGCGACTCGCCGATTGGCTCCACGAGAACGACACCGCCTTTCTCTACGAGCTGATCGTGCCCCCGACCGACGAGCAGCTCGCCGCAGCCGGCGGGGATGCGGAGCGCTTCGAGCGCGAGCAGCGCCCCGAGCTGATGCGCCGCGCGATGGCGGAAGCGCAGGAGGCCGGGGTCGAGGCCGACATCTGGAAGATCGAGGGTGTCTATGACTCAGCCGACGCGGCCGCGCTGGTCGCCCAGGCCCGGAACGCGCCGCACCGCGAGGACGTGGTCTGCGTGCTGCTGGGGGCCGGCGCCCCGGACGACCGGGTCCGCGAGTGGATGGAGATCGCGGCGAAGACCGAAGGCTACGCCGGCTTCGCGATCGGCCGCACCATCTGGAAACATCCGCTGGAACGGTTGCTGGCCGAGGAGATCGACCGCGACGAGGCGGTCGCTCTGATCGCCGACAAGTACCTGGACTTCACCCGCTTCTACCGTTCCCAAACCTAGATAGGATCGGGGCGTCGTGATCGATTCGCACTCCCACGTCTCTCGCTGCCCCGATCCGCCGGAAACCGTGCTCGCCGCTGCTCGGGAGGCCGGGGTGGAGAAGATCCTCACGGTCGGTCTCGACGAGACCTCGAACCGCGAGCAGATCGCTCTCGCTGGCGCCTTCGAGGGGCTGTTCGTCGCGGTCGGTCGTCACCCCAATGACGCCGACGGCTTCGATCAGGCGGCGGCCGATGACATCGAGGCCCTGGCGGCCGACCCCAAGGTCGTTGCGATCGGCGAGACCGGCGTCGATTTCTTCCGGGACACGGCCGACCCGGACCAGCAGCGCCGTGCCTTCATCGCCCAGGCCGATATCGCCGCCCGGCTCGATCTGCCCCTGGTCATCCACTGCCGCGACCAGCCGGAGAAGAACGACGCGGTCTCCGAGATCTTCGCGACCCTGGAGGAGTTCCCGGATCTGACCGTGATCCTCCACTGCTTCTCGACCCCGGACTGGGTCGAACAGGCAGCCGAGCGTGACTGGTACTGCTCCTTCTCCGGCAACATCACCTATCCCGCCAACGAGGACCTGCGGGCGGCCGTGGCCAGGGTGCCTGACGAGCGCATCATGGTCGAGACCGACGCTCCGTATCTCACGCCGCAGTCGCGGCGCCGAGAGCGCAACCAGCCCGCCTTCGTGGTCGAGACCGCGGAGAAGGTGGCCGAGCTCAGAGGCATCGGCTACGCCGAGCTGGACGAGCTGGTCACCGCCAACGCCGCCCGCGTCTACGGATGGTGAGGCTCGGCCAGAACTTCCTGGCCGACCCCAACCTGCTGGCGGCGATCGTCCGGGATGCCGACCTTGCACCGGAGGACGTGGTGCTCGAGGTCGGGGCCGGGGAAGGGGTGCTGACCGAGCGGCTGGCCGAGGTCGCGGCGAAGGTTCACGTGATCGAGATCGACCGCGACCTCGAACCCGGCCTGGGCGCCGTGATCGCCCGGCCGAACGTGAACTTGGTCTGGGCCGACGCGGTCAGGTACGACCTCGCCGCGCTCGATCCCGCGCCGACCCGGATGGTCGCCAACCTTCCGTACGCGGTCGCGACCCCGGTCATCCTGCGCACCGCCTTCGAGCTGCCGACCATCGAGCGATGGAACGTGATGGTTCAGAAAGAGATCGGCGACCGGCTGCGAGCGGAACCGGGCAACAAGACCTATGGCGCACCATCGGTGCTGATCCAGCTGACCGGCGAGGTGCGGCAGCTGCGAAAGGTCAGCCGCACGGTCTTCAAGCCCCAGCCCCGGGTGGACTCGGCGATCATCGAGGTGCGCCGGACCGGGCCCGGGCCCGACGCGCCGACCAGGCGTCTGGTCCGGGCCGGTTTCGCGCACCGCCGCAAGGCGATGGCCCGCTCGGTCGACATGGCGCTCCCGGGCAGTCTCGCCGAGGTTCGGGCGGGCCTCGAATCGATCGGTCTCGACCCGGGGATCCGGGCCGAAGCTCTCGCTCCCGGCCAGTTCACCGAGCTATCCGCGATGATCAAGCCCGGTACCGATGGCGAATCCTGAACTGGAACTCCCGCTCGAGCTGCAGGCTCCCGCCAAGCTCAACCTCTGCCTCTACCTCGGCCCGCGCCGCAAGGACGGCCTGCACGAGCTGACCTCGATCTTCGAGCCCCTGACCCTCCACGACACGATCACGGTCGAGGCGGGGGGGCCGGAGGCACTGGTCGACCAGGTGATCTGCCCCGGGGTACCGGGCGAGAATCTGGTCAGCCAGGCCATCCGGATGATGCGCTCCGAGGGCTGGGATCCGCCGCTGCTCAAGGTTACGATCGAGAAGCGGATCCCGGTTCAGGCAGGTCTCGGCGGCGGCAGCGCCGACGCCGCCGCGATCCTCCGGCTCGGGGTGGGCGAGGTCGATGATCTGGCCGGTCTGGCGCTGCTGCTCGGCGCCGATGTGCCCTCCCAGCTCAACCCGAAGCCGCTGCTGGTCGAGGGGGTGGGGCAGAAGCTCACCACCCTGCCGCCGCCAGCCGAGCACTGGCTCGTGCTGCTGCCGTTCGCGCAGGGCCTGCCGACCAGGGCCGTTTTCGACGAGGCCGACCGCATGAAGCTTGGCCGGGAGCAGGCCGAGATCGACGAGATCTCCGGCCGGCTCTGGGCGGTCGCGACCAACTCCGTCTCGCCGCTTTCCTACCCGGCCCTGCTGATCAATGACCTGGAGCCGGCCGCACTGGCGCTGATGCCGGAGATCGGCCTGGCGAAGGAGCGCCTAGCCGCGGCGGGGGCGTCCTTCACCGGGATGACCGGGACCGGCCCGACCGTATTCGGGCTCTTCCCGGATCGGGCCGCCGCCGAGCAGGCGGCCGCCGAGGTCGGCCCGGAGGCGATCGTCTGCCAGGGCGGCACGGTCGAAGGCGGGACACCGGAAGCCGCAGAGGACGACCGGCCCTGATCAAGGTCCCGGAAACGAAGCGGGGGAAACGGCTCGCGCTGGCCGGCATCGCGGCTGCGGCGCTGGCCATCTACTTCCTCTACAAGCAGTTCTTCCCCGAACTCGATTTGCAGGAGCTGCTGGGCGAGTTCGCCAACTTCCTCGGCCCCTGGACCTATCTGGTGGTCGGGGTGCTGTCCTTCCTCGAGACCGGGGCCTTCGTCGGGCTGCTCGTTCCGGGTGAGACCGCCCTGCTGATCGGCGGCGCGGTCGCCGGGCAGGGCGTGATCAACGTCTTCCTCCTGATCGCGATCGCCTGGCTCATGGCGTTTCTCGGGGACTCGACCAGCTTCTGGCTCGGCCACCGGCTGGGCCGGGATTTCATCCTCAGGCACGGGCCGAAGTTCGGGATCTCGGCCGAGCGGTACGCGCAGGTCGAGGATTACTTCGAGAAGCACGGCGGCAAGACGGTTCTGATCGGTCGTTTCATCGGCCTGGTCCGGGCGCTCTCGCCGTTCGTCGCCGGCAGTTCGGGCATGAGGTTCCGAGCCTTCGTGCCGTACAGCATCCTGGGCTCGGGCCTTCAGATCACCCTGCACGTGCTCGCCGGGTATTTCTTCGCCCGCAGCATCGACGCGGCGGCGGAGTACGTCGGCCTGGCGGCGCTGGTGATCGGCACGATGATCGTGGTCTCGGTGGCCTCCTATCTGGCCTGGAAGTACCTGCGTGAGCCCGAGAACCGGGTCCGGGCGGTCGGCTGGATGGAACGGCGCTGGTACTCGGGCTGGATCGTGCGTCTCGCCCGCCGCTACGAGACGCAGCTGCGCTGGCTCGCGGACCGGTTCACGCCGGGCGGAACCTTCGGCCTCGAGGTGACCACGCTGTTCGCAGTCATCGCGGTCGCCTCCTTCGTGCTGTTCGCCTACGCCGGGATCCTGCTCGACGATGCTGGTCCGACCCCCGGGGACCTTCGCGCCTTCGACGTGACGGACCTGATCACCACCGGCTGGTTGACCCAGATCGCCAAAGCGGTCACCTTCCTCGGCTCGTCCGCGGTCCTGCTGCCGCTGGTCGTGCTCACCGCATCGATCCTCGCCTTCGCCGGCCGTTGGGCCGAGTTCGCGGTGCTGGCCCTTTCCTCGGTCGCGATCGTGCTCGGGGTCGACTGGATCAAGGAGTGGGTCGCCCGGCCGCGCCCCCCGGACGGAATGGTCGAGGTGGCCGGGTACTCCTATCCCTCAGGGCATTCCGCCCACTCGGTCTTCTACGTCTGGCTCTCGATCACGATCGCGATCCGGCTCAGGCCGGACATGGCCCGCAAGGCGGCCCTGGTCGGAACCGGCTTCGGGCTGGCGATTCTGATCGGTTTGAGCCGGGTCTACCTCAACGTCCATTACCTCAGTGACGTCTTCGGCGGCTGGGCTCTCGGGGCGCTTTGTTTCGCGTTTTTCGCGGTCGCGGCCCTCATCGTCGGCCAGTTGCGCAAAAATTAACCGGATGGTGCTCGCCGTCTCCACCAACATCTGGTATTTCGGGGCTGCCGGTCTGGTCAGCCTGGCCGCCTTCGTCGGCCTCATCCTCGTGCCCGCGCTCAGCTCTTTCGGGCGCTGGAACGAGCGCTTCGCGGCCGGATTCCTCTCCCTGATGATCTTCGGCGGGCTGGTCACCATCGGGGTGATCGCGGGTCTCGCCTGGGTCCTCATCTCCAATGATGTGGCCCCCCTCAACCCGTTCACGGACGGCTGACCCCCGGCCGCCATGGCCACGGGCTCCAAGACCAAGGCATCGGCACCGGCCCGGCTCGCGAGCCCGGTCCTCGCCGGTCGCGGTCTGCCCGGCCTGGCCCGCGCCGCAGCCGATGTGCTCGGGGTCCCGCTCGCCTTCCTCGACCGCTCCGGCATCGTGCTCGCGGTCGCCGGAGCGACCCAGGCCCAGGAGTCGAAGCTAGCCGCCAAGGGGAAGGGAGTCGGGGTGATCGAGCTGGTTCTCGGCGACACCACGGTCGGCGAGGCGCGATACCTCGGCGACGCGGTGGACGCCGACACGCTCGAGGTGATGTCGGCCCTGGCCGCCCTGGAGATCGAACGGGCCCGTTCTGACGAGTGGGGCAACGAGGGCGCGGTCTCGGAGTTCGTCCGCGCGCTCCTGGACGGCTCATTGGCCGACGCCGATGACATCCTCGCCCGGGCCGGTGAGGTCGGCTGCGACCTGTCGCGTGGCGGCGGGGTGCTGATGGTCCGAGCCCACGCCGGCTCCGCCCAGGAGGGCGACTGGCGATCCCGGGTGCTCGACATGACCCTGCGGACGATCCGCGCGATCGCCTCCGGCGCGATTGCCGGAATGGGTCAGTCCGAGGAGGGAGCCGTGGTCGGCATCGTGGTCCCGACCAACGAGGAGGATCGTCTGCTCAAGCTGGAAGAGGCGCTCGAGCGCGAGCTTCCCCGTTCGCTCTCCGGGCTGACCGTGACGATCTCGCGCTCCCGCCTCGCAACCGGCCCCGAGCAGGTCGAACGCTCGGCTCGCGAGGCCCTGCTCGCCCTCAACGTGGGCGAGGCCGAGGGCCGTTCGCCGATCGCCTTCGAGGACACCGGCGCCTACCGGCTGCTGCTCGGGACGAGCAACGAGGAGCTGATGAGCTTCTACTCGGAGACGGTCGAGCCCCTTGTCGCCTACGACGAGCAGTACGAGACCGACCTGGTCGCCACGGTCGAGGCCTATCTCGACAGCGACGCGAACGTGCCTGCCACCGCCAAGCAGATGTTCACCCACCGGCACACGATCCGCTACCGCCTGGAACGCGTCCGTGACCTCTCCGGCCATGACGCCACCGCCACCGAGGGACGAGAACGCCTCGGCCTCGGCATCAAGGCGATGAGGGTCCTGGGCATCCCCTCGCCCCGAGGCCGCAGCAAAGAACGGGCCTGAGGCCGGGGTGGCCGATGCGATGAGGTTGAAGTTTGGAGCGCTATGTGGCGGTAACTTCAACCTCACCGCAAACCCGCCCCTGATCTGCCCCGACCGGAGCCGGCCCAACCATCCTTGAACCCCATGGGCCGGCGGGTTTAACTGGGAGGGCGGGTCGGACCCCGCCCGACTTACTTACCTCACCTTGCCCTTGCGGATGATGGTGAGCTTGGTGGTCTTGACCGATCGCCAGCCGCGGACGGTTACCTTGGCGCGGATCCTCTTTAGGCCCTTGACCTTGACGACCTTGACCCGCTTCTTGCCGTGCCGGCGGACCACCTTGCGCTTCTTCCTGTCCTTGAACGCCTTGCGGGCTTTCGCGGTCAGCTTGAAGGTGATCACGGTCCGCTTGCCGGCGATGGTCTTGATGCCGGTCTTCTTGGCGATGACCGCGTTCTTCAGTGGCTTTCTCGTGCCCTTGATCTTGACCCTGACCGGACGGCAGAGGTTGACGCTGCCGCACTTCATGGTCAGCTTCAGCTTCTTGCCGCGGACCGTGGCCTTGGGGGCCCCGACCGAACCGACCGACTTGTAGTCGTCGGCCAGCGCGTAGCCGGCCGGCAGGACCTTCGGAGCGGGCTTCTTGACCATCCCGTCGAGTGAGCCCGGCTTCTCCCGGACCGGCAGACGTACCTCGACGTCCTTGACCGTCACGTCCTGCTGATCATTCGACGGTCGCGCGTAGGACAGCGAGAGCAGGTTCGGGTCGCCGTCGCGCGGCAGCAGCTGCAGCCGTGCCTGGGTTCCCGGTTCGAAGTGGTAGACGTTGCCGTGGAGCTGGATCACCTGGCGGCCCGACGCATCGGGGCGGTAGACGCCACGGGCGACGATCCGTTCCATGCCGTTCTCGATCTCGAGCAGGCGGGCCGCGATCTGGGACTCGCCGCCGTTGGCGACCGAGACATCGGCGATCACGGTCGGCGCACCACCAAGGGTGAAGCCACCGGCGGGCGTGACCGGGAAGTCGTACTCGGTGATGCCCGGCTCGCGGGTCTCCGCCTGCTGGGTGCAGCCGTCGAAGAGGGTGGTGAACCCGTTTGCGATCTGTGAGCTGCCACCGTCCTTCGAGATGACCCGCGTCGTCGGGTCGCTCAGGCGGACCTCGCCCGGCGCGAAATCAGCCCAGCTGTCGGCCGTGTAGGGGCCACCCGAAGGATCGCTGTACGGGCAAACCTGTGACTTGGCCATCACTCCGGCAGCCGGCTTCGCGCCTTCGCCGAGCAGGTAGTGCTTGAACCACTGCTCGACGATCTGGTAGCCCATCTCCTGGTCCGCCGGGCGGCCCTGGCTGTTCTCGCCGCCGAGCGGCGCCCGCGGGTGGCCGATGTCAGCGAACAGCAGAGCCACCGTGGAATTCGCATGCTGATGCGTGGTCCGGTTGTAGTAGCGGATCGCCTCGTCGATCGGGAAGAGGTCATCGGTCAACCCTTCCGCGATCACCATCGGCGCCGGGGTCACGGACGGGTCGATGTAGTACGACGAGTGGTGGGTGGTCATCTCTCGGACCATTGTCTGGCCGCCCGGGGTGTTGTACGGCTCACCGGCCGACATCAAGGTTCGCCAGCCGACGATGTCGAAGAGCGGGTCGAAATCGGTGCCGTTCTGGCCGCTGAAGGTGTCGCCGGCGCCGAACAGCGCGTTGATGATCGCGGATTTCATGACCCCGTAGGGCGCCTTGCCGTCCGGGCCGAGGTACGGGCTGTCGAGCGCGTAGTCGAGGGTGCGGCCGTTCGGGACCAGCGCGTAGGCGAAGTCGGTCCAGGGGACGATCGGGGCGGCGACCGCGATCGCCATGTCCTTGCCGCCCGGGCTCTTCCAGGCGGTCAGCTTGCCGTCCGGCAGCATGATCCGGTTCTTCAGGGCGGCCAGGGCCATCGATTTGCCGCCGCCGTAGGAGGCGCCGACGGTGCCGATCTTCTTCGGTTCGATCAGACCTTCATCGGCCAGCAGGCTGACCAGGTACTGCGCGTCGCGGACCTCGTAACGGGTGTCCATCAGGTGGATGAAGCCCTTGTCGCAGGCGCCCGCCTTCACGGCGTTCAGGGCGGTGATCGCGTCGGGCTTGCCGCAGGACTTCTTGAAGCCGCGCTCGGTCATCGAGAAGGCCGCCATGCCGGCGTCCGTGAACCGCTTCAGATCCCCGTCAAAGCCTTCCTTGCCACCGCCGAAGCCGTGGAAGTACATGGCCAGCGGGTAGGGGCCCGGGCCGAACTTCGCGGCGTCCGGGAAAACGACGTTGACGTCGATCGGCGTGCCGTCCCAGCTCGGGACCGTGTTTGCCGGCGCGTTCGAGTCGGCGCCACCCGGCCCGGAGCACTCGACCCGGCCGTCGGCCACGGTCGTGCACGGGATCTTCCCGTTGAAGACCGCGGTGATATCGGCATCGGCCTGCGGCACGACGACGAGCATGAACAAAGCAGCAAAGGCAATCGCGAACTTTCGCATCTGGTCCCTGTTTCTCCCTATTGGTATCGACGCCGCTCCCTGCGGCTTCCCTTCTCAGACGGGCACGGACCTGCGGTCTCGTCCCCTGAGGCGCTCAGGTTATCACCGGTCTGACGCTTCACCCGAAGCGGCGCCCTGCAAAAGAAAGGCCCCGCCGAAGCGGGGCCTTTCCCGGAGAGAGTTCCGTGGACGGACGCAGGGATTACTTGACCTTGCCGGTTCGCTTGACGTTGACGAAGCCGGAGCCCTTGCCGTTGATCAGCACCTTGGCCCGGAGCTTCTTGAGCCCCTTGACCTTGACGATCTTGACTCGCTTCTTGCCGTGCCGGCGGACCACCTTGCGCTTCTTCTTGTTCTTGAAGAGCTTCCGGGCCTTCTTGGTCAGCTTCAGCTTGACCGCGACGGTCTTGCCGGAGCGGGCGGTGACGCCCGACTTCTTGGCGAGGAGGACACCCTTGCCCTTCTTGCCCTTCTTCGGGGCGCCCTTGAACTTCAGGGTCACCTTGGCGCAGGAGTCGTTCGCTGCCGCGCACTTGACCCGCGCGGTCAGGAACTTGCCCTTGACCGTGGCCTTGACCACCTTGATCTTGCCGATCACCGGGTAGCTCTCCCTGCGGTACTGCTCGAGGCTCTGCGAGCCGATCGACTCGTTGCCCGGAGCGAGTTCGGCACCGGGACGGTCGGGCAGGACCCGCTTGGCGGGGGCGGTAACCATGCCGTGCAGCGAGCCCGGCTCCTGACGGACCGGGATCCGCAGTTCGAGGTTCTTGATCGTCGCCGGCTGCTGGTTCGTGGACGGGCGGCTGAAGTTGACCAGTCCCAGCGCGGCGTTCGGGTCGATGTTCCCGCCGTCGAAGGGCAGGATCTCCAGGCGGAGCTTGTGCCCCGTGGCCACGTGCCAGCCGTTCGGATTGAGCTGGAAGACCTGGAAGCCGCTGTTGGCGGGACGCCAGACTCCGCGGTTGACCAGGGTCTTCTTGCTGCCGTCGGCCGAGATGTCGACCAGACGGGCCGACAGCTGCGAGTTCTCGCCGGCCTGCGTGATCTCCGCGATCACGGTCGGTGAACCCATCACGGTGAATCCACCGGCCGGGGCCACGCCGGTTTCGTAGTTCGCGATCCCGGGCTCGGGAGTGCCGGAAGCTGTGGTGCATGCCTGGCCGGCCGGGGCCGGGTTGAAAGCGGCACCGATCGCCCGGTCACCGCCATCAGGAGACACCGTCTGCGCGGCACGATCGTCGACCACGACCTCGCCGGGTGCCTGCTGGACCCAGTTGTCGGTCACGTACGGACCGCCGTCCGGAGCCGCATCGGGGCAGACCTGGGTGAAGGTGGTCACGTTCGAGGCCGGCTGGGAGCCGGTGCCCTTCAGGTAGTAGTCGACCCACTTGTCCTCGAGCGCCGACTTGGCGCTGTTGACCTCGGCGCCGTTCTGACCGCGCATGTGGCCGAACGAGCCGAAGAAGAGGCCGATCGGAGAGTCCGGGTACTGGGCCCGGGTCCGGTTGTAGTACCGGGTCGCCTCGTTGGCCGGGAACAGATCGTCGGTGAAGCCGGAGCTGATCAGCAGCGGGGCCGGGGGTTGGCTGTGATCGATGTAGTAGGAGGAGTGGTGCTGGGTGATTTCGTCCAGCATCGCCTGCGCCTCGGGCTTGCCCTCGTAGGGCTCACCGGCGTCCATGAACGCCTTCCAGCCGGCCAGGTCCGCTTCCGGCTGCTCACCGGCCGGGGTGTAGTAGCCCGGGGCGGCCAGGCCGCTGAGGTAGAGGCCGTTCACGTAAGACTGTTTCATCACGCCGAACCGGCCGTAGTAGGAAGCGTCCTTGATGTAGTCGATGTTCGAGCCGTTCGGGACCAGCGAGTAGGCCAGGTCGGTCCAGGGGATCTCCGGGATTGCGACCGCGAGGCTCATCGGAGTGTGGTCGGGGCCTGGGCTGGTCCAGGCTGAGTAGGTGCCGTCGGGATTCATGACGCGGTCCTTGAGGGCCGCCAGCGCCATCGACATGCCGCCGCCGTAGCTGCCGCCGGTCGCGGCGATCTTGTTCGGCTGGACCAGATCCTCGTCGACCAGCATGCCGGCGAAGTACTGGGCGTCATGCACCTCGTAGCGGCTGTCGTCGAGCCGGACGAAGCCCTTGGTGGCGCAGATCGGGTCGGCCGCCTTGGCGTTGGCCGTGCCGCAGGATTCGTGGAAGCCGCGGTTGGTCTGGGAGAAAACCGCGTAGCCCTTGTTCAGCCAACGCTGCATGCCCGTGAAGTTGACCTTGCCGCCGCCGTAGCCGTGGAACATGTAGACCAGCGGGTAAGGCCCCTCGCCCCAGACGTTGTCGGCCGGGCTGGGCAGGGCCAGGTTGACATCGATCGGCACCTGGTCGAACGACTTCACGGTGCTGCGGATGTCCTGGGGCGGTTTCTGGGCCGACGGGTTGTAAATCCCGGTGCCGCACCAGGTTTGGCCCTCGTAGTTGCCGGGTCCCTGCGTGGTGCAGCTGACCGCCCCGTTGAAGACGGAAGTGGGGGGTGCTGCCTGTGCGGTAGCGACGACGAAAAGGCTGCCCAGGAGGGCAAAAAGCACTGCGAGCTTGCGCATCAATTCTCCGGTTCTCTCCAGGTTTCCCCACCCCGGGACGGCCCCGGGCTATGGGTCACCCTATAGAACGCGAATGTTCACAACAAGTTGCGAACCTTCGCAACGCCGTCCTTTGAAGCGCCTCCGCCAGAGCCCTTCCCAACCATCAGTTGTTTCTTGTGGGAAGGGCGGGTTGAATTGGGAGGGCCGGCGAAGACCGGCCCGACTGCGGTTGAGTTCGACTCCGGGAGGAGGACTTGAACCTCCACCGCCGGTACCAAAAACCGGTGTGCTACCGATTACACCATCCCGGAATCGTCGCGGACTCTAGATGATCAGCGATCTCCCGCCGACCGCGGGGATAGGCTCCGGCCATGGAATACGAAGAGGAAGTCCAGAAGGAAGTGAAGCGGGCGGCAGGCCTGTACACGGGCGTCGGGATCCTGATGATCCTGCTCGGGGCTTTCGCCGTTCTGATCCCGAACGTGGCCTCCTGGGGGATGACCGTGCTGATCGGCTGGATCCTGATCATCGGCTCCGCCTTCCTCTTCGCCTGGTCGTTCACCGCACCCGGTGCGCTCAACGTGATCGCCCGCGTCGCCTGGTCACTCCTGACCCTCGCCGCCGGGCTGTTCCTGTTGATCAACCCCGACAAGGGCGCCAAGGCCCTGACCATCATCCTGATCATCTACTTCCTCGCGGCCGGGGCGGTAAAGCTGGCGACTGCCTTCGCCCAGCGCGGCATCCCGGGAGCCGGTTGGCTCGGCCTGAACGGCGCCCTCTCGCTGGTCATCGGCCTGATCTTCTGGGTTGACTACCCGTCCTCGGCCGACTGGGCGATCGGCCTGCTGGTCGGGATCGACCTGATCTTCTCCGGCTGGACCCTGATCCTCCTCTCCCAGGAAGCCAAAGACCAGGCTCTCGGCACCTGAGCAGCGGAGCTAGGTTCGATTTGCAAGTGCTATAGCCGAGCAAATCGAACCAAGCGGCCTCACCACTGGAGCCCGATCATCCATTCATGGATGTCGTGATCGGGCGGGTTTGACTTGGGGGTGGAACTGGCGGAGCCGGCCCAACCATTCTTGAATCTCGTGGGCCGGCGTGTTGGCCTGGGAGGGCGGGTCGGACCCCGCCCGACTTATGATGTATCCGTGACCGGCCCCCCCGTAACAGCGCTGATCATGGCGGCCGGGCAGGGCACGCGCATGCGCTCGTCCCTCCCGAAGGTGCTTCATCCCGTCTGCGGCCGACCGATGATCGCCTGGCCCGTGCTTGCGGCCCGCGAGGCCGGCGCCGACCGCGTGGCGGTGATCGTCTCACCCGAACGCGATCTCGGCCAGGCCCTGCCGGACGGAGTCGAGACGATCGAGCAGGCGGAGTCCAACGGCACCGGTGGTGCGGTCCGCTCGGCGATCGAGATCGTCCGCGAGTCACCGCGGGTGCTGGTCCTCTCGGGTGACGTGCCGCTGATCTCGGCCGAGGTGATCAACGGCCTGCTCGCCTCGCAGGAGGAGAGCGGCGCCGCCGCGACGGTGATGACCGCGATCCTCGACGACCCTGGTTCCTACGGGCGGATCGTCCGCGGTCTCGACGGCACGATCCGCAAGATCGTCGAGGCCAAGGCGGAGGGTGACGCGACCCGGGAAGAGCTGGCAATCCGCGAGGTCAACTCCGGGACCTACGTCTTCGCGGGCGAGGCGCTCGCTTCGGCGCTCGGCGAGCTTTCCAGCGACAACGCCCAGGGCGAGTACTACCTGACGGATGTGATCGCGGTGATGCGTTCCCGCGGCCAGCTGGTCACCGCCCATGTGTCCGATGATCCGGCGATCAACCTGGGTGTCAACAACCGGGCCGATCTTTCGGTGGTCGAGGGCGAGGCCCGGCGGCGGATCCTGCGCCAGCACATGCTGGACGGGGTGACTATCGTCGACCCCGCCAGCACCTGGATCGACGCCGGCGTCACGATCGGCCGCGACGCCCGGATCGAGCCGGGCACCTCGCTGCGCGGCGCGACCGAGGTCGGCGAGGAAGCGGTGATCGGCCCCCACTCGACGATCATCGATTCCGGGATCGGCGCCGGATGCCAGGTGATCCAGTCGTATCTGAACCTCTGCGAGCTCGCCGCCGGCTGCGCGGTCGGCCCGTTCGCCTACCTGCGTCCCGGCGCGAAGCTGGAAGAGGGCGCCAAGGCCGGAACTTTCGTCGAGGTCAAGAACTCGACGCTCGGTGAGGGAGCGAAGGTGCCGCACCTCTCGTACATCGGTGACGCCGAGGTCGGCGCCGGCTCGAATCTGGGCGCCGGCACGATCACCGCCAACTATGACGGCCGGGAGAAACACCGGACCAGGATCGGCTCCAACGTGCGAATCGGGGTCGACACGATGCTGGTGGCACCGGTAGAAGTCGGTGATGGCGCGTACACTGGCGCCGGCGCCGTGATCCGTGAGGACATTCCGCCCGGAGCTCTTTCTGTGAGCGACAACGACCAGAGAAACCTTGATGACTACGCCGAGCGGATCGCTGCCCGCGAAGCGGAAGGGGACAGCAGTAAGTGACCATTACCGAGACCTCCGTCGCCACGACCATCCCGCACGACTACTCGAAGCGGGCCATGGTGTTCGGCGGCCGATCCTCCCAAGACCTCGCCGCCAAGATCGCCGGCAAGCTCTCGCTCTCGGTCGGTGACGTGACCCTGAAGACCTTCTCCGACGGCGAGATCTACGGCCGTTACGAGGAGTCGATCCGCGGTGCCGACGTCTTCCTGGTCCAGTCCACCTGCGCCAACGTCGAGACCGGCATGACCCCGAACGACGCCTTGATGGAGCTGATGATCATGGCCGACGCCGCCCAGGGCGCCTCGGCCCACCGGATCATCGCCGTGATGCCCTGGTTCGGCTACGCCCGCCAGGACAAGAAGTCGGCCCCGCGCGAGCCGATCACCTCCCGGGTGGTCGCCCGCTCGCTGGAGGCGGTCGGGATCGATCGGGTCCTGACCATGGACCTACATGCCGGCCAGATCCAGGGCTTCTTCACGATCCCGGTCGACCACATGACCGCCCAGCCGATGCTGACCCAGTGGTTCGCGGACCAGTACGAGCCGGAGGAGCTGGTCATCGTCTCCCCGGATGCCGGCCGGGCCAAGGCGGCCCGCAACTTCGCCCGCAAGGTCGGGACCGAGTGGGCGATCATGGAGAAGGAACGGCCGAAGCAGCAGGTCGCCGAGATCGGCTACGTGGTCGGTGACGTGAAGGACAAGGTCGCGATCATCTCCGACGACATGATCGACACGGCCGGCACGCTCTGCGCCGCGGCCCGCACCGTCCTCGACGAGGGCGCCAAGTCGGTCATCGCCTGCGCGACCCACGGGGTCTTCTCCGGCCCCGCCTTCGAGCGCCTGCCCTACGAGAACTCCGGCCTCGAGAAGATCGTCGTCACCGACACGATCCCGCTCCGTCCCGGCGCCCCGGACAACATCCAGGTCCTCAGCACCGCCGGAACCCTCGCCGACTCGATCCGCCGAATCTTCACCGACGACTCGGTAAGCGAGATTTTCGCCGGCGAAAACCAGCTTTTCTAACTTAACTGCAAGTCGGGCGGGGTCCGACCCGCCCTCCCAGTCAAACCCGCCGGTTCACAGAAACAAAGAATGGATGAACCGGCTCCGCTATCGGCGAATCCCACGTAAGACCAAGTCGGCGAACCTGTGTGCCTGGTCGGTTCCGACTGAGCTGAACTCGCGGAGGGCGAAGAAGAGGAGCCTCAGGTCGTCGGGAGTGGCTTCGGGTGTGATGTCGCCCGCGTCGCGGGCTCGTTCGAACATGGTGGTCAATGAGTCCGTGGCCTGATGGCGCGCGGCACGGACTTCGTCGCTGCCGATTGCGGCCTGATCCCAGGCTGACTGGGTGAGGGCATCGCGGAGACAGTCGTCGACGGTCTCGTGGACGGCCTCTTTCAGGGCCTGCCACGCGTCGGGCTTGGCGGCGGCGTCATCGAACCTCCGGCTGAGCGCTTTCGAGCGCTCGATCACCAGGGCTCCGATCAGCTCGTCCTTGGTCCCGACCTGCCGGTAGATGCTGCCGACGCCGATACCGAGCGCCTCGGCCAGGGCCGGCATCGGCGCATCGAGGCCTTCTCGGGCAAAGAGGCGGTCGGCCGCTTCGAGGGCCCTGGTCCGCTTGTCCGCCTGGGAAAGCTCCGTCCACTCTTGTGCCGGAATGGCCATTCCGCTATCTTAGCCACATGCCAGACCTGAGATCGAAGACCGTTACCCATGGACGCAACATGGCCGGGGCCCGGGCGCTTCTGCGCGCTTCCGGCGTGGCCGGTGAAGACTTCGGCAAGCCGATCGTGGCGGTGGCGAACTCCTACACCCAGTTCGTGCCCGGCCACACGCACCTCAAGCCGGTCGGCGAGGTCGTCTCGGCGGCGATCAAGGAGGCCGGGGGAGTGCCGCTCGAGTTCAACACGATCGCGGTTGACGACGGCATCGCGATGGGCCACGGCGGCATGCTCTACTCGCTGCCCTCGCGTGACCTGATCAGCGACAGCGTCGAGTACATGGTCAACGCCCACTGCGCCGACGCGATGGTCTGCATCTCGAACTGCGACAAGATCACCCCGGGCATGCTCAACGCGGCCCTCCGCCTGAATATCCCGACCGTCTTCGTCTCCGGCGGCCCGATGGAAGGCGGCACGGCGACCCTGGTCGACGGCACGGTCCGCAAGCGGGTCAATCTGATCTCGGCGATCGCCGACGCGGTCGCCGACGAGGTCAGCGACGAGGACATCGCGATCATCGAGGAGAGCGCCTGCCCGACCTGCGGCTCCTGCTCCGGCATGTTCACGGCCAACTCGATGAACTGCCTGACCGAGGCGCTTGGCCTCTCACTGCCGGGCAACGGCTCGACTCTCGCCACCCACACCGCCCGGCGCGAGCTCTACGAGTCGGCCGGGCGCACGGCGGTCGAGATCGCCGGCAAGTACTACGACGAAGGCGACGAGTCGGTCCTGCCGCGCTCGGTGGCCACCCGCGACGCCTTCGAGAACGCGATGACCCTGGACATCGCGATGGGCGGCTCGACCAACACGGTGCTGCATCTGCTGGCCGCGGCCCAGGAGGCGGGGGTCGACTTCACCATGCAGGACATCGACGAACTCTCCCGGCGGGTGCCCTGCATCTGCAAGGTCGCGCCGAACGGCCACTTCCTGATGGAGGACGTGCACCGGGCCGGAGGCATCCCCGCGATCCTCGGTGAGCTGCAGCGTGGCGGGCTGCTCAACGAGGGCGTCCACACCGTCCACTCGCCGGACATAGATACCTGGCTCGGCAGCTGGGACGTCCGCGGCCCGAAACCTTCGGAGGTCGCGCTCGAGCTGTTCCACGCCGCCCCCGGCTGCGTGCGCTCGGCCCAGGCCTTCTCACAGTCCGAGCGCTGGGAATCACTGGACGTCGACGCCGCCGAGGGCTGCATCCACGACGTCGAGCACGCCTACTCCAAGGACGGCGGCCTGGCGATCCTCTACGGCAACATCGCCGAGCGCGGGTGCGTCGTGAAGACCGCCGGCGTCGACGAGTCGATCCTCAAGTTCACCGGGCCCGCCTTCGTGGTCGAGTCCCAGGACGACGCGGTCGACGCGATCCTCAGCGGCCGGGTCAAGTCCGGCGACGTCGTCGTGATCCGTTACGAGGGGCCGCGCGGCGGCCCCGGCATGCAGGAGATGCTCTACCCGACCTCCTACCTGAAAGGCCTCGGCCTGGGCAAGGAGTGCGCGCTGCTCACCGACGGCCGTTTTTCCGGCGGCACCTCCGGCCTCTCGATCGGCCACGTCTCCCCCGAGGCCGCGGCTGGCGGGGCGATCGCCCTGGTCGAGAACGGTGACCAGATCGCGATCGACATCCCCAACCGGACGATCTCGCTCGAGGTCGACGACGAGGCGCTGGCCGCCCGGCGCGAGGCCCTCGAAGCTTCCGGCGGCTACCGCCCGGTCGACCGCGACCGGGTCGTCTCACCGGCCCTCAGGGCCTACGCGATGATGGCCACCTCGGCCGACACCGGCGCGGTCAGAGACGTCGAAGGCGTTGAAAGAAGAATAAGTAGGTCGGGCGGGGTCGGACCCGCCCTCCATCGCTAACCCGCCCGCCCACGAGATTCACGAATGGTTGGGCGGGCTCCGGTGGGTGGCGATACCGGCGTGATGAATCGAGATGGGGAAAGTTGGCAATAGTTGCCAACTTTCCTTATTTCGCGTGGGTCGAGTTTCGTAGGGTGGGGACGTGCTTCGAATAGGTCACAAGGGTGCCGATGCGCTGGTCCCGGGCAACACCGTCGCCTCGTTCGAGGAGGCGGTCGAGGTCGGGGTCGACACGATCGAGTTCGACGTTCTCTGGACCGAGGACGGCCATCCCTCGATCGCTCCCGGCAAACGAAGCGAGCTGGTCGTAGCGCACGACTGGCAGGCCGCCGCCGCGGCCGAGGATAAGGGGGAGCGGCTGACCCTGGATGCCGCTCTCGAAGCGTTCACCCGCCCCCCGCTGGACCGGGTGGTGATCAATCTCGACATCAAGCTGCCCGGTCGCGACGACGAGGTGTTCGAGGCCGTCCGGGAGCACGAGCTGATCGACCGGACGACGGTCTCGACCATGGAGCTCTCGAGCCTGAAGCGGCTCGGGAAGCTAAAGGAGCGGGAAGGAGTCGATTCCGGCCTGAGCCTCGGCTGGACCGTCCCGAAGGTGACGAAGGACTGGCTTTCGATGCCGAAGGTGGTGCGTCCCGCGCTGGCGATGGGGCTCGCCTCGGTCCGGATCCGCACCCCGGGCAACGTCCGCCGCGGTCTCTCGGACCTGGCGGTCGACTCGATCTGGGCCTTCTTCGGCGTGGTCACCCCGCGGCTGGTCGAGACGGTTCACGACGCCGGCAAGATGCTCAACGTCTGGACCGTTGATGACCCGGAGCGGATCGCTTCGCTCGCGGCGCTCGGGGTCGACGGCATCTGCTCGAATGACCCCCGCCTGCTGAACTGAGGCCGGTCGCTCTGGCTCAGCCGACCGGCTGGTGCTCCGGGCAATCGACTCGGAGGTCGGCCTCGGCCAGCGGCAGGTCGAGCAGGGCGCAGTGGTGGGGGGTGGCGCCCGGGTGGGCATCCCGCTCGAAGAAGCGGCAGGTCGAGCACATCCGCGCCACGCTGATCACTCCCTCTCGCTGCAGCCCGGCGATCAGGCTCAGCAGGGTGCGCAGGGTCACCTCCTTGTCAGCTCGGGGGAGCTCGCCCAGCTGATCGAGCGTTCGGTCCTGCCAGTCGATCATGGTGCCGGTGACCCGGCGGCCCTCATCGGTCAGGATCAGCGGCGACCTCCGGCTCTCGGTCTCGCGATCGACCAGCCCCTTGCGGCGCAGGGCGCCAACCGCGTCGGACACGGTCGGGTGGGTCACATCGAGCTGCTCGGCCAGGGCACCGATCCGCCGCAACTGCGGCGGATCGATGCCCAGCCTCAGCAAGACCTGAAGCTGGGTCGGGGTTAGGCCGCGTTCCTTGGCCGCGTCCCACAGCTGCACGCGGAGCGCCTGTCCGACCCGTTCCAGGGCATCGGCGATCCGTTGGTCGAGGTCGTTTGCGTTCACCAGACCTCAGGAGCATACGGCTGCGCCCAGAGGCACACATGCAGCACCACGGCCTTGAACCAGGCCGTCTGCATGGCTTCGACGGTCGCCTCGTCGTGGCCGCCGGCGCTCAGAAACTGCCGCATGGTGGCGGTGATCGGAAAGATGAAGGCGATCATGTAGCGCAGCGCCACGTAGGGGGGTGCCGACGCGCCGTCGGTCTGGTTCTTCTTCGCGGAGGTGTGGCGCAGCGCGATCTCGTTCTGGTAATCACGCCAGGCCGCATCGCGCGGGCGGGCACAGACATCGCGGACCCACTGGGCGAAACGGGTCCGGACCCGCTCCAGGTACTCGCCGTCCGGCTGCCCGTCCGCTCCGGCGAAATAGGCGACCAGGTGATCGTGCGAGCCTACGTACCCGTACCAGAGCTCGAGTACGTCATCGACCTGATCGGCCAGCACCTCGCCGGCCAGCTTGAGGTGCCGGTCATCTTCCGCGTCCCAGAGCAGAGCCGCCTCCAGCAGCTCGACGTCGCGCTCGGTCACCGGCGAGGGCTCGAGGCCTTCGTCGCCATACGCGTAGCCGGGGATTGTCGTTGCCTCCATCATCGCCTCCAATAGTAGGAATCCTACGAACAGAAGACACAATAGTAGGACTCCTACGATTAAGCAACGCCACCGGAGGACCCGGGGGCGACCAGCCCGCTCTCGTAGGCGGCGATCACCGCCTGGACCCGGTCTCTTACCCCGAGCTTCTGGAGCACCCTGGTCACGTGCGTCTTCACGGTCGCCTCACTCAGGAAGAGCTCGCCGGCGATCTCGGCATTCGAAAATCCGCGAGCGATCAGGGTCAGGACTTCGAGCTCCCGGTCGGTCAGATCCTCGAAGGCCGCGGGCCGGGCGTGGCCGGGGGCGGGCCGCCGCACGAAATCCTCGATCAGTCGCCGGGTGATTGCCGGCGCGAGCAGGGAGTCGCCCCGATTGATCGTGCGGATCGCCGCGGCCAGCTCGTCACGCGGCACGTCCTTGAGCAGGAAGCCGCTGGCGCCGGCTCGCATCGCTTCGTAGACGTACTCGTTGAGATCGAAGGTGGTCAGCATCAGCACCCGGGGCGGGTCGGTTCCGGCCAGCAGCCGGCGGGTCGCCTCGATCCCGTCCATCACCGGCATACGCACGTCCATCAGCACGACGTCGGGCCCTGCCTCGCGCACCCGATCGAGGACGGCAGCGCCGTTCTCGGCCTCGCCGACCACCTCGATGTCCTCCTGCTTCTCGAGGATCGCGACGAAGCCGGCTCGGACCAGCTCCATGTCGTCGGCGACCAGGACCCGCACGCTCATGCCGAACCGAGGGGCAGCCGCGCGTGAACGGAGAACCCTCCCTCCGTGCGCCGCTCGGCCCGGAGCTCGCCACCGTAGAGCGCCACCCGTTCCTGCATCCCGGTCAGGCCATGACCGCTGCCGGAGGAACCGTTGGTGCCCGGCCCGTCGCCATCGTCGGAGACCTCGAGTTCGATCTCCCCGGGGAGGTATCGGACCATGACCGCGGTGCGATCCGCACCCGAGTGGCGGAGCGCGTTGGTCAGCGCTTCCTGAACCACCCGGTAGACCGAGAGTCCGACGCCCGGGTCCACATCCGAGGGCTCGCCTTCTACCCTCAGATCCACATCCAGACCGGCCGAGCGCACCTGGCTGATCAGCCCTTCCAGCTCGCCGAGGCCAGGTTGTGGCTCCAGGGCGGCAGGGGCGCCGTCGTCACGCAGCAGGCCGAGCAGGCGGCGCAGCTCGACCAGTGACTGTCGGCTTGCCGCCTGAATCGAGCGGAAGGCCTCACCCGCCCGCTCCGGATCATCGGGCAGCAGGGTCTCGCCGGCCTCGGCCTGCACCGCGATGATGCTCACCGAGTGGGCGACGATGTCATGCAGCTCCCGGGCCAGCCGTCCCCGCTCCTCGGTGATCAGCCGCGTCCGCTCCTGCTCGAGCTCGGCCGCCCGGCGGGAAAGCTCCTCGGTGCGACGCAACCGCGTGCCGATCACGTAGCCGATCGACCAGGCGAGGATCAGCACCACGGTCTGGAAGAGGTAGTTGTCCCAGCTGCTGAGGTTCGGGACCGCCATGGTGATCGCGGTCACCCCGAGGGCGACGAGCGGCAGGGCGGCCAAGGCGTGGACGGGTCGGCGCCCGTAGGCCGCGGCCGCGTAGGTCATCAGGATCACCGGCACGAACTGACCGAAGAAAAAGGCGACCGGCGTCACCAGGTAGACCTGCACCAGGCCCGCGGCGAGCATGATCGTCAGGCCCTCGAGCGGCCGGGTTCGGCGCAGGGACAGCATCGACGTGGTCAGCAGGGAGAGCAGGGCGACGAGCAGTCGGTCCTCGGTCGGCACGACGCCGCCGTCGCCGTCCGCGAAGCCGAGCCAGACGTCGACCTGCCCGACCACGACGAAGATCGCGGCCAGCGCGATGTCGAAGATCCTCTGACTGATCCGGGGCAGATCCCGCGCGGCAACGAGCCGACTCATGTCCCGATCTTATTGCGGCCCGCTCGACCGGCACACGGGCCAGAGTCTGAATCCGGTCCGACTTTCGGATGATCCCGAGCGCTCAGAATCAGACCTTTGGCGGGGCCAAGAATGGCACTCGCGGGCGACGCGCGAGCGGGAAAGGCGAACGTAGCATCGCTCAGATGCCGCGATTCCTCTTCCCGCTTGCCGCCTGTCTCGCCCTGATGCTCCTGACCGGATCGGCAGAAGCTGCCCAGATCACTTACAGCGGCGGTGCTGAGGGGGCCGTCGTCTACTCGGCCGAGAACGGCGAAAACCTGAACGTGAACGTCGGTTTCGCGGCCACGTGCGGAGTTGACGGCGAGGGCAACTACCTGGACTGCGTCACCTTCTACGGCAACGCCGTGACCTGGACGCCGGGAGGCAACTGCCAGGAACAGAGCCAGGGAGAGGTCTGGTGCCTGCTGGACGGCGATCACTCGGGCGTGAAGATCGCCGGGGGCGACGGGGCCGATGAGATCTCCGTGCTGGAAGCGGACCTCGACGGCTTCCCCGCCGACGCCGGATACCCGATCACCCTCACGGGCGGCGGCGGTGATGACCGGCTGGACGGCGGAACCGGCGCCGAGGAGATCCACGGCGGTCCCGGAGCCGACACGATCGGCGGGCGGGGCGGGGACGACCTGATCTACGGCGCGGCCGGAAACGACCTGATCTACGGGGACGGCATGACCAACGGCAACGAAGGAACGGACGGAGGGGACGACCGGATCTACGGAGGCGATGGCGACGACACGATGGCCGGCGACACGCCGGACGGCGGCGCCCCGATCGGCAAAGACACCCTGGACGGCGGCCCGGGCCGGGACACGATCAAGGATGACTGGTACCGCTTCGACGGCTCCGCGGGGGATGAGGATCCGGCCCCGACGGTGACCTTCGACGACAAGGCGAACGACGGGCGTCCGGGGGAGGGCGACAACGTGGTCGGCGTCGAACGGATCGAGAGCGGCATCCCGCGGGGCGACAGCGCCGCTACCTTCATCGGCGACGACGGCCCGAATGACTTCCTGCTGCTGTTCACCAACGGCAACGTTCAGGGCCGAGGCGGCAGCGATGACATCGAGGGTTCCGACTATCCCGACCAGCTCGACGGTGGCGCGGGAGCGGACCACCTGTACGGCGGCTTCGGTGACGACACGATCACAGGCGGCCCCGGTCGCGACACGATCCTCGGTGACCGCGACCCGTCCTGCGAGGTCGGCCCGATCTTCGGCTCATGCACGGTCGGCACGGGCAACGACGCGATCTACGCTCGGGACGGCGAAGCGGACAGCATCGACTGCGGCCCCGGTGCCGACGTCGCCTACGTAGACCGCTCGGACACAACCAGCCGCTGCGAGCAGGTCAAGGTGGGAACGAAGGGGGGAAGCGCCGCACCGCAAATCGGTCCGACCGGGCAGAAGCTCGGCCAGATCGTCCGCCGGCGGGTGATCGTGGTCCATATTCGGCTGTCGCACGCAGGGACCTGTGTGGCGCGGGCCACGATCCCCGCTTCGGCGGCGCGCCGGCTGGGCCTGCGGGTCAGGCGAGGAGCGAAGGCGTTCCCGCTGGGGCGGGCGCACCACCGCTACCGGCGGGCGGGCAAGGTGACGCTGAGGATCAGGCTGAAGCGCCCGGTCGCCCGCGCTCTCGGCCGCGCCGGTTCGATCGGCATCCGGATCGAGGCCACGGCCGACTACGGCAAGGCCAGGCGGAAGGCGACCAGGAAGTTCACGGTCCGGAAGTGAGCCGGGCCAGGCCGCTGGTCCCGAACTCGCGCCAGAGGAGAGGGCTTCTGGTCCTGGCGCTGCTCTTCGGCGCGCTCGCCCTCTCGCCCGGTGGAGCCGGGGCGGCCCTCAAGGTTCGGAGCGGCACCTACGCCCACCCGGGTGGGCACCTGAGGCTCGACCTCCGGGCAAAGCGCGGCTCCGGCGGGATGCGGGGCCGCCTGACCGTGGCGCTCTCGACCGACCGCCGGCCCGGAGGCCACGACCTGACCCTGAAGAAGGGGGTGAAGTCGCTTGGGAGGCGACGGCACCGGTCGATCCGGCTCAAGGTTCCGGCCCGAACGCCGGTCGGCACCTACCACCTGCTGGTCTGTCGGCGCAAGCATTGCCAAAACGGCGGCAAGGTCAGGGTGACGGACCTGCCGACCGGCACCCGGGAGCTGACCGGCCGGGCGGTCTCCTCACACCGGCTGTCGGCTTCCCGGGCGATCGTCTACCGGGTCTGGGCGGCCCTCGGCAACCACCGGCTGCCGCGCAGGTACCGGGGTGACCTCGACGCCACCGACCCCGGGGCGCTGGTCGAGGCGATCGCCGCCCGGTCCTGGATGAAGCCCTCCGACCGGCGACAGATCGCCCGCTTCCTGCTGCCGCCGACCGCCTGGGCGGGCCTCGGCGGAAAGGCGCGGGCCTCTCAAGCTGCTCCTTCCGCAACGGCCTCCCGCGAGGCCTCCGGGTACACGACCTGCGAGCAGCAGGCGACGAGCGAGCACTGGAGCGTGCTGAGCGGCAAGTACGTGCGGATCTGGTGGTGGCGCGGACAGGGCGCCAACCGCAGGGCCGCGGCCGGGCTGGTCCGGGCCGCCGACCACACCATCTGGGACGCCTACCGGAAGCTGATGGGCATCACGCCGCCGTCCGATGCGGGCCGACGCTGTGACGGTGGTGACGGTCACTACGACATCTACCTGTTGCCGAAGAGCGTCATCCCCGACACCTCCACCTTCCGTGCCGTGACCCTGCCGTACGCGCCGCCCTGCTCGGGTTCGCCGGCCTTCACCGAGTTCAACACCCACGGCGGCGGCGACCCGCCGACCCGGTTCGAGCTGGCCCATGAGCTCTTCCACGCCTTCCAGTTCGCCTTCCCGATCCGTGGCGACTGCGCCGCCGAGAAGGAACACCGCTGGTTTGACGAGGCCTCCGCGGTCTGGGCCTCGAGCTGGCTGTACCCGCACGAGGAGGGGACCCACGAGCGCCCGCCGGATGACGTGGTGAACTGGGTCACCTTGGGGCAGTGCTCGCTGGACGGCTTCGACTACGGCGCCTTTCCGTTCGTGCTCGACATCCAGCAGCGCTACGGCATCGGCACGGTCCCCGCGATCTACCGGGCCTACGCCGGCGCGGCGACCAGCCTTCAAGGGATCGACTCGGTGCTGCCCGGGGGCTTCGCCAGGGCCTGGCGGCAGTTCGAGCGCGACGCGTTCAATGAATCGCCGACCGGGCGGATGCTCTACCAGTGGTACCGGATCAGAAGCAAGCCGCTGCCGCCCGGCAACGCGGCCTGCGCCAGCCCGGATCAGCAGTCGCTCGGTCTGGCCGAAGGCGAGCACGGCCATCGATACGCCTGGGATCTCTCCACCGCGAAATCGCTGACCGCGCAATACGACGACGTGACCTTCGGGCCCGGGGTGAAGCAGGTCAGGATCCTGAACCACACGGTCGGCAACGGGCGCACGGACGTCCAGGCGTTCATCCACATGAAGAGCGGCCGCTGGGAGACGAGGGATCTGACCGACCAGTCGGACACCACCTACTGCCTCGCCGACCAAGGCATTGACCGGATGGTCTTCGTGGTCGGCGACCACTCGCTCGATGACTCCGGGACGAAGACCCTCTCCGGCCTGATCCCGCCGAGCAATGGACCGCCCGAAACCTACGACACCACCCTGATGACCGACGTGAGGGATTCCTGCGCCCACTTCTTCAAGGTGACCGCGGTGAGCGGCAGCCTCGACTACACGGCGAACTACACGTACGGGAACCCGGTGGCGTGCACGGTAAGCGGATCGGAGCACAAGACGGCGTCGATCGATCCGGATGGCCACCTGGACGCGACCGACGGCAGTTACGAATCCGGCAGTTTCGTGCTGAACCTGCCCGTCCTCTGGTCCGGCAGCCTGGACTACTCAGGGTCGGGCACCGGTTGCCCGTCGCCACCGAGCTGCCATTTCGACCTGAACGAGCCGGGCGGTCCGATCGCCTCCGCGATCGGCGAGGACGACGCTGAATCCCTGGAGGCCCAGATAGTCGCGCCGAGGCCGGATCTTCTCGGTGGCTGCGGCAGCGTCTTCAAGGACTCCTACTGGAGCGGTGACGTCGGGCTCATCTCGACCCCGGTGTCGACCGCGACCCTGCTCTCGGGCCGACCGTTCACGCTCACCTGGCAGGCGAGAGCGAGCGGCGCCGGGCGAACCACTGCCCGGAAGCTGACCGCGACCGTGATCCCGACCAACGAATCCGGCAAGCCGCTGAAGGACCCAAAGATCCTCAGAGGCAAGTTGGAATGACCCTTACCTCTTAAAGTAGGTTGCGTTCAGTTCGATGAAGCGCTGCCACTCCGGCGGGACCATGTCCTCCGGGGTGATCGCGTCAACCGGACAGGCCTCGACGCAGGCGTCGCAATCGATGCACTCGTCGGGGTCGATGAAGAGCTGGTCCACCGACTCGTACTCCGGCTCCTCCGGGGTGGGGTGGATGCAGTCGACCGGGCAGACCTCCACGCAGGAGTTGTCCTTGACACCGATACAGGGTTCGTTGATCACATAGGCCATTGATTTGCTCGCAGATTCGGAGAGGGAGATTTATACAGTAGCAAGTGTGTAAAATTGCGGCATGAGCGGATCCCAGCGACCGACCGACCCGCTGCTCGTCAGTCTGGCGGCTGGCGTGAGTTTCCTCGTCGCCGCGGCGGCAACCGCCCTGATCGGCGAGCTGGCCGGCTGGGATCGGGCCGGCTGGGCGGCCCTCCACCTGGCCCTGCTAGGGGGTGTCTCGCAGCTCGTGATCGGGGTCAGCCAGTTCTTCGTCACCGCATTCCTGGCCACGACCCCTCCCGCCAGGCGGGTGACCGGCAGCGAGGTCGCCGGCTGGAGCCTCGGCTCACTCGCGGTAGCGCTCGGCGTCGCGATCGAATCCGACCTGCTGGTCATCACGGGGGCCGTCGTGCTCCTCGCGACCTTGGCGCTCTACCTGGCGGTCCTCCGGAACCTTGCCCGCGGCTCGCTCCAGAAAGCCCCCTGGGCGAGCCGCTGGTACCGAGCCTGCACGGCCTGGCTCGTGCCCGGGATCGTGGCCGGTGTCATGCTTGCGACCGGGGTGGCCTGGACCCACGGCTCGCTGCTCGGCGCCCATCTCGCCTTCAACCTCGGCGGCTGGCTCGGTGGGGCGATCATCGGCACCCTCCACACCTTCTTCCCCTCGCTCACCCGGACCCAGCTGCGGTTCCCCCGCCTGCAGCCGGTGACCTTCCTGCTCTGGGGCCTCGGGGTGGCTGGTCTCGCGGCCGGCTACGGGTTCGGGGAAGGGACGGTCGCCGTCGCCGGCTGGGCACTGCTCCTCGGAGCCTCTTCGGCGCTGGCCGTGAACCTCGTCTTCTCGGCCCTGGCCGCGCCGCGCGGCCTGCCGCTCTCCGCCCGGCTGGTCGCCTGGTCACAGCCCTTTCTGCCGGTCGGGGTCGCCTTCGCCCTGATCGCCGCGCTCGATCATCCGCTCACCCCGCTGGTCGGTTCTGAGCGGGCGGTGCTCTCGGTTCTGCTGCTCGCCGGCTGGATCGGCATGACCGTGGCCGGCTCGATCCTGCACCTGATCTCGGTCGTGGTCCGGGTCCGCGATTTCAGCCGTCCGGTGCCCGGCCCGAACCCAGTCCGCGACGGTGCGCTGGTCGGCCTCGCGGTGGCCGGCGTGACCCTGCTCGCGCTGGCGCTCGGCACCGCGGCCGACTTCCTGCGCTGGCCCGCCACCGGGCTGATCCTGCTGACCGGGACCGCGCTCGCGGCGAGCGCGGTCCGTTCGGTGATTCTCGCCTTCCGCCTCGGCCCGGGAGGCCGCCTTGGCTGAGCTGCCAAAAATCAGTCCCGTCCCGCTGAAAGACTGAAGCGATGGACCTCCCCCAAACCGCAGACGGAGTCCTCGGTCAGCCGACCCGGGCGCGGCTGTTCGAGCTGCTCGGCGAGCTCGGCCACCCGGTCGCGACGGTCGAGCTGGCGGAGGAGCTGGACATGCACCCGAACGGGGTTCGCAACCACCTCGAAGTGATGCGGGAAGCAGGCCTGGTCGAGCGGCACCGCAGCCGCCGCCGTCGCGGCCGCCCCCGGGACGAGTGGACGATCTCGGCCGCGGCGCGGCCAGGCGGGCGCTCGCCTACGGCGTACGCGGACCTGGCCCGTTGGCTGGCCCGGGCCTGCCCGCCTGGGGACGAGCTGGAGGCGGTCGGTCGCGAGATCGGTCGCGAGGCCGGCCGCAAGGCGGCCGGGGAGAGCTGGGCAAACGCCGCCGAGGCGGTCAGCTCGACCCTGGCGACACTCGGCTTTCAGCCGAGGGTGATCGATCACGGCGAAGGCGGGTTCGGCTGCGAGCTCGGAAACTGTCCCTACCGGGAGGCGGTGCGCGAAAACCAGCCGGCGGTCTGCGGTCTCCACCGCGGCATGACGGCGGGTCTCCTGGAATCGATCGATCCCGAGCTCGCGATGAGCGAGTTCACCCCGCGGGATCCGGATGAAGCCGGCTGCGTGATCGGCGTCGTCGCCGGACACAACTGAGACCGGGCCAGCTCGAGGTCGGCCGCGGTCCCACGGCCGCTCACTCAGATAGTCCCGGTGGCCGGGGTGGCGCCGCGCTTCAGCCGCACGGCGCTCTGCAGCTCCTCTTCCGTGAAGCCGCCCACGGCTTCCTGCTCGGCCACGAACCGGTACAGGGCAACCCCGAAGATGGTGGCCAGCGACTGCTGGATCAGGGCCGCCACGATCAGGACCAGCACCCCGCAGGCGATCAGGATCGCGCCACCGACCCCGGTGGTCGCCCAGATCGCGACCCCGGCGACGATCAGCAGGACCGCCGGCAGGAAGCCGACCAGGAAGACGATGCCGCCGATCGCGATGGTGCCGGTGATCTGCTCGCCCCAGCGGCTCTTGACCAGGCTCGCACAGCGCTTGATCGTGCTGATCGGGCCGGTGCCCTCGAGGGCGATGACCGGTACGGCGAGGAAGGTGAGGATGCCCCAGGCGGCACCGGCCAGGCCGCCGACGATCGCGCCGGCGATGCCGAACCGCTCTTGGATCGCGCGGATGATGGTCATCACCACGGTGGCGACGAAGGCCCACCCGGCCACCGCGCCCATCCGGCTCGAGGCCAGGGCCATGCCGTCACCGAAGCTGGGCTGCTCGCCGTGCATCTGCCGGTCCGCGTTGTGGGCTAGGCCGACCGCGAAGTAGTAGGTGACGAAAGCGCAGAGGTAGGTGCCGACCGCGACCAGGATCGCCCCGGGGACCGGCATGTCGTCCTCGAACAGGTAAAGGCCGGGCCCGATCACCACGATCGCGATCAGCAGGGCGATCAGCCCCCCGACCAGCGGGAACCGCACCAGCCCGGGCGAGTCCGAGAGAACGCCCCAGCTCTTCTTGGTCAACTGCCAGCCAGCCTTGATCCTCCTCATGCGACCAATCTACCGGCTGACCGAGGCTATTTCGCGGCTATGCCCGGAACCTGAAAGATGCCGCGCTCCTCGAAGTAGGCCCACTCCTCGCGACCCAACTCTGTCGCCGGCGGGTCGGCGTAGACCCACTCGCGCATGATCCGGTGCCAGTTCCGCTTCGCCTTCAGGCGACCCAGCACGGCGAGCACCCCGATCTCCATGCGGCGGCCCATCAGCTCGTCGGCCGGGATCGACTCGCGTCGCATCAGGTCGAAGTACTCGGAGCGTGGATCGTGGGTCGCCTCGATCACCCGCATCACCCGGTCGCCGTCGATCTCGAGCTCCTCGTCCTCCATGTACCAGCCGCCGATCGACATCACGTGGTTCATCAGGTGCTCGGCGTCGAGCTGGGAAGGCTTCTTGACGAAGCCGAGGCGGTGGAGTGCGTCGCGCAGGCCCTCGGGGTCGGCCCGGACCGCCGCGTCGATCGCCAGCTGCTCGAGCTCGATCTGCTCGCGGTCGAGCTTCTTGGTCATGCCGAAATCGAGGAAGGCGACCCGCCCGTCTTCCATCAGCAGGTAATTGCCCGGATGAGGGTCGGCGTTGAAGTGCTGCAGGTGGTAGATCGAGCCGAAGCTGCCGCGGAAGAGGATCTCGCCGAAGCGGCTCCGTTCCTCGTCGCCGAGCTCGAGGATCTCCTCGAAGCCGATCCCGTGAACGAACTCGGTGACCAGGACCCGGCGCCGGGAGAGCCTGGTGATCACGTCGGGCACGTAGATGAACGGGTGCCCGCGGTAGGCGCGGGCGAAGGAACGCTGGTTCTGGGCCTCGTACTCGTAATCGAGCTCTTCCAGCACCCGTTCGCGAAGCTCCCGGGTGACCTCCCGGGCGTCGAGCCCGGGGGCCAGCGCCCGGGCCATGCGGACCAGCATGCCGGCATTCTTGAGGTCCGCTTCCAGGGCCTCGGCGATCCCCGGGTACTGGATCTTGACCGCCACCTCACGGCCGTCGATCAGCCGGCCCCGGTGGACCTGCCCGATCGAGGCGGCCGCGAACGCCTCCGGCTCGATCGAGTCGAAGAGCTGCTCGACCGGCTCGCCGTCGTATTCCTCCCGAAGGACCTCGACCACCTCGTCCCAGGGCATGGCGGGGGCGTCGTTGCGCAGCTTGGCGAGCTGCTCCTGGTAGATCTCGCGGTACTCCTCCGGAATGAAATCGATGTCGATGAAGGAGGCGAACTGGCCGATCTTCATCGCCGCGCCCTTCATCTGACCCAGCGTCGCGACCATCCTGGCGGCGGTTTCGGCGTGCCGCTCGTCCATCTTCTCCTGACTCGACTCACTGCCCCGAAACAGGCTTGAGGCCTTGGTTCCCGCGTACCTGGCACCTTGCGAACCGATCGCCGTGCCCAGTTTGGCGGAGCGCCGAAGGCGACCCTTGGGAATCTTTGAGTCATCCGCCATGCCTCAAGCGTACGTCTTTCCCTATTCTGTTCTGTCCAATGTCTTCAGAACGCGCAACTCTTACCGCTACTCCCCGCACCGAATTCGGCTCCCGCAGTTCCCGTCGCCTCCGCCGCGACGGCAAGGTCCCCGGTGTGGTCTACTCGGACGGCAAGGAAGCGACCTCCTTCCAGGTCGAAAGCCGCGATGCCCGGGTCATCCTGATCGAGGGCCACGCGCTGTTCGACCTCCAGATCGAGGGCTCGGACGCGGTTCCGGTCGTGATCAAGGAGCAGCAGCATCACCCGGTGCGCGGCGATCTCGAGCATCTCGACCTGCAGCAGGTCGACCTCAACCAGGCGATCCAGGCCGAGGTCGCAGTCGAGCTGACCGGTGATGACGTCAGCCCCGGCGTCAAGCAGGGCGGCGTGCTCGAACACGTCACCCGCGAAGTCACGGTGGAAGCGCTGCCGACCGAGATTCCCGACCTGCTCACCCTGGACGTGTCGGAGATGGAGATCCTCGACGTGCTCACGCTCGAGGACCTGAGCGCGCCCGAAGGCGTCACCCTGATCGCCGACGATCCCGCCGAGGTCACCATCGTGACCCTCTCGCCGCCGCGCGTCGAGGAGGAGCCGGAGACCGACCTCGAAGCCGAGCCGGAAGTGGTCGGCGAGGGCGAGGAAGGCGGCGAAGAGGCTGCCGAGAGCGACGAGGGCGAATCCTCCTCCGACGAGGAGTAGGCCCTGTCTTTCCTGCGTCGTTCTGACCCCGACGAAGGGTCCGATGGCCCGATCCTGATCGTCGGCCTCGGCAACCCCGGGCGGGAGTACGAGCGCAGCCGTCACAACGCCGGTTTCATGGTCGCGGCGCTCCTGGCCGAGCGCTGGGACCTGCCGCGGGCCAAGGAGAAGTACAAGGCCCGGATCACCGAGGGTCGGATCAGCCCGGGCGGCCCCCGGGTCGTGCTGATGACCCCGCTCACCTACATGAACGAGTCCGGCAAGTCCGCCGGGCCCGCTCGCGGCTCGAAGAAGATCCCCCTGGACAAGGTCATCGCCGTCTACGACGAGATCGACCTGCCCTTCGGCGAGATCCGCACCCGGCTCGGGGGCGGTGCCGCCGGCCACAACGGTGTGAAGAGCCTGAAGCAGGGCTTCGGATCGGCCGATTTCTGGCGGGTGCGGATCGGGGTGGACCGGCCCGATAGCACCGACCCGGACCGGGTCGCCTCCTACGTGCTGGGGAAGTTCTCCGAGAGTCGCGACCGGGTCGAGAACCTGATCGACGACGCGGCCCGTGAAACCGAGAGACTTGTCGAGAGAATCGCTGCCGGCGAGACCGGCGAAGACTGAAGGGAAACGCCATGAGCCTGACCACCTATGAACTCGACGATCGCGGGATCGCCGTGATCCGTCTCGACCGTCCCAAGGCGCTGAACGCGATCAACACCGAGATGCTGGTCGAACTGATCGAGCACGTCGCGGTCGCCCGCGGCGACGAGAACGCGCGCGTGCTGGTCTTCTCGTCAACCGATTACATGGCCTTCTCGGCCGGTGCGGACATCAAGGAGGACATCGAGGACGAGGCCAAGGTGGAGAAGATGCAGCTCTTCGCCGACCTCTACGACGCGGTGGTCCAGTTCCCGAAGCCGACGATCGCCGCCTGCCACGGCTACACGGTCGGGGGCGGAGCGGAGATCGCGGTTGCCTGTGACATCCGGATCGGCGGCTCGAACCTGCAGATGCGTTTCCCCGGCGCCGCGCTGGGCGTACCCGTGGGCCCGGCCCGCCTGGTCACCCTCTGCGGTCTCAGCCACGCCAAGTACCTGCTGCTCTCCTCGAACACGGTCAAGGTCGACGAGGCCCTGCGGATCGGCCTGGTCAACCAGATCGCGCCCGGTGCCGCAACCGAGAACACCGCCCTCGAGCTGGCCGGCCGCATCGCCGCCCACGACCCCGAGGGCGTCGCCCGCCTGAAGCGCATGCTCCACCAGTGGGACGACATCGAAGGCCGCTCAGCGGCTGAAGGAAAGGGCCAGGTGGAGTGGCAGGCTTCCGGCCCGGGGCTTCATTGAAAGTTACGCGTAACGGGTGAGGAGGGGGGCCATGCCCAGCTCCTGGGCGGTGGCCAGGCCTTTGTCGTGTAGCTCTTTGGTGCGGTTTGGGCCGTCCGGGTCTTGCAGGCGGTGGAGGGCTTCGGCCAGGGCCAGCTGAGCCCTGGCGAGGAAGGGCCGGGCGGTCATCTCTTCGCAGGTGACTATCGCGTTCTCGAGGGCGGTCGCGGCTTCCCGGTCACGGCCCTGGACCAGATACATCTCGCCCCGGAGCAGGCTGCGGGGTCCGAAGGTCGGGGCTCCCGGCCCGAAGATGGACCAGAGGTCATCCATCTCCTCGATCAGGTCGGTCAGCAGGCAGGCCCGCTCGACATCCCCCGTCTCGGTCAGCAGCATCGTCGCGACGCCGCAGAAGACCGGCCGCAGCAGCTCCATTCGATCGATCGTGGCCAGCTTCTCGAAATCGATGGTCTCGAGCTGTTGCTCGGCCTTTTCGCGTTCTCCGGCCTGGAGGTAGGCGAGAGCCAGACCGGTCTCCCAGGCCGGCCAGACGCTCCATGATCTCGCCACCTCGGCCTCCACCTCGATCACCTCGATCGCCTCGCCCAGCCGTCCCCGGTGGGCGTAGTCCATGTAGTGCATCGCGTCGAGCACGGCGATCCGGGCCGAAGGGGTCAGATGCCCGCCGTTCAGGCAGTCCTGGGTGATCGCCTCGCCCTCGGCCCACCGTCCCTCCAGGAAGCAGCGGGAAGCCCGGAGCGAGTAATTGGTGCTCCTGATCTGCGGCAGGGTGGCGCTGAGCGCGCCGTGGCCGGCGATGTCGGCTGCCGCCTCGGCGCCCCGGCCGGCGTTGGTCAGCATCACCGCCCGCAGGGCCAGGGCCTCGCCGAGATCCTCCCGGTCCGCCGAGGCCTCGGCGATCCGCACGGCCCGGTTGGCCGCCTCGATCCGGTACTCGGGCGTCGTGCTCTGCAGCAGGTAGTAGTGGAGGGAGACCGCCACCCGGAAGAAGACCTCGTCCCCCAGGTGGTCGGTCATGGCGATCGCCTCGGCGCTCATCTCGGTCGCGTCCCCGTCCGGGTCGCCGCTGAAGTACTTGAGATGGCTCAGGTTGGCCATCGTCTCGGCCCGCAGCGCGCTGTCGCCGGGCGGCAGGATCTCGAGCGCCTCGGCGAGCAGCGAGATCGGCGTGTCCCGGATGTCGTCGAAGGTCTCCCAGCTGCCCCAGCTGACCCCGTTCGCGGCCCGGGCGAAGGGCTCCGCCAGGCCGGACTCCCGCGCTGCCTCGGTCGCCTCGACGAAGGTCGCGCCGGACTGGGGCAGACGCCCCATCCGCCACTCGGCCTCGGCCCGGCTGATCAGGAGCTCGGCCAGCAGGCCCTGGTCGATCGGCTCGTCGGCCCGGCAGGCGGCGATCGCGCCGTCGTAGAAGTCGACCGCCTCGTCGTAGGCCAGGCGTTCCTCGGCCTGCTCCGCCGCCCGGGTGGCGTAGTGGACCGCCCGGTCGACTTCGGTCGGTCCGGCCTGAGCGAAATGCCAGGCGAGCGCCGGCAGGTCCCGCTCCCGCTGGCCGCCGAACTGCCCCTGCCCCCGATGCTCGATCGCCTCGCCGATCTGGCGGTGGATCGCGGCGCGGCGGGTCAGGCTGAAGCTCTCGCCGAGCGCGCTCCGCACCAGGGCGTGGACGAACGAGTAACGGCCCGGGACCGAGTTCGACTCGTCCAGGAGGCCCGCGGCGACGGCGGCGTCGAGCAGCTCGATGATCAGGTCCTCGTCCTCGGTGGTGGTCTGCTGGAGCAGGCGGAGGTCGAAGTCGCGACCGATCAGGGCCGCCCGCCCCAGCAGCCCCGGGCCGCCTTCCGGCAGGCGAGCGACCCGTTGCGAGATCAGGTCCCGGATCTCGGTCGGCACCGAGGCGGGACGGGACTCGCCGGACTCCTCGAGGTTCCGGACCAGCTGTTCGATGAAGAGCGGATTGCCACCGGTCTGGTCGTGGACGAGTGCCGCGAGATCCTCGTCGAGACGTCCCGAGATCAGGCTCCTGACCTCGTCCTGGTCGAGCGCCTCCACCTGGAGGCGGGTGGTCGGCAGGCGCCGCTGGAGGCGGGTCAGGGTCTCCGGCAGCCGGCTGTCCGGCGGCAGTTCGGTGTCCCGGTAGATGCCGAGCGCGAGGATGCCCCGGGGCGGGTTGTCACCGGCCAGGCTGGCCAGCAGCCGCAGGGTCGAGCGGTCGGCCCACTGCAGGTCATCGAGGATTATCAGCATCGGCTGGCGGGCCGAGTACCGGCCGATCATCCTCATCACGGCGCCGAACAGCGCCTGGCGCTCGGACTCGAGGTCGGAGGTGGGCCCGGGCGCGGGCAGGTTCATGCGGCGGTTCAGCTCCGGCAGCAGCCGGGCCAGCGTCGGCCCGTCGCCGCCGACGATCTCGGCTGGATCCACGTCGCCGACCTGGCGCACCGCGGAACGGAGCAGCCCGGACCAGATGCTGAACGGCCGGACCTCGTCCGGCTCCGCCCGGCCGTAAAGCGGGATCACGTCCTCGCGGCTGGCCGCCAGCTCCGCCGCGAGCCGGGTCTTGCCGACCCCGCCCTCACCGGCCAGCAGCGCGATCCGCAACTCCCCCGCGGTGGCCAGATCCAGCTCGCCCTTCAGCTGCTGAAGGATCGGTTCACGGCCGACCAGCCGGGCCTGGCCGATCCGCGGGTCGATCTCCCGGCCGATCAGCTGCGAGCTGGCCGGCGGCCCGGCCGTGGCCGAGGCGGGTCGGGGCGCCTCCTTCGGATTCTCGTGCGCGTTCAGCAGCCGTTCGTGGATGGCGCTCAGTTCCGGGGCGGGGAAGGTGCCGAGCTCCTCGCGCAGCAGCACCCGCAGCTCCTCGTACGCGCGGAGCGCCTCGGCGATGTTGCCCTGAGCCTCGAGCACCTCGATCAGGGCCGCCCGGGCCGACTCGCGAAAGGGCGAGGCCTCGACCGCGTGGCGAGCCGCCCGCTCCGCCTGGACCCGTTCGCTCGGTCCCAGCCGCGTGCCGATCCGGGCGACGGTCTCCAGGGACCTCAGCCGCAGCTCCTCGAAGTACGTCCGGTGCTCCTCGATCCAGCGTGCCTCGAGCCCCGGCAGCAGACCCCCTTCGAAGATCCGGGCCGCCTCCCGCGCCGCCTGCCAGCCGTCGGTCAGCCGCTCGCCGACGGCTCGGGGGTCGCCGCTCACCTCCTGCGCCGCTGCCAGCTGCTCCTGAGCCGCCTCGCAATCGATCCAGGCCTCGTCGCCCAGATTCAGAGAGAGATCGGTGCGGCCGGCAAGGCGGTCGCGGCCGAGCGCCTTGCGGAGTCGTGAGAGCGGCGGGGCGAGCAGCGCCTCGCCGCCGCTGGGTAGGCCCTCATCGGCCCAGAGTGCCTCGACCAACTCGTCCCGGCGGACCGGCCGGGAGCGGTTGAGTACGAGATAGGCGAAGATCATCCGCCCCTGCCGTCCCGGCAACTCCCCTTCCAGCGACTCTCCGTCCCAGGTCACGGTGAGTCGGCCGCAGACCGTTATTTCGGGAGTCGCCACGCGCGCAAACTATCCGAGATGCCGCCTCAGGATCGCCTGCATGTCGAGCCTCCTGGCGACTTCCTCGCCCTCGTGGCGGAGCTCCAGCCGGCGCTCGGTGCCGTCCGGGTCTCCCATCGCCTCGAAAGCGGCGGCCAGAGCCAGCCTGGTCCGGGCCAGGTAGGGCACGGCGTCCATCGCCTCACAGCTGACCAGCGCCCGCTCCAGCGCGGTGGCCGCCTCCCGGTGCTCGCCGAGCAGCAGGTGGAGCTCGCCGAGATGCATGTCGACCGGGCCGAGCGTCGATCCGATCCGGGCGATGATGATCCACTCGCCGCTGTACGGGTTCAGCAGCTCGATCAGCTTGCCCGCGCCGCGCTCGTCATCGATCTCGCCGGCCAGCAGGTTGCCGACCGCGCAGAACGGCAGCAGCGTGTTGTTGAAGTCCTTGGTGTCATCGAGCCCGTCGTAACCGATCTCCGCGATCGTCTCGCGGACCTCGTCGAGCTGCCCGGCCTGCGCCTTCGCCAGCAACAGCCCCATGCGCCAGGTCGGCCACATCTCCCAGCCCTTGGCACCCGCCTCGAAGAGCTCCAGCCGGCCGAGGTGCTCAGCCAGGGCACCCTGCTGGGCCCGGACCATGAACCGCAGGGCGTCCTCGATCAGCAAGGCGGCGGCCCGCGGCATGCCCTCCTCCTCGAGTTCCCGGACCAGCTCCTCTCCGTCCTGCCAGTCCCCGGTCATGAACCAGGAGGCGGCCCGCATCGATTTTGAGGTCACCCGCAGCTGGGGGAGCGTCTCGCTCATCGCGTAGTGGCGGCTGCGATCGGCCTCCGCCTCGGCGCCCCGGCCGACATTCAGCAGCGAGAGCTGTCGCGAGACCAGGGCCTGGCCGATCAGCTCGTGATCATCGATGCTCTCGGCCAGCTCCAGCATTCGTTCCGAGGCGGGGAGCCGCTCGGTCAGGTTCGGCGGCTCCCAGCGGCGGAAGGCGGTCGCCTGGATCACCGCGAGCTCCGCTTCCGCGTCGGCGCAGCGCCCGATCATCGCCAGCGCCTGGTCGGCCAGCTCGCGGGCTTCCGCCGCCTTGCCGCTCCCGTAATAGAGACCGTGGCCGAGCATCGCCATCAGCTCCGCCCGGAGCGGGCTGTCGACCGGCGGCAGGCTTTCGAGCGCCTGGCGCATCAGGGTCAGCTGGGCCGCCATGTCGGAGTCGAAGGCGTCCCAGCCACCCCAGCGGCTGCCGATCGCCGCCTGGGCCGCCAGTTCCGGCAGGCCGGACTCGCGCGCCGCCCGGGCCGCCTCGAGAAAGGTGTCACCGGCGGCCTGCAGGGCGCCGTTCTTCCACTGGGCCTTCGCCTGGCTTAGCAACAGCCGGGCCAGCAGCGCCTGGTCAACCGGCTCGTCGGCCCGGGCTGTGGCGATCGCTCCCGCGTAGAAATCGACCGCCTCGTCGTAGGCGAGCCGTCCCTCCGCCTGCTCGGCGGCCTGGGCCGCCCAGTGGATCGCCCGGTCGGCCTCGGCCGGTCCGGCCTGGGTGAAGTGCCAGGCCTTCTCGCCGACCCGGCGCTCCGGTCGGCTGCTGGTCTGCCGTTCGATCGCTTCGCCGATCTCCCGGTGGACGACCGCCCTCCGGGTCAGGCTCAGCTCGTCTTCGAGGGTGCTGCGGAGCAGCGCGTGCACGAAGGAGTACCGGCCGGGAACCGTGGTCGACTCGTCGATCAGCCCGGCGCTCACCGCCGAGTCGAGCAGGTCGATCGCCCCGTCCTCGTCCAGGCTCGTCGTCGCCATCAGGATCTGCAGGTCGAAGTCGCGTCCGATCAGCGCCGCCCGCCGGAGCAGCTCCGGGCCGCCCTCCGGCAGGCGGCCGACCCGCTGGGTGATGATCTGTCGGACCTCGGCCGGGGCGTCACCGGGGTCATCGGTGCCGGTCTCGTTCAGGTGGCGGACCAGCTGTTCGATGAGGAACGGGTTGCCGCCGGTCTGGTCGTGAAGCGCCGGGGCGAGGCCCCGGTCGAGCCGGCCGGCGACCAGTTCGCCCACGTCCTCGGTGTCCAGCGCCTCGACCTCGAGCTTCAGGGTCGGCAGCCGTCGCTGCAGGTTGGTCAGGGTCTCGGGCAGGAGGCTGTCGGCCGGCAGCTCGTTGTCCCGGTAGATCCCCAGCGCCAGCACCCCGCCGGGTGGGTTGTCGCCGGCCAGGCTGGCCAGCAGCATCAGGGTCGAGCGGTCGGCCCAGTGCAGGTCGTCGAGCACGATCAGCAGCGGGCGTCGCGCGGTCAGGCGGCCGATCATCCGCATCACGGCGCCGAACAGCGCCCGCCGTTCGGATTCGAGGTCACCGGCCGGGCCGGGCGCCGGCAGCTCCATGCTGCGGACCAGCTCCGGCAGGATGCGCGCGAGCGTCGGCCCGTCGCCGCCGACGATCTCGGCCGGATCGATGTCCCCGGCCTGGCGCATCGCCGAGCGGAGCAGGCCGGACCAGATCCGAAACGGGCGGACCTCATCCGGCTCGGACCGCCCGTAGAGCACCGTGATGTCATCCCGCCCTGCCGCCAGCTCGGCCGCGATCCGGGTCTTGCCGATCCCGCCCTCGCCGGCCAGCAGGGCGATCCGCAGGTCGCCGGCCACGGCCAGGTCGAGCTCATCGCCCAGCTGTTCGAGGATGCTCTCCCGGCCGACCAGTTCGATCTCGGTGATCCGCGGATCGATCAGTCGGCCGATCTCTTCCGGTGAGGCCTGGCGCGCGGCCGAGCGGGCCGGAGCCGCAGCCCGCACCTCGTCTACCGCCGCGGTCTCGCCGCCGGCCTCGGCGGGTTCGGCGCTTCCCTCATGGGCGTTCAGCAGTCGCTCGTGAATCGCGTTCAGCTCCGGCGCCGGGAAAGTCCCGAGCTCGTCGCGCAGCAGGACCCGGAACTCCTCGTAGGCGCGGAGTGCCTCGGCGATGTTGCCCTGGGCCTCCATCACCGTGATCAGGGCGGTGCGGGCCGACTCGCGGAACGGGGCGGCATCCACCGCCGTGCGGGCGGCGCGCTCGGCCCGGGCCCGTTCGACGTCGCCCAGCCGGCTGCCGGCCCGGGCGATCAGCTCGAGGGCCTGCAGGCGCAGATCGTCCAGCTGGTTGCGGTACTCGTCGATCCAGCTCGCCTCAAGGCCCGGCAGCAGACCGCCGGCGAGGATCCGGTCGGCCTCTTCGGCCGCCTCGAAGGCCTCGCGGTGCCGGCCCTCGTCCTCGCGGGCCCGGGCGGTCTCGATTCCACGCTGGGCGACCTCCCAGTCGATCCAGACCTTGTCGTCGAGACTCAGGCCGAGCTCCGAGCGGCCTTCGAGCCGGCCCGGGCCGAGCGCCTTGCGCAGGCGCGAGAGCGGGGGCGCCAGCAGCGACTCGCCGCCGCTCGGCAGGCCCTCGTCGGCCCAGAGTGCCTCGACCAGCTCGTCGCGGCGGACCGGCCGGTCCCGGTTCAACGTCAGGTAGGCGAACAGGATCCGCCCCTGGCGCCCGGGCAGGGACTCACCCAGCTCATCCCCATCCCAGCTGACCGTCAGCCGACCGCAGAGCGTTATCCGGTCTGTCATCGCAAGGTGCCTGTCATTTCGTCGCAATCTCGATGCAACGTGTGGCCGGAATTCTGCCAGCCATGTCAACTTCGCTGATCAACGTTCTGCCCGCGGCGGCCCGCCTGGCGCCGGAAACCCCCGAAGAAGTGGCCCAGGCGCTGGAAGAGGCTCGGCGGACGAACCGCCGGGTGGTCGTCTTCTCGACCGGGCACGGGATCTCGCCGATCGGCGACACCTCGGAGCGGTTGCTGCTGGACATGAGCGCCTTCGACCAGGTCGAGGTCGATCCGGCCGACCGGGTCGCCCGGGTCGGCGGTGCGGCGCAATGGACCCGGCTGCTCGCGGCGGCCGGCGAGCACGGGTTGACCGCCCCCTTCGGCTCGGCCTCCTCGGTCGGGGTCACCGGCTACATGATGGGTGGCGGGATCGGTTTCATGTCCCGGTACCTGGGCCTGGGCTGCAGCGCGATCCGCGCCGCGGAGCTGGTCACTCCCGAGGGTCACATCCGCCGGATCGACGCCTCCTCGGACCCGGATCTCTTCTGGGCGCTGCGCGGCGGCGGTGGCGGTTTCGGGGTGATCACCACCCTGGAGGTTGATCTGACCCCGGTGCCTCACATGGCCGGCGGAGCTTTGGCCTGGCCGATCGAGGACGCCGAACGGGTGGTCGGGACCTGGGCCGCCTGGACCCGTCAGATCCCCGATGACGTGACCAGCGCGGTGCGCATGGTCCAGCTCCCGGACGGCCCCGCGCTCGCCGCGATCCTGGTCACCGCGCCGCGCGCGATCGGGGAGCTGGCCGGGATCCTGGCGCCGCTGACCGACCTGAACCCGATGATGAACACGGTCCGTGACACCGACCCGGTCGCCTTCATGGGCGAGTACACGGACCCGGAGATCGACCCGGCCGGCCCGCCGGATGTCTATGAGCACGTGCTGCTCGATCAGCTCCCCCCGGAGGCGGTGCAGCTGGCGGCCGAGTTCGCGCAGCCGGAGACCGGCTGCGGCGCGATGATGGTCGAGCTGCGTCACCTCGGTGGCGCCCTCGGGAGGACGGCGCCGGGCGGTGGCGCCATGGACCGGATCGACGGTGAGTACTCGCTCTTCGTGGTCGGCGCCCCTGAGGCAGCCGGTTCGATGGGGTACGCGGTCGACGTGCTCTCCGATTTCGGTCGCGGCCGCTCGTACTTCAACTTCATGCGCTGCCGCAACGGCCGCACCGCGGCCTATGAGCCCGAGACGCTCACTCGCCTGGCCGAGCTCTACGAGGCGGTCGACCCGGACGGCCTGCTCGACCACCCGCACCCGATTTCCCGCGCCGCCACCGTCGCCGGCGAAACCGTCCCGGACCAGTCCGTGGCAAACCTCCCCGGCTGACAGCAGCCCGGCGGGGCAACTACGCAAACAATAGAGTACGCGTAACTGTACGTTACGTACACTAAGAGGTTCCGGGGGCGATCACCCACCTAATCGGTGGGTGATCGCCCCCGGATTTGTTGTTTGATTGATGGCCGTGTCTCTGCGCCCGACAATCGACCTGCTGCTCGAGGATGAGCGGATCGCCCGGCTTTCGGCGGCGGCGCGCGAAGCGGAAGCGGGCGGCGCGGTCCGCGCCGAAGTCTCGGCAACCCTGCGCCCGGCCTTGATCGCGGCGCTGCTCGAAGATGACCTCGGCCTCGCGGACCGGCCCGCGCTGATCGTCACTCCAGATGACCGTTCCGCCCGGGAGATGGCCGCCGCGCTCGGCGCCTTCCTCGGCGAGCGGACCGTGCGCTCCTACCCGTCGCGTGGCACCGGCTACGCCTCTCAGGTCACCCCGCCGCCGCACCTGACCGGCCTGCGGATCGATGCGCTCGACTCCTTCGGCCGCGACGAAGGCCGGCCCCCGGTGGTCGTGGCCAGCGCGATCGCCCTGGCCGAGTCGGTCCCGGACGCCTCGCTCAGGCCGGCCGGCTTCCAGCTCGCGGTCGGTGAGGAGCACGACCCCTCGCAGATCGCCGCCGATCTGGTCGCGGCGGGCTACGAACGGGTCGACCAGGTCCAGGAGCGCGGCCAGTTCGCGGTCCGAGGCGGCATCCTCGACGTCTTCTCCGCCACCGAGGACCGGGCCACCCGGATCGACTTCTTCGGTGACGAGATCGAGTCGATGCGCTGGTTCTCCACCTTCACCCAGCGCTCGCTCGGACAGGCCGAGACGATCGAGCTCTCACCGGCCGCCGAGCTGGACGTCGACCACCGCGAGCTGGCCGCGCTGGCGATCGCCGAGGCCCGTGAGAACGAGACCGACCTCGACCTGACCGAGGCCCTGCCGCTGGACCAGTTCCGGGCGCCGCTGGACCTGATCCCCGAGGCGGCGGCGGTCATCCTCGCCGCCGACGAGGAGATCGAGCCGGCCCTGAAGGATCACTGGGAGGACGTGACCACGGCGATGCACGCCGATGACGCGCGGCACCTCTACGAGGATGTTGCCGGCCCCCTGAACGATCGTGCGGCGCTGGTCCTGACCCGCCCGGGGGAGGGCGAGCAGGCACTCCGGGCGATGAGCGCCGAGACCCCGGCCCGCAACCTGAAAGAGGCCGAGGCGGAGCTCCGCAAGCTGGTCGAGGCCGGCTACCGCACCGTGGTCGCCTTTGATTCGAGAGGTGAGGCCGAGCGGGCCCGTTACGGCTTCGACCGGCTCGAGACGAAGATCGTCGACCGGGGCCCGTTCCCGGCTGACCCCGGCGTGAGCCTGGTCGAGGCGCGGCTCAGCGAGGGCTTCGTCTCACCGGGGACCAAACTCGCGGTCTTGCCGTTCCGCCGCCTGCTCAACCGCCGCCGGCGGGCCGACGAGCGCGCCCCGGAGGCGGTCCGCGGCCGGCTCACCTTCTCGGAGCTGCGGGTCGGCGATCACGTGGTCCACGAGGACCACGGCGTGGCCCGCTTCGCCGGTTTCGAGACCCGCGAGGTCGGCGGCATCACCCGGGATTACCTCTACCTCGAGTACAAGGGCGAGGACCGGGTCTACGTGCCGACCGATCAGTTCGCGAAGCTCTCCCGGTACTCGGGCGGCGCCGGCACCCCGACCCTCTCGGCCCTGGGCGGCAAGAAGTGGCTGAACATGAAGGCCCGCGCCCGTGGCGCCGCCTCGGAGATCGCCGGTGAGCTGGTCAACCTCTACGCCGAGCGCCGGACCCGCAAGGGGCACTCCTTCAGCCCCGACTCCGAGTGGCAGATGGAGCTGGAGGCGAACTTCCCGTGGCGCGAGACGGCCGATCAGATCGAGGCGATCGAAGCGGTCAAGGCGGACATGGAGTCGGAACAGCCGATGGACCGCCTGGTCTGCGGTGACGTCGGCTACGGCAAGACCGAGGTCGCGATCCGGGCCGCGGTCAAGGCGGCCTCGGACGGCAAGCAAGTGATGATCCTCGCGCCGACCACGATCCTCGCCCAGCAGCACCTCGGCACCTTCCGTGAGCGCCTGGCCGACCTGCCCTTCCGGGTCGACGGGGTCAGCCGGCTCCGCAAGCCGGCCGACGTCAAACAGGTGATCGCCGATTGGGGCGAAGGCAAGGTGGATGTCCTGATCGGCACCCACCGGCTGCTCTCGCGTGACGTGCGGGCCAAGGATCTGGGCCTGATCGTGGTCGACGAGGAGCAGCGTTTCGGGGTCAAGCAGAAGGAGCTGCTGCGCCAGATGAAGTTGAAGGTCGACGTGCTTTCGATGTCGGCCACCCCGATCCCACGGACTCTCCAGATGTCGATGTCCGGCCTGCGGGACATCTCGGTGATCGAGACCCCGCCCGAGGGCCGCCGTCCGGTCCGCACCTACGTCGGCCCCTGGGACGAGCAGCTGGTCGAACGCGCGATCAAGCGTGAGATCGACCGCAGGGGTCAGGTCTTCTTCCTGCACAACCGGGTCGAGAGCCTCGAGGACGCGGCCGAGCGCCTGCGGGCCCTGGTCCCCGGGGTCCGGGCCCAGGTCGCCCACGGGCAGATGGAGGACTCGGAGCTGGAAGCAGCGATGCTCAACTTCCTGCGCGGTGACGCCGACGTGCTGGTCGCGACCACGATCATCGAGTCCGGCATCGACATCCCCGCGGCCAACACCTTGATCGTCGACCGGGCCGATCACCTCGGCCTGGCCCAGGCGTACCAGATCCGGGGCCGGGTCGGCCGGTCTCGTGAGCGTGCCTTCGCCTACCTGCTCTACCCCTCCGAGGAGTCGCTGACCGCGGATGCCTCGACCCGCCTGGCCACGCTGGCCGACCACACCGAGCTCGGCTCGGGCTTCCGCATCGCGATGCGTGATCTCGACATCCGCGGGGCCGGCAACCTGCTCGGTGACGAGCAGTCGGGTCACGTCGCCGCGGTCGGCTTCGAGCTCTACTGCCAGCTGATCGACGAGGCGGTCGCGGAACTGGCCGGTCGCGACGAGGCGGTCACCGAGCCCGAACCGGTGCGATTCGACATCGGGGTCGATGCCTACTTGCCGGCCGCCTACGTGCCGTTCGAGGCGGCCAAGATCGACATCCACCGCCGGATCGCGGCGGCCCGCCGGCCCGGCGAGCTGCGTCAGATCACGGACGAGATGGTCGATCGCTTCGGGCCGCTGCCGGACGAGGTCGAGAACCTGATCACGCTCCAGCAGGCGCGGATCGACCTCGGATCGGTCGGGGCCGAGCAGGTCCAGTTCCGCGGTGGCAAGCTCACCGTCACCGGGATCGAGCTGGATTCCGAGGCCGCGGCGAGGATCCGGGAGGATGTGCCCGGATCGCTGTACGAGTGGCGGAGCCACGAACTGGCGGTCAGAGTGGAAAACGAGCCCGGTAAACGACTCGCAACCGTGTCCGATCTGGGCCGCGCGCTGGCCGATGTGGGTATGCTCCGCCAGTCGTAAATTCAGCGGTTAGCCAATGACCTTCAGAGGAGGAGTCACTGCATGAGCGGGGCACGCAAATTCGGGTTGGTTGTTTTCGGGGCCATTCTGGTCCTCCTGTTCGCGGGCATCGCGATCGCGCAGGGGGTCAGCAAGGCTGGCGTCGAAAGCGGAGACATCATCACCGTTCATGACGTTCCCGACGGCAAGGGCAACATCACCTCGGAGGACTACAACCGGTCCTTCCTGCAGACCTGGAAGCGCGGCGGCCTCAAGTCGGCGCCGAAGCCGGGCGATGCCCAGTACGACCAGGTCAAGGAAGCCGCGATCAACGACCTGCTCGATCAGGCCTGGCTGACCGGCGAAGCCGACGAGCTCGGCATCACGGCCACCGACCGTGAGATCGCCAATGAGCTCGCGACGATCAAGAAGCAGCAGTTCCAGACCGCGAAGGCATTCCAGAACTTCCTCAAGACCAGCGGCTTCACCCTCGACGAGGTCCGTGACCGGGTCCGGCTGCAGGTGCTGAGCCGCAAGATCCAGGACCAGATCACCAAGTCGGTCAGCTCCGTTCCGGACTCGGAGGTCGAGACCTTCTACGAGACCTCCAAACAGAGCTTCACCACGCCGGAGACCCGTGACATCCGCCTGATCGTGACCGACAAGAAGGCCGACGCGGAGAAGGCGATCCAGGAGCTCGGCGACGACCCGAGCGACGATGACTTCGCCAAGGTCGCCAAGAAGCTCTCGGTTCACAGCAGCAAGAGCGAGGGCGGCAAGACCGTGGCCACCGATGGCGCCTTCCCCGACCCCGCCGGCAAGGAAATCATGGGCGCCGCGACCGGGCAGATCGAAGGCCCGATCCAGGCCGGCAAGCAGTTCTACGTCTTCCGGGTCACCAAGGTGACGCCGAAGGAGACCAAGCCGCTGGACGAGGTCCGCGACCAGATCACCCAGCAGCTGCTGCCGACTCTGCAGCAGCAGGCGATGAGCGACTTCGTGGCCGACTACAACTCGAAGTGGCGCTCGCGCACCTTCTGCGAGTCCGAGTACACGGTCTCCCGCTGCGACAACTTCGAGGGTGACGGCCGTCTCGAATCGGCTGATCCCAAGTGCTTCGAGGCCGGCGCCGGCAAGGATGCGGACCTGAGCTGCCCGGCACCGATCGAGCTGCCGAAGCCGATGTCCCCGGGCGGCAACGCCGCTTCGGGCGCCCTGCTCGGCCAGACCCAGAACCTGCCGCAGCGGCCGGTTCAGCCTTCGGATTCGAAGGCGGACGCCGGCGGTGCGGCCGGGGCCAACGGGGTTGACCTGAGCCAGCTCGGCGCCGCGGCCGGTCAATAGAGCATGGAAGCCGGCGAGCTCGCCGGGGCCCTGGAACGGCTCGATCGGGTAACGCGGGAGCTCCGCGAGAAATGCCCGTGGGACCGTGAGCAGGACGCGCGCTCGATCGTGCCCCACACGGTCGAGGAGGCCTACGAGCTGGCCGAGGCCGCCCGTGAGGGCGACGACGCGGCGATGCGCGACGAGCTCGGCGACGTGCTCTTCCAGGTGGTCTTCCTCTCGCTGCTGCTCGAGGAGCGCGGTGAGGGCGACCTGGCCCAGATCGCGGGCCAGCTGACCGACAAGCTGATCCGCCGCCACCCGCACGTCTACCCGCCGGAGGAGCGCGAGGCGGCCGAAGGCATCGAGACGGCTGACGACGTGCGTCGCCAGTGGGACGAGATCAAGCGGGACGTGGAGGGCCGCAAGTCCGAGAAGGACTGGAAGAAGCCGGCCCTGCCGGCCTTGATCTACGCGAACAAGGTGCAGTGGAAGCTCGATCCCGAGGAGCGGCCCGCCAATGCGGCCGCGCAGAACCCAGACCTCGAAGCCGACGAGGCCGAGGTCGGGCGCCTGCTGTGGGAGGCGGTCGCCGAGGCCCGGCGGCGCGGGGTGGACCCCGAGCTGGCCCTGAGGGCCGAGGCCGAACGTCACGCGGAGGCGCTTCAAAAGTAGACTGGGCGGCCAAATGAGCACCATCGAAGCCGTCCACGCACGCCAGATCCTCGACTCTCGGGGCAACCCCACGATCGAGGTCGAGGTAACCCTCGAAAACGACTACGTCGGTCGCGCCGCGGTTCCCTCCGGCGCCTCGACCGGTGAGTTCGAGGCGGTCGAGCTGCGGGACGGCGGCGAGGCCTACCTCGGCAAGGGCGTGACCCAGGCGGTCGCCAACGTGAACGGCGAGATCCGCGACGCCCTGCTCGGCTTCGACGTGACCGATCAGGCCGGCCTCGACAAGCTGATGATCGAGCTCGACGGCACCGACAACAAGGGCCGGCTCGGCGCCAACGCCATCCTCGGCGTCTCGCTCGCCGCCGCTCGCGCCGCGGCTGCGATGGAGAACCGCCCGCTTTACAGCTACCTCGGTGACATGTACGGCGAGTCAGACCCCTCGCTGCTGCCGGTGCCGATGATGAACGTGCTGAACGGCGGCGCCCACGCCGACAACTCGGTCGACTTCCAGGAGTTCATGGTCATGCCGGCCGGCACGGCCAGCTTCTCCGAGTGCCTGCGGGTCGGGACCGAGGTGTTCCACTCGCTGAAGAAGATCCTCTCCGGCCACGGGCTGGCCACCGCGGTCGGCGACGAGGGTGGCTTCGCGCCCGACCTCTCCTCCAACGAGGCGGCCCTGGAGATGCTGATCGAGGGCATCGAGGCGGCCGGTTACAAGCCCGGCGAGGAAGTGTTCATCGCGCTCGACCCGGCGACCAGCGAGATCTTCGAGAACGGCGTCTACCTCCTCGAGCACGAGAACCGCGACCTCAGCCCCGAAGAGATGGCCGCCTACTGGCAGAGCGCCGCGGAGCGCTTCCCGATCGTCTCGATCGAGGACGGCATGGACGAGGAGGACTGGGACGGCTGGAAGCTGCTCACCGAGAAGCTCGGCGGCTCGGTCCAGCTGGTCGGCGACGACCTCTTCGTGACCAACCCGGCCCGCCTCAAGCGCGGCATCGAGCTCGGGGTCGGCAACTCGATCCTGGTCAAGGTCAACCAGATCGGCACCCTGACCGAGACCCTGGAGGCGATCCGGATGGCCGCCGACGCCGGTTACACCGCCGTCATCTCGCACCGCTCCGGTGAGACCGAGGACACCACGATCGCCGACCTGGCGGTCGCGACCGGGGCCGGGCAGATCAAGACCGGGGCTCCCTCGCGCTCGGACCGGGTCGCCAAGTACAACCGGCTGCTCCGGATCGAGGAGGAGCTGGGCGAAAAGGCCCGGTTCGGTGGAACCTCAGTCCTCAAGCGAGGTCGTTGAAGGAGATGACCGTCCGGCCTAGAAGGGTCGGACGTGTCAGCACGTGCCCAGACTTACGGCGAGGCCCGGCGCCCGAGGCGTCGGCCCGCCCCCCGGCGGAACGCCGGGAAACCCGGGGCCGGACGGATCCATTGGGACCGCTTCGGGCGGGTCGTCTTCGCGATCGTGATCGTCGTCCTGGTCGTGGCGATGATCAAGCCGGTCTGGAACGCCATTCACACCTATCGCCTGGCCGGGCAGACCAAGGTGCGCCTGCACCAGGCCCAGGCCGAGCACGACATGCTGGAGCGACAGGTCAGGCGGGCCCGCAGCGACGCCACGCTGAAGCGCGAGGCCCGGCGTCAGGGCATGATCGGCCCGGACGAAGAGGCCTGGGTCGTAAACGGCGTCAAGTAGGCCTCGGCGGGGGCCGCGGATGAGTTTCCCCGAGTTCCTCTCCGGGCTGGTCCACCTGCTGCTGGTCGGCTTCTTCGCGGGCTTCATCGCCTGGCGTCTCCGGTCCCGGCTGCTGCCCGGATACACCGGCGCCCCGGGGCGGCTGGTCGAGGCGGTGACCGCGGTCGGCGTGCTGGTCGCCTCGGCCGAGCTGCTGGGGCTGTTCGGGCTGCTCGAGACCTTCCCGCTGGTGATCCTGCTCGGGGTGCTGGCCGGGGCCACCTGGCTGTGGCTGCCGCCGCGCCCGGCCGGCCCGGATGACCCGGCGCCACCTTCGCCGATGGTCTCGGCCCGGGGCCAGGCCGTTGCCGCTTTGGCCGTCTTCGCGGTCTTCGCACAGTGGGGGGCCTTCACCTCCTACAACCTCGACCACGGCATCACCAACTTCGACTCCGTCTGGTACCACATGCCGTTCGCGGCGGACATCGCCCGCACCGGGTCGGTCACCGGGTTCCTCCACACCGAGACGGTCTTCACCAACTGGTTCTACCCCCAGAACTCGGAGCTCATCCACGCGATCGGGATGGTGCTGACCGACCGGGATTTCGTCTCGATCTTCATCAACCTCGGCTGGCTCGCCCTGGCGCTGCTGTCCGCCTGGTGCGTCGGCCGGCCCTACGGCCGGCCACACCTGACCATGCTCGGGGTCGCCGTCCTGCTCGGCACCCACACCCTGGTGGTCCGGGAGCCCGGCACCGGCAAGAACGACGTCATGGCGGCGGCGCTGGTGCTCGCGGCGGTGGCGATCATGCTGAACCGCTCCGCTTCCGGGCGCGAAGCCCAGGGCCGGGTCTCGCCCGACTGGGCGATGGCGGCCGGCGGACTGGCGATCGGGCTCGCCGCGGGAACCAAGGTCACGGCCCTCGCCCCGGCCTTCCTGGTCACCTGCGCCGTGATCTACGCGACGGTCCGCGGCCAGCGCCTCAAGGCGACCGCCGTGCTGCTCGTCCCAGCGCTGATCGGCGGCGGCTGGTGGTACCTGCGCAACCTGATCCACGCCGGCAACCCGCTGCCGCAGGTCACCTCGATCGGCCCGATCAGCCTGCCCGGGCCGGAGCGCCTGCAGTTCGGCCGCCCGGACTTCTCGGTCGCTCACTACCTCACCGACACGACCGTCTGGAAGGACTACTTCGTGCCCGGCCTCAATCAGGGCTTCGGGCACGTCTGGCCGGTGCTGCTCGGCCTGGTCCTGATCGGCCTCTTCCTCGTGATGTACAAGGGCCCCGGCCGCCTGACCCGGACCCACGGAGGCATCGCCCTGCTGGCGATCATCGCCTACCTGGTCACTCCGCTCGGCGCGGCCGGGCCGGAGGGGGCGCCGACCGCGTTCTCGATCAACCTGCGCTTCCTGATCCCGGCGCTCGGCCTCGCGGCGGTCGTCGTGCCACTCTCGTCCGTCTTCGATCGCGGCTGGCCACGCCTGCTTCTCAGCCTGCTGCTGGTCGGGCTCTTCATCGGCACCGCCGCCACGGACCCGGTCGTCTCGGCCCCGGGCAGAAACTTCGGGATCGCCCTGGCCCTCCTCTTCGTGGCGCTGCCGGCCCTCGCCTGGTTCGGTCGCGAGCGACTCTCGGGGTACCTGGGCGTGCCGCCTCTGGCTGCCGCCTGTGCGCTGGCTCTGGTCGTCTTCGCGCTGCTGGCCTGGCCGATCCAGAGGAGCTACTTCGACCATCGCTACCACGATTTCGAGCGGGGCGAGAGCACCGGGATGACCGATCCCTACCGCTGGGCGGAAGGGATCACCGACTCGAAGATCGCTCTGGCCGGCACCACCGCCGGTTTCAAGGGCTACGGGTTCTGGGGTCCGGACCTCTCGAACGAGGTCGTCTACGTGGGCAAGGACGCCCCACACGGCGGATTCGAGGCGATCGGCAGCTGCGAGGAGTTCGCCCGCGCGGTCAACGCGATCGACCCGGACTACCTGGTGACCTCGCCCTACCTCAACTTCAACGACGACCATGAACCGCTGGAGTCGCCCGAGACGATCTGGGCCCTGAACGACCGCTCGCTGCAGGTGGTGGTCCGGCCGATCCTGGATTCGGCCCGCCCGGTCATCGTCTGGAAGGTCACGGAGCCGCTCGACCCTGGGCGATGCGGCGCGCTCGAGCCCGAGGACAACTACATCCCCGGCCTGCGATCATCCTCCCGTGGCCTATCCCCTTGAGAACGCTCTCTTCAACTGGGAGGCCGGCATCGACCGGCTCCGCGAGCTCGAACGCGCCGGTGAACTGCGCGGTGACGACGTCACGGTGCCGGTCCGCGAGGAACTGCGCCGTCGCCTCGGGGCGACCTTCACCGCCGCCGATCTGGCCGACCTGTACGGCCGGGGAACCGACTGGGCGATGACCCTGTCGGGAATCGACCCCGGCCTCTCAGACGTCCAGGACCTGATCGACGCGGCCTTCTGGCAGCATCTCCAAGACGCCTACGACTTCGCCGGGGGCAAAGTCGTAATCGACATCGAGGCTTCTTAGTCTTCCTCGGGCTCGCCGGCCCGACGAATGATGATCTGGTCGGCTTCGACGGTGACCGTTACGTCCCGCTTGCCGGCCCAGTTCTCGGTGTAGGCCTGAACGTCCTGGATCGACGGGTCGAGCCACAGCCCGTAGCCCTCGTCGCCGTGATCGAAGGTGCCTTCGAGCGTGTTGTTGGCGCCCCGGCCGCGACGGCCGCGGCGGCCGCGACGACGCCGCCTGGGGCGGCCCTCGGCCTCGGAGCCGTCGGTCTCGGTGTCTTCCGAGCCGGAGTCCTGGCCCTCGGCATCGCTGGATTCGTCCTCGCCGCGAGCTTCGCGCTCGGCGGCGGCAGCGGCCGCTTCTTCCTCGGCCTTGGCGCGGGCGGCTTCTTCCTCGGCCGCAGCGGCCTCGATTTCAGCCTCGATCTCGTCGCGGAGATCCACCTCGGGTGCACCCTCGCCGTCATCGGCGGGGGAAAGGTCGTGCTGACGGCGGAACTCACGCAGTTCCGAGGCGCTCACTTCGAGCTGGTGGGCAATCCAGGCATCGGTGCGTCCCTGGCGGACCCAGGCCCGAATCTGGTTGAGTTGGGGGCGTAGTGATCGACGAGCCATAACGGTGTCCGAGTCTATTGGACCCGCTTGGGATCGCGCGCTCCGGGGTAGTCTCAGGAATCTCTGCCGCGCCGTCGGCAGGAATACCTATTATTAGGTACGAACCGACCAATGAAGTCGAATGGAGTCTGATGCTGGTACTGACCAGAAAAAAGGAACAGAGCATCATCATCGGCGAGAACGTCGAGATCATGGTTCTCGGCGTTTCCGGTGACAAGGTGCGTCTCGGCATCACCGCGCCGCGGGAAGTCGACGTCTTCCGCAAGGAAGTGATCGACGAGCGGGGCGCACAGGTGGAAACAGAAAAAGCCTGACACGCAGGGACCCGGGGACTGTGGGGAGTCCTCGGCGTCCGCTCCCCGGGAGCCGGGGAGGGTCAGGACATGACCAGGAGCAGGGCCTCGAACATGGCGATGGTCACGACGACCACGGTCACGATGAGGCAGACGGCAAGCACGCTGAAGCGCACCTTGCCCTGCTGCTGGGAGCGCGATACCCGGCGGGCACGCGAGCGGTGTACGGCTCGGTTCCGAAGCTGCTCCCGACGACGCTGCTCGAGAACTTTCTGCTGTTCGAAAGCGGCTTCGAACTGATTGAGGCTTTGACGCATTCTCATAAAGGTTCAGCCTGCGCGAAAGCGAACTCCCGTAACCAGACCGTCTTGCCACCGTAGCAAATGATTGGCCGATCGCAAGTCTCGCTTCACATTTTTGTGACTCAGATCACAGAGATGCTGGCTCAGCAGGCCGACCAGAGTCCGCGCCCGCGCTCGCGGGCCTCGTCCTCCCAGTTCGCGAACTGCTCCGCCCGCGCGGTGTTGGGCGGCACCTCGAGCACGGTCGCGTAGCCCCGCTTCAGCAGCTCGGCCTGGAGCAGGGTGGACCCGGAATACACGTAGGCGAGCAGACGGCCGTACTGATCACGCTTCTCGCGGTCGAAGACGAGCCGAACCCGGGCGTTGCGGTCCAGCAGCTCTTCGTTGAAACGCTTCGCCTCCTCGCCGTAGCACTCGACCGGCGTCTGGGGCTTGACCGACTCCGGCGTGTCGATTCCGATGTAGCGGACGTACTCGGATTCACCCGCGTAGAACACCTTGGCGGTGTCGCCGTCAACCACCCGGTCGACCTTGACCAGGGCAGGATCACTCGAAGGAGCGGAAGTCTCGTCCCCTCCCGAGCCCGTCAGCTCATAAACGAGGGCGACCGCGAGAACCGCGATCGCCCCCATCAAGGCACGTCTGAAACTGCGTGGCACCCGGGACTACGGGGTGCGCTTCACGTTGGCGAGCAGGGTCTCCTTGATCTGGGCGATGATCTCGAGCGCCTCGCTCCACTCACGCTGCCAGACGTTGCGACCGAAGATCACGCCTGATCCACCGGCGTCCATGACGGACTTGGTGTGGCCGAGCACGGTGGCATCGTCGGTCTTCGAGCCGCCGGAGAGGACCACCAGAGAGCGGCCGGCCGACTCGACGCACTGACGCATCGCCTCTTCGGCGGTCACGTCGAACTCGTTGTACGGGGGCTGGGCGTTCTTGTCGTTCTCGGGGTCGATCTTCGGGTAGTTCAGCTTGACCACGTCGGCGCCCATCTCCATCGCCATGCGGGCCGCGTAATCGATCGCGTAGAACGAGCCGGCGCCGCCCTTGGCGTCGATCGCCTCGCCGCGCGGGTAGGACCAGACGATCAGCGGCATCCCGAAGCGGTCGCAGTCCTGCCGGACCTGGCGCAGCTGGGCGAGATCCTCGTCCTGGCGGGGCGAGCCGACGTAGAGCGTGTAGCCGATCGCGTCGGCGCCGAGCCGGACGCCGTCCTCGACGGTCGCGTTGCAGGTCGAGAGCGCCTTGGCCGAGGAGGGGATGTCCGTCTTGCCGTTGACCTTGAGGATCAGCGGTACCTCGCCAGCGTAGTCCGGGTAGTACTTCTCGGCCATGCCGATCTGGCAGGCGAGGGCCGAGTAGCCGGCTTCGGCGGCCAGCTTGAACTGGTACTCGGGGTCCTTCGAGGCCGGGTTGGGGAAGAAGTCCCGCGGGCCGTGTTCGATGCCCTGATCGATCGGCAGCAGCATCAGGGTCCCGTTACCCGGGCCGAACTCGAACAGCAGCCGGTGAAGCCGAGCGCGCTTGCCGGGAGGCAGCGTCGCGAGCAGTGACTTCTGTTCGGACAGGGTGTTGGCTTCCATTTGCTTCTCGGTCCTCCTGGGGATTTGGAAAGAGTCTGAGGGCAGTATGTCAATGCCGGAGCGGATTGGGAGCTATCCTCGGGTAAGCGATGAGCGAGACCGAACTCGGTGTTGTCTGTAAATCATGCGGGGCCGAAGTGAGCCCGTACGTGACCGAGTGCCCGTATTGCGGCGCCCGGGTGCGTAAACGCGCCCCTGACCTGGAGCGGGACGGCGCCGGCGGCCTCGAGCCGAAACTGTCGCGACGCGAGAAGCGTCGCGAGGAGAAGGCCCGCCAGAAAGCGGCCCGGCAGCCCCGGCGGGCTCGTGCCGCCGAGCTTGCCGTCCGGCCCTGGGCGACGATCCTGCTGGTCCTGGTCCCTGCCGTGGCGATGGTGGTCCGGATCGCGATCGGCAACGAGCTCGACACCTTCGGCGGCTTCATCGTCCCCTTCGGCAGCGAGTGGTGGCGCGTGATCACGGCTCCCTTCGCGTACGTCAGCGTCGGTTATCTCTTCGCGGTCGGGCTGGCCATCGCCCTCTTCGCGCCGGGCCTCGAGCGCCGCTTCGGCACCGTGCCGACCTTCCTGCTGCTGGTCGCCTGCGGCGCCCTCGGTACCCTGGCCGGCTCGGCGATCGCCGACCAGCGTGACGTCTTCACCGTGATAGCCGGTGGCAACGGCATCGCCCTGGGTGCGATCGGAGCCTGGTACATGGCGGCCCGCGCGGATTCCCGGACGGGTGGCGATGCGGTCGAAACCTCCGCCGTCGTGGTCGCGGCCGCGGTCGTCCTGCTGCTCCCGGTGGTGGTTCCGACCGCCGATTTCTGGAGCGGCCTGGTCGGCGGAGCGGTAGGTGCCCTGGCCGGCTATACCGCCGCCCGCTTCGGGAAAAACTGAGCGGCTAGGCTGGGCGAGTGCCTGAGGAAAGAATTTCCGACGAAGATCTGAAAGCCGCCGTCGAGCGGCTGAGCGACCCCGAACGGTTCCGCGAGGCCGAGCAGCTCGTCTCCCGGGTCGCGCCCGAGCTTCCTTCCGTTCTCGTCTCGGCCCTGGGCAGCGGCGGCTGGTTCGGCGAGTCGCACCAGTCGGAGACCCTCAAGGCCGCAACCATCCCCGACGAGGAGCAGCGGCTGACCGCGATTCGGGCCTTGCTCACTGAGGAAACCCAGATGGGGATGATGGTCGGGGTCGCGGTCGGCTGGGCCCTGCGGCAGGAACTTCAAGCGAGCGGTGCGATCGGCGCCGCGGAAAACGAGAACGAGGAGAGCTGAAATGGAAATCCGCTACCACGGCCATTCCTGTTTCGAACTGAGCGAGGGGGACACGACCCTGATCGTCGATCCCTTCCTGGCCCCGAACAACCCGAAGGCGGACGCGACCGCCGACGATGTCTCGGTCACCCATCTGGCCCTGACCCACGGTCACGCGGACCACGTCGCCGACGCGGTCGCGGTCGCGACGAAGAACAAGGCGCAGTGCGTGGCGATGGTCGAGGTCGCCAACTGGCTGGAGATGCAGGGCGTCGAGAACGTCTCCGACCCCAACCTCGGTGGCACGGTCCGCTTTGACGACGACAGCCTCTCGATCAAGCTGGTGCAGGCCTTCCACACCAACACGCTGCCCGGCTCCGACGAGCGCCCGTTCAGCGCCGAGCTTGGCACCCCGATCGGCATCCCGGCCGGCCTGGTGATCGAGCTGGGTGGCCTGACCGTCTACGACGCCGGTGACACCTGCCTGTTCGGAGACATGGAGCTGATCGGCAAACGCCACGGGGTGGACGTTGCCCTGTTGCCGATCGGCGGCCACTACACGATGGACCGCGAGGACGCCGCCTACGCTGCCGAGCTGATCGGTGCCAAGCGGGTGATCCCGATCCATTACGACACCTTCCCGCCGATCGAGACCGACGTCCAGGCCTTCGCTGACGATCTCGCCGCCAAGGGCATCGAGGCGATCGTCCTGGAACCGGGGCAGACGGCCAGCCTTTAGCTCCAGGTCTCTTCATCAACGAGAAACGCCGCCCGGTGGGCGGCGTTTCTCGTTCAGGTTTCGGTTCGGTCTACTTGCCGACGGCCGGAGCCGGGGTGGGCTGTGACGTGGTCGGAGTCGTGGTGTCCGGGACCGGGGTCGGTGAGGTCGGAGCCACCGGGGTGGCGGGGTCCGTCGCGACCGGAGTGGTCGGGACCGAACCCGGGACCTGACCGGTCGTGCTCGGGTCGGTCGTGCCTTCGCTCGGCACCGTGGTCGGGCTCTCGTTCTCGAGCTCGTCGGGCAGGTAGATCACGTGCCCATCGACGCCTCCGGTGCCGTCGTTCTCAGCCGGGTTGGCCGGGGTGATCGGCTCGACCGGTTCGTCCGTGGCCGCGAGGTCCGGATGGGGCTCGGCCGGAACCGTCGTGTCAGTGGTGGTCGGCTCCGGAGCGGTCGACTCGGTCGGCTCGACCGGCGGGGCCTCGGCGGCCGCCTTGTCGAGCTCAGGATCGACCGGCTTGGCATTCACGGCCGGAGGCGTCGTGTGGACCGTCTTGATCGGATCGTTCGAAGCGAGGGTCTTGGTGGTCGTCGCCGACTGGGTGTCGACCGGGTTGGTCGCCACCTTGTGCTTGACCTCGACCGCGCCGGCGGTGATCACCGCGGCGGTGACCACACCGGCCAGGGCCTTGGCGCCGACCGCGCTGGTCACTGCTCCGATGCCGGAGGCGGCGGTACCGGCGCTGATCGCCGCGCCACCGGAAGCGGCAGCAGCCCCGGCGCCGGCCGCGCCCGCGGTGGCGCCTGCGCCGGCACCCGCGGAAGCGGCTCCGGCCCCGGTTCCGGCGGCGGATCCACCGATACCGAGCTTGGCGGCGACCAGGCCCTTGATGCCGGCCAGGATGCCGACCGGCATCATCGCGGCGAGGGCCTTGTTGTCACTTCTGAGTTGCTTGCGGAAGGCCTGGCACTCTTCGCAGTCGCGCACGTGGCGGCGGACCGGGCCGGAAGCCTTGGCCAGCCCCTCGGCGGCCTCGGCCAGCTCGACCCGGACTTCGCCGCAGGTCAGCATGCGGGCCTGGCTCGCCTCGGCGAGTGAGATGCGGGCCCGGACCAGCAGAGACTTGACGGAGGGGACCGTGGTGTCCATCGCCTCGGCGATCTCCTCGTAGGAGAGGGCGTCGATCTCACGCAGCAGCAGAGCGGCACGCTGCGTCTCGGGCAGCTTGGTCACGTCCTGCAGGAGCTGACGGAACTCCTCGCGGTTGTGAACCTTCTCGGCGGTCGAGGCGGCGTCCACCATCGGGACCATGTCCATCGACTCCTGGGCCACGGCCTTGGGCTTGCGGAGGTGGTTCAAAGAACGGTTGCGGGCGATCCGGTAGAGCCAGGGGCGGAGGTTGATCTCCCGGTTGTCGGCCATCATCGCCTTGTAGGCGTTGACGAAGACTTCCTGGAGCACGTCCTCGGCGTCCTCGGTCGAGCCGACCATCTGGCGGCAGAAGCCGAGCAGACGGGCCTGGTACCGGTCGACGATCGTGTCGAACGCTCCCGCGTTGCCGGCTCGCACCATCGCGACCAGCTTTTCATCGCCTTGCAGCTTCAGCAGAGGCGACTTCCTGGCGAGAAGTCCTCGTCGTGCCGCGTGATTTAGCGCTGATGCTTCCAAGAGATTCCTTTCAGACTGGGAACCGTGAGGTCCGGGTTTCCTCCTGTGCTTACGGAAAACACGGTACCCATGCAAATGTAGCGGTCTCTAAACGGGAACAATCGCCTTTCTAAAGATCGGGATGGCCCGCTCACCGCAACACTCGCCCGGCGAGGTTCTAGGCTTGAGGGGCCCGGATGGCGGAACGGTAGACGCCGCGGCCTTAAAAGCCGCTGTCCCTTCGGGGGCGTGCGGGTTCGAATCCCGCTCCGGGTATTAGGCTTAGGCATCGTCCCGTCACACCGGAAGGGGAGTTGAGAGTTGACCAAAGAGCGACCGCATCTCGGGTGGGTTCGTTTCATCACGATCCTGGCGGCGATCGTCACCGTGCTGGCGATCATCTCGACCTGGGTCGACCGGCAGGTCTTCGACACCCAGGAATGGGGCGACACCTCGCTGGAGCTGCTTCAGAACCCCGAGATCCAGAAGCAGGTCGCAACCTACGCGGTCGATGAGCTCTACGCGAACGTCGACGTGCAGGGCGAGCTGAAGAAGAACCTGGATGACATCAACTCGAACCTCGGCGACACGCTGGCCGGTCCCCTGGCCGGTCTGGGCCGGCAGGGCGCCGACAGTCTCGCCCTCCGGGCGTTGAGCAACGACAAGGTCCAGTCGGCCTGGAAGTCGGCCAACACCGCCGCCCACACGACTCTGATCAACATCATCGAGGACAAGGGTGAGTTCACCAGTACCAGCGGCGGTCAAGTCGAACTGAAGCTGAAGCCATTGATCATCGAGATCGCCGACCAGGTCGGTTTGGGCGACCAGGCCCGGGACAAGATTCCCGATTCGGTCGGCAACGTGAAGATCGTCAATTCCGACGATCTGGCCCAGGTGCAGACGGTCGCGAAACTGATCCACGGACTCGCCCTCGCTACCGCCCTGCTGGCCTTGGTGCTGATCGTGCTGGCGGTCTATCTCTCGCCGGGATACCGCTGGCTGACCCTGCTCTGGCTCGCGGTCGGCCTGATCCTCGCGGCGCTGATCGTGTTGATCGTCCGCTCGGTCGCCGGCAACGTGGCCATACCCGCGCTCGCCGACCCGGATATCCAGCCGGCCGCCCACGCGGCCTGGGACATAGCCACCGACCTGCTCAAGTCGGTCGCCTGGACCGTGATCTGGTTCTCCGTCGCGCTGCTGGTCGTGGCCTGGGTGATCTCGCCGGTCAAGGCCGCGGGCAAGACACGTGAGTTTCTCGCCGTTCCCTTCGGTCAGTACCCGGCCGCGACCTTCGGCCTGCTCGGCCTGGTCGCCTTCATCTTCCTGATCATGGGAGCGGGTGACGGCCGGGAGTTCCTGATCCGGCTGGTCGTGGTGATCATGGCCGGGGCTGGCTTCTGGTTCTTCCGCCGTCAGGTCATGCTCGAGTATCCGGAAGCCGACTACTCGGGCCTCCGCGACTTCGGTGACCGCACCCGCAACCGAGCGAAAGAGGCTTGGGCGGGACGGCCGAAGAACATCTCGGTCCCGAAGATCGGCGGCAAGAGCGCCGACGCCGAGAGCGAGGCTTCGGAAGCGGGCCAGGCCAGGCCGGAAGCGAAGACCGAGGTGCTGGCGGCCCAGACAGAAGCCCCGGCCGCGGCAGCTCCGGGTGGCAGCCGGCTCGATCAGCTCGAGCAGCTCGGCCGGCTCAAGGATGCTGGCGTCCTGGACGAGGAAGAGTTCGCGGCCGAGAAGAAGCGGATCCTCGGCTCCTAGCGCGACGGATAGCTTCAGTCGGAGGCGGCGGTGATCGCGCAGCCGTAGAGGATGTCGTGCTCGGAAACCTCGATCTCGAGCAGGTCGAAGTTGCGCATGATCTCGATCAGGATCACGACCCCGGCGACGATCGCCTGAGCCCGGTCGGGGTGAAGCCCGGGCACCGCCTTGCGGTCGGCCAGGGGCATCGAGGCGAGCCTTGAGAGCCACCACTGGACGGTACGCAGCGGCAGCCGGTGGCCTTCCACCGCCCGCGGGTCGTAGGGCTCCAGCTCGAGATCGATCGCGGCGAGCGAGGAGGGAGTACCGGCGACCGCGATCGCCCGGTCGATTCGCGGCAGCTCTACCCCTTCCAGCGAGGCCTGGACCAGCTTGCCGATGTCCTTGGCCAGCGCTTCGAGCTCGGCCTGGCCGGGCGGGTCGCCGGTCAGGATGCGCTCGGTGTGGCGGACCACGCCTGCCTGCAGGGAGGTGTGAAAGATCGGGGTCGGGCCGTGGCCGACGATCATCTCGGTCGAGCCACCGCCGATGTCGATGACCAGCATGTTCTCGCCGTCGCCGCGGCCGGTGTGGGTGCCGAGATAGGTGAGGTTCGCTTCCTCGTCCCCGTCGATCACTCGCGCCCGCAGGTCGAACCGCTCGCGGAGCTCGGCCACGAAGGCGCCGCCGTTCTCGGCGTCACGCACCGCGCTGGTCGCGATCACCATCGGCTCCCGGGCACCTTCCTCCCGGATCAGGGGCAGGTAATCGGCGATCGCCGCGCAGACCGCCTCGATTCCCTCGGGCGAGAGCTGCCCCGAATAGTCGACGCCGCGGCCGAGCCGCGTGACCCGGCTTTCGCGGTAGATCTCGTCAACTTGGGCGCCTTCGACGTCAGCGATCAGCATCCGGGTCGAGTTGGTGCCGATGTCGATCACCGCGACCCGGACCGAGGACGCGCTCTTGGGATGGGTAGCGGCCAAGGCTCAAGAATATTCCTCGGGGATATTGTCGGTATCAAGACCTATGCCGATAGGTGCTCGGCGACAAGCGAACGAAGGGCGAAAGATGGCGGACAGGCTGAAGGGTGCAGTGGCGCTGGTGACCGGGGCGAGCAGCGGGATCGGCGAGGCGACCGCCCGGTCGCTGGCCGCGGAAGGGGCCAAGGTGGCGCTGGTCGCGCGACGGGTCGAGCGGCTGGAGAAGATCGCCAAGGAGATCGCCGGGACCGGGCATACGGCGCTGGCGATCGAGGCGGACGTGACCGATCAGCGGCAGGCGATCGCCGCGGTGGAGCGGGCGGCCGGTGATTTCGGCCGGCTGGACATCCTGGTCAACAACGCCGGGGTGATGCTGCTCGGGCCGATCCACGGCGCCCCGACGGAGGAGTGGGACCGGATGATCGACCTCAACCTCAAGGGCCTGCTCTACACGACTCACGCCGCCCTGCCGCATCTCTTCCAGGCGGCCGGTGATTCCCCGCGCAAGGTCGCTGACATCGTCAACGTGAGTTCCGTTGCCGGCCGGGTCGCGACCGCCGGATCGGGCGTTTACAACCTGACCAAGCACGGGGTCGGGGCGGTCAGCGAGTCGCTGCGCCAGGAGGCGAGCCGCAAGGGGGTCAGGGTGACGATCATCGAACCGGGTTTCGTCGAGACCGAGCTGCAGGGCCACAACCGGCCGGAGGTCCACGAGAAGCTGAAGGAGCGCACCGCGAAGATCGAGCCGCTTCACGCCCATGACATCGCGGACGCGATCGAGTACGCGGTGACCCGCCCGGCCCACGTCTCGCTGAACGAGCTGCTGATCCGCCCGACCACGCAGCCCTGACCCGGGGCTCTGGCGGGTTCTCCGCCCGGCTCAGGACCCGTGGTCGGGCGGTGCGAGGAAGTCCCGCTGGCGGACCAGGAAGATCGCGCCGATCGCGCCGACCAGCGCGATCCCGGCGGTGACCAGGAAAAGCGTGTTGATCCCGCCGATGAAGGCGAGGTGGGCGGCGTCGCGGAGCTGGTCGATCTGGGCGGCTCCGGCGGCCTGAGGGATGTGTGAGATCGCCCGGTCGGTCTGGCCGGCGGTGACCGCGGCGGAGATCTGATCGCTGTGCGGCGCGGCCGGGGTGCCGGCCAGCTTGTCGGCCAGGATCGTCCCGACTCGGCTCTGGAAGATCGCCCCGAGACCGGCCACCCCGGCCGCGATCCCGACCTGGCGGAAGGTCGCGTTGATCCCGGATGCCATCCCGGAGCGGCGCTGCTCGACCACCCCGATCGCCAGCGAGGTCGAGAACATCATGCCGCCGCCGATGCCCTGGACGGCGCGCATCAGGTTGAGCATCAGCGATGACTCGGAGAGCCCGCAGCCCAGCGAGGCCAGCGTGAAGATCACGAGGCCGGCGGAGAAGACGAGCCTTCGCCCGATCAGGTCGGCCAGGGAGCCGGAGACGAGCAGCGAGGAAGCCAGGGTCAGCGTGTAGGCGTTGACCACCCACTCGAGGCTGGAGAACGACGAGTTCAGGTCGGTCCCGATCTCCGGCAGGGCGACGTTGACGATCGTGACGTCGATCAGCAGCATGAAGATGCCCGTCACGATCGCGACCAGGGAAAGCCATTTTCTCTCCATCGCGAGGAGGCTACTCGCCTGTCATCGCCGGAACCCCGGCTTTGCCTTCGGCAGGGCCGCTCAGAAAAGCGACCCCGTGATCATCAGGTCGAGGCTGTCGCCCGCCTGCTGGAAGAGGTAGAAGGCGATCAGCGAGGCGCCGAGCAGCGAGATGTCCTTCTGGAAGTGGATCATGTCTCCCTGCCGCGTCTGCGGGTCGTCGATCTTCCAGAACGCGTGCATGATGAAGGCGGTCGGCAGCAGGAAGAGCGCGAGCAGGAGCGCCCCGAGGTCGGCCCAGATCCCGAGCAGCACCATCAGCCCGCCGAGCAGAAGCTGGATGCCGGTCAGCGGCACGAGCAGCTCGGCGGCCGGCAGGCCCATCTGCTTGCCGTAGCCCGCCATCGCCACCCGGTTCGCCAAATGCCCATAGCCCGAGCTGAGGAAAAGCACCACGAAGAGGATGCGTCCGACGAGAAGAACGATGTCCATGGGGGAGTCTCCTTACGAATAGTTAGTGCCCGCCACAAGATCCCATACCCCGGACGGTCCCTCCCCAACCGTCACCCACCGGCCAGCAAACCTGCAGATCGCCCCGGCAACGAGCCAACCAGCCTTTCGCTGCTAGAATCCACACTCCGCCGCGGGGTGGAGCAGTCAGGTAGCTCGTCGGGCTCATAACCCGAAGGTCGCAGGTTCGAATCCTGCCCCCGCTATAGCCATCAAGTCCGCTTATAGAGCGGATTTTTTGGTTCCGGGGAAGGCGCCGAAATTGCGCTACGTCATCGTTCGATGGAGCAGCAATGTACCACCGCGGCCGGTCGTCACCTTGAAGTGATGCCTCGGAGGAACCGAGATCAGGAGTTGGTTCGAGCCGTTCGGCAGCGGGTCGATCGCGGGGTGCCTCACTCGTTCGTCCGCGGCCCCTAGATCTGCGAGCTAGAGGTCGCTTTCGGGGTCCGTCGCCGTTGATGGGCCGTGAGAACGGTCCACTCGTCGGCTCATCGTCGCGGTTGGTCGGGACCTCCGATACACGAACATATGTTCGTGTATGCTCCGGGAATGTCGCTGAAGGTCGCTGTCTGTCCCGACGACATCGAGTCGGCGGGAACCAAGGGTCGAATATCCCCGATAGAGGTGCCTGCGGGTTTTGAGGGCGGCAGGTCGCTGATAGGGCTCGTGGATGACTGACGAGCCCGAAATCGAGATCGCGGTCGGTGAGACGTATGAGATGACGTCGCTGTTCGCGGCGCCCGGTGTCGCTCCGAGACGGGTGATCGCCGAGTGTGATCTTGGCGGTGGTATGTGGAGGGTCCGGGCTGCCAACGGCCTCGACTCGGTTACCTTCACTAACTATCTGGCAGGGCCGGTGGAGCCGCTTCGTCCTGGCGTCGAGGAGCCGTGTTTGCATTGTGGCGGAGAGAAGGTGGTTCCGATTGATGCTCCCGTTCATCCAGATCGTCCGTGGGAGAGGAAGGTAGTGGGGCACGAGCCGTGCCCCAGTTGCGGCGCAGCTTCGAACGCAGAAGATGGCGAGTGATGGACAACCCTTGGTGGTTGAGGTCAGGAGTGATCGCCAGTCGACGTATTGCGATTGGCTTGCATCCAGGCCAGGATGTCGGTGCGGGAGTAGCGTCGGAACTTTCCGACTTTGTAGCTGGGGATGATGGCGCGTCGCGCCCAGTCGGCGACCGTGGAAGGTTTGATCTTGAGGATGATCGCGACGGTCTCAGCGGTGATTTCGTCGCTGGCCGGGTTCGGGTCTCTTCGGTTTAAGGTGAAGTTGGGGTTGTGAAGGTGGGCGGTCAGTTTCATAGTCCGGCGGGGTGTCGTTTCTCGAAGGTCGCGAGGTAGCTGCTGGAGAAGTTGTCTTTGTTGATCCAGCCGGGGCCGGTGAAGCTGTTTGGTCTCATGCCGGAGGTGCCCCAGTAGCGGTGTGGGGGTGGGGCGAATCGGAACTCGAGGAAGGTGTGTCCGCTGTTGACGTAGATGGTCACCCATTTGCCGGGACCTGGTTTGCCCCATTGGAGGAGTCCGATGGTGGTCATGGTCGGGGCGTGGGTGCCGCCGACCTGGAGCAGTCGGCTGACGGCGGAGCTGCAGTCGAACTCCCTGGCCGACGCCGGGATCGGGTTGAGTCCGTGGGAGCCTCCCCAGACATAGGGGAGCCGGAGCGCGTGGATCCGCGCGGCCTCCTTGTACATCCGGTCGACCGCTTCGTTGGGAGCGATCGCGGTCTGGCATCCGCCGGTGCCTTCGGCTGGTCCTGGCGGTACGTCGTAGCGTTTGGCGTAGTTGAGGACGTCTTGGACGTACCAGTCGGCGTGGTTGTAGGCGAAGATCGCCTGGTACCAGTCGTCGGGCGCGCCGGACTCCTTTAAGTAGTGGGCGGCGGCGAAGATCGCATCCCATTTGTTGACCGGGTCTTTGATCCCGTCGCCGTTGCCGTCAACCCCGTACTGGTCCCAGGTCGCGGGCATGAACTGCATCCACCCGATCGCGCCAGCGGTGGAGGTGTCGGTGGCGGCGATCCCGAACCCGGTCTCGATCTTGTTGATCGCCGCGAGGATGGATGGCCCCCGTGCCCCGAGCCGGTACTTGGTGGCGGCTTGCTGGTAGATCGAGTTCGTCGGCTAGGACCTGTTTGGCGGAGTTCTCGATCCCTTCCCATGCCCCTTCAGTGCGGTAGATAGCGTCCCGAATCTGGGCGACCGCTAACTCGAGCGACTCGCCGGGAGTTGGTCCTTGGTCCTCCTGCTCGTCTGTCATGGCTTCCTTTCGGTGGCCTAGGGTCCGAACTTTAGAAAACACACTATCAGATGTAAACTTATCGTGTGTGGACTTTGGGGTTAGAACCGACGATGCTTCGCCGGTGCCAAAGTCCCGCGACCACCAAGCTCTAGGAAGAGCGATAAGAGCCGAACGAGAGCGGCAAGGCATCAGTCAAGAGGAGCTCGGCCGGAGATCGGACCTACATCACAACTACGTCGGCAGCGCTGAGCGGGGGGAGCGGAACGTGAGCCATGACGCCCTGCTCAAGTTCGCGAAGGGACTCGGCCTCAAGGCAAGCGTGTTGCTGGCGCGAGCCGGCCAGTAGCGGAGCCAGTCATCGGCGGGACCAATGTCTACAGGGTCCAGAGTCAGGGACTCTCACTCTGATCGGTGGCCTGTGGCGCCAGGCTGACCAACCTGCGGGTGAAGATGTGGGTTGGGTGATTGAGAACGTCGTCGGCTTTGCCGGACTCGATGACCTTGCCGCTGTGCATGACCGCGATCCGATCGGAGATGCGGCTGACGATTTCGATGTCGTGGGCGATGAAGAGGCAGGCGAGCCCAAGGTCGTCTTGGAGCTGGCCGAGGCGGTCGATGATCTGGTCTCGGAGGGGATGGTCGAGGGCAGTGAAGGGTTCGTCGCAAATCAGGACGCGCGGACGGGTGACGATGGCTCGGGCCAGAGCGACTCGTTGTTGCTGGCCTCCCGAGAGCTGGTGGGGTAGCCGATCATCGATCTCCGCCGGAAGGTCGACGGCGGCGAGCGCTTCGCGAGCCAATCGTGCGCGCTCGTGCCGATGGCCGATACCTTGCCCGATCAGGGGCGCCGACACGATCCGGGCGATCCGGTGCCGCGGATTCAGGGATGCGGCTGGATGCTGGAGCACGGCGGATATCTGTCCCCTCAGCGGCCGGAGGCTCCGCTGGCTGAGTTTTGCGACGTCGATTCCGGCGAGGAGGATCCGACCGCTGGTTGGGTCGATCAGGCGGAGGGCGGCCCTAGCGACGGTGGTCTTGCCGGCACCGGTCTCGCCGACGAGTCCCAGGGTCTCGCCGGGCCGGATCGCTAGCGACACATCAGTGATCGCCTCCGCTCGGCTTTCTGGCCGGGGATATGCCGCCGATACTTTTCGCAGCTCGAGCGCGAACCCACTAGTTGTATCTGCCGTCGAGCGATGGCTCGTCGCTGCGCTCGGGCCGGGCCTGATTTCACTGGGTAGGCCTGTCGCGGACGGGACGGGGTCGGTGTTCGGCGGAGGCGAGTTGGTGTTTCCCCGGCGAATCTCGACTGTACGGGTCGCGAGGCGGTCGATTACTTGAGGTTCGTGACTGATCAACAGCACAGAGATGTCGCGGCGGTCACGGATCTCGTCGATCAGGGCGAGGATCTCGTCGGTGGCGATCGCATCCAGGGAGGAAGTCGGTTCGTCCGCAATCAGGATCGAGGGCTCGGAGACGAGCGCCAGCGCGATCGCGACTTTCTGCCGCATGCCACCGGACAGCTGGTGGAGATAAGCCTGGGCGGTGCGATCCGGGTTTCTGAAACCGACCTCGCGGAGCAGGGAACGGATCCTCGCGCTGACCTGATCGCCGGTGAGGCGGCGATGGGCGAGCAGGCTATCGGCAAGCAACGTTCCGACACGGTGGACCGGGGTCATGGCAGCGGCTGGATCCTGGAACACCATCCCGATTACCGGTCCCCGGATGTCGCGGTATTCGTCTTCGTCGAGGGTGGTGAGTTCCGTTGCTCCCAGCCGGATCGAGCCGCTGATCGTGGCCCGACCGCCGGGAGGCAACCCGAGGATCGCCAGGGCGATGGTGGTCTTGCCGGCCCCGGAAGGTCCGAGCAGACCGACCGTCTGGTTCTCAGGTAGGACGAACGAGACACCGCTGACCAGATCCGGTTGTGTTTTTCCGGAGGAGGGCGAAACCCGCAGGTCCTTCACCACCAGATTTCCTTCCGGCCGGGTCAGCATCCTCTGAACGGTATAGGCAGATGATCTCGTCGCTGAGTCGCGATTCGCGGGGCCCGTTTTAGATTTATGGACTAACTTGTGTACGTGCCTGTACAGGGGAGTGCATGGGATGAGGGAAGAGGGGGCCGAGGGGTTGGGAGCCTAGGGTTGTCGCCTGGCACCGACGGAGCAGAGGCGGACCGACGGGGTTGGCTCGCCCGGCCTGGGAGGACGAGCCTCATGTTGGCCGTGGCCGTTCTCATCTTGGTCGCCTTGTCGGCGATGTTCGCCCGCCAAGTCGTGGGGATCACCGATGCCCCTGACCCGAACGCCATAGATGCATCCAGCCTAAACGCGGCGTACGGCACGCCCTCCGGGCCGTCGGCCGCACATTGGTTCGGGGTCGATCCGTTGGGCCGCGACGCGTTCAGCCGTATCGTCTACGGGGCTCGGACAGCGCTCGCGGTTGGCTTGCCAGCGAGCGGGCTGGCCCTCGTGATCGGCATGTTCGCGGGTCTTCTCGCCGGATATCGGGGCGGGTGGCCCGACGTGGTCCTTTCGAGGGCGATCGAAGTGTTCCTGGTCATCCCTTACCTGCTGCTGGCGGTCGGGGTCGCGACCAGCTGTTCTGGTCCGGATGGTTGCCTGGCCGGTGCGCTGCGCCCAGGACTGCCATTGGTGATCTTCGTGATCGCCATCGCTTCATGGCCGTGGGTTGCGAGGATTACGCGCAATCAGACGATGGTGATCGCCGAGTCCGATTACATCGCTCAGGCACGAGTCTCAGGTCTCAGCACCCTTCGTATCTTGACCAGCGAGATTCTGCCCAACCTGGCGGGATCGATCCCAACGTTCATCGTGGTCCTGCTGCCGCAGGCGATTCTTGCCGAGGCCGCGCTCAGCTTCCTCGGCGCTGGTGTGCCGACAACGACACCTAGCTGGGGCCGGCAGATCGCCACTGGAACTACGGCTTTCCCGGATGCTTGGTGGTTGATGGTGTTCCCAGGGTTGGCGTTGCTGGCCACGGTCTTCTCGGTCATAGTGATCGGCGGCTGGGTTCGCGGCCGAACCGATTTCGGTTTCGAGGTATCCCGTTGAGGGCTTCGGCGAGAACGGCACGGCTTCGACATCCGCACAGGTTTTCGGCGGGTCTGGTCATTTGGGTAGTGGGTCTGACAGTCGTGGCTTTGGCTGGCTGCGGAGGGGAAGGCGACAAGCCGCTGTCCGTCTCGGACTTCCCACCGCGATGTGAACCCCCGGCGGACGCCCGTCGTGGAGGGGAGCTGCGCGTGATAGCCGCTGGTGACGTCGACTCTCTGGATCCCGGTGTGCTGCAAGGTCAGTTCGCCGGGATGCTGAGCGCCGCCACTCAGAGAACGCTGGTGGCGGCGCTGGATCGTCCCGGCGCCGGGCTGCGGACCGATGTCGCCACGAGGATGCCACGGATCAACCGCCTAAACGGCACCGTTGATTTGTGGCTACGCGACGATGTGCGATTCGCGCCACCCGTTTCGCGGTCGGTCCGAGCCTCCGATTTCGAGTATGCCCTCGAGCGCGGCCTTCTGCCCGGCGTCGCGAACGGATACCTCAAGGCGTACCTGCCGGGATTGAGAGGGATACGTGCGGCTGAGCGTGCGGCCAAGACTCACCCGACTCGCGCACCCGACATAGCCGGGATAGAAGCGCTCGGACCCCGGCACCTCCAGTTGCGATTCGACAGCCAGGTGCCGCCTCTGGCGGTACCGGCGCTCTCGTTGCCGTTCGCCGCGGCGGTACCTCGCGAGTACGCGATGCCGTTCGACCGCCAGGTCCCCTCGACGTATGGACTCCACGTTGTCGCGTCCGGCCCCTACATGATCGCCAACGACAGCGAGGGGAACCTGACTGGATATCAACCCGGGGTGAAGATCCAGCTCGTGCGAAATCCGAGATGGGATCCCGAATCCGACTTTCGTCCAGCTTTCCTTGACTCAATTCGAGTCGAGATCGGGTACACGAACACGACCCTCGCTTCGCAGGAGGTACTCACCGGTGAATCATCGGTAATCGGAGATTTCGCGCCGGCCTCGGCGGTGCTGGCCCAGGCGGCGGAGGGAGAGCCGGGCCAACTGATGATGATTCCCGCGGGCGCGGTGCTCTACGCGGCGCTCAATACGACCATTCCGCCTCTTGATGATGTGAACGTCCGGCGGGCGATCGTGGCGGCGACCGACCGTGAATCCATGCGACTGGTTCGCGGTGGTGAACTTGCCGGCGCGATTGCGACCCACTTTATTCCACCAGGGGTCCCTGGCTTCGAGGAGGCGGGCGGCTTCGACGGACCCGGTTTTGATTTCGTGGAGCACCCTTCTGGGGACCGTGAACTGGCGGTCGAGTACATGCGCAAGGCCGGCTACGAGGACGGCATCTACACAGGTGACGACCAGCTAAGAATGGTGACCAGCGCCACCGAGGTCGGGAGGCGGACGGCCGAAGTGGTCCGGCAGGCCGTCGAGTCGCTTGGCATCCAAGTGACCGTGCAGGCGGTGTCCTCTGAGGTTATGTACTCGCGGTTCTGCGGTGTCCCGGCCTCAGCCGTGGCGATATGCCCCAACGTCGGATGGCTGCAGGAGCTAGACGATCCTCAGACGGTCCTGAGCCAAACCTTCGGCGGAGCGGCGATCCGGCCTGTGAACAACTCGAACTGGCCGCAGCTGGACATACCCAGGGTAAACGCGGCGATGCGCAGGGCAGAGAGCATCTATGACCCGACTCGTCGCGCCCGGGCATGGGGGCGGATCGACCGAATGGTTACCGGCTTGGCGCCGGCGATCCCAAGCCTGTGGTCGGAGATTCCGGCGATCGCGTCAGGCAACGTGGTCAACGTCGTCGACTCTGTGGTTCGGGCGACTTCTCTGCCGATGACCTCACTGAAGGACCAGGCCGCGGTGGACGGGGGCTGACGTGTGGCTCTTCGTGCTCCGGCGCGTCTTCTGGGGGGTTGTGATCCTAGTGGCGGCTAGCGCGGTCGTGTTTCTGATCTTCTACGCCCTGCCTTCCGGTGACCCGGCGACTCTGCTGGCGGGGCCCGGCGCGAGCAGCGATCAGATCGCCGCCGTCCGCCACGGGCTCGGGCTCGATCAGCCGCTCTATGCCCAGTATGGGCGGTTTCTCTGGGACCTCTTCGCCCACTTCGATCTCGGTTACAGCTACCAGCACCTGCTACCGGTGAAAGACCTGATTTGGCAACGTCTGCCGGTCACGTTGGTGTTGATCTCTGGTGCCGCCGTGATCGGGATCGGAGTGGGGGTGGCAACGGGAGTGGTCGGTGCTGCTCGGCCGGGTTCGGTGATGGACCGAACAGCGGGCATCGGGTCGGTCGTTCTCATCTCATCGCCGACCTTCTGGCTCGGATACATGGCGCTGATCCTGTTCTCGGTGGGCGGCAGCGAGATACTGCCTGTTTTGCCCGGCGTAGGTGCCTGGATTGGCGCCGACACTTTCTTCGAGCGGTTCGCGGCGATGGTCTTGCCGTGGCTGGTGCTTGGATTCTCCTCGGCCGCGGCCTACTTTCTTTTCACTCGGGCGGTGGTCGCCGAGGAACTTGAGAAGCCGTACATGACTGCGGCGCGTGCCCGCGGCATCCGGGAATCACGGATCCGCTGGCGCTACGCGGTGCGGGCCGCGATGGCGCCGCTCTTAGCGATGGCCGGGCTCGATTTCGGTTTGATCCTGGCGGGTAACGTGGTGCTGATCGAGACGGTGTTCAACCTGCCGGGGGTCGGGCGTCTGCTGACTGAGTCGATCGAGCATTCCGACCTGCCGCTCACCCAAGGGATCGTCCTTACCGGCGTCTTGATGGTTGTGGTGGCGACGACCGTAATCGACGTGATCCACGCCGCCCTCGACCCAAGGGCACGTCGATAGTCGCGTTTCTCGATCGGGTAGCATCGATGGATAAACTTTCCCTTTGCGTGAAGCGCATTTGACCGTTGTGACACCATGTGTGTAGAGAAGTTCTAGTTTGCCGCCTCCGGGTCGGGATAGAGTCCCTTCCGATCTGTCGGCCGCGACTTCCCTCGGAAAAGTCTGGACTGAAGATGAGCAAAGCCACCAAGCCCACCGACGAAGCCGCCCTCGATGTGAAGCTGATGAAGGCGCTGGGCCATCCCCTTAGGCAGCGGATCCTTCAGGTGCTTGATCGTGATGTGGAAGCGAGTCCAAAGCAGATCGCTGAGACGATCGACGAGCCTTTGGCCAACGTCGGATACCACGTCCGGTTTTTAGCCAAGCTTGATGCGATCGAGCAAGTTCGAGTCGAGCCGGGTGAAAAGTCGATGGAGCATTTCTATCGGGCGAAGGTCCGGCCGGTGCTCGACGAGGAAAGTTGGTCGCGCATCCCTGAGCACGTGCGAGCGTCGCTGTTGGGTCAGACCTTCCAGCAAATTTGGCAGAACAGCGCCCGAGGGGTATCGGAGGGCGGGGGGATGGATGATCTCCGTACCGCCGCTGCCTGGTCTGCCTTCAGATTGACCGACGATGCGTTTGCCGAGCTGAGCCGTATGGTGGAAGATCTGATGGACAAGGCCAAGGCCTTGGAGAAGGGTTCGGAGATTCAGCTGGAGGCCCTTGACGACCCGGAACGCGAAGCTCAGACGCGGTTGGTGGAGCTTGACCTTATGCTCTATCCGATCCTGGAAGATCCAACTCCCTAGAAAGGGTTTCGGCATCCGCATTCCGGGTCTGGTCTGACCGGTTCGAACTCAACCTGGAGGGTTCGCAGGTCCATCAGCATCGCTTGGCCGAGGGTGGCCGGCTCCATGGCATCGGTTAGGTGGTGGATCGCCTCCATTGCGATCAGAGACCCGATCGTTCCTGACGCTGGTCCGAGAGTGGCCGCGTCGGCCGGGCTTTCCGCTCGGTGACGGATCAGGTCCTCGTAGTGGGGATAGTCCCGTCGGAAGGCATGCTCCTGACATTCGTGGCAGGGCGTCTCTCCGGGGATGAGCAGGGGGCCGATCCGGATCGTGGGTGGTATCTGTCCGGCACTGATCCAAGGGGTCCCGGTCGCAAGACAAGCGCGATTGACCGTTATCAATCCCTCATAGGGGGGATGGTCCGCGGTCATCACGAGGAAGTCTGCCTCCCCGGTCAGGTCCATAACCTCGGTAGTTGACTGGACGCGTTTGTCGACAGTGACGACCTCGACGTGGGGGTTGAGTGCGGTCAAAGAGTCCTTCGCAGCAGCGATCTTGCGGCGTCCCAAATCGGCGGTGCGAAAGAGCAGTTGGCGGTTGAGGTTGCTGAGCTCGACCGTATCGTCGTCGACCAGGGTTAGCTTTCCCACTCCGGCGAGCACGAGTCCTGTCGCAGCCCAGCAACCGAGTCCTCCACAGCCGAGCACAACCACATGGGATCGGCGGAGTCGGTGCTGGAGCTGCCAGGCACTTTGGCCCAGGGGGGAGATGTCGGCGAGATAGATCAGTTGGCGGTCGAAGCGTTCGGCCTCCTCATCGGTGAGCAGCTCTTTTCCCTGGTCGCGCTCTAGGACGCCCAGCTGCTCCAGGTCGATCAGCGACTGTGCGACCCCGTCGGTGGGGAGGCCTTCCCGGCGAAGCCGGTCCGCGATCTCTTGTTCACTTACGAAGCCCAATCTCAACAGGTCCAGGAGCAGGAGATCCTGAGCGTCGGGCCGCTCGATCTCATACTGCTCCTCCAGGCCGTCGTGAAGCAACTGGACGTTGTCGCCGATGGGGAGGCAGTCGACTGAGCGCTTCAGCCGCAGGCGGTCAAGTGACCGTCCGGGAAATCCCGGACGGTCACTTCCGTTCATCAGGTGCCCTTCTGGTACGAGGGGCGCGGCGCGATCGGCTTCGCGATTTTGCGGATCTTCATTTGTTTTCACCTCCTCTCCTCGATTCGACGACAAGGCTTTGCGATGAAAATTCCCTTGGTGTGCCGGTGCTGGTCGAGGGGTTGTTCAAGCACGCCTGAGTAGTCATGGCCATAGACGGCGAGGCATTCGAGGCCTGCGTCGGCCAGAGACCTGATCGCGTCGGTCTCGCTCACGTGTCGTTGGCGATGGGTTGAGGTGACGTGTTGGCCGTCGTTGGTGGCGAACTCCATCGTTGCCGCGGCTAGCTCCCCCGTCGTCGCTTGGCCCACTACCTGTCCGGTCCAAGTCGTGGTCACCCCGTTCGTGGGCTTCACCTCTTTCTGGGCGAAGAACGTTTCGTAGCTATGGAGGGTGTTCAGGTCAAACAGAGCCAGTCCGGTGGGCGCGAGGTTCCGGGCGATGCCTTCGAGAGCCGCCTCGAATCCGTCTTCTGCGGCGCTGTAGTTCATCGCTTCCCCGAGGCTGAGCACCAGATCGAACTCACCTAGCTGGGGAAGAGCTGCGATATCGGCCTGGTGTACAGACACCTGATCGTTGGCCTTTCTCTTGAGTCGCCGGAGCATCCCGGGCGATAGGTCGACGGCAGTGGCTTTCCATCCCCGTGCTACCAGCGGCAGGGTGCTCTTGCCGGTACCGCAGCCTAGGTCCAGCAGCCGGTTGCCGGTCAGGCGCTCTCGCTCGAGAGCGGGCATGAGTTGGGCGAACCATTCGTCGTATCTGTGGTGCTCGGTCAGCTCGTCGTAGTGAGGGGCCATGAGGTCATATGCCTCTCGGGTTGAGAAATATTCTTTTTCGTTGAAAGGTCGCATATCGAGAAAGACCCGTTGAGGTCCCAGAACCGTTACATCGAGCGATTCATGGAATTGGGGAGAAGCGCGGCATTTGGCTCTGCGAGTGATAAATCGCCATGCCAAAAATTTCTCGGATGTGGAGGACGTGGCTCATGAAGCGTTGATCCGTGCCTGGCAGAACCGGGAGAAGCTTCGTGATCCAGACAGGTGGGAGGAATGGGTGGCGCAGATCGCCCGCAATGAGGCTCGGCGGGCTCTAGAGCGCAAGGTGCCGATCCCGGTCGGTGACGTGGAGGATCACGCCGACGAGGATCAGCAGCTCGTGGATCTGGTCGAGAGCACCGAAGTCGCGGCCGCTCTGACCGCGCTGAGTGAGAGTGACCGTCAGATCCTGAAGCTTCGCTATGAGGAGGATCTCACTCAACCGCAGATATCCGAGCGGCTGGGGATCGGTGAAAGCGCGGCGAAGGTGCGTCTCAGCCGGGCTCGCAAGCGGCTTGAGACGATTTTGCTGGGTGAAACGCCGGTCTCCAGTTCTGGAGGAGGCGTGGACGTCCGTCATCCGGGTTCCGAGCCGGGCCGTCTCTGATGTTGGACCGCCTTCACGTCGTTCTCACACGAGAAGGAGTCCTCCATCATCGGTTTGAAGGTCGATCGCTTAGTCGGAAACACTGCCAGCAAGCGGAAAACAGAACACCTCTCGAAAAACTTTGCTTTTTCGGTTGACAAATCCTTCACGATGTGTTCTGATGTTCACGCGTCCATGAACGGTCGGTTTTCTGATCGGCCCCGTAAGCCTCGTCTACGACTTTCAGAACGAGCGAACTGGATCAATCGGGTAGCCGGCACGACGTGGAGGCACCCCCAGAGAGAGGGGGAGGAGAAGGAGAAGCCCCGCGTTGGCGGTGTGCTTCTCAAAATCTGGCCAGTCCCTGCTGGCCACAAAGAGAGGAATCTCTTGTCTCGATTCAAGATGATGTTCATGGCGATGGTCGCGGTCTTCGCGATCGGCGCCGTTGGCGCGAGCGCAGCTCAGGCGACCGGCATCGACGCCCCGAGTTCGATCTCGTTGAGCACCGGTGGTTCTTGCGACATCCTGTGGAGTGGTGCCTCGCTTGCTGCACCTGCGGATGAGGTCATTCCGGAGGGTGATGTCGACGCCGACTGTGGGGCCCTTGCGTCGGCCACTAACAGCGCTGATCTCCACGTGACTACCGATTCGAGCCAGCTGACTCTCGTCGAAGGGGAGATCTCGGTCGACGTGTTCCTGGCTGGCAACTGCACGATCACGATCACGCCTTCGGGTGTGTCGGTCCCGCTCGTTGGACCGGGTCACTACGCCGGCAACGTGGCTGTCCCTGGGCCCAACATCTCGGCGTCGGGTCCGGCATGTCCGACCTCGGCGTTCTCGGTGTATCTGGACATCTACGTCTCGTAACGAATCCGCGGGAGGAGGGGGGACGCTAAGCGTCCTCCCTCTCAACTGAGCGGACTGGAGGCCGGACCCGCGTCAGCGGGTCCGGCCCTC
>JBIQLL010000005.1:17208-145617 GCA_044464425.1 Solirubrobacterales bacterium | reverse complement strand
GGCGATGATCAGCTCCGGCTCGCCGGCGATCGCGATCGCGATCATCGCGCGCTGACGCAGGCCGCCGGACAACTCATGCGGATAGGCGCGAAGCCGTCGTTTCGGCTCGGGGATCCCGACCGCTTTCAGCAGGTCGATGGCATCCCCGTCCGAGTCGACCACCTCTCTCAGCTGACTCACCAGCCGCGTGGTCGGATCGAGCGAGGTCATCGGGTCCTGAAAGACCACCCCGACCTTGCGGCGCCGGAGGTCGCGCAACTCCTCGCCAGTGCCATTGAGGATGTCGACGCCGCCGACCTCGACGTTCCCCTGAACTCGAGGCGATGAGCTTTCGGGGAGCAGCCCGAGCAGCGACATCCCCAGCACCGACTTGCCGGATCCCGATTCGCCGACCAGCCCTAGCGTCTCGCCCCTTTCGATCGTCAGATCGACGTCGCGCAGCACATGGCTCTCCCGGTGATTGCGGCTGAGCCAGACATTTAGCTCCGAACACTCGACGACGGGGCCGGACTGCGGACCGGTGGCCGTGGCGTGCTGCGCTGTCGCCGGTCCGGCGCTCACGATTCCACGCCCTCTCGCTCGAGCCTGTGCTGACGGACGAATCCATTCATCCACGCGGCAAACCCCGGCCCGACTCCGTGGAGGTTGTACCCGCCTTCGAGCATGACCAGGGTGGGGATCCCCAACTCCGCCACCGCGGCGCCGATCCGGGAGTAGTCGGGGATCCTCAACCCGCCGTCGAATGGATCGTCGACGTAAGTATCGAGTCCGAGTCCGACTATCAGGATCTCGGGCCGATGCTCGTCGATCGCTTCTATCGGTGCCCGCAAGAGCTCCAGGTAGCCGTCGCCCGAGGTGTCGGGCGGGAGGAGGACATTCAGGTTCGCGCCCTCCCCCGGGCCACTCCCGCGTTCGTTCTCCCAGCCGGTGAAGAACGGATAGGTCTCCGCCGGCGAGGCGTGGATGCTGGCGAAGAAGACATCCTTCCGGTCGTAGAAGATCGATTGGGTCCCGTTCCCGTGGTGGTAGTCGAGGTCAAGGATGGCCACCCGCCGGCAGCCCTTCTCGATCAGATGCTGGGCGGCGATGGCCCCGTTGTTCAAAAACGTCCCACCCCCGAACAGATCGTGGCCGGCGTGATGACCGGGCGGACGGGTGAGAGCAACCGCCGCGGGGCTCCCCGCCGCGATCCGCTCGGCGGCGGTGACAGCCACATCGGCCGAGGATCGCATCGCGTCATAGGTATGCGGACCGATCGCCGCGATCGTGTCGAAGGTGAACCGACCCATTTCGCCCGCTTGGCCGGTGTGCGCCTCGAGCGGCCCCAGCCCGGCCCGCAGACGCTCGTGGAGGAAGGTGTCGGCGATCAGGAAGTCGGTTCCCGGTGGCCGTCGATCGGCCTGCCGCTCCCAGACCTTCTCGAAGAACTCCAGCAGCTCGGCCGAGTGCACCGCGAGAATCGGTTCGACCCCGCAGGATTCTGCTTCTTCGAACTGAAAGGCCGGGTTGCTCGCCATGACTCGCCTCACCGCGTCGATTCGTTCGACGGAATCAATCGAGGGAATCGGTGCCCCGGCGATGATCTCCATCGCCGGGGCATGCCCGACATGCCTCGAGCTACTGATTACCGGCAGCCTGGTCATTCAGATTCCGGACGGACCTTCGCCAGGTCGAACGCAGTGAGCCAGGGCAGCTGGTGAACCAGTCCGGTGTATCCCTTGCGGACGGCGATCGTGTCGTAGACGTCCGCAATGTTGATCCAGCAGTTGGAAGCTCGGTACGCCTCAGCGGCCTGAGCCCCTAGTTCCTGGCTGCGCTCGGGATCGGTCTGCGCGGCAGCCTGATCCAGCAGACGGTCCGCTTCCGGGACGCTGCAGCCCAGCATGTTCACCGGCGCACCTTCGTACCAGTAGATCCGGGACCACGTGTCGGGAGCGACGGCGTCCGGATTCAAGGTGATCGCGAAGAGGTCCGGTCGCAGCGATGGCTTCTCCGCCATCGTGAACGTCTCCGCGGCCGAGTACTGGTGAACGGACGCGTTGATCCCCAGATCATGGAGCTTGAGTTGGATCAGATTCGCGAGTTCACGCATCGCCGTGTCCGCCCACCAGCCGATCACGACCTTTTCACCCTTGTACGGCGCGAGAGCTTTCGCCAAGGCCGATTCGTCGACTTCCGGTTGATCCGGGGCCGCGCCTTCCGGCAGCATCCCGTTCGGATAGACCTGGGTCGACGGCACCGCCCGGCTGCCGTAGATCTGCTGGGTGAGCGCCTGGTTGTCAAGCGAGGCGCGAAGCGCGGCCCTGACCTCAGGTGAACCGAACACTTCCGAGTCCGGGTTGACCCAGACGGCCGCCTTCAGGAGGGACGGGAACTTGTAAATGTTGACATTGCCCGACTTCTCCAGAGCTTCGACGTCATCCGTCGTCAAGCCGCCTTGGATCGCGTCGATCGACCCACCCTCGAGCTGAAGCCGCTGGGTCTCGGGATCCGGAATGATCGAGAACGAGACCTCCTTGATCGCCGGCTTCTTACCCCAGTAGTACTTGTTGGGGGTGAGGGTGTAGCGAACGCCCTTCTGGACCTCGCTGAGAACGTACGGGCCGGTCCCCGCACTGTGCGTGGCGAGCCACCCGGCGCCTTGATCCCCACCCTTCTCATTCTTCGCGAGCCCCGTCGGGTTGGTCATGACCGGTCCGAACGGCGAGGCCAGATAGTCGAGGAAGGGCGCCTGCGCCGAGTTGAGCTTGACGATCAGGGTCTGCTTGTCCGGAGTCGCGTAGCTCGCCACATTGTCGAGCATGTACGACGGGCCACCCTTCAGAGCGGTGCGACGCTGCAGGCTCGCCTTCGCGGCCGCGGAGTCGAACGGTGTCCCGTCGCTGAAGCGGACGCCCTGGCGTAGCTTGAACGTATAAGTGCGCCCGTCCGGTGAGACCTCCCACGAGGTCGCCAGCTCCGGGGCCAGCTTGGGCGAGTCGGGTTCGTACTGGAGCAGCTGCTCGTACACCGCGCCCGTGATGATCGTTCCCGCCGCCTCGTAGTAGGTGTCGGGATCAAGAGGCGCGGGGACATCGGCCAAAGCCAGGCGCAGGGAGTCGCTGGACGCGGTCCCACCGCTGGCACCCCCACATGAACTGAGCAGAATCGCCAGCGTCACCGAGGTGACGAGCACGGTGGCGAGCCGTTTGAGTCGTTTCACTTCTTCCTCCTAGCCTGGGACGATCGCCACTCGCGAGCGCCGATTGCACTTGGTGAACTCGAAAGGAATTGTTCCCTACCGCAAATCAAGGTGCGACTCCTGACGCTTGCGGATCGGTGATCCCGAGAAGCTTTGTGGCGACCCGGCAGTAGACGCCGACCGCCTCCCGTATTGCCGCGTCGTCCGTGTGCTCTTCCGCCGAGTGGCTGATGCCATTCTCGGAGGGGCAGAAGACCATTGCCGTCGGTACGACCCCTGCCAGCTCGGTCGCGTCGTGGAGGGCACCACTGACCATCGGTGCGATCCGGCCCGCAGCCGACTCGCATTCCGCCCTGACCAGCTCGACCAGATCTGAATCGAAGGCGGTCGGTGCCGCGGCCCATACGGGGTGGGTGTGCACTTCACAGCCTCGCTCACCGGCGATGCGCTCCGCAGCGTCGGCGATCTCGGCGCGCATCCGACGAAGCTCCTCTTCGCTTTCATGCCTCAGGTCAACCCCGAGCTCGGCGTGGCCGGCTACGACGGTGACCGCTCCAGGGTCCAGGGTCAGAGCGCCGGTGGTACCACGGCCGCCCCGCCGATGGGCGGTCCGTTCGATCTCCAGTGCCAGTTCAGCCGCGGCCAGTGCGGCGTCGCGTCGCAGGTCCATCGGGGTCGAGCCGGCATGGGCGGAAGCGCCGTGGAGATGGACCTCGAACCGCTCGACGCCCACCGTCCCGCTGACCGCGGCCACATTCAAGCCTTCGTGTTCAAGGACCGGGCCCTGCTCGATGTGCAGCTCCAGATAGGCGCGGGCGTCATCGAGCCTCGACGATCGCCCGTCTCCGATCGCGGCGAGTTCGACGCCATGCGCAGCCACCACGTCCTCCAGCCGCTCCCCGTCAGAATCCGTGAGCGAGCGAATCGCCGAACTGTCCAGGGTGCCGGCGGCGGCCGAACTGCCGAAGAGGCTGCGGCCGAACCGGGCGCCTTCTTCATCGGCCCAGTCCACGAGGATCAGGTTCAGGGCGGGCTCGACCCCCGTCCGGGCTCGAACCTCCACGAAGCTCCGGAGCACTTCCAGGCCGGCCAGGACTCCCAGGGCGCCGTCCAAGTTGCCTCCCCTGGGAACCGAGTCAAGATGCGATCCCAAGATGACGCTCCCGGAATTACGACCGGGCAGGACCGTCCAGAGGTTGGCCGCCTGATCGGGTTCCGGCGACAGCCCGATCTCCTCAAGCCTTTCCCACAAGAACTGGCGGGCATCCTCCCACCCCGGCGTCCAGGCGACGCGGTCGACTCCCGTCGGGCCGCACGTTCTCCGCTCCAACTCCGCGAGGTCTTCCAGGACTCGATCCGGTCGCGGTGTCGGAGCGGCCGACATCAGGCCGAACGCTCCCGGCGCAACGCCTGGGCGAGGCAGTGAGGGCCGCCGCCGCCCAGCGTGAACATGGAGAGGTCCGGGTCGAAGACCTCGAGTCCGAGTGCGCGGGCTCCGTCGTTGAGCGTCTTCGCGCCCGCCGCGGAGAGGATTCGGTTTTCACCCAGGGAGATCGCGTTGGTCCCGAGGGCGAAAGCCTCGGCTTCGGGGACCGGGATGATCTCGAAGTCCTTCTCCCGGAGCCAGCGGACCAAGGAGCCGGAAACCACGTCCTCGCAGACCGCGGCTACCTTCTCCGCCAACAGCCCGATCAGGACATCGATGTGGACGTACCACGCGGGAAACGGCTCGATGCGGACTTCCCAGCCCTGTGCCTCGTACCAACTTGCGAGCTGCCGGGCGCCGTCACCGGAGGTGCGGGCCTCGCAGCAGCCGATCAACAGACAGCCGGGCTCGATCAGCATCACGTCGCCGCCCTCGATCGACCCGGCGGTGATCGCCGCCTCGATCGGGATCTCGGCTTCGTCATAGAAGCGACCGGCCGGCACGGTTTCGCCGCGGCGCCAGGGCTGCTGGAGCTGGAGCAAGGTCGCCCCGCCGGGACCGGCAGCGCTCGAGTCGCGACAGAACACTTGGTAGGGCAGTACCGGATCCGCCTCCAAGAAATGGCACCGCACGCCCTGGTCGACGTAGATCTCGACCATCTCCGCGTGCTGCGCCTTCGCTACCTCGATGTCGAAGACGTGGCCGTCGGCCAGAGTCTTCTCCGAGATAGGGCTGGTCGGGCGCCAGCCGTAGTTGTCGGGAGGACAGACCAGAACGTCCAGAAGTCGGCCGTACTCGGAATCCACCCCCCACTCGGGCTCTGATTTTGAAGATTGTCCAACGATGGACGTTGTATATCAGTTGATTGGATGTGATGCAAGTCACGCTCAGGCGCTACCCTCCAACGATGGAGCGCAGAAGCCTGGATGACGTACTCGTGAGCGAGGATCTCGCGATCGGTCGTACCAGCACGGTCGACCAGGTCGCGGACCGGCTGCGGACGATGATCACCGATGGCCGGCTGCCCCAAGGCGAGCACCTTCGCGAGATGCCACTGGTTGAAGCGTTCGGGGTATCGAGGACCACCGTGCGCGACGCGATCCGGGCGCTGACCTCGGAAGGGCTCGTCAGCCATCAGTTTCACAGGGGAGCGATCGTCCGGATCCTCAGTGACGAGGACATCGCGGACGTGTACAAGGTCCGCCGCCTGTTGGAGCTCCCCGCCCTCGATCTCGTCCAGGGAGGCGGCGACGAGGCCAGAGCCCGAGTAGAGGACGCCCTAGACGCCTGCGAGGGCGCCGCGGACCGTCGCGACTACGCCGCCTTCGTGGAAGCCGAACTCGATTTTCACGCCGCGATCGTCGGCTATCACGGGAGCCCGAGGCTCGATCATTTCTTCGTCACGGTGGTGGGAGCGGTTCGTCTCGCCCTCAGCGTGCTGGGAGAGGACAGCCACCCCTCGACCACTCATCTGCTGGCGGACCGGTACCGAGGCATCTTCGAGGCGGCGAACCGCGGCGATGTGGCTGAGGCCCGGAGATCGCTCAGTGCGCACCTCAACACTTACGAAGCGCGCCTCAGGGCGACCGTCTGAGTCACCCATTCGCCGCTCCGGCACGACCAGGGTCACCGGAGTGGGCCGTGAAGGGATCGAACCTTCGACCTTGAGATTAAGAGTCTCCTGCTCTACCAGCTGAGCTAACGGCCCGGAATGCGGCTTCGGTGGTTGAAGCCGGATGAAAAGTATAGAACTTGCGAATGGATCAGGTCAGGGAGCGGTGGTCCCTCCGACCGAGCTGCCGGAGCCGAGGCTGCCGAGCGGATTCTCGAGCGACTTGCCGCCATCCTTCTGAGCCTGCTTGACCGCCTGGTCGATCATCTTGCCGACCCGCTTCGCGTCCTTCTTGGTCGAGTTGAAGGTCTGGTTGATCTGCTTCTGCTCGTTCTTGTCGTCGGTTGCGTCGAGGGCCCGCTGAAGCGATTCTTCGGCCGCCGCGTAATCCTGGGAGTAGAGCTGGTAGATCGCCAGGGTGGTCAACTGGCTGGCCGCGCTGGCCCCACCCTTCTTCTGTTGCTTGATCGCGTCGTTGGCGACGAAGTCCTGGGCCTGGGCGGCATCCTTGATGTTGCCCTGGAACTGGGCCACGGTCGAACCCTGGGAAAGGGTGAACAGGACCTGAGCCATCAACTGGGCGACGTCCGGTTCGGGTTCGTCCTTGGTCATCTTCAGGTACTTGGTCCAGGTTTCCGCCGCCATCTCCAGCTGGGTGGTGGCGTCATCGGTGATCGAGGTCTGCCCGGTGTTGGAATCGGTCGAGTAGAGCGACTGGCCGGCAGAGAAGCGAGCACGGATCAGCTCGACCGCGACCTTCTCGTTGTTCGGCTGGGCCTGAAGCTTCTGCTGGAGGTTCTCAGCCCGTTCGATGTTGGCCTCGGCAGCGTCCTTGCTGACACTGGTGTTGCCGCTGTTGAACGGGTTGAGGCCGCCCGGCAAGCCGATGACCACGAGGCTGGCCGCCATCAAGATCGCGAGGATCACGTAGATGACCTGAATAACCCTCTTCCGACGACCGCGAAGGTCGAAGAGCATCCTGTGTTCGGGTTCGTTCGCCACTTGGCTAGTTCTCCTGGATCGAAGGGATCTGGGAATCGGCATTCTCCTTTGGTTCGCCAATCCCCCGCGCGAGCAAGATACTCAACTCGAACAGAAGCAGGAGCGGCACCGTCTCGATCAGCATCGAGATCGGGTCGACTCCGGGCAGCGCTGCAGCGATCACAGCGCAGATCAAATAGGCGTAACGGCGGTTCTTTCGCAGCGTCTCAACCGAGAGGATCCGCAGCCTGACCAAGGCCAGAATCACCACCGGCAGCTCGAAGACGGCACCGCCCGCGATCAAGGTCATCGAGAAGAACGAGTAGTACTCCCGGGCTCTGAGCTGGATCGCGAACTGCTCGTCGTTGAAGTTGAGCAGGAAGCTGATCGCCGCCGGCAGCACGACGAAGTAGGCGAAGACCACCCCGACCAGGAAGAGCAACGGGATCGTGAGCAGGAGCGGCATGATCGCCTTGCGCTCGCGGGGCGAGAAGGCCGGCAGGATGTAGGCGAAGAGCTGGTAGCTGATGAACGGGGCGGAGACGATCAGCGCCGCGTACACGCAGACCGTGATCGTGACCATGAAAGCCTCGGTCGGGGCCAGCACGATCAGCGCCTGATGCTCCTTCGGCAGCGGGGCGGCGGCTATGTCGAGGATGTGGTCGCTCTGCCAGAAGCAGATCGCGAAGGCCACCACCAGGAAGATGATCGAGTAGATCAGGCGCGACCGGAGCTCGTCGAGATGATCGACGAGGCTGAGCTGCTCGTCGTGGCGGACCGGTTTGAGCCTGGCCACGGGCGGCCTCAGTTACGGGAGTCGGGAACGACTTCCCCGTCGACCGATTCAGCCTCACCGCTGCCGGTGACCTCGGTCACCTCCGGCTCCTCCCCGGGCAGGGGATGCTCCGCGTCGGTCGGAGGCGGAGACAGTTCGGCCGGTTCCGCATCGTCGTCGTCCTCGTCCTCATCGTCTTCCTGACCGACGTTGCTCAGCCCGTCGCGGAACTCGTTGATCCCGCGGCCGAGCGACTTGCCGAGCTCCGGCAGACGCTTCGGGCCGAACACGATCAGGGCGATGATCAGCACGATGACTACTTCGAGTGGTCCGATGTTTGGAAGCATCGTCCGTCAATCGTACCTGTGTTTGCCTTCCGGCTCCGGGTACCCCGGATCGGAAGGTGTCAGTCCTTGAAGTTCAGGTAGTAACGGGAGGCCGTGGGCTCGGCCTGACCCTGGTACTTCGAGCCCTTGTCGGTGGAACCGTAGGCCGCGTCAACCGGCCGATCCATGCGCATGAAGGAGAGCTGGCCGATCGGCATGCCCTGGTAGATCGTGATCGGGAGATTGGCGACGTTCGAGAGCTCGAGCGTCAGATTGCCCGAGAAGCCGGCGTCGACGAAACCGGCGGTCGAGTGGATCAGGAGCCCGAGCCGGCCCAGGGAGCTCTTTCCCTCGAGCCGGGCGACCATGTCATCCGGGACCGTCACGCGTTCCAGGGTCTGGCCGAGCACGAACTCGCCCGGGTGCAGGATGAACGGCTCCTCGTCGGCGGGCCTGACCAGTTCGGTCAGATCCTCCATCGGCTGCTTGACATCGATGAACGGGTAGCGCGAGTTGTTGAAGACCCGGTAGCTGTGATCGACCCGGAGGTCGATGCTGGAGGGCTGGATCAGGCGATCTTCGAAGGGATCAATCACGATCCGCCCGGCCTCGATCTCCTCTCGCAGCGTCTTGTCGCTGAGAACCATGAGGCGGCAGTATGTCAGCTATAGCGGAGGACTACGCCGTCGGCGATCAGCTCTAGGAGCTGGCGCTGCTCGGCCTCCAGGCCGGCTCCGTCGAGGCCCGCCTTGGCTTCCTCGACCAGGGCGATCGCTCGGGCTCGCACCTGGTCGAGCGCACCGGTGGTCGCGATCCGGTCGCAGGCCGTCGCGGCCGTTTCCTCATTCAGGCCGCGGAGGTCGAGCGCCGCCAACGCCGGGTCGAACTCGGCCGCCACGATCAGCGGCAGGGTGACGGTGCCGTCGAGCAGGTCGGTGCCACGTGCCTTGCCGGTCCGTTCCGGGGGTCCGGCGATGTCGAGCACGTCATCGAGCAGCTGGAAGGCGAGGCCGATTCGGTGCCCGAAGACCCCGATCGGGCCGGGCTCGCCGCCGGTGCTGGCCCGACCCAGCAGGCAGGCGGCCTCGAACAGCCGGCCGGTCTTCAGACCGCAGCGCTCGAAGTAGTCGGCTTCGGTCACCTTCATGTCGAAGGCGCCCTCGCGCTGCTTCAGCTCGCCCCGGGCCAGGTCGACCGCGGTCGCGCTGACCTCGGTCACCGCCAACTGATCGCCACCCTCGACCAGGACCTTGAACGCGGTCGAGAAGAGATGGTCGCCGAGCGCGGTCGCCCGATCGCGGCCCGAACTGGCGTAGACGGTCGGCAGGCCGCGCCGGAGCGGGGCCCGGTCCAGCACGTCGTCGTGGACCAGGCTCGCCATGTGAACCAGCTCGACGGCGATCCCGGACCGCACCGCGGCGGGACCGGCCTCGGGGCCGGCGCAGAGCAGGACCAGCATCGGGCGCATCCGCTTGCCGCCGGCGTTCAGGGTCCGAACCGCGTCGTCGGCCAGCTCGCCGTCACCCTCGACCGCGGCCAGGAGACCCGCTTCGACTTCCGCCATGCGACTCGGGAGCCAGGCTCCGGCGGTATCTGTGACAGCGGTTACCGGCTCGGGCAGCGAGCGGCGGCGGGAATCTTCCTCGCCCGTTCCGGTCACCGTACCCCGGAGTGAAGGGCGATGATCCCGCCCGCCATCAGGGTCCAGCGGACGTGCCGCAGACCGCCGCCGTCAAGTTTCGCGGCCAGGGTCTCGGCGTCCGGGAAGCTGCGCACCGACTCGGGCAGATAGGCATAGGCCGACGAGTCACCGGCCACCTTGCCGAGCAGCGGCACGATCCGGTCGAACCAGAGCCCGAAGAAGCCCGCCAGCGGCTGGCGGCGAGGTTGCGTGATCTCGAGGATGACCAGGCGGCCGCCCGGAACCAGAACGCGCCGCATCTCGCTGATCCCCTTGTCCAGATCAGCCAGATTGCGGGCACCGAAGGCGATGGTCACGGCGTCAAAGCTCTCGTCCTCGAAGGGCAGATCCAGGGCGTCAGCCCACCTGAACTGCGCCTGCATCAAGCCTTGTTTTTTCGCTTTCTCAAGCGCAATATCGAGCATCGGCCGGGAAAAGTCCGCCCCGGTCACCTCGCCTTCCGGGCCGACCTTCTCGGCCAGCATCAGGGCCAGGTCACCGGTCCCGCAGCAGAGGTCGAGCGCCTTCATCCCCGGCTCCAGCCGTGCCCGCTCGGTCGCCCGAGCGCGCCAGCTCTGATCGAGCCCGGCGGTCATCACCCGGTTCATGCGGTCGTAGACCCCGCTGATCCGGTCGAACATCGAGTTCACCTCGCCGGCGAACTCCTGGTCACCTCGGCGGGGAGGTGCCTGGCTCATGTCAGTGTTCGGACTGGAGCGAAGCCAGGTAGTCGGCGACTTCGTTCAGCTGCTTCTCGCCGAGACCCTGGAAGGACGGCATGATGCCCGGCCCGATCGTCACCGACTGCTTGATCGCTTCACGCGGGATCTTCGCGCCGATGTCGGAGAGATCCGGGCCCAGGCCTCCGTGGACCCCGGCGTCACCGATCGCGTGGCAGGCCAGGCAGCCGGACTCGGCCACGATCAGCTTGCCCTGCTCGTAGCGGGGGGCGGTCTCCTGGTTGATTCGGTCCAGGGTGCCGGCGGTAGCTCCGAGGTAAGTCAGCCAGGCCATCGCGAGGATGGTCAGGATGCCGGCGGTGGTCGCGATCGGCCGCTTCCACGGCACCCGCTCGGGGCCCCGGTCATAGAACGGGAGCAGCAGGAGCAGGACCATGCAGATCGTCGGGATGCCGATAGTCGCGACCGGGACCAGAGCCGGCGGCTTGATCACGCGCAGCAGCTCGAAGAGGTAGAAGAAGTACCACTCCGGACGCGGTACGTAAGTCGTGGTGGTCGGGTCCGCCTTGGGGCCCTGCTCGGCGCCCATGACGATCGACATCACGACCAGGACGGCGGCGACGACGAGCATCATCACCGAGTCCTTCATGATCGCGTAGGGGAAGAAGGACTTGCCCTTCTTCTTCAGGATCTCGTACTCGCGGAGGTACTCCTCCTTCTCACGGGCGTTCACGAGTTCACCTCCCCCTCACCGGAATCATCGGTGGCATCAGCTTCTGCGGCTTCGGTCGGCGGATCCTCCGCGACGGCCTCCTCGGTCTCTTCAGCTTCCTTCGCCTCGACCGCGTCTTCTTCGGCCGCGTCGGCGTCGGCCGTATCGACCGGTGGATCGGTAGTCGCGACCGCGACCGCGCCGTTCACGGGAACCTCTTCGAGATCATCGCGCGCGACTCCGGCCGTGATCTCTTCACTGGGGCGCGAGCCCTTGGGACGGCCGGCCCGGATCCACGGCGGGGCCGTGGTGCCGAGCTTGACCACGAAGAAGAGGTGAGCGCCGATCAGGGCAGCGATCAGCCCCGGCACGACCATCATGTGCAGGGCATAGAACCGGGACAGCGTGGTGGCGCTGAAGTCCGGTCCGGCGCGGAGGAAGTCAGCCAGGTACGGACCGACGATCGGGCCGGAAGCGGTGATGTTGTTGGCGACGATCGTCGCCCAGAAGGACCGCTGATCGAAGGGCAGCAGGTAGCCGGTCAGACCCATGACCGTGGTCAGGATCAGCAGCACCACGCCGATCACCCAGTTCAGCTCGCGCGGGTACTTGTAGGCCCCGAAGAAGAAGGTCCGCGCCATGTGCAGGAAGATCAGGATGATCATCAGCGAGGCGCCCCACTTGTGCATGCCGCGCACGAACTCGCCCATGAAGACCTCGTTGGTCATGTGGGTGATCGAGGCGTAGGCCTGGGTGGCCGACGGCGTGTAGTACATCGAGAGGAAGACGCCGGTGATCGCCTGCATGGCGAAGATGAACATCGTGGCCGAGCCCAGGGTGTAGAACCAGTTGGTCCCCTTGGGCACGTGCCGCGACATCATCGCGGTGAAGATCCCGGTCGCGTTGACCCGCGAGTCGACCCAGCCGGCCACGTCGATGCCGGCCTGCGTGCCGTGATGCACCGAAAGATCCTTGGCCTGGCCCAGCCGCTCGCCCTTGGTGGGCTTGGCCACGGCCTCGGCGTCGCCGGACCCGTTGGCGGCGACCTCGTCCTGCTTTTTGCGCTTGAGAAGGCTCATTCAGATCAGTTGCTGGGCGGAGGGAAGGTGGACGGGCGCGGCGGGTACAGGTACTCCCAGATGCCGCCGGTGAACTCGCCGGGGTCGCGGACGCGCACGGCCTTGAGCTGGTTGGTCACGCTGTAGCGCGGACCAAGCTCGACCTGGCCGTCACGGACCCGGGTCTGGAACCGGTCGAGCGGACGCACGGGCGGGCCGCCGATCCGCTTGCCGAGGAAGTCGTAGACGCCGCCGTGGCAGGGGCAGATGAAGTTCTGGGCGGCCTGGACGAAGCGGACCGGGCAGCCGAGGTGCGCGCAGCGGGTGGAGACGGCGATCACGTCATTGGTGTCTTCGTCGTACTGAGCCGATCCGGTGCGGACGTAGGCCGTGGTCTTGCCGACCTCGCCGATGCCCGGGGTCTCGGTGAAGACGACCTGCTTGTAGTCGTCGGCGTTGAAGTCGCTGAGCGGGCCGACGGCCTCCCAGCGTTCCTCGCCGCGGGTGAAAAGCGGCGCGACCGCAAACCCGACCACGGGCAGTACGACCGCAGCCGCAGCGACCCCGCCGATCGCCTGACTGGCGACCGTGAAGACGCGGCGGCGAGTCATCGACTCGCCTTCGAAGTAGCCGCGGGGTTCAGCTTCGGGCAGTTTGACGCGGGGCTCGTCCCCCGACTCGGATTTGTTGTTCAACGGTTCGGACACGCTTCTAGAAATTCGACGGGCGGGAGTCTATTGCAGTCCGAGCAATGTCGAATTCCCGCCCGAGCCCGTTGGCAGACGCGACCCGCTCGGACCACTCACCGAGCTCGGTCGCCGCCTCTTTCCGGCCTGCTTCCAAGGCGGCTATCGCGCTCCGATGGCCGTCGTCTTTTCCGCATGCCAATGCGAGAATCTGACCTAGCCAGAGTTCCTCCGCGAGGTCCGGGCGACCGTTCGCCTGAAGCTCCGCCGCGAGTCGGATCAAATCCGACAGGATCCCTGTGGATTCGAGGTCGTCAAGCTCCGAGAGGCCGCGGATACCGATCGCGTAAAGAAGATCTCCGGCCAGCAAGGCGAGGTCGGCGTCCGGTCCATCGAGTATGCGAGACGTGCCGTAATGGCAGAGATACCCCTCCCTGACCGCCTCGACCACGAAGGCGTACTCGGACGCCCGGCCAGCCGTGCGCGGTCCGGCGGCCGCGAGTTCGCCGAAGACCGGCCGGTCGAGGTTGGCAGCTTCGTCCCCGAGACCCTCCTTCACGGCGAGCGGCGGGCCTTCCTCGCGGACCCGGTCGGCGAGTCGCTCCAGAGTGGCCATGCTCAACCGATCGCCTTGCTCGGATCGGTCGCGGCCAAGGCCTCGGCCGCCGCCATCAGAGTCCGGTCGATCTGGATCTCGTCCTGGGCCAGCGAGACGAACCAGGCCTCGAAACGGGAGGGTGGGAGCCAGATTCCCCGTTCCAGCATCGCCCGGTAGAAGGCGGCGTGGCGGTCGCCATCGGTCGCCTTTGACTCGTCGAAATCACGAACCGGTCGGGCGGAGAAGAAGAGCGTGACCAGGCCCGGGGCCGAGGCCACGGTCAGGCTGTGTTCGGCGGCCAAGTCACTGAGGCCGGCGACCAGCCGGTCGGTCAGGGCGCCGAGCCGGGCGTAGGCTTCATCGTCGAGCCGGCGCAGGGTGGCCAGGCCCGCGGCCACCGCCAACGGGTTCCCCGAAAGGGTCCCGGCCTGGTAGACGTCGCCGGCCGGGGCCAGCCGCTCCATCAGCTCACGCGGACCGCCGACCGCGGCGGCCGGCAAGCCGCCGCCGATGATCTTGCCCATCACGGTCAGGTCCGGAGCGACGCCGAAAAGCTCCTGGGCCCCGCCCCGGGCGACCCGGAAGCCGGTGATCACCTCGTCGAAGACCAGCAGCGCCCCAGCTTTGGCCGTGGCTTCGCGGAGAAACTCCAGGTATCCCTCATCCGGCGGCACGACGCCCATGTTGGCGGCGATCGGCTCCGCGAAAACTGCGGCTACCTCATGCTTTTCAAGCGCTTCGGCGATCGCCTCGCGGTCGTTCCACGGCACCACCACGGTGCCGGCCGCCTGCGCCGCCGGGATGCCGGGGCCAGAGGGGATGCCGTGGGTCGCGACCCCGGAGCCGGCCTCGGCCAGCAGACCATCGGAGTGCCCGTGGTAGGCACCGGCGAACTTGACCAGCACCTCGCGTCCGGTTGCGGCGCGAGCCAACCGGGCGGCCGTCATCGCCGCCTCGGTGCCGGACGAGGTCATGCGAATCATCTCGACCGAGGGCATCCGCGCCGCGACTTCCTCGCCCAGCTCGACCTCGGCCTCGGTAGCCGCTCCGAAGCTGGTGCCCCGCGAAGCGGCCCGCTGGATCGCGGTGAGCACCTCGGGGTGGGTGTGGCCGAGGATCATCGGGCCCCAGGAGCCGACCCAGTCGAGGTAGCGCCGGCCATCGCGATCGATCACCTCGGCGCCCTCGCCGGCCTCGATGAAGACCGGGTCGAGCCCGACCTGGCGCATCGCGCGGACCGGCGAGTTCACTCCGCCCGGCAGGACCCGGCGGGCTCGCTCGAACAGTTCCGCGTTGTCGGGGCGAGCGGCCGCGGCCCGGGCGGCCTCGGCCTTGGCCCGTTCCTCTTCCTGATGCTCGATCTCGGACTGGGAGCCGCCGAGCGGACTGCCGTCCCCGCGGACCTTGATCGTGACCTTGTCGGGTGCTCCCCGGCTCAGACCGGCCATCAGCGGGGCCCACCTTCTACTCGAGCCATGCGGCGGCCTCCTTTGCGAAGTAGGTGACCAGGAAATCGGCGCCGGCCCGCCGGATCGAGACCAGTGACTCGAGGGCGGCGGCCCGCTCATCGATCCAGCCGTTCGCCCCGGCCGCCTTGATCGCCGAGTACTCGCCGGAGACCTGGTAGGCGGCGACCGGCGCGCCGGTCTCGTCCTTGACGCGGCGCAGGATGTCGAGATAGTGCGAGGCGGGCTTGACCATCAGGGCGTCGGCGCCCTCCTCCAGGTCCAGCTTCGCTTCGCGGATCGCCTCGTCGGAATTGGCCGGATCGAGCTGGTAGCCGCGACGGTCACCGGCCTGCGGGGTCGACTCGGCCGCTTCGCGGAACGGGCCGTAGAAGGCGGAGGCGTATTTCGCCGCGTAGGAGAGGATCGCCGTGTCGGGATGGCCCTCCTCGTCGAGCTGGTAGCGGATCGAGCCGATCCGGCCGTCCATCATGTCGCTCGGGGCGACGATGTCCGCCCCGGCCTCGGCGTGGGAGATCGCGGTGCGGGCGAGCAGCTCAACGGTCACGTCATTGTCAACCTGACCGTCACGGACGAAGCCGCACTGGCCGTGCGAGGTGTACTCGCAGAGGCAGACGTCGGTGATCACGATCAGGTCCGGGTGAGCTTCCTTCAAGGCCCGGACCGCCATCTGGACCACGCCCTCGTCGTCGTAGGCGCCGCTGCCGGCCTCGTCCTTCTCGGACGGGACGCCGAAGAGCAGCACGGCGGGGATCCCGGCCGCGGCGATCTCACCGGCTTCCTCGACCAGAGCAGCGATCGAGAAGCGGTTCACGCCGGGCATCGACTCAACCGGTTCGCGCAGGTCGGTGCCGGCGGTGACGAAGAGCGGCTGGATCAGATCGGCCGGGCTCAGCGACGTTTCACGGACCAGCCCACGCAGGGCCGGAGTCCGCCTGAGACGCCGAAGCCGGGTACTAGGAAAACTCATGGTCCAAGTGTAGGCAGCCAGCGTTGGCCCCGGGTACCACCAGAGCCGCGGGCACCCCTTAGAACCGCCGCAGCGCCACCCGGGCCAGGCCCGAGTACACCGCCGTCAGGACCGCCAGGTGCAGCAGGTGGAGCCAGACTGATGCGCCGGAGATCTCGAGGCCGCCGGTGATCGCGTCCAGGGTCGGGCGGAACGGGAAGATCGCGCTGACCACGTTGATCATCGCCTCCACAGCGTCACCGACTGCGTCATCGGGAACCAGGGAGAGGAGGGCGACCGGCAGGCAGATCATCACCGCGGCCAGGGTCGCCGCTCTCACCTCGCGAGCGGCCGCGCCGAGCGCCGCGCCTCCGGCCGAGAAGGCGGCGGCCCCGAAGATCAGGGCGAGCAGCCAGTACGGCGCTCTCCCCCACTCGATCCCGACGAATAACCCCAGGCCGATCAGCAGGATCAGCGCCACCGCCGCGCCGACCACCGTGCCGAGCCCGACCTTGCCGATCAGGATCTGCCCTCGGCTGACCAGCCCCGAGGTCAAGCGGGTGAACGCGTTCTCCTCCTTCTCCAGGGCGAGCGAGCCGGCGACCAGCAGCACCGTCACGAACATCAGAGCGAAGGCGACCGTGACCCCGACCGCGAAGGTATCGAGCGAAGGAGCGTCGTCACCGACCTCGACTTTGTCGACCTTGATCGGCTGCGTGATCGCGGTCAGCAGCGGGCTGGCCAGGTCGAGGTTGTCGGTGGCCAGGTGGGCGAACTTGATCGCTCGGTCGAGTTCCCCCCGGTCGGTGCCCGGCGGCAGCTTCGGCGCGATCCGTTTGAGGATCTGCTCGCTTTTCTGCAGGCCCAGGACCTCGATCTGCTGGCCGAGCAGGTCGAACTGCCCGCCTTTGAGGATCAGGTCGAGATACTGGTTGGCCGCCTCGGAAAGTCGTTTCGCCAACAGCAGGTTAGCCTCGCCCAGCATGGCGTCGATCCGATCGTCGGTGACCTGGTTCTCGACCGCGTCGGACCCGTTGACGATCACCTGGATCTCGGGTGACTCCGGGTTGAGCGAGGCGAGCGAGCGGATCTTGTCGCCGAGGTCCTCGGGCACGATCACGGCCGCGGTCGCCTCGCCGGACTCGACCATCTTCGTCGCGTCGGCGGTGCTGTCGGCCTCAATGCAGTCGACCCGGCCGCAGAGCTGATCGCGGATCTCGTCGCCGTCCACCTCTTCCCCGCCGAACCCGAGCGCCTCCTCGGCCGGCATCGCGTTGTAGAGGGCGACGGTGGTCTGGTCGGAGTCCCGGGTCATCGCGAAACCGACCAGGAGGGCGATCACGATCGGGTAGAGCACGAGCAGGGTCAGCTGCAGCGGCGAGCGACGCAGGATCTGCAGGTCTTTGAGCAGCAGCCAGCGCATCAGTGACCGCGCTCCCGGAGGAACGCGAGGAAGGCTGTTTCGAGATCGCCGGGAGCGGATCCGCCCGCCTCGACGGTCTCGCGCAGTTGGTCGGCGGTACCGCTGAAGATCCCTTCCCCTTCCGCCACGACCACGATCCGTTCGGCGTACCGCTCGGCTTCCTGGATGTCATGGGTGGAGAAGGCCACGGCCGTGCCGTCCCCGACCAGCCCGAGGATGAACCGCCAGAGTCGTTCGCGTTGGGCCGGGTCGAGGCCGACGCTCGGCTCGTCGAGCAGCAGCACCGAAGGGCCAGCCATCAGGCCGACCGCGATGTTCACTCGTTGCTGGTTGCCGCCGGAGAGCGTGCCGACCCGGTCGCCGGAACGCTCGGTGAGGCCGGTCAGCTCCAGCATCCGGTCGACCATCGCTTCCGGCTCCTCCTCGGTCAGGTCGGCATCTCGCTGGAGATGGGCGAAGAGCAGCAGGTTCTCCCGCACGCTCAGCCGCCGGTAGAGCGCCGCCTGCTGCGGAACCCAGGCGACCTCGTCGCCTTCGACCGACCCGGCGTCGGGCTCAGCGATGCCGGCCAGGATCGAGAGCAGGGTCGTCTTGCCGGCGCCATTCGGGCCGATCAGCGCGACCACCTCGCCCGATCCGACCTCGAAATCGAGTCCGTCCAGAGCCTGTCGCCCGTCGAAAGCCTTCGTGACGCCTCGGGCTGCGAGTGCTGGATTCACCGGCGAGACTCTAGTCTCGTCGTCATGAAGCTGCTTTTTATCGGCGATGTGGTCGGCAGTCCCGGTCGAAAGGGGCTGGCCGCGGTCATGCCGCGGTTGCGGGAACAGCATTCCCCTGACCTGATCGTGGTCAACGGCGAGAACTCGGCCGGTGGGCTGGGAATCACCGAGAAGACGGCGAAGGAGATCTTCGCCTGCGGGGCCGACGTGATCACGCTCGGCAACCACAGCTACCGCCAGCGGGAAAGTTGGGCGTACCTCGATCGCGCGGAACGGGTGATCCGTCCGGCCAACTACCGCCGCGCGAACCCGGGCCGGGGCCACAGCGTGGTCGAGGTGAACCCGGCCGATGGTTCCGGACCTCGCCGGGTGGCGGTGATCAACCTGATCGGAAAGATCGGGCTCGACGCGGCCCGCTCGCCCTTCGACGAGGCGGACCAGCTGCTGGCCGAGCTCGACCGAAACGGCGGTGCCGACACCGTCATCGTTGACTTCCACGCCGAGGTGACCAGCGAGAAGGTCGCGATGGGCTGGTATCTCGACGGCCGGGTTGCCGCCGTCCTCGGCACCCATACCCACGTGCCGACCGCCGACGGCCGGGTCCTCCCCCACGGCACCGCCTTCATCGCGGACGTCGGGATGACCGGCGCCCGAGATTCAGTTCTCGGAGTCAAGAAGGAACAGGCGATCGAGAAGATGCGCACCGACATGCCGGTCCGCTTCGAAACCGCCACCGAAGACGTCTGGGTGATGGGAGCCGCCATCGAGATAGCCGAGAACGGCCTCGCCACCGGCTTCAAGCAGGTCCTCGAGCCCGCGGGCTAGCCGGACTCTTCGCAGTTCCGGGGCTGCGCGATTCGTCCGGACGCCGAAACGATCGAGGCTCGAGGACCGGGCACCTCCGCTGTGACCACCAACTCGGCTTCGCAGGGATCCTCCACAGCCAAAGCTACGGAGAACCGCGAACCATCCACCCAGCCGCGCGCAGCATCCCGCAAGATGGGTTCGCAATCGACCTCTCCTTCAAAGAACGAACAGGATGCGTTGGGGCGCTTCTCCCCAGTCGCGAAGAAGTCCAAGAACCCTTGGATCTCATTCGTTCCCACGACCTTTCCATCCTCCAGCGCGACGCCGATGAGCCTGACTCCCAAGATCCTGGAATCGTTGGCCGACTTACAGCTGAACCAAACATTTACGAGCCCCACACCGATCGAGGCGTCGCCCGTCTCACTCCGACCCCGGCACTCGCCCACCGGGCTCTTCGCGATCTCGTCCAGGGTACGACCAGCCAAGTCCTCACGCACCTGACCAGCGTCCGACGAGTCGGTGTGCTTCGAATCGTCGGACTCTCCGCATCCAATCGTCCAGCCGGCGCAAAGAAGAAGTATCGCGAGGGCGATGACACTCGCAATTCGCCTACCTAGATCTACAGATCCGATCACTGCCCACCGCTATTTCTGCTACCCGACCGAGCAGGCCACAGCGTGTAAATCGGGAGAGCGCAAGGGTATCCTTCCTTATCAAGGAAAGCCCTTTTTCGCATCGTTGAATCGATGCGCGTTCGTGGCCACCGTCAAGAATCCGATACTCGGACACCAAAGATTCAGCAGCCATGGAAGCGTCCAATTCTCCCCTCATACATCGGAATGGTCCATCGATTCTTAGCTCTCGCTAACACGCTCACGGTCAACTCGTTGACACACTTGAAGGTTCTCACTGACACTACACCTCTTAATACTCCCTGCCAATCAGATCGAACGCCACTGTGCTCGGCCCCCGCGCATCTCAATTCACCATAGTCGACCGTGCACCTTAGCTGCCTACCGTTCAGTCGCAGACTCGTTGGTCGAACGATGCGAAAACGATCGTTGCCACGAAGCCCCGAAATTGCGACTGTTAGCGGAGGTCCTTGACCGCGGCACTTTGCCCTGTATCGGAATCTCTGTGTACCCATCGCCACGGTGTCTGCTGTCGCAAGTCTTCCTCCACAAGTACCGTAGGACTTCTCGGCTCTTTCGATTTTGCTCCCGGCTACAGAGGAGACCAAATCCACGGCAGCGTACGCGGCACCTCCGACGATTACGATTCCGACAATTACGATCGACGCAAAGGCTCCTATTTTCATCTGCCCTGACACACCCCCATACCTGTATCTACAATAGTTCCCCCAAAGACATTTTCAGCCGTTCCGACAGGCGTGATAAAAGTATTTCTCTTGCCTATTCCGCCAGATACCAAACCCACCGCAGATACGGGTCCACCTGTCGGGTCAGGCTGTATGTAGACCGGCCCGCCGCTATCTCCCGGCCCGCCGCCAATTTTTGCGAATAGCATTACCCGGTTGGATGCATCTGTGTACTTCTTTCGTATCACTCCTCGTTTGACACCAGTACCAATGCCAGAAGAACGAATCAGAATCCCGCGATGAAGACTTGGGTTTGATCGAGAGCTAGACACACGATATTTCAACTTTCCGTTACCTCCACTTCGGACGACACATGGTACACGATTCTTATCATTCAATCGCACTGTCATTACGTCCATTTGACGTCTACCAGCAAACCCGGGATAGTCGTCGGCCACCTTGCCTACCTGAGTGGTTCTAACGAATACCGGAGTACCGGTCGCGTTTCCCACTCCGTTACTTACGCAATGTCGGGCTGTAATGAAAAAGTAGCGGTACGTCGCCCTCGCCCTGACGCTCCCAACGCGTTTCCTGTATCCGAAACCAACCGAGCAACGATCCTGTGGATCGGATAGAAGCGAAAACCCATTGCCAGCTCTTAGTGGATTGACCGGACCGCTACTCCATACGCTATATGCGAGAAAAGGCTGGGAATTAGTGGTCAGAGATGTTCCATAGACGGAACGAAGATAGGATTCAGCACCCGGCTTATCGTCCTTGACTAAAACAACAACTTGGTTACTCTCTTCATCGGCATACGCAAAGTCTGCCTCTGTCCAGGCTGGAATAGTCTCCTGCGTTATGTCTGTGTTGATCCGATCAGACAAACTCTCCAGCGAACTTTCGCTCAGCGTGGGTACCTCATCCATTGGCAGGAGTTTACTAGGGGCGGAGAATTGAGACCTTAAGCTATCTATTACGGACGCGATATTCGTGAGGATCCCAACCCTTACATTGCCGGAGGCATCTACGTACCAGCCAGCGTAGTTCGAAGGGTGACTTCCTGCGTATCCTTCAATCAGAGTGCTCGCTTCTTCAATGTACCGCTCTCTTGTTGTCAGCAGCGATAATTCAGATGCTGTTAGCGGAACACCCCAAGCGTTGTACCAATTATTGGGATCGGATTGGATAGCCGAGACGATCGTCGGATCCGTATTTAGGCCGAAGTTTTGCCTGAACTCGAGCGCATTGTCGAGGCTAGGAACTGTCCAGCCTTGGTTCTCGGGTTCCGGGATAGTAGGGACGTTTACCGAGAAGCGTTCGCTTCTTACCTCACCCGTTGTACGTTCAACAACCGCCTCGAACTTGACCTCACCCGAGGGTAGCGACGCCCGATCGACATCGAAGCTCTCATTGAGAGTCGAGCAACTTGGTGAGCAGACTCGACTGTCGAGCACAATCCCATCAGCGAGCAACATATACTTATCAATGGACCCACCTGTCGCCTGGGTGGTCAGTCCGTATACGCCCGAATTGTTTAGTACAGAGTTTTTGGCAGCGTAGAGAGTTCCGGACAAGGTTAGAGATATTGACGGGGCGGAGATTCGAGACGAAAATACGCTTCCGTCGGACCCAATTGAATAGATCACCGGTATTCCAGCAGGAGATGTCACTGTCGTAGTCCCATTGATCAAGATATAGGTCGAGTAGACGAAAGACCACGTCAACGGCGGCTGGCCGGGCTCATTTAGAACGACTTGACTGACTCGTTTATCGGCATCGTAGTCGATATGGACGCTGGTTCCATCGGCTAGGTTTAGGTCCTCGAGTAGCTCATGATTGTCGTAGTTGTAATTTTCGGAGCCGGAGGGTGAGTCCGTGGAGGCGAGATGATCTTGGACATAGTGGTACTCAATGTTCCCTCCGTCCGTCGAGATCTCCTCAACTAGCTTCCCTGACCGTTCAACAGTCGCCGAAGCGTTCTCAGCCGGAGCGTACATATTGATGGTCGTGATCTCTTCAACATTGTCATTCGCGTCATACCCGTAGAGGGTCTGTGAGCCATTGATGGTGGTTTCGGCGGTCTGTAAGCCGTCTTCGTCAAAGTAAGTAGAGTCACCCGTGCCGTCTGTGAGGACCACGCCGTCCTCTGTTTTGGTCACTATCTGCTGGATTTCTGACGCGAACCCGTCATCGCCTTCGATCGTCGGGATCTCGATGCCACCGGTCGCGGTGCCCCTGATGTCAGTGAGCACAGCTTCGGCCCCGGGGGTGGATGGCATATCGATCTCTTCAGCGAGACTGGAGGTCCAGCCTTCACCCCAGTCGGAGTCGGTTTCCAACGACTGTGAGTTGTAGCTGCGATCAACGGTGAGGTCCACGTCGCTGCCAGGCACAGTGATGTCGTTCGTCTTGTAGAAGAGATTCCCGTTGGCGATATTGACCCGCATCGTGGCGTCGTCGGTTTCGAAGATGGTTTCCATCGCGTACTCATCTGCCTCGCCAGTACCCGGCGCATAGCGAAAGGAGACGTTCCGCGCTCTTTCGTTCCCCGCCTTGTCCTTTACGGTTACATTGACCAAATATTCACCCGGGAGGACATCCGAGAGGTCGAGACTCCAGTTGTAGGTGCCGGTAGACGGACAAGTTGACGAACAAGTGAAGTCATGTGCGGCCACTGTGTCGAATTGGCTTAGATCTCCCGGTACCGGGTTCATTCTGATTCGGACGCTTCGCACGCCGGAATTGCCTCCGGCGGAGTCATTCGCCTGGACCGTCAGATCATATGTGGGGCGGGCGAGTTGCTCGGTGACCTCGTCCGCTTCGCTTTGGCGGTCTTCTGATTCGGTGGCTACCGCGAATTGATCCGCGAGTGTGAGATCTGGAGCGGTACGGTCGATCTTGACCTCGAAGGTGTGTGCGGTTGAGTTGGTGTCTTTGGCGTCGATCGCTAGGGCTGAGAGGGTGTTGACGCCTTCGGGAAGCGCGGACGGACGGACGGGGATGTCGACGCCGCCGGTTGGGGTGACGCCCCAGCAGAGGCTTTTGAAGCCGCCGGTGCAGCCGGCGTTCCATTCGTCGCTGTACCAGCCACCTCCGGCCGCGGCGCCGAGCACCACGATCCTCTTGACTCCGAGACCGGCGTCGGAAGCGCTGGCGTGAATCGAGCGTGGGTCGTTGATCTGGGCTTGGTTGATCCAGCCGCTAGCGGGAATGTTCAAGCCGGCCTGCGACACCGGGCCCAGGGTTGGCGGGGTTTCGTCGCTTAGCGAGAACTGCACTGCCCCGACGCGGTTGTAGCGCCAGTTCGCGGTACCCGCGGGAAGAGTCATGGTGCTATTGGTCGTGAGTCCCATCGCGAACTCTCGGGCGCCCACGCCGCCCTGAATAGTGCGGTTGTTGCCGCCGCTGTCTAGATCGGTGATCTGGTAGTCGTTCCACAGGTAGCCGGTCGCGATTCCCCAGTACGCGAACGGGTTTCCGTTCGGAGCGCCACCCTTCTTGTAGCGCCAAGACGTCACCGTTGCCCCGGCGATGTAGGAATCGCTGCCTGGCGGGACAAACCGCCACCTCGCCTGACTCGACTGCGTGTACTGCTTGTTCGGGCCCGCGTACACGAACAGGCCGCCGCCGCTCGACGGGGCGCCACACGAATCGATCGTGACCTGGAAACAGTAGGTGGACCCCTGATAGTCCTCGTCGCCGATCTTCACGAACTGCCAGCCCGGATGCGTCGTATCGGTGCCAGTCCACCAGTTCCAGGTCTCAACGACCGGATCAACCAGAATCGGATACGCGAAACCGAGCCCGCGATGAGGGACATCCAAGACGAGACTGTCGCCATCGACGCTCATCGTCACTGGCACCGTCTCGCCCTTCGCGTCAACCGCGGTCGGCGGATAAACCTGAGCGACAGGATCCCCAGCCGTATCAGTCACCACCGCACCACCGTCTTCGGAGGACGAAACGGACCCACCATCCGGTGCGTCAATCGGCATCTTGATCGCTTCCGGGGAGTCCTCGGAGCGCAGATGCGCGAAAGTCTCCACGCCGTTAGCCAACGGAGCCGCAATCAGATCCGTGTCGGTCAGAGCGTTCGGATAAAACGCGGCCTCCCCACTTCCGCTGCCATCTACTGCGACGATCGACCCCTCGGGAGCACTCGTCCGGACCTCATCAAAAGCGATCCCCACGCCCGTCTGAGGGATCTCGATCCCCTCGGCTGGGTCCTTCGAGAACTCAACCACGGTAGTCGGCTCTTTCACACCGATCAAAGCACCGTTCGATTCCAAACCCAGATTCGGAAGCTTTCCGTCATCGGTCCGCATCGGAGCCGTCGACACCACGAGAGCGCGATCCTCCGGACCAGCCGGATCGATCACCGCAGTGAAATCATCCCTGAACGCCACAACCTCCTCGGTAGAACGCAAAGCCGAAGCGGGATCCTCGAGCAAATCACCAACCTGACTGCCAAACACATCCACAAACAGACTCTCAGCGCCCTCCGCACCTAGGTCCGCGTGAACGGTCGCAGACGCCTCGACCTGCGCGCTGCTCCAACCGCCAGCTCGATTCGCCCTGAACTGCGCGACCTTCTCCGCCGCGACACTCGACTCGCTCCCATCCTCAGCGATCGGAAGATTCTTGACGCTATAAACGCCCGGCGCCACCTCAGACACCGACAGCGCCGGCGCACTCGCCCCCGCACTTGTCAAAACTCCCACAGCCATCAGCCCAGCAAAAGCCAAGCCCCCCAAAGTTCTCCCAAAACGCATCCAAGCTCTCCGTTTCCTACCGAGACAACAAGACACTGGGCACGAATCTCCACCGCCCAATGGGCGGAATCATACAGAATGCTCAGGAACTCCCGTTCGCTCTAGCTATCTGGATGTCACCGGGGTGATTGACGATCCCGTCAAGAACCGAAGTGCTCTTTGATGATCGGGGCTACGTCTTGGAGGCCCCACTGCTCTCTGGCTTGGTGGCGAGTTGCGGTCTCGGGGTCGGGGGAGTCGGGGCCGCAGCCGATGAAGAGGAGGGGGCCTTCGGAGTCTTCGCGGCGGAGGGAGCCGTGGCTGCCGCCGGGGACGTGGGCGGCGCCGCCCCAGTCGACGCACTCGTAGCCGGGCGCGGCGGACACGATCAGGTCGCCGCCGTGGGGTGAGCGAAGGGCGGACCAGAGCCTGCCCAGCCCGTCGGGGAAGTCGGGCATCTCGATCCGGCCCTGCTCGACCGAGGCGTTCAGAGCCTCGATGTTGCCGCTGATGCTCCAGGCCCGGCCGCGGCGGTCGACGACCGTTTCACGGCCCGCCATCGACGGGGTGTCGGCCGGGAAGAAATCGAGTCGGCGGCCATCCCGCTCCACGACCGCGAGCCCGCCCGGCTCGAGCTGGCCCGGACGGGTCGTGCGGACCACCATTTCCCCTTCTCGCTCGGTCCAGGCGATCAGTTCGGTCCCTTCGAGCGCCGCCAGGTGCTCCCGGACCCGGCGGTGCCGGACCGGGTTCTCCCCTTCGGCCAGGAAATAGATGTGCGCTGCCCGGGAGGTCGGGCTGACCGCCAGTTCCGCCTCGGAAGGCTGCTCGGAGGAGGGTGGCAGCACCTTCCACTTGCGGCTCATCCACTCGATCACGTCGTAGCGGTGCTCGACCGCGGTGTGGGCGTGGTCAGCCAGCAGGATCAGGGCGTGGTCGGCGAGAAACGGCTCGACCCCGCCGGCCGCCCGGATCACCTCGGCCATGCAGTAATCGGCCCGCTCGATCGACCGGACCGAGGCCAGCGGGCCGTGCCGGTGCGAGTAGTTGTCGTTGTCCGGGAAGGCGAGCAGCAAGAAGTCGAAGCGGTCGCGGCTGACCAGCTCGGCCGCGCAGCAGGCCGCGTAGTGGTCGCGCCGGCCCGGCACCGAGCTCGACTTGCACGGGGTTTCCATCGATTGGTAGAGGTCCCCGTAGAAGAGCTCCCGCGGGCCCCAGGTGCCGTAATCGAACTTGAGCAGGCCGGCCTCGATCGCCTTGCCCGCGATTCCCGCGAGGTTCACCTCGTGGCGGTGCCGGCCCCGGTAGATCAGGAAAGGCGTGGAAGCGGTCCGCAGGTCAGCATCGTCGAGGGTCTCGAAGACCGTCTCGGCCGACGGGCTGAGATGGCTGAGATTCATGTTGTAGACGAGGTCATGCAGCGAGCGGAAGAAGCCGAAGGTCCGGGTCGCCTCGAGCGAGGAGCCGTACTCGACGTAGCGCTGCTCGGCCCGGTGGAACCAGTTCATGCCGCTGATCCAGTGACGGTCGGCCTGGACGCCGGTGACCATCTCGGCCGAGGCGACCGGGGTCACCGAGGGGAAGGAGGAGACGCAGTCCCCGATCAGGCGGCCCCGCTTGAGGAGACGGCTGAAAGTCGGCGCGCGGCCCTCATCGATCGTCTGCCGGAGCATGTCGGTCCGGAGCGAATCGACATAGGCGAGGACCAGCTTCTTCGCCATCAGGAACCCCCGGAGCGGCTACCGGAGGACGCGAAGACCGGCGTGCTTGCGGTCGGCCTGCTGGCGGCGGCGCCAGGCGAGATAGGCGAGAAAGACGGCCGGGACGATCGCGAAGTACGGCACGATCACGCAGATGATCGCGATTATCAGGGCGGCGAACACGGTGATCACCGAGAGCGCCCAGGTTCCGCCGCGGCGCTGCGCCCCCGCGATCACGTCGGAGACGACCGCGCAGGTGAGGATCGCGGCGAGGGCTCCGAGCACGATTCCGAGGATCTTGGTGCCGTCGAGAACGGAGGTGCCGAGGTAGCCGAGAACCGCGCCGATGATGCCGGCCAGGATCGCCATGCGGCCACGGGCCGAACCTTCCAGTCCGGTGGTCCCCGCAATCATTCCGGTCGCAATGCCGATTCCGGCGGCAAAGCAGATTGTCTCGAAAGTGCCGATACCGGCAGAATAGAAGGATGGCGGCCTCACCACCTCCCCGACGTCAGCAGACCCGGGCCAAAGACCTCGAACGCTACGCCTCGCTTTTCGCCCGCCGGACCCGGGTCATGCGCTCCTCGGCGATGCGGGACATGATGGAGATCACGGCCCGGCCTGAGGTGATTTCCCTGGCTGGTGGTCTTCCCGACACCTCGACCTTCCCCCCGGAGGCGTTCGCGGCGGAGATGCACCGGATCGAGAAGACGGCAGTCGCCGAGGTGCTCCAGTACGGGCCGACCGAGGGGTCGATGCTGGTCCGCGAGCAGATCGTCGAGGTGATGGCGGCCGAGAACACACGGGTCGATGCGATCGACGTCACGGTGACCACCGGGGGTCAGCAGGCGATCGACCTGATCACCAAGGTGCTGATCGATCCCGGCGACGTGATCATCTGCGACGCCCCGACCTACCCGGGCGCGATCCCGACCTTCTGCTCCTACGAAGCGGACGTGCGGCAGATCGAGATGGACTCCGACGGGATGCGGATCGACCTGCTCGAGGAAACGATCGAGGCTCTCGAGGCGGACGGCAAGCGGCCCAAGTTCATCTACTCGATCCCGACCTTCCAGAACCCGGGCGGGGTGACTCTTTCGCTGGAACGTCGCAAGCGCTTGGTCGAGATCGCCCGTGAGCGGGAGATCCTCGTGGTCGAGGACAACCCGTACGGGCTGCTGCGCTTCGAAGGAGAGCCCCTCCCCACGCTCTACAGCCTGGACGGCGGCAATTTCGTCGCCTACCTCGGCACCTTCTCGAAGATCCTCTCGGCCGGCCTCCGGATCGGCTGGCTGGTCACCCCGACCCCGATCCGCGAGAAGGTCGTGCTCGGCAAGCAGGCCGCCGACCTCTGCACCTCGACCCTGACCCAGGACTTCGCTGGCCACTTCTTCCAGAGCGGACGCTGGCGGGAGTACGTCGCCGAGCTGACCGACATCTACCGGACCCGTCGCGACGTGATGGTCAGCGCGATGGCCGAGTACTTCCCGCACGGCGCGACCTGGAACAAGCCGGAGGGGGGGCTCTTCATCTGGGCCACGATGCCGGACGTGCTGAGCAGCCAGGACCTCCTCGCCAAGGCTCTCTCCCGCAACGTCGCCTTCGTGCCCGGCCCGAACGCCTACGTCGACGGCCGAGGGGCAAGCTCGATGCGCCTGAACTTCTCCGGCGTCAAGGAGGACGAGATCATCGAGGGCATCCGCCGGATCGGCCAGGTCGCCCGCGAACAGCTCAAGCTCTACGAGACGATGACGTCCACTGACGAAATGAAGCTGCCGCCAACCTCGGAGGAGCCTTCGTGAAGGTGGCGCTGCTCCAGGGTGGGCGTTCGCTCGAGCGGGGCGTTTCACTGCGTTCCGGCCAGCGGGTGACCGAGGCGCTGCTCGACCTCGGCCATGAGGTTGACGTGCTGGACCTCGGTCCCGAGCTGGTCGGCCGGCTCGAGACCAACCGGCCGGATGTCGCCTTCATCGCCCTGCACGGAACCGAGGGTGAGGACGGCACCGTGCAGGCCCTGATGGAACTGCTCGCTATCCCCTACACCGGGCCGGGCGTGGCCGCTTGCAAGCGGTGCGTGGACAAGAGCCTCACCAAGTACATCCTGCGCGAGAACGGGCTGCCGACCCCGGACTGGGTGACCTACACCGAGGCCGCGATCCGTGATTTCGGTGCCGCCTCGACCTTCGGCTCGGCCGTGGAACGGGTCGGCCTGCCGCTGGTCGCGAAGCCGGCCTCGCAGGGCTCGTCGCTCGGGGTGAAGGTTGTGACCCAGCTCGAGCAGATCCCGAACGCCCTGATCACCGCGCTCAGCTACGACGAGCGGGCGATGCTGGAGACCTGGGTAAGCGGCCGCGAGCTCGCCGTCTCGGTGCTGGGCGATGACGCGCTGCCGGTGGTCGAGGCGATCCCGACCGAGAGCAATGCCTACGACTTCGAGGCCCGCTACGAGATCGGGGCCGCCAGCTTCGAGTGCCCGGCCGATCTCCCCGATGACGCTGCCGCCGAGGTCGAGCGGGTCGCGCTCGCCGCCTACGAGGCGCTGGGCTGCTCGGGCTTCTCCCGGGTCGACATCATCCTCGCCGACGACGGCCCCCAGGTCCTCGAGGTGAACGCGATCCCCGGCCTCACCGAGACCTCGCTCCTCCCCCAAGCCGCCGAAGCCGCCGGCCTCGACTTCAACGAGATGGTCCAGAAGATCCTGGACCTGGCAACCGCGTAACTGCGAGCCAAACCCACCGAAGTCAGCAACCCGAGGGTGAAACTGATCTCCAGTCATCACGCTCGGTTTTCAGTTTCACCCTCGGCGAAGCGACGGACCAGGAGTGGTGCCCCCGAGCAACCCTCACACCTCAGGAATCCTGCAAGAAGTCCTCGGGTGAGACGTCGTCGAGGAAGTCCTTGAACTTCTCGACGACCTGCTCGTTGTCTTCGATCCCCTGGTCGAACTCGATCGAGGACTCTTCGATGACTTCCTCGGCGACGAAGATCGGGGCCTGGACCCGGACCGCGAGCGCCAACGCATCGGAGGGACGCGAGTCGATCTCAACCTCGGTCCCGGAGACCGAGAGGGTGATCGTCGCGAAGAAGGTGTTGTCGCGCAGCTCGTTGACCGAGATCCGCTCGACCTTGGTCTCGACCTGGTCGAGGATGTCGACCATCAGGTCGTGGGTCATCGGGCGGGGCGTGTCGGCACCCTGCAGTTTCATCAGGATGGCAGCCGCCTCGGGGTGTCCGATCCAGATCGGCAGGTAGCGGTTGTCGTCGATCGTCTTCAGGAGAACGATCGGCTGCTTGCCGACCATGTCGAAGCTGACACCGTAGATCTGAACTTCGCGCATGAGAACCCGATTATAGGTAGCCCGGGTGATCGGCCCGGAGTCATTTCCTCGTTGGCGGGCCACCGTGACCGGCCAGACGTTAGTGGGCGATCCTGGATTCGAACCAGGGACCTCATCCTTATCAGAGATGCGCTCTAACCAACTGAGCTAATCGCCCTTGAGGGACCGACGATTCTAACTGCGGTCGCTTACCGGCGTCGTCAGGTCAACCGGTCGGCGATCTCGATCGCCTGAGCAAGATCTTCAAGCTCGATCTCGACCACAAGACCCTTGCCCTTGGGCTTGATCTTGACCGGCCGGTCGAGGCCCGTCTCGAGCCGCTCAGTGGCCGCGCCGATCGCCTCGGTCTCCTCGGCCGAGAGGGCCGGCGCCTTGCGGCTCTTTCCGGGGGCATCGGCCAGCGCGCGGGCGCCGGACTCGGTCTGGCGGACCGACCAGCCTTCCTTCTTCGCCTGCTTGGCGAGCTTGCGCCGATCGGCGTGATCGGGCACCTGGAGGATCGCGCGGCCATGGCCCTCGGAGAGCTCGCCCGTCTCGAGCATGTCGAGCACGTCGTCGGGCAGGTCGAGCAGACGGATCAGATTCGAGATCTGCGGCCGACTGCGGCCAACCCGCTTGCCGAGCTCTTCCTTGCTCAGGCCCAGATCCTCGACCAGGGCGGCACAGGCCTTCGCCTCTTCGACCGGGTTCAGGTTCTCGCGGACCATGTTCTCGATCAGGGCAACCTCGAGCCGGTCGGCCTCATCGGAGTCACGGATCACCACCGGGACCTTCTCAACCCCGGCCATCTGCGCGGCCCGCCAGCGCCGTTCGCCGGCGATGATCTCGTACTTGCCCTTGCCGGCCGGCCTCACGATAAGTGGTTGGACCACCCCGCTGGCCTTGATCGATTCCGACAGGGCCTCCAGCGCCTCTTCCGAAAACCTGGTCCGCGGCTGACCCGGGTTGCGGTCGATCGACTTGACCGGCAGCTCGCGCATGTCCGGTCCGGTCGCGCTCTCCGGCAGGATCGCGCCGAGGCCCTTGCCGAGGCCGCGCTTCTCAGCCACGAGCGATCACCTCGTCGGCCAGCGCGAGGTAAGCCTCGGAGCCACGGGATGTCGGTGAGTAATCGGTCACGGGGATTCCATAGCTTGGCGCTTCCGCCACCCGGACGGTCCGCGGGATGACGGTGCGGAAGACGGTTTCCGAGAAATGGTCGCGCAGTTCTGCCTCGACCTGCTGGGCCAGCCGGGTCCGCTCGTCATGCATGGTGACCAGGATGCCGCCCAGCTCCAGGCCGGGATTCAGCTGCTGGCGGACCATCTTGATCGTGTCCAGAAACTCGACCAGTCCTTCGAGCGCCAGGTACTCGGCCTGGACCGGGATGATCACGCGGTCCGAGGCGACCAGTGCGTTGACCGTGACCGGTCCGAGCGCCGGTGGACAATCGATCAGCACGGCGTCGAACTGTTCGTCGATCGAGCCCAGTTGCTCCTTCAGCCGGGTGTTCGGGTTCTCCAGCTGGGGCAGTTCGACCACAGCGCCGGCGAGGTCACGACTGGCGGGCGCCAGCCAGACGTTCTCGGGTCCGGCCGCCAGCGCCGCCTCGGACAGGGTGACCTCGGCGCTGAGGACCTCGTAGGTGGTCGGCAGGTCGGTCTTGTCGAGGCCGAATGCCACGGTCGCGTTGGCCTGCTGATCGAGGTCGACCACCAGCACTCGCTTGCCGTTCCGCGCGAATGCGGCTCCGAGGTTGACCGCGGTCGTGGTCTTGCCGACCCCGCCCTTCTGATTGGCAACGGCGTAGATCAAGAGCTGACCGGACTGACGAGGAATTCACACGTGGACGAAGAAGAGTTCATGCGAGCGCCAGCTTATTTGTTTGAAGGCCAAGAACGGCCGACGGCTCAGCGACCGCCGAGCGGGCGCTTCCGCGCCATGCCCGCACGGCGAGGGAGACCGTCGGGGGTCGGCCCCGTCTTGGCCAGCACGTAGAGCCGGCGCTCGCGAGATCCCTCGAAGGGGATCACCCTCTCCTGACGGAGAATCTCCATCGCGAGGCGGTCCGAATTCGAAGCGATCAGGGACTCCGCCTCGGGCTCCGCCTCACCTTTCCAGGCGACCAGGTGGCCTCCCTCCGCGAGCAGGGGAGAGGCCAGTTCGGCCAGGACCTCGAGCGGGGCTACCGCGCGAGCCGTGACCAGGTCATGTGCTTCGCGACCTTCCGCCGCCGCCCAGTCCTCCGAGCGGATCTTCAGGGCACGGGCATTATCCAGTCCCAGAGCCGAAATAACCTCGTTCATGAACTCGACTTTCCGGCCGACCGAATCGATCAGGATGAACTCGCAGGCGGGTAGGAAGAGGGCCAGGGGAACACCCGGGAAGCCGCCTCCGGCGCCCAGGTCCACGGCGTGGGTGGCATCCCTCACCTCGGCGCAGGCCAGCCCGGTCAGGCTGTCTGCCACGTGGATTCTCTTGGCCTCCTCCGGGTCGGTGACCGAGCTGAGGGAGACGTGGCTCGAAGCCAGCAGCTCCAGCATCGGGTCGAGGCGTGCGAGCGCGTCCCGGTCGCGCCAGGGAGGGGTTCCGGCTTCGGCGCCGCTCACTCGGAGATCAGGGGAGCGACCACGACCCGCCGGTGCGGTTCGTCGCCGGAGCTGAAGGTCTCGACCTCGGGACGCGGCTTCAGGTGCTCGTGAACTATGCGCCGTTCGCGGGCGCTCATCGGGTCCAGCTCGACCTCGTCGCCGGAAGCGATCGCCTTCTCGGCCGCGCGATCGGCTCGCTCCGAGATCACTTCCTCACGCCTGGCCCGGTATCCAGCGGCGTCGACTACGACGCGCTTGCGCTCCCGGATGCCACGGAACGCGGCCTGGAAAGCCAGTAGCTGAAGCGCGTCGATGGTCTGCCCACGCCGGCCGATCAGCAAACCGTAGTCCTCGTCCCCTTCGACCGTGGCGGTAATCGCGTCATCGGTCTCATCGAGCTCCACCTCGCCGTCGAGGTCAAGTTCGTCAAGAACCCGCTCGACCAGCAGTCTCACCCGTTCCGCCGGCTCGGCCGGCCACTCGCTCGCTTCCATCGTCCGCAGTCTATTCGGACCGGCTCAGCGCTTGCGCTTCTTCTTCTTCGGCGGCGGGGGCGGGGGCTTCTTGGCCGCTGCGGCCACGGCGCCTTCGGGGGTTGCCATCACGGGTGGTGGAATCACCTTGTTGACCACGTACTGCTGGCCGATGGTCCAGATGTTCGTGGTGATCCAGTAGAGGATCAGGCCGGCCGGGAAGCCGATGATGAAGGGAATGAAGATGAACGGGAGAGCCATCATCAGCATTCGCTGATTGCGATCCGAGGTGGTCGCCATGACCAGTCCCGAGAAGAGCTGGGTGCCCGCGTAGATCACGATCAAGGCGATCAGGACGCTGCCGGTCGCCTTGTCGGTCAAGTCGGGAATGAAGAGGAATGATTCGCCGAACGGGTAGAGGGCGTGGATCGCCGGAGTGGAGTCGATCTGAGCCTGAGTCAGCTGACTACAAGCGACCGCAGTCTGGCCACAGATGTCCTCACGAAGCGGTCCGCGCAGAGCCTGGAAGAGCGTGATGAACACCGGCAGCTGGGCGATCAGGGGAACACAGGAGGCAAGCGGATTGATCTTGTTCTCCTGGTAGAACTTCATCATCTCCTGCGAGAGGCGCTGACGATCGTTCTTGTACTTCTCCTGCAGCTCCTTCATCTGCGGCTGGAAGGCCTGAAGCGCCCGCATGCTCTTGAGCTGCTTGTAGGTAAGCGGGATCAGGAGCGCTCGGGTACAGACCGTCAGCAGGATGATCGCCATGCCCCAGCTGACACCGATGTCGTCATGGAAGAACGACAGAACCGCGTTCGCCACATCGATAAGCGGCTGAAGGATGTTCGCGGTCGGCATCAACTCTGTTTTGTTTCTCCGTGGTAGACGGCCGGGTCCATCGGACCGACCTTCAATGTGAACTTGTCCCGCACGGGATCAAAGCCGCCGTGACTGAAGGGATTGCAGCGCAGCACGCGCCAGCAGGCGAGAACTGTACCCCGTATGACGCCGAAGCGTTCTACCGCCTCTATCGCGTAGGCCGAACAGGTCGGTTCATACTTGCATCGGCGGGGCAGTAGAGGGGAAATCCAGCGCTGGTAAGCGCGAACCGGTGCGAGCACAAAACGTTTCACGTGGAACGCTTCCCGCCACTCCCCATCTCGAGAACTTCCTTCACGCACTCCTGAGCACCAGCCAGTCCGTCCTTCTCGATCACCTCACCGACGCCGGTTCTCGCGACCAGCACGAAATCCTGCTCGACGCTCTCCGGGTCCACCTGTGACCAGAAGGCCTCCTTCAGCACCCGCTTCACCCGGTTTCGGGTCACCGCGTCTCCCAGCTTCTTCGAGACGCTCACACCGAGACGGATGTCCGAATCGTCATCGGTCGAGCGATCGAACCGATACAGAACGAGGTAACGGGTCGCCTTCGACGACCCTTCCCTGTAAGCCCGTTTGAAATCTCCGCTGCGGGAGAGTCGGCGGCGCCTGGGTGAACCGGCGCCGTTGCTGGACATGGTCAGACGGAGAGCCGCTTACGGCCCTTGCGGCGGCGACGGCGAATGACCTCGCGCCCACCCTTGGTGCTCATGCGGGCCCGAAAGCCGTGGGTCTTGGCGCGCTTGCGCTTCTTTGGCTGGTACGTACGCTTCATTGGAGCCGAGCAGTATAAGGAGATTTCCGCCCCGGGGGAGCGCGACCAGCCAGACCTGAAACGGCAGATCCCATCGCCAAGAAATTTTCCGCGCGATTTGCGAACCCAGGCGACGAGCCCCAGCAACCCGGCGCTATGGTCGGCACCAAGGATGGAGACGCGGCTTGACTTACTCACGCAAGCCCCGTTCCGGCCTTCCGCCACCAATGAACTCTGCCACCGAAAGAAAGCTCCAATCCAAGGCTAGAAGCCGGAAGGAGCTTCCCGGGTCAGATCAGGCAAGCCGCGAATGGCAGCGAATCCAGGAACCGTTGAAGCGTCGTCTCTTCGAGTCCGCTTGGCGGATGTGGATCGAGCCGGTCCACCCCACCGCGGTCCGCGGCTCGACCCTCTACCTCTCCGCCCCCGACCCGATCCAGACCTGGGTAGAGCGTCGCTACCTGGACGTCATCCACCAGACCCTCGCCGACTCCGGCTCCCAGCTCGACTCGATCAGCTTCGAACTCCCGCCGGCCCCAGAACCGGTCTCCGCCCCGACCCAACCGATCGGCCCCAACCCGACCCACGACTTCGACCGCTTCGTGATCGGCCCCGGCAACCACCTTGCCCACGCCGCCGCGCTGGCCGTCGCCGAAGCGCCCTCTGAGGCCTACAACCCCCTCTTCCTGCACGGTCCCCCCGGTCTCGGAAAGACCCACCTGCTCGGGGCGATCGCCAACTACCTCAACCTTCACGTCCCTGAGCTCAACGTCCTCTACACCAACGCCGAGGCCTTCACCGCCGAGTTCGTCACCGCCCTTCGCGAGAAGGGAACCGACGAGTTCAAGCGCCGCTACCGCAACCTCGACGTCCTCTTGATCGATGACATCCAGTTCATCGCTGGCAAGGAACACACCGAAGAGGAGTTCTTCCACACCTTCAACGCCCTCCATGACGCGGGCAGTCAGATAGTCCTTTCGGCCGATCGCTCTCCCGAGCAGATATCGACCCTCACCGAGCGCCTCAGCGATCGCTTCGAGTGGGGTCTGACGGTGCCGCTCGAATCCCCCAATCTCGCCACCCGCCTCACTGTGCTTCGTCACCTGGTCACCGAAGCGGGTCTCGAGATCGCCGATCAGGACGCGCTCACTCTGCTCGCCCGCCGGGTCCAGACCAATCTGCGTCAGCTCCGCGGCGCCCTCACCCGGGCCATCGCGGAGTCCTCCCTCACTTCCTCCCCGATCACCTCGGACCTGATCAGCCAGGTTTTCCCGGCACCGCAGCAGGATCCCGGCGTTCCGATCACCCCGGAATCGATCCGTGACGCCGTGGCCGAGCATTTCAACGTCGACGCCGAGATCCTCAAGTCCCGACGCCGCGACCGCAACACCGCGACGGCCCGACACATAGCGATATTCCTGACCCGCGAGATGACCTCGCTCTCTTTGCCGCAGATCGGCGGACTGTACGAACGCGATCACACAACCGTGCTGAACTCGATCGAGCGGATCGACGAAGCGATCGGCATTGACGCCGGCATCACCACTTCGGTGGAATTCCTCCGGGCCGAAATCCACAGCCCCCCGGAGAACTCTTGATCCTGGCCTTCCAACCGCCGAGCCCACTGAAAGAATCCCTGGTTCCGGGCAACTTCCCCACAGCCCTTTCGGCTTCACAAAGCCACTTTCCCCGGTTCTGCGCTTTACTCCACAGAACTAAAACTCTTAAACGAGGTATTCGGATTTGAAGTTCTCAGTCAAGAACAACGAGCTTGCCGGGAAGCTTTCTCTCGTCGCCCGCACCCTGGCCTCCGGCGGCGTCAATCCTGCCCTGAGCGGAGTTCTGGTCGAAGCCGCCGACGGCCGTCTCTCCTTCAGTTCGACCGACGGCAACCTGAGCCTGCGGGTTCCCGTCCACCTGGAGGGCGCCGCTGAATCGGATGGGCGTGTCCTGCTGCCGGGACGACTGTTCGCCGACATCTCCCGCCTGCTGGGTTCGGGCCAGTCCGAGGTCGAGTACCAGCCTTCCGAGCGCACGGTCAGCGTCAAGTCTGGGTCTTCCAGCTTCAATCTGCGCACCCTGAACGACCAGGACTTCCCACCGCTACCGGATGCGACGGGGGAGACGATCCCACTCGGGCGTGAGTCTCTGCTCGAGACGATCGAGTTGGTCGCCCGCGCGGCGTCACGTGATGACATGCGTCCTGTTCTGACCAGCGTCCAGGTGCTGGCCTCCGGCAACGAGCTGACCATGGTCGCGACCGACTCCTACCGCCTCGCGGTCAAGCAGACCCGCCTCAGTGAACCGGTCCCGCTCGATCTCGACCGCAACATCCCGGCCCACGCGCTGCGAGAGCTCTCTCGCCTGCTCAGTTCCTCCGAGTCGGATTCGGTCCAGCTCTCGGTCACCGACCGTCTGGTCGTCTTCAACGTGGACGGATCGATCCTCTCGACCAACACGGTTGACGGGCAGTTCCCGAAGTATCAGCAGCTGTTCCCGGAAACCTGGGATCACGACGTGCGCCTGCCCCGGACGGAATTGCTTGAGTCCGTTCGAAGGGTCAGTCAGATGGCTCAGAAGAACCGTCCGCTGAAGGTCGCTCTCTCGCCGGGCGAACTGACGATCTCGGCGGAGACGCCCGACCTCGGCGACGCCGAAGAGAAGATGCCGGCCAACTTCGACGGGGAAGAGCTGGCGATCGGCTTCAACCACGAATTCTTCCGGGACGGCCTCGAGGCGATCAAGGAGGACGAGGTCCTGCTGCGGCTGATCTCACCCCTTCGCCCGGGACTGCTGCAGCCCGTCGACGGCGATGACTTCCGCTACCTGGTCATGCCCATCCGTCTGAACGAGTAACGCCGTGATCGTCGCCCGGGTCGAAGCGGACCAGGTTCGGTCCCTGGCCGGGGTCAGCTTTGAGCCGGACCCGGGCCTCACGGTGATCATCGGCCCGAACGGCGCGGGCAAGACGAATCTGGTCGAGTCGGTCTACTTCGGACTGACCTCCCGGTCCTTTCGCACTTCCGACCGTCGCGATCTGATCCCGTTCGGATCCGGCTACGCGCGCTGCCGCGTCACGGTGAGCGGCGGTGGTGTGGATCACACCTTCATGGCCTCAGCTTCCCGGTCGGAAGGAAATCGCTTCACCATGGACGGGGCCCGGATCGAACAGGCGGAGGCCGTTCTCCACCGGCCGATGGTGACCGTTTTCTCTCCGGATCGCCTCGAACTGGTCAAGGGCCCACCGGCGGGACGGCGTGCCCACGTGGACAGTTTTGTGTCTGCCCGCTGGCCGAGCCGAGCCGGAGCGCGTTCGGGGTTCGGACGGATTCTCGCTCAAAGGAACGCGCTTATCGCTCGGATAGCCTCTGGACAAGCGGATTCATCTCAGTTGTCCACGTGGAATTCTCAGTTCGCCGAGGCTGCCTCGAGGTTGGCCCGGAGCAGGGAAGCGGCGGTGGAGGAACTGAGCGAGCGGTGGGAGCGAGCTGCCGGTGAACTGGGCCTGGAAGGACCGAAGAGCCTCCAGTACAGACCGGGCGCGGCGACCGATTCCCAAGCGATCGTCAACGGGCTGGAGGAGAGGCTCGACAACGACCTCCGTCTCGGCCGCTCGAGCTGGGGCCCTCATCACGACGAGCTCAGGTTGGAGATGGACGGACGGCAGCTGCGGCGCTTCGGATCCCAAGGGCAGCAGCGCCTCGGTCTGCTGGCCCTGCTTTTCGCCGAGCGGGAAGCCCTGCTCGACTCCGGTACGGCGGCTCCCCTGATGCTGCTTGACGACGTGATGAGCGAACTTGACGAGCGGCGCCGCGAGCTCCTGGTCGAGCGGCTGATGCGGGGAGGCCAGAGCGTGATCACCGCGGCCGAAGGCGAGCTGATCCCGGATCGGGAGGGCATCACCCGGGTTCCGATTGCTGCGCTGATCGGAGAGAATCGATCAGAGGAGAGCGAGGACGACCAGTGAGAGACGCACGGGGAAGGAGTCCGGCACCGAAAGCGATCGGGGAGGTGCTCGAGGTCTTTCGCCGCGAGGTGGCTCCGGAGAGCCCGCTGGCGGCGGTTCAGGTGGTCTGGGACGCGGTGGTCGGCGAGCGGATCGCGGGCGTGACCGAGGTTGTCGAGGAGCGGGAAGGCGTCGTTACGGTCGAGTGCGCAAGTGCCGTCTGGGCCCAGGAACTGGAGCTGATGGGACCGCGTATCCTGGCCCGCCTGGAAGACGAGATCGGCGACGAAGCGCCGCAAAAACTCCGATTTCGGACCGCCGGCTGACCGATCTTTGCAACGACCCCGTCACGGAAGTGCAAAAACAACGGATTTGCAGGGGATTTATGGCTCTGTCAGCGGGGTTTATCCGACCGGGACTGGTATTATGGACACCTGACTCGCGGTACCGGTCGGGCTCACCTTCTCCACAGGTAGTCAATTCGCCGTGGCCGCCGAAAAGTTTTCGGAAAGGTATTGATTGGCTGATAAGAAGAGCAGCGGCGACGCCTCCTACGGCGCCAAGGACATCACGGTCCTCGAGGGCCTGGAGGCCGTGCGCAAACGCCCGGGCATGTACATCGGATCGACCGGGCCGCGTGGCCTGCACCACCTGGTCTACGAGATCGTCGACAACTCGGTCGACGAGGCGCTGGCCGGTCATAACGATTCGGTTGAAGTGGCGATCCAGCCGGACAACAGCGTCAGCGTTACCGACCATGGCCGCGGCATTCCGGTCGGCATCATGGAGAAGGAAGGCCGTCCCGCGGCCGAGGTAGTTCTGACGGTTCTCCACGCCGGCGGCAAGTTTGGCGACGGTGGCGGCTACAAGGTGTCCGGCGGGCTTCATGGCGTCGGTTCCTCGGTGGTCAACGCGCTGTCCAGCTGGCTCAAGCTTCGAATCTGCACCGATGGCTTCGTCTGGGAGCAGCGCTACGAGCGCGGCGTCCCGGTCACTGACCTGGTCAAGGGAGAAGCGACCAAGGAGACCGGCACCCAGATCACCTTCCTGCCGGACGATGAGATATTCGAGAACCTCGACTTTGATTTCCAGATCCTGGCCGAACGGCTCCGTGAAACCGCCTTCCTCACCCGCGGCCTTCGGATCCATATGTCCGACCAGCGCGCCGAAGGGCAGACGGTCGAGTTCAAGTACGACGGCGGCATCGAGGATTTCGTCAGCTACCTGAACGAGAACAAGGACCCGATCGGGAAGAAGGTCGTGTACTTCGAAGGTGAGGACGAAGAGGGCCAGGTCGAGGTGGCGATGCAGTGGAACGCCTCCTACAACGATTCGATCCACAGCTTCGCCAATAACATAAATACCCACGAGGGCGGTACCCACCTCTCCGGCTTCCAGGCTGCTCTGACCCGGACCCTGAACGCCTACGCCCGCAGCAAGGGGATGCTCAAGGAGAAGGACACGAACCTGGCCGGCGAGGATGTCCGTGAAGGACTGGCCGCCGTGATCTCGGTCAAGCTCCACGACCCGCAGTTCGAGGGCCAGACCAAGACCAAGCTGGGCAACCCTGGGATCAAGGGGATGGTCCAGGAGACGGTCAACCGCAAGCTGGCCGAGTTCCTCGAGGAGAACCCGGCCGAAGCGAAGCTGTTCATCACCAAGGCGATCGACGCCTCAAGGGCCCGGATGGCGGCCCGCAAGGCCCGCGATATGACCCGCCGAGGATCTGCCCTGGAGAACATGAACCTCCCTGGCAAGCTGGCCGACTGCTCGGTCCGCGACCCCGAGCTGGCGGAGATCTTCGTGGTCGAGGGCGATTCCGCCGGGGGCTCGGCCAAGCAGGCCCGCGACCGTTCTACGCAGGCGGTGCTGCCACTGCGCGGCAAGATCATCAACGTCGAGAAGAGCCGGATCGACAAGGTCCTGGCCAACAACGAGATCCAAGCGATGATCACGGCGATGGGGACCGGCATCCACGACGAGTTCAATATCGAGGGCGCCCGCTACCACAAGATCATCATGGCGACCGACGCCGATGTGGACGGCGCCCACATCCGGACCCTGGTCCTGACCTTCCTCTACCGGCAGATGCAGCCGCTGATTGACGCCGGCTTCGTCTACATCGCCAAGCCGCCGCTCTACAAGGTGAAGCGTGGCAACCAGGAGACCTACCTGGACAAGGAATCCGAGCTCGAAGAGCTGCTGCTGCGCGATCGGCTGGAGAACTTCCTGATCACCGATTCGACCGGCAAAGAAACCAAGCTGAACAGCCGTCGCTGGCAGACCTATACCCGCCGCTCCAAGGAGTACGAAGGTTGGCACGCGGCGCTGCAGGCCGAGTTCGGCAACGACGTGATCAGCTTCATCGCCGGCTCCCGGTTGCTCGACGAAGCGGCGACCACAGTCGACGAGGTCCGACGCATCCTCGGCGAGGTCGATCGCGACGAAGACATCTTCGCGACCGAGATCATCTCCCAGGAAGGGGAGGACACCCAGATCAAGGCGATCCACCAGCGTTCCGGCCTGGCCCGCAATCACCTGCTCCCGGCCCGGCTGTTCGAGGGCGACTCGTTCCGCCGTTTCGCCGCGGTTCACGCCGAGTTGCTGGGGACCTTCGGCCAACCGCCCTTCCGGGTCACCCTGGGCGAGCGGGCCGAAGAAGCCACCGACTTCCTCGATCTGCACCGCGCGGTACTCGATCTGGCCAAGCATGGCGTGCAGCTGACCCGATTCAAGGGCCTCGGTGAGATGAACGCCGACCAGCTGCGTGAAACGACCATGGATCCGGCGACCCGGACCCTGCAGCGAGTCACGCTGGAGGACGCGACCGCGGCCGATCAGGTCTTCTCGATGCTGATGGGTGACCAGGTCGCCCCGCGCCGCGAATTCATCGAGGCACACGCGAAGGAGGCGGGCATTGACATCTGATCTCGTCCTGACCACGAACGGAGTTCCCGCCTGATGGCACTCGAAGCATTGACCGGACATATCGAGGAGCGCGAGCTCGAGCAGGAGATGCGCACCAGCTACATCGATTACGCGATGAGCGTGATCGTCGGCCGCGCCCTGCCCGACGTGCGCGACGGTCTCAAGCCGGTGCACCGCCGGGTGCTCTTCGGCATGCATGACCTCGGCCTGCAGCCGAACCGGCCCTACCGGAAGTCGGCCACCATCGTCGGCGAGGTCATGGGCAAGTACCACCCCCACGGCGACTCGGCGATCTACGACACGTTGGTCCGCATGGCTCAGGACTTCTCCCTGCGCTACCCGCTGGTCGACGGCCAGGGCAACTTCGGCTCGATCGACGATGACGCCGCGGCGGCGATGCGGTACACGGAAGCCAGGCTCACCCGCCTGGCGACCGAGATGCTGCGGGACATCGACTCGGACACGGTCGATTTCGGTCCGAACTACGACGGCTCCCAACGGGAACCGTTGGTCCTGCCGGCCCGCTTCCCCAACCTGCTGGTCAATGGCGCCTCCGGCATCGCGGTCGGTATGGCGACCAACATCCCGCCGCACAACCTGCGCGAGGTGGCCGGCGCCGTCTCGGCGTACATCAAGGATCGCGGGATCGGTGTCGAAGGTCTGATGGAGCACGTCAAGGGACCCGATTTCCCCGGTGGCGGTCTGATGGACCCAGGCGGAATCCGTGACGCCTACCTCACCGGCCGCGGTTCGGTGAAGGTGCGGGCGAGGATCCACTCCGAACCGCTGAAGGGCGGCAAGGATGCGCTGATCGTGACCGAGCTTCCCTTCACCGTGAAGAAGGGCGGCGACAGCGGCGTGATCGCCAAGATCGCCCAGCTGGTCCGCGACAAGAAGCTGGACGGCATCTCCGACCTCCGCGACGAGACCGATCGCACCGGCATGCGCCTGGTGATCGAGCTGAAGCGCGGCTCGGTCCCCAACACCGTGCTTGCCAACCTCTTCAAGAAGACCCAGCTGCAGACCTCGTTCGGGATGAACATGGTCTCGCTGGTCGACGGGGTGCCGCGCACACTCGGCCTGCGCGACATGATCATGCACTACGTCGAGCATCAGCGCGAGGTAGTCACGCGGCGAACCCAGTACAAGCTGCGCCGCGCCGAGGCCCGGGCTCACATCCTGGAAGGGCTGCTGATCGCGCTCGACAACCTCGACGCGGTGATCGCACTGATCCGGTCCTCCTCCGATCCGGACGTCGCCCGTGACGGACTGATCAGCGAGTTCGACCTGAGCCGCGAACAGGCCCAGGCGATCCTGGACATGCGCCTGCAGCGCCTGACCGCGCTCGAGTCGGACAAGATCCGCGAGGAGCACGCCGAGCTGATGGAGCTGATCGGAGAGCTGCGGGCCATCCTCGGTGACGAGGACCGGGTCTACGGCCTGGTCAACGACGAACTGATGGAAGTGGTCGAGACCCACGGGGACGCGCGCCGGACCGAGTTCCAGCACTTCGGCGGTGACATCGACATCGAGGACACGATCGCCGAGCAGCAGATGGTGATCTCGCTGACCAACACCGGCTACGTGAAGCGCCTGCCGGTCGATTCCTACCGTCAGCAGCGTCGTGGCGGGGTCGGGGTCACGGGCATGAACCTGAAGGAAGGCGACTACATCGAGCACCTCCACATCTGCTCGACCCACGACTTCCTGCTCTTCTTCACCAACTTCGGCAAGGTGTACCGCAAGAAGGTCTACGAACTGCCGGAAGGCTCACGCCAGGCCCGCGGCTCGGCTCTGGTCAACCTGCTCCCGCTGCGTGAAGGGGAGAAGGTCATGGCGGTGATCCCGACCCGCGAGTTCAAGGAGAACAAGTACCTCGTGTTCGCCACCGCGCAGGGTCAGGTCAAGAAGACCGAGTTCCTCGAGTACAACACGCCGATCAAGGCGGACGGGATCATCGCGATCAAGATCCGCGATGACGACGAGCTGGTCGGTGTGCGCCTGACCTCAGGCGAGGATGACCTGCTGCTGGTCTCGAAGTCCGGCCACGCCAGTCGGTTCCACGAGGACCAGGCCCGCCCGATGGGCCGCGGCACCTCGGGGGTCCGAGGCATGAACGTCTCCCAGAAGGACAATCGCGTGCTCGCCCTGACCGTGGCTCGGGATGACTCCGAACTGCTGGTGGTGACCGAGAACGGCTACGGCAAGCGGACCGACGTCTCCGAGTACCCGGTCAAGAACCGTGGTACCAAGGGCGTTCTGACGATCAAGCTGACCGAGGCCAAGGGTGGCCTGGCCGGGGCACTGAACGTGCGCGAGCACCAGGAGCTGATGTTCATCACCCATAACGGCATGGTCCAGCGGACCAGCGCCGGCGGAATCAGCAAGACCGGCCGCGCGACCCAAGGCGTCAAGGTGATGAACGTCAAGGAAGGCGATCACATCAGCGCGGTCGCCCTCGTCGTCGAGGCCGCCAACGGCGAAGGTGTGGAAGACGGCGAAACCGAAGCACCCGAACAACCGGAGCTGGAAGCCAGCGAGGAGTAGAGCCGGTTAGGTCGGGTAGGAGCCGAGGACTCGGACCCACTCGGCTTTGGAGCGGAGGCCGTCGATCGCAGCGTCGACGGCCTCGTCTCCGGTCCGGCCCTCGATGTCGATGAAGAAGCGGTAGCGACCGAGTTCGCGCCGCGTCGGCCTGGATTCGATCCGGACCATGTTGATCTCGCGGTTCGAGAACTCCAGCAGGGCATCGACCAGGGCTCCGGGATGGTCGGCCCCCAGCTCGGCGAAGGCGAGCGTGGTCTTCCAGGATCCCCCGCGGCCGCGGCCGTCGACCCCGTCCGGATCGTCGCTGGCGCGCGCGGCCAGCCAGAGGAAGCGGGTCACGTTGCCCGGCTCGTCCTCGATTCCCTCCCGGATCACCTCGCAGTCGTAGAGCCGGGCCGCCCGGCTCGGGGCAAGGGCGGCCCACGGCTGTTCGCTCATCGCCACCTCGCGAACTGCGGCCGAGGTGCTCGGCGCTACCCGTAGCTCGGCCTGCGGCAGCTCCGTGCGGAGGAAGAGCGCGCACTGGGCCAGCGGCTGCGGGTGCGAGATCACCAGCTCGATCGCCTCTGGAGCGAGCCCGGGCCGGGCGATCAGGGCCGAGCGGACCTCGTGGTCGTACTCGCCGATGATCCGCACCGAGTCGGCGTGCCCGATCAGACCGTCGAGCGCGGGGCGGACCGAACCTTCGATCGAGTTCTCAACCGGCACCAGGGCTCGATCGGCCTCACCCTCGGCGACCGCGGCGATCGCGGCCGGGATCGTCTCGCAGACCATCGGCTCGAAATCATCGGGCGCGAAGTTGCTGACCTCCAGCGCATCCTCGCTGAAGGTGCCGGGAGGGCCGAGATAGGCGACACGCAAGGCGCGCCTACCCGAAGTCGACGGTGTAAGAAGCTTTGTTGTTCTCTTCGAACGATTCGCCGTCGACCGGTGCGACCGAGACGTCCAAGGTCACCTGGCCGGTCGGGGCGGGCGTCAGGCGGATCGAAGCGGTGCCGGTGGCCCCCGCCGCGATCTCGGGGATCGAACCTTCGATCGCCGTACCGCCGTCAACCGAGACGGAAACCGTGACGTCGGTCTCCGTGGCGCCGCCTTGGTTCTGGACCGCGACGTCGACCGTGTCGGTGCCGGCCGGGACCGTGTTGGTGCCGGTGGAGGTGAGGGTCGTGCCGCCCATGGTCACCGAGGAATCGGGGTCGATGCCGGTGCCGTGACTCAGGCCGTCGTCCGCCTCGCCGGTCGAGGACGAGCCGGAGACGTCGCCCAGCGCGTCGTTGATCGCGTCAGCGGAGATCCAGTCTTCGGGCTTCTCCATGAAGGTGCTGCGCGGCATCGTCGGGGCGTTGGCCCCGTTCGAGGAGATCGTGTTGTCGATCTGGTGCCGGGTCACCCGGTTGTAGAGGACGTCGGCGGCGCTCAGAACCTGCATCTGGCTGGCGATCTGGCGCCGGGCCCGCTCGGCCCCCTCCTCGCCGAGCGCGGTGCTCATCCGGTCGGCGATGTCACCCATCGCCGAGGCCCGCAGCTGGTAGACGAGGGTGAGCGAGTCCTGGGCCGCGTCCATGTCACCCGGAGTGTCCAGCTTCTCGACTCGTGAGAGGAAGCCGTCCATCGCGGAACGGTCGGACTGGATCTCGCTAGTGAACTCGGTCACCGAAAGCTGGCCCGGGTCGCTGAGGCGACCGAAGAAGGACTTGCCCAGGGCGTTCGTCTCGTTGACGATCTGGGTGACACTGTTGGCGTAATCCTCGAGCGAACGGTTCTTGCGAGCATCGAGGCAGCCCTTGGCGCCGAAGACCAGCAGGATCAAGACCAGGAGGCCCGCTCCCAGCGCGATCGCGCGGCGGACCATCATCTGCTGCCGGTCGCCGCCGGATCCGCCACGAGAACCCCGCCTTGGTCCACGACGCGAACCTCCGCCGGATCCGCCGGAGCGCCGACGCCGGGGCGGCTCGGCCGGTTCGTCGAAGGGCGAATCCGATTCCGCCTCGATGGTCACCGGTTCGTCGGGGCCGTCGATGAAGGGATCGTCATCCGGTTCGTTTGAGCTGTAAGGGTTGGAAAACTCCAAAAGTTCACCTGCCGAACGACTTTCGGCGTGGTCAATCTATTCCCTTCACCCGAATATCGCCCGCCAAACACCCGCTGCGGCAAGCGGGCATGCGCAAGCCGCTCAGCAACGGGAGGGTCGGCGGCGCCGATGCCGAAATGTGCCTGAGATGAACGGGACCCTGGTTCTCAACCGTTTCGAAATCGGCGACCGCCTCGGCAGCGGAGGCTTCGGCACGGTCTATCGGGCCTGGGACCGGCGCCTGGAACGCGAAGTGGCGGTCAAAGTGATCGAGACCGCGGCCGAGTCCGGACCGCGGATCCAGCGTGAAGCGAAAGCCGCCGCCCGGCTCAACCACACCGGGATCGTCACCCTCTATGAGTTCGCCCACCACGAGTTCGGCCGCGAAGGCGGGCGGGCCTACCTGGTCTCCGAGCTGGTCGACGGTGAAACGGTCCGCGAGCTGATCGACCGCGACCTGCTCAGCGATCGTGAGGTGGCGGAAATCGGGATCGACATCTGCGAGGCGCTGGACCACGCCCACTCCCGGGAGGTGATCCACCGTGACATCAAGCCGGCCAACCTGATCGTCCCGAACGGTCGGGGTGGGGCGAAACTGATGGATTTCGGGGTCGCCCGCCTGACCGACGGCGATGACCTGACCAACACCGGCGACGTGCTCGGCACGCTCTCCTACATGTCGCCGGAGGCGGCCGAGGGCAGCCCCGTGACCCCGCCCGGGGACGTCTACTCCTTGGCGTTGACCCTTTTCGAGGCCTGGACCGGCGAGAACCCCCGCCGCCGCTCGACTCCGAGCCAGACCCTGCGGGCGATCGAGCGCGACCTGCCGCTGCTGGCCGATCTTCGTCCCGACCTGCCGCCGGCGATGACCGAGGTGGTGGACGCCTGTCTGGACCGCGAGCCGGATTTCCGGCCCGGCCTGGAGGATCTCGGGCCGGCCCTGGAAGAAGCGCTGCCCGAGCTGGACCGGAACGTTCGCGGCGAGCGGCATCGCGAGTCGAGGCTGGCCGCACTTGCCGACCGTGGCATGGATCTCGGCCGGATCGCCTGTGCCGCCGCGGTCTGCGGCATGGTCGCCACGGGCATGATCGTCAGCGGGGCTGCCGACCCGGCCTCGGTCGGGCTGCTGACCGTGGTCTCGGCCCTGCTCACCCTGCTCCGGCCGAAGGCCGGCTTCCTGGCCGGCGGGATCCTGACGGCAGCGTGGCTCGGGCTGATCGCCTCGATGCCCGGCGCGGCCCTGGTCGTGCTGCTGGTCTCGGTCCCCCCGGCCCTGCTGATCCGCGGCTCCGGGCGCCCGCTGGCCCTCGCCGCGATCGGCCCGCTGCTCGGAACGCTGGGCCTGGCGCCCTTCCTGCCGCTGCTGGCCGCGGTCGCGACCGATTGGCGGGACCGGGCCGTGGTCGCCGTGACCGGTCTCTGCTTCACCGCCTTCGCCGAGTCGATCACCGGTCGGGCGCTGCTCTTCGGCAAGATCGAAAAGGCTGACGGCGGCTGGCAGGATTCGGTTTCGGGAGCGGTCAGCGGGCTGATCGTCCCGGTGGTCAGCTCGCCCTCGTTCCTGCTTTCGGTGGTGGTCTGGGCCGGGGTTGCCCTGCTGGTCGGGCTGATCGTCGGCTGGACCCGCCAACGCAGTGCGGGCACGGTCCAAGAGCCGCTGACCATCGCTCCCGTAGGATCAAGTCGTGTCCCCAACGCCTAGAGGCTTGATCACGGACCCGCGGCGATGAGTGTTTTCCGCAATCTAGAAGCCCGCATCGAGGGCCTTGTCGAAGGGGTGTTCAGCCGTGCCTTCAGCTCGGAGGTGCAGCCGGTTGAGCTGGCCCGCAAGCTCGCCAAAGAGATGGATTCCCACAAGACCGCCTCGGTCTCCAGGGTCTACGTGCCGAACGAGTACACCGTCCACCTTTCCGACAAGGACCGCGACAAGCTGGAGGGCTACGAACGCTCGCTGGAGCAGGAGCTCTCCGGCTATCTGCTCGAGCACGCTCGTCGCAAGGGCTACGACCTGCTGACCCGGCCCGAGGTTCACTTCAACACCGACAGCCGGCTTCGCCTCGGCGAGTTCGGAATCCAGGCTCGCTTGGTGAAGCCACCTGCGCGGGAAGGGGAGATGCCCCGCCAGGCCGACGAGGGTCACACCATGGTCTACAAGGCGGCGCCCCCGCCGCCGGCCGAGCCGACCGAACGGGCCGTCGAACGTCCGGCCGCGAGCCGGGCGGTGGTCGATCTCACCGATCGCCGGTACGTGCTCGACGGCCCCCGCGCGGTGCTCGGCCGCTCCGATGACGCGGAGTGCGTGCTGCGCGACCCGAACGTGTCTCGCCGCCACGCCGAACTTCGCCAGGACGCCTCCGGCCAGTGGGAGATCGTCGATCTCGGTTCGACCAACGGGATCAAGGTAAACGGCCGGAGGGTGACCGAGGCACCGCTTCGCGAAGGTGACCAGGTCACCGTGGGAACCACGACCTTCCGCTTCGGGATCCAGCGGTAACGGCCAGGTTCAGCGTTGGATTACGAACCGATTTCAGTAGCTCTCAAGTTCGGGTTCCTCGCGGTCCTGTATCTGTTCCTGCTCTGGGTGGCGGCGAGCGCTCGCAAGGACCTGAGGCGCAGCCAGGGAAGCGAGGCGGGCGGTGACGCGACGATCGCCTCGGCCCCGGCCGGCTCCTGGGATGCGTGGCTGGTCACGGTCCGCGGCGGAGGCCTCGAGCCCGGCACCCGGTTCGACGTTTTCGGCGGGGTCACGATGGGCCGATCCGCTGACGCCGACGTCTCCTTCACCGACCGTTACGCATCCGGACTTCACGCGAGGCTCTACCCTCGCGGTGACCGATACTTCCTCGAAGACATGAACTCGACCAATGGCACCCTGCTTGACGGCGGAGCGGTCAGCTCCGAGACCGAGTTACGGGATGGCAGCATGATCGAGATCGGGGACACCGCATTCAGGTTCGAACTGGATCGCCCATGAACAGACCAAGGACATCGCGATGCTGAGGGTTTCCGGCCATTCGGAGCGGACCGATGTCGGGCGCCAGCGTCAGGCCAACGAGGATTCCTACCTGGCCCGCTCGCCGCTTTTCGTCGTCGCCGACGGCATGGGCGGGGCCCAGGCCGGCGAGGTCGCTTCGCTGACGGCGATCCAGGCCTTCCAGTCGGGTCTGCCGGATGGCACCCCGGAAGAGGCGATCGAGCGGACCATCGCGCTCGCCAATCACAACATCCACGAGCAGGCTCACACCGACCCTTCGCTCTCCGGCATGGGCACGACGATCACAGTCGCTGCCGTCGATTCCGGCGGCGAGCGGGTGGTGATCGGCCACGTCGGGGATTCCCGCGCCTACCGGCTGCGAGAAGGAATCATCCAGCGCCTGACCAAGGATCACTCGCTGGTCGAGGAGATGCGCCGCCGCGGCCAGATCACCGAGGAGCAGGCCGAGGACCATCCCCAGCGCTCGATCATCACCCGGGCGCTCGGCCCCGAGCCCGAGGTGCAGGCCGACCTCGCCACGGTTCCCTCCGATCCCGGGGACATCTTCCTGCTCTGCTCCGACGGCCTGACCACGATGATCGGGGACGAGAAGATCCGCGACATCCTGATGGGCGCGACCAGCCTCGATGCCGCTGCCCGCACGCTGGTCGACGAGGCGAACCGGGCCGGCGGCCGGGACAACATCACGGTGATCGTCTTCCAGGTGGAGGATCCCGCCAACCCGCTGCCTCGCGGCGAGCATCCGACCCTGATCCGCTCCGGGGAGGCCCGTCGGGCCCGGCGGGAGCGCGAGTCGGCGAAGCCGCGCCGCCGCGGCAAGGTGCTGGCCGGAGTGCTGGCGGTCTGCGCCTTGCTGATCCTCCTGGTCGGCGGGACTTTCATCGCGACTCGCGAAGCCTGGTTCCTCGGCACCGATCCGGGTGGTCGCGTCGCGCTTTACCGCGGTCTTCCGTACGAGCTGCCCTTTGGCGTCAACCTCTACCAGCTCAAGTACTCGACCGCGATCCAGACCGGTTCGCTCCCGTCGGCGCGCCAGCGTTCGGTGACCGATCACTCGCTGCGCTCCGAGGATGACGCCGTCTCGCTGATCGAGGACATCGAGAACCGTGAGGGCCTGACCGGGTGAGTGCCTCCCGCAACCGGGAACTACTGGCTCTCGTCCCGGTTGCCCTGCTGCTGACCGTCGGCTTCGCGGCGGTCTTCGCGCAGAACGACAACCAGCTCACCAACCTCAGCCTTTCCTACGGGCTCTACTTCCTGGCGATTTGCCTCGCCACCCACATCTACATCCGGATCCGGCTGCCCGACGCGGACCCGTACCTCTTCCCGCTGATGGCCCTGCTCACCGCCTTCGGCCTGGTCATGCTCTACCGGCTCGATTCCGAGCTCGGCAACGAGCTGGCCCGGGACCAGGCGAACTGGTTCGTGATCGGGCTGATCCTCTTCGCGGTCGTGATCCACTTCTTCCGGGACTACTCGGTCCTGGAGCGGTACCGGTACACGATCGCCTTCATCAGCCTGGCCCTCCTGATGGCACCGCGGCTGCCCCTGGTCGGCTCGCAGGTGAACGGCGCCTACCTCGGGATCAAGATCGGCCCGCTGGCCTTCCAGCCGGCCGAGCTGGCCAAGATCGGGATCGTCATCTTCCTCGCCAGCTACCTGCGTGAGCACCGCGAACTGCTGGTCATCAACGCGCGGCGCATTCTCGGCATCACCTTCCCGCCCTTGAAGCACCTCGGACCGCTGCTGGTGGTCTGGGGCGGCGCGATGTTCATGCTGATCTTCATCCGCGACCTGGGCAGCTCGCTGATGTTCTTCGCCGCCTTCCTTGCCCTGATCTACGTCGCGACCGGCCGACTCTCCTTCGTGGTGATCGGGATGGCGATGTTCCTGGCCGGGGCCTGGGTGATCTACCACACGGTCCCCCACGTGACCGACCGGGTCGACATCTGGCTCGACCCGTACCAGGACCCTGGCGACGCCGGGTACCAGATCCTCCAGTCGATGTTCGCGATGGCTGACGGCGGGCTTTTCGGGGAAGGGTTCGCGCAGGCGATGGTGGTCATACCGGGGACCGACTCACCACTCTTGCCGGCTGCCCAGACCGACCTGATCTACACCCTGATCACCTCCGAGCTCGGCCTGTTCGGCGCCTGCGCGATCATCGCCACCTACCTGCTGGTCGCGGCCCGCGGCTTCAAGGTCGCCCTGATGGCGAACGACGGCTTCTCGAAGTTGCTCGCCACCGGCCTCACCGCGGTCTTCGCGATCCAGGCCTTCGTGATCATCGGCGGGGTGACCCGGGTGATCCCGCTGACCGGTGTCACGCTGCCATTGGTCTCTTACGGCGGCAGCTCGATCCTCGCCAACTTCATCCTGCTTGCCCTCTTGCTGCTGATCTCCGACCGGGCCCGGCGCGAAGCCCGGGAGGGCCGTTAGCGCGTGAACGCACGGATCATCAAGCTCTTCGCCTTCATCGGCGTCACCTTCGCGGTCTTGGTTGGCTTCACCTCGTACTGGACGGTCTTTGACGCCAACAACCTCAAGAACGAGCGGGTCAACAAGCGCCCGCTGTTCGAGGCCCAGCAGATCAAGCGAGGCCGGATCCTGGCCTCCGACGGCACGGTGATCGCGCGCTCGGTCGCCAAGGGCAGGGGGCCTTCGCTGCGCTACGTGCGCGACTATCCGGAGGGCGATACCTACGGCCACCCGATCGGGTACAGCTTCGTCGAGTACGGCAACTCCGAGTTCGAGGCGTACCACAACTCGGAGTTGATCGGTGACGAAAACGAGTTCTCCTCGATCTTCGACGAGCTGCGTGGCAAGGACCCGGTCGGCAACGACATCAAGACCTCGATCGACCCGACCGCCCAGCAGACTGCCTTCGACCTGCTGGCCGGCCAGCCCGGCGCGGTGGTGGCGATGGAACCCTCGACCGGCGCGATCAAGGCGATGGTCAGCGTGCCGCCCTTCGATCCGAATGACGTGCCGACCAAGTTTGCCGAGCTGAGTAACGACGACACCAACCGGCCGATGTTCAATCGCGCGACGCAGGGCCAGTACCCACCGGGCTCGACCTTCAAGCTGGTCACCGCTGCTGCCGCCCTCGATTCGGGTGCGATCAGCCCCGATGACACGATCAACTCGCCGGCCACGATTGACGTCCAAGGCAACCCGCTGGCCAACGCGGACGCCTCGGATTACGGAGATATCAACGTGACCACTGCCTTGACCCACTCGGTCAACACCTATTTCGGCCAGCTCGGCGAGAAGATCGGCACCGGCACCCTCGAGGACTACATGACGAAGTTCGGCTTCAACGCCAAGCCGCAGCTCGATCTGCCGGACGGTCAGATGTCAACTAGTGGGGTCTATGACCAGGAAACGGAGTCCTTCCTGAGTGGCAACGATCCGATCGACGTCGGCCGCCTGGCGATCGGCCAGGAGCGCCTGCTCGCCACCCCGATCCAGATGGCCGAGGTGGCGGCGACAATCGCCAACGGCGGCGACCTGATGCGGCCGCAAATCTGGTCCGAGGTCCGTGACGCCGACGGGCGCACGGTCAAGACCATGGACCCGGAGAAGCAGTCGGACGTGATCTCCGAGGAGACCGCCGACCAGCTGACCGAGGCGATGAAGGACGTGGTCAACGAGGGCACCGGTACCGCTGCCGCGCTCAGCGGGGTTGACGTGGCCGGGAAGACGGGCACCGCCGAGATCCCGAACGTCGAGCGGTGCGCGGGAGGCGAACCCAACCAGGCCTGGTTCGTCGGCTTCGCTCCCGCCGACGACCCCCAGATCGCGGTCGCAGCAACCGTCGAATGCACCGACGGCCAGGGGGGCACAGTCGCCGCCCCAATCGCCGCTGGAGTAATGCAGGCGCTGCTCGGCGGTTAGCTCCAACAGGACTTCGTCCACCTCTAACGAAAACAACCCAGATGAGACTTGAAGAGGGCATGGTCATCGATAACCGGTACCGGGTCGAGTACCTGATCGGTTCCGGCGGGATGGCGGACGTCTGGCTGGCCGAGGATCTCGAGCTGCCGCGCCGGGTCGCCCTCAAGGTCCTCCATGAGCGCTACGCGCGCGACCCCGAGTTCATCGCCCGCTTCCGGCGGGAGGCCGAATCGGCCGCCGCGCTCACCCACGTGAACATCGTCTCGATCTACGATCGCGGGCAGGTCGGCGACACGTATTACATCGCCATGGCCTACCTGGAAGGCCGCACCCTGCGGGACCTGATCAGCCTCGGTCTGACCCCACCCGAGTCGGTCGCGATCGTCCGACAGATCCTCGAGGCAGCGGGCTTCGCTCATCGCCACGGCGTGGTCCACCGGGACCTGAAACCGCTCAACGTGATCGTCGACGAGACCGGCCTGGCCACGGTCACCGACTTCGGCATCGCCCGGGCCGGCATCTCGGAGATCACCGAGGAAGGCTCGGTGATGGGCACGGTCCATTACCTCTCGCCGGAGCAGGCGCAGGGATACGAGGTCAGCCCCCAGTCGGACCTGTACTCGGTCGGCGTGATCCTCTACGAGTGCCTGACCGGCCGGGTGCCCTTCGACGGCGAGACCGCGGTCGCCGTCACCCTGCAGCAACTGAAGGAAGACCCGGTCCCGCCCAGCTACTTCAATCCGGCGGTCTCGCCGGCCCTCGACGCCGTGGTCCTGCGGGCCTTGCAGCGCGAACCGTACGAGCGTTACCCGGACGCCGAGAGTTTCATCGCGGCGCTCGACGAGGCCGAGGCGAATCCGGGCGAGGTCGAGGAAGAACCGAAGAAGTGGTGGAAGTGGGCCCTGATCGCGGTGGCGGTGCTGGCCGGCCTGCTGATCGCCTGGGCCGCGACCCGCAGCCACACGGTCGAGGTACCCGACGTGGTCGGCTCGACCAGCGACGCGGCGGTCTCCAAGTTGAACGCGGACGGATTCAAAGTCGAGGTCGATCGGGAGAAGAACCCCGACGTGCCGAACAATCAGGTTTTCGAGCAGGACCCCTCCGGCGAAGCGGACCAAGACTGCAACTTCCTCGGCTTCTCCTGTTCGAACCCGACCGTGACCCTCAAGGTCAGCGGCGGTCCCGGTCATACCGAGGTCCCCGACGTCACCGGCAAGAGCCAGGATGACGCCGAGCAGGAACTCGAGGACGCCGGCTTCACGACCAACGTCGAGACCGAGGCGTCTTCGGACGTCGATTCCGGATTGGTCATCTCGACCGACCCGGCGGGCGGCGCGATGGCCAGGCGCGGCTCCGAGGTCACGGTGACCGTCTCGAGCGGAGTCGAGCAGGTCGCGGTGCCGCCGGTGGTGGGGATGACCCTGAACGCGGCCAAGCAGCAGCTGTCCGCCGCCGGGCTGGATTTCTCCTCCAGCCAGGAGGCCAGCGACCAGCCGAAGAACGACGTCACCGGGCAGTCCCCGGACGCCGGCACCAAGGTGGACGCCGGCAGCACCGTGACCCTCACCGTCTCCGCGGGCCCCCAGCAGGCCAAGGTCACGGTTCCGCCGCTGGTCGGCTTGACTCAGTCCGACGCCGAGTCCCAGCTCTCCTCGGCCGGGCTGGTCGCCAGCGTCCAGACTCAGAGCACTTCGATCCAGCCTCAGGATGGCCGCGTGATCGACCAGAGCCCGATCTCCGGCACCAAGGTCGCCGATGGCTCGACCGTTGTGATCACGGTCGGCAGCTACAGCCCGGACGCGGGTGGGGGCGGCAGCGAGAGCGGCGGCCTCGGCGTCGACTGATTAACTTTCCCTCTGATGAGAGTCGCAGTTCTCAGTGGTGGGCGGTCCAGCGAGCACGAGATATCGCTGCTTTCGGGTGAGGCGGTCGCCGACGGCCTCGAAGCGGCCGGCCATGACGTGGTCCGCATCACGATCGAGAAGCCGGGTACCTGGATCAGCGATGGCCACCCGGTCGGGATCCGGCCGGGTGAGGGTCTGGCCGCGGCGGGCGACCTGCTCTCGATCGACGTCGCCTTCCCGGTCCTGCACGGGCCCTTCGGCGAGGACGGCGTGACCCAGGGAGCCCTCGACACCGCCGGCCTGCCCTACGTCGGGTCTGACGTTCTCTCCTCTGCGGTCTGCATGGACAAGCTGACCCTGAAGCGGCTCTGCGGATTCCACGACATCCCGCAGGTCGGGTTCGTCCAGGCCTTCACGCCCGGTTGGGAGGAAGCGGCGCTCGAGCTCGAGTTCCCCCTCTGGGTGAAGCCGTCCCGCCTCGGGTCCAGCGTCGGGATCAGCAAGGTGACCGAGCCCGGCGAGCTGGTCGCCGCGGTTGAGGAGGCGGCGACGTTCGACCCGCGGGTGATCATCGAGGCGAACTCGGCCGGTCGCGAGATCGAGTGCTCCGTCCTCGGCAACGAGGAACCGGACGCCTCGGTCCCGGGCGAGATCCTCACCGACGACGAGTGGTACGACTACGAGGCGAAGTACACCGAGGGCCGCACCCGGATCGCCGCCCCGGCCGACCTGGACGAGCAAACCAGCGCCGCGGTCCGCGATCTCGCCACCCGGGTCTTCACGCTCGCCGGCTGCTCCGGCTTCGCCCGCTGCGACTTCTTCGTCGAGGAAGGCGAGGGCACCGACGCGCCCCGCGTCCTGCTCAACGAGATCAACACGATCCCCGGCTTCACACGAACCTCCGTCTACGCCAAGCTTTGGGAAGCCACTGACCTCCCCTATCCAGACCTTTGCAACCGCCTGGTAGAGCTCGCAATAGAACGCCACCGGCGCGAGTCAAACCACAGCTTCTAACCCCACCCCAAAAGGGTGAAACTGAAAACCGAGCGTGATCAACCGGAATCAGTTTCAGCGGTGGCTGGGATCGGGTTGGCTGGGAGGTCGCGCGGCGGTGGGTGGAGTCGTCAGCCGAACAACCGGATGTCTGAGATCGCTACTCCGAAGCCGGAGTCGACTTCGGCTGGGTCGGTGATCCAGAGCAGGTAGTACTGGTACTTGTCGCCGGCCGTGATCAGGTCGATGCGTTCCTGGTCGCTCACCTCGGGGACCTGGGCGAGCCTGGTCCAGCCGGAAACATCGTCGGGGATAGGGTCGTTGGAGCCGTAGACCTCGAGCGTCCAGCCCGGGGTGGGGGTGCGGAGCTCCATCTCGGTCGCCGCGACCGGCTCGCCGGCGTCGACGTAGAGCCCGACCCCGGACTTGTCACCGAAGCTGTCAGTCTCGTAGGTCTCGGTGGTCCAGGCGGTGGCCGAGCGATCGTCGTCGAACGCGAGGTCGACCTCGTCGGAGTGTTCCTCCTGGTCGCCCTGCGGGTCGTAATCGCTGGCCCCGACCAGGGAGATCTGGGACTCGCTGGTGCCACCGCCCCCGGCTCCGCCACCGCCACCGCCGCCGGTGTCGCCACGGGAGATGAAGTAGGCGGTGCCGGCCGCGATCACCAGGGCGACCAGCAGCATCGCGACCGCCGGCCAGGGCGAGGTCCTCGAGCTGGGGATCTGGCGGCGCGGTGGAGTGACGGCATCCAGGACCGAGGTGGCCTCACCCGTGGTGCCGCCGGCCCGGATCGCCTCGACCTCGAGCGCCGCCTGCAGGTCGTCGGCCATCTCGTCGATCGACTGGTAACGGTCGTCGGGGTTCTTCGCGGTGGCTCGGTCGACCACGCGGGCCGAGGCGGCGGAGATGTCCGGGCGAATCGCCTGGACGTCGGGCAGCTCCTCGTTGACGTGCTTCATCGCGACGCCGATCTGATTGTCGGCCTCGAACGGGACGTCGCCGGTCAGCATCTCGTAGAGCACGATGCCCAGCGAGTAGATGTCCGAACGAGGGTCGACCTCTTTGCCCATCGCCTGCTCCGGCGCGACGTAATCGGTGGTGCCGATTACCCGGCCGGTCGCGGTCACCCCCTCGTCGTTCAGTTCGCGGGCGATCCCGAAATCGGTCAGCTTGGCCCGGCCGGTCGAATCGATCAGGACGTTCTGGGGCTTGACGTCCCGGTGGACCATGTTGCGCTCGTGGGCGACCCCGAGGCCCTGCGCGACCTCGAGCCCGTAGGCGAGCGCCTCGGTCGCGTCGAGCGCCCCGACCCGGGCGATCCGCTGCTTCAGGGTCTCGCCCTGGACGTACTCGAGCACGATGTAGGGGCGGCCCTGGTCCTCGCCGGCGTCGATCACCGCGACCACGTTCGGGTTCGAGAGCTTGGCGACCGCGCGGGCCTCCTGGTTGAAGCGTTCGAGCTGATCGGGCTGCTCGGTCATCTCCCGGTGCATCAGCTTCACCGCGACCGGGCGGTCGAGCACCTCGTCACGGGCCAGGTAGACGGTCGACATGCCGCCGCTGCCGAGCTTGGCTTCCAGCCGGTAGCGGTCCGAAAGGACCGTGCCGATCATCTGAGAGCTGGCAGGCGGGTGGTTCACTTCACTGGTTTTGCCTGCGAAATCTCATCGGCGCCGGAGGCTATCCGGAGCGGTGGATTTCCGCATGGGCGCGGGCAATCTCGGGAAAAATTCGTCAATTTGCTTCAACTCCCAGTATGACCCTCCCGCAGGAGGTCCGAAGTGTTGGTTTCTGCCAACGAAAACGTGGCAGAGGACTGACAATCCCGAGGCCGAGTCTGAGCCGCTTTGCGGGGCTCCCGGCGCCGCCGGACCCGGGTGGATCGCCGGGCCGGTCGATCAGCGCGAGCTGCGGATCACCCGGCGCTCGCCGGCGGTGACCTCACCGATGCGGCGGGCGTCGGGATAGTGGCCCCGCAGGACCTCGAGGGCAGCCGCCTCATCGGCGGCGGGGACGACGACGCAGAACCCGCAGCCCATGTTGAAGACCTCGTACATCTCTTCCTCCGGGACCTCGCCGCGCTCGGCGATCAGCTCGAAGATCGGCGGCGGCGCCAGCGGGTCGGTGATCTCGTAGCTGACCTCGGCCTTGAGCCGGAGCAGGTTGTCGAGACCGCCCGAAGTGATGTGGGCGAGGCCGTGCACCCCGGCCGGCGAGCCGAGCAGGTCCATGACCGCCTTGACGTAGATCTCGGTTGGCTCGAGCAGGATCTCTCCGAGCGGCCGGCCCAGGCGGTCGTCCTCCAGGTCGATCTCCTTGAGGGCGGAACGCGCGAGCGTGTAGCCGTTGGAGTGGATCCCGGAGGAGGGGAGGCCGATCACGACGTCTCCCGCCGACACGGCGGAACCGTCGATGATCGCGTCGAGCGCGACCGTGCCGAAGCAGGCGCCGGCGATGTCGAAGCCCTTGACCAGGTCACCGATCTGGGCGAGCTCGCCACCGGGGATCTCGATCCCGGCCAGCTCGGCGCCGCGCGCCAGCCCGACCCCGATCTGCTCGCACATCTCCGGGTCGGCCTTCTCGACCGCCAGGTAGTCGAGCATCGCGAGCGGCTCGGCCCCGACGCAGATGATGTCGTTCACGTTCATCGCGATGCAGTCGATCCCGACCGTGTCGAAGCGGCCCATTTCCTCGGCGACCAGCAGCTTGGTGCCGACCCCGTCGGTGGAGAGCGCGATCCCGGTCCGTTCGTCCAGACGGATCACGGCGGCGTAATGGCCCTTGAGATCGACCTGACGACTCGGCCGTCCGAGTTCGGCGGTGGCCAGGGCGGCGACCAGGCGGCTCACCGCGAGATCCGCGTCGGACTGGCTGACTCCCGCCTTCGCGTATGCGTCTTCGCCGCTCATCGGGAACGATTCAACAGGATCAGCAGCCCGAAAGCGATCCGGTAGGCGGAATAGGGGGCCAAGGCGCGATCCCGCTCGACCATCCGGATCAGGTCGGTCGCGGCCATGGTCGAGGCGAAGGAGGTCGCCGTGCCGATCGCCAGCCAGCGGGCCTGCCGGCGCGAGATACCCCGCCGGGCCAGCCGGACGCCCTTCAGCCCGACCGCGCCGAGGATCACCGGCAGGGCTACTGTGCGCGAGAGCAGGTTCGCCTGGTCGCGCGAGAAGCCGCGCAACCGGGCCGCGGTCAGGGTGGCTCCGTTGCGGGAGACCCCTGGGATCAGAGCGGCCGCCTGGGCGATCCCGAGCGCCAGCCCGTCCTTCCAGCCCGCCTCGCCCTTGCCCCGGCCCTGGGGCCGGCGGTCGGCCAGGGCCATCGCGAGGCCGCCCATGATCAGCCCGGCCGCGGTCGCCCGCGGACCGCCAAAGCGCGACTCGATGATCCGCTCGAAGCCGTAGCCGAAGGCGGCGGCGGGGAGGAAGGAGAGGATCAGCACGGCGGCGCGACGCGAATCGAACTCGCCCACCTCGGTCCGGATCTCACCCCGGCGGGTGATCAGCAGCGCCAGCGCCGCGCCGCCGTGGAGCGCCACCTCGAAACTCTTGCGCAGCTCCGGGTCGAGCTCATCCGGGTCCCAGTTCAGAAGCCGTGGAAGCATCGCCAGATGGGCCGAACTGGAGACCGGCAAAAGCTCGGCCGGGCCCTGAACCAGCCCCAGGATCACGGCGTGGCCGACGGCCCGATTGGAGCTGCCCGCGGCCCTGCATCGGCTGTCACCGGAACCGGAAATAGCAGCGTGGATGCTATCCACGGGGTAGAATCCGAGGCTTCAATGCGACGCCCCGACTTCCATTTGCGCCGGTACCAGTTGATGCAGATGGCCGGTGACGGCCTGCTCGTCGCGTTTTCCTACTTCCTCGCCTTCCAGCTTCGCTTCCTCGACGATCCCGGCACGATCCCGGAACGCTACGTCGATCTCTTCCTGCAGTCGGTCGGTTTCGTGATCGTCGGCAAGCTGATCGTCTTCTACCTGTTCGGGCTCTACCAGAAGTGGTGGCGCTTCGTGGGCGGCCGCGACATCGCCCGGATCATCCAGGCGGTCACCGTCGCCAGCCTCCTGCTGATCGTGCTGTTCACGGTCATCCAGCCGTTCCGGCATGACCTCCCGCGCTCGGTCGCGGTGACCGACTTCCTGCTCACCCTCTTCCTGATCGCCGGCGCCCGGCTTGCCACCCGCCTCTTCAAGGAGCGGCCGAACAAGGGCAACCGGATCGCCCGGGGGCGCGAGGTGCTCGTGGTCGGGGCCGGCTCCGGCGGCCAGATGGTGGTCCGCGAGCTGCGGCTCAACCCCCATCTCGGCGAGACCGCGATCGGCTTCGTCGATGACAACAAGGACATGCGCGGCATGCGCATCCAGGGCATCTCGGTCCTCGGCACCACCGGCGAGATCGAGACGATCCTCGACGAGACCGAGCCGGACGAGGTCATGATCGCGATCCCCTCGGCCCCCGGCGTGCTGCGCGCCCGCATCGCGGCGGCCTGCCGTGAGCGGCAGATCCGGGTCCGCACCCTGCCGACCGTCTTCGAACTGCTGCGCGGAGGCGTCCAGCTCAGCCAGCAGCTGCGCGAGGTTCAGGTCGAGGACGTGCTCGGCCGCGAACCGGTGACCATGGAGCTGGCCCGGGTCGGCGCCTACCTCGAGGACATGGTGGTCATGGTCACCGGCGCCGGTGGCTCGATCGGCAAGGAACTCTGCCGGCAGATCGGGCTGGTCGGCCCGAAGCTCCTGGTCATGCTGGACCACGCCGAGGACAACCTCTTCCAGATCGAGCGGGAGATGGTCGCCGAGCGTCACTTCAGTCGGGTCGAGGCGGTGCTGGCGGACTGCAAGGAAACCGAGCGGATGTTCGAGGTCATGCAGCGCTTCAAGCCAAACATCGTCTTCCACGCCGCCGCCTACAAGCACGTGCCGCTGATGGAGTCGAACCCGCTCGAGGCGGTCCGCAACAACTCCTTCGCGACCCGGATCACCGCCGACTGCGCCGCCGCCGCGGGAGCCGAGCGGTTCGTCCTGATCTCGACCGACAAGGCGGTCAACCCGCAGACCGTGATGGGCGCCTCGAAGGCGATGGCCGAGTGGGCCGTCGCCGCGGCTGACGCTCGCCATTCCGGCACCCGCTTCGTCTCGGTCCGCTTCGGCAACGTGCTCGGCTCCTCGGGCAGCGTCGTCCCGATCTTCAAGCGGCAGATCGAGCAGGGCGGGCCGGTGACGGTCACCCACCCGGACATGACCAGGTTCTTCATGACCATCCCGGAGGCGGTGCAGCTGGTGATCCGGGCCGGCGACACCGGAGTCAGCCGCGGTGACGTGTTCGTGCTCGACATGGGCGAGCCGGTCAAGATCACCGAGCTGGCCGAGAACATGATCAAGCTGGCCGGTCGCGAGCCGGAGAAGGACATCGCGATCGAGTTCGTCGGGCCGCGCCCCGGGGAGAAGCTCCACGAGGAGCTGTTCGGTCCGGGTGAGCGCCCCCAGTCGACCGCGGCGAAACGGATCATGCGCGCGGTGCGCGAGCATCCGCTCGACCCCGACTGGATCATCACGACCCTCGATCGGCTCGAAGACGTGGTCCAGACGGGCGATGAAGCGAACCTTGCCGAAACTGTCGTCGAGCTCGCCGGGAACCCCGGCGGGGACACCATCCGGATCCCCTGAGCCGTAACATGCCCCGGTCGGCGTTTCCGGGGCGTGGGCCAGCCCGCACCGGTTCAGACGCCCCGAAGAGAAGAGTGGAGACCAGTTGACCGACGTTATCCAGACCGTAGGCGCCTACGCCGGCCTTGTCGCCCTGTTCGCCCTGGCGGTGCTCGCCTTCCTGGTTTTCTCGCTGGCCCGCGACGTCCGTCGCCTGCGCGACTGGGCCGGCGGCGCGCCGGAACGGGACGCCGAGGTCCGCGAGGTCAGCGAGATCGTGGCGGAGGAACGTTCGGCCGAGCTCAAGGTCCTGGCCGACCGCGAGGAGCGCCGCCTCGAACGGGCCGGCCTGCTGGAGACGAGTTTCTGGGATCGCCTCGGTCGCAGCGGCCGGATCATCGCGATCGTCGCCGTGGTCCTGATCCTGGGCGCGGCCGCCGCCTGGGCCGCGACCAGCCTGCTCGGCTCGGACAGCGATCAGGGCGGCCCGCAGAACGGCCGGGCACAGACCGGCCAGCAGGCGCAGAACGTGAGGCCGGCCGAGATCAAGGTCGGAGTGCTGAACGGTACGGGCGGCACCGAGTCCGGCCTGGCCGCCACCTACGCGGACGCTCTCGAGAGCGAGAGCTTCAGGATTGCCGGGAATCCCTCGGATGCCACCGAGACCTTCACCGAGAGCATCGTCATGTACGCGAGCGGCAACCGGGCCGAGGCGAAGAAGGTCGGCAAGGCGGTCGGGATCGACAACACCGGTCCGATGGAGCCGGAGATCGCCAGTCTCACGCCCAACGCCGACGTGACCGTCGTGATCGGCACCGATCACGGCCCGCTGCCCGGGGAGTAGATGAATAACCCTGCCGGCTCCGGACGCCTGGGCTGGCTGGCGCCACTCACCGTCGGGCTGCTCCTGGTCGCCACGGTTGCCGCCTTCGGCTACTCGCAGCGCCTGAAGCGCGAACCGCTGGTGATCGACCGGGTCGAGTACCGGGTGCTGGGCTTCACGCCGAACGGCGAGGCCCCGACCGTCTTCAGCCCGAACGGCGACTGCAAGCGGGACCGGATGTCGATCAACTTCCGCACCACCAGGTCCGACACCGCGGACGTCGAGATCATCGGCCGGGGCGGCAACCCGATCCGGACCCTGGCCCGGAACCGGTTCTTCAAGCGCTACCGAGAGCACACCCTGGTCTGGAACGGCCGCAAGGACAACCGGCGGATCCCGATGACCGGCAAGTACCGGGTCCGGGTGACCATGCACGGCGAGGACCGAGTGCTCTACCTCCCCGGTTGGATTCGCCTGCACAACTACGAGCCGCGCGGCCCCTCGGGCTGCCCGAAGCCGATCCGGAAGGAGGGGCAGCGGTGATCGAGGCGCTGGTCGCCATCCTCGCCGCCTGCGCCGTCGCCGTGGGGATCCTCGACGGGCCCTCGCTGCGCCGCTCGCTGGCAATGGCCGCCGCCGGGATACTCGTGCCGGTGCTGATCGCAGCCGATCAGTGGCACTCGGGACCGATCACCGAGCTGAGGGACACCCCCGGGCTGCTGGCGATGGCGCTGATCGGCGGCCTCGCGGCGATCCTGATCCTGGCCTGGGTGATCGATCGCTGGCCGGTGGCCTTCCCGGTCATGGTGCTGGTCGCGCTGCCGTTCCGGATCCCGCTCAATGTGGGCGGCGAGGACGCGAACCTGCTGCTGCCGCTTTACCTGGTGATGGGCGGCGGCGTGCTGGCCTCGCTGATCCGGGCGCGCCGGGGCGAGTTGCTGCCGGACACGCCGACCGTGCGCCCGACCGGCTTCGCTCGTTGGCTGAAGCCGCTGCTCGCGGCCGCGGTAGTGCTCTACGCGCTCGGGCTGCTCTACTCGGATGACCGCTCGACCGGCCTCCAGAACCTCTGCTTCTTCCTGATTCCGTTCGGCGTCATCTTCGCCCTGATGGCCGAGGTCGAGTGGACCCGGGACCGGCTGCGGATCCTGCTCGGAGTGGTGGTCGGCCTGGCGCTGATCTGCGCCCTGGTCGGCTTCGTCGAGTTCGCGGCCCGTGACCTGCTCTGGAACCAGGTCGTGATCCGCTCGAATGACTTCCACGTCTACTTCCGCGTCAACTCGCTCTTCTGGGATCCGAACGTGTACGGCCGGTACCTGGCCCTCTCGATCACGATGGTGGCGGCCGGGCTGCTCTGGGCTCGGCCGAACCGGGAGTCGGTCCTGCTGGCGGTGACCGCCGGGATCCTCTGGCTGGCGTTGATCACCACCTACTCGCAGTCGAGCTTCGTCGCCCTGATCGCCGGTCTCGCCACCCTGGTCGCGCTGCGCTGGAGCCTCAAGTGGGTGCTCGCCGGGGTCGGCGCTCTGGTCGTCGCGGTGATCCTCTTCGGCACCTTCGCGGGCGGTCTGGTCAAGCTCGACCTCGGAAAGGTCAACAAGCAGACCAGCGGCCGGGCGAATCTGGTCGAGGGTGGGTTCGACCTGTTCGAGGCCCGGCCGGTCTACGGTTACGGCCCCGGCTCCTTCTCGGTTGCCTTCAAGCGGGAGGTGGCCGGGCCGAACGCGCCGGTGACCAAGTCCCACACCGAACCGGTGACCGTCGCCGCCGAGCAGGGCGTGATCGGCCTGGCCTTCTACGTCGCCCTGATCGTCAGCATCTTCACCGCCCTGATGGCGGGGATGCGCCGGGTGATGCCCGGGCTCGGGGCTGCCTCTCGATCGTACGATCCGGACCGCGGACCGCCAGCCGCGCGGGCGGCGATGCTGGCCGGATTCGTCGCGGTGCTGGTCCACACCCTCACGTATGCGGGATTTCTCGACGACCCGGTCACCTGGGTCCTGATCGCGATCGGCTATAGCCTCGCCTTCCCATGTCGGGCTACCTCCGCCGCCTAGCCACAACCGGTGCCGCCTACACGGCGGCCAGCATCATCTCGAAGCTGATCGCGGTCGCCCTGCTGCCGCTCTACACGCGGTACCTGACCACCGCCGACTACGGCTCGGCGGAGATCATGTTCTCGGCGGTGGTCGCGGCGTCGATCGTGATCCGGCTGGGCGTGGTCGAGGCCCTGCTTCGCTTCTACTACAAGCAGGGCGAGGATCCCGCGAAGGTGGTCGCTACCTCGTTCGCGACCCTGTTCTGGGCCGGGCTGATCTCGGTGGTGGTGCTCTTCCCCTTCGCCGGCCCGATCTCCGAGCTGCTGCTGGGCGAGTCCGACCCGGTCCTCGCGCAGATCGCGATCCCGGGGCTCTTCGTGCTCACCCTTTCCGAGTACCTGTTGACCATCTTCCGGCTCGACGAGCGGGCCCGGGCCTTCTTTACGGTGACCATGCTCTCGGTGCTGCTCACGATCCCGGTCACCGTGATCCTCGTGGTGCCACTCGATCTCGGGGCGGAGGGGCTGCTGCTCGGCAGCTACGGCACCGGCCTCGCGGTGGTGCTCGGCCTGATCTTCTACAACCGGCGGCGCCTCGCCGTGCTTCCGGACCGGCCGCTCCTGAACCGGATGATGGCCTTCGGCCTGCCGACCATGCCAGCCGAGCTCTCGCTCTACTCGCTCAGCTTCATCGACCGGGTGCTGATCGCCCACAAGCTCGGCGTGGCCGAGGTCGGGCTGTACTCGATCGCGGTCAAGGTCTCACAGGGAATCGCGGTTCTGGTCCGGGGCTTCCAGCTCGCCTTCCCGCCCCTGGCCTACTCGATCCAGGATGACGAGGAGGCCCGTCTGGCGTACTCGGCGGTGGTCACCTGGTTCGTAACCGTGATGGCGCTGGTGGTGAGCTTCCTCTGGCTGGTGGCTCCCTGGATCGTGCGGGTCTTCGCCGCCCCGGAGTTCTTCGGCGCGGCCGACGCGGTCGGCCCGGTCTCGGCCGGTGCCGCGCTCTACGCGATCTACATGGTGCTGCTGGTCGTGCTTGGCCGTACCGGGCAGACCAAGTACAACCTGCCGGCCACGATTGCGGGGCTGGTGGCCAACGTCGCCCTCAACCTCCTGCTGCTCCCGATCTGGGGAATCGTCGGCGCCGGCGTGTCGCTGGTCCTTTCCTACCTGGTGGTCGTCGCCTTGATGTACGTCTTCACCCAGCGCCTTTTCCCCGTTCCCTACGAGTGGCTGCGGCTGGCCCGGGTCCTGCTGGTCGCCGCCGCCCTGATCGCGATCGGAGAGGTCTTCGTTCCGGACGAGGGGATCGCCTGGCTGGCGGTGCGCCTGCTGCTGGTCGCCGCTTTCCCGTTCGTTCTGCTCGCGACCGGGTTCTTCAACGCGGAGGAGCGGGGATGGCTCATGCTGCTGACCCGGCCGGGTGCCCTGAAGGAGAAGATCCTTGCCGCCCGGCGGGCGGGTGAGGGTCAGGCTGGCGAAGCGACCGGTGAGGAACGCAGGCCCGGGCGGCAGGGATTGCCTGAGGCCATCGAGGTCGAGCAGTGGGACGAGGACCTACGTTCCTGACGCGGTGAAACTGAATCCGCCGCATCACGCTAGGTATTCAGTTTCACCGGTGGGGGGGTTGGCTCGGTCGGCGAGGCTTTCTCCGCGGTAGGGGAAGAGGGCCTGGCGGGTGTGGGCGGCGTAGACCGGGGTGGGGGCGGCCGGCATGAAGAGCGAGGCGAGGGTGCGGAGGCCGTAGGCCCAGCCGGTGAGGAGTCGGACCGCGAACGCGGCGACGCGGCCGTGGTGCTTTCGCATGTAGAGGTCGCGGTTGCGGTGGAACTCGACGATCCGCGGCAGGCCGGAGGAGAGGTCGGTCGAGAGCTGGTTGTGGTGGATCGCCTCGGCCGAGGGGACGTAGAGCGCGTGCCAGCCTGAATCGGCCAGGCGCCTGCAGAAGTCGCACTCGTCGTAGTAGACAAAAAACTGCGGGTCGAGGAACCCGATCTCCGCGGCCGCCTCGCGGCGGACCATCAGGGCCGAGGACTGGGCCCAGTCGACCGGGCGCGTCTCCTCGCCCTGACTTTGCACGGTGAGCCGCGAGTGAAGGAAGAGGGCGCCGACGAAGGCCGACTCGACCCCGGGGAACTTCCAGGCGCAGGCGTACGGATTTCCGTCGCCGTCGAAGAGCTGGGCTCCGGCCGCGCCGGCTTTCGGGTCGTCATCGAGCGCGGCGACCAGGGCCTCTACCGACCCGGCCCGCAGTTCCGAGTCTTCGTTCAGGAGCAGGCAGTAGCGACCGCGGGAGCGTTCGAGCAGGAGCGAGTCGTTGGCGGCCTTGCCCTGCTTGGCCTCCAGCGCGATCAGGGTTGCGTGCGGGAAGCGTTCCCGGACCGCCATCGCCGAGCCGTCGCTGGAGGCGTTGTCGAGCACCAGGATCTCGTGGCTCAGGGCCGGTGGATGGAAGCGGTCGATCGCCTCCAAGCAGGCCATCAGGTAGTCGCGACCGTCGTTGTTGACGACGCAGTAGCTCAGATCCACGTTCGTGCCTTCGCTTGCAGAGCCCTCGGGCTGAAGTAAGTCATTCACTGTCGCCCACGATAATCCCGGATGTGCACGTCAAGCTGATCGACCCCTCGGCCTTCACCCCGCCGTACGACCGGTCGCTGGCCTCTGCCCTGGCCGCGGCAGGGGCGGACGTGGAGTTGATCACCTCCGAGTTCACCTACGGGCCGGTGCCCGAGCCGGAGGGTTACGAGGTCAGCTACGACTTCTACCGGCGCCTCTGGCCGCGGGCCCGTCGGCTCAGCAAGGCGCTCCAGCACCTGCCGGAGATGCGGACGCTCCGGCGCAAGGTCGAGTCCGCCCCGGACCCGTTGGTGACCCACTACCAGTGGCTGACCATGGCGGGGCTGGACCACCGGCTGATCGCCAAAAGGCGGCCGCGGGTGATGACGGCGCACTACATCCTGCCTCCCGGTCCGACCGCGCGGCAGCTGAAGCAGGCGCGGGAGGTCTTCGGGGCGATGGACGCGGTGATCGCCCACTCGCGGCTCGGTGCCGAGCGGCTGACTGCGGAGGTCGGCCTGCCGGAGGAACGGGTGCGGGTGATCCCGCACGGCGCCTTTACGTACCTGACCCGGCTGCCCGAGGAGAGCCCGCTGCCGCCCGAGCTGGCGGCGCCCTCGGCCGCCCGGGATGGCGATCCCGAGGACGAGTCCGCGGCACGGCCGCCGGTGATCCTCTTCTTCGGCCTGCTCCGCCCCTACAAGGGGATCGACGTGCTGATCCGCGCGGCCGAGCGGCTGGCTGCCCCGACCGACCGGCCGGCTCCCGAGCTCTGGATCGTCGGCAACCCCCGCATGGACCTGACCGAGTTGATGGAACGCACCGCGAAGCTGCGGCTCGACGTGCGCTGGCTGCCGCGCTTCATCGTCGATTCCGAGATCCCGGCGATCATGCGTCGCGCCGATCTGCTCGTCCTGCCGTACCTGGATGGCGAGCAGTCCGGGGTGCTCTACACCGGGATCGCCTTCGGCAAGGCGATGGTGGTCTCGGACGTCGGCGGGATCGGCGAGGTCGCCCGTGAGCACGGGGTGGCCCGGCTGGTCGAACCGGGCGATGTGGACGCTCTCGGCGAGGGGTTGACCCAGTTGACCTTGGGACCGGACGCGGCGGCCGGACGCGAACAGCTCGAGGCGAGCTGCCGGGCAGCCGCCGCCGGCCCCTTCGCCTGGGAGAAGATTGCCGGCCAGACCATCGACCTCTACGAGGAACTGGCGTGATTGTCATCTACGTCCTCTTCTGGCTCAGCGCGGGCCTGCTCTTCTTCACCCACATCGGCTATCCGGTGGCCCTCTGGCTGCTCGACTTCGTCGGCCTGGGCGGGCGAGCGGGCGAGGTGCGCGGGCCCAAGCTGAGCGAGATCCCGCCCCCGATCGACCCCGACACCGAAGAGGAGATCCTGCCGACGGTGTCCCTGATCGTCGCCGCCTACAACGAGGAGACGGTGATCGAGGCGAAGGTGAAGAACGCCCTCGAGCTCAAGTACCCGCGCGAGCTGATCCAGGTCATCGTCGCCTCCGACGGCTCCTCCGACCGGACCGTCGAGATCGCCCGCGAAGCGGGCGCCGACCTGGTGCTGGACCTCCCGCGAGGCGGCAAGATCGCCGCCCAGAACGCCGCCGCGGAAGCAGCCACGGGCCGGCTGCTCGCGTTCTCCGACGCCAACTCGACCTGGGAGCCCGGCGCTCTGACCGAGCTGATCGAGCCGTTCCGCGACGAACGGGTCGGCTACGTCTGCGGCCAGGTCAGCTTCACCGGCCCGGACGGCGGCAACCTCGAAGGGGCCTACTGGCGCTACGAGATGCGGGTCCGCGAGATGGAGTCCGAGCTGGCCGGGGTGACCGCCGGCAACGGCGCGATCTACGCGGTGCGGGCCTCGGCCTACATCCCGCTGAGGCCTTCCGGCAGCCACGACCTCTCCTTCCCCTTCGCCCTCGCCAAACGGCGGCTCGCCTCGCTCTACCGCCCGAAGGCCCGGGCCACCGAGAAGCTGGTGCCGAGCCTGGACGGAGAGCTGGCCCGCAAGCGCCGCATGATGATCGGCCTCTGGGACATCGTGGTCGGGGAAGGGATGCTCGACCCGCGCGGCTACTCGCCGCTCTATCTCTTCGAGCTCTTCTCGCACCGGCTGCTTCGCTACGTCAGCCCGGCCCTGCACCTGATCCTCCTCCTGACCAACCTCGCCCTGCTCGGCAACGGCTGGTTCTACGGCCTGACCATGCTGCTGCAGATCCTGCTGCTGGTCGGTGCGGCGCTGGGACGCTGGATCCCGATCCTTCCTTTCCGCATCTGCCGCTATTACGTCGAGGTGACCGTCTCGATCGCGCTCGGCCTGTGGGACCGCTGGCGCCAGGGCCCGCCGGCGGCCTGGGAGAAAGCGGAGGGAACCCGGTGAGCCGGACGCTGGAAAAGCCGCTGACCGGCGCCTTGCTGTTGTTGACCGGACCCCTCCTGGTCATCTGCGCGGTGCTGATCCGCCTCGAGGGCGGCGGCTCCGCGATCTACCGGCAGACCAGGGTCGGCCAGGACGGGGAAGAGTTCGAGATGCTGAAGCTGAGGACGATGGTCCCCGGCTCGGATCCGGTCGGGGTCGGCACCGTGGTCGGCCGCGATGACCCCCGGGTGACCAGGGTCGGCCGCTGGCTCCGGCGCACCTCGCTCGACGAGCTGCCGAACCTGGTCAACGTCTGGCGCGGTGAGATGGCCTTGGTCGGCCCGCGACCGACGATCCCCGCCCAGGTTGCCGATTACACCCCGCACCAGCATCGCCGGCATGAGGTCAGGCCCGGGATCACCGGCTGGGCCCAGGTCCAGGGCCGGGCCGGCATCCCCTGGGACGAGCGGATTGAACTGGACGTCGAGTACGTGGAGAACCGCTCGCTCAGGTTGGACTTGGAGATCCTCCGGCGCACGATCTGGCTGGCCGCCACCGGCCAGGGCCTCGCGCCCGATTGATAGCCCCTTTGGGCTAGGCTCTCTGGATGCGCATTGGCGAAATCATCAGCGCGAAGCGTCCGGTCTTCTCGGTGGAATTCTTCCCGCCGAAGACCGCCGACGGCCGCGTCCAGCTCTTTGAGACGGCTCGGACGCTGGCCGAGCTGGAGCTCGATTTCGTCTCGGTCACCTACGGTGCCGGCGGCTCGACCCGAGAGGGCACGGTGGACATCACCACCGCCCTGAAGGACGAGATCGGCCTCGAGGTGATGGCGCACCTCAGCTGCGTCGGCGAAACCGCCGAGGGACTCGACCTCACCCTCGACCGGCTGCGTGACGCCGGTGTCGACAACATCTTCGCGCTGCGCGGCGACCCGCCCCGCGGCGAGACCGATTTCGTCCAGCCGGAGGGCGGCTTCGGTAGCGCGGCCGAGCTCGCCGGCCACATCACCTCGAAGTACGACTTCTCGGTCGGCGGCGCCTGCTTTCCCGAGGTCCATCCCGAAGCGCCGAACCTCGACACCGACCTGACCTACCTCAAGACCAAGGTCGACGCCGGCGCTGAGTTCCTGATCACCCAGCTCTTCTTCGACAACCGGGCCTACTTCGATTTCGTCGACGCGGCCCGGGCCAAGGGCATCGAGGTGCCGATCATCGCCGGGATCATCCCGGTCACCGGCTACGCCCACACCAAGCGCATCTGCAGCCTCTGCGATGCCAGCATCCCGGTCGAGCTCGAAGCGGCGATGCTGGCCGCCGAAGGCGACCCGGAAGCGGAGTTCAACCTGGGCGTCGCCTACGCCGCCCAGCAGAGCGCCGAGCTGCTGGCGGCCGGTGTCCCCGGCATCCACTTCTACGCGCTGAACAAGGCGCCGGCGACGCGCGCCGTACTTGGCGCCCTGCGGGCCGCCCAGCCCTGGCGCGGTGCCCGCGGCCAATCCCTGACCCAGTAGCGACGGTTGACCGCTCGCAGCGACTCCGGGGGCGGCCCGGCGAAGCCGACCCCGGCCGGGTACGCAATCGGGGCGGTCTTTCTCGCCTTCATAATCGGCGGGGTCTTTCTCGCCCTCCGGTCTGGCGGGGAAGACGGCGGCTCGGCCCACATCTCGACCGCCTCCGGCTCGAGCAACGAACTGACCCCGGACGAGCGTGAGGGAACGACCTACGCGGGCCCGGCGATCACCGACCTGACCGCGGCTGCGAAGGCGGCGGGCTGCGTGGTCCGGGAGAACCTGCCCGAGGAGGGCCGCAAGCATCTCAACCCGGCCGACCCGGTGCCCGATTACGGGACCGTCCCCCCGACCTCCGGTGATCACATCGCGCCGCCGCTGCAGCAGGCCGACGGCGCCTGGGCCGAACCGGCGGCGCCGGTCAACGTGGTCCACTCGCTGGAGCACGGTCGGATCGCGATCCAGTACGACCCGAGCCTGCCGGACGCCGACCAGCTTTCACTGAAGGGCCTCTACGACACAGTCTACTCGGCCTCGCTGCTCTTCCCCAATCCGGACATGCCCTACGCGGCCGCGGCGACCGCCTGGCGCAACCTGATCGGCTGCCGGAGCTGGCGAGGAGAGAAGACACTCGACGCGATCCGCGCCTTTGGGGCCGCCCACTGGGGCCAGGGCCCCGAGCCAACCGACGGCTTCCCCTCGCTGAGCGGGCCCAGCTTCGGCGGGTTGTAAGAAGTCCGCGAGACGCGGCTCAGCTTCGGTAGGGGGGAAAGAATCCGGGGGGCGCTTCCGGAGCGAATTCGGCGGTGAGCTCGGTGCTGGTCTCCGGGTCGCAGGTGAGCTCGGAGGTGAACCACTGTTCCTCTCGATTGGCGAAGCCTCGTTTGAACTCCTCCAGGGCGTCGCCGGGGGTGATCCCGCCGCCGAAGTTCACTGCCAGCTCGCGTTCGGCTCCGAAGCCGATCATCTCCTCGACCACGTTCTTCATCGGGGCGCCTTTCAGGTGGGCGTCGGCGGTGCCGGAGAGGTAGTAATGGAGCAGGCCGTCACTGAGCGCGGCGATCGAGGCGGCCGCCACGGGCCGGACCCCGCCCGGTCCCGTTTCCTCCTCCGGAGCGCGGAGCAGGAAGAGCCAGGTGCCCTCGGCCGCGAGGATCAGGTCGAAGTACCGCTCACTGAAGAAATACCGCTCGGTGGCGCTCGTCCTCACCATGGTCTCGGTGTACGCGGTGAAGAAGCCGGCCCGCTGTTCGGCGGTCGTTTCCGGGCCGGGAACGATCTCCAGCTCGCAGCCGCGCTTCAGGTTCTTGCGGATCTGCTGGCGATCCGAGGCCCGGCTCTTGCGCGGCAGGGCCGGGTCGGAAAGCAGGCAGACGTTACGCGGGGTGGCGCCGGCCAGCGGTGGATCGTCGGACTCGGCGGTCAGCGAGTGGCGCAGGAAGATCGTGACCAGACCGGTGGCCGAGAAGTCGATCGTCGCCGGATCGAGCGGAAAGTCCAGCCGCAGCAGCGGGCCGTCCGAGATCGCGAGGCCCGGATAGCCGTAGGGGGAGATCGCATCGAATCGGTCGGTCCCCGGGATCTCGCGGACCAGCAGCGGGGCGGAGGCGACCAGTTCGGTCGGGTCGGCCTGCGACCCGGTTCCGGCTTCGTGGATGAGCAGCGAGTGGGTCGTTCCCTCGGCCTCGAGGAACTCGGCCGAGCGGAAGAAGTCCGGCCCGCTGGCGGCCCGGCCGCCGTCCTCGACGATCTCGGCGAAAAGCTTCAAACGGGCTCCGGTGCCGTGCTCACCACTGCTCGACCGCGGCGAAGAACTGCTCGGGCGTCGCGCCCCAGATCTCGCAGTCGAGCAGGGTGCCGTCCGGGCGCCGGATGTGCGCGGGCATGTTGCCCTCGAAGATCCAGCCCTGGGCGGCGACGACCTTCTTCGCGGCTTCGTTGAAGGCGGGGATCCGGCCGTAGATCCGGTGCGCGCCGAACTCCTCGAAGGCCTTGGTCACGGTCAGCCGCTCGGCCCAGCGGCCGACCCCCCTGCCCCGCACCTCGTCTCCGATCAGGCAGCCGAGCTCCGGCGCGGTCTGGCGGAAGAGCCCGTAGAGCGCGGTGAAGCCGACCGGCTGCTCCATCCCGGGAACCTCGATCGCGTACTTGCGGTCTTCGCCTTCCTGCTTGGTCGCAGCTCTGGTCCAGCCCTCAGCGTTCTCGAGCGAGAACGCTTCACGCTGTTCCATCAGCGTCTTGGTCGCTTCCTTGTTGTTGAACCAGCGGTGAACGGCTTCGGCGTCCTCGATCCGGAAGTCGCGAATCGAGCAGCTCGGGGTCTGTGACATGGGGAAAACTTAACCGCAGTCGGGTCGGTCTGCGCCGACCGGGCGGGTGGGACGGACGCTGACCCGCCCTCCCATCGAAGCAAAGAATGGTTGGGAGGGCTCCGGCCGAGGTCCTTCGAGGTGACCGACTAGCGACGTTTCTTGTTCTTTTTCCTGTCCGGCAGTAGCTGGAGACGGATCTGGTCCAGGGAGACCGGCGTCGCACTGCGGAGCCGCAGGGACCGCAGGCCCTTGCCCAAACGCATCCTGCCCATGTTCAGCTCGATCGCGCCGCTCTCGCTGCGGGCCGCGTTGCGGGTCACCCGATGCCCGTCGGGCCGGATCAGGCTGACCCTGCCGGCCTCGGGACCACCCAGGACCCGCACGTAGACCTGGTAGCGGGCCTTGCGGCGGAGGCGAAACCTCATGGCCGGCAGCCTGTCGCCGGCCGGGGTCAGGGTCACGCCGGAGTAACCGTAGAAGCGGCGCTCGGCGAGGGTGCTGACCCGGGATGGAGCCAAGAACTTCGAGGATTCGGCCTGGACGGCGATCGTGTTGTCCCCCTTCGGGGCGTGGATGTCGCTCGTGAGCGAGACCGGCCGGCCGAAGTTCGGGCTGCCGTCCTCCTTCCAGGTGAAGCGCTGGACGCGGGTCGACCGCGAGCCGCCCGTGAAGCAGCCCTTGCCCGCCTCCTCGGTCGCGTGGTACACGTTCCAGTACTCCTTGCCGCCGTTCGAGGTGAAGAAGGACCCGTGGCCGGGGCCGTAGACGCCGCGGGCGTCGTCGGTCTCGAAGACCGGGTCTGGGTACTTCGCGCCCGCCCAGGTTTCCGGGTCGGTCAGGTTCGCCTTCTTCGGGACGGTGACTCGCCCGAGCGCGTACATCCCGGAGCCGCACCAGCTCGCCGAGAAGATGATGTGGAGCTTGTTGCCGTGGAGCAGGGCCTCGGGACCCTCGTTGATTCCCACCGGGATCTTCTCCCAGCCGTACTCGGGGGTCGAGATCATGATCGGGGTTCCCTTGACGGTCCACGGGTTCGAGAGCTCGGCCAGGTAGATCGAGGTGGGAGTGAATCGCGGGCCGCCGGAGTAGGCGAGGTACAGCTTGCCGCCGGCCTGGAAGACGGTCCCGTCGATCGCGTAGGGCTGGGGAAGCTCGAGTTGGGCCTTGAACTCGTAGGGGCCGGCCGGACTCTTGGTCTTGCTTTCCAGCACGAACATGCGGTGAGCGTCAACCTCGTTCGGGCCTTTGGCCGTGTAGTAGATGTACCAGCGGCCACCCACTTTGTGGGTCTCGGGCGCCCAGACTTCCACGCTGCGGCCGGCAGGCTCAACCTGGCCTTCCGGTGGCCAGACCGTCCGCTCCGGAGCGGATCCGAGGGCGCCCAGCACGGCAGCGCTGCGATAGACGATCTTGCGGTTGGAGGTGTAGTTGATCCAGTACGTGCCGTTGTGTCGGAATACCCAGGGGTCCGGTGAGTCGTCGCCGTCAGCGCTGAGCGGAAGGATCGGGTTGCGCAGCGAACTCGGCTGAGCCGGAGGCTTGGCCGCCAGCGCTGGAACGGCAGCGATGCCGGCGCCGAGGATCGAAAGCAGAGCGAGCAGAGCGGTCCGAAAGATGCGAGTTCCCATCCCGGAAACCTACATCAAACTTGTTGGACCAGTTACTCGGGATGAGAGGCAGACCCGGGCTGCCGCCCGGCCCTGCGTTCGAAGATGTCGTTGATCTGCTCGAGGCTCCGGCCCTTGGTTTCAGGCACGAACTTCCAACAGAACCAGAGGGTGACCAGGCCGATCGCGCCGTAGAACCAGAAGGCCCCGGTCTGGGAGAGCAGATCGATCAACGGCAGGAAGGTCAGCGAGACCAGGAAGTTGAAGAACCAGTTGGTCATGGTCCCGGCCGAGGCCGCTTTGCTGCGGACCGAGAGCGGGTAGATCTCGGCGTTCAGCAACCAGAAGATCGGTCCCAGCGAGATCGCGAACGAAGAGACGAAGAGCATCAGGCTGCCGATCGCCAGCACGGTCGCCCAGGTCTTGTCGGCGCCGATCAGGAAGGCGAGGCCGAGCAGGAAGAGGGAGATCGAGATCCCGGTGACGCCGACGAACAGCATCTCGCGCCGGCCCCGGCTGTCGAGCAGCCGCAGGGCGACCACGGTCATGATCACGTTGATGATCCCGACCCCGAGCGAGGCGAGGATCGAGGAGAAGTCCGAGTCGATCCCGGTCTCCTGGATGATCGTCGGTGCGTAGTAGATCACGGTGTTGATGCCGGTGATCTGCTGCAGGATCGCCAGCCCGATGCCGACCACCAGGGCCGCCTTGACCGCCGGGGCGAGCAGGTCCTTCCAGGTGCCCTCGTGGATGTTCATGCTCGCCTCGATCTCCTTGATCTCGAGTTCGATCGCGTCGGGACCCTCCGTGCGGACTCGTTGCAGGGCCGACCGCGCGTCGTCCTCGCGCCCCTTCATCAGCAGCCAGCGGGGGCTGGAGGGCAGCCGCACGATCCCCAGCACCAGGGCGAGAGCCGGAATCGCGCCGAGGCCGAGCATCCAGCGCCAGCCGTCCTCCGAGTTGGCGAAGACGAGCCCGACCAGGTACGCGACCAGGATGCCGACCGTGACCGCGAGCTGGAAGAAGGTGACCAGCCGGCCCCGGATGTCGGGTGGTGCGACCTCGCTGATGTAGACCGGCGCAACCGCGGAAGCGACCCCGATCGCGACCCCGATCACCACGCGCGAGATAACGAGGATCAGCGTGTCTGGCGAGATCGCCGAGATGATCGCGCCGACGATGAAGATGATGCCCGAGGTGAGGATGAAGGTCCGGCGGCCGTACTTGTCGGCCCCCGAGCTGGCGATCCAGGCGCCGAGCACCGCGCCGATCGGGACCGCGCCGACGACCAGGCCGGACTCGAAGCTGCCGAGCCCGAAATCGGGGGTGATCTGCAGCAACGCGCCGGCGATCACGCCGGTGTCGTAGCCGAACAGCAGCCCGGCCAGTCCCGCGGTTGCCGCGGTGATGATCACGTTCCGGTAGGCGTGCGCCCGGACCCCTGCGCTCATCGGTTACTCCCCCGTGTCGGTGGCATTGCCGGTAATTATGTGCGGGTGGACGGACAGCAGGAAAGCCCGCGATCGACCCCGGTCAGACTGAACTCCCGCGCCGCCCGGAGAATCGCCCTGGCCGCCCAGGGTTTTGGTCGCGAGAGGCCGTTCCCGCGGGTCACGATGCGTCAGGTCCAGGCGACGATCGACCGGATCGGTCTGCTGCAGATCGACTCGGTCAACGTGCTCGCTCGTGCCCATCTGTTGCCGGTCTACTCCCGGCTGGGGCCCTATGACATCGGCCTCCTCGAACGCGCGAGCGCGAAACGTCCTCGCCGGCTCGTTGAGTACTGGGCACACGAGGCCTCGTTCGTGCCTCCGGAGACTCACCGGCTGTTGCGCTGGCGCATGGATCGGGCCGACCGCGAAGCCTGGCGGACGGTCCGCGCCGCGGCGGACCAGCCGGAGCTGCTGGCTGACGTGATCACCGAGGTCGAGCGGTCGGGCCCGATCACCGCCGGACAGGTGGCCGCCTCGGTCGACCCCGATCACGTGCCGGACCGCAAGAACTGGGGCTGGAACTGGCCGCCAGTCAAGAGCGCGCTCGAGTACCTGTTCTGGTCCGGGCGGATCAGCTCGGCCGGGCGGACCAGCCAGTTCGAACGGCTCTACGACCTGCCGGAACGGGTCCTGCCCGATCACGTCCACCGGGCCGAGACCCCGGACCCGGAGGACGCGATCGCCGGCCTGATCGAGATCTCGGCCCGCGCCCACGGCGTCGGGACGGCCCGTTGTCTGCGTGACTACTTCCGGCTGCCGGCGCGGGAATCGAAGCTGGCGATCGAGCGCCTCGCGGCCGAGGGCCGGTTGATCGAAGCCGAGGTCGAGGGCATGAGCGGCCCGGCCTGGCTCTCTCCCGATGCCCGCCGGCCTCGGCGGGTCACCGCTCGGGCGCTGCTCGCCCCGTTCGACCCGCTGATCTTCGAGCGACGCCGCCTCGAGGAGCTGTTCGGCTTCCACTACCGGATCGAGATCTACACTCCGAAGGCGAAGCGCCGGCACGGCTACTACGTGCTGCCCTTCCTGCTCGACGAGCAGATCGCGGGCCGGGTCGACCTCAAATCGGACCGGGAAGGATCGTCGCTGCTGGTGCAGTCGGCCTGGGTCGAGCCCGACGCACCGGCGTCGACAGCGGGCGAGCTGGCCGAGGAGCTCAGGCTGATGGCCGGCTGGCTCGGTCTGGACGAGGTGGAGGTGAAGCCGCAGGGTGACCTGGCGGCGGACCTGCGGGAGGAGGTGGGGTGAGCGACTTGGACCTGTTTCATCCCGACGCCGACCCGGGCCGTGCGCCGGGCCGCTACGCGCCGAGCCCGACTGGTCGCTTGCACCTCGGCAACCTCCGCACCGCGCTGTTGGCCTGGCGTTCGGCCCGTGACCGCGGCGCTCCCTTCCTCATGCGGATCGAGGACATCGATTCCGGCCGTTCCCGCGAGGCGTGGGTGGCGGTCCAGCTCGAGGAGCTGCGCCAGATCGGGGTCGAGTGGGACGGCGGGATCGTCCGGCAGAGTGATCGCCACGGCCTCTACCGCGATGCGCTCGCTGAGCTGGACGAGGCCGGTCTTCTGTACGAGTGCTTCTGCACCCGGGCCGAGATCCGCGAAGCCGCCTCGGCCCCGCACGGCGAGTTGCCGGAGGGCGCCTACCCCGGGACCTGCCGCGACCTGAGCGATGCCGAGCGGGAGGAACGCCGGGCGGCAGGTCGGCCACCGGCGCTTCGGGTGCGGGCAGGCGGCGCCAGGGTCGGTTTCGATGATCACCTCTGCGGCCGGGTGGTGCTGACCCTCGACGACTTCGTGGTCCGCCGCAACGACGGTGACTTCGGTTACAACCTCGCGGTAACGGTCGATGATGCGGAGCAGGGGATCGGCGAGGTGGTGCGCGGGGCCGACCTGCTCGACACCACGACTCGTCAGCTCTGGCTCTACGCCCGCCTCGGTCTCCAGCCGCCGGTGCGTTTCAGCCACGTCCCCCTGATGCTCGGCGAAGACGGCAAACGACTCGCCAAGCGCCACGGCGCTATCACCCTGGAAGAACGCATCGAGGCGGGCCAGACTGCCGAGCAGGTCCGGGCCGAGCTACTCGGTTCGGTCAGTCGAATATCTCGTTGACGTCGCCGGCGGCGACGGCTATGACCCCGTCGACCTCATCCAGCTCCCCGGCCAAACCGGCGACCGACCCCGAGCCATGTATTTCGAGCGATACGTCGACGACGCGGGCCGAGCGGTCCGACTGGGTCTCGGACCGGTCGACGTTTACATCCGCGACCTTGAAGTTCCGGGACGTGCAGGCCATCAAGATGCGGCGCAGGATGCCCCTGCCGTCCTCGTACGAAACCCGCAGCGCCGAGGGCGCATAGGGCGACGCCGGCAGGCGCCACATCAGCGGAGCCAGGGCGAACACGACGGTGAAGTAGATGGCGGTCGTCGCGATGGCCAGGATCGGGAGCGAAGCGCCGCAAGCCGCGCCGATGGCGGCGGTCAGCCAGACCCCCGCCGCGGTCGTAAGGCCGCGAACCGAGTCCCGGCGCACGAAGATCAGTCCGGCCCCGATGAACCCGATCCCGGAGACGATCTGAGCCGCCATGCGCGACGGGTCGAGCACGACCTCGCTCGATTCCAAGACGTCGAAGAACCCGTACTTGCTGACCAGCATGAAAAGGGCGGAACCGACCCCGACCAGGGTGTAGGTGCGCAGGCCGGCGCTCTTCTGCCGCCGCTCGCGTTCGATGCCGATCGCGGAGGAGAGCACGAGGGCAAGCGCCAATCGCCAGATCAGTTCCCACTCGTTGGCCACCCCCATTTTCTATCAGATCGCTCAACTATCCTCGCGAAAAGCGGTGGCACGTGGTCAGCGATCGGGGTAGGACGGCGGAGCCACCGCCCGGCCTCGGCCCCAGCCGCCGGGGCGAGAGGCCAGCTTCCAGCCGAGACTTGCGTCACCCCGCAGCTGCCGCAGATGAATCCACGGGCGCCGCCAATGGCGGCCGTCGATCCGCAGGCTCTTCACGTAGGGGCGTTTCCTCGACGCACCCTCGCCGGCCAGCCTGAGCTGCCCGCGGCCCGTCCTCAGCGTGGCTCGCGGAAAGAGCGGGCTGCCGAGCGGCATCACGTCGGTGCCGGGGATGACCGGTGAGAGGCCGAGGGCCGAGAGCACCAACCAGGCGCTCATCGTGCCACCGTCGTCATTGCCGGGGAGACCGCCGGGACCGGGTCCGTAGAGGCCGAGCTGGGCACGGCGAACTATCCCTTGGGCCTTGTCGGGGCGGCCGAGCCAGTTGTAGATCCAGGGCGTCTGCAGGGTCGGCTCGTTGCCGAGGAAGGCGTAAGGCGAGGCGGGTCCCGCGTTCAGTTCAGTGAAGAACTGATCGAGCTTCTCCCGGGCGGCGCGCCGGCCGCCGAGCGTCGCGAACCGCCCGGCCAGGTTCTGCGGCACGAACCAGCCGTACTGGGCCGAGCTTCCCTCGACGAAGCCGTCCTCGGTCGAGGGCGTCACCCCGGGCAGGAAGCCGCCGTTCGCAAACCTCGGCTCGATCGCCCGCCTGGCCGGGTTGACCAGGTTGCGCCAGCTGCCCGAGCGCCTCAGGAACCGCTTCGCCAGCGCGCTTCGACCAAGTGATCTCGCCAGCCGGGAGATCGCGAAGTCGGCCAGCGCGTACTCCAGGGTGGTCGAGGCGGTTCCCCACGGCTCGGACCGCTCACTGATCGAGTGGAGGGCGCTGCTCACGTTCCGCTCCTGGGAGACCCAACCCAGGTCGAGATAGTCGTCGAGTGCCTCGCGCTCGGTGTAATCGGCGTTGTCGGAATGGCAGGGACGGTCGGCCCCCTTGACCATCGCCCGCAGCGCGTCTTTGGCGTCGAACCCCCGGACCCCGAGCGCGTGGACCGTCGCGATGATCACCGAGGAGGGATCGCCGTTCATGATGTTCGCGTTCTGGGTCGCGTACGGCCAGCGTGGCAGGCAGCCGCCCTGCCGCTCCATGCGAAGCAGTGATTGCGCGATATCCGCGGCGCGACGGGGAGCGATCATCGCCAACAGCTGGATCTGGCTGCGGTAGACGTCCCAGCCCGAAATGTCGGAGTAATGCGCGTGACCCGGCCGGACCCGGTGGACCGCGAGGTCCTGCCCGCGGTAGCGACCGTTCAGGTCCGACTGGACGCTGGGCTCGAGCAGGGAGTGATAGAGCGCGGTCCCGAAGGTCCGGCGGTCTTCCTTCCGGCCGCCCCGGATCCGTACCTTCCCCATGGTCCGGCTCCAGCGACGTTCGGCCTTTCGGCGCACCTGGCCGAAGCTGAGGCGCGAGCTTTCTCGCAGGTTCCGCCGGGCTTGGGCGACACTGACGAAGGAGATCCCGATCCGCGCCTCCACCGGCCGGGATCCGCGGGTGTCGAAGCTGACGTAGGCGCCGGCCTGGGCGGTCGTGCTGGGGTTCCCGGGCATGAACGGCGGCCCGCCCGCGACCGGCTTGTAGTTGAACGCCTCGGGCGAGACGTCTCGCGCCTCATCTGACCCCGGGCTCAGCGCCGCGCCCTTCCAAGTTCCGTAGGACTTGAACGGGCGGTTGAACCGGGCGGCGAAGTACAGCTGGTACTTCGAGGGCTCCCAGCAGAAGCGGCCGCTTTCGGTTGTTCCCGTCACCTCGCGGGCCTTCGGACGGACCTTCACCGCGGCGAGGTAGTTGGCGATCGTGCTGCCACCGGCATTCAAGGTGAGCGTGCCGTTCTTCGATCCCGGAAAGGTGAAGCGGCCGACTGCGGTGCGGGTGGTCGCGGTCAGCTCGGAGCGGACCCGACCGGCCTCGCCGGGGTTCAGGGTCACTCCGTAGAAGCCCGGGTGGGCCTGCTCGTGGCGGTGATTGAACCGGGGGACCACCGTCGGGTCGAGGTCGGAGGAGCCCGCGACGACCGGTGAGCCGGAGAGCGTGCCGGCCACCGGCAGGATCGGTACGTCCTCGAGCAGCGCGCAGCCGGCGCCGCTGAAATGGGTCAGGGAGAAACCGCGCATCTGGCGGTCCGAGTAGGTGTACCCGGCGGTGAAGTTGGTCAGGCTGGGGATCGTGTCGGGGCTGAAGGCGACCATTCCGAACGGCAGGGTCGCTCCCGGGAAGGTGTTGCCGGCACCGCCACCCGTCCCGAAGTCGGGCGCCGAAGCCTCGGTCCCGGTGAACGGGTTGACCAGGTCGGTCAGATCCTTGCCGACTGCGGCCGCCGGTGCGGCCAGAACTACCGTCGCCGTCGCCAGGACGGCTGCCACCCTCCGCAACACGAACTGCAAATTACAGGCACGGCCTGCCCGGTTCGGCGGTCGGAGTCATCGGCCGGTTAGCCTCGATGGGATGGGCAAGCAGAAGAAAGCGGGCCGGGTCAGTGCCGGACTGGTCCTCTACCGGTCCGGGGCGGAAGGCCTCGAGGTGCTAATCGCCCACATGGGCGGGCCGCTCTGGGCGAAGAAGAAGCGCGGCTGGTCGATCCCGAAGGGTGAGATCGACCCGGGCGAGGAGCCGCTGGAGATCGCCCGCCGGGAGTTTCGCGAGGAGGTCGGGATCGAGCCGCCGGACGGCGATCCGATCGAGCTTGGGGAGGTCATCCAGAAGTCGGGCAAGCGGGTGCTGGCCTGGGCGATCGAGGGTGACCTCGACCCAGCCGATCAGGTCAGCGTCACCTGTGAGATCCAGTGGCCGCCGAGGACGGGGCAGACCATGGTGATCCCCGAGGTGGACCGGGTCGAGTGGGTCTCGCCGGAGACCGCCAGGAACCGGGTGATCGAAGGCCAGATCCCACTCCTCGATCGCCTCGAGAAGCTGGTCGGCTGAGCCTCAATCGGACCGTCGGCCCCGAAGGTCGTCGACCTTGCGCTTCAGGTAGCGGTCCACCGCCGCGACCAGATCGACCGAGTCCGGGTCGAGCAGCCAGTTCGCGGAGAGACCTTCGATCAGGCCGATGATCTCCACCGCTTCGGCTCGCTTGTCGACCCCGGGCCGAAGCTCTCCCTTCCGGTCGGCCTCCTCCAGCAGATCGACCACCGCGGACCAGTACCCGTCGTACGCGTCGAGCAGCCGCTGGCGCAGCGGCGAGCTGGGTCCGGGGGCGGAGTTCTCGGCCGCGATCATGCTCCAGAAGGCGACCCCGGCGGGGTTCTCCACCTGGCCGGCCGCGAGCCCGACCAGCCCCTCGATCCCGGCAAGCCCGCCGGCCTCGGCCAGCTGCTCGAAGAACGGCTCGACCGCTCGCTCGTGCTCGATGAACACCGCCTCGATCAGGCGATCCTTGCTCGGGTAGTGATGGAGCAGGCCCGAGCGGGTCACCCCGGCCGCCGCCGCGATCTCGGCCAGGCTGCTGGCGTGGGAGCCCTTTTCGCCGATCACGACCGTGGCCGCGTCGAGGATGGCCTGACGCCGCCGTTCTCCCTGCTCCTTCGCCTTCTGCGTCTGGCCGGGTTCGCCCGGCTGAATCGCTGCCACCGTGTCGAAAGGATAGTCGATAGCTGGCTGACTGACCAGTCGGTCTGCTACCATCGCCGCATGGTTCGAACCTTCAGGGGGAAGGTGTCCTTGGTCGCCGCTCTGGCGGCGTTCGTGGCGACGTTCGGGTTCACGGCCGCCGCAGGCGCCGACCTGCCGCAGCAGACCGGTCTGACCGGAGCCGCCGATCCGACCAACCTCAACCTGCTTGGTCCCGAGGACGGCAATCTCCACGTCGGCTCCAGCGTCGACTTCGCGGGTGATGTGAACGGCGACGGGTTCGACGATCTCGTGGTCGGGGCCGGAAGCGGTTTGACAGACGGAGGCGCTTACGTGCTCTACGGCCCGCTGAATCCCGGCAGCGTCCAGCTTCCGGCCGATGAATCCGTGGCTCCCGCCGATGGGTTCCGAATCCTCGCACCGGTCGGTTCCGATCTCCTGGCCGGACGCGCGGTGGCGGGCGCTGGGGATGTCAACGGCGACGGCTTCGATGACGTGATCGTCGGCGCGAACGGCATCGGCGGCAACATCGGTGGTGCCTTCGTCATCTTCGGGTCGCCGACCCGCGGCACCGTGACGCTCGACGACGCCGGGCTCGACCCGGCGATCGGGTTCATGATCCGCGGCGTCGCGACGGTCGACAACGCGGGCATGAGCGTCGCCGGCGGGGACGACGTGAACGGCGACGGCCTCGATGACGTCGTGGTCGGCGCTACCGGGTTCGACTCGGGCGGCCTGGCCAACGTCGGCGCCGCCTTCGTCGTTTTCGGCTCCGGCGGCCCGCCCTCGACGGTCCAGCTCGGCTCCCTCACCGCGGAGCGCGGGTTTCGGATCCGTGGCGACGCCGCAGGAGACCGGCTCGGCTACGTCGGGATGGCCGGTGACGTGAACGGTGACGGGCTGAGTGACGTGATCGTCGGCGCGACCGGCAGCTACGTCAGCAACACCGTGACCGGTTACGCCGCCGTGATCTTCGGCAGCGCGCATCCGAGCCCGGTGAACGCGACCCGCGCCGGCCTCGCGCCGACCGTCGGCTTCGCGATCACCGGCAGCGGGGCCGATGACTTCACCGGCCACGCGGTCGGCGGCGCGGGTGACCTCGACGGCGACGGCTTCGACGACGTCGTGGTCGGTGCGCCCCGCGCTTCGATCAGCGGATCCGAGACCGGCGCCGCCTACGTGATCTACGGCTCCGCGCTCCCCAGCACGGTGAGCGTCGCCGGCACCGGTCCCGCGGCGGGCGCCGGCTTTCGAGTCCGCGGCCCGAACCCGACCGCGAGTGCGCCGAAGACCGGGTCGGCGGTGGGCGGGACCGGAGACCTGAACGGTGACGGCCTCGATGACGCGATCGTCGCGGCCCCGGGCGCCGGCCACCTCGGCAGCTCCGGCAACACTCCCAACGTCGGCGAGGTCGCGGTCGTCTTCGGATCGGCCGTCAGGCGCAGCGGCACCTTGACCTTGCCCGCGACAAACCAGGCCATGGATTCGGCCGACGGGTTCGTCGTTCGAGGCCCGGCCAAGTCGAGCTACTTCGGAGACTCGGTCGACGCTCCGGCGGGCATGCACACCGTGAGCGGCGATGGAGATCTGAACGGAGACGATCGTCCGGACCTCCTTGCGGGGGCCGCCTACTACCCGAGCCGGGACGGCTACGTGGCCGGGGTGCTGGGTTTCGGCCCGCCCCGGATCGAGTATCCGGCCCTGGTGGAGGGCCGGGTCGGCGAGCCACTCTCCCTGCTGCCGGCGCTCGTCGAGCGGACGGGAGATCCCGAGTTCACGGTCTCGCCAGCGCTTCCCGACGGGCTCGTCCTCGATCCCGACTCCGGCGCGATCGCGGGCACCCCGACCGCACCCTTCGGGCCGACCGCGGCGACGATCGGCATGAGCGATCTGGTCGGGCAGGCCGAGGCGACGGTCGAGATCACCATCTCGCCATCCGGGTCGACGGGCCCTACCGGGCCGACCGATCACACCGGACCGACGGGGCCGACCGGACCGACCGGTGGGACCACGCCCACGGGGAGCACCGGACCGACCGGGACCACGCCTTCGCTGAAGGTTCACGCGTTCCGGGTCAAGCCGCGGAAGCTTCGTCTGAAGCGCGGCGGCCGGATCGGGCGGCTGGTGCTGAGGTTCCGGCTCTCGGTCCGATTGCGGGTGAAGGTCGTCTTCAAGCGAAAGAAGGGACATCACTTCCGCCGGGCAGCCGGGCTTTCCCTCGGCCGGCGGGAAGCCGGCCGGAACCGGGCCGTGCTCCGCGGCCGGATCGGCAAGCGCAAGTTGCGACCGGGTGTCTACCGCGTGAGTCTGATTGCCCGCGCTGACGGCAAGACCGTCAGACGCACCAAGCGGATCAGGGTTCTGCGCCCCAGACGTTAGGTCGGCTTGACTCGGTTCAGAGTGCGTCGTGCACCGCGCGACGCCCGGCTTCGAGGCCGGCCCGGACCACGTTCATGTCGGTCTCGAGACGGGACGGGACCGGCGAGTCAGGCGCGGGACGGATCTGCAGGATGCTTGGGGCGAGAGTCGGATCGGCGTCGTGACGGGCCAGCAGCTCCTCGTCGGCTCCTTCGCGCCGGCCGCGGGTCAGGTAGCACTCCCGAACCGCCGGGCTGACCCGGCCGAGCATCCGGGTCGTGAGCCGGCCGCCGAGCCCGGAAGGATCGGTGGCGAGGTCACCCGCCCGGCGGGAACGCAGCACCAGCAGGTGGGTGGCGCCGTCATCGAGTGCGGCCTGGAAGGGGATCGCGGCGCTGAGGCCCGCGTCGAGGTACCGGCGGCCGCCGAACCGGACCGGCGGGCCGCCGATCAGGGGCAGGGTCGAAGTGGCCCGGATCGCGAGCACCAGTGACTCGGGGTCGATGATCTGGTCGTGCAGGTCCACCGGCCGGCCGGTTTCGATGTCGGTCGCCAGCGGGTGGAACTCGGTCGGCGAGTCGAGCGCCGCCTGGAAGAGGCCGGGCGAGATCCGCTCGTAATGCTCTTCGATCACGGTCTTCATGTCCACGATCGGCCGTGAGCCAAAGATCCGTCGCTTGTCCATGACCACTTTGCCGAGACTCTCGTCGGTCCAGGTATGGATCCCGTCCTCGGCCCGGCCGCTGAGCAGCCACATCCCGTTCAGCGAACCAGCCGAGGATCCATAGACGGCATCGAAGCGATCACTCAGCCCGAGCTCGTTCAGGGCCAGCCCCATCCCCCCGGAAACGGCCCCGCGCATACCTCCACCCTCAATCACCAGCGCCAACCGGTCCCCCTCCCGCGGGTTCCGGATCGCCTCGATCACCGGATGCGTTTCATGTGCCTGCAACACAGGCCACTTTTATCGCATCTGCCCTAGGGCAGATTGATGAAAGGCAGGCGAGTGTCGCTGTGACTCGTTGCAGCGGCTGACGCGGACGCGTCGTTCTCGTTCAGCTCGTCTATGACCAGGGCAAGGACCGAGAAGAAGATGAGACCTGCGTGCTTGTTGACCACGCGGGCCGCCGGACCGACCGGGTTGTCGTCGAAGATGGTCTCGAGATCGACGCAGCGACGTGCCTGCAACTCTGACGCGATCAGAAGGCTCTGGTAGGACTGCGACCTCAAGAAGCGCAACATCTCACGCTCGTTTCGCTTCGACAGACGGGCTCGCTGCCGCTTCAGCGCCGCCCGTTTGCGCAGGATCGGCTTGAGTCGCCCCTTCGAGGCTCCCTTGATGCGCAGTCTGGCAATGCGGGTGTTCAAGCGTTGAATCCGCCTGTTGAACGGTCGCGTCTGCCGATTCCACTGTCGCCCGAGCTGCGCGAACCGGCGTTCGCCGGGCATCCAGTAATTGTCGGCCGCTTTGGCGCCTTCTTTGCATTCGGCGGTGAACGGCTTCAACTCGACCTTCTTCAACAGCGGCTCGGCGTCGGAGATGCAGTCCGCCTCGGCCAGACCTTTGGCCAGCTTGCGGTCAGCTTTCTTCCGAGTCGCCTCCGAGGCGTTGTCAGGCACGGACTTCGTGTAGTCCTGTATCAGCTCCTTGGCTGTCTTGACGCACTTCGCGGTGGGCGGAATCTCCGCCGCTCCCGCGGTTGAAGCGAAAGTCAGCGCGCCGACCAGAACCAGAAGCATCCCTGCTGCGAGTCTCCCCATGGCAGCGATTATTTCAGGTCCACCCCGATCGCGGGCCGGAAGTAGAATCTGCGGCAAGGAGGCGTCATGGATGAAGCACAGGCAAACGCGCGTGCGGCCGAGTTGGCCGAAACGAGTCCGGATCGGTTGACCCACAGCTGGATCACGAAGCAGTTGCCGGACGGCACCTGGGCGGTCGTGAAGCTAGCGATCCCGAAACCGACCCAACCCGATCAGGTGAAAACGGTCAGCACCAAGCCCGAGGCCGCGAAGGACGATCCACGCATTCCCCTCGAGCAGAACCTCCCACCCCACACCATCCTGGGTGGCTGAGCACTCGAGGAAGCAAAATCGGGGAAAGTGGAGCTAGCCGGAGTCGAACCGGCGACCTCTTGGGTGCGATCCAAGCGCTCTGCCAACTGAGCTATAGCCCCGCGTCGGACAAAGGATACGGACTCCCGGCGTGCAAAGAGGGACGACATGCACGATGTCCGCCGAAACCGCATAACCTGTACCTTCACCGTCAGCTACTGAGAGACCAATGGGAATTCTCGACGAAGCAATCCGGGAACACCTCGAACTGAAACGCCAGCACGGGGCAGACGAGACCGAACTCAAGGGCCTCGAGGACGAGGCGTTCGGTGAGGCGGAGCGACCCGACGCGACGGCCTCCGCGGCGGGCGAAGCTGAGACTCAGATCATCAGCCCGGGCTCCAGCATCACCACCCCCGCGGGTGAGGGTGATCAGCTCGACAAGGTCTTCGAAGAGACTCGCCAGCGCGAAGCCGAAGCGGCGGAGAAAGCCACTCCGGAAGCCGAATCAGGCGGAGCGGCCGCGTCCACGTCGAGTGAGCCTGACGCCACTTTCGCCGAGCATCCGGTGCCGGAAGCGCCGGCCGCATCCGACGAAGCAAAGGCCGATCCCGAGGTGACCGGCGCGGAGACGGTGGAGTCGCCGGAAGCGAAGCCCGCCGAGGCCGCGCCCGAGCCGCCGCAGGAGGAAGGCGACGCCGGGGACATGCTCGAAGCCGAGCGCCGCCACCTGGCCAGTCATCCCACCGAGCATTACGACGTCGACGCGGCGATCGCCGAAGAGGACGAGATCGACATCCTCAGCGAGAGCTCTCTCTCGGACGAGCTGGACCGCGCGCTGGATAGCGGTGAGGTCCGGTCGGGCGGTGAGACGGTCGAGTACGACGTGAGCTCGGAACCGGAGTCGGCGGAACTCGACGAGCCGGACTCGGGCGAGCCCGAGACGGAGGCCGAATCAGCCGAGCAAGAAGCACCCGCGGAACCGGCCGAAGAGACTGAAGAAGACGAAGAGGATTCCGCGGAGCTGCTCTACGAGGACGCGGCTACGGAGGACCAGCCGGCCGAGGAGGAGCCCGACACCGACGAGGAAGAGACCGAGGGATCGGCCGAGTTCTTCGATCAGGATGACGTGCTCGAAGCGACGCCCGACTTCCTCGAGGAGACGCCGGAGCACGACCAGCTCTGGTTCGAGCAAAAGGAACCGAAGGACTTCGACTTCGGCGACTGACCCGGCGCCTCGGCCCGGTCGTCCTCAGTTCAGCGGATCGTCGCGGACCAGCGGTCCGAGCGGGATCCGACCTCGATCGGCAGCCCGAAGCAGGCCGAGACCGATTCCGAGGTGAGCGCCTCGGCGATCGGCCCTTGGGCGAGCACCCGACCGTGCTCGAGCAGCAGCGCGTGGGTCGCGGTCGGCGGGATCTCCTCGAGGTGATGGGTGACCGTGACCGTGGTCAGATCGGGGTCCCCCTCGGCCATCGCCACCATCGCGGCGACCAGTTGCTCCCGGGAGGGCAGGTCGAGGCCCGAGGCGGGCTCGTCGAGCAGCAGCAGCTCGGGGCTCGGCATGAGAGACCGGGCCAACAGGATCCGCTGTCGCTCGCCCTGGGAGCACTCGCCGTAGCTGCGGGTCGCGAGCTCGTCGAGACCGACCACCGAGAGCAGCTCCTTTGCCCGGGCCAGATGGGTCTCGTCAAGGCGCTGGTGCTGCAGCGCGATGCTGTTGAAGGCGCCCGACTCGACCGTCTCCAGAACCGGACGGCGAGAGGGGATCGCCCGGGAGGTGCGGGCATCGACCAGTCCGATGTTCTCCCGCAGGGCCCGCATGTCGGTCGCGCCGAGTCGCCGGCCCAGCACCTCGACCGTGCCTTCGGAGGGGTGGGAGTCCGCAGCGGCGAGATGAAGCAGGGTCGTCTTGCCCGCCCCGTTCGGCCCCAGCATCACCCAGTGCTCGCCGCGCCCCACCCGCCAGTTCACGTCCTCGAGCAGCATCACCCGCTCCTTGAGTGCGGTCGACCAGCGAAACACGTTCACTTCCTCGGCGGCGATCACGGTTCCGGCCGGCCGGTCATCGGCGTGCTTCAGGGTGGTGGCGAGATCATCGATTGACACCGGCTCAGGCTATCCACCTGGAGAGTCCGGACGACCAGCCAACCCGTACAATCACCATCCACTCTGGGGCCATAGCTCAGTTGGCAGAGCGCCTGCTTTGCAAGCAGGAGGTCGCCGGTTCGATCCCGGCTGGCTCCATCAAGCACTTTCGCCCCACAAGCTGAAACCACGACCTCTGAGGGTCGCGCCCACCGCCACGGGCACTCTCGATGTACCACTCAATGTACCGCGGCGGCCTTCCCAATACGCAATCGAGTCAAGATCGGCGATGCTCGGCCTGGCGTGCTTCCTCGACACATGCTTTACGCGCAGCCTTGATAGTTGGAGCGTCAGGATTTGGCCAATAGGTCAGATTCAAGGGCGGACACGCTAGGGCGATCAGCTCCTTCTCGATCGTCTTGGGCCTAGCGATGGGCTGAACGCCAACTCGTAAGGCGACCTCCATCCAGTCGCTTAGTCGCTTCTCGCCCTCGTCGTCGAACCGGTAGCAGCGGTAGTTGCTGTCGCTCGCATCTTTGCCCCGCGGACGTGCGTGCAGGTCGAATCGACTGCTCAGAAGCGCACCGAGTGACCTGCGCAGGGTTGAAAAGCCGCTTTGTCCCGCCGCGAAGTGAGTCTCGAACTCGCGTTGGGCGAGATTGCTCGAGATTCCGACGTAGAGAGGCCCGCCCGAAGGTTGGTGAACGCCAGGCACCCCATGACCGGGAACTAGATAAATGGCGTAAATCCCGGGTTCCGATGGAACCTCTAGGTCAGTGATCGGTCCTTGGGCAGCCGCGAGCTGATCTAGAAGTTCTGATGCGTTCACCTTGATCTAACTGACCGGGTCAGCGCCCAATCCACCGCCGTCCCTTGAGGGACGTGTAGTAGTAGATCGTGTTGTCCTCGACCACATGCTTGAACACGAGCTTCGCCCGAAACCGATTCCGCCAGTTCTTGCGGTAGAAGCTGAAGCAGCCGAAAGACGAGTAGTTCCTGCGCCAGCAATTGACCCTGTATGGCCTTCTCTTGAAGTGCTGCCGGGTCTGCTGTCGTGCGTAGTGGACCGCGTTGCTGCGGGTCATGTAGGTATCCAGGTCTGGATCGGGAACTGGATCCGGATCCGGTGTAGGCGGCGGAGGGTCCTTCACCGTGAAGGTCCTGATCTCGCTGCTTCTCTCACAGCTAGGGATCGAGCAGTCGATCCCGTATGCCCTCCAGTAGTAAGTCCCTGCCGTGTATCCGTAGAAGTTGTCCGATTTACAGTTCGTCTTCGAAGAATCAGGCTCTACGAAACCGCTGAACACGCCTGGTCCGAGCTCATCGCCGTCCCTAAGCTTCGAGACGTCTGTGAAGTAACCGGAGCCCCAGTCGTCGCAGGTGAAACGCAGCGAAACCATGGCCACCGGGTTGAGGTCGTACTCGTGCTTCTTGACCGTGTAGAAGATCGCACCGTTGGCGGGGCTGGTCAGCGTCGGCGTGACCACGGCCTGCGCGGACGCTGCCAAAAAGAGCATCCCGAAAAAGACCCCGCAGCACAGAATTATTCTTGCTTTTCTCCCTAGCATGGCGAGCATTTTAGCGAGATATCAGGGAAAGTCTGGCTCCCGACCCATTGGTAGAGCGTTGACTCCGAACACGAACGTACGTTCTGGTGATACTGTGTGGATGAGTGGCTGGTTGGGGTCCCAGAGGCGTTGAAGGAGCGGAAATCCGAGCCGATGAACCAGTTGTGGTTTGCGGGCCTCGAACGGGCAGGAAACCTGCCCCCTGAGTTTGGAAGTCGGTTGGAAAACGGAGATTGCTCGGTAAGATCAAGTCATGGCTAATGCGATCAAAGTCACCGATGCCGACGAGAAGGAGCGACTCGCCGCGATCGAGTACGCGCAGGGCAGCATCGCCCACTTGGCGCCGGGCCGAAACCTTGCCGACGAGTTGATCGCAGAACGTCGCGCTGAAGCGCGCGCGGAAGAGTCGAGCCACACGACCAAGCGGTCTAGTGGCAAGTAGCGATGACGGGACGCCTACGTCCGTTCTGGATGCTTCGGCGCTGATCGCGTTTCTACACGGTGAAGAAGGTCAAGACGTAGTCGCCTCCGCCCTAGTCGGACGCGCGGCTATCAGCGTGGTCAACTGGGCTGAGGTGCTTTCAAAGGTGGCTATGGACGGCGGAGACCCCGTTGCCTCGGAAGCCGACTACCGCGAACGGGGCCTTCTTGGACGATCGTTGGCCATCGAATCCATGACCGAGGCGGATTGTGTCGAGGTTGCGCGGCTGCGTCCGTTGACGGTGAAGCAGGGGCTTTCGCTGGCTGATCGAGCTTGCCTTGTGTTGGCGGAACGGCTCAGCGTACCGGCGCTCACCACAGATCGGGTTTGGGCGGACGCGGATGTTGCGGTTGAGGTTCAGCTGATCCGATGAAGTCAAAACGATCGTGGCCACGATGACGTGGCGGCCGTTGTCACTTCAAGGGGAATCTGACCCTCGCTTCGACGAGCCCCATGAGGGTCTACCCTCGTGGCTTAGAGGTCCGGTTGTCGGATGGATCAAGGAGTCTTTCGAGGGTGTAGACCCTGATGACGGGTCATTCTTCGTCAGGAACAATGCCCTCACAGATCTTCAGCTTGAGATGCGCCTACGGGAACCACTTAGCGGAGGCGATGATTGGCGCCGCTTGAACGACCTAGTTGCACGCGTGAATCTCGACCAGGAGTTTGCCCTTGATGTGATCGATTGGATGGTTGCGCATTGGCCGCGTTTCTCGGATGGTGGATACGTAGACGAGCGGACTGTCGCGGAACACTGGACAGCGGACCTAAATCTCAAGCTTCGCCAGGGCGGTTCCGCGTGGGAAGTGACCTCCAACGGTCCGGTCTATCGGCTGACGCGGCGGGCGGTGGGTCCGGTGGTTGACGTTTTGGAGCATACGGCGACCGATGCAACACGGGCACACAATCACTTGGCGTCGGCTTGGTCGAAGCTGACGGGAAGACAACCTGATCCGACGGGTGCGTACCGAGAGGCGGTCAGAGCGGTCGAGGCTGTGGCGAAACCGGTCATCCTGCCGAACAACGGTCGGGCGACTCTCGGCACGATGATCGCTGCAATGAGGGACCGACCACAGAAATGGACCGTAACGCTTGGGTCCGTAGATGACGTTCGGGTCCAGATGGAACTCGTGTGGCGAGGGCAGACGGATCGTCACGGGACCGATGACGAAGCGGTTCCAGAAAATGTATCCCCTGAGGAGGCCGACGCCGCATTCTCTGCGTGCCTCAATCTTGTGCGTCTCTTCGTCGGAGGACACGTAGCTTTCGTGTCCTGAAGTCCCGATTTCCGCTCGAACCGCGGGCAAGACTGGGAGCATGATTTTCGGGTTCGAAGTGATTCCAGTCAGGAACCGCTTCGATCGGTTGGTAAGCCACTAACGCCAGAACCGATACCAAGCCAGGTCGCGGGCGACGGCAGTTAAGTACGCCTGCTCGTGTTCGTCCATGGACGAAAAGTCGAGGCCACCGGGTACGTTCATCCCCGAGTCGTCGACGATGGGATCGCTTTCCCACGCGGCGCGGATATAGCCGCCTGCGACGCGGCGAGTTTCGGAGACCAGTCGAGAGTAGGCAGCGGAAACGTCCTTGGCGCGCTCGATCTTCATGAGCGACTCTGCCCGGGCCAGGTCACGTTGGACTTCGCGCATGGCCTCTGAAATCCGCACTCGTTCCTCGGGTCTGGCGTCGTGGCGGCGTCTCGGGATCGCGTAGGCGAACTCGCGGTAGGCGAGAGTGGCCTCCAGCGCATTGGCGTAGAGCTCTCGGCGACGCTGGCGATCTTGACGGACGCCGATCGCAAGAATGCCCAGGAGGTTGACCAAGGTGGCCGTGGCGGCACCGATCAGCGCTGCCGTGGGTGCGGATACGGCCATGATCGACATCATGCGGCGAGCGCCTCCTTGTCATCTAATTGCTGATGTGGCGCCTCGGGACCCAGCCACTCTCCCGTCTCACGCCAGTAGGCCTCCTTGAACAGGTGTATCGCGATCTGGGACACCAGCTCGCTGAGACCATCGCCTGCGACCCACGAGCGTTCGGGAGGGTCACCGGGATGCCAAATGCAAAGTCGACCGTCGCTATAACGATGCGGCGAATCGGTCGGCCCGTCAGCGGTGACGTGTGCGGCGTACGGCTCGAACCCATTGGGCAGGCGAATGACAACCTCGCGTGCCTCGCACTCAGGTACATCGACCGTGAGGCGGTAAACGACCTCGGCGTCATGTCCCCGGCCGGTCGACCTGACGGTCAACGTAGGGTGGTGCGCCCGCGCCCTTCCCTCGAAGCGAATGCGCGCCCGCACGTCCGTGTACCAGGGCTGGCTCCTACGACGGCGCATCGCCGAACGACCTCGGCGTCTTGCTGACGGTCCCAAACGCAGCAGCTGCACCGACCGAGGTGTTTCCCCCGCGGAGCTGGTCGGCCAGGCTCTGCTTGTCAGACCTCGGCGCTTCCGGCAGTTGTACGCGAAACACTTCGCCGAGCGCCGTCAACGCCCTCATGTGATCGTCGCGATGCTCGACCGCCTCGACGACACGATCCCCGAAGTAACGCAGCCGCTTGACCGCCCGCTCGCGACTGATCCCGTCGGGCAGCTTGATTGGCGCCGAGATGCCTGCCGGGTCCTCTGTGGGACCCACCTCGATGCTGGTGGCCATCTCAGCGAAGAATGCGGCGAGCGCCTCACTGAGCTTTCCGGTCTCCGTGATGTGGGTGAGCGCCAGGGCGGAGATGTTCCAGGAACAGAGTACGGCGCTTTCCTCGTCGTTCTTGACCGCGGCCTTCGCCAGCCGGATCACCCGGGCGCGGTGGACGCGCAAATCTGCCGGCGGCGCGGTCATCAGTGCCGTGTGCTTCTCGGGGTCCGAGGCATCCCAGCGGGCATGGTCACGGTTGGGGATCCAGTAACCCGGTTGATCTCGACGTGTCAGGCAGATCACCAGATCGACCGTCGGGTCCTCGTCGTCGATCGGCTCATCGAACGAGAACAAAATCGCCCGCTTAGTCGGCTCGAATCTGGCCCGCGGGTACCGTCCGCGCAACTCCTGGCAAACGAACTCCCCCATTTGGCGCATGATCTCACCTGGCCCCTCGCCGCCGGTGCTGTCAGGACCGAGAGCTGTCCAATTCCGGCGATCGAGCACCACCCCACCGTCGCCGTCAGATACGGGATCATTAACCGTGCGATGTGCAAGCGAGCCCGAACCGAATCCTCCTAGCGCTCCGGGGAACCGCTGCGCGGCCTTGAGGACGGCATCGAGCCGCGCGCGGGCCTCGGCCAGTACCCAGTCCTCGGCCTGAATGCGCGTGCGGACTTCTTCCACGATCTGATCTGCGTAATCGAGTGCGGGACTTTCGGCCGCCCGCAGAGCCGGTGAAATCGCCATTTTGGCAACCTCCTTGGTTGAACGACATGCGCTTGGGAACCGGCTGTAGTGCAGGGCATCACCCCCGCTCCGGAACCTCGTGCGTATCGTCTCAAGCCCGGCGGACGGAACCGCCGGGCAGGGGTGATGAAGTCCTGCCCGGCGGTGAAGCATGGCGTTCAAGCCAAGTGTGTTCTATCTAACGGACCTGACGGATTGCCCGGTTTAGCGTCGATAGGGCAGTCCGGAGCCGGTCGTCGCCCGAGGCTGGCCATCCTCTCAGCGCTTGAGCTTGGCGGTTAGCCTGAACTTGGAGTTTGGCCCAGAGTTGCGCTCGGGTTCAGCTTTGGCGCGAGTCAGTCCGGGTTGGATCTCCGAGTCCGAAGCGAACGCGGCTGCTAGTCGGGCGGCGTCGTCGGGGCGGGGGCGACTGTGCATGTAGCGCTCGGTCGTGCTGAGGCTGGAATGTCCCATCAGGGCTTGGACCGTTACCGGGTCGAACTTGCGTACGGCGATCGAGCCGAAGGTGTGGCGGAGGTCGTGGAAGCGGCGGACTCGCACCCCGGCTTCTTTCTGGGCTCGCTTGAAGCGGCGGCGAAGGGCCGACTCGTTCAGCACGCCGCCGTCAGAGGAGCAGAAGACCAGGTCGAACGGATCGAGCCACTTGCCGCGGTCGGCGACTCTGAGCAGTAGCTCGCAGGCTGCTTCGGTCAGGGGAACCGAGCGGACCCGGCGACTCTTGGTCGAGCAGACCTCACCGGCTGAGATCGCCTCTTCGACCGAGAGGCGCTGGGCGTCGATGAAGACGTGACGCCAGCACAGCGCCCTCAACTCGCCCTGCCTTAGCCCGGTGTAGACCGCGAGCATGAACATGGCCGCGTCCTGCTCGTTGATGCGTTCCCACTCGGCGAAGACCTGCGGGCCGTAGAAGCCCTCCGGCCGCTCCCGATGGCCTCCCGCTCGGGCAACCCGCTCGATCCCTGCGAGATCTTCGGTCGTGAACGGGTTGATCGCCTTTGCTCCATCCTCACGCTGGCGATCGGTACCCGTGACCGGATTCAGCGGCAGGCCGAAGCTGCCCGGCTTCATCGCGAAAGCGAAGACCGCATGCAGAACCTGCCGGTGGCGGTTGACGTTTCGCGCCGAAAGGCCTTCGATCACCAGGCGATCCAGGAAGGCCGCCACCTGATCGGTCGTGATCGAGGTGGCTTCGCGCGAGCCGAACTCGCGCATGATCCGGGCCTTGGTCTCTCCCTTGCCGCGAGCGAGAGGTCGCGGCTTGTCCAGCATGAGCCGGTAGTCCCGCATCGTCGAGGGCTTGGCTCGCTCGCCTCGTGAAAGGTGTTCCAGCCAGGCATCGGCCAGTTCCTCGAAGGTGACCGGCGCCGGTGGTGGTGAGCGCAGGATCGCGTCGCGTTCGGCGATCAGCTCGGCCATTCGCAGATAGGCCCGCTGCTCGTCGTAGAAGCCGTGTCTCACTCGGCCCGGCTGAGGCACCCACTCGTCGCCGTCCTTGACCAGCCAGGCCGGACCGATCGTCGGGGCGCACTGCTTGCCGGTGCTGTCGCGCCACTTGGCCCGGTATTTCGGTTTGCCGCCCTTCGTCTCGTAGACGAGCAGCGATCCGTTGGGGAGTTGATTCGTCGGGTCCATTTCCAAGCCGTCCTTCCGCTACGACTTGATGGGAACCAAGGGTCCGCGACCGTTATCCGCCTGCTTGATCTGGGCCGGGCGATGTACCAAGTATGTACCGACCGAGGCCGACTTTGACCGATCCAGGCCGAGTCAGACTGACTCAGCTTGGCTCTGTCATAAGAAATCGACTCTGACCGACTCATCCGTATTCACCTGGGGTCCGTTTGCAAGCAGGAGGTCGCCGGTTCGATCCCGGCTGGCTCCATCGAGCACTTTCGCCCCACAAGCTGAAACCACGACCTCTGAGGGTCGCGCCCACCGCCACGGGCACTCTCGATGTACCACTCATTCGAGCAGCACCGCAACTGCCGGCAGGGAGTCGTCGGGCAGAGCGTCAACGAGTTCGTGTAGCTCGGTCTTCGTCACACACCGAGGGTGCTAGCACTGTCTCGGCCGACCGGATAACTGAGCCGTCGCCCGGCATCTGTAGAAGGTTCCTTCGCCGATCGCTTCTATCGCCGCGATCACCTTGCGGTACTCGCCATCGGCGAGGAGATCGGCGGGCTTGGCGCAATCGAACGCTTGGTTTGGGCAAAGAGCCAATTAACAGCTCCCTCTGGCTTGAACACTCGGGGCCAGCGCCTCAGGGTGCGTTCGCTGATCGGCAAGATCCGCGAAAGCTCAACCGGCCCGAGGTCCGCGCCTTTGCACGCGGCGTTCAGTCTGCCGGTAAACGACTAAACAGCTTGGCCTGCCGCCGTGGCTGGCCGTCTCAACCTCGTTCGTATGGTGCCTCGGCTTGTCGCGATACTGTCGGGTCCAAGTTTGCGATTCTGTCGACTAAGAGCTCTCGAAACTGTCGAGTATGAGGCTGCGAAACTGTATGCTGCCAGTATGAGCACGTACCTGGATCGGATCATCGACGGCGAACTAGAGTCTCTCTTGTCGGGGCTGCCCGCGGTCGCGATCCAGGGACCGAAGGGCGTGGGCAAGACGGCCAGCGCCGAGCGTTTGGCGGCGAGTGTGCTCCAACTCGACCGTCCCGGTCAGCTGGCGACCCTCCGCGGCGACCGGGGCGTCATCGATCGTCTCGATCCGCCGGTGCTGGTAGATGAGTGGCAACTCGATCCGCCCGTCTGGGATGCGGTACGGCGCAGCGTCGACGCCGACCGCAGCCCAGGTAGGTTCCTCCTCACCGGCAGTGCGAACCCGCGCGACGCACGTGTGCACTCCGGCGCCGGCCGCATCGTGAACCTACGCATGCGTCCGCTCAGCTTCGCTGAGCGCCAGCTCGACGGGCCTACCGTGAGCTTGGCGGCTTTGGTGCGTCGGGATGCGGGCGTCATCGAGGGACATACCTCGATCACGCTCGCCGATTACACACAGGAAATCCTCGCGTCCGGATTCCCCGGTATCCGCGCGGGGGAGGCGTCATTTCGCCGCCGTGAGCTTGCCAGCTACCTGGAGCACGCGCTCGCCGAAGAGGTCCCCGCCCTCGGGGGAGTCATCCGTCGCCCGCAGTCACTACGCGCCTGGCTGCAGGCCTATGCCGCCGCGAGCTCGACCACGGCATCATACGAATCGATCGCCGACGCTGTGTCGCCGACGTCGCGACCCGCCCGGGACACCGTGATCGACTACCGTGACGCGCTCACCGGGCTCTGGCTGCTCGATCCCATACCCGCTTGGAGTCCGCGTGGCGTCGGTATCCAGCGTCTCGGCCGTTCCCCGAAGCACCAGCTTGCCGACCCCGCGCTTGCCGCGCGGCTCGTCGGTGCCAGCCAAGAGACTTTGCTCGGCAGCACTACGGACGCTGACCGCAGACCCGAATACCAGCGATTCCGTGATGGTCCTCTGCTCGGTGCCCTCTACGAGTCACTGGTCACTCTCAGCGTACGTGTGCTCGCGCAGCCCCTCGAGCTCGAGGTTTCGCACCTGCGCACCCATCGCGGTGAGCACGAGGTGGACCTGATCCTCACGGCCGAGGGCGGTGACGTGATCGCTGTCGAGGTGAAGCTTGCAGAGGCGGTCGATGATCGCGATGTCAGGCACCTCAACTGGCTTCATGCCAAGCTCGGCGATCGACTCATCGAGCGAGTCATCGTCACAACCGGACCCTACGCATACCGTCGCGAGGACGGAGTCGCGGTTGTACCGCTCGCGCTACTCGGCCCTTGATGCGTACCACAACACCGGCGGCAGAGATGACCAGCGATCCGCTGGTAGTCGATTCGTCGCGCCCATTCCCCTCAGGCCGTCCTTCCGTTACAGCTGGATAGGAGTCAGGCACGAACTTCGCCGACGCTCCTCAAAGTACCTGCCACTCCGCGCTGTCATTGGCTTTCTGCGGTGTTTACCGGGCTAGCTTCGATACGTGGCCGACGGATCAACGAGCTGTCAAAGAAACAACCGCCACGGTCACCTTCGAGACCCGAAAGGGAACCATGAAGGATGAGAAGCACACCCTGACCATCGTTCCACCGAACGTGGACGAGTCAATCCGCGAGGCATTCACGGCCAAACGGCGGGAACTAGACAAATGGGCCGATCAGCACAAGAAGTCGATCGACCGTGTTCGCGACGAACAAGCGAGAAAGCTCGACGAAGCGGTAAAGGCGCTCACCGCGTTTCACGATGGTTCACCAAGAAAGCCTCGACGAAGCAACAAGCGGAGGTCTGCCGCGGCGAAGAAAGGCAAGCAGGCGGAAGTCCAGGCTCGGCCAAAGGCTGTCTTCAAGCATCTGCTTGAGAAGGGCGAGCCGGTGCCCAGTTCCGAAATCGCACGAGCGTTGAATCTGACCAAACACAAGACGCTCCGCGCACTGAACTCCCTGATCGAGGACCGTATGGTCACGCGCGTCGGCGAGAACGCGTCGCTCAAGTATGCGGTAAAGCCGGGCGTGGCAAGCCGGGCTTCCGTGGGCCTGTGCGCTTCGTCCGAGATGGTCGAACCAATCCACGACCGCCTCCGACGTACCATCGAGAACCGTGGGGTCGCCACCCCCGACGAGCTGGCTCGGGAGTGTCGACTGCCGTTCGACCAAGTTCAGCGTGGATGTGGGGAGTTGATTCGCAAGAACGAAATCGAACTGACCTTCCACGAGGGTCGCCGTGTCTACGCGCCCTTGGCGGCGGCAGCCTGATGGCCTCCACCATGGTCGCCGCCTTCGCCAACGCGGATGGCCCGAAGTTGGATCGGGCGCTCGGGTATCTGGTGGACATGCCGCCACACCAGCCAGTGGACGCGGATGTCGCACAAACGTTCGCCGGGCTGAGCCCAGCGGAACTGACGCGCTTGTCCGAACAGATCGCCGGTGAGTGTCGACAACCGCTGCAGGATGCTAAGGATGCGGTGCAGAATGAGATGCTCGCATTAATCGAACATCCGGTCGAGATCCTCGGAAGGAAGCCCTCTGAGTGGATAGGCCTGCTTTATGGGAGGGCTCGGATGAGCTGTCGACGTAGCCGGAGTCGGCGTCAGAGGGATGCCTCGTACGAGAAGCTGGCCGAAGGCTCTGGTTCCGGTTTGCTCGAAGACGCGTCTCCGTGTGCGGCGATAACTCACCAGGGAGAAGAAGCTTCCCGGTTTCTATGGCGAGCAAATCCCGGAGCGCGCTGGACCAGAGTGGAGATCATCGGGGCGATCATCCGTTTTCGCGACCATCACGGCCGGCCGCCGGCCGCCGGTGAGTTCAAGCCCCTCAACGGCTTGCCGAGCTATTCGTCTTTGCGCCGTCATTTCAATGGAGTGGCCGATGCGATCCTTGCGGCCGGTATGACTCCCCTCAGTCCACCACGCAGGCGACCGTACACGCGACTGGAAGCAGCCCGGATATGCGAAGCGTTCCGAATGAGGGAAGGTCGCTGGCCCGACGGGGCAGATGCGAGGAATCCGGCAAATGGTGTTCCTCCGACTTCGACCATGATGCGGATATTCGGCAACACCAGATCCGGCGAGATTCAGCGGGTATCTGAGTCGATAATCCGGAATGATGAGGTTCGGACGTAACTGATCTCGTCCTTCGGATTCACGAAGCGCGAGGGCGGGGCGCCTGCGGACGGCTTCGTCCTCGCGCGACGTCGGTCCACCGGCAGGCGGAAGCAGGTCATGGCTGCGCTTGAGACGGATAGCTGGTGTCTGAAGCGGATAAGCGGCAGCCATCAGGCGATGCGTCAGGTGCCTGCTTCGGGCAGGGGGACGGTCGCGGCTAATTCCTGGTGTTCGATCAGCGCGAGCAGTTCGGTGCGGACGATCTCGCTGGAGTGGGGTCCGCCCTGCTCGGCGGCGCGGGTTAAAGCGTCCGTGATGCTGGGTTGTCTCGCAGATTCGGAACGAGTAGATAAAGTTGACACACGTCATCTATTGTGCGGAACGTTTCCAAAAGGCGAGGAGAATCATGAGTAGGGACAGGCATTTTCCTCTGCGAGGCGGCTGCGCAGGTGGTGGCCGAGAAGGGCTACGGCGCGACCAGCGTGGTGGACATCGTGCGGGCGGCAGGCGTGTCGAAGACGACGTTCTACGAGCACTTCAAGGACAAGGCCGAGTGCCTTCTGGCTGCCTACGAGGAGGGCATCGATCAGCACTTCCAGACCGTGATCACCGCGGCGGCGCAGGCTCAGGGCGATCGGCTCGACCGCTTCCGGGCCTCGGTCCGCGCCTACCTCGACGGGCTTTCGCAGTACCCGGACTACGCCCGGGTGTTCGTGATCGAGATCTTCGCGGTCGGTCCCGAGGCGCGGGTGCGGCGCGAGCGGGCGCAACGCCAGTACGTCGACCTGATGCGCTCTTCCTACGAGAGCTTTCGCAAGCAGCGCCCCGACCTCGGTCCCTTGCCGGACGAGGTCTTCGTCACCGCCGTCACCGCCGGCAACGAGCTGATCGCGGAACAGATACGCCGGGGCGGGGTGAAGCGGCTCGGCTCGCTGCAGGGTCTGATCATGTACACCTACCTCGCCCTGATGGGCCTGCCGGCCGAGGCCCGGGCCGAACTGGAGGCGAAGAGATGACCGATTTCCCCTACTTCGAGTGCCTGAGCCTGGACCTCGCCGAGCAGATGGGGACGATCGTCCTCAACCGGCCGAAGAAGCTGAACGCGCTCTCGCCGCAGATGCTAGAGGAGCTGATCGCCGCCGCCGGCTGGTTCGACGACCGCTCCGACGTGAAGGTGGTCGTCTTCCGCGGGGCCGGGCGCGCCTTCACCGCGGGGTCCGACCTCTCGGCCGCCGGCAACACCGATACCGGGTCCGGCACCGTCTCGGTCCGCGACGGACTGGATCTCGGCCGCCGGATGGTCGACGCCATCGCGAACATGCGAGCGCTCACCGTGGCCGCGATTCACGGCCATTGCGTCGGCGGCGGAGTCGTCCTCGCTTCGGCCTGTGACATCCGGATCGCGGCCGAAGACGCCCGTTTCTCGATCCCCGAGGTTGACCTCGGCATGCCTCTCACCTGGGGCGGGATCCCGCGCCTGGTGCGTGAGCTGGGACCGTCGCTGACCAAGGACCTGGTCCTCACGTGCCGCGGGTTCGGCGCGGATGAGGCGCTCCAGATGAGGTTGGTCAGCCGCGTGGTGCCCGCGACGGAACTGGAATCGGAGGCGGCGGCCATCGCGGAGAAACTCGCGTCGCAGCCTGCCTACGCGCTGACCACGACCAAGCGGCACGTCAACGCGGTCGCCGAGGAGGCAGCCTCGACCAGCCAGACCTTCCGCGAGGCCGAGCTGCTCTTCGCCGCCATCAACGACCCGGAGTGTCAGGCGGCGATGGCCCGGAGCTTCGCTCGCAGGAGTTAGGTTTGTCGCATGGCGGTCGGTCTCTTTGCCGGCGTGCCGGTTAGTGATTTCGAGGTGGCGCGGTTCTGGTACGAGCAGCTGCTCGGCGAGGTCACCTTCATGCCGCACGGGAAGGAGGCGGTATGGGAGCTGGCGGAGAACCGGTCGCTCTACATCGCGGAAGAGCCGGCTCGGGCCGGCAACGCGATCCAGACCGTTTTCCTCGATGACCTCGACGCGAAGCTCGAGGAGATCCGCTCGCGAGGCCTGGAACCGGATGAGGTCGAGACCTACAGCAACGGGGTGAGGAAAGCGATCTTCCGTGATCCCGAGGGCAACGAGATCGGCTTCGGCGGCGCTTAGGGCCTATCCCGATAGGCCCTTAGAGCTCGCGGCCGAAATCGGCCACGGCTTCCAGCGAAGCGACTTTGATCCAGCGCAACTCTGCGGTCACTGGCCTGTTTGGTAAAAAGTTGACGCGCATCAGTTAATCTGCGCGAGCAAGTTCACTTCGTCCCAGGAGGACCATGGCCAGGCAAGACAGATTCAAGAAGAACGGCAGCACCGTGCCGAAGGTGATGGCAGCGTTGCTGGCCACACTGCTGGCCGCGTTGGCGGTTGGGGCCAGCATGGCCTCGGCGGCCTACCGGCCCTACTTCACGTGGTCGAGCGGCATATCGGGCCAGATCGGAGGAATCGATGTGGTCGGGAGCCGCACCGATGTGGACGTCTACACCGGCATACGCTCGTCCAACCCGGACAGCGTGGTCCGTTGGGGGCCGCGCGGCGCCGATCGGGGTGGGCCGCCCTCTGGCGCCTACTCAAACAGTCTGATTGACCTTGCTGCCAACCCCACGACCGGGGATGTGTTCATCTCCGCGGAGGGATCCGACGATCGGATCTACCGCATCAGCCCGGGTAGCGCGAACAGCTCGAACGACTGGATCGTGCCTACCGGTTCCGGGTTCATCGACGTCGGGGAGAATAATCTCATCTACACGGTCACTCCCGACAACCGGTACCTCCGGTCATATGACGCGAGCGGTTCGGAGCAGGCCCTCCTCTACACGGTCCCCATCGGTCAGGATCCCACCACTCAGACGCCGGCCGGGATCGCCATCGCTCGCGGAATGGCGTACGTGAGCGATTCCCAACGCAACGAGATCCGCGCGATCAAGTTGAGGGGCGGTGCGGTGAGCGCCCCGTTTGCCAAAACCGGCCCGGGCGCGCTGGGGGAGGCCGGCCAGCTGGACACGGACAAGAACGGCCAGGTTTTCGCACTCGACCTCGCCGACAACACGGTCAAGATCTACGAGACGGACGGAACCTTCATCGAGGAGGTGCCGACCGGGATCACCGATCCGTTGGACATCTCGGTTGATCTCAACGGGAACTTCTGGGTCCTGGGCAAGAACGGCGGAATCCGCGTCTTTGCCCACACCCCCAAGGTGATCGGCGGCGACAGCTTCGATTTCGGTTCGACCTACCTCGGCAACGCCGGGGCGCCGAGGACCGTCTACATGCAGAACACCAACTACCTGTTGCCCCTGCCGGTCGGGATCTCGAGTCTCGATGACGGCACCCAGTTCTCGCTCCTGCCCAACGCGAGCGACTGCGGCGGCCGTCTGCTCAAGGCAAAGGATGTCTGTGCGGTCTCGGTGCGCTTCGACCCGACCTCGGTCGGCTCGCACAGCGACACTCTCAGCCTGGACGGCGGACTGATCCAGGTCGGCCTCTCCGGCCAGGGAGTGCTCAGCCCGACTGGAGCGACCGGCGCCACTGGGGGGACGGGACCGATCGGACCGACCGGTGAGACAGGAGCCACCGGGGCAACCGGGCCGACGGGAGCGACCGGTGAGGTCGGACCGACGGGCTCGACCGGTCCCACCGGAGCAACCGGTGATCAAGGCTCGACCGGAGGCACCGGCCCGACTGGAGCAACCGGTGATCAAGGACCGACCGGGGAGACTGGCCCGACCGGACCGAAAGGCCCGAAGGGCGACCCCGGAGTCGAGGTTCCCCATATCTCGAAGATGAGGTCGGGGCCGGTCCGCCTGCGAGCGGGCAAGCGGATCAATCTGGTCAAGGTCACCTGCCCGCGCGGCACCTGTGAGATCAAGGGCCGTCGGGCGAGTTTCCGGGCGGTCGGCGGAAAGGTGGTCCGAATTCGGGTCGTCGCTCCGAAGCGGATCGCGGCCGGCAAGACCGCGCGAGTCGGCGTGAAGGTGCCCGCCCGCCTGGTTTCCCGACTCACGCGGGGCAAGCGATCCGGGATCGCGACGGTCTACGTCGCGGTCTCCCTGAAGGACGGCGGCCGGACGGTCCGGAACCTGCGTATGGGGGTAATGCGCTGAACCGATTCACCGCCTGACCGACCTCACCATGCCCGTTCGGCGGCCAGCGGACTCTCGCTGGCCGCCGAAACCCTGGGGTTAATCCTGGTGCCGCGGCTCTTTAGTTCCGGTCTGGTTTCCGGCAGGATCGCCGTATGTTCAAGCTCACCCGTCCGGCGGCAGGGGTTGTCTTTGCCGGGCTAGTCACCTGCTTTGCCATCCTTCTCGGTTCGTTCGCGGACCTCGCGAACGCGAAAGACCCGACGCGATCGTCGCGGGCCTACCTCCCGGACCTCCCCAAGCTGTTCAAGGAGGGCCAGAAGGCCAAGGAGAACAAGGGCTTCGTCACCCGTCAGGGCGTCTTTCGGGTCAAGCTGATCGGCTACCAGATGGGCCGGTGGAACATCTACTCCCAATCTGACGGGGTGTGCACCGGATCGACGGAGGGCGGTGGCTTCGAACGCGTGGCCTTCCGCTCCCCGGCCAAACGGATGGTGTTGAGCGCCTTCGGCAAGCGCCGTTTGACCTCGATGATCCTGCCCCGGCTGAAGGTGCGAGGCCAGCTGACCCGCCAGGGCACGTACAAGCACACCCCGCTCGAGAACCCGTCCCCGGATTGCCCCTACGGCGACGGCGGTGGCGGTCCCGACTACGTGCCGCCCGCCCCGGATTGCGGGACGAGGAAGTTCAGGGGGATCCCGATGTCGCTGTTCGCACTCGACGGCTTCTTCACGCTGCGCTCCGAGGGTGATTACGAGCAGCGGCCCAAGTTCCGCAACTGCCCCAGCCCGCGGGTCCAGTGGCCATCGATAATCGACGAGCGGACCAACGGCAAGCCGATCCAGACCCGTTTCCCGGGCCGCCTCGTCTTCAACCGCAAGTTCGATCGCAAGACCGGGGCGTGGAGCAAAGTCATCGTGAGGGCAAAGGGCATCAAGCGGCAGCGCTCCCTCTCCAGCTCGAGCAAGACCACGCTCGACTGGACGCTCACGCTGAAGCGCCTGCGCTGAGCGCCCCGCCGGCTCCGGTCGGCCGGCTAGCCCACCATGGCCTGGCCGGGATTTGCACGCATATGGCGTCAGAATCCCGGCCAGGCTCCCGTCCAGGGGATCGGGCCACCGATAGGATCGGCCCGTGGCGCAGGGCTTGCTGGAACGTGAACGGCCCGTCGCGGATCTGCGGGCGGCGCATGACGCGGCGCGGGCCGGGCGAGGATCGACCCGGCTGATCGTCGGGCCGGCCGGCATCGGCAAGTCGGCCCTGCTCGACGCCTTGCGAGAGACGGCTGAGGAAGCCGGGAGCCTGACCTTGAGTGCCCGGGCCTCCGAGCTGGATCATGGCTTCGCCTTCGGGATCGTGCACCAGCTGCTCGAGCCGGTCGTGCTCGCCGACGGGAATCGGCGCGAGCAGCTCCTGACGGGCGCCGCCGAGCGGGCCGCGGTCCTCTTCGGCCCGGCGGCCACTGAGGCTGACCCCGAGTACGGGATGCTGAGCGGGCTCTACTGGCTGGTCGCGAACCTGGCCGAAGAACGGCCGCTGCTCCTGCGGGTTGACGACCTCCACTGGGCCGACGAGGAATCGCTCCGCTTCCTCGAGTACCTCGGGCGAAGGATCGAAGACCTGCCGGTGCTGCTGGTCGGCACGGTTCGAAGCTCCGAGCCAGGTGCCGACTCGGAGCTGATCGCGAGCCTCGAGGGGGCGGCCGGCACCGAGGCGATCCGGCCCGAGGCGCTGAGCCGGGCGGCGGTGGGGCTGATCCTCGCCGGGACGCTCGGGGCCGAGCCGGCGGAAGGCTTCCTCGATGCCGCCTGGAGTGCCACCCGCGGCAACCCGCTGTTGGTGACGGTGCTGGCCCGGGAGGCAGCCGAGCGCGGCCTGACCGGCAGCGAGGCCCAAGGCGACGGGCTGGTCGAACTGGCGGCCGGTGGAGTGGTGCCGGCGATCGCCAACCGGCTGCGAGCCCTGCCGGAGGACGCCGTTACGGTCGCGCGGGCCGCCGCGATCCTGGGCGAGCGGGCGACGCGGGACGATCTGGTCGCCCTGGCCGGGCTGAGCAGCCGGCAGACCTCCGCCTGCCTGGCTCGCCTGGCGGCTGCCGACATCATCGAACCGGGCGGTGGCTCGACCTTCAAGCACCCCCTGGTTCTCGCCTCGGTCATCGAACTGATTCCGCGTGACGAGCGGGAGCGGCTGCACCGCGAGGCGGCGATGCGTCTGCGAGAACGTGCCGCCAGACCGGCGGAAATCGCCTTGCATTGGCTGGCCACCGAACCGGCGGCGAACCGGACCGCGGTCGAGGATCTCCGTGAAGCAGCCGATGAGGCGATCGGCGAAGGAGCGATCAGCACCGCCGTGGAGCTTCTGCGTCGCGCGCTTGACGAGGGCGCCGACCTGAGTGATCGCCCCGCCCTTCTTCTGGAGCTGGCCCAGCTCGAGCTGCGGATCCTGCGGCCTGAGGGACCCGCCCGGATGCGCGAGGCGCTGGCCGCCGGCCTCGACGGTGAGGATGCCGCCCGTGGGCGTCTCGCGCTCGGCAAGATGATGATGCTGGCCGACCCGCCCGCCGGCCTGGCGGAGATCGATGCCGCTCGCGCCGCCACGCGCGAGCGCGGCCTGCGGCTCAGGTCGGAAGCCGCTCTGATGGAGGCCCTGGTCCTGGTCGATGCCGTCTCGGACGAACGTCAGGCCCGCTACCGGGCGATCCGCGAGGATGATGACCCGTCGGTGGTCGAGCTGGCTCACCTCGCGGCCGAAGAGGCCTTGGGTGGTCGTCTCCTGGTGGAGGAGGTTGCCGGTCTCGCCTCGCGTGCGTCTGCCGGCGACGTCCTGCTGCGCGAGGTCGGGCCGGAAGGCGCGACCTGGAACCTGCTCACCCACGCGCTGCGCTTCGCCGAGCGGCCGGAGGCGGCCAGGCGCCTTCTGGTCCAGGGCGACCGGGTGGTGAGGAAGCGGGGTCTGAGGGCGGCCGGAACCTTCGTCGATCAATCCTGGGCCTATTGGCACCGGGACTTCGGCTCGGCCGCGCGGGGGTTGGCTCACGCCCAGTCCGGCTACGAGAGCATCCTCGACGCGGCGCTGCCGGTCTCGGTCTGGTCGCTGACCTCGATCATGGCCGAGAACATGGTCTTGCTCGACCGCGTCGCCGAGGCCGACGCGCTGCTGGACGGGCCGCTCGGCGCCGCGGAGCACACCTTCGTCGAGCCGTTCGCGCTGAGCGCCCGGGGACTCGTCCGCCTGCTGAACGGACGCCTCGAAGAAGCCGAACGAGACCTCCGGCGGGTGATCGAGATCCTGGACGAGCATGGCTGGCATGCCCCGGCGGCGGCCCGGGGGCGGATCCGGCTGGCCGAGCTGCTGGTCGGAAGCGGCCGGCACGAGGAGGCGCTCGAGCTGACCGCGGAAGATGAGCGCTGGGCCGAGCGGGCCGGGGCGAACGGCGCCCTCGGCTGCGTGTTGCGAGTGCGGGCACTCGCCCAGGAGGGCGAGGAGCGCCTGTCCACGCAGCGTCGTGCGGTCGAGGCCCTGGTCTGCTCGCCGCTGCTGGCCGACCGGAGTCGGGCCCAGCTGGAGCTCGGCTCGACCCTCCGCCTGCGGAACGAGCCGGAGGAGGCCCGCTCGATCCTGCGCCAGGCGCTCGACCTGGCCAGCCGCGCCGAGTCGACCTGGCTGGCCCGGCAGGCGCGAAGCGAGCTGGAGGCCAGTGGTGCCCGGCCCCGGCGGGAGCGAATCAGGGGCCTCGAGGCGCTGACGCCGAGCGAGCGCAGAGTCGCCGAGCTGGCCGCCGAGGGTATGACCAACCGGCAGATCGCCGAGACCCTCTGGGTGACCCGCAAGACGGTCGAGTACCACCTGCGCAACGTGTACGCGAAGCTCGAGGTCAGCTCCCGGGGCCGACTGGCCGAGGTGCTCGGGGTCGAGTGACGGAGCGCCCGCCGCGAAATCCTAGGGTGATTCCTGGGGTGGGGTGACGCCCGATCGGGGTCGCCGCCGTGGCACACTCGCCTGATGCTCACCACCTGGCGCCTGCCGCTCACCCTGTTCGCCGTTCTCTTCGCCGCCCTGCTCACCCCGACGCTCGCGGGAGCGATGACCGTCGACTATTCCGGTGGTGTGCTGACGGTCACCGGCACCGCAGGCTCCGACGATCCGGCCTTCTCCAACGCCTACGACGACGATGGGATGGATGACACCAGCCGGATCAGGGTCTACGGCAACTACTCCGGCACGAGTCTCACGCCGGCCGCGGCCGCGGTCTGCACCGACATGAACTCGGACCCCAACATCTGGGAGGAGAACGTCTGGCACTGCCCGCGCCCGAGCAAGGTCGTGGTCTCGCTGCTGGCCGGCGATGATTACCTGACCGCCTATGAGAACGGCGAGCTTCCGTTCACGATCCCGCTCGAGATCGACGGCGGGCCGGGCGAAGACCGGCTCGACGGCGGTACCGGCGCCGACCTCCTGAAGGGCGGTCCCGGCGATGACCTGCTCACCGGCCGTGACGGTGACGATCGGATCTACGGTCAGGACGGCAACGACACCTTGAACGGCGACTTCGGCGATTCGGGTCCCGGCGGCGACGACCTGCTGGATGGCGGCGCCGGCGACGACCAGTTCGAGCAGTACGTCGGGATCGGCTATCCGGCGAGCCTGAAGGGCGACGACACCTACATCGGTGGTCCGGGCAACGACAGCTTCAGCTACTTTCACCGTTCCGAGCCGGTGAGGATCAGCCTGGACGGGGTTGCCAACGACGGCATGGCCGGCGAGTCCGACAACATCCACCCCGACATCGAGTCGGTCGGCGGGAGCAGCGGCGACGACGTGATCGTCGGCTCCCCTGGTGACGACACCCTCTGGGGCAGCGACGGCGACGACAAGATCACCGGCGGGGCCGGCAACGACAAGCTGCACGGGGACGGAGGCGACGACCAGATCGACGGTGGCAACGGCGACGACGAGCTCGACGGCGGCTGCATGTCGGACACGCTGATCGGGGGTCCGGGTCGCGACAGCTTCAACTCGGACGGCACCTGTCAGGCGAACATGCGCAGCCCCTTCGACGAGATCCACGCGCGGGACGGCGAGGCCGACAAACTCATCTTCTGCCAGCGTGACACCGATCAGGCGGGCGACACGGCGGCGGTAGATCCGGTTGACCCGGTCACCAATCAGGGTCCCGGAGCCTGCAAGAACATCCTGGTCGGCACGGTCGGCGGCGGCACTGGCAAGGCCCCGAAGGGCAAGGTCCGCGCCAGGTTCGGCCCGAAGCTGAGGCTGATCACCGGCAACGGCCGCCAGGGATCCGCCGCGCCTCAGCGGATCGTGCTCAAGCGTAAGCAGCTCCTGCTCGGCACCCTCTTCGCGACGAAGCGCGTGGTCGTGAAGGTGAAAGCGTCCGTGAGCAAGGGCCGCAAGTCGGTGCCGGTCGGCAGTCGCCGGCTGACCATCGCCGCCCGAGGCTCAAAGCCGGTCGCCCTCTCCCTCTCGCGTCGGGCGCTCGCCGCCGTGAAGGGGCGCAAGAAGGCCGCGGTCACCGTCACCTTCAAGATCGGCAAGAAGACCTACCGCAAGCGCTTCCAGGTTCCGGTCAAGAAAAAGTGACGGGCGCGTCCGACGGACGCCTCTCCGCGAAGCGGTTGGTCTTTCACACCCGAGCGGGAACCGTGGAGGTCAAAAGCCGCTGGGATCCGGTCGAACGCGACTGAACTGTAGGTACCCGAAGGCGTTGCGTTCAAGCGGGGCCGGGCCGGGCCGAGCGACCAAAGCTGGGACGATCGGACATCCTATGCAGGACCCGGTCGCCTCCGGCCGGGAGTCGACCTCGCTGGAAATCACCCTTGAGCACCTCAGATCGACCTCCCACCCAGACTTTCCGCGTCACGCCGAACCCTTCGCGGGTCTCCGCGGAGCAGCGCGCGCGGGTCCTGGCCGAGCCGCAGTTCGGCCGGCACTTCAGCGACCACATGGCGCTGGTCGAGTGGGATCGCGGCGAGGGCTGGCACGACGCCCGGGTCGAGCGGCTCGCCCCGCTGCCGATGCACCCCGCCGCCGGCGTGCTCCACTACGGACAGGAGGTCTTCGAGGGGCTGAAGATCTACCGTCACGCGGACGACCGCCTCTTCGCCTTCCGGCCGGAGCTCAACGCGGCCCGCATCCAGCGTTCCGCCCGGCGGCTCGCGCTTCCCGCGATCCCCGAGGAGCTATTCCTCGGAGCGGTCGAGGCGCTGGTCGCCATCGATTCCGAGTGGGTGCCCCGGCGGGACGGCGACAGCCTCTACCTGCGGCCGTACCTGATCGCCGTCGAGCCGTTCCTCGGGGTGCGCCCGACCGACCGGGCTCTGTTCGGAGTCATCGCCAGCCCGGCCGGTTCCTACTTCGACGACGGGCCGGAGGGGGTCTCGCTCTGGCTCTCGACCGAGCTCTCCCGGGCCGCGCGCGGAGGGACCGGCGCGGCAAAGTGCGGCGGCAACTACGCGGCGTCGCTGCTCGCCCAGGAAGAGGCGAAGGAGCACGGCTGCGCACAGGTGCTCTTCACCGACGCGGAGACCAATACCTGGGTCGAAGAGGCCGGCAGCATGAACGTCTTCTTCTCCTTCGCCGACGGGACCCTGGTCACGCCGCCCACCACCGGCACGATCCTCGAAGGGGTGACCCGGGACAGCGTGATCACTCTCGCCGCCGAGGCCGGCCACCGGGTCGAGGAACGACCGATCAGCATCGATGAGTGGGAAGCCGGGGTCGCCGCCGGCGAGCTGACCGAGATCTTCGCGACCGGCACCGCCGCCGTCATCACTCCGATCCAGCGCCTGGTCACCGCGGATCGCAGCGCCGTGACCCCGACGACCGGGCTCGGACCGGTCGCCGGCGGGCTCCGGCGGGAACTGATCGGCATCCAGGTCGGCACGGTCCCTGACCGTTTCGACTGGCTCCATGAGGTCCGGGCCGGCAGCTGACCGGACCCGGTCCTAGGGACCGGTCCAGCCGTTGCTGTAGCAGTAGCTGCCGCTCTGGCAGGCCGAGATCCCGGCTCCATCCAGGAAGGTGCTCTCGTGGTCCCGGCCGTCAACCGACTGCCACGGGTAGTAATGGGAATCGCCGCCGTAACCCCATTGCGGTCGCGGCGGAACGTTGAGGGCCGGCTCGACCAGCGATCCCTGGCCGACCGTGCCGGTGAAGGAAGGCGGGCCGCCGTCGTAGTAGACGGCCGTGTTGCCGGAGGTGATCGGCGGGGCCTGCTGTGAGATGTCCATGAACGGGTCGACGTCCCAGTGACGGCCCGGGTTGACTCCCGGGCTGTAGAGCGTGGCCCCGATCGTGCGGGCCTCGACCTCCGCCGCGACGTTCGTGACCTGGTGGTCACCGACCGCCAGTTGGAGCAACACCTGATGGGCCGGCGTGTTCGGCAGTTCGTTGCCGGCCCTGAGGTTGGCCGCGTACCCGTTCCCCTCGCCGCGATCCCACATCAACTGGACCAGGCCGAGGCCGAGCGGCCGGACCGCCTCGTCGGGGTAGTTCGCCCAGAGACCGACCCCGGGTGCCGCCGCATACTGGTCGAAGTCGACGCTGCGCCGGAGCATGGTCGAGTAGTTGATCGCGGGCACCGCGAGCACGCTGAAGTCCACGTCGGGCTCCAGCGCGGTCAGGGCCGCTCCCATGATGCCGCCCTGGCTGATCCCCATGTAGAGCAGGCGGTTGTCCGGGCCGGCGGCGGTGTCGATCACGGACTGGCCGCCGATCTGGAACTCCGGCTTGGTCGCGAGACCGTCCGGGTGGATCGCGGCGCGGCCCAGCATCATGAAGTTGACGAACCCCTGCTGCATGCGGTCCGGCAGCTTGTGGAAGTTGGAGAGGTTCGACATCGCCGGCACGAGTCCCGCGACCAGGTCACTCGAGGAGAAGCCGATCCAGTCGGTGGCGCACCAGGTCTGACCGGTCTGGTTGGCGAAGACCGCCTGGATCGAGACCTGACTGCGGTTGCCGAGCAGGCCGTGGCCGAAGATGCCGACCCGGCCCGGCACCGCGGTCCCGCCGTCATCCGCGGAAGCCGGGATCAGGCAACGGAAGGGCACGTCGGTCTTGAACGCCGGATTGAACTTGACCGTGCCGTCCGGATTGAAGTCAAAGGACGAGCCGGCCGGGCAGCCGTTCTTGTTCAGGTAACACGGGACGTTCTTGACGAAGCCGTCGACGTACCGGTAGACGTTCGCGTCGGGTACCGGTGGCAGACCGTCCGTGGCGGTGGCGCTGCAGTCGGTGTAACCGCCGCCGCAGGCATGGGTCACCTCGATCGTCGGCGAGTCGCTGCCGGCGAGCGACCGGTCGGAGAGGTCGTCGTCACCGAGGCGGGCGTAGGCGTCATCGCGGATCTGGAGCGCCCGGGCGGTGGTGTTCTGCTCGCTGCCGACCGTGAAGTCCCAGGCCAAGTACAGGCCGTTCCGGGAGATGCCCGCACGGTCCAGCTCGGGGAAGACAGTCCGGTTGAGCTGGTCGCAGCGGTAGAGCAGTCCCGGGTCATCGGTCTCGAGCCCGTCGCGGCAGGTCTTGAACGGGGTCTGCGCCTCGACCGGCTGACCGCTCGCGTCCTTGAGGTTCCGAAACGCGATCACGTACCGGTGGCCTGGGGTGAAGTTCTTGGCCGGGCGGACGATCAGGTTGACCGGTCCCGTGTTCGACGGGTTGAGGTTGATCCCCCCGACGTGGTCCGCCGCCTGGTACGGCGCGATCGTGGTCGGGTTGCTGTCCAGCTCCGCCCAGATCGGCCAGCGCTCGTGGGTCGTGGTGTCGTAGACGACAACCGGCTGGTCCGGCCGGCTGTAGTCGTGCATGTTCGTCTCGGGCACGAAACCGGTGTTGGTGAAGGCGGCCGGCGTGTCGACGCCGGGGATCTTGGTGACGATCATGCTGCCGGGGCTGAAGCCGTCACTGCGGTTGATCGCGGTCGGATCCACCTTGACCCCCGCCTTGTTGGCGGGCATCCCCTCCAGCGGGAAATCGAGCCGCAGGCCGGTCGGGGTCGAGGGATCGGACCGGGTGTAGTAGTTGCTCGGGAACGGCTGCAGGCAGATCGCCGGATCGAGTGGATCGCAAGTTGACTTCTTCGGCTCGACCGGGGGCGTCGGCTTGCTACCGCAGCGCGAAGGGTCCTTGGCCAGACGCTTTCGATTCCGAGCGGTGGCCTTGCGGTGGCGGGCCTTGCGGTAGGTGCCGGTCACCCGGACCACCTTGGCGCCACAGGTGGCGAGCTTCTTGCGGCCCTTCTGGGTCAGGCGCAGCCGCACCTTCCGGGTCTGGGTCTTGCGCTTCTTGAAGCGGACGGTCTTGGCGCGAAACAGCTTGCCGTTCTTGCCGAGCTTGGCCTTGAGCCGAACCTTGACCTTGCCCTTCGCCCGGACCTTGACGGTCAGGGCCTTCTGCTTGAGCAGAGTCCGCTGGTTCTTCGTGATGACCTTGAGCGTGACCTTCGCCCGGGGGGCCTTGTGGCGGGCGCTCGCCTGAACGTTCGGCAGCGCCGCCTGTGAGATGCCGGCCAAGGTGACCGCGAGGGTCAGCGCCGCGACAGCCGCGACCGTCGCTTTCACCCGCAAGCGGGGCATCCGGACACCCCTCCGCACCTCGGTCATCTCCTGCCTCCTCCGTTAGTTTCCGAAAACCTGATCCCAAGTCAGACTTCCGTGAACACCGCGTTCTTCATTTTTATCACGGGCAACCGGCAGGCGCCAGCGGATTCGCTTGCTTACCGCCGGACCCGGATCGTGAAGGCACGCCCGAGCTTCATCTTCCCGGCCCGCACGGTCACCCGGTAACGGCCGGGTCGGAGCCGCCTGGTCGAGGCCTTCCCGTTCCCGTTCTTCGGGCTGAGCCGGGCCGGGACGACCCGTCGCGTACCGCGGCCGCTGAAGCGGACCTTCACCCTGCCGCTGACGTTGCAGTCGAGTCTCAGGGTGCGGCGAACGGTTCGCCGCTTGGGGCGGCAGGAAGGCTGGTTGACCCGCACCGGCAACTGGTAGGAGGCGACGTCATCGATGATGAAGCGCTGGTAGGCACAGAGCAGGATCTTGTGCACCCCGGGCCGCACCACGAACGGGGTCGACCGGGTCGCCCAGTCGACGTCGCTGGTACTGGCATCTGAATCCCGCTGGACCTCCAGCTCGCCTTGCATCACCCAGCCGCTGGACGCCGTCGTCGCGTTGATCGGGATGTTGATTCCCTTCTGCAGCTGCCCGTCGAACCAGGGCTCGCAGCCCGGGTCGACCGCCGCGTCCTGCACGTACATCCAGAGACCGTACCCGGAGTCGAACGGCCCCCCGGGCGGATCGTTCCAGTGGGCGTGGCCGGACAGCTGGACTCGGACGACCGTGCCGGCGACGATCGGGTTGTCCCGCTTCACGACGATCGTGTTGCCCGGATAGCTGGGTGACGTAAGTCCCCGCGGCCCCTGGGCGGAGGCGACACTCGCGCCGGCGAGCAGGCCGAGCATGACCGTCGAGATGACGATCGCGCTGACGGTACCGAGGCCCCTGCCGACCACGGTTCAGATCTACCCCGCCGGCCAGGACCCAAACCTGTTGAGACCTACGGGAACCGGCTCTGCCCCGTGGGTCGCGCTCGGTACTCGCACGCCAAAGATCAACGAAAACGTCACGTTTGTGCAACAAAAACGCGGGCATCGGCTCAATTCGGCCTTTGCCCGCCTACCCTCCGTATTGCGGAGGGTGAAGTCGTCTGGTGACGACCCACTCCTGACACGAGTAGGGTCCGATTTTACCATCGGATGGGCTGCGGCCGCCTCAGTCGTTGAAGAAGCGGCCCTCGGTGACCTCGGGGACGATGCCGGCGCGGATCACGTAGTCACCGAAGCGCTCCTCGGGCTCGCGGTCGCGGGCGTAGCTGCCGAGGGTTTCGTCGAGGGCCTCGAGGATCGCCTCCTCGCCGACGTTCTCGAGGTGCATCTTGTTCAGCCGCTGACCGTGGAAGCCGCCGCCGAGGTAGAGGTTGTACTTGCCGGGCGCGCGGCCGGTCAGGGCGATCTCGGCGATGTACGGGCGGGCGCAGCCGTTGGGGCAGCCGGTCATGCGGATCGTGATCGGGTCCTCCCTCAGCCCGTACTTGTCGAGCAGGACGTCGACCTTGGTGATCAGCTCCGGCAGGTAACGCTCGCTCTCCGCCATCGCCAGGGCGCAGGTGGGGAAGGCCACGCAGGCCATCGAGTTGAGCCTGAGCGCGCTGGCGCCCTCGAACTCACCCAGGCCGTACTCCGCCAGCACCGCCTCGATCGCCGGCCTGTCTTCCGGTTCGACGTCGGCGACGATCACGTTCTGGTTCGGGGTGCAGAGGAAGCTGCCCTTGTGGATCTCGGCCAGCGCCCGCATCCCGTCCAGCAGGCGACGCTCGCCCCGGTTGGTCAGGCGGCCGTTCTGGATGAAGAGCGTGCAGTGCTCCTTGCCGTCCTCGCCCGTGACCCAGCCGAGCGGGTCACCGTTGGAGGTGAACTCGTAGGGTCTGACCGGTCCCAGCTCGAAGCCGACCCGATGCTCGATCTCGGCCTTGATCCAGTCGACCCCCTTGTCGTCGACCGTGTACTTGAAGCGGGCGTGGGCCCGATTCGTCCGGTCGCCGAAATCCCGCTGGACGCTCATCACGGCGTCGATCAACGGGATCACCCGGTCGGCATCGACATAGCCGATGACGTCGGCGAGCCGCGGGTAGGTCTCCGGGGCGCGGTCGGTGCGGCCCATGCCGCCGCCCACCGCGACGTTGAAGCCCTTGAGGTCACCGTCCTCAACCACGGCGATGAAGCCGAGGTCCTGGCTGTAGACGTCGATGTCATTGCTGGGCGGCACCGCAAAGCCGATCTTGAACTTGCGCGGCATGTAGGTCTTGCCGTAGAAGGGCTCCTCCGTATCGCCGGTCGCCACCTGCTTGAGTGGCGCCTTCTTCTCCCCGGGCGGACGCTCCTCCTGGTACCAGATCTCCTCGTAGCCGGAGGTCTTGTGCACGGCGTGGTCACTGGCCTCGCTGGCCAGCTCGTAGACCTGGGCGTGCACCGCCGAGAGATGCGGGTTGACCGTGGCCATCACGCCGCGGGAGTCGTCGCCGCAGGCTGCCTTGGTGTCGATCAGCACGTCGCGTAGCTCCTGCAGCGTCGTCCTCAGGTTCTGCCGGTCGATGTAGTGGTACTGGAAGGTCTGCCGGGTGGTCAGGCGCAGTGACTCCCGGCCGTAACGGCGGGCGAGATCGTCGATCGCCAGCCACTGGCCGGGGCTGACCACACCGCCCGGCAGGCGCAGCCGGACCATGAAGGTGTACTCCGGCTCCAGCTTCTGCCGCCGCCGCTCGTCACGGATGTCGCGGTCATCCTGCTGGTACATCCCGTGGAACTTGAGGAGCTTGTTGTCGCTCTCGGCGACACTCGCGGTGATCTCGCTCGCGAGGCTCTCCTCGATCGTGCCGCGGAGGTAGTTGCTGTTCGCCTTGAGGGTCTCGTCCGGACCGAGATTCTCAAGCGGCTGCGAGCGATCGCGGCTGCGATCCGTTTCCGAGTGCGGTTCCATCGGGCTCAGTAGACGTCGAGGCGGTAACGGTGACTGCGGCGCATCTCGGAGAGGTACTCCTCGGCGGCGTCCTGGTCCAGACCGCCGTGCTCGGCGATCACGTCGACCAGCGCCGTGTGGACGTCGGGCGCCATGTTGGTGGCGTCGCCGCAGACGTAGACCGCGGCCCCGTCCTCCAGCCAGGAGTAGAGCTCGCGGCCCCGGCGGCGCAGCCGGTCCTGGACGTAGACCTTCTCCGCCGAGTCCCGGGAGAAGGCGAGGTCGAGCTGGTCGAGGATGCCGCTGCGGAACAGGTCCTGCCACTCGACCTGGTAGAGGAAGTCGCTGCGGAAGTTCCGCTCGCCGAAGAACAGCCAGGACTTGCCCTCGATCCCGCGGACCTCGCGTTCCTGCATGAAGGAGCGGTAGGGAGCGACGCCCGTGCCGGCCCCGATCATCACGATCGGCGTGTCGTCATCGGGCAGGTGGAAGTGCTCGTTCGACTGGACGTAGACCGGGACCGTCGCGCCTTCCTCGGTGAGGCCGGCCAGGTGGCCCGAGGTGACGCCGGTGCGCTCGGTCCCGTGCAGCTCGTACTGGACCGTGCTGACCGTGAGGTGGACTTCCTCCGGGGCGGCCTCGAGACTCGAGGCGATCGAGTAGAGCCGGGGCTGGAGCGGGCGCAGACCGGCCAGCAGCTGAGCGGCCTCGAGCTCGCCGACCGGGTAGCGATCGATGATGTCGAGCACGTGGTGGCCGCCGAGGAAGGCCATGCGTTCCTTGGCCTGCTCGGAGGCGCCGAGCTTCCGCAGGTCTTCGGCGTCGGCGATCTCGGCCCAGTGCTCGAGGAAGCGCGGGGTGGCCGCGGTGATCTCGAAACGGTTGGAGAGCGCCTCGCGCAGGCTCAGCTTCTCCTTCTTCACCTCGACCTCGGCGTCGGCGGCCAGGCCGAGACGGTCGAGCAGGGTCGCAACCAGTTCCGGGTCGTTCTGCGGCAGGATGCCGAGCACGTCGCCCGGCCTGTACTCGAGGCCGGAGCCCTCCAACGAGAGTTCGACGTGCCGGGTCTCCTTGGTCGAGCCGCGCCCGGTCAGCACGAGGTTCTCGATCACTTCGGCGTGGAAGGGGTTCTTCTTGTCGAAGGCGGGCGCGTCCGGGGTGACGCCGGCCGGAACCGCGAACGAGGGGACGGCCGCGGCGGCACCGTCGGCTTCGAGGTCGGCGGCGAGCTGCTCGACCACGGCTTCGATCCAGGCCTCGGCGTCATCTTCGTAATCGACGTCGCATTCCACTCGTTCGGCCAGGCGCTCGGCGCCCAGCTCGGCCAGGCGCTCGTCGACCCGCCGGCCGGCGCTGCAGTAATGCTCGTAAGTGGAGTCACCGAGGGCCAGCACCGAGAAGCGAAGCTCCGGCAGCTTCGGCGCCTTGCGGCCCTCGAGGAACTCGAAGAAGTCCAGCGCGGTCTGGGGCGGATCCCCCTCGCCGTGTGTGGCGGCGATGACCAGCAGGTCCTTCTCCTCTTTCAGCGAGCGCACCTTGTAATCGGCGACGTCACTGACCCGGGTCTCGAGCCCGCGGCCCCGGGCCGCCTCGGAGAGAGAGTTCGCGAGGTCGCGGCTGTTGCCGGTCTCGCTGGCGAAAAGGATGGTGACGACCCGGGTAACCGCGCCGTTCGCTGCGGCTCCGTTGGCCGGGGCGTGCGGGGCGGGGGCGGCGCCGGGTGCGACCGCGGTCGATGCCATCTGGCCGAGGCCGGCGAAGTAGCCGCTCAGCCAGATCGCCTGCTCCGGGCTGAGCGAGGAGGCGAGCCCGTTGAGCTGCTCGAGCTGGGTGGTGGTGAGAATTGCGCCCGGAAGAGGCGAGGTGGGTGTCGAGAGTTGGGTCATGACCGGAACCAGTGAGAAAGCGGATGATACACATATACCCGAAATCCGATCAGGTTTCCGGGAGAATGGGTATTTCCGGCTCTGCTCAGCGGTTGCGGATCATCACCGGGGTGCCCGGGCCGGCGTGGAGCGCGAGCCAGCGGATACCCCGGTTGGAAACGCGGATGCAGCCGTGGGAGGCGGCGCTGCCGAGCGGGTCGGCGTAACTCTCGCCACCGCGGCCGTGCATCGCGACCCGGCCCGGGCCTCCACCGAAGCTCTTCAGGGTCGGCGAGAAGGCGGTCAGCGGCAGCGACCAGGGGCCGAGGAAGGCCTGCGGATCCGGCTGCCGGTTGCGTTCATAGACGGCGGCCAGGCCGGCCGGGGTCGGCGTTGCCGGTTTGCCGATCACGATCCGGTACCGGCGAATCCTCCGGCCCTTCTTGAAAGCGAGCAGCCAGCGGTTCCGCTTGCGGATCTCGACCCAGAGGTCGCTGCGCCTGAGCACCGCCCGGTTGCGGGGGATCCAGCCGAATGCGCCGGTCGGCCGGACCGGCAAGAGGACCTTCAGCCACTCGCGCCCGCGGTAGACCCGGGAGTCGAGGACGAGCAGTGCCTGCGGGTTATGCGACCAGGTCGTCGAGGTGCCGAGCCGGGCCCGCAGCGCACCGCCGCCGGGCCTACCGGTCGCCCGGGTGGGGGCGACCAGCCGGGCCGAGTACGAGCCGCCCAGGCGAGACGGCGCGCTGATCTTCTGGCCGGCCGGGGGCGGAGCCGCCGAAACGGCGGGCGTACTCGCCGCGAGGGTCGCGGCGAGTACGAGGGCGACGGTTGTCGCCCGCCGCCAGATCAACCAGTGACTCGGTCCGGCCGCCGCTTGGCGCCGATCGCGCGGATCGCCGCACGATCCTTGGCCCGCTTCACGTTCTTGCCCTCAACCCAGGCGACGTTGGTGATCCTTCCCTTGGCCCCCTTCAGGGTCCGGGCGATCACCTTCATCGTCTTCGAGCTGTGCGGGGCAAGCCGCTTGATCTTCCAGCACCAGGCACCGTTCTTGAGCTTCGCCTTGGGCTGGGTCCGGATGACCTCCAGGCCGGCCGGCGGCCGGTCGCAGACCTTCACGTTGTGAGCGGTCGCCGCGGTCGGGTTGGTCACCCGGATCCGGAAGGTGACCCTGCCTCCGGCCCGCACCTTCTTCTTCGAGGCGATCTTCGTGATCTTCAGCTTCACCTTGCCGGTGATCTCTTCCTTGTCGGTTGCCGGCGGCACCTCGGGGTCCGGGGTTGACGCGGTCGCCGTGTTCGGGATCTTGCCCTCGACCAGCGGCTCGGCCATCACCTTCACGGTTGCCTTGCCGCCCGCTTCGATCGTGCCGAGCTCACAGACCAGCGGGAACTCCGCGTTGCAAGTTCCCTGGCTGGGGTGGGCCGAGACGAACTTCATCGGCTTGGCCGGCTTGTCGACCAGCTTCACGTCCGGCACCGGGCCGGGCCCGCTGTTCTCGACCACGATCGTGTACTGGACCTTGGAGCCGACCTGGACCTGATGGCGGCCTGCCTTCTTGGTCACCGTGAGGTTGCCGGGCTCAGTCCGGACGAGAACAACCTCGTTCGGGCTGCCGGCCGGGCTCTCGGCACTGCCACCGATCTCGGTGCCGCCAACCGACACGACGTAGGAGTAGCAGCCCTGGTCGGGCACCTTCGTGGCCGGGGTGTCGTAAACACCATCGCCAGTGGTGGCCAGGGTCCCGTCGGCGACGACCGGCGCACCGGCCCAGCTGACCGAGTCACAGGTCCAGTTCTGATCCATCTGGACCGGGCCGACCAGGCTCCACTGGATCTCGCCAGGGCGTCCCTCGGTGCCGCCGACCGTGATCTTGTCGGTCACGCTGCCGTCGGGGGTGACGCGAGCGGACGAGATGTTGGTGCTCACGGTCGGCTTGAGACGACGGATGATCGCGATCTCGTTCGGGCTACCGACCGGGCTGGTGACCGGACCGGTGAAGCCGGGGCTCGAGATAGTCACCTCATAGCCGTAGCAACCGAAATCGGTGACCGCCGTCGGGTCGGTCTCGTAGCTGCCGGTACCGCTGATCGGGAAGCTGCCCGAATCGGCGGTCGGAGCTCCGGACCAATCGACCCCGTCGCAGTTGGCCGCGTCACCGACGTCGACCGGCCCGTACAGGGTCCAGTCGAGATCACCGTTGATGTTGTCGGCGTCGGCGACCTCGATCGTGTCGCTGAGCTCATCGCCCGGCGCCAGATCGGCCGAGGAGACCTCGGTCGAGAGGGTCGGGGTGACCGGGTCCTGCGGAGCGGTGATCCCGACCTTCGGGGGTTCGGCCGGCAGCAGCTCCGTGCCATTGACGTCGGCGGTGCCGGCGGTGCTGTTCCAAGCGATCGTGTTGACCTCGCCGACCGGCAACTTGATCTGGAAACGCACCTCGAACGACTCGCTGGACTGGTAGGTGTCCGAGGAGGTGAACCTGAGCGCGCGGACGTCGGCCGGGTCGTCCGGGGTGGTGACCCAGTCGTTCACGCAGCCGGGCGCCGAGGGGTAGACCTCGGGCCGGCACGGGTTGTTGGAATCCGAGTACTCAACCGAGACGTCCGGATCGAGGTGCGTGATCTGGTCGAAGATGACCTGGAACTCGCTGTCCCGCGGGGTCGAGGACTGTCCCTGATCGACGCCGGTGTCACCGATGTAGGGGAGGATGTCGTAGGCGACCGGCTGGTCGAGATCATCGGTGCCGGTGTTGCGCCAGACGATCGTGTACTCGCCGGTGCCGCCGTTGGTCGTCTGGGCGACTCCGCCGGGGCCCTTGGGGGCCGCGTCGAGCTCACCCTGCACCTGCTTGGTCAGCGAGAACGCAGGACCGGGGATGCCCGGCACCGAGAGCGTCGCGTTGAACGAGCAATAGTTCTGCTCGACCACGCCGTCGCCGTCCAGATCGAGTGGATCCTCCGACTCGAAGTTCGAGATGTCGGTGCCCTGGGCGGCGCCGCACTCGGAAGAGGTGTCGCGGCCCGCGCCGGAGGCGAACATGTCAGCGGTGTTGGTGTAAACCCTCGCGCCCGGCGGCACCGAGACCCGGATGAAATTCGAGGGCGGCGTGAGGCGGTAATAGCCCGCGCCGGGGAAGTCACCGGGATCGAAGCTGACCCTGATCAGGTTGCGGCCGGTTCCCTCGTAGTTCTCGATGTACTCGACATCGCCCGTGATCGAGCCGATGTTGTTCAGGCCTTGGCTCAGGGTGAAGTTGGCGGTCCCGCCGCCGGGCGGGTTCGCCCACTCCATCCCGTCGGGCAGGAGGTCGGCCAGCACCGCCGGGCCGGGCAGCACGGCCGCCGGGGGAACGGTTATCCCACCGACCAGATTGAGCGTGGTCGTGCCGCCGGCCGCGGAGCCGTAGCTGCCGAAGCTCTTGTGCACCGCGAGCTGGAGCAGGCTGGGCTCGATGTAGAGCTCGGCCGCGTGGCGGGAGGTCCGGGCCGGATCGGTCTCGCCGACCGGGTAGGCGGAGCCGGCGGCGATGTCCTCGAGGATTTCGCCGCCCTGGGTCGCGATGTCGGCGTACCCCCAGACGTCCATGGTCATCGAGCGGTCGGTCAGGTTGGCCTCGGGAGGCAGGCGGACCGCGGCGACATCACCGACGTTGGCGGCCGGCACCGGGAAGAACGCGCTGGTCCCGCTGAGGCTTCCGACCGAGACCGGGATCACGGTGCCGTCGGTCAGGATGTACTCGATCTGCCAGCTCGCGGCGATCGCCTGCGGCATGCTGGCCGACGAGACTCTGACCACGGTCGGGTGGAAGGCCGGCTGGGCGCAGATCGGCGCCGAGGCGGAGCCGTTGACGTCACCGGTCACGGGCAGCGAGCTGTACTTGACCCCGGTCTTGTTGGTCAGGCAGGGCACCGGGTCGACCAGGTCGGTCGTGTAAGCCCGGGAAGCCGGGTAGTTGACGGTCACCGTGTACCGGCCCTCGGCCGTGCCCGGGTTCTGGCTCGGAGTCGTGTCGATCGGCGTGATCCAGTGGCCCGGGTAGGTGCCCTTGAGTCCCAGCCCCTCGATCTCGAGCGGGCCCTGTGAGCCCTTGCCGAGGAACTCGCCGGGATCGTCCGGCGGCACGTCGATCGCGGTGATGTCCTTGGTCGCGGTCGTGGACAGCTCGTCGGTCTCACCGATCGGGGTCCCGAACATCGTGACCTCGTTGTGGACCACGGTCTCGTCGGGCACCGTGTCCGGAATTTCGACTATCACCTGATAGTTGGCGGTGCCGCCGGGGTTCCCGACGCAGCCGGGCGGCATGCCCGACGGATTGTCGAAGTTCCAGACCACCTGGCCACCCGGGGCCGGCGGGGTCGGAGCCGAGGTCGGGGCCGGGCTGGCCGAGACGAAGATCGCCTGGGGCGGCAGCGTGTCCACCAGCCGGGCGTCATCGAGGTAGAGGCTGCCGGCCGGGAAACCGGGGTTGCAGCTGGCGGTGATGTTGTAGATCACCTGGTTGCCGACCACGTAGATCGAGCCGCCGTCGTTGGTGTTCTTGGAGACTCTGATGTCTGCCGCTGCGTCGGCCTCGCCGATCGCTGCGGTCGGCGCCTCGGTCTCGGGGATGGTGCTCGATTCATAGGTGGGCTGGATCTCCCAGCTGGTGCCGTCCGGGGTGTAGCCGTTGGGCGGAGTGACCGAGAGGTTGATGGTCATCGACTGCCCGGGCTCGATCAGCGATTCATCGAGCTCGACCACGATCTCGCCACCGACCAGCGACCAGCCGGTGATCAGGCCGGGGGTGCTGCTGGTCACGTTGAAGGTCCAGTCGGAGAGCGGTGGCGTGCCGGGGATCGAGGAGGTGACGTCGATCGGAATGGTGACCGCCGGGTCCGCACCGCAGCTCTCGACGATAGTGGCCGAGCAGGTGAAATTGATCACGTAATTGGTCGGCGCGCCCGAAGGCTGCGGCGGCGTGTTTGTCGCGACGATCGCGACCTGGCCGCTCGCCGCCTGCGCGGCGCCGGCCAAGCCGAGCATGGCCGCCGTCGCGATCAGTGATGCGATCAGAAAACGGGTCAACTTCCCCTGCCAACTTTTAGGCACGTCAAATCTCCATTCGGTGTACGACGGGGTTCGACGCCTTGAGGCCCGCAAGTTGTCGGTACTCCCTGACTGGTTCGGCCGAGGATTACCGGCCTATTGAGAGCCTAACCGAGTGCTGTCAACAAAAAAACTGTCGCTCGTTCGGTAATTTTTCGCCCAGATTGACGTCAGGCGACGGGATCCTCGCCGGTGCCCGCGGTCAGCGAGTACACCGCTCGCTCGGCCAGCAGGTTCGGGGCCCGGCGGGTGACCGCGGGAGCGCGGTGGCCCTGGGCATCGATCAGGATGCGACGCTCGACCCGGAGGCCGAGCTCGTCGGCGAGCTGTTCGAAATCGTCGATCGTGCAGAGGTGGATGTTCGGGGTGTCGTACCACTGGTACGGGAGCGCGTCGGTGACCGGCATCCGCCCCCGCAACGCGACCGTGGTCCGCAGCTTCCAGTGGGCGAAGTTGGGCAGCGAGACGACCAGCCGCGGCGCGACCCGCTTCATCTCGGTCAGCACCCGGTCCGGGCGGCTGACCGCCTGGAGGGTCAGGGAGAGCACCGCAACGTCGAAATCCCCGGCCCCGAACCGCGGCAGCTCGGCCTCCAGATCACCCTGGGTGACCGGAACGCCGCGGGCGATGCAGGCGTGGAAATCGTCCAGTTCGCGTTCGACCCCGAGCCCGGAGCAGCCCCGCGCGCTGATCAGATTCTCGAGCAGGGCTCCGTCGCCACAGCCGAGGTCGAGCACCCGCTGGTCCTCGCCGACCAGCGAGGCGACGATGTCCAGGTCCGGTCTCAAGCTGCGGCCTTCCGCGGCGCGATGCCCCGCTGGTCGGCTAGGCGGTCGAGATAGCCCGCGACCGTGCGGTGGTACTCGACCGGATCGGCGAAGAGGAAGGAGTCATGACCGTGTGGTGAGGAGATCTCCTGGAAGGTCACCGGCGCGCCGGTCCCCCGGAGCTCCGAGGCCATCACCCGGGCGTGCTCGGTCGAGAAGCGCCAGTCGGAGTCGAAGGAGAGGACGAGGAAGCTGGTGTCGCCCTGGCTGAGCTGGTTCTGAACGTGGACCCGGTCCTCGAACGGATCGAAGTAATCCATCACCCGGCCCATGTAGAGGTAGGTGTTCGCGTCGAAGCGCCCGACGAAGGACTGGCCCTGGTAGTGGAGGTAGCTCTCGACCTGGAAATCGACGTCGAAGCCGTAGCGGGGAACTTCCGCGTCCTGGATGCGGCGACCGAACTTCTCCCGCATCGATTCTTCCGAGAGGTAGGTGATGTGGCCGATCATCCGGGCCAGGGCGAGCCCGGCGTCCGGCCGGCGTTCATTTTCGTAGTAGTCGCCGTCGGCGAAGTCGGGATCGCGCATGATCGCCTCGCGGGCGACCGCGGAGAAGGCGATGTTCTGGGCCGAGAGCCGGGCCGAGGCGGCGATGATCGCGGCGCCGTCGATCTCGGTCGGGTGGTCGATCGCCCACTGCAGCGCCTGCATCCCCCCGAGCGAACCGCCGACCGCGGCGAGCAGCCGCTCGATCCCGAGCTCCTTCAGCAGCCCTCGATGTACTTCGACCAGGTCGCGAACCTGGACCAGCGGGAACCGGAGGCCGTACGGCTTGCCGGTCGCCGGGTCGGGCGAGGAGGGGCCGGTCGTGCCCTTGCAGCCGCCGAGCACGTTGGCGCAGATCACGAAGAAGCGGTCGGTGTCCAGCGGCCGGCCGGGGCCGACGATGTTGTCCCACCAGCCGGGCCGGGCCGGGTCGTCGCCCTCGTGGACACCGGCCGCGTGGGCGTCACCGGAGAGCGCGTGGCAGATGAAGACCGCGTTCGACTTCTCGGGGTTGAGCTCGCCGTACGTCTCGTAGGCGACCTCGACCTCCGGCAGGGTGGCGCCGGAGGCGAGGGTCAGCGGGCGGTCGCCCGCGAAGACGACCGCCCGCTTTGTCTCGACAACGCCGACGCCTCCCGGACGCTCGTCCGGGAGCAGCGCGTTTCGGGCTGAATCGCCCGTCAACTAACTCGCCTTGGCCAGGGCCTGGTCGATGTCGGCCTTGATGTCCTCGAGCGACTCGATGCCGACCGAGAGGCGGACCATGTCCGGGCTGACCCCGGCGCTCTCCAGCTCCTCGTCGTTGAGCTGCGAGTGGGTCGTGGTCGCCGGGTGGATCGCCAGCGACTTGGCGTCACCGATGTTGGCCACGTGGGAGAACATCTCCAGCGAGTCGATGAACTTGCGCCCGGCGTCGCGGCCGCCCTCGATCCCGAAGGTGATCAGCGCGCTGGCCCCGTTCGGCAGGACCTTCTTCGCGGTCTCGTAGCCGGGGCTGCCTTCGAGGCCCGGGTATGAGACCCAGGTCACGCCGGCGTGACCCTGCAGGTGATTCGCGACCGCCAGGGCGTTCTCGCTGTGGCGCTCCATCCTCAGCGGCAGGGTCTGGATGCCCTGGAGCAGGATGAAGGCGTTGAACGGCGAGAGCGCCGCGCCCATGTTGCGGAGCAGCACCGTCCGGGCGCGACCGACGTAGGCCGCCGGGCCGAGCGCGTCGCTCCACACGACCCCGTGGTACGAGGGGTCGGGCTGGGTCAGGCCGGGGAAGCGCTCGCTGTTGGCGGGCCAATCGAAGTTGCCGGAGTCGATGATCACGCCCCCGAGCGTGGTCCCGAGACCACCGATGAACTTGGTCGCCGAGTGAACCGCGATGTCGGCGCCGAGCCCGAACACGTCGGCCAGCACCGGGGTCGGAACGGTGTTGTCGACGATCAGCGGCAGGCCCTTGGCGTGAGCGGCGCCCGCCCAGGCTTCGACGTCGAGCACGTTGAGCCGCGGGTTGCCGACCACCTCGCCGAAGACCAGGCGGGTCTTCTCGTCGGCCAGCTCCTCGACGCTCTCGGGCCGGTCCGGATCGGCGAAGCGGACCTCGATCCCGTACTGCGGGAGCGTGTGGGCGAACAGGTTGTAGGTGCCGCCGTAGATGGTCGAGGTCGAGATGATGTTGTCCCCGGCCCGGGTCACGTTGAGGACCGAGTAGAGCACCGCCGCCTGGCCCGAGGCCAGCACCAGCGCCGCGATCCCGCCCTGCAGCGCCGCGAGCCGCTCCTCGAGCACGTTCCAGGTCGGGTTCATGATCCGGGTGTAGATGTTGCCCGGCTCGGCCAGCGCGAACAGGTCCTGCGCGTGCTGCGCGTCGTCGAACTCGAAGGCCACGGTCTGGTAGATCGGGACCGCCAGCGCGTTGGTCGCCGGATCGGGCGCGTGGCCGGCCCGGATCGCGTTCGTGTCGGGGCCGTACTGCTTCTCTTCGTTGCTCATTTTTCTCCTGTTCGTGTCATGTGAAGTCGCCCGGTGAATCAGCGGGCGGCAAATCTATGGAAAGCCGATCAACATTATGGTAATTTGTCGGCAGAGGGTCGGTTCTCTGCCAGCCAGTGGAGGGTCGCCTTCAGGTCTTCCTGCGTGAGTCCGTGGCCCGCGTCGGGGTCGAACAGATACTCGACGTTCGCTCCATGAGCTTTCAGCTGACGGGCCAGTTCCTCGCTTTCCGCCGGCGGGACGTAATGGTCCTGCCCGGCCGAGGCGACCAGCACCGGCGCACCGGCTAGGTCGAGATCATCGGCGGGCGGGTAGGGCAGCATCGGCCTGAGCAGCGCCGCACCGGCCAAGGTGCCGGGGCGGCGGAACAGCAGGCTGACCGCGATGTTGGCGCCGTTCGAAAGACCCAGCCCGATCACCCCTGCCGGATTGAACGCGTAATCGCCGGCCGCGGCCTCCACCCAGTCGGCCAGCTCGTCGGTCCGCGCGAGCAGGTCCGGGATGTCGAGCTGGCCCACCGCCAGGCGCCGGAAGAAGCGCGGCATCCCGTTCTCCAGCACGCGACCGCGCGGGCTGAGGATGCCGGCGCCGGGCGCGAGCTGCCGGCCGAGCGAGACCAGGTCGTTCTCGTCCCCGCCGGTGCCGTGAAGCAGCAGCAGCGTCCGGTCCGGATCTCCCGGCTCGAAGATGTGGATGAAGTCCTCGGGCATGACCCAACTCTAGAGCCAGGTCGGGGACCGGTCACCGAGACCTAAAAATTCCCTCAAATCCGCAACCTGAACCTCGGGTTCCGGTTGCGGGCACATATGGCCCAACTCCGACTATCCCTGGTCGGCGTCATCACGGTTGTCACGATTCTCGTCGTCGCCGAGTCTCCCACCCAGGGGACGGCAGACCAGTTCAAGCCGAGCCTCGATTCCGCCCGCAAGGACGAGGGGGAGCTCGTGCGCGACAACTGCCGGGCGCACGGCCGGCGGATCGAGCCGATCGTCTGCGTCTACGGACGCCGGGACTCAGAAAAGAAGGTGGTGCTGTTCGGCGACTCGCACGCGCTTCAGTGGGGGCCGGCGCTGATTC